>NZ_OZ247584.1:3132500-4437737 GCF_965233845.1 Flagellimonas sp.
ACAGCTTCAACCTGCCCATGGGTAGATCGCACGGTTTCGCGTCTACTACTGCTAACTAAAGCGCCCTGTTCAGACTCGCTTTCGCTACGGCTGCGCACCAGAAGTGCTTAACCTCGCTAACAAAAGTAACTCGTAGGCTCATTATGCAAAAGGCACGCCGTCACCCATAAATGGGCTCCGACCGCTTGTAGGCGTATGGTTTCAGGGTCTCTTTCACTCCGTTATTCACGGTTCTTTTCACCTTTCCCTCACGGTACTGGTTCACTATCGGTCTCCCAGGAGTATTTAGCCTTGGCGGATGGTCCCGCCGGATTCACACAGGGTTTCACGTGCCCCGCGCTACTCAGGATACCACTATCTTTAATGCGACTTGCCCGTACGGGACTGTCACCCCTCTCGTGCAGCTTTCCAACTGCTTCCGGTTGATCGCACAAAGAACATCGTGGTCCTACAACCCCAACATTGCCGAAACAACATTGGTTTGGGCTGCTCCGCTTTCGCTCGCCACTACTAACGGAATCACTCTTGTTTTCTCTTCCTCCGCCTACTTAGATGTTTCAGTTCAGCGGGTTAGCTTCCCGATAAATCGGGATGACTGGCCTTCAACCAGCCGGGTTGCCCCATTCGGACATCCGCGGATCAAATCTCGTGTGCAGATCCCCGCGGCTTTTCGCAGCTTATCACGTCCTTCGTCGCCTCTGGGAGCCTAGGCATCCCCCATACGCCCTTCTCTTGCTTGTCGCACCTCCCGGCATAAAGCCGGGAAATGCCCTCGTAATCCTTATATATTCTATTCTACTTCGTGTTTCTTCTTCGACTTCGCAGCAACGGGACAAAATCCCATCGCGCTCCGTCCCAATATGTCAATGAACGTTTATGCCAAACTTGATCTGGCATCCGTGGAGAATACCGGAGTCGAACCGGTGACCTTCCCGACGCTGCGGTCGGGACGCCCTGGCCCCAAAAAACGGCCAAGTCTCTCTTTGGTGGAGAATACCGGAGTCGAACCGGTGACCTCCTGCGTGCAAGGCAGGCGCTCTAGCCAGCTGAGCTAATTCCCCATTTTCAGCGAACAGTCAACAGTTATTAGTCAACAGTCCTAAACGGCTCACCATAACGTGATAACTCAACCTCTAAAATTTCCTGTTTCAAATGAACTTCGGCCCCCTTCGCACAAGGCTCCGGTGACCACAGTAGTCTCAGGCAGACTCCCTTCGACTGCGCTCAGGGCAGACTTCTCGTCCTTCTTCGACAACTTTGTAGTCTCAGGCAGACTCGAACTGCCGACCTCTACATTATCAGTGTAGCGCTCTAACCAGCTGAGCTATGAGACTGTTTGGCCTAAAATCGCCAGTATGTTTGCATATTGCAAGACAGCATAAAAGAAACAAGAAACCACCCGATGGCGGACTTGGACGTCCGGTCGTCTTCCTGCCCCTCTACCGGATCGCTCCGGTGGGCAAGTCTCTAGAAAGGAGGTGTTCCAGCCGCACCTTCCGGTACGGCTACCTTGTTACGACTTAGCCCTAGTTACCGATTTTGCCCTAGGCCGCTCCTCGCGGTGACGGACTTCAGGCACTCCCGGCTTCCATGGCTTGACGGGCGGTGTGTACAAGGCCCGGGAACGTATTCACCGGATCATGGCTGATATCCGATTACTAGCGATTCCAGCTTCACGGGGTCGAGTTGCAGACCCCGATCCGAACTGTGACCGGCTTTGTAGATCCGCGCCCCCTTGCGGGGTGGCTTCCCTCTGTACCGGCCATTGTAGCACGTGTGTGGCCCAGGACGTAAGGGCCGTGATGATTTGACGTCGTCCCCACCTTCCTCACGGTTTGCACCGGCAGTCCCGTTAGAGTCCCCGACTTGAATCGCTGGCAACTAACGGTAGGGGTTGCGCTCGTTATAGGACTTAACCTGACACCTCACGGCACGAGCTGACGACAACCATGCAGCACCTTGTAACGAGTCCGAAGAAAAGCCTATCTCTAAGCCTGTCCCGTTACATTTAAGCCCTGGTAAGGTTCCTCGCGTATCATCGAATTAAACCACATGCTCCACCGCTTGTGCGGGCCCCCGTCAATTCCTTTGAGTTTCATTCTTGCGAACGTACTCCCCAGGTGGGATACTTATCACTTTCGCTTGGCCGCCGAGTCCGAAGACCCGACAGCTAGTATCCATCGTTTACGGCGTGGACTACCGGGGTATCTAATCCCGTTCGCTACCCACGCTTTCGTCCATCAGCGTCAGTACGTTGTTGGTTACCTGCCTTCGCGATCGGTGTTCTATGTGATATCTATGCATTTCACCGCTACACCACATGTTCCGGCAACCCCACAACGACTCAAGACCGCCAGTATCAAAGGCAGTTCTACGGTTGAGCCGCAGACTTTCACCCCTGACTTAACGGCCCGCCTACGGACCCTTTAAACCCAATGATTCCGGATAACGCTCGGACCCTCCGTATTACCGCGGCTGCTGGCACGGAGTTAGCCGGTCCTTATTCTTACGGTACCGTCAGCTGTCCACACGTGGACAGGTTTCTTCCCGTATAAAAGCAGTTTACAACCCATAGGGCAGTCATCCTGCACGCGGCATGGCTGGATCAGTCTCCCGACCATTGTCCAATATTCCTCACTGCTGCCTCCCGTAGGAGTCTGGTCCGTGTCTCAGTACCAGTGTGGGGGATCCCCCTCTCAGGGCCCCTAACCATCGTTGCCTTGGTAAGCCGTTACCTTACCAACAAGCTAATGGTACGCATGGCCATCCCTGTCCGATAAATCTTTAATCCCTCCACCATGCGGTGGTGGGATACCATGGGGCATTAATCCAAATTTCTCTGGGCTATTCCCCTGACAGGGGCAGGTTCCATACGCGTTCCGCACCCGTGCGCCGGTCGCCGGCGGATTGCAAGCAATCCCCGCTGCCCCTCGACTTGCATGTGTTAGGCCTGCCGCTAGCGTTCATCCTGAGCCAGGATCAAACTCTTCATTGTAAAAAGTTGAATAATTTCAACTCCCAAACAACCCAAGTAACTGACATCAAAATGGTTCCTCGTTATTCTCTTTTACGCTGTCTATACAATATGTCAAATGAACTTCAAAAAAAGAAGAAAAAAACAGGCCCAAAGGACCCCGTCTCTTCTTTAAAAAACGCCCCGCCTTATCAGCTAAGCGGGTGCAAATATAAACAGGTTATTTTTACTCAGCAAATAGTTTCGGCTATATTTTTTGTCAAAAAAATGAATGATTTTGTAACCCGCTGTTTTTCAACAATGAATTATCCGATAATTATTCCAACTTTATGAAAAGAAATTCCAAACCAAACCAAAACGGATTACAAAATCACGGTAAGGGTAATTTGGAGCCGAGTAATAATTAGGTTCCGAAGTAAACAAGGTGTTAAAGTGTTCCGCCTTCAGATAAATCCTTGTTTGTCTAACTTTTGCATTAATAAAGAAGTCCAGCAGCGGGTAACCTCCAAACTCCTCATTGTTTTGAATATAAAACTCCCCTAACAATGGATTGTATGCATTCATATTATAGGAAGTAAAATATTTAAACGTTACGCCTGTTTGCAAGAACATTGCTTTTTTAAATACATCCTTGGAGAAATACAAGGTGTTCCTTGTCAATACTTGAGGTAAATTAATTACGTTATTGTCCTGCGTTACATTTTGATACAAGACCGTATTGGCCAAAGCCCACCTTCTCCATTTAACCTCCTTAAAATATTTTACACGCAAATGATTTATGGTAGATGCTTCTTGAAATGGCCTCACAAAAGCGGTTTCCTCCCCATTGTCAATTTGTTCTTGGGTTGCGGTAGATTGGAAATAGGTATAATTATCAATGGCACTGTACTCTGCTTCCAAATGGCCCAAAAGCTTTGAGTCAATCCCAAAACTTATGTTCTGAATTTGCTGTTTGTCAAACGTAGCCGTGTTTTGCCAATTGTAATTTCGATAATCGCTCTGATACAACAAATAATTGAAATCAGGCATTCTGGACGAAGCATGAATTCCTCCGCTAATCTTATAGCTATCGTTGATTTGATACTCCATCCTGGCGTTAAAGGCGTTTCCTGCCAATTCTCCAGATATATTATAATTAAGGTCACCACTCAACCTTAACCGTCCCAAATCTTTGAGATAGGTTCCCCCGACACTTATCTCCTCTCCTTCCAATTTGTTTTGAATAATCCCTGTATCAGTTTCCAAAATGCTATTGAAAAAGTAGTTGTAGTTATACAAGCTCACCATTCCCGTAAGTTTTCCCAGGATACGGTTGGAAAACTGCGCGGAAACCTTATTGAACATGGTCTTTAAACGAGCGCGGTCCTCGATAGGGGTAACAAAGGGATCACTTCCAAAAGCACTATTCTGGGAAGATTGGGTAAAATCATAAAATTTGGTCTCATAAGTGAACTCATGACCCAAAGTCAAGCTGGTGGGCAATCCCTTTGTGGAATCCTTTTTTACATTGAACAGTTTCCACTGGTGATCAAAATAGTACCGCTTGCCCAAAATTCTATTGTTGGCATTGGTGTATACAACATCTATTCGGGAACGATCAGAAAAATCATCGGTGGCTGTGCTCTCAAATTGTTCTCTGAGCAATAGTCCTCCATTTTCCTCAGATTCCAAATCTTGAGCCGTAATATGACCACGAAGGGCATAATTGTTCTTCTTGTTCACATAGTTGAAGGTAGTCCTAAAGTTGCCCGATTGGGTTTGATCAAACCTATATTTCCCTAAAGACCTAAATCCTTTATACGCTATGGAAGCGCTAAACTGTTTTGAAAGATTGAAAGCCAGTAAAGCATCCAACAGCTGTCCTTGCTCCAAGGTTGTCTTAAACATGAGCTCCGTCATTGGTGTGGGGACATGATAATAATTAATGTCCTCTACTTCAAAATAATTGGCATGGCGAGCGGTGGCCCCGATAAGTGGGTAGTACGAATTCTTGGAGAACGTCCTTCCCAAAACATTATATGGACGGCCAATGTTCTCAAAGGGCATTACTTCAAAATCATCCTTTCGTAGATAATTGTATTTGTACTCCTTTCTTATGGTCAAGGTAGTATCCAAAATGGTCGTATCCCTTGCATAGGAAATAATCTTGTAATCATCAATACGAACCGTATCCTCCACCAATTCAGGTATCCTGGGCCTATTCAGCATAGGTTTTTTCTTGGTCGGTTTCTTTTTGGCCAAGGAATCCAACTTCTTTGGCTTTCTTACGGAATCTCTTGCTACCGTTACGGAATCCAGCTCCTTCATTTTAGCAATTGAATCCAGTTTCGCAGGAATTGAATCCGATTTTTTCGCCAAGGAAACAGAGTCCAACTTAACGGTCAAAGAATCCAATTTTTGAACTTTGGGAATGGAGTCCTGGCTTGTGGGCAGGGAATCAATCTTTTTTGGCGGTGGAACGGAATCCTGTTGGGCAAACAAGGACAGATTCACAACAAAGAGTAGGGCAAAAAATACAAATCTCATTCCGTACTATTGGTCAGGCAAAGGTATATGTTTTGTTTCTAAAGAAATGTGAAAGTTTAGTTGTAGAAAAACTAAGGTTTTTTTTTAGGGCATTTCTTCTTAGTTTTCAACGGTCCAAGATGATGAGTGCCATATTTAACCATGCTCAAAAACCACTACAAATTTATAAATGAAGCCGGTACCGATGAGGCAGGCAGAGGTTGTCTGGCCGGGCCCGTGACCGCAGGGGCCATTATCTTGCCTGAGGATTTTCAGAATGGCATATTGAACGATTCCAAACAACTTACCGAACTTAAAAGGGAACAGCTGAGACCTATTTTGGAAAGTGAGGCCGTTTCCTATTCGGTTTGTCACGTTTTTGAAGAGGAAATTGATAGCATCAATATTTTGAACGCCTCCATTTTGGCCATGCACCGCGCACTTGACGGATTGCAAACCACACCCAGCTTTATTTTGGTAGATGGAAACAGGTTTAAACCTTATTTGGAAATTGGACATGAATGCATCATCAAAGGTGATGGAAAATTCATGAGCATAGCGGCCGCTTCGGTTTTGGCCAAAACCTATAGGGATGAGTTTATGGCAAAAATCCATGAGGAGTACCCCATGTACAATTGGAAAAAGAACAAAGGATACCCTACCAAGGAACACCGCGACGCCATAAGAGAATTTGGTCTCACCAAATACCACAGAAAAAGCTTCAGACAGCTTCCGGAACAATTGACTCTGGACTTCTAAAAACCTAAATTTGTTCCAAACTTCAAAAATGAAACATAAGGCACTACTCTATTTGCTTGCTCCATTTCTTCTTTGCTGCAAGCCTGAAGTGCAATCAACCGATTCCTTGTTGAGTCATTTATTGCCCAACGCCAGTTTGATCATCAAGATCAATAACCTCTCCAATTTTAAAAGCGAACTGAAAAACAGTACATTTTTGGAAAAAACCAAGAGTTTTGGCATTCACCACGACTTGGAAAAGAAACTAAAGGGGCTCCAACACCTTAGTACTGACGCTGAATGTTTAGCAGCCTTTTATGAAGTGGGAAAGAACAATCACGAGTTTGTTTTTACCTTGAAACGGAATGCCACTAGCTTTTCGGCGGACAGCATTGGTGACCGCACGGTGGAGACTTTGACATATCAAAACAAAAACATCACCAAATATACACAGGGCGACCAAGCGATATTCAGTCTTCAACTGGACGATGTTTTGCATTTGAGCTCTTCCCAAATACTAATTGAAAATATAGCTAGAACCCCAAATCCCAATACCGCAAGCGGGTTGCTTAAACGATTGTACAGCGCATCGGCCCCATCCAAATCCGCAACATTTTTTGTTCATTTGGATGAACCCTCCTCAATGCCCTCAGCCCAGATCAAGGAGGGGCAAGACCGCACACAGTCCTTTTCGGATTGGTTGTCCCTGGATTTTTCAGCCAACTCGGATCAAATTAGTCTAAGCGGTGTTGCATTGGCTTCCGATTCCACAAAAAATTTCATCAATTTATTTAAAGGTACCAGTCCATTGGCCAATAAGGCCCAGCTTTTTGCTCCGCAAAACACCCAAGCCTTGGTTTCCTACACTTTTGATGACTATTCCGTCTTTGCTAAAAATCAGAATGAGTATTTAAATAGGGTGAAGCCCGCCGATTCGCTGTTCAATACCATTGAGGAACTGGGCATTATCCGGGTAAACGATGACAAGGTTGTACTTCTCAATTCTTTCGGCACAGAAAGTATTTCTGAATTTCTAAACAATGATAAATCTGGCACTTCCAATTATCAAGGGAGTGAGATTCTGTCCTTAAAGTCCAAGGATTTCTTAACCGAAGGATTTAATCCTTTATTGACTGGGTTTGAATCCAATTTTTGCACCATTCTCGAGAATACTTTTGTCTTTTCTGAGAAAAAGGAAGCACTGCAAACCGTATTGAGCAATTATAAAAGCAGTGCCACTTTTGGCAATACAGATGCATTTAAGACCGCTGCCGAAACCCTGGCCAACGAATCCAGCATTCTGTTTGTCTCCAATGCCTCCGGAGTGGATTACTTTGCCGAAAAGGATTTGGTGCCAGCAATGAGTGATGCCTTCAAGGCATCCAACTTTAAGGATCATACTTTTGCAGCCCAGTTTGTATCGGACAATGGATTTTCCCATGCCAACATTAGTATTGGTAAGATTGCCAAAACCGTTACTTCAAAATCTGTCACGCCCCTGTTCACTTTGGAACTTGATACCGATTTGGCCATAAACCCACAGTTTGTGAAAAACCATCGTACCAACAAACAAGAAGTTGTGGTACAGGATCAAAATAACATATTGCACCTTATTTCCACAGATGGGAAAGTACTTTGGAAAAAGCAGTTGGAGGGAAGAATCCAAGGCAAGATCCATCAAGTGGACATCTACAAAAATGGTAGGTTGCAGTTGGCATTTTGCACCAGCAACGAGTTTATGATCGTAGATCGAAATGGGGAAGACGTACCTCCTTTCAAAATGAAATACGAGGGAGGAAATTTGAACCCGCTTGCCGTTTTTGACTATGAAGGACGGAAGGACTATCGCTTCGTGGTCACCCAAGGTGAAAAGGTTTTTATGTACAACAATCGGGGTAAAATTGTGGATGGCTTCACCTATACCCGGGCTCAAAGTCCCATTTTATCTGCACCCAGCCATTTTAGAATGGGGAATAAGGACTATCTCGTATTTCAATTGGAGGACAAAACGCTAAAAATCCTTCACCGATCTGGGGGAGACCGCATCAAAGTGCCCGAAAAAATCGATTTCTCCAACAACGGTGTCTTTCTATATAAGAATAAGTTTTCCGTCACCAATAAAAAAGGAGTACTTCACCAAATAGATGCCCGGGGCAAACTCACCAGCACCAATTTTAATCTTAGTCCAGACCACGGAATGTACACCACCAGTAAAACCCTGGTGTTCATGGATGATAACGTACTTACAATTAAAGGAAAAAAGGTGGAGTTGGAGCTTGGGGTATATACCCAACCGAAGATCTTCTACATCTATGACAAGATTTATGTGAGTGTAACCGACATCCAAAGTCAAAAAATCTATCTTTTTGACAGCCAGGCAAAATCCATTCCCAACTTCCCTGTTTTTGGAAACTCCCTCATTGATATGGTGGATATGGACAACGACAAGCGGTTGGAGCTCGTGGCCAAGGATCAAGAAAATTCCATCATTGTCTATAGGATCAATTAAAGCCCTCAATTGCAGCTTATACATAAGTTGGAACAGATCACACATCTTGTTCTTATTTGCGGGGATAACTTTTGTAGTTTTCTAGTGGATTTTTTAACTTAAGAGACACACTATCAAAACACTATAGCAATGAAAACCTCATCCCCTGGCAAAATCCTATTGGGTTTTGTCCTCGTATTTGGGTTTTGTCTTAGCGGCAATGCCCAATTATTAAAAAAACTTGGTAAACGTGCAGAAAGAGCTGCTGAACGTACCATAGAACGACGCGTTGATAAAGAAACCTCGGAAAAAACCGATCAGGTCCTGGACAGCATTTTGGAGCCAGGCTCTGGAGGAAACAAACAAGGCCCAAACACCACACCCAGTCCAACTGGAAATGAGCCCAATACCCAAGGTGGGCAATCTGGAGGGCCAACTGGTTCATCTGGCCCTAAAACCATAGAGGTCTACAGCAAGTTTGATTATGTCCCTGGCGACAAGCAGTTGTTCTTTGATGATTTTGGGAATGATTTTATTGGGGATTTCCCCTCTAAATGGAACACCAATGCAGGTGGAGAGGTGGTGACCTTGGGAGATTCTCCACAGAAATGGTTCGGATTTAAATCGGGATACAATATTTATTACATCCCCAATGTTCCGCAACTGCCGGAAGAATACACCATTGAATTTGATTTAGCAGCGGTTGGCCTGGACAGACAAACGTCTTCCACAGCACAATTACAGATTATGCTCAGCAATGATGAAAAATTTGATATGGGCTCCAATTTTGCCTTCGCCGAAATTCCATTCTGTCAATACGCTGCCATAGGGGTAACTGTTGCAAATCGAATTAATGGCAAACGGGAAATACGAAGCACTGTTAAGGCCGATCTTCGGGATGAGGTCTTGGATACTCCCCATATCTCCATTGCTGTAAACAAGCAGCGTTTTAGACTTTGGGTGAACGAGATAAAATACATTGATGTGCCCCAATTGGTGCCAAACGGAGCCATCTTGAGTACCTTAAAGTTTCATGTAAACAATTTCAAGGACGGGAAAGAACAAGTTTTTATTTCCAACCTGAAAATTGCCGAGGGGGGTGTTGATCTACGCCGAAAGTTGATTGCCGAAGGCAAAATCTCCACCAACGGAATTCTCTTTGACACTGGATCGGCCAATATAAAACCAGAATCCATGGGTATCATTAGACAGATTTATCAAGTACTACAGCAAGATGGAACCATCAACCTAAAAATTGTGGGCCATACAGATAGTGATGGAAGTGACGAAAACAACATGGCACTTTCCAAAAAAAGGGCGGCATCGGTAAAAAATGCCCTGGTATCCGTTTATGGAGTTGACACCAATAGATTAACAGTTGATGGCAAAGGGGAATCTGAGCCGGTAGCCGACAACAACAGCCCAGATGGCAAAGCGCAAAACAGAAGAGTTGAATTTATCAGACAATAAAAATGAAAAAGTTTTTTAGCCTTTTACTGTTCCTGGGCCTAATTTTTGGCGAGTGTGCACTGGCCCAAACTGATTGTAGTAAGTACTATCCCATTTCGGATGGTGCCAAATTTGAAATTTCCATGTACAACAACAACATGAAACCACAAGGAAGAGTGGTCTATTCCGTCAAAAACGATGGTGGGGACAAAGTGCTCTATACCATGGAATTGTTTGACAAGAACGGAACTCCCATTAGCGACTCTACCTATGGCATGCAATGCGAAGAAGATGGTGTTTCCATTGATTTTAAATCCATGATGGGTTCCATGACCAACCGGTTTGGAGATATGGAAGTGGACATAAGTGGCAACAACATTTATCTGCCCAACAATTTGGAGGTGGGCAATATTCTTCCGGATGCCGAAATGGAAATATCCGTTACAGGGGCACCAGTGGCCATGAAGTCCACCGTAAGAATGGTTGACCGGACGGTGATCGGGGAAGAAGAAATTACCACTCCCGCGGGCACTTTTCCCTGCAAAATCCTTGCGTACAGCACAGAAATGAAAATGGGGATAAAAAACACCGGCTATACCAAGCAGTGGTTGGCCGAAAATGTGGGTATGGTCAAAACCGAAGACTACAACAAAAAAGGAGGGAAACTAAGAAACATTAGCTTGCTTACCTCTTATGAGCAATAAGCTGCCATCAACCCAGCCAGAATTGAAAACCGAGGAGCTCTAAACCTCGGTTTTTTGTTGTAGCAACTCGGCTTTAAAAAGTTGTACAAAATGGTACTGTAGTTTTTGCTTCACCTCATCCATATCCACCACTTTTTGACCCAACTCCACGTTTAAGGAGGTAACGGCCTTGTCCTTGATCCCGCACGGAATCATAAGGTCAAAATAACCCAAATTGGTATTCACGTTCAAGGCAAAACCGTGCATGGTCACCCATCTGCTAGCACGTACACCCATGGCACAAATCTTTCGGGCAAAGGGGGTGCCAACATCCAGCCAAACCCCAGTTTCTCCTTCGGAGCGTTCACACTTTAGTCCGTATTCTGCCAAGGTCAAAATCACCATTTCTTCCAAAAACCGAAGGTACTTGTGGATATCTGTAAAGAAGTTGTCCAAATCCAAAATGGGATAGCCCACAACCTGCCCAGGTCCGTGGTAGGTAATATCCCCTCCTCTATTGATCTTATAAAAAGAAGCCTCTTTGGCTTTCAACTGGGTCTCGTCCACCAAGAGATTGTCCATATTTCCGCTTTTCCCCAGAGTGTAAACATGGGGATGTTCCACAAACAGAAAATGGTTCTGGGTGGGCTCTTGGGTGCCGTTTCTCCTATTTTGGATTTTCTGATCTACAATTTCTTGGAACAATGCTTCCTGATAATCCCAAGTTTCCTTGTAATCCTTGAGCCCCAAATCCTGTAGAATAACTTTCTTGTTCATCCTGCAAAGATACGAACACCCTGCACAGCAGTCTAATCCTCCAGCTCTACTTCCAAATCCAAAGAAGACGGATCTTTCATCAAATCCATAAATCCGACCTCATAGAAAAGCGTTTTGCCATCGGCACTAAAAGTAGCACCCTCCACATTGGCGGATTTAACCCTTCGCGGGAAATGATATTTCAAGGTATAGGTGGATCCCGAAAGGAACATTTCCGCTCCTTGCATACTGTCCAAACTTTGTTGGAACAGTGCCTCATCCAAAATCTTGGCCTTTCGGGTAAAGGTGTTCTTGGCAAAGGAATAAGATACCTCAGTGGTAGGTTCCTCGGAGCCTAAACCTCCAGGTTGCTCCTGTCCACTGCCCGGACCAAAGGAACTGGCCCCTTGGAAGGCATTGAATGCGTCATTGACTTCCTCTATTTTTTTGAATTCACTGAAAAGATCAAATTTCATCACCTTTTCGTCCGGGTTCATGACCATGTGCATTTTAAAAGGCTCCAATTTCTTCAGTTTTGCCTGTTCCTCAGGTGATAATTGTGATATGCTGTCCTTCTTTTCTTCCAACAAGTCCTTAAAGGAAATCAAGGAATCCACAGGTTTTTCATTGGATTTTTTCATTTCCTCCCCGGCCATTTCCATAAGTTCGGAGCCATCAAAATTGATGGACAGCTTGCCCGTTCCGTCTTCGTTCAAAAAAATTTCTTCGGTAAAATTACAAGAGGAGATCAAGGCAAGTACAATAGCACAGGCCCAAAACTGGATTTTTTTCATGGAAGTGATTTTAGTTCGTGTTATTTAGGATGACCAGTGCCCCAATAACTCCAGGAACCCAGCCGCAAAGGGTTAAAAGTAATACAATAACAAAAGACCCACAACCTTTTCCGATAACTGACAAAGGGGGGAAAATTATAGCCAATAAAACACGCCAGAAACTCATGATCTTAATTAATGATTGATGATACTTATAGGTAGCTTATTTGCCTATTTTGTTACACAAAACCACTATTTTTAGTTTCCATTAGTCTTGTATGCGTGCTTTTGCATTTTTAGTTTTTTTGTTGAGCAGCTTTGCTGTTATGGGACAATACCGTTTTTCTGGGGAACTATCCAAAGAAAATGCCGGTAACATGGTGTATTTGTCCTTGGTGGAAGATTATCGCAAATCCTCCCGGGTGTATTTGGAGCAGATCATCAGAAAGGTAGTTGTGGACTCATTGGGCCAATTTAGCTTTGAGGGCAACAAGCTGCTGAATGAAAATAGGATATACCGAATTCATTTGGACGGATGCGCTGAAAATGTCAATGCGCAGCACTTTTTAGGACATTGCAATAGCAGTCAAAGTGTTCTGTTTATTGCAAACAACAGGGATACCTTACATTTTCCCACATCTTTTGGAGATCAAACCCTTTGCACGGTGAATTCCACCAACCCCAAATCATCATTAATACTCGATATTGAAGCCTTAAAGGAGGAGATGGTTTTCGATTTCATGGAATTCAGGAGCGAGGCCAACCAAAAGCTAAACTCCGATAAATGGTTTGCCAAGCTCCAAGATTTTGGACAATCTGTCGAAGAGCCGCTAGCCGAACTTTATATCTATGATTTCCTTTCGGACAAAAGAAATGAAACCTACAACCATTACCTGTTGGACATTTCTCGCAATGATTACTATGCCGATTTGTTAACTAGATTGAGGAACAGCTATCCAACCGCAGGCTTTACCCAGGAGTATGAAGCTGAAATCGTCTCGGATCAACATTTGGTCTCTTTCCGTAATGGTGATACGTGGAGTTGGAAATGGGTCTTAATAGGCTTACTGGTGCTTTCCCTGGGACTCAATTTCTATCTGGTGTTTCGAAACCGATCCAAAACCAAAAAGCAAAAACAGCAACTGTTTCAAAAACTCACTTCCCAAGAACAAAAAATAGTGCAATACATCCTCAACGACCGAAGCAACAAAGAGATTGCAGCCGAAATGTTTGTAAGCCTGAGCACGATCAAAACCCACATCAACAATCTCTATAAAAAGTTGGATGTATCCTCCAGACAGGAAGTTGTTGCCCGATTCAAAAAGTAAAAATCCACCCAGGGTCTAGACCCCAATTCCAACCCTTTCACATAAGTCCCAAGCAGTATTTAGCCCATTTTCGGAGCAACTTTAAATCCGAAAATCATGAAACGTACATTCTTAGCGCTTCTGTGGTTTTGTGTTGGAGTATTGAACTCCCAAACCTATAACCAAGAAGTTCAATTGGAAAATGGAAAGCCCTTTTTATTGGGCAAAATCAATGTGGAAGGGCTGCAAACCCAACCCTATAAGGACTGGTTCCAATCCGGGCATGAATCCTATGTTGTGGATAGCACCCTAGTGGAGCTTTTTAAAACTTCTTTGCAGGATTGTCACCTTAAACTGTTTTTGGGCACCTGGTGCGGAGACAGCAAAAGGGAGGTACCCCGTTTTCTAAAAATCCTTGAAACAGCAGGCTTCCCCATGAAAAATATGGATATTGTGGCCTTGGACCGTAGAAAGGGGAAAGTAAAAACCAGTCCCACAGGAGAAGAAAGGGGTTTGAACATTATCAGGGTACCAACCATGCTCTTCTATAAAAATGGAAAAGAGGTCAACCGAATCGTGGAAAGTCCTATTGAATCTTTGGAAGAAGACATGGCCCAAATTCTAAGTGGCCAACCCTACACCCCAAATTATGCCACAATAAGCGGGACGAGGTAAGAAATTGTGGGATAAACATTCCAAAGGAAATCCCGCTGCAGTGCATCGGAGAATTCTTTTCGATTAAAGCGCAAAAGTGTAATTTTGCGCTTTAATTTTTTTATAGCCTATGCAACTATCGGAGCAGGAAATCGTTCGAAGGGAAAAATTATCAAAGCTAAGGAAGTTGGGAATCAACCCATACCCAGCCGCACTTTATCCAGTTGATGCCACATCCAAAAGCATCAAAGACGATTTTGAGGAAGGAAAGAAGGTGGTGGTTTCTGGAAGACTGATGTCAAGACGAATCCAAGGAAAAGCCTCTTTTGCCGAGTTGCAAGATAGCGAGGGTCGTATCCAGGTTTATTTCAATCGAGATGAAATTTGCCCTGGAGATGACAAAATGCACTACAATGAGGTCTATAAAAAACTATTGGATATTGGTGACATTATCGGCATTGAAGGCGAACTGTTTACCACCCAAGTAGGTGAAAAGACGGTAATGGTCAAAAATTTCAGCTTATTGAGCAAGGCCCTTCGGCCATTGCCATTGCCCAAAGTGGATGCAGATGGAAAAGTATTTGATGAATTCAATGATCCCGAACTTCGCTATCGTCAGCGATATGTGGATTTGGTGGTGAATCCATCCGTAAAGGAAACCTTTATAAAGCGAACCAAAATCACCAACAGCATCCGTGAATTCTACAATGACAGGGGATATTTGGAAGTGGAAACTCCCATTTTGCAACCGATTCCCGGAGGGGCCGCGGCGCGTCCCTTTTTGACGCATCACAATGCTTTGAACATTCCGTTGTACCTCAGGATTGCCAATGAGCTTTATCTTAAAAGGCTTATCGTAGGAGGTTTTGATGGAGTATACGAATTCTCCAAGGATTTTAGAAACGAGGGGATGGATCGCACCCATAATCCAGAGTTTACCGTAATGGAGCTCTATGTAGCTTATAAGGATTATAATTGGATGATGGAAACCACCGAACAGTTGTTGGAGAAAATTGCCCTGGATGCCAATGGAAGCACCAAGGTCACTGTAGGGGATAATGAAATTGAGTTCAAGGCGCCTTATGCCCGTGTGCCTATTTTGGAAGCTATTAAAATACATACAGGTCATGATGTGGCAGGTATGGATGAGACCCAGCTTAGGGAAGTGGCCCAAAAACTCGATATTGAAGTGGATGAAACCATGGGCGTTGGTAAACTTATTGATGAGATTTTTGGGGAGAAGTGCGAACACCACTATGTGCAGCCCACTTTTATAACCGATTACCCCAAAGAGATGAGTCCGTTGACAAAAGAGCACCGTGACAATCCTGCGCTTACTGAACGCTTTGAGTTGATGGTGAATGGGAAAGAATTGGCCAATGCCTATTCCGAGTTGAACGATCCCATTGATCAACGGGAACGTTTTGAAGAGCAACTCAAACTTTCCGAAAAAGGAGATGATGAGGCCATGTTCATTGACCAGGATTTTTTGCGTGCCCTGGAATATGGCATGCCCCCAACTTCTGGAATTGGTATCGGCATTGATCGCTTGGTCATGCTGATGACCAATAATTCGTCCATTCAAGAGGTGTTGTTCTTCCCGCAAATGCGTCCCGAGAAGAAGCAAGTGGAACTTACCGAAGAGGAAAAAATCATAATGGATATTCTTAAGCCCATAGGAGAAATGCCTTTGGCCGATCTCAAGGAAAAAGCTGCACTCAGTGGTAAAAAATGGGATAAGAGCACCAAAAATTTGGCAAAACTTGGGCTTTTTGAGGTGCAAAAAACCAATGATGGACTTTTTGCTTCCCTAAAGTAACCCGGATTGTCCCATACAAGAACGTGCTTCTTCCCAGAACCATTGTTCAGCATCGTTCAAAAGTCGTTCGGCGAAGAATAGCTAGATCATTTTGGAAATTTTCTATTTTTATGATTCACAGCGTTTAACGTATTCTGAACATAAAAATGGGCAAAAAGGTAACATCCGGCATAGTGGTAGCATTGGGGTTATTTTCATTGGTTTTATTGTGGAATTTGCTCAAACCTTCGGAAGAAGTGGATTTCAGTGCCCAAATAAAGCCCATCCTCAATAAACATTGCATTACCTGCCACGGTGGGGTCAAAAAAAATGGTGGATTCAGCCTCTTGTTTGAAGAAGAGGCTTTTGCAAACACAGAATCGGGCAAACCTGCCATTATTCCAGGGAATGCTTCCGGAAGCGAGTTCATAAAGCGTTTGAAGGAAGAAGACCCTGAACTTCGGATGCCTTACGAAAAACCCAAGCTGTCTGACGAAGAAATCGCATTATTGACCCGCTGGATAAACCAAGGTGCCAAGTGGGGGGAACATTGGGCCTACACCCTTCCTGAAAAAGTTGAAGTTCCAAAAATTACCGAGGAAGCTGGGTTTTCCAGTGAAAATAAATCCTTCATCAAAAATGGTATAGATCAATTCATTTTCCGGCGATTAAACAAAGAAGAAATTGACCCAAGTCCTCCAGCAGCTAACCAAATACTGGCACGAAGAGTGGCCTTGGACATTACGGGATTGCCGCCCAACCCTTCCCTATTGCAAAAACTTGATTCAGGAAGTTTATCTTATGAAGGCATGGTGGACAGTCTCTTGGCACAATCTTCCTATGGTGAAAAATGGGCCAGCTGGTGGCTGGACATGGCCCGCTATGCAGACACGAAAGGCTATGAAAAAGACTTGGGCAGAAGTATGTGGCAATACAGGGATTGGGTCATCAAGGCATTGAACAAGGACATGCCCTATGATCAATTCACTATGGAGCAATTGGCGGGCGATTTGTTGCCCGACCCAACCATGGATCAATTGATAGCCACGGCCTTCCATCGTAACACCATGAACAATGATGAAGGGGGAACCGATGATGAGGAGTTTCGGGTTGCCGCAATCATGGACAGGGTAAATACCACTTTTGATGTCTGGCAGAGCACCACCATGGGCTGTGTGCAATGCCACGGGCACCCCTACGACCCCTTTAAGCAAAAGGACTATTACAACCTCATGGCTTTTTTCAACAATACCAGGGATGAGGACACTCCAGACGAAGCCCCGGTTTTACGTTTTTATTCCGCCGATCAACAGGAGTCCGTGGATCAACTGAACGCTTGGGTTTCCAAGTACGGTGATCAAAATACAGCCAAGGCTTACAAGAACTTCCTAAGGTATGGGGAGCCGGTCTATAAATCCCATGCCTTGCAGGATTTTGTAAATGGTTCTTATGACGACCATGCGTCCGCTGTGCTCTGGGACAAAGGCTCTTGTAGATTGGAGAATGTGTGGACCCACGGTGCAACATCTTTCTACCTTAATCATTATTCCAATTACAACGGTACCTCTGTCACTATTCGAAAAGATAACGCAGAAGGCGAAATCCTGTCTCAATACGTCCTAAATAAGACCAAGAAACCCATCACCAAAAGAATCCCTATCCAAAGTGTGGACGGGTTGATCAACATTCACATCAAAATAAGTAACCCCCAAGTTCCCAAAACGACCAACGCATTAAACATCTACTGGCTTGGATTTTTGCCAGATCTTCCTGGAGGAGATCAACCCGGCTTTTCCCAAATTCAAAATACTTTTGACCAAGCAATCAACTTCAAAACCCAAACACTGCCCATTACGGCAGAAAGTCCGGACTATATGGCCAGGACCACCCAAGTTTTTGAACGGGGCAATTGGTTGCTTCAGACAGATACGGTAAAACCTTCCACGCCTTTGACACTGAATTCGTGGAATGACGACTGGCCCAAGGATCGATTGGGCTTTTCCAAATGGCTGGTCAGCAAAAAGAACCCCCTGACGGCCAGAACCCTGGTAAACCGGGTTTGGCATCAAATCTTTGGGCGAGGTCTTGTTACCGCAATCGAGGACATTGGATCACAATCCGATTTCCCATCACATCCAGAGTTGTTGGACTGGCTGGCGTTGCGGTTTATGAACGAACATCAATGGAGCATAAAATCTCTTGTAAAAGACATTGTTTTATCCGGGACCTATCGCCAAAAATCAGAATTAACCCCAGAAACCTATCAGCAAGATCCAGAAAATGAACTTTACGCCAGGGGTCCCAGGCAGCGCCTAAGTGCCGAGCAAATTAGAGATCAGGCATTGGCCGTTTCCGGTTTGTTGAGTCGCAAAATGTATGGCCCAGGGGTGATGCCACCACAACCGGAAGGTGTTTGGCAAACGGTATATAGCGGCGAGAAATGGGTGGAAAGCAAGGATGACGATCGCTATAGGAGGGCTGTGTACACCTATTTGAAGAGAACCAGTCCGTATCCTTCTTTTATCACTTTTGATGCAGGTAGCCGGGAAGTTTGTACCATTAGAAGGACAGTTACCAATACACCATTACAAGCATTGGTCACATTGAACGACCCTGTTTACCTGGAGGCTTCGTACCATCTGGCAAAAGCCATGCAAACTTTTGATGAGGTTGGGGAACAGCTTTCTCTTGGGTATGAAAAGGCTACCCTGTCCAAAATAACCACAGAAAAATTGGAAGCACTGAGGGAACTCTATAGCTCATCACTGAAGGCTTTTGAAAACGACAGGGACAGCTTACTCCAATTTTTACATTTTGATGAGAGCCCAACGGCTGAACTGGCTGCTTTAACAGTGGTTGCCAATGCAATTATGAACCTGGATGAATTTTTGACCAAGGCCTGACATGGATCCAATAGAGCGACTTATTCGAGAGAAATTAATGCGGGATGCCCAAGCCAAAACCCGAAGGCATTTTATTAAGGAATGCGCAACCGGACTTGGAGGGTTGGCACTAGGTTCCATCTTTTTAGGTTGTGACCCTTTACAACCAAAAACTAAAAAGCAAAAGGTCACTTTTTCGGAACGGGATTTAAATCCGCTGGCTACGCTACCCCCTCCATACACTCCCAAAGTGAAGTCTGTCATTTATCTTCATATGGCTGGTTCTCCCTCCCAATTGGAGATGTTCGATTACAAACCTGTACTCCATACCTTGAACAATCAAGAATGTCCGGAATCCCTATTGCAAGGGAAAAAATTCGCATTCATTAAGGGAACTCCAAGATTGCTGGGGCCTCAGGCCGAATTTTCACAAGAGGGTGAATCAGGAAATTGGGTGTCCAATTACTTGCCTCATTTTAAAAAGGTCATAGATGAAGTAGCTTTTCTAAAAGCTGTACACACGGATCAGTTCAACCATGGCCCTGCCCAATTGTTCATGCATACAGGAAGTCCCCGGTTGGGAAGACCTAGTATTGGAGCTTGGGCCACGTATGGTTTGGGGTCTGAAAATCAAAATTTACCGGGCTTTGTGGTCTTGACCTCCGGCGGAAATACTCCAGATGCTGGCAAGAGTGTTTGGGGAAGTGGATTTTTGCCTTCGGTGTATCAGGGCGTGCAGTGCCGATCTGAAGGAGACCCTGTTCTCTATATTGACGATCCCAAAGGACTCTCTCGTGATTTGAAAAAAAGCACCATTGAGGCCATCAACAAAATCAACAAGGAAGAGTACACCAAATATGCCGACCCCGAAATACTGGCACGCATCAATCAATATGAAATGGCCTATCGCATGCAAATTGCCGTTCCGGAGGTTATGAATATTGAAACCGAGCCAGAGAACATCAAGGAAATGTACGGGGTGGAACCTGGCAAGGAATCTTTTGCCAACAACTGCCTGTTAGCTCGAAAATTAGTCGAGGATGGTGTTCGTTTTGTGCAGTTGTTTGATTGGGGTTGGGACAGCCATGGCACAGATCACAGCACTGCTGTTGACCTTGGTTTGCGAAACAAATGCCGCGAAATAGACCGTCCCATTACGGCTTTGCTATTGGATCTAAAGCAAAGAGGGCTGCTTGACGAAACTTTGGTGGTCTGGGGTGGCGAGTTTGGGCGCACACCGATGCAAGAAAATAGGGGCAACAAGGAAATGGGGTTTAAGGGCAGGGACCATCATGGGGATGCGTTTACCATGTGGATGGCAGGTGGAGGCATAAAAAAAGGAGCCTGCTTTGGCAAAACCGATGACATAGGGTTTTTAGGAATTGAGGGGCAAGTATCCGTTCATGATGTACATGCCACTATCTTGCATTTATTGGGTTTTGATCATGAAGAGTTCACCTTCGAATTCCAAGGCAGGAATTTTAGATTGACCGATGTGGAAGGAGTTGTCATCAAAGATATTTTAGCTTAAACCACCCAAAACCATAAGGGAACTTTAAAGATTTATGAAAAACATTCTTATTGCACTATTCATCCTTCTTTTAGGACATTCGAATGCCCAGGAGCAAAAATTGTTGTTTTTTCAGACCAATTGGGGAAACACGCTGTCATGGGATGCTTTTTGCGATAAAGCCAAAAAATCTGGTTTCGACGGCATCGATGTGTGGTTGCCCTCAAACCTGGAAAGTCAAAATGCGCTCAAAGCGGCCTTGCTCAAGCACGATTTACTTCTTAATTTGATGCATGGCACCGATAAAGGTGTCCCCTTCAAACAAAGTTTGGCCCAATTTGAAGAAAAGCTCAAAGTACTGGTCCAATGGAAACCTGTTTTAATCAATTGCCATACGGGAAGCGATTTTTTTACCATGGAGCAGAATAAGGCTTTTATTGAAGTAGCGAACAAAATTTCAGAAGAAGGCGGCATTCCCATTTATCATGAGACCCATCGTGGACGGTTTAGCTATAACCTTCCGGACACCAAAAAATATGTACGGCTCATCCCAGATTTGAAATTGACTTTGGACATAAGCCATTGGATGGTGGTCCATGAATCCCTTTTGGAAGGACAAAACAAGGAATTGGAAGAAATCGTTGACCAATCATACCACATCCATGCACGGGTTGGGCATGCGGAAGGCCCACAGGTAAACAACCCAGAGGCACCGGAGTGGCAAAAAGCTTTGGATAGACATCTGGATATTTGGGAGCAAATCATACAGAAACGTTGGTCCGAAGGACAAGGCACGGTAACTGTCACTTCGGAATTTGGCCCTCCTACCTACTTGCCGGCACTTCCCTACACCCAAATTCCGGTGGCCGATCAGTGGAAAGCCAATGTGTTCATCATGAATGCCTTGAAAAAAAGGATGAAAATTGAATAAGCCCCCTTCCTCATGGATATACTGAAGCAGTTTTTAGGTCGGTTACACCCGTTATTGGTCCATTTGCCCATTGGTTTTATCATTTTGGGGCTTTTGATGCAATGGTATGATCGCAAAAAACACGCCTACAAATCGATGGTTGCCCTAATCTTTTTCTGGGCTGGTATTTGCTCTCTTTTGACATGCGTAACGGGATACTTACAATACAGAGGGGAGGGATATACTTTTGATACAGTAAAATGGCATTTATGGCTAGGTATCATTACCACGTTGTTTTGCTTTTTGATGTATTTCAGGATTGCCGAAAAACAGTTCTTACAGCTACTGAAACAATTACCACTGGTGCTCCTTTCAATCTTGATGTTGGTTTTGATTTCATTCACTGGACATTTAGGCGGTGACATTACCCATGGCAAAGGCTACCTGATTGAACCTTTTCCAAACAGTGTAAAGTCTTTTTTTGGTTATGAAATCTTCGAAGAAAAACCTATTGTCCTTACTGAAGAAAGCTGGGAAACTTCGCAATTTTATGAAGATGTGGTTCACCCCATCATCAACAACAAATGTGTGAGTTGTCACAGTCCAAAGAAATCGAAAGGTGAACTTAAACTCCATACCTTGGAAGACTTGTTAAGTGGTGGGGAACATGGGGAGATTATTTCGACCAATAATCCGGAGGAAAGTCCTTTATACAGTCGACTTATACTGCCCATGGATGATGAAGACCATATGCCTCCCAAAGAAAAAACCCAGTTAACCAAAGAAGAAATAGCCATCATAAAAACCTGGATATTGCATGGCAACCCCTCCGAAACAACCATCGGACAATTGGGATTACCAAAAGATCTATTTCTTTCATTTTTTCCCAAAAAGGAAGATGATTTTTATCCAGATACTACCGTTGTGGCTGCCCATACGGATTCAATAAGGGCCATCAAGGAATTTGGAATCCATGTGCAGCAAATCAGCAATACCTCCAACTTTTTAAGTGTTTCCTGTATCAATAAACCTTCTTTTGGTAATGACGATTTTGAGATGTTACATCCCATTAAACAGCAAATAGTGGTTTTGGATCTTGGCGGAACCCAAATAAACGATGGTATTTTTGATAAGCTTACCTCCCTACCCTATTTGACCACCCTAAAATTGGATAACACATCCATATCTGGCAATGGTATTGCTCGTTTGTCCCAACTGGAACATTTGAAATCCATAAATCTAACCCATTCAAATTTTGAAAGTTCCTTTATCCCCTTCCTAAATGATTTCAAAAAATTGGAAAAGGTCTTTTTATATAAAACCAAGGCAAGTCAGGGAGCTGAAAAGGACCCAAATCAAGATTCGTCAATTCTGGATTTCGGCAATTACACCCTACCCATAATTGCCCAAGATTCCATTATATACTAAACCTAAAGAATAAACTACAATAGCAATACTGATGCATTCTCTCGAATAATCCGTAGGGCTTTGGACATTTGGTTTTCCACTGTTTTGACAGAAATTCCCATATCCTCCGCAATTTCGCGGTATTTGCGACGTTCCAATTTGTTCATGATAAAAATTTCCTTGCATTTTGGGGGCAATTTATCAATAAGCTCTTCCAATTTTTCCATAACTGGACGCATGGGCATATCCTCTTCCTTTTGTTCGGTATAGCCATTGTAAATAACCTCCCATCGTACCCGATCCAACAGGTCAGGGCGGGTTTTTTCCTTGCGTACGTGCATTAGAAACTGGTTATGGCATGAACGGAACAAATAGCCTTTTAATGAACCCTTGATGACAATCTGATCCCGCTTTTCCCAAAACTTCAAAATCACCTCTTGTACCAAGTCCTTGGAAAGGGATCGGTTGCCGCTCAGTTGAAAGATATAGTTACATAACCAATCGTAATATTCCTTGAATAAATACTCATAGGCAGACACATCGCCCTGCTTCAATTTTGCTATGAGTAATTTTTCATTCATTTTAAAAAATATGGGCTAAAGTAAAAAATTTATAAAAAACGTAGGGGTTTTTTGTCAAATCAGCATCTTTAAGTTGAAAGATTATCAAAAATGCAAGAATTAATTGAGAAGTTTCTGAACCGTACCATTTCCAAAAGTGAGCGAAAGCAACTCAAAAAATGGGTTTTGGCAAACAATGACAACTTACAGATCTTTAAAAATGAAATCAAAAAAAGGTCAGAAAACAATCTATACCACCATTTTGATGAGAGCGAAGCCTTCCAATTGTTTCTAGCTTCCATTGATGAAAGAAAATCGAAAAAAATAGCCGTCAATAGGATGTTGAAATATGCTGCTATTGTAATCGGGGTTTTAACCGTTGGCATATTGCTCACCCAGTTTGTAGGCAATCCATCGGAAGCCACCATTGTCCAGACAGAGCAACAAGATTCAGATGCGCAGGAACAAATAACCATCACTTTGGCAGATGGGAGTCAACAAGTCATTACCCAGGACGGTAGCACCCAACTGTTGGATAAAAATGGTAGGGCCATCGCCCAAAAACAGGATAAGGGATTGGATTTTAGCGACACCCCTGAAAGCAGCGGAACCAACTTGGTATTCAATGAAATATACGTCCCTTATGGCCAAACTTTCACGCTTACTCTATCTGACGGCACCAAAGTATGGCTCAATGCGGGTACCAGTCTTAGGTTTCCACAATTCTTGAACACATCTACCCAAAACAGGGTGGTTTACCTCAACGGGGAAGCCTATTTTGATGTGGCCAAGGATAAGGATAGACCCTTTATTGTCAATGCCGAGAATTTGGACATTGAAGTATTGGGGACCCAATTCAATGTTTCTGCTTATAAATCGGATGGGGAAATAGCTACAACCTTGGTTGAAGGCTCCGTAAGTGTTTATGAAAATTCCAATCCTGATACCAAGGTTTTGCTATCGCCTAGTTACCAAGCTTCCTTTGTCAAGGAAAATGGTTCCATCACGAGAAACAAAGTGGACACTAGAATTTATACTGGGTGGATGGAAAACCTATTGATCATCGACAATCTCAGTTTCGCCCAAATACTGGACAAATTGGAACGCTCCCATAATGTTTCCATTATTAACAATGCCACACATTTGGAGGGCGAGATATTCAATGGAGAATTTGAGAATGAGTCCATCAGCAGCATTCTGGGCACCATTGCATCAAGTACTCCATTCACCTATACAATTGAAAATAATGTAATCACTATATCCAAATAAAAAAGGAAGGTGTTGCAGCACCTTCCCAAAAATTCGATCGCTAACTCAGATTATTAACAATCAAACATTCAAAATTATGAAAAAAAGCATGGTTTTCAAGTCACCCAATTTCTTGGTGACCAGCAACAAAATGACACTAAAGATGAAGTTAAGTTTTGTACTCAGTTTCTTCGTGATTTGTCAGCTCGCTGCGAATGACATGTATTCGCAGAAGAAAATGCGTTTTCAATTTGAAAACACACCTTTGAAGGAAATTCTCAAGGAAATAAAAGAACAATCCGGTTATAAGTTCTTTTATAATGTGAATGAAATCAACGACAACAAAAAAACCTCCCTTAGGGCAGAGGATGAAAACGTATTTCCTGTACTCAACCGATTGACCTCCAAGGAGGGACTCTCCTATACTATCAATGGAAGTCAAATTGTTCTCAAAAAAATAGAAATTGGTGCTACAGGCTTACTCTTGGAACAGCATGAACTAACGGGGTCCGTAAAGGATAATCAAGGTAATCCCTTGGCCGGGGCCAATATTTTGGTCAAAGGGACCACCAATGGTACACAGGCCGATTTTGACGGGAATTTTACCTTGGAATTGGCCGATGCCAATGCAACCCTCGTAATCTCCTACCTGGGTTTTAAAACAACAGAAGTTGCCGTTAACGGACAATCCAACGTCGCTATAGTGCTCGAGGAAGACGCTGCACGTTTGGAAGATGTAGTGGTGGTAGGTTCCAGAAATCCGAATAGGACTGCAACCGAAACGACGGTGCCTGTTGACGTTATTGATGTGAGTACTATCGCCAATCAAGGACCACAGGTGAGCGTCAACCAGATTTTGAATTATGTTGCCCCGTCCTTTACTTCCCAATCCCAAACGGTTTCAGATGGTACCGACCATATTGACCCAGCATCTTTAAGGGGATTAGGACCTGATCAGGTGTTGGTGTTGATCAATGGAAAAAGAAGGCATACCACCGCTCTGATCAATGTAAATGGTACGGTTGGAGCTGGTAGTGTGGGTACGGATATGAACGCTATTCCCGCTGCCGCCATTCAGCGCATTGAAGTACTTCGGGATGGAGCTGCGGCCCAATATGGTTCCGATGCCATTGCCGGGGTCATTAATATTGTATTGAAAAAAGCGACTGGAAAATTGGACCTTTCCCTGACTACTGGAGCCAATTTCAGTGAAAACGGCAACCAGTTTGAAGGTGGAAGCGATGGGGAAAAATTCCAATTGGATGCCAACTACGGCCTGCCCATAGGTGACAGAGGGTATATCAATTTTACAGGATCACTGTCCACTCGGGAACCAGCCTTAAGAAACAAGGATTACGCTGGGGATATTTTTAGTGGATTCCACGGAGCCGAACGTGTTTTTGCTGCTGGCGGTGGCACTGTAGCCGATATGACCTTGCAGGATTACGCCAATGCCGCCCAAGGAATTAGTTATTTGGATCAGGGCATCAAAGACCAGATTGCAGGACTTGATCTTAATGATGAAACGGATATTGCCACTTTTAGAGATTTGCTCGGTTTTGATGCAGATGAAGATGAACTGGCCGCCCGAGGACTTACACGAAAGGATTTTAGATTTAAAGTGGGTACCTCACGACTTAGGGAAGGCAAATTTTTTGCCAATCTCTCCATCCCAGTTTCCGACAACACCGAGATTTATGGTTTTGGAGGTATTAGCTACCGACAGGGTTTGGCCTCTGGTTTCTATAGAAGACCGGCACAAGGCGATGGTCGTGCCAATACCCCCGCATTCCCCAATGGATTTCTGCCAAACATTGGAACAGACATTTTGGATCAGTCCCTAGCTATTGGAATTAAAGGTAAAATCAACGAATGGGATGTGGACTTTTCCAATACCTATGGAAAAAACACCTTTGACATTACCGTAGGTAATTCCAGTAATGGAACCTTGGGTGTTGCAACCCCGCGAACCTTTGATGCTGGTGGCCTTGGCTTTAGCCAAAACACCACCAACTTGGATTTCAACCGTTTCTATGAAGATATTTTTGAGGGATTCAATGCAGCCTTTGGTGCCGAATACAAAGTGGAAAAGTATGAGATTATTGCTGGTGAAGAGTCCTCATATACCAGCTATGACATCAATGGAAATCCAGTAAATAGTGTTACTCCAGACGATATGTTGGTCCGCAACAACTTTACAGGAGCGCCCTTAGGTGGCGGAGCACAGGTTTTTAGGGGATATGATCCTGGGAATGCCACAGAAAAATTTAGAAACAACATTTCCCTGTACGCCGATTTTGAAGCCGATTTTACCGAAAATTGGTTGTTAAGCTTGGCCGGTAGATACGAGAACTATTCAGATTTTGGAAGTACTTTCAATTACAAGTTGGCCACGAGAATTAAGCTATCGGACAACTTTTCTATAAGAGGCGCATCCAGTTCTGGGTTTAGGGCACCTTCCCTGCACCAGCAGTTCTTTAGCCGAACCAGTACGGTTTTTGTGGATAATGTTCCTTTTGAGCAGGGTACCTTTACCAATGATAGTCGGGCGGCCTCCCTTATTGGAATTGACAAGTTGAAGGAAGAAACTTCCAACAGTTTTAGTGCTGGACTTACCGGAAAATTTGGGGATTTCACCATCACCATTGACGGTTACCTAATCAATATTGACGACCGAATTGTGTATTCGGGAAGTTTTGGAAACGGTGGAGATCCCGAGCTGACCAATATTTTTGAAGCTGCGGGGGCTACCAGTGCCCGTTTCTTTGTCAATGCCATCGACACCAAATCTTCTGGGGTTGATATTGTATTGTCCCACAAAACCAATTGGGGAGATGCCATTGTCAAAAACGATTTTGCGGCCACCTTCAATAAAACAGAGGTAGAAGACATTTTTGTGCCAGAGCTTATCGCAAATGCGGGATTGAGCGGGTCGTTCTTTGATGGCCAGGAAGAAGCCTTCTTGACCCTGGCGCAGCCTAGGACCAAGCTGAACCTTACCAATTTGGTGACCTGGAACTCTTGGGATTTCATGCTTCGTAACGTCTTTTTTGGAGAGGTAACCGATCCCGACGATTTTAATGGAGATGCCCGTGTGGACGGTACGCCCGTAAGTGATGATGCGGTTTATGGCGGTAAATTGGTGACAGACCTTACCGTAACCAAAACCTTTACCGATAATTTATCCCTTACCGTGGGAGCCAATAATCTTTTGGATGTATATCCTGATGAAAACAGGGAAGGTGGCACCTCTGGAGATCAATTTGTGTACTCCAGAAGAACCTCCCAATTCGGTTACAGCGGAAGATACCTTTTTGCAAGATTGCGTTTTAGTTTGTAGTTCGCTCATTTATGCTTTGAATTAAGCGAGTTTAGTTTGTGATTAAACCTTCCTTAACGGAAGGTTTTTTCATATGCCTTCCACCGATTATCTTTAGGCCATTGAATTTTTGACCATATGGATAAATCCAAAATCGTTGGGTTGTTGCTTGGCCCAATAGCCTACCTGTTGTTGACTTTCCTACCTATTGAACTAATCTCTGAAAAAGGAGATCCCGTAATTGCGGTTGCCCTTTGGATGTTGATCTGGTGGATCACCGAAGCCGTTTCCATTTCTGTTACCGCCCTTTTGCCCCTACTTTTATTTCCTCTGGCAAAGGTTTTGCCCATTGCAGAGGTGGGTGCCAATTACGGTAGCCCCATTATTTTCCTGTTTTTTGGTGGATTTGTCATGGCTTTGGCCTTGGAAAAGGTCAATCTTCACAAACGCATTGCCCTGAACATTATTCGTTTGACAGGGACCACACCCAACAGGGTTGTTTTGGGCTTTATGATTGCCACAGGAGCTTTAAGCATGTGGATCAGCAATACGGCCAGCACCGTGGTGATGCTTCCGATAGCATTGTCGGTGATCAATTTATTGATCAATGATGAGGATGGATTTACCAAAAACGATAGAAATTTTGCCTTGAGTGTTATGCTGGGGATTGCTTTTTCAGCCAATGCCGGAGGGATTGCTACCGTTATAGGGACACCGCCCAACTCGGTATTGATCGGGCTCTTGGAAAATGAATACAACACCGAAATCTCATTTTTAAGATGGATGACCATTGGTCTGCCATTTTCCATAATCATGATCGGGATTTGTTATGTGGTCTTGGTTAAATGGATGTACCCCAACAGAGATCTTCAATTCAATGCTTCCAAAGAAGTTATTCAAACAGAATTGGCAAAATTGGGGCCCACCTCTGGTAAGGAAAAGCTGGTATTGACCATCTTTGGCATTACTGTCTTTCTTTGGATTTTCAGGGCCTTGATCAATAGTATTTTCCCGAAACTTGGACTTTCGGATACCATGATCAGTATTTTTGCCGCCATTGCTCTTTTCGCGGTTCCTTACAATCTAAAAAAAGGGGATTTTATCATTCAATGGAAGGATACTTCCAAACTAGCCTGGGGCATCCTGATTCTTTTTGGAGGGGGACTCGCTCTGGCGAAAGGGATGTCTTCCAGCGGCATCGTGGATTTGGTAGCTGGAGCAATTGCAACCAGTGAAATAAGCATTCTGCTTACGGCTTCCTTATTGATTGCCCTCATGCTCTTTATGACTGAATTGATGAGTAATGTGGCCCTGGTAGCCGTGTTAATCCCTGTTGTTGCGGGAATAGCCATAGGTCTGGACATTCCCATTCTTTATTTATTGATTCCCGTGACCATTGCCAGTAGCTGTGCCTTTATGCTGCCCATGGCCACACCTCCGAACGCCATAGTCTTTGCCAGTGGGTATGTAAAAGTTCCGCAAATGGCTCGCGTTGGGGTAATCCTGAATTTGATTGCTGTGGGCTTGTTGATTTTGGTGTTCCAGTTTGTTATTCCTGTGTTGTTTTAAAAACAAAAGCCCCTCCAAGTGGAGAGGCTTTTGACAAACTAAACTAACTAACTCAAAAAAAATAGTATGAAACTAACTTTACTGTATATACGGATCAAATCCGGCAGGTAGATACTCGGAAGTATCAAATCCTAATTCTATCTCATCACAGTCATCAATGTAATTGATGGCTTTTAGGGAAAAATCACCACTATACGGGTCAAAATTCTCAGGTAGATATTGGGCAGTATCAAACCCTAATCCCAAATCATTATCTTCCTCAATAAATACCAGGGTATTTACGTCAAAATGCTCCACGGGAGCATCGTTCTTTTTATTGTTCGCGGCAGCAAAGATGGTACCTATCGCGAAAACTGTTACTAATATATTTCTGATTTTCATAACCGTCGTTTTTTAATTATGAGACAAAGATAAAACCACAAATTGTGAAGATTATTACAATTAGATTTTTGTTAACGAAAGGGTTAAATGAGGGTAATAATGGAGTTGCTAAAAACTCATTTTAACAGTTACGAACCCTGTAATTTCAAGGGATTAATTTTGTCAGATTGATAGTGTTAAATGGTTTTTTTTGCCATTTACACTTGGTCGATTTTTGTGTTATTTTTTTGTTAACTGCAAAGGGGCGCAGCAAATTTTGAAGAGAATACCATGGTAAAATCAAAAAGCCCTCGAAACCGAGGGCTTTTCTTAACTAACTAACTCAAAAATTTGTAAAATGAAAATTACATCCTACCTAATCAACCCTGGAATAGGGGTCAAAGTTTTCTGGCAGATACGCTGCGGTATCAAAACCCAATTCTAAATTTTCGTCTTCCATATAGTTAATGGAAGCCACTTCCAAAACATCAGAGTAAGGATTAAATCCTTCTGGAAGGGAATGTTCAAAACCATTACCCAATTCCAACTCCACTTCAGTTTCTATATATGGAATCGCATTTAAATCGATATACGCTTCATAAGGCGTGAAACCTTCTGGGAGATAATCCTCTGTATCAAAACCAAGATCTAAATCCTCTTCCTCCATGTAATTTATGGAATGTACATCAACGATTTCCGAATAGGGATCAAATCCCTCTGGTAAGTGCAAACTGGAATCAAAATCCAATTGCAATTCGTTTTCTTCTTCGATGTATATAATGGAATTCAAATCAAAATAGGTTTCATAGGGATTAAAATCCGAAGGAAGATAATCCGAGGTGTCAAAGCCAAGATCAACTTCAACATCTTCTTCCAAGAACTCTATTTCATTTAAATTAAGTTCAAAGGCTCCTTCACTCCACATATCGTAGTATCTTGAGGTTGCCTCATTTAAATCGCCACCAATTTGAAGTAGCGTTACATTGTTCTCAAACGTACTAAGCTGTTCGGTTTGTGTTTCTACAACAGCATGGGTACTTTGCTGGTCGTTTGCTACGGCGGAACTACTTAAGAGGACGCAGCCGTAAATGATTAATAACTTGTTCATTTTTGATTGAATTTTTTGATTGATGATATATGCTTATAAGACTACTGTAATTCTAAATTGTTACAGCTTTTGGGAAATTTTAAGGAAAAACTGATTCCCCTTCAGCCCAGCTATAGGTAGGGTTTCAAGCCAAACCATCAGTAAAATTCAGGACTCCCAAAGGTTGGCACATTGTTCCAAAAAATTGAGAGTTAGTAATTATTTAACAGTCTATTTTCCTCTTTTTTAGGTTCTTTGGGGCCGTTGATTACACCAAACCGATTTCAAATGCATCAAAATTTGCTTCCTAAAGTACTTCTGCTCCTATTATTAATAGGTTCCTTCCAAACCACAGAAGCCCAGTTGTTCAAAAAGAAAAAGAAGAATACCGAGCAAAAAAGCAAGGATAAACCTAAAAATGGGGATATCAAGCCTTATGACAAGGTAATCACCAAGGAAGCTAAAACAGACGACGGTTTGTTTAAAGTTCACGAGGTAGACGAAAAGCATTTCTACGAAATTCCCGATTCTTTATTTAATAGGGAAATGTTGATGGTAAGCCGAATCTCCAAAACCGCCACGGGTATAGGTTTTGGTGGTGGAAAAATCAATACACAGGTTTTGCGATGGGAGAAAAAACCCAAAAAGGTGCTACTACGGGTCGTTTCATATGGGAATGTGGCAGCAGATTCATTGCCCATCCATGAAGCTGTGGTCAACTCCAATTTTGAACCGGTACTTTTTGCATTTAACATCAAGGCATTTAATAAAAAAGATTCTTTGAATCCAGCAACGGTCATTGAAGTAGATCCTTTGTTTACCAAGGATGTCAATCCCCTTGGTTTGCCGGAAGGCCGTCGCAAACAATTCAAGGTAAGCCGATTGGACGGAGAGCGGAGTTATATAGAGAGCATTAAAAGTTATCCGCTTAATGTGGAAGCCCGTCACGTGAAGACCTATTTTGCCAAGGAACCTCCCAGCAATCAGAGTCTGGGCTCCATCTCCATTGAAATCAACAATTCTATGATCCTTTTGCCCAAGGAACCTATGAAACGCAGATACTTTGATGAGCGTGTGGGTTGGTTTGCACGCGGACAAGTAGACTATGGGTTGGATGCCCATGAAAGCAAAACGGTTCGCTATTTGGATCGTTGGCGTTTGGAGGTGAAACCCGAGGACATTGAAAAATACAAGGCAGGAGAATTGGTAGAACCCAAGAAACCCATTATATATTATGTAGATCGGGCTACTCCTAAAAAATGGCTTCCTTATATAAAGCAAGGAATTGAAGATTGGCAAGTGGCCTTTGAAGCGGCCGGGTTTAAGAATGCCATTCTGGCCAAAGACCCACCTACGGTTGAGGAAGACCCTGAATGGTCACCAGAAGATGTACGGTATTCCGTGGTGCGCTATTTGGCCTCCCCAATTCCCAATGCCAATGGCCCACACGTAAGCGATCCCAGAAGCGGGGAGATTTTGGAATCCGATATCAATTGGTACCATAATGTAATGACCCTTTTGCGCAACTGGTTCTTTGTACAGACAGCTGCTATTAATCCAGAGGCACAAGGCGTAGCCTTTAAGGATGAAATCATGGGTCGGTTGATTCGTTTCGTTTCCGCCCATGAGGTTGGACATACGCTTGGATTACCACACAACATGGGAAGCAGTGCTGCCTATCCGGTAGATTCCCTTCGGTCTGAATCTTTTACCCAAAAACACGGTACGGCACCTTCCATAATGGACTATGCCCGGTTTAATTATGTGGCTCAACCCGGTGATGGCAATGTTGCTTTAATGCCCAATATTGGTGTTTATGACAAATATGCCATTAAATGGGGCTATAAACCTATTCTCGATAAATCGGCAACGGATGAGAAACCTATTCTGAACAGTTGGATTCGTGAGCATGAAAATGACCCCATGTACCGTTTCGGTCACCAGCAGGTTGGTGACATCCACGATCCAAGCTCCCAAACGGAGGATTTAGGAGATAATGCTATTAAAGCCAGTCTTTATGGGATTGAAAATTTAAAGCGAATTGTTCCAAATCTGGCGCAATGGACAACCGAGGATGGAAAGAACTATGATGATCTTGAAACACTCTACGGTCAGGTGGTGGCCCAATACCGAAGATACATGGGTCATGTTTCCAATAACATTGGTGGGGTTTACGAGCATCATAAAACGGCAGATCAAGAAGGTGCGGTCTACACCCATGTGTCCAAGGAACATCAGAAAAACTGCATGGCCTTCATCCAAGAGCAATTGTTTAAAACTCCAGATTGGCTAATTGATCAAGATATTTTCAATAAGATTCAATATTCAGGATCCGTGGAGAATATCCGTTCCACCCAAGTTCGCTATTTGAACACCATCCTGCATTTGGGAAAAATGGCACGTCTTATTGAAAATGAGACCATAAATGGTTCCAATGCCTATGGTTTGTTGGAAATGATGCAAGATCTGAGAAATGGAATTTGGTCAGAAACCCGAAGCGGAAAGACCATTGATACCTACAGAAGAAATCTTCAGAAAGCCCATATAGATCGATTGGAGTATTTAATGACTGCTGGAAATCAAGGAAAGCTTCCTGATTTTGGGGGTTACCGTAAATCTACGATAATCAATACCAGTCAGTCTGACATCCGCTCTGTGGCAAGGGCAGAGCTTGGTAACCTAAAAAGAGATATCAGAAATGGACTGAGCAGAATTTCCGATCGTATGAGTAGGTATCATCTTCAAGATGCTTTGGAGCGCATTGACGCGATTTTGGATCCAAAATAGCAGTGCTTTTGTAAGAATATAATACAAGACTTGATGGATTTTCGGTAAACCATGCATTTTATCGATTATACCATACATTTTATCCGATTCACATCTAAAAGTGCTATTTTCACAACATATCGTGGGAACGCGCTAACGGTTTCCCTATTTTAGTAATCCCAAATCCTAAAATCATGACCTACAAAATCAAAAGTCTACTTTATTTCTGCGCTTTTCTGATTTCAGCCACCATTTATTATGGTGTAGAACAGTATGAAGAATTTCAGCAACATATCCAAAATGGGGAAGTTGTTGAAACACAGTTCGCAGATACCTTGGAACATAACGAAACCCAAGAAGAGTCTTTGAAATCTTCCCAGTAGGTCGCCTACTAATCCAATTCTTAAAAGCTTCATAAATGTTATTTGGTTATTAAACCATTGGGCGTAAGCTATGTCCAATAACCAAATCATTAAAAATTTAAGCATATGAAACGATTAGTAGTACTTGTACTGTTGTTGACCTCTGTTGGAGCCATGGCTCAACGACATCAGGATTCCAGGATGGGGAAAAAAATTAAGGCGGATATGACGGCCGAGCAGCTGGCTACGCTCCATACCAAAAAGCTCATTTTGGCACTCGACCTTACCAGCCGTCAAGAACAACAGGTCATGGCCATTAACTTGGAACAGGCTGAGTTTAGAAAGGCCAAGCATGAGGAGTTCCAAACAAAAAAGGAAAGTGGCACCTTTAAAAAACCTACGGCAGATGAACGTTTTGCCGTGGAAAATGCGCGATTGGATCGTCAAATCGCCCACCATCAAAAAATGAAGGAGGTATTGACCGAGGAACAATACAAAACTTGGAAAAAGTTAGCACTTGGAAAACGCATGAACGGCAAAAAGAAAATGCAGGAGAAGGGAAGAAGAGGATAGTGTTTTTTGTTGATTTTAGAAGCCCCGCCTTGCCATGGACGGGGCTTCTTTTTTTTGCCCTTTTATTTCCCCAGCATTCCACGGCCTTACCATAAACCATTTTAACATTTTGCTCCGTATATAAGATAACACCCATTTGGGCTGTCTTCATCTTAAAATTGATACGATATGAAAGCAAAATTTCTGATCACGGCCCTAACCACCCTATTTACACTCCTTTTTACATATGCACAAAACAGCTATCATTGTCCTCAGGAAGAATGTTCCTTTCAGCCAGGACAACAGGTATATGTATTTGGCAATGACGTTAAACTTAGAACCTCACCCAGTGCAGAATCCAAGGTGCTGGAACTGCTTAAAATTGGGGAATGGGTAGAAATTATGGAAAAGACCAATTTCTCCTGGCCCTATAAAGGTTTTGATTCCCCATTTTACAAAGTAAAATATGATGATGGCGTCACTGGTTATGTCCTTGGTGGACTGCTCTCTTTGGAACGAAAAACGCTGAACGGTGAAAACTATTATTTCGCCTATTCCAAGGAAGGGGACAGAATTTATCTCCACATACGAAATGTAGTGAACGGGAAGTATGATGAAAAGAAAATTTCCCTATCCAATTCGCATTTTGACATAAAAACGTTTGGCGACAAGGGTATTCCAGGTTTGGACGGCATGTTGTACGTTGACTACTTTTCGCAAGCTTGTGGAGAAGACGGTGGTGGCATCTATCTTTTTGTCCAAAATGGTGAGCTTAAAGATGTAGCAGCACTTTCACAAATTTCGGACTCTGGCGTCTATTTCCATGCTGAGCAGTTTATCTTTCCCGATGACACCGGTGGGCTTCCCGACAAAATCTTGTTCAAAAAAGAACAAGGTAAAATCTACGACGAGTCCACGCATTGGACCAAGACTACCGTGGAAATACGACAATTGAGTTGGGTCAACGGCCAATTGACTCCAGATTATAGGGAAACTGTACCCAACTAAAACTAAAAAAGGCGGACCCATAGTCCGCCTTTTTCATGAATTGGATTTTTCATGCCTTTACGGTCTCATTCCATATTCCTGTGGACACCGTTCTTTCCAGATATTCGGAAAAATCTGTGGGCTTTCTTCCCAAAACTATTTCAATATCCCTCTTGATAACCTGATTATCCGGATTGGTGAGTACTTCGGCGAACAAATAACTGATCAACCAAACGTAATCCGCAGGGACTCCTAGATCTTCCATAGCCTTAACATAATCAGCTAGGGAAATGGGCATAAATCCAATCTCCCTACCCGTAATCTTGGAGATGTCGTGAATGACTTCCCTAAAGGTCAACAACCTTGGACCGGTCAATTCGTAGATTTCTCCATTGTGTTCCTCCTTCAACAAAGCTTCAACCACCACGTCTGCAATGTCATCGGCGTCCACGAAAGGAACTTCAACATCAGCATGGGGCAAAGCCACAAATCCTTGCTGAATGGGTTCCAAGAAAAAGCTTTCGCTAAAATTTTGGTTGAACCAACTGGCACGTACTATGGTATGTGCCACGCCCGAATCAATGACAACTTGCTCACAGCGCTCCGCCTCTTTTTCACCTTTACCGGATAGCAGCACTACCTTTTGGATGTTTTGTCGCTTTGCTTCCTCCATCAATCCCTGAATGGCCTCAAATGCTCCCGGGACAGCAAGGTCAGGTTGAAAAGTGATGTACATACTGTCCATTCCTTCCATGGCCTTGGCCCAAGTTTCTAGTTTGTTCCAATCAAATGCTGGAGTTTCGCTTCGGGACCCAATACGCACCTTATGTCCCATTTTTGATAATCGTTCTGCCACTCGGCGGCCTGTTTTTCCTTTACCGCCCAATACTAAAATGTTGCTTTTCATGATCTTCTGATTTTGATGTTATACTTTTTGTTGTTGTTTTGGTTTATGCACTTTGAAATACCAAAAGAGGGTGCTTATCCCAATAAATTCCAAACCGATTAGCCAGAAATCCAGGGATCCGAAGAAACTTGCATAGGTCCCTCCAGATGGAAGAATCAATAGGGGTACGGTAATTAAAGCGTCCATGGTTGCGCTTACCAGAAGCATGACCAATCCCAACTTTAAACCGTGGGTTAAGTTCCCCTTGCGATAGTACAACCATGAACCAGCCCATACCAAAATGGGGACTACCAGGGCCAACCCAATATTGGCTTGTACATATCTGTTTTCCATTATGGGAAGCTCGTAAATCAATGTGAAAGCAGATACCCCTAGAATCCAGATTGCGATGGATATTCCTAATGTTTTTATTGTCTTCATTTGTTTGGCTTTTTTTGATTACAGGACAAAACTACCCTGGGTTTTCTGGCTTGATTTGTTCAAAACGGAGGAAGATTTGTTCGAAAAGGATAACTTTGAAAATATGGTGGTAACATGGATCAACAAGCGCCGATGGCGCACCCTTAGATTCTACATTATTGGCTGGACTTTGAGTTTTGTCTTTCTAAGTATCGTTCGCGGTGTGGGGACCGAAGAAATGGGGAGTCTTAAGTTTGAATTTCTGGATAGCCTACTTCTTGCCTTTACCTTGGGTCCCATAATGGGATTCGTCTCTGGTTTGGCCCAAATTGTTACCGAAGAACGCATCTATAAGAATATTTCCCTTAGAAGGTTCCTGCTCATTCAGTTGTTGTACACCTTTCTCTTTGTAATCCTTTTGGTGATAGTGGCCTTTGGCGTTTACAACCTTTACTTTGGTACATCCGTGGATCTCCTCACTTTTGCATTTGATACGGGAAGTGTGGCCATATATTTTTACGTAACCTGCGTGAACACTTTTTTGGCCATTCTAAGGCAGGTAAACCTTATGCTTGGGGAAGGGAATCTGTTCAAATTGATCATGGGAAGGTTCTACACTCCCCATGAGGAAGAACGCATCTTTATGTTTTTGGACCTGCAAGCCTCAACCACTTTGGCTGAGCGCCTGGGTCATGTAACCTATAGTAAATTGGTGCAGGATTGTTTCAACGATTTAGGAATTGCGGCGGCCAACAATGGGGAAATATATCAATATGTGGGGGATGAAGCCGTGTTGACCTGGCCTTTGGATGAGGGCATTCACAATCAGAATCTACTCAAGACCTTTTACAGATTCAAGCAGCAATTGGAAAGCAAGCGGGAGTACTATGAAAACACCTATGACTGCCTTCCCTTTTTTAAAGCTGGCGTACACGCGGGTATTGTTACGGTAACCGAAGTGGGGAAATACAAAAAGGAAATAGCCTATCATGGCGATACCATCAATACTGCAGCCAGAATTCAAGGGCAGTGCAACAATTTGGGCAGTGAACTTTTGGTATCCGAGACTTTGAAAAATCGTCTGGATGACTCCCATTACATTTTTGAACATATAGGCAGTGTGCCGCTCAAAGGGAAAAATGGTGCCGTATCCATTTGTTCGGTTCGTGCTAATGTACGCTAACTACCCTCGTATTTGACTGGGACGAAAACCGTATTTTTTTGCAAAGGCATTGGAAAAGGAACTCAAGCTGTCATATCCCACATGCCATGCAGCCTCCTGCACCGAGGCTTCCTGATTTCGTAATAGGTCATGCGCCTTGGACAATCTTTCGTTTTGGAGATATTTAAAAACCGGCACCCCAAAATAAGCCTTGAAGTTCTTTTTCAGTTTAAAGCTGTTCAAGCCTATTTGTTTGGAAAGTTCTGATAAGGAAGGAGGCGCATCCAGATTTTGGGCCAGGATTTCTTTGGCCTGTACCAACTTTTCTTTTTCGGATGTCTTGATTCCGTCCTCATCCCGCTGTGCCAATTGTCCAAAAAAATGGGATAACAAGGTGGTAACCTGACTACGGAAAAACATCATTTTGGTTTTTCCATGGTAGGGCGAATGAAATATTTGGTGGACAATGGACTGCATTTCTGGGGTCATATAAAATTTGGGGCCTTGCACATAATGGTCGGAGGGATGCACCAACTGGTTCAACATCTGGGCAAACAACTCCCCTTCCCCATGGGGCAATTTTTCCAAATTTCGAGGGGAGGTGGCAATTAGAATGCATTCCAAGGGTTTATTTGCGGAAACCGTATGGACAAATTCCACCTTGTCATCCGCATAAAAGGATAAAGCAAGTCCTTTACTATGCCGATACGCCTTTTCTTTTCCGTCAAATTGGACGCTTAGTTCCACGTTTCCTGCTCCATAGAAGGCAACCGCAATTACCGGCTCGTCAAAAGTGCAAGAGTCAATGGTAATTTCCTCGGAATCTGCCTCTTCCACTAAAACTATAAAGTCGTTAATGTCCAATAACTCCCTAATCATTCGTCATGTATATAGGTACTTAAATTTACGTAATTTGAAAACAACACATAAACCTAAACCATACACAAATGGACATTTTTAATACGTACATCCCGGAAGGGTTCCAGACGGTTAGCAGCTACTTGTTTGTTTCTGACCCCATTCAGGAAATTAGTTTTCTAAAAAATGCCTTCCATGCCCAGGAATTAAATCGAACCAGCATGCCCAATGGCGATGTGGCCAATTGTATCTTAAAGATTGGCAACAGTTGCTTTATGATCAGTCAGGCCCGTGGGGAATTTGAAGGGATGCGAACCTCCTTTTATTTATTTGTAAACGATGTAGATCATATGTACCAACATGCTTTGGATAATGGAGCCGAATCCGTTCTTGAACCAGCCGATATGTCTTATGACGATCGGCAGGCAGGGGTTAAAGACCCCGCTGGTAATTATTGGTGGATTTCCAAAAGGCTGGTGCAAAAACCTTACAATTAGTTGGTTACAATCATATTGATAGCATTTTGACTTAAAATTGATTGACCTTTTTCAACAGAATAGCGGTAATATAAAAAAATGTGCTATTTTTGTAGACGACTGGTCTAATACAAAATGGAGACAGTAAAACAAAATACTTTACATCGGATACTAAAGATTGGTGGGGATTTGGTGATCCAAAAGGGGTTTAATAATGTTGGACTCAATGAAATTCTAGGGGCTGCAGATATTCCCAAGGGCTCGTTCTATTACTATTTTAAAAGTAAGGAAGATTTTGGCCTTCAGGTTATTAAGAACTACGGGGATGATTCATTGAAATTATTGAAGTCCTATTTGGAAGATAAGAGCAAAAACCCAAAAGAACGTTTTATGTCCTTCTTTAAGGACGTCCGATTAATCCATATCCAAAAGGACTTCACCGAAGGTTGTTTGATGGGCAACTGTAGTTTGGAACTGGGTGACATTAAATCAAGTTACGCGAATGCTGTGGCCAAGGAGCTCAACCGATGGGAAGAAGTTTTTGAAACCTGCATTAAGGAAGGCCAGGAAGATAACAGTATTGGCAATACTTCCGATCCAAGAAAGTTGGCCGCTTTTATGCTGAATAATTGGGAAGGCGCTATTCTTAGAATGAAGTCCGAAAAAAATGAAAAACCCCTCTCCCTCTTTATTGAATTTACAGACGAATTACTGAGCTAAATTTTTTTGATTATTTAATAGACGACTGGTCTAATATGAAATTAAAACTTACCCTATTTGTACTTATAAACCTCGTGACCCTAGTAGTTACTGGCCAAATCAATAAACCTAATATGAAAATCACAAAAAACGAATCATACCTGCTTGGCGTAGCAAATTTGAAAAAAATCGACAGGGATGTCGGAGAGGAAGTAATTGAGAACCTTTCTGAAATATCCCCAGAACTGTCCCAAATGATAGTTTCCTACGTCTTTGGTGAAATCTATGAAAGACCAACCATCGACCTAAGAACCAAGGAAATTGCCATTGTCTCCTCACTTATAGCACTGGATAAAAAACCACAGCTTAAGGTTCATCTAAACGCAGCTTTAAATGTGGGACTTAGTATTTCAGAGCTGCATGAGATCATCATCCAAATGTCCGTCTATTGCGGATTTCCTTCAGCTGTGGAAGCCGCAAAAACTTATAAAGAGGTCCTAGACCAACGAAGACTAGGAGGAAAAATAGATGAAGTGGGAGTTAAAGGTAAATCAACGCCAGAAGAAGAAAAGTTGAATAAAGGGAAGGAAATCTTACAGGAATTGGGGGTTGTTAGTCCCGAAAGCCTGGAAAAAGCATTCCAAGACGTCTCACCAGATTTCCTGAACTATGTCTTTCAATTTGGATTTGGTGAAGTGGTGTCTCGATCGGGTCTTGGACTTCGGGAACGGGAAATTGCCACCATTGCCGCTTTAACGGCCCTGGGAGTGAAAGACGCATTAAAATTCCACATTCAAGGTGCTTTGAATCTAGGTATTTCCAAGGCTGAAATCGCTGAAGTACTGATAACCTCCAGCGTCTTCTGTGGTTTTCCCAAAGCCACAACTGGTATAATGATCCTAAAGGAACTTCAAAATGAATAAACCCCAACTCGGAATCATGCTACTAACAATAGCTTTCATTTCTGCAACCCTAATGGCCTTGAGAACAAAAAATACTAAAGATTCTATCGCACAGCTTAAACAAAACAGTCCAAAAGCAGTCCAACATAACAATGGGAGCCTTTTGTACCAATATGAAGGTTTGGCTCGTTTCGTTTCGAAAAGGGCCTATGAAGGTAGTTTGACTTACAAGCAACTATTGACAAATGGAGGTTTTGGATTAGCAGCAGCTGACAGATTGGATGGAGAAGTGACCATTTTAGAGGGCATTGTATACCAAAGTAAGTTTGATGGTCAGACCATCATACTTAAACCTGACGACCGTACTCCATTTGCATTTGTAACCCATTTTAGCCCCACTATTACCCAAAGTATTGAACATATAGATCAAAGGGATTTGGAAAAGTCGCTGCAATCCAGTTTCAAGGATAATGAAGGGATATACGCAATAAAAATCGAAGGTAAATTTAAGTCATTAAAGCTGAGAAGCTATTCCCTGATTAGCACACCCTTCCCTGCTTTCTCGGAGGTGGTCAAGAACCAAAGTGAATATGCCATGGAAGAGGCTCATGGAACCATGGTCGGTTTTTATATACCCAACTTCTTGAATGGTATTAATGTACCCGGTTTCCACCTACATTTTTTGTCAAGAGACCGTAAAACTGGAGGGCATTTGCTCAATGCATACATCCAAAATGGTACTGTAAAATTAATGCCTTTGGAGGATGGATTTACCGTAAAATTTTCACATAAAACATTCCATAACAATTAAATATTTAATCTAAATCTATTTACAATGAACAATGTAGTAATTACAGGAAGTAGCAGCGGTTTTGGATACCTGACTGCAGTATCGGCCGCCAAAGCGGGCCATAAAGTTTGGGCCACCATGCGTAATGCAAATGGCAAGAACCTGGAAAAGAAGAGGGATCTGGAACAAATTGCTTCAGAAGAGAATGTGCAGATCCAAGTACTGGAACTGGACGTAACAGATTCCGATTCAGTAGATCGTGCCGTTGAAACCATTGTTGCGGAAGATGGTAAAATTGATGTGCTGGTCAACAATGCAGGAATCATGTTTGTTGGTATCACGGAAGCGTACAGCTTGGAACAAATCCAGAAGCAATTCGATGTGAACTTCTTTGGTATCGCCCGAACGGTAAAGGCAGTTACGCCACATATGCGCAAGGCTGGGGACGGACTGATCATCAACACCACCAGCTTGGCCGGCAGGTTGGCTTTTCCCTATTTTGGGGTGTATTGCGCCAGCAAACATGCTGTTGAGGCATATTCACAATCCTTGCGATACGAATTGGCTCCTTTTGGTGTGGAAGTGTGCATCGTGGAACCAGGTCCGTTTGGCACCAATCTCTTGTTTACCGGACCCAAAGAAGCCGACCAAACAACTTTTGAGGCCTATGGCGACTTTAAGGAAGTTCCCCATGCCATGCTCAAAAATTTTGAAGGTCTTTTCAACAGCGAAGATGCCATTGACCCACAATTGGTAGCAGACGATACCTTGAAGCTTATTGAAATGGAGAAAGGCGCAAGACCCACCCGAACCGTTTCTGGAATTGATTATGGCACAGTGGAATTCAATGCAAGGACCCAACCTATTCAGGATGCCCTGATCAAAGAAGAATTGCAAATGGAGCACTTGCTCACCGTTTCCCAAAACTGAGCCAACGGAAATCAAAAGGCAAAGTCCCATACCACAAGGCTTTGGTTGTGGAAAATGTATTTGGTGTGATGGGCTAAATGAAGCTTAATTGATAACGGCGGGGCTTTATGCCCCGTTTACCATTGTTGGTCAAAGATCGCCTTCCTCTTTAAGTAGCTTTAGTTTTTCCAACACCCCCTTAACCGCCTTGGTCATGGACTTTGCTGAAATAGTTGCTCCGGAAATGGCATCAATTTCTGCTCCATATTCCAAAGAACTATCGGAGGTTTTGCCAATAAATTGCTTTAACCATCGCTGACTCCCAATTTGCCGACCATGATTCTCTCGATAGATCAGCACCTTGGCTTTTTTAACGACAAAATCTGGATCAAAAAGCACCACATAATCAAAAACATCCTTCATACTGGGTGCCTTGCCCAAATAGGCATAGCCTAAATTCCCTTCTTGATGTTCAATCTTAAACAAGTGGTCATCACCCAAATCCGCTTTTACGGCATTCATATCAAAATCCTCCACCTCAAAAGTGGTTTGTACGGCACTTTCCAACTTTTGCTGTAATCGGGGCGAAATCTTGTCGGAGGTAAAAGCCAAAAAGAAAAAGGCCATGCACAGCACGGCCCAGTTCTGAAAATTATGCTTATTTACTTTCTTCATTGGCTTGACCTGAATCTGCAACAAACTTGTTGATCAACTGGGAAATTTCTCCAGCACCTGCTTCTGCTTTTTCTAAAGGATAAAAGTGCATGAACATGGGCTTTTCGTCTACTTTTTTGCGCAAGGTTAAATCCCCTTGGCGGTCATAGACCTGGTCCCAGGAATCGCGAACATTGGCCCAAAACTCCTTATGTTCATTCCACCAATCCACAGCCAATTGGCATTTGGAATCTTCCACTTTTTTATAAATGTTCATTCCTTTTTCTTGAGCCAGTAACACATCGGCCTCCCCCTCCTTGCGGATGATCTTATCGTTGTCTTGCTCGTGAACCCAACCATAGGAAGTGATTTCCTGACGATTACCTCGTTTCATCACGTTATAGTCACTTCGTTTGGAGTATTCGCGTCGTGGTAAAGGTGAATCCGTCTTGTTTTCCCAGTAGTGTTTCCCATCCGCATGTATCCAGGTAGCGGAACCAGAATAGCGAGGGCTATCGTCCACTTGATAAACCTTTTGGGTCCATTGACCTTTAACTTGTTCCTTTGGAAGCGTTCCAAATTTCCAAGTGTTGTCCTTGTCATAATAGAACATATTTTGGTTTTCGTATTCCCAATCCTGTCTCCAGTGCTTAATGACCATGGAATCGTTGATCACCAATAAATGTTGGATGGAAATCTTGTTTTTTTCATCGACTATGGGCAAAGCCAGTTCCAAGGCGCCCGCTGTATAGTCCATTTTCTTTTCATAATCAATTTCAGGTGCAAAGGTCTCCGTGTACTTAAAAGTAATGTCGTAGCAACCGCACATGTCCAAAATAGCTTGTCGGTCCAAATCCTTTTTTTTCTGCGCATGCATAATTGCAGTTGCACTTACTAGTAGTGCCCATAAAATGGTTGATTTCTTCATAGTGGTATTCTTATAGGTGAATCAAAATTTGAGTGACAAAAATATTAATTTTATTTAGATTGAATAAAAATAACATATATATTTGTCAACAATTAATCAAGAATGAATCTAAATAACCAAATATTCATAGCCGCAATATCTTGTTTGTTAAGTGTTTACAGTAACGCGCAACAGCTTGATTCTTTAGAGCAAGAAACCATGTCGCTAAAGCAATTGAATGAAGTTGTAGTGACCGGAGAGAGTAAAGTAATGTCCCTCAGCAAGAAATTATTTGCTGTTGGGGTGGTGGATCAAAAGGACATTGCCAAAGTTGCGGGTAACAATCTGGCCGATATTTTAAACTATAATCTCAACATTACCATTACCCCAGATGCCTCCACTGGAAGATCAACGGTAAACATGTTTGGCTTGGATGGGCAATACGTGAAAATCCTGATTGACGGCATCCCCGTAGCCAGTGATAACGGAGTAGGCAATAATATCGATATCACCCAGATCAATTTGGAGGATGTGGAGCGCATCGAAATCGTAGAAGGTTCCATGGGAGTGCTTTATGGTGATAACGCTGTGGCCGGTGTTATCAATATCGTTACCAAAAGAGGGTTGGAAGGCGACTATACTTGGCAGGTACAAGCATCAGTGCAGGAAGAAACCGTAGGGGATGAATATGCCTTGTTTGATGAAGGAAGACACATTCAAAACTTTAAGGTAAGCAATCAGGTTTCGGAAAAGGTGGATTACTCCATAGGTGCTTCCAGAAACGATTATGCTGGGTTCTATAATAACTTCCGGGGTAAAAATTATGTCAATATTCAGGACAATACCGTGGTGAACGATGGCCTGCGCGGAACCGAATGGAACCCCAAAGAACAGTTTACGGCCTTTGGCAACTTTAATGCCTCCTTGGGCAAACATCATATTTTTTACAAGCTCCAATATTTTGATGAGGCGGTAACCGTCTATAACCGCAATGTGACCGGGCGGTTGGATCCTGGAACGGGACAGGTAAAACCCACGGCGTTGGACGAGATTTTTGAAACAGACCGTTGGGTCAACAACCTTACCGTTTCCGGTCCGCTAAACGGACAGACCAACTACAATTTGTTTTTTTCGTACCAAGACCAAAAACGCTACTACCAGCAATATGTTTACAATATTCTGCAAAGGGGGATAGAGTCTTTTATCACGGACGACCTAAGCCAGTCCAGTAAAATTTACTATTCCAAGGGCTTTGTATCCAACATCGTTCCCAAATCGGAGTTTTTTAATGCGCAATTGGGGTATGAGTTTACCCGCCAAACCGGTTTTGATGCCATTGCCACTGGCTCATATTCCAATGACGTGGTAGAGAACACCCTGGAAAACTATGATTTTTTCGGGGTACTGGATTTTAACCTGTCGGACAAGCTCTCACTCTACCCAGGAGCACGGTTTACCAACAATTCCCAGTTTGGCAACCAATTGATATGGTCCCTGTCCTCTACCTATGATTTTACGGACACCTTCAAACTAAAAGCTGTCTTTGGTTCGGCATTTAGGGCACCCAATTTTGAAGAACTGTTCTTCTATTTTGTGGATGCCAACCACAATGTTCAGGGCAACCCCAACCTGCAACCGGAAGATGGAATTTCCGTGTTCTTGAATTTGGAAAATAAGTACAAAATTGGGGAAAGTGGCCTCCTAAAATCGGCTATCAAGTCTTATTATTTTGATATCCAAGATAAAATTGCCAGTGTGGTAACCGCCGATGACAATGACCGAAGCCTCTTCACCTTCGCCAATGTGGATTATTCCAAAATTTTGGGCTTTTCTTGGGAGAACAGCATCAAATTGGACCGTTGGCAAGCGGGATTGGGTGCTACCTACATGGGCGAATCTACCGCTATTGACGGCTCTACAGCTAGTAACAGCGATTACCTCTGGAGCTTTAATCTTCAGACTACCCTGGGCTACACCATCCCTTCTTGGAAAACCACGCTCTCCACCCAACTTAAATATACCGGCAAAACCCAGGTTTTGGTTCCCGGGGACAATGGTCCTGTTGTGGGCCAAACCGATGATTTTACTTGGATGGATGCCTCTGTCAGAACAAGTTTGATCAAGGATCTGGATATCACCCTTGGTGTACGAAACATCTTCGACATTGTTACCGTAAATGCCTCCGATGTGCCTTCGGGAACCCATAGCTCCAATTCGAGTGCCAGTAGGCTGTTCGGTAACGGGAGATCTTATTTTCTAAAACTATCATACAATTTAAACCTTAATTAAAAACCATGAAAAAACTTACGTTTTTATATGTGTCGCTATTTTTGGCGATTTTGAGTTCGTGCAGTAGCGATAATTCCGAAGATCTTATCGATTTCTCTGTGGCCTTTAGTACTGCTACCATTAGTGCTTCAGAAGCTGATACTACCAAGGAAATCACCCTGAATTTTTCAAGGGCGGCCACCGAAGCTGGCACCATCACCATATCCTTTACTGGCGAAAATGCGGTTTATGGCACCGATTTCTCAACAGTTCCAGCGGCTAGCTCCGGAACCATCTCTGTTCCTGTGGCCGTGGGAGATTTAAACGCTACCGTTACCTTCACCAAAATCCTAGATCCTGTTGAAGGAACCACCAAATCAGTCACCTTTTCTATAGATGGTTTTGATAATACGGACTGGATAAACGGTTCCGTAAACTCGGCAGCCGTTAGCTTTACCCCTATCCCATCCTTGAACGGTATCGTTGATTTGGAAAATGGGGGTTCCAACATGCCAAATCAGGTGTATTTCGATTTTAGCTCTGGATTGCAGACCGCTGTAAAGCGGGATACCTGGGAACTGGGACTATTCAATGGCACTGAAAACCGGGTATATTTGAATGCTTCTTTGTTGGTATCCGCAGCTAAATTGGACGGTGTTACAGACCTACTTTCTGTTACTGAAGCTACCGAATTAACCACTCCCTTGGAATTGAACACCTTGGACCCCATGACCTTCCAACCTACCACGGTAACCGTAAATACAGTGGGAGAACTGCTCCAAGGATTGCCTGTGGGTTATTTCCAGTATGGGGACATTGATGAAGGTATTGTCTTTACCGACAGTTGGCAAGGCGACTTGGAAGGAACGGCTTTTGCAGAGATCTCCACAACAGCCGATGAAAACAATGTGTACATTGTGGGCCTAGGAAACGAAATTCCCACCGAAGCCGCCGAGCCTGGAAGTATCAACACCACAGGAGATCACCGAGGTTACATGAAAGTTAGAATCCTTAGCGATGGCAGTAATTATACCATTCGATATGCTTCCTTGGAAGAAACCACCAATTTTTCGGAGGTTACGGTTCCCAAGAATTCCAGCTACTTGGTGTCCGGCTTTAGCCTGACCGAAGGTCAGAGCGTAAGTGTTGAACCTGAAGCTGATGCATGGGACATCAACTTTAGCGGGGTGTTCTCCTATTATGGCTACCAAGGTCCGCTTGTTGCCGGCTTGACCTATTCTGACTTTGCCGTACACAATACTCTAGGTGGTGTGGGCCTCTACCAGGTTACCACCTACGAAAAAGATTCCGAAGGAAATGTAACCGAGCTTGATGTGCCTTCCTATACCGATTTTGCCCGTGGTGACGTAGATGAATCTTCTTTGGTTTATGATGACAGAACCATTATCGGTAGCGGATGGAGAGACTCTTTTGGTGGGGTACTCAAAGATGACCGATACTATGTACTAAAAGATGCTGCCGGAAATTACTACAAAATGATGTTCACTGCTTATGTGAGCAACGAAGGGGTTCGTGGCAATGCCCAATTTACCTACGAAAGACTTTAAAACGGACATCATGAGCACTAAAAATATTGTTTTTATAATCCTTCGGCTGATTTTGGGAGGAATGATGGTCTATGGGGGCATCCAGAAGTTCCAAAAGCCCATTCCATCCCCGGTTGAAGTAGTGGAGAAGGCCGAGAAGTTCAAAGCTCCAGAAAAGGAAAGTACCCTTCAAAAAATATTGTACATCAGTGGAGCCAAACAGACCGGATACTTTTGGCAGGTATTGGGTATTTGTGAATTGTTATTTGGTCTGTTGGTACTGCTGCAAGGCACTAGCTTTGTGGGCGCCATTTTCTTGCTGCCCATAACCTTGCACATCTTTTTGTTTCATCTGTTCCTAGAAGCGGAGGAGCTGGGCGAACTGCTCCAGACCGGAGGTCTGTTTGCCATCAACATCCTGCTCATCCTTAAAGAAAAAAGCAAGTGGCAACACCTGCTTTGGATCAAACCTATGTAGTTAGGTTGGTTTTAGTTAGATTTTTGTGGGAAACGGGGCTTAAAAGCCCCGTTTTTTCTGTGGCACCCCGCCCCTCCGGCTCAATTGCAAATTGAGCCACCTCCCCTCTTGCGGGAGTAACTTAACTTTTTAACTAAAGTTTCTCCCCAGTCATGGGGAGATGTCCGAAGGACAGAGGGGCAATCTTACCCTTCAATTAACTTACAACTCGATTTGGGGAGGTGTGTTGATACTTCGTATCAACACGGAGGGGCGAAATCACAACCTCCTATCCCCTTCCACAATAGCCTCATCATTAATGCTCGCGTATCTTTTCTTCATCAAGCCGTTTGCATCAAACTCCCAATTCTCATTGCCATGGGCTCGGAACCATTGTCCATCCTTATTTTGATATTCGTACTCAAAGCGGACAGCAATACGATCATCCCCATGCGCCCAATACTCCTTTTTGAGTTTGTAATGCCGTTCATTTTCCCATTTGTCCGTCAAAAACGCTTGGATTTCTTCTCGCCCATTGATAAACTGCGACCGATTTCGCCACTCGCTATCCACCGTATAAGCTTTGGAAATTTTTACGGGATCTTGACTGTTCCAGGCATCTTCCGCCAATTGTATTTTCTGTTTGGCCGTCTCCAGGGTAAATGGAGGAACCGGCTGTTTAACTTCTTGTTCCATAATGTGTCGTTTATGCCATACTAAGTCGGATGAAAACCAAAAACACTACCCGCAACCTCACAAAAAAAATGAGCCGCGGGCAGTGCACCTAATTATGGGTTATTTAACTATTTTATCTTGTTTTTAGCTAGAAAATTACTGATGTACCGGGCAATCTCATCCCCTTTTTCCTCCAAGGCAAAGTGTCCGGTGTTCAACAAATGGAACTCCACATTCTTAAGATCTCGCTTGTACGGATGCGCGCCTGAGGGAGGGAAAATATAGTCGTTCTTTCCCCACACGATCAAGGTAGGCACTTGGTACTCCCTAAAGAGTTTTTGCCATCCCGGGTAGCGGTCCACATTTGTACGGTAGTCATAGAACAACGCCAATTGGATTTCGTTGTTCTCCGGACGGGTCAAATGTTGCAAGTCGTGGTGCCAATTATCAGGACTTACCTTGGTACTGTCCTGCACTCCATGCAGATATTGCCATTTTAGGCCTCCCAATTGGTGAAATCCTTCCAAAGCTTTACCATTTTCCACCGTGTAATCGTTCCAGTATTTTTTTAATGGAATCCAGAAATCGGCCAGACCTTCGTCATATGCATTTCCATTTTGCACGATAAAAGCCTCTACCCTTTCCGGATGTTTCTCAAAAATGCGATAACCTACGGGAGCGCCATAATCCATCAAATACAAGCTATACTTATTAATCTTGAGCTGCACTAACAACGCATCCACGATCTCCGCAAAATTGTCAAAGCTGTACTCAAACTCAGACATGGGCGGTTGGGAGCTTCTTCCATAACCAGGGTAGTCAGGAGCGATCAAGTGGTAATCTTGGGAGAGATCTTCCATCAAGTTTCGGAACATGTGGGAAGAAGTGGGATACCCGTGCAACAATACAAGGGTTGGGGCATCTTTGGGGCCCGCTTCGCGGTAAAAAATATCCAAACCGGCCACTTTGGCTGTATGGAAAGTGGTTGGATAGGTGTCTGCACCGGACTTGTTTCGTTGTCCGTTAAGGTTCGAGGTCACAAAAAGTGCCATTACAAATACTACTACAATTGATTTACTTGTTTTCATGATTTTAATATTAATTGTTACTCGTAATGCATTTTGGTGAAATTTGTCAGTTTGAGTGTCCCGAACTGGTTTCGGGATGTATCGAAAAGGAATTTCAACTTTAAAGCAGTTCTCGATACCTGCCCGTCCGGCAGGCGGGCGGTTTTTCGTACCTCAAAACCACTCGAACTGACGGTTGATCTTAACTTGCTTTTCAAAATGCATTACCGCTATTGTCTATTTCAATTACCGAACGTTCGGTAATTATATGGGTTAAATTTTTTTATGCTGTATATCTCTGTTCAATATCTTGTATGGCCTGGGCAAAGGGCTCCGTGCTACCTGTAGCCTTGCTAAGCACCAAACTCCCTTGGATCTCCACAAAATTCTGTTGAGCCAGTTGCTTGGACGTCGATTCATCTTTTCCAAAAGCTTCACCCAAAATGCTAAACGAATCCAACCACTGCCCAATCCCCTTTTCTATTTTATTACCAAAGAGCGACATGCCAGTGTCCATACTCAAGGAGCGGTACAGGCATACCTTGGTGCCATGGCCGTACACCTCACCAATATTGTGGATGGCATCTTTTAGCCGTTGCTGTGGTGGCACCTCCGAGTTGGAAAGTACCATATAAACCTTCTCGTTGATCCAGGCTTCCATAAAGTCCAGCACGGCATCCGTCATTTCCTTTTTCCCGCCGGGAAAGCGGTGGTAGAGACTGGCTTTTTTAAGCCCCGTGGCCTCGGCCAACTCATTTAGGCTGGCCCCGTCATAGCCCTTGGAACGAAACACGGACATAAGTCCGTTTAAAATTTCCTGATCTGATACTTTTGCCATTCTCATGGGGCAAATGTACAACGATTTTTAATTTTACCAAACGTTCGGTAATATTTTAACACACTTTAACGAACTATCGTCCTGAGCGTCCTCCTGAGTGAAGCGAAGGAACAGCAAAGGACCCCATCCTTCCCCGCTCCGCACCCAAAACAACCCCAAACCCACCAAAAAGGCCCAAAATTGTAGGAAAGCCCTAGTTTTTTTATGGAACTTGTCCAACGGTTACTGCAAAGTAAATTTTAATTTAACGTCTGAAAATTTCCAGGTAGCTATTGACAGGGTATTTAGTAGCTACTTGAAAATAAAACAATCCACTAAATACATTTTACCCCATGAAAAATCATGCTATATCCTTTCTGTGCCTTCTTTTAAACATAACGTTCATTTACGCACAAAACACAACAACCTCATCTCCCCAAAAAGTAGAAATGAAAGTCCGTGCTCTGGGCTACCGTTTTTATCAAAATGATGAACGATTAACATGGAACGAATTAGTTGATGCCACGGAATCCGTGGATAAGGCAAATGAATTGATTAAACGGGCAAAATCACAAAATACATTGGCCAATATTCTGGCTTTTACGAGTGGAGCCTTAATTGGTATTCCTTTGGGTCAGAATGCCGCAGGTCGGGAACCCATTTGGGAATTAGCCTATATTGGTGGTGGAACTGCTTTGGTTTGCTTTCATTTGGCGTTCCGTGCATTCAATAATGTGAATAAAGGAATAGATGATTACAACTTGACCATAAATTCCACCGCCCAATATAAATTTAATCCAGAGATCAAGGTACTGGCCAACAGTAACGGATTTGGTTTAGCCATAGGCTTTTGACCCTACCCCAAACACCCCTTTAACTGTTTATAGCAGGCCTCTGCTACTGGGGTCAACTCTTGGCCACTAAACGAAATGGGCAATTGCGGTGCCCGATCCAAAAATTGGCCATAGGTGGTGGTAAACTGCTCTAGTTGGGAAGCCGGCACCTTCATAAGCTGGGCTACCAAGGCCATAAGATCTAGAGCATATAGCCCGCCATCTTCCAGGCCCATGCCTTTAAGGGTATCCGTGAGCTGGCTGTGCTTAAGATCTTGGCGGATAAGGTGTATGATCAAGGTTTTATGGCGCATAGGAAGTAGGTTATTTGGTTTAACAATATTAAATAATATCATTTAATAATATTTTACAACATTTTTTTGTATCGTATTTTGCTATACCCCAAGAGATGTTTATTGAAAATTTTTACAAATACGTATTACTTCGTAATACATGTCCCAAACCAAGATAATGAACCGCATCAAAATTGTACTTAAGGAACAGGGCCGCACCCAGACCTGGTTGGCAGAAAAGATCAACAAAAGCTATGTGGTGGTCACCAACTACTGCAACAACAAGGCCCAGCCCAGTATTCCCGTACTCAGGGACATTGCCCAACTCCTGGATGTGGACGTAAGGGAGCTGTTGGAGCCCACCAAATTGGACTAGCAACCATGGAAAAAATCCCAATCGCACGGCTGGATCATTTTCAAAAAGAACCCCACCTTTTGGGGAACTTTATCATTAGGGATATTGCCCAACTCCTGGAAAAAATCCCCTTGGTACAAGAACTGCATCGGCACGATTTTTACTTTATTCTGGCCTTGGAACAGGCCGCCGGGCAACATCATATAGATTTTACCCCCTATCCCGTGGGTAACCATTGCGTGTTCTTTATGCGGCCCGGACAGGTACACGACCTGACCCTGGACCAAGGATCAACCGGTTTTGTTATACAGTTCACCTCAGACTTTTTTGACAATTGCAGCATGGATTCCAGATTGCTGCTCCGCTCTTGCAGCAACACCACGCTGTATTCCTTCGATCCTGCTTCGTATGCAAATGTGACCAAACCCCTGCATGCCATCCTGGACGAATTTTCCGCAGAACGCCCCGGTCACGAAAAAATGATCAAGGCGCAACTGGATATTTTCCTTATCCAACTTTTGCGCCAGCAGCAGGCCAAGGTTCCCAAACTTAAAGGCCCTGACCTTTACCCACGAGAGCGACTGGAGGCTTTTTTGGAACTGTTGGAAACCCATCTGGCCGCCCATAAAAAAGTTTCGGACTATGCCGAGCTACTGCACCTGAGTGCCTACCAACTCAATGCCATTACCAAATCTGGATTGGGCAAGACCTGCCGTGAGGTGATCAACGACCAAATAATCTTGGAATCCAAACGGCGATTACTGGCCACCAGCAACCAAGTGAAGGAAATTGCCCATCAACTGGGCTACCATGATGTTTCCTATTTTATCAGATTTTTTAAAAAACACGTTGGGCAATCGCCAGAGGCTTATCGGCAAAACTTTACATAAGTCCTATTCAAGCCCGCTCTTGTCCTACCTGCACAGCCCAGGTGGTCACTACTTTTGTACCCGTACATTTAAAAATCCTTATGAAAACAAGAGCCAAACTGATCGCCTCTCTCAAAATTTGGGTGGTAATCTATCCTGCCCTTACCCTGTTCCTTTATCTGTTCAAAGAACCCTTGATGACCATGCCCATATACCTGCGTACTTTACTGATGACGGTATCCTTGGTGCCCCTCATCGTGTTTATTGGGGTGCCTTTTGTTGATTTTGTGGTGAAAAAGGTCTCTTCATCCTCCACGTCCAAAACGCAGGCATGAAACCCATGAGCCGAAGAACATTTATAAGCAAAAGTGGCACGATCACGGCATCGGGCCTGCTGCTTCATCCTTTAAACCTTAGTACTCGTTATCCTATGAAAAAAAACCATTTTGATGTTATTATCGTTGGCGGAAGCTACGCTGGCCTGTCTGCCGCCATGGCCCTGGGCAGGGCCCTAAAAAAAGTATTGATCATAGACAGTGGCAAACCCTGTAACCGGCAGACGCCACATTCGCACAATTTTTTGACCCAGGATGGGGTGCCGCCTCATGAAATAGCCCAACTGGGAAAATCGCAGGTGGCCCAATACCCCACCGTTCATTTTTTTGATGGACTGGCAACCGAAGGTAAAAAAATCGCCGATGGGTTTGAAATTACCGTTTCCACCGAGGAACGGTTCACTGCCAAAAAAGTGGTCTTTGCCACGGGCATCAAAGACATTATGCCTCCCATCGAAGGATTTTCAGATTGTTGGGGCATTTCCATTTTGCACTGCCCCTATTGCCATGGTTACGAAGTTCGCGGTACTAAAACTGGGGTATTTGCCAATGGAGAGGAGGCTTTTGAGTTTGCCAAATTTCTGACCAATTGGACGCAAGATCTTACCCTTTATACCAATGGAAAGTCCGATTTGTCCCCAGAACAAATACAACAACTCAAAGACCTCAATATTGAGGTTGTGGACAAGAAAATCCAAAAAATGGAGCATGAGGAAGGCTATTTGAAACAGCTTCAATTCTTAGATGGCAGTACAGCAACTATTACCGCGCTCTATGCCCACATCCCTTTTGAACAGCATTGTGACATTCCCATTTCCCTAGGCGCCAAACTGGACGAACAAGGTTATATTGCTTTGGATGGGATGCAAAAAACAACTGTGGATGGCATGTATGCCTGCGGGGACAACGCCACCCGGATGCGAACGGTTGCCAATGCGGTCTATCAAGGTACTTTTACCGGCATGGTCGTAAGCAAGGAGATGATCATGGAGGAGGTTTAGTATTTAAATATGTCTTACAAGTAAAAAACTCCTCCCTTCGTACGAGGGGAGGTGTCCGAAGGACGGAGGGGTTTTAGCTAATTATTATTTTTACCTACCTTACCCCTACCCAATCTTACAATACCCAATGAGGCGACATAACAAACGTATGCTAAAACCGTACAGGAAAGACCTACGCAAAAACCTGACCCCAGCTGAGGCTTTTCTGTGGACCAAACTGCAACGCAAACAACTGGACGGAAGAAAGTTCAGAAGACAGCACAGCATTGATAATTTTATTGTGGATTTCTATTGCGCTTCTGAAAAACTGATCATTGAACTGGACGGACAGGTACATTTTAATGCGGTGGCCCAAGAAAAGGATTATTTACGCACCCAACATCTGGAAGGTCTTGGTCTCACCGTGCTTCGGTTTGAAAATAGGATGGTGTTTGAGAATTTGGCTTCGGTGTTACGGGAGATTCGGGAACATTTTGGGTAGTTGGTGCTAACTGCTAAATTCGACCCTTCCGTCCTTCGGACACCTTCCCTTAAAGGGAAGGAGGTCTCGTGTTAAGACCTTAATTGCTCCTTTCCCTGTTTAGGGAAAGGTGATTCCGAAAGGAATCGGCAAGGGTGAAAACTAAAAAATAGTTTTCACCGCTTCAATGGTCTTATCCAAATCTGAATAACTCAGGGCATCGTTTAAGAAGTAACTCTCAAATGCCGAAGGCGGTAAATACACCCCTTGCCCCAACATGCCGTGGAAATATTTTTTAAAGGTATCGTTATTCCCTTTGGCCGAAGAAGCAAAATCCACTACGGGATCTTCGCAGAAATGCACCGAAATCATACTACCAAAACGGTTGATTTGGTGCGTTACTCCTTTTTCAGTCAAAACCTCAGCAATGCCTTTGTGCAGATACTCCGTTTTTTCTGCCAGACTGGTGAACACTTCAGGTTTGTTGTTGAGTTCGCTAAGCATGGCCAATCCGGCGCTCATGGCCAAGGGATTCCCGCTTAAGGTTCCAGCTTGATACACCGGCCCTTCGGGAGCTAAATGCGACATGATTTCGGCCTTGGCGGCAAAAGCGCCCACCGGCAATCCGCCCCCAATTACTTTTCCGAACATTACAATATCAGCATCAATGCCCAAAGCTTCCTGCGCCCCACCTTTACCCAATCGGAAGCCGGTCATCACCTCATCAAAAAGCAACAAAATGCCTTCTTGGGTACAGAGTTCTCGAAGACCATGGATAAATTCATCCGTAGGAATAATACAGCCCATATTACCTGCCACAGGCTCCAGAATAATGGCTGCAATCTCACCTTTATTGGCTTCTGCAAGGGCCTTTACGCCTTCCAAATCGTTGTAATTGGCCAGCAAGGTGTCCTTTGCGGTTCCCTGGGTAACGCCCGGACTATTTGGGCTACCAAATGTCACCGCTCCGCTCCCGGCTTGGATTAAAAAAGAATCGGAATGACCGTGGTAACAGCCTGCAAATTTGATGATCTTATCTTTTCCCGTGTACCCACGAGCCAATCGTACCGCACTCATACAGGCCTCGGTACCACTGTTCACAAACCGAATCTTATCAATGTTCGGCACCATGGAAACAGCCAGTTGGGCCAGTTCGGTCTCAATTTCTGTGGGCATCCCGAAGGAGGTTCCTTTTTTGGCTTTTTCGATTACCGCATTGATCACAGGTTCATGGGCATGACCCAAAATCAATGGGCCCCAGGAAGCGATGTAATCAATCAATTGGTTGCCATCCTCATCATATAAATAGGCACCTTTGGCCTCTTTCACAAAAATGGGGTCTCCGCCTACGGCTTTAAAGGCTCGCACCGGGGAATTTACCCCACCTGGAATGTATTTTTTGGCCTCTGCAAACAAGGCGCTGCTTCGTTGGTATAGCATGTAGTGTTCTAGTCTTTGATGTCAGTTCGAGCGCAGTCGAGAATGACATCTATATAATCACATCTCGACTGCGCTCGATGTGACATTTTACTTTGTTCTTTCTTTTCTGATATTAAGCACCTGACCAATAGAAATGGTATTGCTGCCCAGGTTGTTCAACCGTTTCAGCTCATCCACCGAAATGGTATATTTTCTAGAGATGCCATAAAGGGTATCTCCTTTTTCCACCACATGGGTGAACACATCATATTTTTTGGGAGCCCGTACGGTGTCCAGTCCACCACGGACTACTTCATCATCATATTGGTCCAAATCGTATCGCTCTATCAGGGCAATTAACTTTTGAGGGTATTTACGGTCTGTGGCATAACCTGCCTGCCGCAATCCGTAAGCCCATTTTTTATAGTCATCCCGTCGGTAATTAAACAGAAATGCATAGCGCGAACGTGACGAAAGAAAAATACTGTGATCCCTAAACGAATACATAGGGTGGTTGTACTTCCGAAAGCACTCCCCTTTGGCATCATCGTCGTGAAAATCAAACTCTCCATCCCATCCCGTATGGCATTTGATTCCGAAATGATTGTTGGTCTTTCGAGTCAACTCACCCTTGCCCGATCCACTTTCCAAAATACCTTGCGCCAGGGTAATACTTGCCGGAATGCCAAAGGCGCGCATTTCGTACTGGGCCATTTCCGCAAATGTCTCGATGTACTCCTGGGTATCGACTATGGGAAACTTTACAAATCGGCCTGGATTTGCGGGTAATGGATACAGTTCTGATTCTTTGGGCCCGTCCTTGGGCAAATCCCGGTTAGGGTTTCTTGGAGTATTTATACTGGTTTCCACAACAGGTTTTGGTTGACGGGTTACCGTGCGCTTTTTGGACTTACAACCCGTTAGTAACACCGCGAGCACCACAACATATCCAATTCTCCTGATCATAAATCCAATAACGGTAAATTCTTTTGCTTCAGTATTTGGTTCATGCCTTTTATCCCTTGTAATCCTCCAGTATGGATGGCCAATATCTGGGTGCCAGGATTGAAAAAGCCCTTTTTAATCAGATCAAAAATACCAAAAACCATCTTTCCAGTATAAATAGGATCTAAGGGAATCCCTGTTTTCTGTTTAAAATGGTTGATAAAGTCCGCCAGTTCGGCCGTAATCTTGGCGTATCCACCAAAGTGGTAATCCTGCATCAAATCCCAATCTTCACTATCTGTTAACTTCTGAATCTCACTCGTTAAAAAGTCACCCTTAAGAGCAGGAAAGCCCAGAACTTTTTGGTGTGGTTGGGCAGAATTGATCAAGCCGGCTATGGTTCCTCCTGTTCCTACAGCGCAGCAAATAAAATCGTACTTGTTATCCGCCTCCATCAAAATTTCTTGGCAGCCTTTAATGGCCAAATCGTTGGTGCCGCCTTCGGGCAAAAGATAGAAATCATCAAAAGTCATCTTCAATTTATAAAGAAACAAATCTGTTCCTTTAGTCCGATAGTCGCTTCGCGAAACAAAATGAAACCGCATCCCATGTTCAGAAGCCAGTTTCAAAGTTGGATTATCTTGCCACCCCTCCTCTAGCTCCTCCCCGCGAATGACACCGATGGTTTTTAGTCCAGCCTCCTTTCCAGCACAAGCTGTAGCCGCTATATGATTGGAAAATGCCCCACCAAAGGTGAGCAGCGTGCTATGCCCTTGCCGCTTTGCTTCAACAAGATTGTATTTGAGTTTTCGAAATTTGTTACCTGAAATGTGGGGATGAATCAAATCCTCCCTTTTAATATAAAGGTCGATGCCACTTTCCTTAAAAAAAGGGAAATCAATTTTCTGATTGGGAATTAACAAGTCTTGGTATTATCGCATCAAATAGTTTACAAAACCATAAGGTTTTCTCTGGAAAATATACTCCATATCATTCTCATTGGCGTAGGCCTCACGTTCAAAACTGATATTTTGGTAGGCCCTATAACTATCCAGATATAATACGGTACGCAATAACCACTCGGAAATATATAGGATATAAAAAGGTATGATGAGAAGCTCCCGCTGCTGTTTCAGATGTATACGCTCGTGGTTGATCAGTACATCGTCCTTCCTAAGGGCACCTTCCTTTAAAATAATAAAGGGCCACAAAGACAAGCCAACATAGTTGCGATAAAAGAAATGTTTAAAGACTAAAATCAAACCGAATTATCATAGGTTTCCTACAAATATAACTTTTGAAGCTACTCTAGAATGGATTGCATCGATAATAAGATTAACAATTTCGGTGAATAACCCAATTTACCCTATATAAAGCCTTTCATCGGAATAGCTTAATTTTATAGGTAATTGGACAGGATTCATTATACATGAAGGAGCTTATTCCTCTTGAAGAGGGCGATTATTACTTATCCGAGGAAGGATACAAGGTCTTTACGGAACAATACCACCTTAAAAGGGGTTATTGCTGTGAAAGTGGATGCCGACACTGCCCCTATGGCTATGATAAAAAGACAAATAGCCAGCATTAACAGTATGTTCGGCATAATATTTGTGACTTATTTATAGTCTTTTCTGTTGAACTCAAAAGTAAAATTGATATGAAAAATGTAAAACTTCTCACCTTGGTCGTCTTAGCGGCGACATTTATGGTTTCCTGCTCTTCTGTACGCGTGGTCTCCGATTATGATACCCAAACGAATTTTGGCGAATATCAAACCTATGCCTTCTACAAAACCGGCATTGATAAAGCCCAAATATCAGATTTGGACAAAAAACGAATTCTAAAGGCTATAGAGACGGAAATGACTTCCCGTGGCTTTGCCAAATCCCAAAAACCCGACGTACTGATCAGCATTTTCACCAAGGAACGTGAACGCGTTGATGTGTACAACAACAACTTTGGATGGGGAGGCGCATGGGGCGGCTTCTACAATCCTTGGGTCTGGGGTCCTGGTTGGGGCTGGGGCTGGGGAGGAGGCTTCGGCAACAATGTAAGCACCCGTACCGAAGGATCCCTATATATTGATGTTATTGATGCCAACAAAAAAGAACTGGTTTGGCAGGGACGTGGTGTTGGCACGCTTAACAATACCAAGAACATTGAAAAGAAAGAGGAGCGCATCCGTGAGTTTGTTTCACATATTTTAAAAGAATATCCTCCGATGCCAGCGGTGGCATCCAACTAAAAAAATAAGTAGAACGAAGAATCTGTAGTAACTGGTTTGGAGTTTATTGCGGTTGATAAGTGAATTGGATTCTTCGTTCTCTTTTTTACAATAACGGAAAACTCGTTTCGTTTTTCACTTCCTTTAATACAAAGGCACTTTTTACCGCCCCAATATTGGGCAAAGATGCAATCTTGGTCTTGGCAAAATCGTAATAGGCGTCTAGGTCTTTGACAATGACCTTGAGCAAAAAGTCAAATTCCCCACCCACCACAAAACATTCGGTTACTTCTGCAAACTGTTTCACCTGGTTTAAAAATTCATCCATTAAATGGCCTTTTTGCGCCTCTAGGGACACAAAACTAAATACGGTGATACTGTGTTCAATCTTCTCCTTGTCCAAAATGGCAGCATAATTTTTGATGTAGCCCTCCTGCTCTAACCTTCGGATCCGCTCATAGACAGGTGTCTTGGTCAATCCCAGCTGCTCCGCAATGGCTTTTGCGATGGTTTTGGCGTCCTTTTCCAATATTTTTAGAATCTCACGATCAATGGAGTCTAAGCGTTCCTGCATATTTTCCTTTCTAGGTGTTCATTTTATGATAAAATTAGACATTATTACTAAATTTTATAAACAAAATAGACTTTATTCCTGATATTTATTCAATTACCAGTGCTATGACTATAAATTGTAACTTTATGTAGTATATATACCTTATTTATAGCATTCAATGGAACAAGGAGCCTACGAAAGCAATCCTATTTTGGACAAGCTTCCAGAACACTTAAAGCAGTTCATCAAACCGCAGAACTACGAGGAGTACACTCCCATAGACCAGGCCGTTTGGCGCTATGTGATGCGGAAAAATGTCGATTATTTGAGCAAAGTAGCCCACAAGTCGTACGTGGAGGGATTGGAAAAGACCGGGATTTCCATCGACAATATTCCCAATATGTACGGAATGAACCGTATTCTGAAGGAAATCGGATGGGCTGCCGTAGCAGTGGATGGATTTATCCCTCCAGCCGCTTTCATGGAGTTCCAAGCCTATAATGTTTTGGTCATCGCTTCGGATATTCGACAATTGGAAAACATTGAATATACCCCTGCTCCCGATATTATTCATGAAGGTGCCGGGCATGCCCCTATAATTGCCAATCCGGAATATGCCGAATATTTGAGAAGGTTTGGAGAGATTGGTTGCAAGGCCATTTCCAGTGCCAAGGATTATGAGCTGTACGAAGCAGTACGGCACCTGTCCATTATAAAGGAAGCGGCCGGCACCCCGCAATCAGAAATAGAAAAAGCGGAAAAGCACATTGAGCACTTGCAGGAAAATATGGGGGAACCCAGTGAAATGGCCCTCATCCGAAACTTGCATTGGTGGACTGTGGAATATGGCCTCATCGGAACTGATGAAAATCCAAAAATCTACGGAGCTGGGCTACTTTCATCCATCGGTGAGAGCAAATGGTGCATGCAAAGTGATGTACAAAAACTACCCTACACCCTGGAAGCTGCGCAAACTGCTTTTGATATCACCAAACCCCAACCTCAGCTGTTCGTTACCCCGCATTTTGCACATTTGAGTCAAGTGTTGGAGGATTTTGCCAACAGCATGGCACTGCGAACGGGTGGCCTGGAAGGAGTTCAAAAACTTATTTCCTCCAAGGCCTTGGGAACTTTGGAATTGAGTACCGGACTCCAAATTTCAGGGACTTTTGGCGAGGTCATGGAGCATAACGGAAAGCCCATTTACATCAAAACCTACGGCCCAACGGCCTTGGCGTACAGGGACAAGGAACTTGTAGGGCACAGTACTTTAAATCATGCGGATGGATTTGGCTCTTCCATTGGAAAACTGAAGGGAATTAATCTGGCCATAGAAGATATGAGCCCGCGCGACCTTAAAGCCTACAAAATCTTTGAAGAGGAACAAGTAGCCTTGGAGTTTGAAGGTGGCGTAAAAGTGGAAGGCACCATTGTGACCGGAACCCGAAACCTACAGGGAAAAATTATTCTGATCACGTTCAAGGATTGCAAAGTAAGCTATCAGGATGAAGTGTTGTTCTTGCCCGAATGGGGCCTATATCATATGGCTGTAGGACAACATGTGGTATCTGCCTATAATGGCCCAGCCGACTTGCTCAGTTTTGACCTCATCACACATAAGATTACTGAAACCACCATTAAAAAGACCAGGGATGCTCAGCGTTTAAAGCTAGAAGCGTATTACAAGAGGGTTCGTGATTACAGGGATGGTATCAATACCTTCATTTCCCGAGGTAAGCTTTTTGAGGAAGTCAAAGAGGAATTCCCGGAAGATTGGCTGCTACCGGTTGAGCTCTACGAACTGGCAAGAAAAGGGCAGCGAGAGGAGTTGGCCACTACCATCAAAACCCATTTGGAAGAAGTAAAAAAATTACGGCCAGAGGTTGGGCATTTGATTGACGACGGATTACAACTAATCGACCAAAGTTTTACCAAGGTCAAGTAATTCATTGGTCGAAGCAATGGGTTTTTCTTGATAAGTGAGTTTCCAACCCATCGAATTTGACAGCACGTAAATCCGCGAAAGCTCGCTCAATAATCTGTTTTCAGCATTTGATTTTAGGGATGAAGCCTCAATTTTTTTTCGGAGGGACTCGTTTACATTTTCCTTAATGGCATTATAGTCCTCTGCCTTAAAAGGATTGAAATAATCTGCCGTAACATCATAATACTCAAAATCTGGATGGATGGTAATCTCTGGTTCTGGTATCGACAAAATCCGAATGGTTTTCTGCGCCTCGATCACTTCAATTTCCAATTGGGCAAGGTCATAGGAAATGATGGCTTGGGCATTGGCCACGACCAACGCTTTTTTGTCCGCGGTGACCAAACTTCCAAACAACTCCTTGGAATCTGCATAATTATATACTTCCGAAAAATGCCCCTCGGTCACAATCAACTTGGAAACATTTTTCAATTCTTGTTGAATAAGCAAAGAGCTCTCGGATAAAACCGCTTTATCCTGAGAATAATCCGTACAAGATTTGTAGATCAAAATGGAAGTAAGGGCAATCAAAGCCCCCATGAGTATTTTTTTCATCGTTCAAAATGCATAAAGGGATACCGCTCCTTAAGATACGTGATTTTCGCCTCTAGCGACGTTCTGAACTTTTGATGTGCTTCTGATTCGGGGTTAAAGGGACGGTGTTCCAATCCTTTTTGAATTCCTTCTACTTCCTCCATTACTGGATAGATTTCTTCGGATATCCAAACCGATTTGAACCGTTCCCAGATATAGTCAACCGCCAATTCATTGGGATGGATCAAGTCTTTGCCATAAAACCGATAATCCCGTAGCTCATCCATCATGATTTCGTAGCTTGGAAAGTACGAAGCGCTAAGTGGGAAGTTAGAAGTTTTCAATAACCCATGAACTGCTGAGATAAGATAGGCCTTGCTCCGCTGATTCTCCACAAAGCCATCTTTGAGATGCCTAACAGGCGATACCGTGAACACAACGGTGGCCTTTTTGTTTACTTCAGAAATGTACTCCAAGGTACGTTCCAAGCTGGATTCAATTGCTTCAATCGGCAACAATTCCTTGTTGAACTCCTTTTGGGGCACCTTATGGCAATTGGCCACTATTTTTTGGGTTGAATTGGTTCGATATACCCAAGCTGTTCCCAAGGTGATCATCATGTGCGAAGCTGAACAAAGCCATTTTTGAGTCTCCTGTAAAGTCGAATTCAAATTTTCAAGGAGTGAATCCCTAGAATTTGTGGCTAAATCAGAATGCGCGTCAAAACACAGCCATCTTCCATTCTGTTCAAATACTTCTTCTGGTTGATAGGGTTTTTTCTGTAGAGCGCGGCTGACCAAATTCTCAATAGCGAGCGGGTGAAACAGAATCCCAAAGGGATTTAGTCTGGCTTGGAACTGGAAATAGTCCAGTTTTGTTCCCATGTTTTCCACAAAGCAGGATCCCAGCAAAAAAATTTTGCTTTGATAATCAATGCCACTACCTGCCTTTTCCAAAGGAATTTTCGTCTGCAGTATCATGTTTAATTTACTTGCAGTTGTCAATAGACTGGATCATGTTGGTGTACTGACCTTCCAACTGTTCCTCCAGCTGTCCCATTACATTTAGGATCCTCACCAATTCATTCATAGAACCGTTGCGCAGGGCAGCCGTAGCATTGTTAAGCTCTATTTTAACCAAACTCTGGGTGTTGTACAAACTTTGAAGTCCATAAAGGCAATCATAGCCAAACTCATGGAATATTCCGGTACTCTTGGCTATATCCCATGCAATGCTGCTCAAATCGGAAATCTCCAAATTCACCAAGGCCCCCACTTCATATTGGAACAGATCGTCCCCAATCCTCACCGAATCAATTTCAGAAAAAAAATGGGGATATCTACCCACAAACCCCCGCATGATATTGGGAGTGGTCACGAGATGGTCGTTTTCCCCTTGCAAGCTGTCCATTTCGGCAAAAAAAGCGGGGATTTTTTGATTCAGTGCACTATTGGCTATAAGTTCATCCCTATTGGCTTCTATTTCCTCCTTGATCTTGACCAAGGCCACCTCCTTGTCTTTTTGGATGGATTTGGAGGTATTCCAATCGTTGAACCAAATGGCCAAGTTAATACCCACAAACAACAAAAGGATTTCTCCAAAAATGTACTTCCAGTTGATATGCTTTAGCTTAAAAGGCACTTATTATGTGGTTGCTTTTACAATTTCAAGGGCATTGTCCAATGCTGTGGGAATACCGGACGGGTTTTTTCCTCCCGCTGTGGCAAAGAACGGCTGTCCGCCCCCTCCACCTTGGATGTGTTTTCCCAACTCACGAACAATGGCTCCGGCATTTAATCCCCTGTTGGACGCCAATTCTTTGGAAATGTAACAGGATAAAAGTGCTTTTCCATCTTTTTCAGCTCCCAGAAGAAGAAAGAGATCATTGATTTGCCCACCCATTTCAAAGGCCAAATCCTTGATTCCAGCTGCATCCAACTCCACCTGTTTGGCCAGAAATTGGATTCCGTTTACCTCCTGCAATTCCGAGATCAATTCATTTTTAAGGCCTTTGGCCTTGTCCTTCAACAATTGCTCCACCTGCTTTTTTAGGGCATTGTTTTCTTCCTGCAGTGCAGCCACCGCCTTTACCGGATCTTGGGTCTTGTTCAAGAGGTCCTTAATCTCAAAAAGCATACGGTTATTGGAAAAGTAGAATTCCTTCACCGCATCCGAGGTAATGGCCTCAATCCTTCGGATTCCTGCTGCTACCGCGCCTTCCGAAGCAATCTTAAAATGCCAGATATCGGCTGTGTTCTTTACATGGGTGCCTCCACAAAGTTCAATGGATTGGCCAAAACGCACCGTCCGTACGGTATCGCCATACTTTTCCCCAAACAGGGCCATGGCACCTTGATCCATTGCCTCTTGCAACGGAATGTTCCTATTTTCTTCCAAAGGCAATTGCCCCTCTATTCGTGCATTGACGAAATTCTCCACATCCCGAAGTTCTTTGGTGCTCAACTTGGAAAAATGGGAGAAATCAAAACGTAAATATTTGGAATGCACTGCAGAACCTTTTTGCTCCACGTGGGTTCCCAGCACCTCTCTCAAAGCCTGGTGCAATAAGTGGGTTGCCGTATGGTTGCTAGCCGTGCGCCAACGTTGTTTTTGATCGACTGCTGCTTTAAAGGTCCCAGAGATATTCTTAGGCAGATTTTCCGTAAAATGGACAATCTCGTTGTTTTCCCTTTTGGTGTCGATGATATAGACCACATCCCCATTGGATGCTTCCAAGTAGCCCTTATCCCCAACCTGTCCTCCGCCCTCGGCATAAAATGGGGTTAGATTGAAAACCAATTGATATTGATCTCCACCTTTTTTGCTGGTTACCTTGCGATACTTGACCACCTTCACCTCAGCTTCCAGCTGATCATAACCAATAAATTCTTGCTCCGAGTCCTCCAAGAGTACCGTCCAATCTTCCTTGGATACTTCAGAGGCAGCCCGAGATCGGTCTTTTTGGGCTTTTAGGGCTTTTTCAAAACCTTTGGTATCCAACTGATATCCCTTTTCTTCCAAAATCAAGGAAGTCAAATCAATAGGAAACCCAAAAGTGTCATACAATTCAAAGGCTTTTTGCCCATCAATGGTTTTGTCCTTAGCGGATTTGATCACCGAATCCAACAAGACCAAACCTTGCTCCAAAGTGCTCAGAAAGGAACTTTCCTCTTCCTTGACCACATTTTCTATAAGTTGATATTGCTCCCGAAGTTCTGGAAAAGCTTTCCCCATGGTCTCTCCCAACACCTTTACCAAGCGATAGATAAAAGGTTTGTTGGTTCCCAAAAAGGTAAACCCGTAGCGAATGGCGCGTCTTAAAATTCTTCGGATTACGTACCCCGCCCCATTGTTGCTAGGCAACTGTCCGTCCGCAATGGAAAAGGCCACCGCCCTTATGTGGTCTGCCACCACCCTGATGGCAATATCGGTTTCCTCTTTTTTGCCGTATTTCTTGCCCGTTATGGTCTCTATTTCCCGAATCAAAGGGGTAAATACATCCGTATCGTAGTTGGATTGAACCCCTTGCAACACCATACAGAGTCGCTCAAAGCCCATTCCCGTGTCCACGTGCTTTTCCGGGAGGTTTTCCAATTCTCCATTGGCCTTACGGTTGTATTGCATAAACACCAGGTTCCATATTTCCACCACCTGCGGATGGTCTTGGTTGACCAGGGAAGCGCCTGGAACCTTCGCTTTCTCCTCCTTAGATCGTATATCCACATGGATTTCAGAACAAGGACCGCAGGGACCTTGGTCTCCCATTTCCCAAAAGTTGTCCTTTTTGTTCCCCATAATAATTCGGTCCTCAGGAACAATGGCCTTCCATAGCTCAAAGGCTTCCTTGTCCAACTCCAAATTGTCTGCATCATCACTCCCCTCAAAAACTGAGACATACAGGCTATCCTTGTCAATTTTATAAACCGAAGTGAGCAATTCCCAAGCCCACTGAATGGCCTCCTTTTTAAAGTAATCCCCAAAACTCCAGTTCCCCAACATCTCAAACATGGTGTGGTGGTAGGTATCTTTGCCCACCTCTTCCAAATCATTGTGTTTACCGCTCACCCTAAGGCATTTTTGGGTATCAGTTACCCTCTTGGATTTGGGTACGGAGTTTCCCAAGAAAAACTCTTTGAACTGGTTCATTCCCGCATTGGTGAACATCAAAGTGGGATCATCCTTCATGACCATGGGGGCCGAAGGGACAATCTTGTGTTTTTTGTCCTTGAAAAAGTTTAAAAAGTGGTTTCTGACTTCTTGGGATGTCATCGGAAATGCTAGGGTTTTATTAAATTTAACACTTTAAGCAAAACAATTTTTATATTTGTTTGTTCTCCTTAAAAAGAATGCGCAAAAATAGGATAAAATCCCTACATGTCTAAAGTTAAGTACTATTACGATCCGGATACACTTTCATACCGAAAGATTGAACCCAAAAAGTCTAAAAAGTACCGAAATTTTCTCTTTTTCCTGTTGGGTTCTGCATTATTTGGCATTCTTGGATTGATTGTCCTCCTTAACACCAGTTGGTTAAATACCCCCAAGGAACTTTCCCTGGATAGGGAGGTGCGCAACTATGAGCTTCAATTTGAGATTTTAACCAAAAAAATGGAGCAAATGGAGCAGGTTTTGGCCAACATTGAGGATAGGGACAACAATATTTACCGCTTGTATTTTGAAGCCAACCCCATTCCTGAAGAACAACGCAGGGCAGGTTTTGGGGGAATCAATCGATATAAATCCTTGGAAGGATTCAACAATTCAGAAATCATAATTAATGCCACCAAGCAATTGGACATCATTCAGAAGCAGATGGTGATTCAGTCCAAATCCTTGGATGAAATTGCCAAATTGGCTGAGGAAAAAGAAAAGTTGCTGGCCGCGATTCCTGCCATTCAACCTGTGCGTAATGAGGATTTAACTCGAATGGCCTCTGGATTTGGATGGCGTTCCGATCCCTTTACCAAAGCCAGAAAGATGCATTGGGGCATGGATTTTACCGCACCTAGAGGAGTTCCCGTTTACGCTACAGGAGATGGGGTGATCAAACGTGCGGACAATAGATCTTCCGGATATGGAAAACACATTCGAATAGACCACGGTTATGGTTATATGTCGCTCTACGCCCATTTGAGCAAATACAATGTTACCAAAGGGCAAAAAGTCAAGCGTGGAGACCTCATTGGTTTTGTGGGAAATACGGGTCGGTCAGAAGCCCCGCACTTACACTACGAAGTCTTTAAGGACGAAGAACGGATCAATCCGATCAACTTCTACTACGGAAGTTTGACGGCGGAAGAGTTTGAAAACATGCTCAAGTTCGCCAATCAAGAGAATCAATCCTTGGATTAATGCACGTAGATCTTCCGGAAAAACGATATTATGGCATTGGCGAAGTGGCCAAAGCTTTTGGGGTAAATACCTCCTTGATTCGCTTTTGGGAAAAGGAATTTGATGTGCTCCAACCCAAAAAGAATGCCAAGGGCAACCGTAAGTTTACTCCGCAAGACATCAAGAATCTACAACTGATTTATCATTTGGTCAAGGAAAGGGGCTTCACCCTTGAGGGTGCCAAAACCCATCTGAAGGAGGAAAAACAAAAAACCCTTTCCAATTTTGAGGTCATTCAAAAATTGCAAAAAGTGAAGGCCGAACTGCTCAAGATCAAGGAACAACTATAACTATATAAACACTAAAACCAAGAAGATGAAAAAAGGCATTCTTGCAGTCATTGTATTAATTGTGCTCGCCGTTGTTTTTGGCGGTTGGTACGTTAGAACCAATAATACGCTTGTGGACATGAAAGGCCAAGCCACCAAACAATGGGCCAATGTAGAAAGTTCATACCAGCGTAGAAGTGATTTAATTGGTAATTTGGTAAAAACGGTACAAGGCGCTGCAGATTTTGAAAGAGGAACACTGAAGGATGTAATTGAAGCTAGAGCCAAGGCCACTTCGACTACCATAGATGCCAACAATATTACCCCTGAACAACTAGCTGAATTCCAACAAGCCCAGACTGGACTTTCTTCCGCTCTTTCAAGATTGTTGGTTACCGTGGAGCGCTATCCCGACTTAAAATCCAATCAGAACTTTTTGGAACTTCAGTCCCAATTGGAAGGCACCGAAAACAGGATCAATGTAGAGCGGAATCGTTTTAACGATATTGCCGGGGAGTACAACATCAAAATTCAAAAGATACCCACCAACATTATTGCAAGTATCGCCAATTTTGACCCATTGGCCTTGTTCAGTTCCAATCCTGGAGCCGAGAATGCGCCTGATGTTAATTTCGATTTCAATTAAACATGTCCAAAGTAGAGGATTTCCTTAGCTTTGAGGAAGAACAAGATATAGTGACAGCTATTCTTGAAGCAGAGAAAAACACTTCTGGTGAAATTCGGGTACATATAGAGTCCACGGCGAAAATGGATCACTTTAGCCGCGCCCAGCAGGTGTTCCATTTCCTAAAAATGGACAACACCAAAGAAAGTAATGGTGTGCTACTGTACGTTGCGGTGGAGGACAAGAAATTTGTAATCTATGGTGATACGGGAATTGACAGGGTGGTACCCAAAGGTTTTTGGGAATCCACCAAGGAGGTTATTTCCAATCATTTTAAAACTGGCAATTTTAAACAGGGCATTGTAGAGGGCGTGCAACGCGCCGGGAAGGAATTGCAGGTTCATTTCCCCTGGGACCTAACAGACACCAACGAATTGAGCGATGCCATATCCAAAGGTTAACCTGCTCCTTGCTCTCTTTTTTACCTCCATCTCCTGGGGTCAGTTTACCATACCTGAAAAACCCCAAAAACAAACCAGTGTCTACGACTATGTAGACCTATTGCCTGCTCATCAAAACAGGGCTTTGGAGCAAAAACTTATTCGATATTCAGATAGTACCTCTACCCAGATTGTAGTTGCCATTATTGACACCACCAAAGGGGAGGACATTACATACCTTGGGGCTCAATGGGGGCATAAATGGGGCATAGGCCAAGCAGATGAGGACAACGGCGTATTGATACTTTTAGCTAGGGATGATCGAAAAATTGCCATCAACACGGGTTATGGCATAGAGGGCTCCCTCACGGATTTTATGTCCAAGCGCATTATCGAATCCGTTATCATTCCCGAGTTTAAAAAAGGGGATTATTACGGGGGACTGGACAAAGGCACCGATGCCATTTTTCAGGTTTTGAATGGCGAATTCACGGAAGACCGAAGTTTTGGGAACGATTCTGGATTTCCTTTTGAAAAACTGCTTCCCTTGATCATATTTCTTATCGTTTTGATCATTCTCTTCCGAAAGGGCAAAAACAACCGCGGCGGTCGTGGTGGAGGCCGAAGACGAGGCCCGGATATCTGGGACATGATCATCTTGAGCAATATGGGCAGAAGCTCAGGTTCCTCTGGTGGATTTGGAGGTGGTGGTTTCGGCTCCGGTGGCTTTGGTGGAGGCTTCGGCGGTGGCGGATTTGGAGGCGGGGGTGCTTCCGGAGGATGGTAACTATTTCCCAATAGTCTGGTAATTAGTCTCCAAACCCTTGCGAAAAGCAACTTTTTTGGTTAAATTTTATCAAAAAAACTTCGCCATGATACGTAGACTGTTTCTCCTGACCTTACCCGCCCTCCTTTTTTTGTCCTGTTTGAATTCTGACGATGAGAACTGTTCCGACTTATGCCCGCGGTTGGGCGTTTTGGCGTTTGATGTTCTTCTGGATGGTAACAATGTGTTTGATAATGGCACCTATAGCATCAACGATGTGACTGTGGATGATGAAAACACCCAATTTTCATTGGAATCCATCTCAAGTCCAATCCTGTTGGTTCAAGACCCCGATTGGAGTGAGGGTTCCTTTAATTACTTCATTAGGCTTAGTGATGAACACTCATTTACCGTAAATGCCACCTTCGAGTTTTCGCAAGCAACAGAGTGCTGCAGCCCAATTCCAGTTCTAACAGCCATTAGGATAAATGATATCAACCAAGAGGTTCCCCTAACTGATGGGGTCGCCATTGTTAATCTGTAGAAAGCCCAGGATTACTAATCCATAGGCGAGCTATGTGTGGCTATAGCCCTCACCTTGCCCTCTTGTTTCCGGTAAACATCTGTAAATCGCAACTTCAAAATTGTGGTATCCTGTTTGTCGGCTCCTAAAATCACCATTCTTTCCCATCCCCTGACCACTGCTATATTGTCGTAAAGCTTAACCTTTAGGTCGTGGTACTCAATCTCGTCAAATGAGTAGTCCGCTTGGCTAAACTCGTCAATGGTGGCAATTTTATTTGTGGTTTTTCCATCGCTGGAGCCAGAGTATTCCCAAGTATCATCCAGTACTTCTATGAGGGGTGCGGCATCACCGCCTAAATAGGCATTGGTCCAGGTATGAAGCAGGTCCAAAGCTTCCTCTTCGGTTATTTTATCTTCTGTTTCCAGTTCAGCAACCGGCTCGGCTGTTTGTTTGCAAGCGGCAAATACAAGCATTGCCGCCATAATCAAAGCAGTTCTTATCATTTTAAAAAAGTTATTGGGATTATGACTTAGTCTATGCGTCTATAGAAGATCTTGTTTACAATTTTCCACTCCCCATCAATTTTGAGCAGGTTCATGAAATCCACAAAAGTGAAATCTGGATATTCCAGTTCCAATCGGGCGTTGGCAGCATGACCCGAGACCGTGATTTCTGCAATTCGGTTCTTGCGGTTTACCCGATCCCCTGTTTTCATTCCGCTGAAAAACTCCAGTGCATTAACTTCTTTGTAGCCTTCTTCCGTAATGTACTTCATGGTGGCCGTTTCATGAAAGGCCTTTTTTAAGGTGTTGAAGTCCCTATTGGAACCTCCCTCCATATAATAACCCAAGGTTTGTTCAATCAATTCATAGTCAGATTGGGCATTTACCATTCCCATGATTCCAAGGGAAAATAGGCAAAGAAAAAGATTTCGCATGATGTTCGTTTTTAGGTTGTTGTATGAATTTCAAGATATTGTTTTTGAAAGCCATTTGAAATGACCAAATCATAAATTTTTCATAAGGTTCCGTCCAGTCAAACAGGCCATCCGTAAATCATAACACGCTCTTCATAAGATCGTCACCCCTTCTCTCCATAATTGAGTTATCTTGTCCTTGGCAAATTCATTGTTCATTAAATTCCGTTTTCAAGATGGTTCGCACACTTCGTTTTCTATTCGTTTTCCTTTTGATATGTATCGTATCCTGTAAAAAAAAGGTAGATCCAGAAAATCTGGACAACCTGTTTAAGTTTAAGGATTATATCAGTTACCATACCCATGGCAATGAAAGTATTGCCACACCCATCCAAATAGTGCTGGCCCAACCATTGGATCAGTTTGAACTAACACAAGAACTTCCTTCGGAATATTTAAAAATATCACCAAAGGTAGACGGAAAATTGGTCATCGAAAACGGTAGGGAGCTCACTTTTCAACCATCGGAATATTTAAAACCGGACACGGAATACATGGTAAGCTTGCAACTCCACAAATTGTTTGATGACATTGAACGTGATTTCAAGCAATACACCTTCGGATTTAAAACCCTTGCTCCCAATTTTAAGATTAGCCTTGGCAATCTTCAATCCTACAGCAAAAATTGGCAGTATTTGACGGGTACCCTGGAAGCTTCCGATGTCTTATCCGCTGAAAAAATCTCCGCTATTTTGTCCGCAACCCAAGAAAATAAAAAAGTTGCCATCAACTGGCAAAACACTACAGAAGACGCCAAATACTTCAGCTTTACCATAGACAGTATTTCCCGAAAAACTGATGACAGTGAATTACAACTCAGCTGGGACGGTTCCGAACTCAATATTGACAACGAAGGCTCAGAGACCTATACCATTCCAGGGCTGAACAAGTTTGTAGTGGTCGATGCCAAAACCTCAACAGCTCCCAATGCCGCCCTAACCCTGAACTTTTCCGAGCCCTTGAATGAAAACCAAAATCTGAACGGACTGGTCACCATTGAAGGTGCTGAAAGTCTTCGTTATGAAGTGGATGGAAATGTCCTCAGGGTTTATCCTTCAAACAGGATACTGGGAGAAGTTAAAGTGAATGCTTTTGAAGGTATCAAGAGTGCTTACGGATTCAGTCTTAAAAACAGTTTTTCCAAGTGGATTTCCTTCGAACAGCTCAAACCCAATGTTCGGCTCATCTCCCAAGGTACGATACTTCCCAATGCCGCTTCCACCCCTATGTATTTTGAAACGGTCAATCTCGCGGCTGTGGAGGTAAAGGTCATTCAGGTTTTTGAAAACAATATGCTGCAATATCTGCAAAACAATAACCTCACACCCCAATACCGGTCGGATTTAAGACCAGTGGGACGAAGGGTGGCCCACAAGGTCATTCCCCTCGCTACAGAAGGAGATGAAAACTCAAGCTATTGGAAAGCACATGCCCTGGATTTATCCGAATTGATCCGTATAAACCCAGGTTCGTTGTATCGTGTGGAGTTCAGTTTTAAAAAGGAACATACAACCTATAGCTGTAATGAAGGAGAGGAAAGCGAGATGCTTGCGGCGCAAGAGACGGTGAACTCTTCACTAAATGCTGAGGAAGAGCGTCTGGAGGAGCGCTATTGGGACAATGAAATTTACTATTGGAGAAATTACTCCTACAATTGGGAGGAACGGGACAATCCTTGCCATCATGCATATTACAATGAGGACAGAATAGCTTCCACACATTTGTTGGGCAGCGATTTGGGATTGATCGTAAAAAAAGGGAACAACCGCTCCTATCATTTTGCAGCCACCAATTTACTGACAGCGATGCCAGAGGCCAACACCAAAATCAAGCTTTACAATTTTCAGCAGCAATTATTGGGTGAAGTGACTACGGACGCCTCCGGTTTTGGCATCTATGATGGTGGGAAAAGTTTGGCATTTGCTGTGGCAGAAAAAAACAACAATTTCGCCTATGCCAAGTTAGCGGATGGCAATGCGCTTTCCCTAAGTAAATTTGACGTGTCTGGGGAAGAATTGCAAAGCGGACTGCAGGGATTTATATATACCGAAAGAGGAGTTCACCGACCGGGTGACACGGTACATTTAACCTTTGTGCTGGATGACAGAAACAATCCATTGCCTCAAGGGCATCCAATCACCTTGGAAGTCAACGATGCTCGTGGAAAATTGGTGCAACGTACCTTATTGAAAGAGGAAAGCAACCAGGTTGCCGATGGACTATATGCCATAAAGGAAGGACGGTTCTACTATTTCCCAATACCCACCAAACCCAATGCCCCCACTGGAACGTGGAACGCCAAAATTGTGGTTGGTGGCGCCCATTTCCATAAAAGTCTAAAGGTTGCTACCATAAAACCCAACCGTTTAAAGGTAGATTTTGCTTTTGAGGAGGAGATTTTAAAAGCAAATCAAAATACCAAAGGGCAGGCAAAGGTGCAATGGCTCCATGGTGCTCCAGCTCGAAATCTCAAAGTGGACATCAATGCCAAATTGCAAAATGCTACATCAGCCTTTTCCGGCTTTAATGGTTATGTATTTCAAGATCCGGTGCGCACATTCAATGAAATTGAAACCCAATGGGTCGATGCCAAACTTAATGAAAATGGGATTTTGGACATCAATAAGAAATTGGACGTCAATGCAAAAGCCCCAGGGATGCTTCAAGCGGTTTTTACCACAAAGGTATTTGAAGGTGGTGGTGATTTTTCCATAGATGTTTTTAGCAAAAAACTGGCACCATTTACACATTTTGTGGGACTGCGCTCCCCAAAAGCCAAGCAATATGGTTCTTTCCTGACCGATGAGAACAACAACTTTGATGTGGTCAGCGTGAATGCATTGGGTAAAACCGAGGGCAACCGAAAACTCAAGGTGCAAATCTTTAAAATTGAATGGCGATGGTGGTGGAACCGGGGATATGACAATCTTTCCCGATATGAAAACGCAACGGTTCACCGTCCTTTCAAGGAAATGTCGGTCACAACCAAAGCGGATGGCAAGGGTAGTTTCAACCTCAACATTCCCGATGATGATGGCGGGCGTTTCCTGATCAGGGTCATTGATGAGGCATCTGGACATGCTACAGGTCGCACGGCATACTTTTACAGAAACTGGTGGCGTAGACCAGCTTCCGGAGACACGGAAAGTTCCAAGATTCTCATTTTTTCCGCAGATAAAGAGAAATATACGCTGGGCGAAAACGCCGTGGTTACCTTCCCTTCAGATAGCGGAGGGCGAGCCCTGCTCAGCATAGAAAATGGCTCCGAAGTCTTATCTCAACAATGGATAGAGACATCGGCCAAGGAAACCCAAGCCAAAATTCAGATAACGTCAGAGATGGCCCCCAATGTTTATGTCAACATTTCCCTTTTACAACCACATGGGCAAGTTAAAAATGACCTCCCCATACGACTGTACGGTGTGGTACCCCTATTGGTGGAGAACCCAGACACTTTTCTAAAACCCGAATTAAAAATGCCGGAAGTGCTGCAACCGGAACAATCTTTCAAGGTAACCGTATCCGAAGCCGATAACAAACCCATGACCTATTCCTTGGCAGTAGTGGATGACGGTCTCTTGGATCTTACCCGGTTCAAAACCCCTGATATTCATAGTTCGTTCTATGCCAGACAAGCGCTTGGCGTCAAAACCTTTGACATTTTTGATGATGTGATGGGAGCCTATTCCGTAAGTGTGGACAATATCTACGCCATTGGCGGAGGAGGTATTGGAGAAGGTGCCAAAAACCGTAAAGCGCAGCGTTTTAAACCTATGGTGACCTATCTGGGGCCCTTCAGTTTAAAAGCCGGGGAAAAAGCAGACCACACCATAAAAATGCCCAATTATGTAGGTTCTGTGCGAACCATGGTGGTGGCCGGTAATCAAAATGGAGCCTATGGCAATGAAGAAAAAACCACTCCGGTTCGGAAACCGTTGATGGTATTGACATCCATTCCCAGAAAGTTATCCCCTGGAGAAAAAGTAACCATCCCTGTAACCGTTTTTGCCATGGAGAAGAAGGTGAAAAATGTTAGGGTCTCCATAGAATCGGACAAGGCGTTGAAGCCAATTGGTCCAACAACCAAGGATATCACATTTGATTCTGTTGGGGAACAAATCGTCAATTTTGACTTTGAGGTACATCCAACAACCGCCTTTCAGAATATAAAAGTTACAGCCTCGGGAGCAGGAGAAAGTGCTAGCAGTGCCATAGAGATTGATGTGGAAAACCCAAATCCAATCACTTCTCAAAACAGCTTACATACTATTGAAGGCAATGAATCCCAAATGGTCACATGGGAACCTTTCGGAACTTCCGGGACAAACACAGCATTTATCGAGTTTTCCACACTACCGCCGATGGACTTCTCCAAACGTATGGAATATTTGATTCGATATCCCCATGGTTGTGTTGAGCAAACTACTTCTGCCGCTTTTCCACAGCTCTTTTTGGCCGATGTCCTTGATATCACTTTTGACAAGGAAAAAGAGGTGGAGAAAAATGTGAAGGCTGCCATTAAACGGTTAAACGATTTTCAGATGCCCAATGGTGGACTCAGTTATTGGCCCAATTACGGAAGTGCCAACGATTGGGGAACCTCTTATGCAGGCCATTTTATGTTGGAAGCCAAGCAAAAAGGATATCAATTACCCCTCACTTTTTTGAGCAATTGGTTGCGCTATCAGAAAAACACGGCCAAGCAATGGAGCAATCAACGCAGCAGTTACAATGATGATATGGCCCAAGCGTATCGATTATATACCCTGGCCTTGGCACAACAACCAGAATTGGCAGCCATGAACAGATTATGGGAATCCAACAAGCTGAGCAATGAGGCCAAATGGCGATTGGCAGCGGCCTATGCCTTGGCCGGCAAAAAAGAAGTGGCCCAGCAAATTGCGCAAACCGCCAATATCAATTTTCAATCAAATGGCTACAATTATAGAACCTATGGTTCTGTTTTCCGGAATAGGGCCATGGCGTTGGAAACCATGGTAATTCTGGGTCATGGCCTACAGCGGGAACTAGCCGAATCTATTGCAAAAAACCTGTCGTCCCAAAGGTGGTACAGCACTCAAGAAACCGCCTATGCCCTGCTTTCCATGGCAAAAATGGTGAGCAAAAACGGAGGTAAGTCGTTGGATTTGGGCTTTACCCAGGATGGTAAAAAAGTACGTGTGAAAACAGATAGGGCCATTGCCAAACGACCCCTTACGATAACATCTTCCACTAATCAGGTGCAGATAGAAAACCATCAAGGGAATATCATTTATGCTACCCTTTCGCTCAGTGGCCGACTTCCAGTAGGACAAGAACTTGCCCAACAACAGAACCTAAGGCTTTCGGTAACTTATCAGGATCCTCTGGGAAATGCAGTGGATGTGCGTCAGTTGCGACAAGGAACCGAACTTCAAGCCCGAATTAATGTGTTCAATACTTCCAACGATTTCATCAATGATGTGGCACTGACCCAGATTGTTCCAAGCGGATGGGAAATTGTGGACACGTCTTATACAGGTTTTGGAAATGATAATTCGGGAAATGCATCTTATATGGACACAAGGGATGACCGAACCCATTTCTATTTCGATTTAGAGGCTAAAAAGAGTAAAACTTTTACCGTAAAATTAAACGCCTCTTATCTAGGAGATTACTATCTGCCTGGAGCACAAGTAGAGGCCATGTACGATAATAACTATAATGCCCGAAACAAGGGGCAATGGATCAAAGTGGTACAATAACATCAAGTACAGGATGATAAACCTCACATCCATATACAACAGGCTAACAGTGAAGCACAAGATTGGGCTGGGATCCTTTCTGATGCTCTGCATGATATGGCTGTTTTGTCTACCTAAATTGCTTTTTGATGACCCCACCTCTACCGTGGTTTTAAGCTCAGACCAGGTATTGGTCGGAGCCCGGATTGCAGCGGACGGGCAGTGGCGTTTTCCTGAGCTTGATTCGGTTCCCTTCCGGTTTAAGCAGTCTGTTCTATTCTTTGAGGACGAGTATTTTTACCAACATCCTGGTTTTAACCCGGTTTCCATCTTTAAAGCGATACAGCATAACCTTACCAAGAAATCCCGAAGGGGTGGTAGTACAATTACCCAACAAGTGATACGGCTGAGTAGAAAAAACAAATCCAGGACCTATTGGGAAAAAGGAATTGAACTTTTTCTGGCCACCCGACTGGAACTACGATATTCCAAAGAAGATATCCTGCGCCTTTATGCCAGCCATACCCCTTATGGTGGAAATGTAGTGGGATTGGAAACTGCTGCCTGGCGCTACTTTGGCATTCCAGCCCATGAGCTAAGTTGGGGGCAATCGGCAACCTTGGCCGTGTTACCAAACGCTCCATCCCTTATTTTTCCGGGAAGAAACGAGCAAACCCTCAGAAACAAACGGAATCGCCTATTGAAAAAATTATGGGTCAAGACTATCATTGATCAAACCACCTATGAACTTGCCATAGCTGAGCCATTGCCTCAAAAACCACTGCCCCTGCCCAATATTGCGCCCCATTTAACGGAACGAATCAAAAAAGAGCATCCAGGAAAATCGATTACCACTTCTCTGGACAGGCAACTGCAAATACAGGTCAACAGGCTTGCTGAACTACATTATCAACGCTTAAAAAGCAACGAAATCCATAATTTGGCCATTCTAGTTCTTGATGTGGAAACCAGAAAGGTCTTGGCCTATGTGGGAAACTCCCCTGCATCTGAAGAACATGGCAATTATGTGGATATCATCACCAAAAACCGAAGTACGGGAAGCACTTTAAAGCCCTTTTTGTTTACATCCTTATTGCATGAAGGGCAATTGCTCCCGAACAGTTTGGTCAATGATATTCCTACGGTGATTAATGGGTATCATCCGAAAAACTTCAACAAAAAATATGCAGGAGCTGTTCCAGCAAGCTGGGCGCTTTCGCGATCATTGAATGTGCCAGCCGTACGATTATTAAGGCAATTTGGGCTTCAAAAGTTTTATAACAAACTCCAAAAAATGCAAATGAAATCCCTGGACAAACCCGCTGATCATTATGGGTTGTCCCTGATTTTGGGAGGTGCTGAAAGCTCCTTATGGGACGTCACCAAAAGCTACGCTTCCGCCGCGTCAACCCTAAATTACTTTGTGTCCCATTCAAGTACCTATCGTTCCAATGAATTTTCCGAACCTTCCTATCTAAAGGAGCAAAAAACCGATTTTGGGCAAGAGCAGTTCGAAGCCCCAATATTTGGTGCAGGATCCATTTATCATACGTTTAAATCCTTAAGGGAGGTCAATCGCCCTGAAGGGGATGAAAATTGGCAGTTTTTTGATGCCGCCCAGCCCATAGCCTGGAAAACTGGAACAAGTTTTGGCTTTAAAGATGCTTGGGCGGTGGGGGTGACCCCAAAATATGCTATAGGCGTTTGGGTCGGTAATGCGGATGGCGAGGGCAGACCCGGATTGGTAGGCATTTCGGCAGCGGCTCCCATTTTGTTCGATGTTTTAGCCACTTTACCCCATAGTGGCTGGTTCCAAGAACCCTATGACGACCTTGTTGCTTTGGAAACCTGTACCAAAAGTGGACAACGGGCTTCCATTTTTTGTGAAGATACCCAAGAACTGCAACTTCCGGCCAACGGATTTAAAAGTGCTACCTGCCCATACCATCATCAAATTTTTTTGGATGCCCAAGAATCTTATCGAGTTACTTCCTCTTGTTATCCGATGGAGGATATGGTTCAAAAAAGTTGGTTTAGCCTACCACCTGTTGTGGAGTACTACTATGCTGATACCAATCCCAATTATAAAAGTTTACCCCCCTATCTTTCTGGATGTGGCTCTGAAGAACAGCAACTGATGCAATTCATTCATCCCAAATTAAATGAGGAAATTCTTATTCCCAAAGATTTGGGAACAAGTCAAAAAGATGTGGTTTTTAAATTGGCCCATCAACAAGAGGATAGTACGGTGCACTGGTATTTGGATGAGACCTATGTGAACACGACCACCAGCTTTCATGAGCTGATTTTGCCAGTGAAGCCAGGAACATATACGCTCACTGCGGTAGATAATGGTGGTAACCGGATTCAACAGCCTATACAAGTGGAGTTGGCTTCCCGCCAATAACATCTACTTTTTTCGCATAAAAATGGTGATGGGCACACCGCTAAAATCAAAATGCTCCCGCAGCTTGTTCTCCAAAAAACGCTTGTACGGGTCCCGGACATATTGAGGCAAGTTGCAGAAAAATGCAAACTGTGGATACGGGGTAGGTAGTTGCGTACAGAATTTTATTTTCACATACTTTCCCTTATAAGCCGGAGGTGGTGTATGCTCAATGATGGGCAGCATAATATCGTTTAGCTTCCGTGTAACAATCTTTTTTGAGCGGTTTTTGTACACGTCAACGGCGGTCTCAATTGCCTTGAATATCCGTTGCTTGGTAAGTACGGAAATGAACAAAATAGGGACATCGTCAAAAGGTTCTATGGCCTTTTTTATTTTCTGGGTGTACTCCTTGACCGAATTGGTTTCTTTTTCCACCAAATCCCATTTGTTGACAAGAATTACAATCCCCTTGTTGTTGCGCTGTGCGAGCCAAAAAATGTTCTGCACTTGACCATCAAATCCACGTGTAGCATCCAACAATAAAATACAAACATCGCAATGTTCAATGGCCCTTACGGATCGCATTACGGAGTAAAATTCCAGGTCTTCCTTTACTTTGGCCTTTCTTCGGATACCTGCCGTATCCACCAAATTAAATTCAAACCCAAACCTGTTGTATTTGGTATCTATACTATCTCGGGTTGTCCCGGCAATATCGGTAACAATGTACCGTTCCTCCCCGATCAAGGCATTGATGAAGGAGGATTTGCCAGCATTGGGCCTTCCCACCACCGCAAAGCGGGGCAGTTCACTTTCTTCTTCCTCTATCTCCGGAAGCACCTCGACCAAGGCATCCAACAACTCCCCCGTTCCACTACCATTGATACTGGACAAGGTGTAATAATCTCCCAATCCCAAGGCATAAAACTCCACGGCATCCGATTCGCGCTGGGCATTATCTACCTTATTGACAGCCAAAAACACAGGTTTGTCCACTTTACGCAGTAATCTGGAAACATCTTCATCCATCCCAGTAACCCCAGATTCCACATCCACCATAAAAATAATGGCATCTGCCTCATCAATGGCCAACTCAACCTGTTTATCAATTTCCTGCTCAAAAATGTCATCACTCCCAACTACATACCCACCGGTGTCGATCAAAGAAAATTCCTTGCCGTTCCAATCGCTTTTTCCATAATGGCGATCGCGTGTAACCCCGCTAACAGCATCCACTATGGCTTCCCTTCGTTGGATCAATCGGTTAAAAAAAGTGGATTTGCCTACATTGGGTCTTCCCACAATGGCTACAATAGCTCCCATCCGCATTAAATTTTGGCAAAAATACCATTATTTATGAAGAAAAAACGATACCTTTTTTTATCAATGTCAACCACTTATGAGTGATTTTACCAATGAAATTGTACTTAGGCCGCGTTTTGAGATTTCTTTTCACGAAGATTTGGAACAACTAAAGTCTGTTTTTGACAAAAAAGCCCCAGATCCTTTTTTGATCAAGCGTTTGGATGAGCATATTTACATCCGGTTCAAAAAGTCGGAAACCAATTTTTGGACCCCCCAAGTGCACTTGGAGCTCACCTCCTTTGAAAAAGGGATTAGTAAGATTCATGGGGTTTTTGGGCCAAATCCTACCCTTTGGACCTTTTTTATGTTCCTACATTTTGGAGTAGGTACGCTATTTGTGATACTGGGCGTTTTTGCCTATTCCAATTATTCGTTGGGGTATGACATTACGCTTTGGCTGGCGGGAATGTTCTTTTTAGTGGTTATCTGGTTTGCCCTGTACGCTTTCGGAAGAATGGGACGGGCCAAGGGTCAACCACAAACAGACCAACTTAAAACCTATATCAGGGAACTGATTGCTGGCCTCAAGCGATAAAACAGCATCAGGTTTTAACTATTATATCCGAAACGGCGTAGCTGGGATGTATTGTTTCTCCAATTTTTGTTGACCTTGACATACAGCTCTATATGAACTTGTTTATCAAAAAACTTCTCCAAATCCTTTCGGGCCTCCACCCCCACTCTTTTTAAGGCACTGCCCTTGTGACCAATGATGATTCCCTTTTGGGTATCGCGTTCTACCATAATTACCGAACGGATCCTGATAATGTCCTCGTCTTCAATAAATTCTTCGGTTTCCACCTCAACTGCATAGGGGATTTCCTTTTTGTAATGCAAAAGTATTTTCTCCCGTAGAGTCTCATTCACAAAAAAACGTTCCGGTTTATCCGTCAATTGATCTTTGGGATAATAGGGTGGTGCTTCCGGAAGCAACTCCAAAATTCGGTCAAAAACTTCTTTCACATTGAAATTTTCAAGGGCGGATATGGGATGAATCTCTGCCTTGGGAAGTAGTTTTTGCCAATGCTGAATCTGTTCTTCCAGAATTTCTTGTTCCGAGGTGTCAATTTTATTGAGGAGCAACAGCACCGGTATTTTGCTGTTTTCAATCTTTTTGAAGAAAGCTTCATCCTTAAGCGCTTTTTCACCGATTTCCACCATATAAAGCAGTACATCGGCATCTTCAAAGGCCGATTTTACAAAATCCATCATTGAACTTTGCAACTCGTAAGCTGGTTTAATGATTCCAGGGGTATCGGAGAGTATCACTTGAAAATCATCCCCATTTACAATACCCAGAATACGATGCCTGGTGGTTTGTGCTTTGGAGGTAATAATAGAGAGTTTTTCACCAACAAAAGCGTTCATCAAGGTAGACTTCCCCACATTGGGGTTGCCTATTATATTTACAAAGCCCGATCTATGCTTGTTCATGTTTCAATTTTTGAAAGTATTTTTTGGCCGCTGTATTTACCTTGGGAGCCAAAATCAGTACGGCTATCATATTGGGAATCACCATTAAGGCGTAGGACAAATCAATTAGGTTTTTGACCAATTCCAACGAAGCCACGGCGGCAAAGACAATCATGATCACAAAATAATGGTTATAAAATCTCCCAATCTTTGCGTTGGTTAAAAAGGACAAACATTTTACTCCATAATAGGAATAGGTGAACAAGGTGGACAAGGCAAAAGCGGTAACAATAATCATTAACAAATCATCCCCAAAACCAAACAAGGTGGTCCTAAACGCTTGCAAAGTCATAACTATTCCGCTGGAATCATCCAAATAGGCACCACTTAAAATAATAACCACCGCGGTAAAGGTACAAACCAAAATGGTGTCAATAAATGGACCCAACATAGCCACCAAACCTTCACGAATGGGCTCATCATTCTTGGATTGCCCGTGATACATTGGCGCACTGCCCAAACCTGCTTCATTGGAAAACATGGCGCGTTTAACACCAATAATGACCAAGCCCCAGAATCCACCGGTTACTATGGTCTTAAAGTTCCAGGCTTCAGTTATGATAAGCTTTAAAGCAGGAACTACTTGGGAGGCATTCAATATCATAACAACGATTACAGCCACTAAATATACCATGACCATTACCGGAACAATGGCCGTGGCCACCTTGGCAATCTTGGTCAGGCCCCCAAAGATTACAAAGGAGGTAATGATGGCAAGAACAATTCCTACGCTCAATTTCCAATTGAAGTCGCTCATGGCAAAAAGCGAGTCAGCAGGTTCAACCACGCTCATAAAGGTCTCGGTAAATTGATTGGCTGTGAAAACGCCCAGAAATCCAAAAATGCCCGAGAGGCAAAAGAAGATAGCCAAGGGCTTGTACTTTTTCCCCAATCCCTTGGTGATATAAAACATAGGGCCTCCTTGCAGTTTTCCTTCGGAATCCTCCCCCCTGAACATAATGGCCAGACTACAGGAATAAAATTTAATGCACATGCCGATTAAGGCCGTCATCCATATCCAAAAGACAACCCCAGGTCCTCCATCATGAATGGCAATGGCAACGCCGGAAATGTTTCCTAGACCCACGGTAGCTGCCACTGCAGCAGATAATGCCTGCAATGAACTTACATCCCCTTTGGCATTTTTATCATCGTACTTTCCTCTGGTGATGGCAATGGCATGACCAAAAAAACGATATGGGGTCAATTTGGAATAAAAAATCAAGAAGAGGCCACCTCCTATCAATAAGATGAACATGGGCCAGTTTGCCCATGAATTGGCATCTACCAAAAAGCTGTTTATTTTTTCCATGGTTTCGAAGGTAGCTATTTCGGATAAAAAACCGATCAATTACAAAAAAGATACCGCGCCAAGCCCGGTATTGGTTCGACCATTTGATTTGAATTCACCACGTTTTTCAAATCAAGCTTGAAAACCACGCGCAAACCACAAAGAGATACCGCGCCGAGCCCGGCATTGGTTCGACCATTTGATTTGAATTCACTACGTTTTTCAAATCAAGGTTTAAAAACACGTGAAAACCACAAAGAGATACCGCGCCAAGCCCGGCATTGGTTCGACCATTTGATTTGAATTCACTACGTTTTTCAAATCAAGCTTGAAAACCACGCGCAAACCACAAAGAGATACCGTGCCAAGCCCGGTATTGGTTCGACCATTTGATTTGAATTCACTACGTTTTTCAAATCAAGGTCTCACTAAATTTGGAAATAAAGGAAAAACGGTTGTATATTTGCCGTCCACATCGCGGGATAGAGCAGTATCCTTCGACTGGGCTCAGGATAAAGTACCTACTTTACTTCTGGGAAAAGAACAACAGAATATTTAGGTTGTAAAAATCTAAACAAATTATATATCGCGGGATAGAGCAGTAGGTAGCTCGTCGGGCTCATAACCCGAAGGTCACAGGTTCGAGTCCTGTTCCCGCTACTAGAAAAAAGGCTTTCGAAAATTCGAAAGCCTTTTTGTTTGAATCTATTTTAAGAATTCATTTCACCGTTTCAAGATAAATAGTAGCCTTAAGGTAAGTTCTTTTACGCCTAATGTCCTTTTCCTTTGCTAAGTCAAGATGGGATACCCTTCCAAAACTTCCCTGTTTTTCCAACTCATACAACATTTTTAGAATTGCGTTGTATCCTCCTTCCAGGGTAAACATCTGAGTTTTTATTTGAGAGGTGTTCTTGGGGGCAGAATGGGGTGCGTCAAATGCCATAATTTTTATCCCAGCACTTTCACTTTGCGCGTTCAATACTCTTAAGAGATTGTTTTGCAATGAAGTATTGTCCAGGTGCAGACTACTAAGCTCCTGGTCCAAACGTTGCTCCTTAACGGACAGTTGCATGAGCTGTTGATTAATATTCACTTGCTTCTCCTTCTGACCCTTTATAGCTGCCAGCTCATCCTTGAGCTCAAACGTCTTTTTAACTGCTAGGAAATAACATACAGATGTCATCGCAAGAATACCACCAATCAAGTATTTGTTCTTTTTAGTCAGCTTCATCCAGATACACTTTTAGAGCAAACCGATCCCTTTGTTTTGATATGTACTCGTAGGAGTCGATTTCCACTTTTTCCACCCACAATTTACTTTCCAGTTCAGCTGTCCATTTCGTGAATTCCAGCTTGCTCTGTGCAACACCCGCAACAAGAATCACTTTCTCCTGTAGCTCAATAAGCTTCCCATCCCTAACAGGTTTTAATGTAGGTTGATAGGTTAGTTGGTCCAACAAAACTGAAGATGGTATTCCAATCGCAATACGATCCAAGTAGAACGAGGACTTGGAATTGACAGCGTTGGTAACCGTCTTAAGCTTTTCCTCTTTTAATGCCACGCGCTCTTGTAAGACGGTCAACAGATTGGTTTGGGGCTGCGTCGATGCATGGATTTCCATGTTTCGCAGTTCATCCTGATAGCTTGAATAGTATACAAAGTTGATCAGTAAAAGCCCTAGAAAAATACCCAGCGACCATCGCAATCCGAAGTGAAAGAAACGTCCATTTTGGTATAGATTGTAAAGGTAAGAATTGACTTTTTCAAGATTCCCCAAAATGGGCTTTCCACCTAAATATCCCAATATTTGTGCAAAAGATGTCAAACTCCTTGAAGATAATATCAACCCGCCCACCTTCACTTTCTCATCTGTCGTGTTGTGGGTCATCTCCAATTTCCCATCTTGTGACAATTTGTAGTTGGATCCAAGGATTTTGGCTGAATCCATGTGCCCTAAAATACATTGAACGGGTGTAGGCCCCAATGCAACTTGCGCGGGAACAATCCCATACGGGGCCAACTTTTCCAGCAGGGGGTCCAAATAGTCTTTTTTACTGATGGTCACTTGTTGCTCCCCATGCATGTCCATGGTTTGGAAATAGAAATTTTCCAGATCCAAATTGGGAAAAGCGTTCATAACCAACTGCTCCGGTCCAAGTTTGGATTCTTTACCCACACTCCTGATCAATACTTTGGAGGTGTTAACGGAAAGAAACAAAATGGTATGGCGGCGAACATATGAGGATGCGTTCTCCAAGGAGTCAAAGGTCTGCTCAAACTTCACATGGAGCTCATCCTTTTTTTTCTGGATGTGCAGGATTGCATACCAAATTTTGCCTTCGATTTCGAAAATCTCCAAACCTTGATAGCTGTTGCCTTCAACGATATGTTTTAACCAACTTTTCAAAATCAATAGATTACGGTAGGCTTGATCAAAATGGTCAATTTTTGTTTGGTGTCTTCACGCTTTCGCTTGCTAAAAAGCCATTTTACAACAGGGACCCTTGCCAATAGGGGAACCCCACTTCCGGAATCATTTTTAATTTTCTCCTCAAGTCCGCCCAAAATGGCCAAATCTTGGTTTTGCATCCTGATTATGGAACTGAATTCCCTGGAGGTCAATCCGGGAGGGGCGTCTTCCTCAATACGCTCCCCGCTAAAATCCGACTGGATCACATTGATGTCCAAGGTTACCTGTCCGTCCCCAGAAACCAAAGGTTTTATGCTTACCCCAAGCTCGGCATCAATTGGCGCATAATTCCGTACTTCGGAGGTTGTCGGTACCTGGGAGCCGAAAAAGTTCTGGTTGGTAATGACATAATAGGTGGTTTCCCCAATGGACAGATTCGCTCGATGTCCATTTAAAGTGGACAACTTAGGGGTAGATCTAATTTTGATGTTTCCATCCTCTTCCATGGCCTTGATGGTGGCAAAAAATTCCGGCACCACTTTACCGATATTGAATGATCCAAACCCGTCAAACCCGCCGATGACTTTGTTCACAGTTTTGGCACCTAGAGTCAAATCTGTATTGGGAAATAGATTCCCTTTGGTCTCCACGGGACCGTCCCCAATCCCCCAACTTATTCCCGTCTCCACCAAAGAGGATTTCCGGACTTCAATGATCATCACTTCAATGAGCACAACAGGTATGGGCTTATCTATTTCCTGAATGAATTTTTTAAATCTTTGAATGTTCGCCGAGGGTCCGCTGACCAAAAAACTGTTCAGTTCAAAATCTACTTTTATGTCCAGCTCGGCCTTTATTTCCTCTGGGAGAATGTTCACCAAAGCCTCGGTATTGCTTTGGTAGCTTTCAAATCCACTTCCCCTGGTATTTATGGACCGTTGATTGTCCAGATTTCGCTGACCATTGGGTCCAAACGAATTTTGACCGTTGGAGAAGTAGTTTACGTTGCCCGTATTGGTTCTGCCTGCCGTTCTATATCCCCCTGAATAGTTCGTAGGGTCGCTCATCAACTCCACGGAACGGTGCATCATCTGGATAATTTCCACCTTGCGTAGGCTCAGTTGGTCCGCTGTTCCAAAAAAATAAATGTTGTTTTCTTTTTTGAATGTGAAGTTATCCGTGACAGCCGTACTTTGATTAGCATTGTTATTATTGGGATTGTTCCTTCCCCTAGGCTGATTGGTTTGTGGAATGGGAGTCGGACGGCTCTTGGACTGCCCCTCAAAAATATGCGCCAAAAGGTCATCAAAATAGATGTTCCTGGCATTAAATGTGACAATTCCGGCATTCTCAAGAGGGGTAGCTGTGTACACATCAAGCTTTAAGTCAAAACTCAAGGATTCAATTATGTTGGCAATTGGGGCATTGGCGAAATCAACATTGAGAATCTTGTTGATGGTGTCCAAAACCTCATAATGCATGCCATTCCGACCACCTCTTCCCAAACGCATATTGTTGGGGCCTCCCTCACTGGCACTGAAGAGATAAAACCCATCCCGGGATTTGGAATGGCTCAGGTTATTGAGTTCAGCCAACTTTTCCATGGCCGTATCAAAGGGAACGTTATTGAGATAAACATTGATGGGATTGTTCTTAAGGCTGTTGGCATAGAGTAAATTCTCCCCGGAAGACTCCATGATTTTTCGGAAAACCTGCTCCAAAGGTATCTCGTTGATATCCAACGTAAGGCTATTGGCCCCTGGGTTCCATTGGACCAAAAAAGCCTTCTGGGTTTCCTTTGGCGGAGGAGGAAGGTACTTTTTGATGGCCAAGATACTTCCAGTGAAATCAATGGTCAAATTGTACTCCTTGCACATAAAAAGCAACAGATCGGAAATGGTGACATTGGAAAAGTTGTTGACGATTTTGATATTGGAAATATCGTTGGCGACACTAAGGTTCAGGTTGTGCACCTTGGAGACCGCAATGAGAAAATTGGGCAGGGTCACATTGCTCACGTTCACCTCCAACTTTAAGGTTTCGTTGAATGATGGGTTCTCTACCGCAAGCAGTTCCAGATGGTTGCTTATGTTTTGAAACCTGTCCGAATGTTGGGCAAAACCAAAACTGCCCAAAAGAAACAAAAAGAGAAAAACACTTTTTTTCATAGATCAATTACTTAGCAGGGAATACACTTCCTCTACAGAGGTTACCCCTTGCTTGACCAGCTCCAGGGCATTGCTTTTTAATGTTGAAATATTTTTTTCCTTCAAATAGTGCTCAATCTCCAGAACATTGTCCTTTATGGGTTTTGCCAATTCCTTTGAAATAGGTAAGATTTCATAGATGGCTTTTCTTCCCTCGTAACCGGTATGATGGCATGCATTACAACCCGGGGCCACGTAATGCGATTTCAAATCCGTAGGAATATCAAAATTGGAGGGAAAAATGTCCTTGTTCACAGGTTTCTCTTTTTTGCAGCTATTACAAAGTTTCCGAACCAAACGTTGCGCCACGCTCATGTTCAAGGTACTGGCAATCAGAAAGGCAGGTACGCCCATATCTATAAGTCTTGAAATAGTGGCCCATGCCGAGTTGGTATGGATCGTGGACAACACCAAATGTCCGGTCAAGGCTGCCCTAATGGCCATATTGGCCGTTTTCACATCCCGAATCTCCCCTACCATAATGATATCTGGGTCTTGTCTTAAAAAAGTTCTCAACGAACTGGCAAAGTCCAAACCAATGTTCTCCTTTAACTGTACCTGGTTGATTCCCTCCAAAGTATATTCAATAGGGTCTTCTATAGTTAGGATATTGCTCTTGCCCGTGTTCAATAGTTTCAAAGTGGCGTAAAGCGTGGTGGTTTTACCTGAACCTGTTGGGCCTGAGATCAAAACAATACCATTGGGCTTTTTTATGCCTTCCGTATAGCGAAGCAGCTCTTTCTCATTCATCCCCAAATCCTCCAGCTGCACTGCTGCGTTGTCTTTGGACAAAATTCGCAGCACCAACTTTTCACCATGCAAAGTAGGGAGGGATGAAACCCTGATATCAAACTCGCCATTATTGGCTTTCACGGTAATCCGCCCGTCCTGGGGCAATCTTTTTTCGGCTATGTCCAATTGTGCCCTGATCTTCACCTTGTTCACCATGGTGGGATAATCCTGGATGGGAATGCTATAATATTCCAAAAGTTTTCCGTCCAACCGAAATCTTACCCTGCACTGATTTTCATAGGGTTCAAAGTGGATGTCACTGCTCCCCAAGGATTTAGCCTCCAGAAGTATTTTCTCCAAAAAATCGGTTGTATAGGTAAGCTGTTCCGAATCCTTGGATTTGGCCTGCCGATAGTTGGTGGTGAGGTATTGCTGCAGTTCTTCACTATCACAGGCTTCCAAATGCACTTTGGAATCCAATACAATGTTGAGCTCAGCCAGTAACTCTTGAAGGGATTCACTATCGGTTTTAAGTTTAAGGCCATTTTCATCCTGGGCTACAGGAACCACCCTATAATGAAAAGCCTGTTCTGCCGAGATGCATTGTTGCAGTTGTGGTGATATGTGAAACTGTTTGTTTTTCATTAAATAAGATATAGGGATGGGAAATTTGGGAAAAAACCACAGAGTACCACCCCAATAAGATAAAGTGCCATCAACCCTGCCAAGGGCACGGAATCCGTCTTCTTGAAAATTCGCATAATGGTGAAAGCGATCAAGGAAAATCCAATCGCAGATACAAAAAGGATGATAAAGGTCAATGTGGGAAATCCCAATGCGAATGCATAGAAGAAAAGCATATCGCCAAGACCAAAACTAACGTCAAGAAATGCTTTCTTAAAAATGTATTTGGTGCACAACCAAAGAACCAGTAGGACGCAGCTAATAAGCAAAAGGTTGGAAAGGGCAAAGAACCAAAAAAACTCAAGACCAACATGCCAAATATGGAGACAGGCCAATAAGACCCCCAATATGGGAAGCAATACCCAGGTAACAGCCCTTTCCTTGAAATCCTGAAAGGCCACTACGGCAAACCCCGTCATTGTAAATAATTGTATTAGGAGCATCAGTCCTTGATGGTTTGTTTAGGGTTTCCGCTTTCGTCTATTTCCCAAACATTCATTATTCCATCACCATCAAAATCGGTAATGGCTTCTGCCCTGGCCTTGAAGGTTGCGTTGGATGCTTCCAAAACTTCATAGCGATAATTGGCGGTCCCGTTTTCTTCCACAGTCCTGGGTGCCACAAAATCCAGTTCTTCAATATCCAGGGTATACTTGCTATGCAGATACCTGTAGGTAGTCTGGGAGTTGTAAAGTGCCTTGAGCTGGGTCTGTGCCTCAATGCTCTTTGCCTTGGATATCAAGGGCATCAAATTGGGAAGTGCCAACAAGAGCAATATTCCGATAATAGCTAGTACAATAAGGGTTTCCTGTAGGTTTAGTGCCGGAATTTTCCTTTGCAGAATGCTTTTTGACATAAATAAGATAGTCTTGATTTGGTGATACCATTAACTGAAAAAGAAATTGATTATTATAATTATCTGTAAAAAATGTAAGTTTTTTCATTTTACATTGTAGTTCATCGAAAAAAGAAAATTATTATACTAATAATCAGAATAAAGCGATATAATTGCGGCGTAAATATTTTTCCCAAATAAAGTATTTACATATTAAATCAACCTACTAAGCATGCCCCAATTACTTGTTTTACGGACAATCGAGCTCCGTTTTTGTACCAACAACTTTTTCCTTTTACATCTTAATCCAGCATTAACATGAAACACCTACTAGCGTTTGGTGCATTTACTCTATTTACCCTTTTTATTTCTTACAGTCAAACTAACTTGCTGGACACTTCTACCTGGACATTGGGCAGCGATTACTTGTCGGACTTTCCCAGATATGGTTCAGCTGCAAAAAATGTACGCGAACTTGATTACGGACCACATTCGACAACCCAACTAGTTATTATCTGGAAAGGTTTAGCAGATGATACTTCAACCAATGATGGTGGTTGGCTAACCCCATATATGACCATTGACCCTTCAAAAGAATATCGCCTGACTGTATGGCTCAAAAAAATAAATTCCAATGATGGAAATACCTATTTTGGGTTCAATGCACTTGATGCCTCTGATAATTCAGCATCGCTAAATCTGGATGGTACAGCTAATAACAACCCTTATTTTGGGTCATCAAATGTATCGTTCCTGTCGTTTAATGAGTGGTATTTATTCGTGGCTTACGTAAACCCGCACACACATACCTCTACTACAATTGAAAGTGGAATATACAGCACCGATGGTACAAAGGTGGCCAGCTTAAGGGAATTCAAGTTTGCCCCAACAGCAACTAAAATTAGACACCGAGCTTTTTTAATAGATGATAACAACTTGGACGAATTACATTTTTACGAGCCAACTATTTATGAAGTAAATGGACAAGAACCAACGATAGCCGAGTTGTTAAATCCTTCAGTGGGAAACGACACCCAAGCCCCCTCCGTGCCAACAGGTTTACAGAGCACTGCCCAATCCCAAACTACGGTTGACCTTTCCTGGAATAGTTCAACTGACGATGTTGGAGTGACCAACTATCGAGTTTATAAAGACGGAGTTTTAGATGGCACTTCTGGTAATCTAACCTCTTATCAGGCCACTGGTCTAACCTCCGGAATCGCATACGACTTTACCGTATCTGCCTTGGATGCCGCCGAGAATGAGAGTTCCCAGAGTACGTCCATTTCCGTGACCATGGATACCACTTCCGGCGGAGGAGGAGGAAGTTCAGTTTGGTCTGAAACTGGATCTACAGCAAGCTACACTGGTGATGTGGTTATAGGAACAAGTGCGGTCCCTTCTGGGTACAAACTGGCCGTTGACGGCGATATTCGCACTAGGGAAATCCGTGTAGACCAGGACAATTGGCCCGATTACGTTTTCGATCAAGATTATGACTTACCAACATTGGAGGAAATCAAATCCTTTATTGAAGCGAATGGCCATTTGCCCAAAATACCATCAGCAGAAGAAGTAACCAAACATGGCACCGACCTAGGAAAAATGGACCGGCTGCTACTGGAAAAAATAGAGCAACTTACACTATACGTACTCGAGCAACAGAAAGAAATACAACACCTCAAAGTTCAGTTAAAAAATCAAAATAAAAATTAGGCTCTTACCAAAATGAAACACACATTATTCTTTGGGGCGTTAATCGCCTTATTATTCAACCCGATTAGTTTTTTCGCCCAAAATCTCATAGAAGCAGATTTATCACAATGGGTAAGTGGTCAATCGGGAGGCACTACCTCTTTCAATGAATTTGGAGGCCATAATGAAAGAATAACCGTCAATGGCCCTTTTGGAAACCAGGTCACTGTTTGGAGTGCAGAATCTACAGCTACCTCTTCAGGAAGCGGTCAAAGTGGAGGCTGGATACACTCAGGTTTAGATCTTAATACTTCAAAAACCTATAGAATTTCATATTGGATGAGATCAACAGGCTCTACTTCATGTCTAAATAATGCTGGAGTCTATTCAGTACCCCTTTCAGGGGGATCAAACGTAAGTCTCTTAAGAATTGAGTCAAACATGGCCGCCTTTACCTGGCCCACAATATACAATGCAGAACTGACCACAGATAAGTGGTTTTTGATAATTGGGTACATTTATGCGAAGGACGCAACGACGTACAATTTTACCAGTGGAGTCTATGACCCAGCAACCTTTGACAGCTCCTCTGGCAATCTACCCACTCCAGTAGCTACCACTTATAACTACAAATTCCCAAGTTCGCATGAGGAATTAGATGTCAGGCTTAGAAATGATCTATGGAACTGCCAAGTGGGTGAAATACAATATTCTTATTCACCTCGTATTGAGGAAGTAAATGGCAGTGAACCCACTATCCAAGATCTCCTCGGCAATAATAACCCATTGGATACCCAAGCCCCCTCCGTGCCAACAGGTTTACAGAGTACTGCCCAGTCCCAAACTACGGTTGACCTTTCCTGGAACAGTTCGACTGACGATGTTGGAGTGACCAATTATCGAGTTTATAAAGACGGAGTTTTAGATGGCAATTCTGGTAATCTAACTACTTATCAGGCCACTGGTCTAACCTCCGGAATCGCATACGACTTTACCGTATCCGCAATGGATGCCGCTGAGAACGAGAGTGCCCAGAGTACTTCCATTTCTGTGACCACGGAAAACGGGTCCAGTGGAGGGGGTAGCACGGTTTGGACAAAGAGCGGTTCAACGGCGAGTTATTCCGGTGAGGTCGCCATTGGAACCAGTACTGTTCCCAGTGGTTACCAACTGGCAGTTGACGGCGATATTCGCACTAGGGAAATCCGAGTAGACCAGGACAATTGGCCCGATTATGTTTTCGATGAAGATTATGACTTACCAACATTGGAGGAAATCAAATCCTTTATTGAAGCGAATGGCCATTTGCCCAACCTACCATCAGCAGAAGAAGTAACTCAAAATGGGACCGACCTAGGAAAAATGGACAGGCTGCTACTGGAAAAAATAGAGCAGTTGACCTTGTTTGCAATTCAACAAAATAGATTGCTTGAAAAGCAGCAAGAAGAGTTAAACCAGCTTAGGGCGGCACTTAAATCCAAACGATAATCTAAAAAAAACGGAAAGAAAATTAGAACAACCGTTCGCAATTAATTTCAAAGTATAGTTATAAACTAAAGTTAATCTATAGGAATAATATTTTATTAAACAACAAATACAATGAACAAATTAACCCAAATCCTTATTGTGGCAACTATGTGCTTCGGCAGTAGTTTTGCCCAAGAACTTCATACCGAAAGTAATGCCGGAAGCATTGCCAATGAATCCAACGCAATAACAGGATGGACTCCGCAAAACGAGAATGTAACCACAGTCTCCGTAGAGACCAGCGATGTTTACGAAGGATCTTACGCCTTACGTATCGAGACCATCGCAGAAGCAGCGAGTCGTGGGAAATACACTTTTGCCACAACAGCCAATACCCAGTACAAAATAGTTATACACGCCAAGTCATTGAGCTTGGATGGTGGTTTTTGGTCATGGGACGGTTTTAGTGATTTTGCCGGTGTGGATTTTTATGGAACAGGCTGGCACCGTTATGAGTTCAACGTGACAGCAAGTGGAACCTCGGCCACCTTGAAGGTATATGCAGGTGCCCCCTCGACTATTGGGGAGGCCGTATTGATTGACAATATCTCCATCCAGGAACTGGACAGTTCGCCTCCGACACAACCTGGTCAACCCACCCTTGTTTCCAAAACAAGTAATTCAGTATTTTTTAATTGGACAGCGGCCGATGACGACATAGGGGTCACCGGATATAAGGTATACCAAAACAACGTCGCTAAGGACACAATTTCCAATGTTCTGGACTATACGGCTGACGGACTGGCCCCGTCAACTCCATATCAGTTTCATGTGACCGCCTTGGATTATTATGGCAATGAGGGACCTGCAAGTCCTTTTTTGGACGTAACCACGGATCCTGCACCTGCTGGCGGCGGTAACGCGGAATGGACAAAAAATGGTACCACGGCTAGCTATTCAGATGAGGTTGCCATTGGCTCAAATTCGGTCCCTTCCGGATACAAATTGGCCGTGGATGGAAAGCTCATTACCGAGGAGGTTAGGGTTGAGTTCTCAGGGACTTGGCCGGACTATGTTTTTGAGGAGGGCTATGATCTTCCCACATTGGAAGAAATCCAAAAACATATAGATGAGCATGGCCATCTGCCCAATATCCCTTCTGCCAAAGAAGTACATGCCAATGGTATGGATGTAGGCCAAATGAACAAGCTCTTATTGGAGAAAATTGAGGAGATGATGATTTACATCATCGATCAAAACTCTAGGATTCAATCGCTAGAATCTAGACTAAATAATTCATCTAAGAAGTACTTCAAATAAAATCCATTTAAAACAGGCAAATACTAGATAATATTATGATGTATAAGCTAAAATTCACGGCTATTGTTTTTGCTATGGGCATTCTTTCAATTGTTGGACAGGAAGAACAATACAACAACATGAACGAATTGGCGAAAATGGTTCAGATACCAAATTCCCCAGAAGCTGAAGCCTTCACAAAATATGGCAATACTGCAGTATCATTATATACCGGAGTACCAAACGTTGGCTTGCCACTTTACACATACCAAGGGAGAGAATTGGATATTCCGCTCTCGTTAACCTATGACGCAAGTGGCGTCAAAGTTGAACAAATGGCTTCACAAATTGGTTTGGGATGGAATCTTCAGGTGGGCGGTAGAATCTCCCGAGTTGTCAATGGATTTCCAGATGATTACAATCACGCAAATCCTGCATATCATAGTTTTTTTAACGATAAGGATAACCTTGGAATTCAAACATCTATGTTGGCCTATATTAATGAAAATAGCATTTTCAATTCTGACCCAGCTGTAAGGGACTATTTTGATTTTATCAAAAAAGTAAGCACCAATGAATATGAAACTCAACCTGATTATTTTAGTCTTAATGTGCTTGGAATTGATGATTATATTGTAATTAATGTTTCTGACCTAGAAGCCAAAACTTTAAAAAATCCCAGAATAAGTGTTGAAATTTTAAAAACAACCGGTGGACCTCAACAACCAATCTCAATTACGGGGTGGATTGTAACTCACGAAGACGGGACCAAATTTCATTTTACACTGGCTGAAGAAACAATATTTCAAGGAGACGACTATATTACTGGTCCAGATCAACCATATGGCTGGGCTCGGCATTACAATTCATCATGGTTATTGACCAAAATTGAATCTGCCAACAAAAAAGATATTTATGACTTCAATTATGTTGACTTGGGATCTTGGGCTGGAGACAACATTGCAGCGCCTGTTCAACATATGACAAATAATGCAGATGATTCAACACCTGGACCAAATTTTTATCCCAATAACTATGGTAATTCGGCTACTTATCTTTCCACATATCATATAGACCAGCTTTTTCTATCTGAGATATGGCATAATTCAAAAAAGATAGTATCCATGAATCTCGGTCCAAGACCTGATGCCGATCCTGACTCTGCAATAGAAAGAATTAATGTTCATCTACCTGATGTAACTGAAACAGTTCTTAAATATTTTGATTTTTTTCATTCGAGTTTCGGGGATCCAAATGATACTTTTCAGTTTGATAAACGCTTGAAACTAGATTCGTTAAAGATATATTCTTCCAACAACAACCAATATCAGCACTATGGCTTCGAATATGAAAGTTCCGATTTGGTTCCTTCAAGGGCATCAGTTGATCAAGACTATTTGGGTCTTTATAACAAAGCAAACAATCCTGGGCAAATACTATATCCAAAAATAAAAATTGGAGAGGACACTTATGATGGCGCAAATAGAAACCCAGATATTAATTATGCCAAAATTGGCAACTTAAAGAAATTGATATATCCTACGGGCGGGTACACTGAGTTTGAGTACGAATTGCATGCAACTCCGTATGAAGCTGAAGATTTGCAAAATGAGACCATGGTGGAAGTTGATTTTGCTGGATTCCAATTACTGGGCGGAGTACAACAAGCTGATTTTTATGTCCCAAACCTGGCCGATTGTTCCGGGATTTGGTGCCAAGACCAATACATAGATCCCCCAAATGTTTCTCAAAACTTATTTCATATAACTGAGGATGGTTTGTATGATATCCTGTACCAAAGCACAGGAGGAACAACACAATTCCCCAAGTATGGCTATTTGTACTATCATGGTCAAGGGACATGTTCTGCATTTAGCACCGTGGATTTGGATCAATTAATTGATTTATCCAATGGACAAGCGCTTAATCCCGACAACATGGTTCTTTCTGCGAATGGAAGTTACCAAGGAACAGTATTTCTTAAGGCAGGGTGCTATCAAGTCTCCATGATCAATGGAACTCATGGGAATACTAGTACATTTAGCGTTTTTGGTGAGGTTATTCAAGGTGGAAGCACGCAAGTTGGTACAGGTCAAGAAGCAAGGGCAGGATTACGGATTAAATCTATAAAAGATTTCAGCGAAAATGGAAAGTTGGCAATTCACAAAGAGTACCAATATACAACCGAACTTGATGGAAATACCTCTTCAGGCCGAATAATTCATAGACCTTACCTCTCCTACATCACAAATCAGCAAGTATTCATGCAACCCAGTCAGAATAATGGCAATTCTGGTGTGTACAATCTCAAATTGTTAAATCGGATTGGCCATTCTTCGGGAGGTAGTAGACCCCATATTGCCTATGGAAAGGTATTCGAGATTTTTAAATCCAACACTATAGATCCGAATATATCTGAAACTAACCAACGAAATGGTTATAACGAATATACCTTTTACAATGAAGGGAACGGCCCAGAATCTGGTTCCGGAATCTACACAACTGGACTACCTCCCTTTGGCACCTATTTTATTCAAAACTATGAAGTCGGCAAAGAGAAAGATATTGTTGCCAAAACCACGAATGGCACCAGTGTCACAGCGAATCGATTTGTTTATGAGGACCATTTGTATTATTTGAACAAAGGAATTTTTCTGGAGAATGAATCAGGAAACACCTTTAAATATGTCAAAGTGGTCCCAACCACAGGTGGTTTCACCTATCAATTTGAGGATGCCGTTTTCACATGTCTTGCAGGAAATCCCGCACCTGGACAGGGTGCTGGTGATTGCTGGAACCAACTGGTTGCCCAGCCATGCTTAGACCAGGATTGTATCAATGACATTAGTTTGGCACGAAATGTTATGAGAATTACAACCGCAGGTGGCAGGGTTGGTAATACAATTCAAACTACCAATCAGGTTTACAATAGCAATACTCCAGTAACAACGGTGACGAGTATGGAGTATGATCAGAATGTTAGCTGGCAGCTCAGAAAGTCAACGCTTACCGGGAGCGATGGTGAGACCAGCTCTGTTCAGTACTATTACCCCCAAGATGATCCCACAACCTACGCCTCCCATATCGCAAAAAATCGATTAACAGATATTGTAAAAATGGAAACCTTAGAAAATAGCAATGTGGTTTTTACACGCGAAAATGAGTATTTCAATAATACAGATGTTTTGGCTCCTTCAAAAATCCGTACAAAAAAGGGTTCTCAAGCATTCGACGATAGGGCTAATATCCAATATTACACCAATGGTAACGTACAAGAAACTTATGCCCAGGACGGAAGTCACACGGTCTACCTTTGGGGCTATGACAATAAATATTTGGTAGCCAAAATTGACAATGCTACGTATACTCAAATTGAGAGTTTACCAAATTTTGGTTCTAATTTCACACTTGGTTCCGGCGGGCTCAGCGTTGCGCAGGAAAGTACGCTTCGCACCCATAGTTCTTTGGAACAAGCAATGGTTACCACCTATACGTATAAACCAATGATTGGCTTGGATACTGTAACTGACCCCAGAGGTTACGTTATGAGGTATGTGTATGACGAGTTCAACAGACTGAAAGAAGTAAGGGATGAGCAAGACAATATTGTTTCTGACTATCTATATAACTATAAAACCCAACAATAAAAATTGGTATGGACAGATTGAAAAATTCAGTGGATGTACCTAGACTTTTATCCAGGGTAAAAATCAAACACAAGACCCCCAAATCGAAACCAATGAATAAATATACCTACAGCATGATCTCCAGTTGTAAATTAGCGAGCACTTTACTTATACTATTCTTTGGAATAACTACGTATGCCCAAGTAACCCTGCAAGTTCCAGCGTCCGCCGTCGTTGGTGACAGTATTACTGTAAGCCTTTCGAGCTCTGCGGGCACCGATACCCAATGGTGGCTGGAGGGGAGTGCGCAGGCAACAATCTTTGGCAGCAATAATAATGCACTAAGGTTGATCATGACCAGCAGCGGAACCTTGGTGGTCCGTGCACGCATATTGGACGATACAACAGTGATATATGATCTGACAGAAAGTTTCCCGGTATCCGGAGGAGTGCCAAACGACCCAGGTAATCCCACAGTCCTTTCCAATAACTGTGGCGCACCCGTGCTGCAGCGTACCGGATTTACAACTGAAACCGGGGACACCTGGTACTGGCAGGGAACCGACGATAACGGATTTCATACCAACATGGGAAGCGGCTCCACATATACCGCTTCAGGTAGTGGAACCTATTATATCCGGGCGCGGAGCACCACTGGGGAATGGAGCCCCGGATTGGGAAGTGTAACAGTTACAGCGAATGACCTGGACCCAGGTTCAATTACTATCACTGGTACACAGATCATTTGTTATGGGACGGATTCACCGTTAATATCCAGTAGCGAAGATGCAAGCCACGGGACTACCTATGACTATCAATGGCAGGTATCCACCAATAACAGTACATGGACCAATGTCACGGGCGAGACCAATGAAGATTTTGACCCCTCCGCAAACCTAACCTCAGACCGCTGGTACAGACGTGGAGTTACCTCCTGTGGTGATACCCAAACAGTATATACAACACCTATAAAAGTTACGGTTATGGACCCCTTGAACGCAGGTACCTTAAATACGGTGGCCAAAATTTGTTTTAATGGCGATCCGCCAAACCTTACCAGCGACTTAGGCCCCAGTAATGGTTCTGTATATTCCTATCGATGGGAAAGCTCTGTGGATGACACCAATTGGAACCCTATTACTGGGGAGACATTGTCCACTTATGACCCCCCGGCGGGGTTAACAACTCCAACATACTACCGAAAGGTGGTTATGTCCTGCGGACAGACCGATGAGACACCCAGCATCTTGGTAGATGTTTACGACCCCCTTACCGCTGGATCTATCCAAGGAGAACAGGTGCTTTGCTATGGTGCCAATCCCGGGCCCATTACCAACTTGACCTTACCTGCTGGAGGAAAGAACGACTATGAATATGTATGGGAATCCTCCCCTAGCGGAGCCGACGGTACCTGGACCCCAATCACGGGAGAGGATCTTGCAAACTATATCCCGGACCCCAATGCCACTGCTACCACTTATTACCGTAGGGGTGTCAAATCATGCAATTATACCTTGTTTGCAGAGGTACCCGTAAAAATTGAGGTACTATCACAATTGCAGGCCCCTACCGGCACCATGTCCGTTGACATATGCTCGGGAGCATCAGCTTCACTAGTTCTAGTGCCCGATTCCAATGCTAATTCCATTCGCTGGTATGCTGCTTCTACCGGAGGTCCCCCCCTTTTGGTCGGTACCATTTTCGAAACAGATTCCTTGACATCTGGTGCCAGTTATTATGCAGCCAGTTACGATACAAGCACCCAATGTGAGTCTGCATCTAGAACCCGTGTTGATGTCAATATAGTCAGTTCCACCACTTATTATCAAGATGTTGATAATGATGGGCTTGGAGACCCTGGCAGTTCATTGACCCAGTGTGAACAACCTCCTGGCTACGTGCTGGATGCCACTGATGCTTGTCCGTTGGTCTACGACCCCACCAATGCATGCACCATACAACCACCTAGTGCCAATGCGCAAGACCATAATTATCTCTATACCAGAACTTATCAGCAAAGTGCAAGCGAGATGGGTATTACAACCAACGATTCAATACCATTTTTCACCGAAAACGACGCTTTGTTGCAGGAAATTGCATTCTTTGATGGCTTGGGAAGACCTACGCAGCATGTTGGTATAGATCAGACTCCGAACAAAGGGGACATTGTTTCTCATGTAGACTATGACAATTATGGGAGACAGGCTAAGGAATACTTGCCCTATTCAGCGGACGGTACCATTGGCCAATTCAATATAGATCCATTAGCTGGAATTTCCCAGTTGTACAATACTACCAAGTACGAAAATACCACAAACCCTTATTCAGAAAAGGACTTTGAACCCTCCCCTACCAACAGGGTGTTAAAACAGGCCGCTCCTGGAAATGATTGGGCCTTGGGACAGGGTCATGAAATAGGTTTTACATATGGGTACAACAGCTTAACTGATAACGTAAGGCATTTTGAAGTTCAAATAACCGTTTCTGGCAATATGTACCAAGCTAGTTTAATTGAAAATAGCAATAACTCATACTACGGCGACAAACAACTTCATAAGCATATCGTTTATGATGAAAACCACACTGGCGGCAAGAATAACTCCTCAGAGGAATTCACCGATAAACAAGGTAGGGTAGTTCTAAAACGTACCTATGCCGATTTTGAAGGTCAAACGGAAGTACCCCATGACACTTATTACGTGTACGACGAATATGGTAATTTAACCTTTGTGCTTCCCCCGCAAATGGGTGCCAGCTTAGCTACAATCTCCAACATTAACAGTGCAATGGCAGAGTTAGGGTATCAGTATACATATGATCAACGAAATCGCTTGGTGGAAAAACAATTGCCGGGCAAGGCTAGGGAATATCTTATATATAATTCTTTAGATCTTCCTATTATGACCCAGGATAGTGTTCAAAGGGTTACCGGGGAATGGTTATTTACTAAATACGACGCCTTTGGCCGAGTTGCTTACACCGGGAAGGCAGTGGAGATGGATGGCGCCAACCCAAGATCAAGGGTGGATGTTCAGGCCAATGCAAACAACGAAAGTGACCTTTGGGAAACACGGGGAAGTGGATTTACCATGACTAACATGACGGTGGAATACAGCAACAATACGTACCCAAACACTTCAGTAAGCGAGTTGTTGACCATCAACTATTATGATGATCATACCTTTGATACCGAGGATGAACCGACACCTCCGAACACCGTGTTTTCACATGCCGTGGACAACCGAACCAAAGGTCTGCCCACTGGTACCAAAGTAAGGGTTTTAGACCCTATGGCCCCAATGGCACAACAAACATGGATTACCACTATTACCCGCTACGATGCCAAGGGACGTGCCGTATATAATTACAGCGAGAATGATTATCTGCAAACAGTGGATCTAGTGACCACACAGTTGGATTTTGTGGGGAAACCTAAAAAAGTGCGAAGCCAGCACACCCGTAACAATAACACTGTGGTAACCATTGATAACTTTACCTACGACCATAGTGGCCGCTTGCTAAAACAGACCCAATGCATTGGCGATGAAACACTTGGAGAAAGCTGTGGAAACATCATATATGATAATGTTTTGGTATTGGACCAGCCTACTTATACCACCAACCAAACCGCAACGGACAGGATTGAGGTAAAGGCCACCAACAATCCCGTGACTTTAAGTGGCACTTTGACATTGCAAGTAGATCCCACAGCAAACAGTGGCGGTGGGGGAAGTGCAAACGAAGAACTTATCGTATACAACGATTACGACGAGCTGGGCCAATTAACTGGCAAAAAAATAGGCGGCACTGCCGGAAGCGACTATACCGGAACATCTACAGCGTTGCAGACTGTTGATTACACCTATAACGTAAGAGGTTGGCTCAAAAGCATAAACGAAGATGCCAATGTGGATGGAGACCTTTTTGATTTTAGCATCAATTACAATACGGTGGCACACGCCGGTTCACCACTCTACAATGGCAACATTTCGGAGACACAATGGAAAACCGCGAACGACAATGTGCAGAGGTGGTACCATTACGGTTACGATGCCCTTAACCGAATAACAGGTGCAACCAGCTATAACGGGGATTATGATGTTTCCAATATTACATATGACCTAAACGGGAATATCCAGTCCTTGCAAAGACAGGGCAATACCGGCCTTATTGACAACCTCACCTACGCCTACCACAATACGGATACCAGTAACCGTTTGCTAAGTGTGGCGGATTCCAGTGGGAGTACAGAAGGATTTTTGGATGGTGCTACCGGTACCATAGAATATACGTACGATGCCAATGGGAACCTAAAGACGGATACCAACAAGGGTATTACCGCTATTGGATACAATCATTTGAATCTACCTACAAGCATTGCGATAAATTCTGGTACAATTACCTATATTTACGACGCAACAGGTATCAAACAAAAGAAATTGGCAAGTTTGGGAGGTAATACCACAGTAACTGAATATGCCGGAAACTATATTTATTCTGGTAATGGTAATACCACTCAGCTAGAGTTCCTTAGTCACGCAGAGGGATATATCACCCCAAGCGGGGTACAGGGATCATACGACTATGTATACCAATACAAAGACCATTTGGGCAACATAAGGCTGTCTTTTGTGGACAATAATGGTACCACGGAAATTGTAGAGGAAAACAACTACTACCCCTTTGGCCTTAAGCACAAAGGGTACAACGAAGCGGTTTCTGAATTGGGCAACGATGTAGCTCAGCGGTGGAAGTTTGGTGATGAAGAATTTGAGGAAGATCTGGATAAAAACACGGTTGCATATCAGTGGAGGGATTATGATCCTGCTATTGGAAGGTTCAATAAGATTGATAGGTTTGCCGAAGACTATGTCGGAATTAGCCCTTATGGCTTTACTGCTAATAATCCTATTCAATTTAGGGAGATTGCTGGTGATAGTATTTTAGTAACTGTAAGAACAAGAGGTGCCAACAATCAAGTAGTCGAACAAAACTTATATTGGGATCAAGATCAAAATGGAAACTATGCGTTCATAGATACAAGTTCAGGTAATACCTATCAAGGTAGCGACCAATTTGTGTCGGACTTGACAGCAGGATTAAATGATTTAATGAATGGAGGGCAAGTTGGTCATGATTTAGTTTCGCAGTTAGCTGGGGATCAAAACAAGAGTGTTGAAATATTGAAATCTGGAGGGAACAATGCGGATGATAATGGAACCTATGTTAAATGGAATCCAAACAATACAAATGGTCCTCCAGATGGAGGCAATAATCAAAGACCAGCATTTATTGGTTTGGGACATGAATTAGCTCATATTCAAGACGTTTGGAATGGAGGGGCTGATCAAAACACGTGGTTTACGGTTCCTGGAGCCAACGGAGCGGTTCAATCAGTACCTAATGCCGAGATTTATTCGACACATGTGGAAAATCAATTAAGAGCTGAGAACAATCTACCATTGAGAACAAGCTATGCAGCTGATCCAAATGGCAATCCTTCAGGTCCAAGTTTGCTTTTTCCCAATTCTAGACAGAGTAGGTATTACAACTCAAATGGAAATACCAACCAAAATTATAGACCAATTAGAAGACGAAGACAAACACCATTTACATATTGATTATGAAACAAGTATTTTTATTATTAATTGCTGTCCTTGTTAGCAATTGTGGAGCTGGAAAAAGAGTTTCAACTGTTAACGAGGTTTTTGAAACGCTCAGAAGATCAGCAAATAAATCTAAATGTGGAATCTATCCCGAATCATTTTATAGTAACAGGAAGGGTTTATACCCTGAAATGGATTTTTTAAATATCAATCAAGATACTATCTATGTATTGCAAGAATATGATATTGAAACCGGTGAACATAAAGAAAGTATTTGGAATAAAGTTTCCAAACTGGAATATACAAGTTTCAAAGGCAGTACAAAGAAATCCCTAACACCTCTGTTCGAGTCAAAATACTACAAGGCTTTGAACAATTGGAACAAGAACGGTCTTGATGATACATCTGAGGATTTTGGTACTAATGATATCATTGCTTACAGAATAGCCATTTTCCAAAACGAGGCTAAGATTGATTGTATGGTTTTTTAAAATCCCAGATACTCCCAGTGCTTCGGGTTATGGTTCAAAGGGATTGATATTCGGGGATAAGTTGAGGCAATACAGACATTATCAAAAATTGAAAAAGTTAGGGTTGTCCCTCCCTCTTTATTATATATATCATAAACCCTCAAACCAGTTATATAGATATACTCCAACAAAAGGGGATATCCCTATAAAAAAAATTAATAAGAGTAGTGATTTTTATAAAGGAAAATATAAATGATGTTTTACGTTAGATTTTTAATAGTGATTTCTTTTTTGATCGTAGTAAGTTGTGGTTTGGACAATAAGAGTCTGATAAACCCGAAACTTCAAAATGCAATCGAATCGTATATAAAGAAGTGCGAAATTCAATCTAATAATGATTCGACTTTTGAGGAAACGGATATTTATATGGTGTATATGGACAATTCAAAAGATGAAGGGATTGAAATACAATTGTTTCAAAACACTTATTACCTAAAAGAGAACCTTGATGGATATATTAAACTAGGTGACAACAAAGTTTTCTTTTATAATTCAGACAAAACTCTGATTGATATAAGCAAACTAACCAAGAATGGATTAGAAGGTATCCCAGATGAAGACTCAGAATATGCAGAACAGATTTTTGATCCAAAAGTAGAAAGGCTACATTACAAGAATGGTATTCTAGAATAGATATATCCCTAGCTACTCCCGCTACCGCTAGATTGCATCTAGTGGTCATATAAAAAGAGTAATCAATTTAAAGGCCAGTTTCTAAAGAAACTGGCTTTTGTCCATTCAAAACGGCCATCCATCAATTCAGCCCTGTTGCGGAGACATGAAAAACCTACCTTCTGCACATGAGCAGAAATTACAAGTTCCACAACCCAAACGGTGCCTATTTTGTGTCCTTTGCCACCGTGTTTTGGATAGATGTGTTTACCAGACAGGCCTATTTCAAGATTTTGGCAGATAGTGCTGACTTTTGCAGGAAAGAAAAAGGAATGGAGCTGTTTGCATACTGTTTTATGCCCAATCATGTACATTTCATTTTCCGATCGGACAATGGTGACCCTTCAGGATTGATTAGGGATTTCAAACGACATACTTCAAGGAAACTGATCCAAGCTATTGAGTCCAACCCTCAAGAAAGCAAGAAGGAATGGCTCTTGCAAATGTTTGAAAAGGCCGGAAAGGATAAGGGCAATATAACGGGATACCAGTTTTGGCAGCACCATAACAAGCCAATAGAGCTATGGAGTCCCAAGGTCATTAAACAAAAACTGGACTACATCCACCAAAATCCTGTTCAAAGTGGGTTTGTGACAAGGCCGGAGGACTGGAAATATAGCAGTGCCAAGAATTTTGGTGGAAACCACTCTATCCTAGAGATTGATGAAATAGGGTTTTTAGCTTAAGTTTGATTGTGAAATAATGGAGGGTGAAGATTGCCACAAGATGCAATCTTGCGGTAGCGAGAGGATGGAGTAATTGATTTAGGAAAAAACAATAGTGCTGGTTGGTACGATTTTGTTATCACGGATAGAGGCGAGTTAAGGTTAGGGAATGGCCATCATAAATTGGCAAATGACGGCACTGACGATTTAATTGGAGCAGGGGAAGCCTTTTTTATAAGAGTAACAATTGAAGGATTTTCTTTTGGGATGGGATCTATGGTAAGACAAGTTGGAGGAGATAGAGTTGCGGAAGAGGTAACGAATACGGTCTTAAGCAGAACGGGAGAAGGAGTACAAAAAGCAGTGACCGATGAAAACAAGAAAAAACAAGGAAAATAAATAAACTTTATAATGAGCTACTTTTGGTTAGTATTTGGGTTAGTTGGGTGTATAATAGGAGTACTAATTCACCCAATGGCCAATAAGAGAATTAGGAATGATGAGGTAAATCATCTTACGGTGAAAGGATATGTTTTATCATATGTCTTAGTAATCAGTGGTATAGTTCTTATTGTAAGAGAGTTGATTAAAGTTTTTTGAAATGAAAAAGATACAACTTTTACTTCCTTTGCTACTGTTTGTTTCCATTAAAAGTTACAGTCAGTGTGACGGACTTGAGATGGGTACGTTCATTTCAATTGATAGCATTGCTGGAACTACGACTATTCAACGTTTGGGTAATGTCCAATTGGAAGTAAACGAAAAACTAGGAGTTAAAGCAATTCAAAAATTGAATTGGATCTCACAATGCAATTACTCTATCACAAATATGCGCATGTTGAGTAACAAAGGTGTTATTGGTAATCCAACTGGAAACTTTCATGTTAAGGTTGAACAGATAAACGATAGTGTTTTTAATCAAACCGTTACGATAGAAAGTCATGACTTTGTTCACACCAGTATTATTAAAAAAGTAAGTGATGAAGTTTCAGAAGGATTTAAGGAGTTATTGAAAGAGCATTATCCTAACCGATAATCTCCCCGCTACCGATAGTTCACATGGACAAGCTCAGTGCAGGTCCAACTAGTGGTCTTGAAAACCAACAACAGCAGTTCAATTTGGGCTGCTGTTTTTTTACCCGCCCAACCCCTCTACCCCTTTTTAGCTGGTTAAGTGGACGAGCTGTTCATTTTAACCTTGTTTTCCACAGGCTTTAATCCAGAATATACATGCTGTACCCTGAGTCCTGTATGGGCTTCGGGCCCATCAATCGTAAACTGTAGGGTGAGCTTTTCTGTATTTATCTCCAAAACACCTTGGCTTAGGGGTTCGGGTAAATCTGTTACCTCGTTTATATAATATTCGGTAGTAGGAGGAGGCACAAACCGAAACCAAAATTGAAACACCAAATCATCTTTTACGCTCATTTTGGCCGTGGGTTTGTTTGGCGTCTTGTAGATGACCAAACGGCTGTTGGGACGAATAATGGAGTGCAAAGCACAGGGGTTGTTCAACAAGCGTATTTCGGTGTATTCAAATTGAAGTTTGAGGCTTTTCTTCGAACTATGCTCCAAAAACTGTTTAATGGTTTGCAGAATATCCAATTGTGGCATAAGGAAGGTTTTAGTTAAGAATAAGATTGGGTTGGGATAGTCAAATTTAATAAAAACAACCGTTCAGTTGTTATACAGTTGCAAATTTGACCTCAACTTGTCTAAATGAAATATCCGGAAAAGGAAGAATTACTTAGAAATTTAGCCTTACGCGTAAAAGAATTACGTAAAATCAAGGACGTTACGCAAGAAGAAGCGCTCCATGACACCGGAATCCAGTTTTCCAGAATAGAACAGGGCAAACGGGACGTTCAGCTTTCCACCATACTAAAGCTTTGCCACTATTTTGAGATTTCCATGGCGGAGTTTTTTGACAATACTTTTGAAAAGTAATGTTAAGTTTTAAATGTTGAATGTTATAAGTCCTCATTCATAAGTTATATCCGAGTTCTGACAACTGATTTCTGATACCTACAGAGCAAAGACTCAAGACTAAAAATCCAACAATCCAAACTTCAAACACCTAGCATCCAGCACCAAGCATCGAGCATCTATCACCTAACATTTTCAACTTTCCACTTTCCATTTTAAAACCTAGAGGCTCTTAAACCAAATTCCGTTCCGTTTGAAGAATAATTTTCCCTACCAGCCACAAATTACCTACATTTAATTCCTAAATAAACTATCAACCTTTACCTACTTGAACCTACGACTTTTCTGTGCTGCTATAGCCCTCCTTTTTTTTGCGCATGCCCAAGCCCAGTTGGAAGCCTCCATTTGGTATTTTGGTATAAATGCTGGCCTGGATTTTAGGAGTGGTACCCCCGTTGCCTTGGAAGATGGACAGGTGGTAACGGATGAAGGATGTGCCACCATCTCAGATCCTTTGGGTAACCTGATTTTTTATACGGATGGTACCACGGTTTGGAACCGCAATCATTCAATCATGCCCAATGGTACCGGGTTGCTCGGGACCAGCAGTTCCTCACATTCAGGGATAATTGTGCCCAAACCCAACGACCCTGATATTTTCTATGTTTTTACGGTATATCAAGAAGGGTCGCCATACGGGGTCAATTACTCCGAAGTGGACATGACCCTTGATGGCGGACTTGGAGATGTTACGGCAAAAAATGTGCATTTGTACGGTCCTTCCTTGGAAAAACTGACTGCAGTGGAACATGCCAATGGCAGGGATATTTGGGTAATTACACATGATTGGGGCAATGCCGATTTTTTAACCTACCTGGTTACCCCTGCCGGCGTAAACGCTACCCCGGTGGTGAGCACAGTGGGTTTTGATATGTCCGGAAGTCTGGATGAAACGGATGCTATAGGGTGCATAAAAGCTTCCCCTGATGGATCCAAGGTGGCCATTAGCCATAGGGATACCGGCTCTGAACTACTGGATTTTGACACCACCACGGGCGTCCTCAGCAACCCCATTCTTTTAACAACAGCCCCATTCCAATACGGTGTGGAATTCTCACCTTCTGGCCAGGTGCTGTACCTCTCTTCTTTTACCAATCAAATTTACCAGTATGATCTAACAGCGGCCGACATTCCGGGCAGTGCCATCAATATCAACGAAAACAACGGAGGTGAAGCCGGATTGCAGTTGGGCATTGATGGTAAAATTTATATCACCAATTTCCTTCGCAATTCTCTAAGTGTGATTCATGATCCCAATGTTCTTGGGCTCGGCTGTAATTATGAATACGCCGCAATTGACCTGGGTACTGGACAAAGTTTTTGGGGACTTCCGCCATTTATACAGTCTTTTTTCTATATCAGTGACATCCAGGCCAACCACCTATGCCTGGGCGATGCCACGGAATTTAGCATCAATGTTTCAGAACCCATAGTTTCCATTTTATGGGACTTCGGGGATGGGAATACCTCCGCGGATGAAAGCCCAAACCATACGTATACCCTGCCCGGTAATTACACGGTCTCCGTTACGGTGAACACTGCTTCTGAAACCCAAGTGGAAACCACGGACATTGCGATTTCTGAAGTTCCTGTTGCCAACCCGGTAACCGATCCGGTAGTTTGTAACGCCACAAGCACTTATAATTTTGATTTGTCCACTTTGGATACAGACGTATTGGGTGCCCAATCTGTTACCAATTTTGAGGTGTCCTATCATACTACCCTTGCGGATGCGGATACAAATAGCAATCCAATGAGTTCCATCAGCACTTTTGGATTGGGGACCACCCCGGTTTTTGCACGTATATCCAATCGTGCAAATCGGGATTGTTACGATACCACAGCTTTTACCATAAACATCAATTTGCAGCCCAGCTTGTACACGGTTACGGATTGGACCGTTTGCGATGATGATACAAACGGCTTATATACCTTTGATCTGACCTCTAAAGATGCTGAAGTGTTAAATGGGCAGGATAATTCCATATTTACCATTAGCTACCACAGTTCCCAAACGGATGCAGACAATAGGACCAATGCTTTGGGAGTATCCTACACCAATACCTTGCCAGTGGAAACTCTTTTCTTCAGAATAGAAAACAGCAGTGAAACCGATTGTTATGAGACCGGTAGCTTTGCTATTGAAGTGATCGAGCAAGTGGTGGCAAATGCCCCTGCCAACCTGGAATTCTGCGATACGGACAATGATGGAAATGCCACTTTTGATCTGAGTTTGGTGGAAACCGAGGTCGTTGGCACCCAAAATCACGCCAGTTCGGTACTTTCCTATCACAGTACCCAAGCTGATGCGGACGCGAACACCAATCCTTTGGCCACTAACTTTAACAGTACCAACTATCAAGAAACCATCTATGTACGTTTGGCCAACACCTCTAATTCGGATTGCTACGATACTACCTCGTTTCAACTCCTGATTTTTGATACCCCTGTAGTGCCTACCGTGTCTGACTGGTATGCCTGTGATGATAATAACGATGGGGTTCTTTCATTTGATTTATCCCAAAAGACCAATGAGATCTTGTCAAGCTTTCCCAGTGGTACAGTTTCATTCCATGAAACCCAAAACGATGCCGATTTGGACCAAAACGTGATTGTTGGAAATTATTTCAATACAGCCAATCCGCAAACCATCTATTTTAGGATTGAAAATCCCGGCAATGCCAATTGCTACAATCTGGGGCAGTTTCAAATTCAGGTGTTTGATACACCTTCGGCAACTATGCCAACGGATATTGTGGTCTGCGATGTAGACGAAACCGGACGCTACTCTTTTGATCTTAGCCAAAAGGACCTGGAAGTTTTGAACGGGCAGGATCAAAATGTATTGGATGTACTATACTTCAGTTCGGAAACAGATGCCTTGTACAATTCAAACGCCTTGCCAGCAACGACTTACAACAACCATTCGTTAAGTGATGTCATTTATGCACGGGTGCACAATCCTCTTTTCCCGGATTGTTTTGCCATTACCAATTTTTCGGTGTTGATCAACTCCTTGCCCCAGATAGGATTACAGGATACTTACGTCATGTGCCCGGACAGTCCAGACCTTACTGTTCAGGCTGGCATATTTGAATCCTATGAATGGACAGATCATGCCGGACAAGTTCTGGGCAATGCGCGAGAACAGTTTATTGCAGCGTTGGGCAACTACAGTTTGACCGTTACCGAGACCACGAACGGAGTTACTTGCAGTAATACCTTCAATTTCGAGGTAGTGTCCTCGGGTGCCCCGGACAGTTTTACCGTGTCCACCGATGGAGTTTCTGATGAGATAACCCTTACTGTGGATGCTGTTGGCATTGGTACTTTTGAATATTCCATAGATGGGATCAATTACCAAACGGACAATCAATTTACAGTCTTTCCAGGGAGATATACGGTCTACGTCCGCGACCCTTTCGAATGCCGTACCCTAAGCCAGGAGATCATTGCCTTGGGATATCAAAAATTCTTTTCGCCCAACGGCGACAACTATCATGAATATTGGAATGTAATCGGCGCTGAACAGTTCCCAAATTCCAGGCTTTTTATCTATGATAGACTGGGTAAATTACTGCGTCAAATCTCTCCGCAGGGACAGGGCTGGGATGGTACATATTTAAGACGTCCCATGCCGGCATCAGACTATTGGTTTCGCTTTGAATATGGTGAAGGTGAGGTACTTACGGGCCATTTTAGCTTAAAAAGGTAATATTTACATCTGTATACTCATTTTTCGTACAACACTTCTCGGAAAAAAGCGTTAACTACCTACAGAATCTTATACATGAGACCTACAATTACCGTTTTGCTACTGGCAATGCTGTTAAGTGCCTGTGGCCCAATGCGCAACCTACAAAAAGTAGAGACGCGCATTCCCTGTCTGGGATCCGTGGGAAAAATCAGTACCACCTTGTTTACCAAAGATTTCGAAAAAGCTGGGGAACCAAGCTTGGATACCCCTCTGGAAGTTTCATTGAATGTCTTTGATTTTTCCCAGTCCACCCTTTCAAAATATAGGAAATTCAAAGAGCGTCAAGGAGGAAAAACCATGGAATATGCAGAGGATTCTACCCAGCTGGCCGTCTCTAAATACTATAAGCTGAAAGTTTCAGATTTGGTGGGTTTGAAAGCTCAATTGAACGCTGCCAAAAACCTTACACTGAAAGAATACCTTCAGGACGATCCAGAATTGGGAATTTTAACAGGCATCTCATTTGTTGCCAGGGGAGATTTGGACTCCAAATTACAGACCGCACATCATTTTTACCTCAAAGAATCTCGTGGAACCTTGGTATTGGAGGTGCATAACGGAAAACAGTTTTCTACCATAGAGATGGCGGGGCTTCAGGTTTTCGATTTTGAAACCTCCCAACTCTGCTGGAAACGAAACAATAGGGGTAAATTGGAAATTGCCGCGATCACGGGTTCAGGCAGCCGTTGTCCCGGAGATACGGAAAAGGACCCCAACAAATTGGATTCCACCAAAAACTATTTGAAATTATGAGTCTGAACAAATTGCTATTATGTCTACTAGCCGCAGCCCTGCTTGCTTTGGGCTGTGAAGATATCCTGGAAGTGCCTGACATTTCCTCCCAGATAGTGGATATTCTGGCCCCGACCGAGGGCAGCGTGCTCACTACCAATGCCATTTCCTTGAATTGGGAAGAGGTAGAGGATGCAACTGCATACCAAGTACAGATTGCGACCCCAAGCTTTGAAAATGCGGCGCAATTGGTATTGGACAGTATTGTGGAAGTGGATTCCTTGGACCAGATCAAAACCCGAATTCATAAAGATTTGTTCAACGGAAACTACCAATGGCGGGTAAAAGCCTTGAACAGTGGTTATGAAACAGCCTATACCTCAAGTGGTTTTCAAGTGAACGGAGATGAAAATTTGGATCTGACCCCTCCCAATACCCCTCAACCGGTAAGTCCGGCCAATGGAGCATCACTTACTACAACCGAGGTCAACTTTTCATGGACACGGGTAGATGTTGCGGGAAGTGCGGAACGTGACAGCATCTTTATCTATGCCGATGAAAGTTTACAGTCCTTGGAAACCAAGGGCTTGGGAGCCAATAAAACCTTCACGACCAATTTGTCCGATGGAACTTTTTATTGGGTAGTGCGCGCGTATGATGCTGCCGGCAATCAAAGTGGGGACAGCAATACTTTTAATTTTACCATCAGCAATTGAGCAAACAGACCAAGACATATTTGCTTTTGGGCGTAGTCCTGGTTATCTGGGGCGTGATCGGGTTTAAGGTGGTCAATACCCTATCCCCGAAAGAAGAACCTCCAATAGTACAAAAGCAAGCGGTGGATATTCCCAGGGCAACCACCAAAAAGGATACGTTTACCCTTTATGCCAACTATAGAGACCCCTTTTTGGGCACATTGCAAAATCCGAATAAAAAGGTAAAAAAGAAGGTTCCGAAAAAAACTGACCTACCCAAAAAGAACATCACTTATGACGGTTTGGTATCACAGGCGGGTTCTGGAAAATCCATGTTCTTTGTTACCATAGATGGGCAACAGCATATGATGTTCCCCAATCAGGAAGTGGACGGGGTACGATTGCTTAGCGGAAATGTGAGCAAAATACGTGTGAGGTACAACGGCCAACACGAGACCATTACCCTTTCTGAATGATGGGACTGAAAAAAATAAAGGCAGGGGCACTACAATTCGTGCTTTTTATGGGTGCCATCATAGCTGTGCTCCTCATGTCCTTTGTACTGGTTTCCTATACCCAGGTGCTGTTCAAAAAGAAAACCTATGTGACCCTGGATTTGATTCAAGCTGCTCAAACAGGACTGGAAAGTTCCTTTAAGGAACCCATGAAACAAGGGGAACCATTGGAGATGTCCATTCAGGCGACCACGGAAATGGAAGTGACTGTATCCAAAAAATATTGGGGATTGCTGGAATTGAGGGAGGTAACAGCAAAAAAAGGCCAATTGCAGTTTTCCAAAATCGGATTCGTGGGAAAAACGGTTGAAAATCGCCCCGCTTTATATCTTGAAGACAACCAAAGACCCATGGTCATTGCCGGAAAGGCCAGGATCAAAGGAGATGCCTTCTTGCCCCAAAGGGGAATTAAAAGAGGAAATATCCGAGGACAGGGATATACGGGTTCCCATTTGATCTACGGCAAAGAAGAAAAAAGTGCGACCACGCTACCCCAATTGAATTTGGAACTACAATCCCAACTGGAGACCCTGGCCCAACCCTTTTATCAACCCAAGGGGGAGACAGTTCGATTTCAAAAGGGAATGGTGCTTAAACAAAGTTTTAACGAGGAAACCAGGGTCGTCAAAGGAGATTTTTTGGAGTTGGACAAGGTTTCACTTAGCGGAAACGTCTTGGTTTGGGCAACGCATAAAATAATTATCCATCCATCTTCGCAGTTCAAAGATGTGTTGCTGATTGCTCCCCAAATAGAGATAAGGGATGGAGTTTCTGGAAATTTTCAAGCTATTGCCAGTAGAACCATAAAAGTGGGACAAGCTTGTAATCTTCAATATCCAACAGTGCTTGCCATCCATCAACCCAAAACAGAAGGGTTGGATAAAAATAAAAGAACACCTCCGAACATGATTTTGGACAAGGGGTCCACAATCAGGGGGATGATGGTTTATCAGACCAAAAACGAGGAGGCAAAGTCTACCGCCAATATCCATCTAGCGGAAAAGGCAATGCTGATTGGGTCCATGTTGTGCCAGGGGAATTTGGAACTTAAGGGAAGTGTGCTTGGGAGTGTGGCAACCCAAGGATTTATTGCATTGGAAAATGGGAGTGCCTATCAAAATCATTTGTTCAATGGCACCATAGATTTTAGTGCCCTACCCCAGGAATTTGCAGGATTACCCTACCAAAACGAACAACCCAACAATATTGTAAAATGGCTGTATTAAAAAAGTTAAGGGCATCCACCCTCATGGAAACCTTGATGGCCACCATTTTGATTGTGGTAATCTTCATGTTGTCCAGTATGCTCCTGAATTCACTCTTGACCAACACCAATAAACATAATGATGATATGGTGAGGCAAGAGTTGTTGCTTTTACAGTACCAATATAAAAATGGGGTGTTGCACTTGCCGTATTATTCGGATTTGGAGCTTTGGGAAATAGAAGTGGTTAAAGAAGAAAGCAACGCCATGTCAGGGGTTTTGTTTGTCGCTCTTCATCCTGAAACCCAAAAAGAAATTTCTTATCGGATAACAGATGAATAGTGGAAATTACAAAATAAAAGCCTTTACACTAAATGAAATGTTAGTGGTCCTCCTACTTACGAGTATCTTAATTGGCTTGGGGTTTTCAGTTTTGCGTCTTGTACAACAACAAATGCATGGCATCAGTGGAATCTATGAGAAAAACACCGAGGCCAATCTGTTGAGGCAAAGTTTGTGGGTGGATTTTAATCGACATGACGGTGTTTGGTACGATGCGCAAAGGGATGAACTAGTATTTGCCCATGAAATGAAAAGAACCATTTATCAATGGCACGAAAATTTTGTGGTCAAGAAAAGGGATACCTTCTTTCTAAAGATTTATGAAACGCAGTACTATTTCAATGGATTACCAATACAATCCAGTGAGGTGGATGCCCTGGATTTCTCAGTAGGGAACGAGGGCAATAAACAAAGAATTGTGGTTTATAAAACCAATGCGGCCACCACTTATCTAAATCAATAGTTATGGGATTTAAGCTGGACCAAACCATGAATGCCAAAGCTCCAAAAACGTCCAAATCGGATGGGTTGGAGCAATTGCTGAAAAAGGAGATTTCCTTTTTCGGTTCCCTTTTCAATTCCAAAAAAAAGGAATCTTTCTACAGTGAATTGGCTGTGCTGCTCAAAGCTGGAATCCATTTGAGGGAGGCCCTTGACCTGATCAAGGAGAATCAAAAGAAAGAGAAATTGCACCATTTTTATTCCGAGATGTTGCACGAATTAGATGCTGGACACAGTTTTTCCGAGATTCTGAGGTCTAGAAAGGAGTTCACGGAGTATGAGCATTATTCCATTAAAATTGGGGAAGAAAGTGGTAACCTCGCCAAGATTGCCCAAGAACTGGGAGGCTATTTTGCACAAAAAAATGAACAGCGCAGAAACCTTTTGAACGCACTGACCTATCCTATAATCATATTGGCAACGGCCATTCTGGTCGTGGTATTTATGCTCCGAATGGTGGTTCCCATGTTCGAGGATATTTTTAAGCAAAATGGGGTGGAACTGCCAACTATCACCGTATGGATCATTTCTGCATCCAACTTTATCAAAGACTATGGTTTGCTCTTGATTTTTGCCGTTTTGGGTTTTCTTATTTTCAGAAAACCGCTGCTGAAAAACCCCAAAATTAAAAGAAGAAGGGATTTTCTATTACTCAAGATCCCTTTTGTTGGGGAATTTATCAAAATGGTTTACATGTCCCAGTTTGCCCAAACCACGGCTTTATTGACCTCCTCCAAGGTACCCATGTTGAACAGCATTCAAATGGTGAAGAAAATGATCACCTTTACCCCTTTACAGGAAGCGTTGGGCAGTATGGAAAAGAAAATCATGAAAGGCATTAGCCTACATGAGAGCATCAGGGGCAACAAGCTCTTTGATAACCGAATGGCTTCCTTGGTCAAGGTGGCCGAAGAGACCAATCAGACCGAATATATCTTTGATAAATTGAGCCAGCAATATGCCAGGGAGGTTCAACAAAAGTCCAAAATGCTGTCCACGATCATGGAGCCGTTGATCATTGTGGTCATTGGATTTTTTGTGGGGGTTATTTTGGTTTCAATGTATTTACCTATGTTCAGGTTGAGCAGTGTTCTGGGAGGATAAATTTTCATTATTTTTATCATTATTAACCGTACACGATACCGTACACGTTTTTGGACAAAATTGTCGGAAAAAGACAGGGGTTTGAACCCCATTGGTGAGCTCATAACCCGAAGGTCACAGGTTCGAGTCCTGTTCCCGCTACTAGGCCCAAAGGCAACAAAAACAGCGGATTGTGTACCAGCGATCCGTTTTTTTATGGCCTCACTTCCGCTATTTTTGAAAACAGGCGCTACATTACTGCAACCAGCTATAATAGAGACCCTTAACTACAAAGAACACGTCTTAAGCCCTTCCTCCTATTCCAGATTTAAGAACAGAACCCAACAATTTGCACAATGGGCCCACAACAATACAAAGGCGGATTTAAGTTCGTTGTTCCAATTCTTCGAGAATAGCGGGCATATACCCCATAATTTTGTAAAGGGCATCTTGAAAAGAACGACCCCATTTGGGCCTGACGTTCGAGAAAAGGTTATGCCTTTCTATCAATATATTTGAAATAAAATTGAACTGGAAAGTAACCTTAGACAACCTCCTCTTGGTTTTTAAATTTGGGCTTTTTAAGAGCTTTAAAGAAAAAGAGGTTTTTACGAATATTTGAGTTTGGTAAAATGAACCAGATTTTCTACCCAAGAACACTTCCATTTACCATATGTATCGATAAAGATGCCATAGAAAATATTTTAAAAATAATATTGGGTAGTACTTGTAATCTCTTTAAGTACAAAATAACTTTCCAATACACCAATATTATGGATCTTGGAAAGTTTAGCCCGCACAAATTCATGGTAATGGTCAAGACTGGCAACATTAATCTTTAGAAAAAAGTCAACCTTTCCCGCCATGTGGTAGCATTCCTGGATTTCCTTTAATTTTTTTATTTGCGAATCAAACTTGTCAATGAAACCTTCATCATGATACCGAAGGGATACCATGCAAATAGCGGTAATCGGTATCCCTAGATGTTTCTTGTCTAAAAGAGCGACATACTTTCTTATATATCCTTTTTTTTCAAGTTGCCGTATCCTTTCATAGACCGGCGAGGGGGTAAGATTCAACGAGTTTGCTATTTCCCTGGTCGTTTTCTTAGAATCCTCTTGCAAAATCCTGAGAATTTTAAGGTCCACATCATCAATTTTTTCCATTGCCAGATAATATTACTTCAAACTGTAAAATTTAGCATCTTAAAAAGCTAATATACCCTTAATATAGAATAAATACAGATTAAAATACTTAGTTTTTGAATATTTAAAGATAAAAATATCTAGTTATAAGCCATATATCTACTTTTGAGCTTTATAAACCACGCTATGCGAGCAGAAAAAGTACTCATTACGGGCTCTGGAGGACAACTAGGGACTGCCTTACGAAAAGCTCTTATAAATTTATATGGAAGAGAAGCCGTAATCGCAACCGATTTGGTTCCACGTACCGATGAAATTGGACATATCCAATTATTGGATGCCACCAACGAAAGTAAGTTGGGAAAAATGGTCGGGGAACATGCTATAACCCAAATCTATCATTTGGCCGCTATTTTATCTGCAAATGGCGAGACATACCCCATACAAACATGGGACATTAACCTAAAAAGTTGGTTGAATGTATTGGAAGTAGCTAGAAAATACCTTGTGAAAAAGGTGTTTTTCCCTAGCTCTATTGCCGTTTTTGGTGAAAGTGCCAATAAAGTTGAGACAGCCCAGACCGAGTATCTGGACCCTCTCACGGTATATGGAATTAGCAAATCGGCCGGGGAGCAGTGGGGCAACTACTATTTTTCAAAATATGGTGTAGATGTGCGTTCGTTACGCTATCCCGGGGTTATTGGACATGAATCCCTTCCAGGTGGAGGAACCACAGACTATGCAGTGGAAATTTATCACCGGGCCATTCGCAACGAGCGGTTTACCTGCTATCTTTGTGAAGATACCGCCCTCCCCATGATCTTTATGGCAGATGCGGTAAGGGCCACCCTGGAGCTCATGACAGCCCCAAAAGAAAAGATTAGAACCAGAACTTCATACAATATCAATGGATTGAGTTTTTCTCCCAAAGAAATAGTAGCGTCAATCCGAAAATGGTATCCCGATTTTCAGGTTGACTACCAACCCGATTTCAGACAGCAAATAGCCGAGAACTGGCCCTTATCAATAAATGACAACCAAGCCCAAAAAGACTGGAAATGGAGTCCTCATTACCAACTCGACGACATCTCCAATGAAATGATCACCGAACTATTAAAAAAACAGAAGCTGCCCAAAAAAGTTTAAAACATCACCATGTACGCTGATATAAAAAATGATTTAATCGAAGAGCTAGATCAATTAAAAAAAGATGGTCTTTTTAAGGAAGAGCGAATAATTGTTTCTCAGCAAGGCTCTGAAATTGCAACCACAAACGGAAAAACTACACTTAATTTTTGTGCGAACAATTATTTGGGACTTTCGTCCGATATCGAAATAATCAAGGCCGGAACCGAAACAATGAAAAGTCATGGTTTTGGACTTTCATCGGTTAGGTTTATTTGTGGAACCCAGGACATCCATAAAGAACTGGAGAAAAAAACAGCGGAGTTTGTGGGTGCGGAAGACTGCATACTATATGCGGCAGCCTTTGATGCCAATGGAGGCGTGTTTGAGCCTTTATTGACAAAAGACGATGCCGTTATCTCGGATGAACTGAACCATGCCAGTATCATTGACGGAATTCGTCTATGCAAAGCAGAACGGTATAGATATAAGAACAACGATATGGGCTCGCTTGAAGAAAAGCTCCAGGAAGCATCAGACTCAGGAGCCAGACGCAAGCTAATAGTTACTGACGGGGTCTTTTCCATGGACGGGACCATCGCTAAATTAGATGAGATTTGCAATCTGGCAGACGTTTACGGGGCTCTTGTTATGGTGGATGACTGTCATGCTACAGGTTTTATTGGCAAAACTGGCCGTGGGACAGCGGAATATAGAAATGTAATGGGCAGGGTTGACATCATTACTGGCACCTACGGGAAAGCCTTGGGAGGTGCTTCCGGCGGGTTTACTGCGGCCAGGAAAGAAATAGTGGCCATTCTACGCCAAAAATCCAGACCTTATCTTTTTTCAAATACCTTGGCTCCGGCAATTGTGGGGTCGTCCATTGCGGTTTTGGATAAATTGGAAAAAGAAGTGACCCTAGTCAAAAAAATCCAGGACAACACCTTATACTTTAGAGAAGCCCTTACTAATGCCGGTTTTGACATTGTACCAGGCACACATCCGATTGTACCTATTATGCTGTACGATGCTAAATTGGCGGTTGCATTTGCTGAAAAACTATTGCAAAGGGGTATTTACGTAGTGGCGTTTTTCTATCCCGTTGTACCTAAGGATAAGGCAAGAATCAGGATCCAAATATCCGCTTCGCATACCAAAGAGCAAATGGATGAGGCTATCGAAACATTCATCAAAACCGGAAGGGAAATCAGGATATTGGACTAAGATGTGGTATATAAGGCGAATCTTCCCGTGATAACAATTCAGGTGCAATATGTTAGTAGTTCAAGCAAAGAAATACTTTAACTTTAAGGAAATCCTTAAATCATTTTGACAAAAAGAATTGAGACATTATTACTACTGGCCTCCATCCTGCTTTTAAACCAAGGATATGCACAACAAACCTACAAGGATTCCATAAACGTCTATTTTGACCAGATAAAAAACCTTGTAAATGAAAAGGACAAATTCCAAGAAAATTTTCTTGATCCCGAATTTTTACTGGAAAAAAAAGATAGGGTAAGTGGAAGTGAAAAAGTAGACACTTGGCTCCAACTCTACTCTGCTTATGTATATAGGTCCTCAGATACCGCGAGGATTTACAATCTAAAAGCCAAGAAACTTTCAAAGGAAATTGGGTATAAGAAGGGAGAACTATGCGCCATTTTCAATGAGGCGTATCTTTTGTTTGTAGGGGGGGAATTTGACAAGTCAATGGATTTGGCTCAAGGTATCTCAAAAAAAGTAAGTTCAAAAAAATATCCTGAAACGTATGCCGATACCCATACATTAATTTCATACATACATACTGAAAAGGGAGAATTTGACATGGCCCTTGAAACCGGACTTAAATTGCTGGATTCAGCTGAAAAAACTGCTGACGAGTACATGATGATGCGTGCGTACTCCGCACTTTCCCACTACTATTTACGCATTGAAAATTATTCGAAGGCCCTAAACTATTGTTTAAAAGGTCTTCACTTTGTAATTAAACTTAGAAAAGTACAGTACATATTCCCAAAAATTGATGAAATCGCCCGTATGAGTGCAAAGCTGGATGACAAACCAGGGGCCTTGGACGCATATGAATTCTACGTAAATCTTGAAAAAAGAATGTCTCCGCCCGGAAACTATATCCAAAGTATTGTTTACATGAACATGGCCGATATTTTCATATCAAATGAAAAATACGAAAGAGCCCAAAACTATCTGACCCAGGCACTAAAAATGAATTATGACAATAAATTTAGGTTCAGAATACCAAGGGCCTTGATTTTACAGGCGGAATTGGATTTAAAAACCAACGATACTTCAAGTGCAATTCGCAATTATGAGAAAAGCATAGAGGCGGCCAAAGACATAGATGCTTTTGATGTTGTCAAGACCAGCAGTGGGATATTGGCCAAACTCTATGAAAGTACCAATCAACCCTCTATGGCATACGAATACGGCACTTTGAACAGGATTATAAGAGATTCGTTATTCAACAACGAAAAGGAACAAAAGATAGTAATTCTGGAAACTCAGCGAGAAGTCAAGGAGATTACTCAAATAAAGAGAATCCTAGAGCTGGAAAATGCAGCCCAGAAATCCAGATATAACACCATTGTGATTATTCTAGGCTTAGTGGCCATTAGTGGTTTTCTGGCCATTTTTGGCTACTTAAAAGTAAAGGCCAAGAATAAATTGCTGTACAAAAGAACCATGGAATTGGCGGAGATCCAAGTGGTCATGGACGAGAAATTGAAAAAATTGGAAGCTGCCCAAAGTCAGACCAATGCTACTGATAGCGACGAGGATGATGCAAAGTTAAAGAGCATAAGCACCTTGGACGACGATGTTAAGAACATTATTCTCCGAAGGCTTGAGAAATTGGAAATGAAAAAGTTCTTTATTGATCAAAACTGTAGCTTAAGGCAGGTGGCACAGCAGCTAAAGACCAATCCAAAATATCTATCCCAGGTGGTCAACCAAGAGAAAAAAATGAGTTTTACCAATTATATCAATGAGCTTAGAATAAATCATTTATTGTCCAGGTTATTGCAGGACGAGGATTTCAGAAACAGCAAATTAAGCTATATAGCGGTTTCCATAGGGTACAACAATCTAAATACGTTTAATGCCGCCTTTAAGAAAAAACAGGGGATTTTACCCTCCTATTTCATAAAAGAACTTATCCAAGAACAAGGCTAACCCGTTTTTTAAGGGGCTCGCTACAATTTTCCCCATGCGTGATTGGGCACTTTTCCTAAATGAAAAATTAAGACCCCTCCGTTGCTTATATCACTATGCTTCAATACAGAAGTGTTCAATTCCTCACCGTTTAGTTCCACTTTCTGGATATAGACATTCTCTTTCGCTTGATTTCTTGTTTGAACTGAAAATGTTTTTCCATTTTCCAGCCTTAGAGTGGCTTCTTTCACCATTGGACTTCCAATAGCATATTCATCAGACCCTGGTAGTACGGGATAAAAACCTAATGCACTAAAAATGTACCAAGCAGACATTTGACCCGCATCATCATTCCCACAAAGACCATCTTCCTTATTACTATACATGGTATCCATGATCATTCTTACCCTTTGCTGCGTTTTCCAGGGGCTGTCCGTCCAATTGTACAGATAAGGAATATGATGTCCAGGTTCGTTTCCGTGGACATAATTGCCTATAATACCATCCCTGGTGATATCTTCATTTTGTTCTATGTACTTATCCTCTATTTCCGTGGTAAAGATCTTGTCCAAATAATTGGGAAACTCTTTTTTACCGCCCATCATGGAAATCATTTGGTCAATGTCGTGAGGAACATAAAGACCATAGTTCCATGCGTTACCTTCAATAAACCCCTGCCCATGGGTATCTATGGGATCAAATTCTTTACGCCATGTTCCATTGGAAAGCTTAGGTCGCATATAGTTAATCTCTGGGTCGAATACGTTCTTATAGTTTTGGGAACGCTCCATATAATATACATAAGCGTCTTGGTTACCTGCTTTTTTAGCAATTTGGGCTATACTCCAGTCATCATAGGCAAATTCCAAGGTTTTTGAAACCGAAGAGGAACTTTTATCTTCTGGTACGTACCCTACGGCCATATAACTGTCAATCCCATCAAAATAGCCTACGGTCGATGTGTTTTTTGAAGCTTCATAGGCACGTGACACATCAATATCCGTGGTGCCCTTGGCAATGGCATCTGCAATAACGGAAACTGAATGGTACCCAATCATGCACCAATTTTCGTTGGCATAATGACTCCAGATAGGCAGCATTTTGTGTACACTCTCATCGTGATGTGCCAACATAGACTTAATCATATCGTTATTGCGACTTGGCTGAATAATATTAAAGAGTGGATGTAAAGCCCTATAGGTATCCCATAAAGAAAAAATGGTATAGTTGGTAAATCCGTCGGACTCATGAATGTTTTGATCAAGACCTCGATATTTACCATCCACATCCTCATAGACAATAGGACCAAGCATGGTATGATACAATGCTGTATAAAATGTCTTCTTTTCTTCTGGTGTTTGGGTTTCCACGGCTATTTTGGAAAGTTCTTCATTCCATTTTTTCTGAGTTTCCTTTTTGGTCTTTTCAAAGTCCCAATGTGGAATTTCGGCTTCCATATTTTTTAAAGCTCCAGCTGTACTTACCGAAGAAAGAGCCATTTTAACCTTTATCCTTTCGTTGTCATCGGTCTTGAAATTAAAATAGGCCCGAATGTTTTTACCAGCCATTTCGGGAAAGTTTTCTTCTTCGTTGAACCTGCCATAAAAACCACGATAGTTTTGGGAGTCATATTTTTTATGACCATAGGAATGGAAGGGCTTTGAGAATTGCATGGCAAAGAATACCTTTCGGGTTCTTGCCCAGCCATTGGTCTGTCGATATCCTGTAATTAAGGAGTCGTTCTCTACCCGAAGAAACGTCCATACATTTTTATCCTTGTGGTGGTAAATGTTCGATATTAAATCGAGAATAATATGGGAATTATCAGATTTTGGAAATGTATATTGATGAAACCCAACCCTATCACTCGCGGTCAGTTCGGCCTTTATCTTATAGCTGTCCAGAAGTACCCTGTAGTATCCTGGTGTAGCTTCTTCGTTGGTGTGGGAAAATTTGGAATGGTACCCGCTGTTTGGGATTTCCGAGTTTCCAGGTTCAAGTTTTAATTCACCTATAGTGGGGATGACCAAAAGATCACCCAAATCTGAATGTCCCGTTCCGCTGAAATGGGTATGGCTAAAACCAAAAATAGTGGAGTCCCCATATTGGTATCCAGAACAATACTCATAGGTTTTTCCATTGTATGATCCCGATTTAGTATAGGGCTGGTTGTTGGTTTCAGGGCTTAATTGAACCATCCCAAAAGGGGTTGAAGGTCCTGGGTAGGTATGCCCCATATTTTTGGTACCTACCATGGGGTTTACATACTTAATCAGGTCTTCTACCTCATTGATCGCAACGGACTCCTCATCTATGACTTGTTTCTTACAAGCTATATTGGATATCAGTAGGATCAACAAGAAACTTAATACGGAAATTCTGGTAAACAACATATATTTTTGGTTCTGTAAATCAAGATGTATCAACAAATTCAACCGAATCGGGTTTATAAGAAAAGCAGCACCTAGTTAAAGACACTGCCCCTCTATAATCAACTAATTGAAGTAAAATTGGATTACGCAACAATCCTACCTCAGAACTTAAAACTAACTCTAACTTAACTTGCTTTTATACTATAATTTAAAATGATAAAATCACTGGATTTAACTCGAAACTAAGATATGTGAATCACGCTGAAGCGGCGAATCAAAACGGCCTCCAATGGTCAAAATTCATGAATTTTGACCATTGGGATCATCATTAAGGATTCATTCAGTTCATGGTACAGGAATAAACCAAAACCTTACCTCTATTTTGAGTAACTATGAAGAGTGAACCACGTTGCCCATGCTTAACCCGTACCATTGATTTTGCATCTCCAGGAACCAAAAATCCGCTTTTGGACGGATGCATTGCCGAAAAATTGGCCTCCCCATCATTTCTTAACAACAACCCATTGAAAGCATCATAGCGTCCAATAAAGGTTTCGTTGCCATAATCATTGCCTATCAGGAGAACGTCCATGTCTCCATCACTGTCAAAATCAGTGACCTGCAGATCATTTATCGGTGCCAACTGGGCCTGTGACGGAAGAAGATGGATCTTGAAGGTACCGTCACCCAAATTTTCAATATAACTGGATTCATCAAAATTCCCCTTTAATATCATCGCCCCCTTTAACTCAGCTGGGGTGAGCAGTGTTTCCTCAGTAGACCGGGCAAACTCCTTGAAATAATTGTATTTGGAACGGAACATGGTATTCTGCTGTATAATATCTCCCCAAAAATGAGCAGGAACGGATTGGTACTCCCCATGTTCATCTTTTAAATATGTAAAGGTAACGGGGTCTATGCTCCCATTTTCATCAAAATCCTTGGCTTTTATGGTTACAGGTCTTTCAAAAGTTGGGGTATAAAAATTGTTTTGTCCCATATTCCCAGCGATAAAATCCATATCCCCATCTCCGTCAAAATCTTCGGAGACAATACTTCTCCACCACCCATAATAGCTATCCAAACCATTATCTGTCAACTTTCTTAAACTAGAACCTTGGTTTGAAAAAATTGTGATAGGCATTAACTCACCCGTCAATATCAAGTCCGCTTTGCCGTCACCATCAACATCTTGCCAAAGGGCATCGGTCACCATCCCCAACTCCCTTAAGCCGTCGGCCCATTCTTCTGTGACATCTCTCAATGTTCCTCCTTCATTTTTAAGAAGGAAACTTTTTTCAGGATATGGGTATTTTCCAGTTGGTGTTCCTCCACCAACAAAAAGATCCACAAAACCATCACCGTCAAAATCATTGGCAGCTACAACTGCACCGCTGGCGTTCACAGTGGGCATTTCCTTAACTGCCCTGAGAAAATTTGCATTGCCATCGTTCAAGTAAAGCCTGTCATTGTGCAAAGGATGTCCTTGTTCAAATTCATAGCTTCCCGAAACCAAATAAAGGTCAAGGTCTCCGTCATTATCCAAATCGAACAGGGCCATATCTTCTTCTTCGAAAAGCATTTCTTCTTTATTGGTGAACATAGGTTTTTCAGTAAACCTTCCGTCCATTCCCTGCAAGAATATTGACGGAGAAAATTTTGAAGAACTGCCAATTATAAAGTCCTCCAAACCATCTCCATTAAGATCGCCAACTACAAGTGCCGGACCATTTTGAGATAATTTATGGGGCAATGTTCGTTGAACATTAAAATCGACAATATCCGCCTCATTGTGCTGATAATCGATTCCTAGTTGCTTTGATATTTCCGTAAATTGCTTACCTCCATTCTTTTCCAATACCAAGGGAAAAGTTAAGCTGTTAACAGGAGTTGGTTTTGCGTTTAAATGGTCGAACGTGATGGATTGGTTGGCCACTACATTGGTCAGTTTTTCATATTTGCCCCCTGGCCAGGCAATCTCCACCGATTGTATGGAATCTTTGCTTCCCAGTCCAAAATGTACCTTTGGGTCAACTGAGGACATATAGCCCCTAGTAAGGTTTTGTTCATGAATTTGAAAAGTTTTATTGTTCAAACGAAGAACAATTTTAGCTCCGATACCCATAGGATTCTCCTTAGGGCCCTGCAGGTTGATGTTCAGGAAATTGTGCCCGAAGTCACTGGCATTATTTTCAAACAAAAAAGCTCTGTCATTGATATTATTGACAACATAGTCCAAATCGCCATCATTATCCAAATCGGCCAAAACAGCACCATTTGAAAATGATGGAATATTCAATCCCCAGGATTCACCAACATCCTCAAAAGTGGAGTCCCCTGTGTTCTTGTACGCATAGTTGGAAACTTTCACCACTGGAATGGAGTCCAAAATTTTAAAAGGATTTAGGTATTGGTGCACTGTGAGGTTAAAATCAGCAAAATCCTTGTCGGTAATATCCCTTGGGAACCCATTGGTAATCAATAAGTCCTTTAAGCCGTCATTGTCAATATCGGCAAACAGCGGGGACCAACTCCAATCAGTTTTGAAGATTCCGGCCATGAGCCCAATTTCGCTGAAAGGTATGCCCGGGCCATTACCTTTATGCAACATATTTCGCATGTATTGGTACTGATAGTCGTAACGTTCGTTCAGGACATACGTAATGTAATTGTTGCCGCCAACAGTGGTCTTCATTCGGTAGTTGGTCTCACCCAACATATCCAAAGTGATTATATCCATAAAACCATCATTGTTATAATCGGCCACATCCGAACCCATGGAAAATTGACTCTGATGTTTTATATAGTCTTCAATCTTATTTGAAAACGTTCCATCCATGTTGTTGATGTAGAGAATATCGTTTGTGAGGTAATCATTGCTGATATGAATATCTGGCCATCCATCATAATTTATATCTGTTATGGCTATGCCCAGTCCAAAACCCTCATAGACAATTCCGGCCGATATGGTCACATCGGTAAAAGTCCCATCCCCGTTGTTATGGTACAGTCGATCGTTGCTTGCCGCAGAGCCATCGTTGATTTTAGGTCGGTAATTTGTAGGTAGGGTATGCTCTTGCTCATTGTTCAGAACATAAAGATCTAAATACCCATCCTTATCGTAATCAAAAAAGGAAGCTCCCATACTATTGCCAACCTCGGCAATACCAAATTCTTTTGCCATTTCCTCAAATTGAGGCACTCCATTTTGATCAAGGCCCTGATTGACAAACAGCATGTTTGCCCTCTTACTTTCCGCTTTGTGCATTGCGGCACAAACATAGATATCCAACCATCCATCGGCGTTGACATCCACTATAGCTGTACCAGTGCTCCATTTTTCCTGTGCTGTTATACCGGCTTCCATGGAGACATCATTGAACTTTAAATTCCCATTGTTAAGGTAAAGTTTGTTGTCAACTTGATTTCCCGAAAAAAACAAATCTGGCAGTCCGTCATTATTAAAATCACCAACAGCAACTCCACCGCCATTAAAAATGTACTCATCATTAAGGATATTGGAACTATCGGTCTCCACTATTCGATTGTTGAATGCTATTCCTGACCTATTGGCGGAAATTTTGGTCAACAACTTTTTGTTTTTGGTTCCGCAGGCGCTAAAAGCCAGGAACACAACAGAAACATAAATGAAATTTCGAATACACCTTGAGATAGTTGTCATAAGTTGAGATTAATTATTACTGATCTATTCTGAAATGAAATATTTACAATAAGCCTAGTTAAGGAGCCAAATTCAAAAAAGCCCCAAGATCCTTCTGGACCTTGTGACTTTTTATTCATTTACCGATAGACATATCCCGCTTAATAGGCAGGGTCTTGGGTCAAAGTTGCCTCCCCATCTTTTATGGATCGGTCTATTGCCTGTATTGGAATTGGGAAATATTCATGTTTTCCTTTGGTAAAGCTTTTTCCTTGCAAATACGTCCTATGCTGTGATTCACTAGCAATATATGCGTTCAGCACTTCTGCCGCTACGCCCCAACGCACAAGATCCCAGTAGCGATGTCCTTCCATGGCAAACTCCAAACGAGTCTCAAAACGAACCGCCTTACGCGCGGTGGCTTGATCTGTCCATGGATCTGTATATTCAGAGATTTCGTAATTGGCAGCTGCTTCTCCATCCACTATGGTGAAATCGTTACGGTCAGTTCCCTGTATGGCCCTAGGGACAAAACTATCAGGATTGGCCGCTCTGGCCCTTATAAGGTTGACCAATTCCCGCGCTCTTTCCAAATCGCCCAGTTCCACCTCAGCCTCCGCCAACCAAAGGATAATCATATCCAAGCGCATGTAGCGATAATTGTTAGCCGTTAGGTTACCCCAACCTCCAATACCAAAACCTTCCATCTCAGCGACATGCTTTTTGGAAAACCAAGGTCCGGCATATGAAAGATCACGAATAAAATCGGTTTGGTAAATCTTAAAATCCTTGTACAATATACCTGGACGGCCCACTGTATGATCTAATCGCGGATCCAATGGATCGGTATACGTAGACAATGTAGTGGTTTCATCTACCGTTTCCGGTACATCCACATCGTCAAAGTTATCCAATAGTGGCAATCCGTTTTCGGTCTTGTATGCATTTACCAAGTTCTGGGACACCTGATAAAATCCACAGCATCCCCATGGATCAGTATATGGATGCGCAAGCCCCATTCCCCTTGCCGAAGCCTGATCGGCCGCACTGCTCACGGCATATTGAATTTCAAATATAGACTCCGCATTGTTACGGGTGGCCACCAAAAAATTGTCAGCAAAATTGGGCACCAACGAAAAACCGCCGTTATTAAGTATGTCATCCAATATTACTTTGGCCTCTTGCAGTTTTGCGGTATTTGCGGAACCATCTTCATTCCATCCTTGGTACATTTTTGCTTTTGCCAAAAATGCTTTGGCTGCCCAACGTGTAGGTCTACCCACTTGACTTTGGGTCTCTGGCAAAACGGCTATTGCCGCTTCAAAGTCCGCTTCAATCAAAGGCCATATTTCGCGATTGTTCAGTACTTTAGTACTTTCAATATCGTTTACGTCATAAACTTCATCATCAATGTACGGAGGGTTCCGCCACATCTTCCGTGCTTCCATATGGAACAATCCTCTAAGAAATGTTGCCTCTGCTATAATTTGAGCTCTCTTTTCGTCTGGTATTTCCTCAACTGAATTTGCAGCGTCAATAACATCATTGGTCCGGGCCACACCCTTGAACAAAGATCTCCAACGATTGGTAATATGACCATTAAATGGTTGGTAATCATAAGTTTCAATAAAGGTTTGCTCTGGCTGATCACCAGCATCCGTTCCCTTTAGCGCGTCATCAGAAGCCAAATTGAATGCCCAATTCTCAACAGTAACGTTCCAATCCGGTGTACCATCAACACCAGAACCATCAATCATTGCGTATGCACCCAACAGAAGGCCATCCACTCCATCTGGGGTTTGCAAGCTTGGCTGGCCAAACTGACCCAAGGGCTCTCTGGTATTGAATTCTTCACTGCAGGCACTGAGCAGAACAATTAACCCTGTTATTGTGGTTAAGAATATTTTTACCTTTTTCATTATAAATCAATTGTTTAATTATCCAAATTATTTTAAAGTCACGTTCAACCCTAATGTGAACGTACGCATCACAGGTAGATATCCATTATCAAAACCTAAGCTTATATCGTTTTCAGTATCCACTTGAATTTCCGGATTCGTACCTGAGTATTTTGTGAAAGTAGCCAGATTCTGTCCTTGCACATAAATTTGGGCAGACGAAAACACTCCTCCTTTTTTAAGTAAGCTATCTGGAAAGCTGTACGTCAACTGCACATTCTTTAATCTGAAGTAGCTTCCATTTTCAATGAAATAAGAGGAGGGCTGGCTACTAATCTGGTCATTGGCGTCCATAATAGGAACTGTGGCATTTGGATTGGCCGCCACCCACTCACTTACAGGGGCAGTTGGGTTCCTAGGTTGCCATGCGTCATACAAAGCCCTTCTTGATCGGTTACCTTGGAACGTATTGAAATCTGCAAAATATCGCACATAATTGTATATGTCATTTCCGTAAGAACCGTTACCAAAAATATTGAGTGATAGATTTTTATAGCTCAAATCCAAATTGATACCATAAGTAAAATCGGGATGTGGATTACCAATAATGGTACGGTCATCAGCATTAATGACTCCATCTCCGTTAATGTCAGCGACCTTTAGCTTTCCCGGAGCGTTATACGTTCCGTACTCTGGCCAGGCATCCGCTTCTGCTTGGGATTGAAAGATACCAACTGTTTTGAATCCAAAAAAGGATGACAAAGGTGATCCAGCTTCTGTTAAAGTCAAGGAAGGAACTCTGGATACCCTACCCAAGACTCTTGTATCTGGACTATCATCCAACTTATCTACGTTGTTTGTGTAACGCGAAAGATTGCCGCTAATGCTATATCCGAAATCTCCTTTTTTATCGCTCCATGTAAGTCCAATATCAAAACCTTTATTGGTAATCTGGCCAATATTGGTGAATGGCGCCAGAGCATCTCCCGCACCAAAACTTGGCGGTAACCTAAAAAGCATGTCCGTTGTTACCCTGTCATAAACATCCAATTCAAATCGAAGTCTATGATCAAACATCACGGCGTCCAAACCAACGTTATTTGTTGTTGTGGTTTCCCATTTTGCATCTGGGTTTCCGAAGCCGGCGGCATCAAAACCAATGCTTGGTGCGCTAGGAGAACCGTCAATAGGATAGCCAGCATTAAAAATATTGGAGCGGTATGTTGTAAATCCGTTGTAATCCCCAATTTGTTGGTTCCCCGTCTGTCCCCAACCATAACGCAGTTTCAGATCGTTTATAAAGCCCATTTTTTCCATGAACTTCTCATCGGAAACCCTCCATCCCACACTGAATGCAGGGAAGATCGCACTTCTAGATGCACTCAAAAATCTTGAGGAAGAATCATTACGTAAAATGAACTGGGCCAAGTATTTACCATCATAGTCATAGTTGATTTTTCCAAACTGGGACCACAATGTAAAGTCAGAATCCAATAAAACGCCACCATAGTTACTAGCGGTGGTGGCATCACCAAGGCTTAAGTAACTCAATATTTCATTGGTCTGAAAGGCGAATCGGTTTCTACTTGCTCCAAAAACTTCGCCAAAATTTTGGATAGATTCCACAGCAACAAATGCATTGAAGTTATGCACATCGTTGAAAGTTTTGCTATAGTTCAGTTGATTTAACCATGTCCACTGGTACTCGTATTCCTCCCTGGCCGTTGAACCGTTTATGAAGTTACCTTCTACATATTCCGGTTGTGGTCTATTTAGGTCACGTTCCCGCTGCACCCTGGCATCAACACCAAAACTGGTCCTCAATTCAAAATTCTTGTGAAATTTATATCCGGCAAGTACATTGCCCAGAACTCTAAGTCGATACCTTCTATCATCCTTGTTTCTTTCAAGGAAGGCGTAAGGATTGAAGTTGTTCCCCAAATTTTGTCCCCTACTACCCGCATAGTTACCAGCAATATCACGGATTGGCAACAATGGGTGATGTTTATAGGAACCAGAAACGGCATTTTGCTCCCCATCATTCTCATAGCCCCCTTTTTTATTATCAAATGAAACCGTAAAATTTTCGCCTATGGTCAAGCGATCATTTAATGCTTTAAATTCGGTATTCGCCCTAATGGAAACCCTGTTGTAGCTATCGAATTTTACAATGTTCTTTTGTTCAAAATAACCTAGACTAAAGGCATATCGAGCATGTTCAGTGGCTCCAGAAGCTGATATCTGATGGTTTAAAATTGGAGCGGATCGTGTAATCTCTTTCCACCAATTGGTATCGGCAGATCTTGTAATGGCATAGATATTACCAGGTTCCAGTGCATATAGGTTAGGATCCACTCCTGAATCCCCTTCATTTGCACCACTTGGAAAAACATAATCTGGTATGGTTACCTCACCATTTGGCCCAAAAGTATATTGACCATGGCTAGGAGTTTTACCCGCATATAAATCGGCTAGATAAAGGTATTGTCCCAGCTCCTTTGCGTTCAATGCATCTACGCTTTCCGCTGCAGATTGAATTCCATAATATGTACTATAGTTTATTGTTGGTTTTCCGAGTTTCCCTTTTTTCGTGGTGATAATTATGACACCATTTCCAGCCCTAGACCCATAAATGGAAGCAGCAGAGGCGTCTTTAAGGATTTGAATGGTTTCAATGTCATTAGGGTTGATATTGGATTGGGATTTGGAAGGCACACCATCAATAACATATAAAGGATCGTTGTTTCCAATAGTACCGAAACCACGGATTCTTACGGTTGCTTCCCCTCCAGGAGTGGCATCAGTAACAATGCCCACGCCAGCTGCCCTTCCTTGCAACTGTTGAGAGAATGTAGTGGCCGGTATCGCTTGAAGGTCTTTTGCATCTACAGTTGAAACCGCCCCTGTTAAATCCTTTTTAACCTGCGTACCATAACCTGTCACAACTACCTCGTCCAAAGCATTGGCATCCTCCTTAAGAGTAATATCAATTGTGTTGGAATTGGTTACGACTACGGACACTGTCGCCATTCCTACATAAGAGAATGTTAGTGTCTCTCCTTCGGACACAGATATCGTGTAGAGTCCATCAAAATCTGTCTGGGTACCGTTCGTGGTCCCCTGCACAATCACATTGACTCCAGGAAGAGGTGTGCCCTGGTCATCATTCACAGAACCGGAAACGGTTTTGTTTTGCGCCAAAGTCATGTTCATTACAAGCATGAACCCTAGCAATAAAAAATTCTTGCATAAAGAATACTTCATAATCTAAATAGTTTGTTGATTGTTAATTAATCTTAAAAATTGTGGAATTTTCGGGTGCAATCCCTTTCGGAGTCGTAATATTGTACAAGTGGTAAAGCCCCATCAGAACCAATGATTCATGGTTGATTAGACAAGAAGTATTAATGATAGTTTTTTTGATATTGTCCTGTACAATATTGAATTCCGAGCCTAGAAAATGCCACCACATTTCTCTAGGCTTTTTTGGTTTTTTTCTTCATTAAAGGTTGTTTATTGTTAGATAATTAGTTTGAAATTGTCATTCCTCAAGTGCGACTTAAAAAACCAAGTCTTTGAATGACACAATTTTATGACCGACAAGTTATTTATTGATGTGAATGACCCGTATTGCAATAGTTAAAAAAGCTCTAAAATTCATGAATTTTGGAACTTTTCACCTCAAAGCACTGTGTTTTGGTCAATTCCAAGGCAAATACATTTTGGTTCTCCATGGTTTTCGGAACCTTATGTAATCAATGTTAGCTATTAGATTGTAAGGGAAAGTATTTTATAATCGTCCTTTCCCATATTCAAACCTCGGAAATAGGCGCAACCTATTTTTTGGCATTTAGAGAGTAACCATAAAAAATAAGACCTCTGATTTTACCCAGAGGCCTTCTCACTAAAACTAACTCAAACAATATTAATCAACTAAACTTAAACTACTTAGTACTTTATTCGGTTTGAAAGCCTTGATAATTCAGGGCTTTTCCAGTTTTGAAAAATCAATGTTTGGAGCAATATTTGACTTGGTTCTGATAAATTCTGCACCGATCTGTGTGCTTTCATTAAAAAATCCGCAATTCATCAAGAAAAATGTTTCTCCTTCAGCACCTCCTGTATAATCCGCCCTGTGACCTTGTGATGCTGTTGCATCCGCAGTAAAGGTACCTTTGTCCATTTCGGTCCAAACGCCATCTGTGGTATATGCCCATTGATTACCGAACTTTACTTTACGAGAGACGTTGCCAGTGCTCGGCACAAAGTTTTCTAAGAAAGAATGAAGTCGCTCTAAATGTGTAGATGTTTGAGGCCTTCTTAAACTTGCTATCAATTGCCATTGCCCTATTTCGGGCGCATAAAAATAGGCGGTATAATCTGTTGAATTATTGACCGAGGGCTCTCCTTTCAATAAAAACTTATAAGTGGTTCCGGCTTTCCAATTGAAAATCTTGAAGCTTTGCTTTCCTGAACCTTCGTTTCCAAAATCCTGAACCGTGACATCACTACCATTTCCAAGGTTCAATACTTTGTAATCTTCCGGTATCTGATTGGGATCATCGGTATTGAATGCGCTCCATATTGAAAAAAGGATTCGGCGTTCAGACGCTGAGTTCACTTGCATGCCAAAGTAACCCTGCGCATGGCCATTGGCCATAAAAAAGGATCCTATTGCATCTTCCCCCTCAGGAACCGTTACTTCATTATAATACCACTGAACATCTTTTCCCTCAGGTTCTTTATAGCTCATATGTACCGATGGCCCCCTTCTTCCAAAATAAGAGTTTTCAGTTGGTACAAAAGTCACGGAACCTACAGCGGGGCCACCAATCAAAATGTCATTGATGTCCCCAATATAGGTTCCCATTTTTTCCAACCCTTGAACTTCGATATAATGATATCCTGAGGATGATATGTTGAACTTTCCTATTTCCACAATTTCATACTCCTTATTTGAAATTTCCACTTCTTTGGAATCATTTCCCACCGTCACCTTTATTTTGGAGGTGCCCTCGGGAGATTTAATTCTAAACCCTACATGCAATTCTCCTGATGAACTGGTTTTGAAATAGGTCCTGAGTACGTCGGTGAGACTGGTCCAATTGTGTATTCCCCCATCACTTACTACTGTCTCATCTTGCTGGGTACTATTTACGACCCAGCTATTTGCACCAGCAGGTATTGTTACCCTGAGATCAAGTTTATCTACAACTTCTTCTTTGGGGTCATCCACATCAGAGCCACATGCAAAAATTGCTATTGCTAGAAATATAAAAGGTATAAGATTGGTCTTCACTGTTCTTTTAAAGCTATTGTTATCTTTCTATTTTATATAATTGATGCCTACCGTTGTTATTGGCAACGAGTACCGCCTTACTTTGGCCTTGTTCCAATAAAACAATGTTCTTAACATCCCCATTGGCATAAAAACCTGTTTCCAGGTTTGCTTGATATTCAAAAGCATTGTCTTTAATTCCTTTTAAAAAAACTCCTGTGCCGGCATCGGCCCTTGTGGTCTCAACTTCAGAGGCATAGTTGTTTCCTGCCAGCAATAGATCTTTTACTGAATCATTATCAAAGTCATAAAAAATTATACTGTTAATGGGACTAAACTGTGCTTCAACAGTGAAAGGGACAAACTTGAAATGACCGTTGTTGTTCAAAAAATATCCTGACCTAAATTCAATTGCTTGTAAGTGTATGGCCGTACTTATTTCCTCACCAAATATTTCTTTTAAATCACTACTGGCAAATTCTTGATAGGTCTTTATCTTTTCCTTCAAAAAGGGCATTTGCTGTGACGTACAGTTTTTGCCCCTCACCGGAACCAATCTTTCTTGATAATGCTTTGCCAAAACAATATCTTCTATGCCGTTGTCATCAAAATCATTTGTATAAACATGAAATGGTTTTTCTGGAGATGCATGAAACTTGTAGTTGAGCCCTAAGTTTCCTGCAATGATGTCCAGATCGTTATCGTTGTCAATATCCTCCAAGACTAGCTTGTTCCACCATCCGGTTTGTTCTGAAAGGTGTTGGTATTTCTCTTTTTTAGATAGTGTTCCTTGTTCATTGACAAAAACCTCTATGCCCATCCACTCACCTGAAACAATAAGGTCTTGATCCCCATCACTATCAATATCTCCCCAAACGGCAGTGGTCAACATTCCTATTTCATTGATTTTGGGAGCAAGTTCCATGGTGGCATCTATGAAATTGCCCTTGTTGTTAACTAGCAGGGTACTACTGGGGGCGTAAGGGTATTTGCCGGGAATTACCCGACTACCTACAAATAAGTCCTCATCCCCGTCCTGGTCATAATCTGAGGCGATTACAATGCCCGCCGCCGTATTTAATTTTGGAAGCTTTGCCGATGCTCTTTTAAAATTGTTGGATCCATTGTTGATGTAAAGTCTGTCTTGTAATAAATCGGAACCTTCCTCAAACTCATAACTTCCACTTGCAACGTACAAGTCTTGGTCTCCATCTCCGTCTGCATCAAAGAAACATGCTGAGATATCTTCAAACTTTTTGTCCGCCATAAAATCATGAATAACAAGGGATTCATATTTTCCTTCGCTATTGGATATCAAGATTTTAGGGATATTATCATGAGCGGCACCAATAAAAATATCGTCGAACCCATCATTGTTCAGGTCTGTCTTGGCCGTTGCGGGCCCCAATTGGGAAAGTTTATGCGGTAAAAGTAGCTGAACATTAAAGTCGTTGAATTCGTTTTCGGAATGACTATGGTCAAAAGAAGCTTCTACAAACAGCAGCTCCTCATTCGTGTCGTTTCTGTCTTCTACAATCCTGCTATCGGCATAATCCAAATGTAACCATTGATTGGCCTTGACATTACTTATTTTTTGCTCTTTACCATCCAGCCAGATTACCTTCATGGAATCTATTTCGGTATTCTTACCCAATCCGAAGTGCAGTTTGTTTGAAGTGGAGGAGAGGTATCCTCTTGAATTGACAAGCTGTTTGGTGACAAGATTCTTTTTGCAATACAGTATTACCTTTGCTCCTACCCCAAACGGGTTTTTATCCGGTCCTTTAAAAGTTACTTGCAGATAGGAGCCTTTGTTCTGCTCTCTACTGTTATTTTTTAGAATGGTGGCATTCTCATCTAAATTGTTGGTGACAATTTCTAGATCACCATCATTGTCCAAGTCCACATATACGGCTCCATTGGAAAAGGTACTTTTCAAGTCGGCCCATTCATCGGTATTGTTGCTGAAGGTCAGATTTCCTTGGTTCTTGTATAGATAATTGGTCAATTTTTGTTGAGGCAGTTTCTGGGTAAAATTGTAAAAATCCTCTTCTTTGAGTTTGTTTCTGTTTTCGTTGATGTATTTGTTTATTTCATTATTGACATCCCTATCCACCACATCACGATAAATTCCGTTGGTGACATACAGATCGTCATATCCATCAAGATCAAAGTCTGCAAAAAGTGCAGACCAGCTCCAATCCGTTTTGGCTACTCCTGACAATTGTGCTATCTCACTAAAGTTCCCCTTGCCATTGTTCAACTGTAGTACGTTATGCATGTATTGGTAGTGGTGATCGTTGGCCACCATATTGTAAAACCTGTCAACGGACATCATCGACATGGTTGTTTTTGATCTTACATAATCCTCGGGGCTCATATCCAATACCAACATATCCTGTAATCCATCGTTGTTGATGTCCGCAATGTCAGCACCCATGCTGTAGTAGGATATGTGCTTGAAAAGCTCATTTCTTTTATCGGTAAACGTACCGTCGCCATTATTGATATAAGCGAAATCGGGCATTATAAAATCGTTGCTCACGTAAACATCCAGCAGCCCATCATTGTTAAGGTCGCCTACCTGGGCGTTAAGACCGAATCCGACCTCGGGTAAAATTCCAGCTTCTTTGGAAACATCCTTAAAATGGCCCTTTCCATTGTTCTGGTAAAGCTTGTCACTGCTTTTAAACGTTTCGGTCTCTTGGCTCTCCTGAACTCTTTTTAAATCCAGCACCTTTCCAGTATGTCCAATTCCAGATGGTGCGTTTGCAATATATACATCCAAATCCCCATCATTGTCATAGTCAAAAAAAGTTGAAGCGATGGATCGATTTGTTTCCGCCAAGCCAAATTCCTTCGCTTTTTCCGTAAAAGTGAGGTCACCGTTATTAATGTAGAGCATATTGGCCAATTTTTCATCACCATTGTACCATCCTGCCCTATTGATATAGATATCCAAAAAGCCATCATTGTTTACATCAGCCACGGATACACCGGTATCAAAACCAGGTCTTTTTACAATACCGGCCTTTAAAGTGATATCTTCAAACTTAAAGTCGCCCTTATTAAGAAAGAGTTTATTATGATAGATGTTGGAGGTAAAGAAAAGATCTTGTAGGCCATCGTTATTGAAGTCCGCCGCGGCCACACCTCCCCCTATATAAATATAGAGGTACTTGTAATAATGTAACCTTTCAGATTCCAATATCTTGTTTTCGAAGGTCACGCCCGAAATTTCGGCAGGCACTTCTGAAAATAGTTTATGCTGCGGTATATCGTTCACAGATTTGGAACACGACAGTACCAAAGAATAAACCACTAAATAATATGATAGTTTTTTTATCGACATCTGTTAAAATCCATTGGAGATGGTTTTACCCATCCCCAATGGCATTCATTGTTATTGTGGGTTTTGCTCCAAAGATGGCTGCAAAATAATTTGTTGCTCCGGTATGAATTCAACCACTCTTGGATGCGAGGGTGGAATTTCAAAAAACGGATTTGAATTGTTCAAATGCGTTCCTGGATACCTCCTGTTCATGGTCTGTTCATTTCTGTAGACGTCATACCTTCTATGGCCTTCAAAGGCAAGCTCCAACCTTCGCTCATCCAATACTACATCAAGAACGGTCTTGCCGGCAGGAAGGTTTGCCAAGGTATACTCTGGCACACCGGCCCTTTGTCTCAAGACATTGATGTTGTCCAATGCTGCTTGATCCGCGCCACCTTTTGCCAGAGATTCGGCCTTGTTCAGATACATTTCAGCCAATCTAGAAACTGTTGGTGACCACATGTGCAGATCATCTTCTTGTAAAGAAGCTTTAAGTATGAAAAACTTTGGATGACCATTTCTTTTTTCCATATCAAAGTCGAAAATCACATCTTGGCGTCCATTTGGGCCATTGAAAAAGTAAACCGTTTTGCCATCTACTACCTCCGATTGTAGAGTATAGTTGTTTCCATCATAATCAAAGGTAATTGTGCCGCCTGAATCCGTAGTCTGCGCAAACTGATAGACATAGCTTTCATCTACCCAATATACGGCGGGTATCCTATCGCCATTATCATCAGTCAAGTACTGCGGATCAATAAAAGATCTTCTTGCATCTCCATCATTCTGATCAATCAAATCTAAATATGACCTGGAAGCATACATTTCTCCCCAACCTGTGCCTTCAATCGAGGCATAAAATGAACCAATGGTAAACCAATCATCCCATTGTCCCAATAAGTCTGAAGCACTGCTCAAAGTCACCGCAAAAATTGCCTCACTGTTTTGGTCAGGTGTCAATCTGTTCATTTGCGAGAACTCGGAGGTGGGCAATAGTGAATAAACACCAGAGTTTATGACTTTGTCGGCAAACTCTTGAGCTTTGGAATTGTCTCCCATGTACAAATAAACTCTTGACAAAAGAGCTTGCGCCGCCTCTTTTGAGGCAAAAGAGGCTCCCTTGTTTTCTGTCATCAGGGATTCAGCTTTAAGAAGGTCACTGATTACTTGGTCGTAGACTTCCTGTACCGTATGTCTATCAGGCCTATCCTCTGTATCTGAGGTAAGCTTCAAAGGTATAGAAGGATTTGAGCCGCCTTGGTTGAAAGGTCTTCCGAAAACATTTCCCATTTGGAAAAATACCAAGCCCCTTAGATAATAGTTCTCTCCCAATAATTGGTCGCCTTCGGTGGACTCACCTTCCTCAATTTTCTCGATCATCAGGTTTGTTCCCACAACAATTTTATAGGAATTTCTCCAAAACCTATCTACCCTAGAGTTTGTGGCAATGGACTGATAGTTGTATAAAAAGAACAAATGGTCTGTAGTACCTCCACTCAAAGTAATGTTATCTCCAGCATATTCGGAAATTCTATGTAAGTCATCAACCCATCCATCATAACCCACATCTCCCTTTAATAAGGCATAATTTCCTATGGTGGCCGTCTCTATAGAACCGGGATCACTAAAAAGGTCATCTACGGCGATTTGGTCATAAGGATTTCGCTCAATATCACACGAGTGAAAAGTCAATGCCGTAATTGCTAAAATTGTATATATGATTCTTTTCATTATGTTGCAATTTAGTTTTTAGAATGTAACATTTAAGCCCAAAACATATCTTCTAGGTACTGGATAAGTAAGACTTACACTACCTGATAAACCTGGGTTCGCATCATCGGGATTACCACGAACAACAGGATCTACCCCCGTAAAATCAGTTATCGTAAATAGATTGTCTCCCGCTAGATAAATACTTGCGTTTCCTATGCCCAATTTGTTGACAATTTTCTGTGGTAAACTGTATGATAATGTAACATTGTTCAATCTTAAATAACTTCCGTCCTCCAAATATCTTGAGGAGCGTTTGTTGGAATTGTTGTTACCTCCTTCTATGGCCTGTGGGTGGGTGGCAACATCGCCTGGTGCTTCCCATCTAGACCAGCCATCGGCCAAAACCATTTGGTTGAAGGTGGAGTAAAACCCATCTGAATCGAACAGTTCCCTTGATGAGTTATAAAGTGTGCCTCCTTTTGAGAAACTGAAGTTGGAAGTCAACGACAGGTTTTTATACCTAAAGCTCGTATTGAATCCTCCTATATAATCAGGTGACGATGTCCCCAATGGCTGTAGAGTTGCCACGTTCCAATCGTTGGTTTCAGATTTCTCACCGGAATCTGGGTCTACCACCTCCCAAAGTGGCTGTCCATTATCGGGATCAACACCCAACCATTTTCTGATGTACCATGTGTTGGCATCTTCGCCAATCTTAAAGATTTTTCCACCAACCGGAATCTCTTCTTGTTCATCAAAAAGTTCAGTTATTTCGTTTCGGTTGATTCCAATGTTGAACCCAACATTTAGGCCAAAATCTGGTTTTGATATGATGTCGGCGGATATAGCTGCCTCAAAGCCTTTGTTCGTCAATCCTCCAACATTTTCCCAAAATCCTTGGAATCCAGTAAGATCAGGCAAACTAACAAAGTACAATAGGTCTGAAGTATCCTTATTGTAATATTCAAGTGTTAGGCTTATAGCATTCAAAACTCGAGTGTCCAAAGCAAAATTGGCCTCATAAGATTTTTCCCATCGCAGGTCAGGATTTCCAAACTGATTTAAAATAGCGCCGGGAGTTCCTATGTATTGTGTGTTCACTCTATACGTTCCTTGGTACGGATAAAGAGAAGATGGTCTGTTCCCTACTGAGCCATAACTGGCTCTAAGCTTTAACTCGTTAAAAAAATCGCTGGTAAAAAAATCCTCTTTATGGATATTCCAGCCCAGACCCAAAGAAAAGAAATTACCATATTGATTATCCAGTCCAAAATTGGATGCACCGTCCCTCCTGATGGACCCTTTGGCAAAGTATTTGCCCTGGTAGTCATAATCTGCGGCGAGGAAATAGGACTGTAATGCATAGTCATTCTTAAACCCACTCACTTCACCTGATTCACTTGCAGCATTCAATATTTCGCCACCTGCTATAATCCCGTTTCCAGATGCTCCGAAATCTTCATACTCATAGTCATTGTATTCATATCCGGCCAAAACGTTTACGGTATGGTCATCGTTGAAAACATTGTTGTACTTCAACATTTGGGTAGTGAGCCTTGTACGCCTATTGGCTGTAAAATTACGGATGCTGCCTCCGTTGGCCAGACCGGAATTGGATCGGGGGTCAGTATAAGTTTGGGATTTTGATCTAAATAAAGTGAAATTGTTGGTTGAATGAAACGATAGATTAGGAACTATCTGGTATTCAAAGTCAAAATTTCCACTTAGGTTAAAAACATTTCTGGTTGAATAGTTCCACTGTTGATCAAAGAAATAGTTTCGCTGATCTCTTCCCAACCAGTCTTGGGAGTCTTGTGCGTTTACAGGGCTTCCTTCACTATCAAATGGAACATCCCAAGGCAAGTTCAAGTAAAGTTCGTACAACGGTGCCTCCGCAATCCTATCCCTATTGTCAAAACTAAAGGACAATTTGGGCTTGATGGTCAACTTTTCTGAAATCTTATAATCCAAATTGGTTCGGAAAGTATACCTATCCAAGTCATTGCCTTTAACCGTACCTTCTTCGCTGTAGTAACCCATGTTCAAGAACAGGTTCAGGGATTCTGTTGCAGAAGTAAAGGAAACGTTTGCATCCCTTACCAAGGCATCCTTTGTGCCCCCTTCAATCCAATCAGTATCTCGCTCCAAAAGTTCAGATCCAAACCAAGGCTGGGAATTAGCAAATTGCGTATGATAATCAAACAATTGTTGCGAATTCATTACCTCAAATTTGCCGCTGTTGAATTGGTTAACCGCCAATTTGGTACTTACCTGTACCTGCGGTTTAGAACCAATTTTAGCCCGCTTTGTGGTGACGACGATTACTCCGTTTGCTCCCCTTGACCCATACAATGCGGTTGCTGAGGCATCTTTTAAAACCGATATATTGGAAACATCATTAGGATTCAATACGGGAACACCGTGCTGAATAACTCCATCAATAACCCATAATGGGGTGATACTACCATTCAATGAAGCTACCCCTCGAATTAATATGTTGGGTGTTGATCCTGGAGATCCGCTAGAAGCGGCTACCTGAACCCCTGCGGCCTTACCTTGTAACATAGATGATACTTCGGGTGTGGTGAGATCAGTTAGTTCCTCCGCATCCACACTCACCAAGGAAGAAGTAACGGTCTCTTTCTTTTGCGTTCCATAGGCGACCACGACCACTTCATCCAATTGGCTAACATCTTCTTGTAGTATAATGTTCAGATCTGTTTGGGTTCCAACTGGAACCTCTAATGTCACGTATCCGATAGATGAAACAACCAGAATATCTTGGTCAGAAACATTGCTAATAGAAAATCTTCCATCAAAATCCGTAACAGTTCCATTTGTGGTGTTTTTTACAACAATGTTTGCCCCTACAACCGGAGTTTCCGAATTATCGGTAACAACACCAGATATTGATTTCCCTTGAGCCCACGCAATAATGGAAAAGAAATATAAAGGGATTAATAAAATAAATGTTCGTTTTCTCATAAAGTAATTAGTTATTTAGTTAGTAATTGTTAAAACTTGTCCTTCATCCAATTGTAAGGTTTGCGTTTGATCCACATACCCCTGGTGAAATCTGGAAAATCTTGAGGTTCACCATTGTTTTCAATTGAAAGTTCTGAAAGTGGGGTAACGGCACTCCAGGCTGCAGCATCATAGGCATCCATTGGTGGAGCAATATTCTGTTTTGCAGATTCCACAAAGGCATTCATTACAAAAAAATCCATTCCGCCATGGCCAGATCCAGCCGCATATTCTCCATGTTTTTTCCAGAGCGGATGGTCATACTTTTCTAGCCAAGAATCCATTTCTTCCCAACCATGGCCTTTACTCACACCTTCAACAAAAATTCTCTTGGTATGGTAATCAAATTCAGTTATACCTTGTGATCCTTGTACTTGAAATCCCAAGGAATATGGCCTTGGCGAATTGACATCGTGTGTTACTATTATAGACTCTCCATTCGCTGTTTCGATCGTTGAAGTGATAACATCCCCTTGTTTCCATTTTAATTTGGCATTGGGATGATTTGCTCCTCCATTCTCTACTATATATTTATGTAAACCGACAGCTTTGGAAGCATGTGAGGTAAGGGACAGAAATCGATTGCCATAATTTATATCCGCCATTATCGCCATTGGGCCCAAACCATGTGTAGGATATACATCTGCATTTCTCAACAAGGAATGTTGTGTCCTCCATTTGGATTCAGATATTCCCTTATCTCCAAACTCAACACCTTTACCATAAGCAGATTTGCCGTCATTTAACTTAACAAACCTGAGATCATGTTTGTATCCACAGGTAAAGTGCAACAACTCACCAAAGACATTTTGCTTTACCATGTTCAGGACAGCCAAAACATCCCTCCTGTAGCAAACATTCTCCAAAATCATCAGGTGACTGCCCGTCTCCTCATGGGTATTCACCAAATCCCAACATTCCTCAAGTGTGTTTGCCGCCGAAACCTCCAGCCCCGTATATTTTCCAGCCCTCATGGCCGCCACTGCCATTCTGGTGTGCCATAGCCAGGGTGTGGAAATAATCACGGCATCTACCTCCTCCAAGTCAAGTAAGTTCCTATAGTCATTACTGTCTTTATCAAAAACTCTGGGTTTTTTAAACCCTGCATTTTGAATATGCTCCAACGCTATTCCAATACGCTCAGGATCTATATCACAAATGGCCCTTATCTCCACATCTTTTCGCTGAAGCGCATTATTGAGGTGGTTGGTACCCCTAAGCCCAACTCCAATAAAGCCCAGCCCCAGTTTGTTGTCTGAATTTTTTCTTTCCGTGGCGAAAGTGATGTTCGGCATCATTGAAATTCCGGCTGATGCCATGGCCGTAGTTTTGACAAAACTTCTTCTAGAACTCATCCAATTTGATTTAGGTTCCAAATTTGGAGGTTTCGCATCACAAAGTTCCTACACTTTTCAACCAAAAAAGAGGGACAAATCTTTCTCTAAGCCCTAACTGTCAAATATTTGCACCTTTGTGACAAATTTATCATAGCAACCATTGGAAAGCGGGCGAATCAAAGGCTATATCTATTGGCCTCCCTCAATGAAACCTATACCATGCCCTAGTACATCCTTAACAATCAAGACTATAGAAGGTGTTTGCAGCATTAATCTTTCTTTTCTCGAGAAAGCCCCAGACAGAATGATAAGACCAAGGGATTGGTTCAGCATAAGTTTCTGCCATACACAAGGGATCACAATTCTGACTAAATATTCCACCTTTTTAATTGAAATACACCATTGCCTTTGCCGTGGAAATAACAAAATTTGCTATTTATTAGATATCTTGTCCTGACAAATGAAATCTAGTTTTTCACTATCGTTGAAAAGAAAATGTGGTATTCTTCTCTTTGCCATTCTACTAGGGGGAGGAACAGAAGTTATTGGGCAAGATGGAGGAAGCTTCAAATCACTGGTGCCTACACACAATAACAAACCATTATTTGTGACCAGCATAGCCCAAGATTCCCTTGGCAATATATGGATGTCATCTTCATTAGGAGTTCTGATTTACAATGGCTATAGCTATTCCGTGATCAAAAGAAAGAGCATTTTCCCCCAGATGGGCCAAGATGATAGAATTAGAAGTATTTCAAGTGATGAATCCAAAAACATTTGGATCACTACCTCAGGCGGTCTTTTATCCAAATACAATGCCGGCCTTGGTCAGTTTGAGGGTTTTAAGCCTAAACTTGGGGAATCTGTTTGGGAGGTTAAACCCAATGGAAAGCAGGTTTGGATAGCAACCAAAAATGGGACGCTCTACAAATACCACAACAAAGTACTTGATAGCATCACCACAATTCCTAACATCAATATGGCCGACAATATGGTCAATGACTTGGAGTTCGATAAAAATGACAATGTCTATGTAGGGACCACAAAAGGAAAAATCCATAAGTATTCAATCCAATCTGGAAGACAAACGGAAATCATTGGCCCCTTTACAGATTATCCAGGAGGGATCGTGCTGGAAGTGGACAGAAAAAATAGATTATGGATTGGAACAGAGGCCAATGGACTGCATGTATACGATATTGCCAAACAACGGATCATATCAGAAAGTTTTTTTACGGGGGACATCAACGATATCACCTCATCCCTCTTCCTCAATTTATTTTTGGACAGTAATGACAATATTTGGGGCGGAACAGATGGTAGTGGGCTTTATAAGGTTGATTCCGAAACCGGAGTGGTGAGAGTTTTCAAAAAGAGGTACTTTACGGCCTCATCCATTGAAAGTAATACCATATTGGACATTAATGAGGACGACCATAAAAATATTTGGGCAGTTACCAAATACGGCACCCTCAACGTACTTCCCATTGCCAACGACAAGATAAGATATCACCCGGGTTCTGAAAACAATATTCCAATGCGGGTATTGTGCATGTTAAAAACCAGCGACGAAACACTTTGGATAGGCACTGATGGAATGGGGCTCACCAAAATAGCTGCTGATGGAACAAAGGAACAGTTCTTCAATGGCCCCAATAATAGTTTTTACGTACACTCCATTGTTGCAGACGAAAAATCCAACCTTTGGCTGGGCACCTACAGGAACGGGCTATGGCACCATGATCTTACCTCAAGCACCTTTAAGCGTGTAGAGGTAGAAAACAGCAAGGGACAGACTGCAAGCGATATTAGAGTATTGTATAGAGATTCCAAAAAGCGATTATGGGTAGGTTCAAATGTATCACTCAATATTTATACTTCGGACCACAGACTTTTGGCATCTTTTGGGAACAATGAAAACGGCCTATCAGGAACGATTGTGGAAAGTATACTTGAAGATAAAAATGGCGTGGTATGGTTAGGGCAATCTGGAGGAGGTCTATTTAAATTTCAAGAGAACAAGGAAAAGCTGAGTCTCTCCTCTTTTAAAAATTTCAAGACAGGCCCAGACGATATTATTCCAAGGGTATTCTCTCTTTCCAACCTTTCAGATTCGACCCTTTTAATGATAAATGAAAAACGGGAATTACTGGCTTTCAATACAGAAACCGAAAAGTATTGCAACTTTGAACATTTTGGCACCATCAAAGACTTAAGTTTTAGCGCCGTTACCAGCGTTGACCAAGACAACATCTGGGCAAGTACCTACAACTCCATCTTACATCTAGACCTTAAGGGACAGACAACGGAGATGTACTATTCATCAGACGGATTGCCTGATGGGAGCTTTATGACCAGCAGTGTGCACAATGGAAAAGACGGTCAACTGTACTTTGGCAGCACAACAGGGGTCACCTATTTCTATCCGCATGAACTTATCAAAAAACCTTCCAACCCAAAGTTGGTGGTTTATGACATCCAAGTGTTGAACAAGCCTGCCAAAGATCTCTTACCAAATCAAATCAAGTCCGAGGTCTTTAATCTCAGTAATTTGAAACTTGACTACAACCAATCTTCTTTTTCTGTTCGATTTTCTGCAATCGATAACATCTTGAATCCCAACTATTTTTACACCTATAAATTGGTAGGTTTTGACAGTGAATGGAAAAAGACCTATACAGAAGGATTGGCCACATACACTAATGTACCTCCGGGAAAATACACACTGGAGATACGTGTTCATGAAATGAATGATTTGTCCAAGAACTTTGGAAAAACCATTGCCATTTCAATTGCCCAACCTTTTTGGAACAAACCATTGGCCCATGTAATCTACATTACCCTTTTTGTGCTGCTAGCCTTTGGCTGTGTTAAATGGTACCGACTTCGAAAAAAATTGTTGATTCATAGAATCATACGGGCCAAGGAGCAAGATTTGCACAACACCAAGATGGATTTTTTCACTAAAATGTCACACGAGATCCAAACTCCAATAACACTTATCCTTGGGCCTATAGAAGATATGCTAAAACGGGCGGAGCTCAATGGCAACATGCTTTTAAAAGAAAGGTTAAATATAATTTCCAACAATGCCAAAAGGCTAAGCAGAATTGCACGCGAGCTAACTCTTTTAAGGAACAAGGAGACCAATAAATTAAGTTTGCTAGTTAGTAAAAACAATTTGCATTCCGACATCAACCACATCTGCATGTCGTTCAAGGAAATTGCCCGGAATAAGCAAATTGATTTTTCCATTAGTTGCCCAAAAAATCTAAACAACGCTTGGTATGACAAAGAGAAAATAGAACATATTCTCTACAACCTATTATCCAATGCATTTAAGTATACTCCTACGGAGGGAAATGTGCAACTTTCCGTATCCCCAATCAGCAAAAAAAGCTATATAAAGATTTCCGTCTCCGATTCAGGGCAGGGAATTCAGAAAAATGAACTCGACAAAATCTTTAAGCTCTTTTACAGATCGGATTCCAATAAAAAAGCACGTGGAACTGGAATAGGGTTGGCACTTACCAAAGAACTGGTCACCTTACACAGAGGAAAAATCAAGGTGAATAGTGTTGCCAATGAGGGTACCACCTTTACGGTAAAAATCCCAATCCTGGAAGAGTTCTATGTCGACCAGGAAAAAATGGCACTGGAAGATGAAGGCATTGCGCCGAAATTTCAAAAACAACCTCAGCAGCCAAAAAATGGGCCAGTAAACCACAAGGAGAAGAGTATTTTAATTGTGGAAGACAATTTTGAGCTCCAACAGTTTTTAAAGAACCTACTATCGACCCAGTATAACATATTATTGGCGGACAATGGGGAAGAGGGGTTTTACCTTGCAAAAAACAATATTCCAGATCTAATCATCAGTGATATTATGATGCCGCGGATGGATGGAATCCAAATGTGCAGTGAACTCAATAAAAATAACCTGACAAAGCATATCCCCATAGTTTTGTTGACAGCCAAGAATTCCACAAAGGCAAAAATAGAAGGACTCAAAACCGGGGCTGTAGAATTCATCAACAAACCGTTCAACACCAATGAACTAATTCTAAAGGTCAACAACCTTCTATTGTCCAAAGAACATATTATCTCAAAATATCGGAAAGAACTCATTAATCGACCCCAGGTTGCTGAAAATAGGTCGCAGGACGAAATCTTTTTGGCAAGTTTCGTAGATAAAATCAACCATAACATGGACGACCCAGATTTTAAAATTCAACAGTTGGCGGAGTCCCTAAACATGAGCTATTCAAGTTTGTATAGAAAATGTTTGAACATAACTGGATTGACAGTTATTGATTTTATCAGGAGAATACGACTAAATAAAGCAGCCATTCTTTTAACCAAGTTTGGATATCCCATTTCGGAGGTAGCTCATTTGGTAGGTTTTAATGATCCAAAGTATTTTTCCAAGAGTTTTAAAAACCAATTTGGAAAAACACCAAAAGAATTCAAGAAAGCCTCAGATTTGGCGGATGACTTGGAGTCCTATCTTTCAGAGCATAAAATAAACAATATTAGTCTTGAAAGAACTACATACTAGACGGTTCATTCTGTAAAACCGTACACTTTTTTGGATAAAATTGACGGAAAAAGACCGGGTTTTGGATCCCGTTGGGGAGCTCATAACCCGAAGGTCACAGGTTCGAGTCCTGTTCCCGCTACTAGAAAAGTCATGATCTATTGAAGGTTGTAACTTTTTTTATGGGCTAGAAACGGACAGGAGAAGCGTACAGATTTCTCCAAAAGAAAAGTCCTTCAATCTATCTATGATCGAAGGACTTCTACCTTAAGTTGGTATTGGATTAATTTCCAATGACCATTTGCTTACGAAATTGCTTCCCCTTGGTATCTTCCATTAGAATAAAGTAAGTACCAGTTGGTAGTTCATTCACATCCATTGAATAATTCACTTTCGCTTTTTGATCCGCTACCCTATGAACTTTAACTAGGCGACCTGTCATATCAAACACCTTAATGTCTATTAGTTCAACAGCCTCATCAAAAGTGGTGGTTACCTGGGTTGTTGCCGGATTCGGATATAATTTAATCTCAAAAGGACTTCTACTTTTAAGGGTAATACTTTCCGTATTATCACCAATCCGCGCAGTTAAATTTGTTGAAAAACCAGATACTGCTATATTATCGATAAAGTAATTTTCAGGGGAACCACTGACTTTTGACTCAACAATAATCTGAATGGTATTGCCCGAAAGATTTTCTGCTGTGAAGGCTTGTGGGTCTATATCGTCTGAAACCGAACCAAACATTACTGGTGAACCACCATCCAATACATAATAGGCCCGAAGATAGTCCGCCCGCTCTTTCTTCTGGTCCGAATCGTCAACGTCCATGGAAATTGATACTGCACCACTTATTGAAATCACTTCAGAAGTCCAGGTGCCTGGGCCAGAACTCGAACCATTTGTGCGGAACCTGCCATTTAAGACTTCGAATACCCCATTATCGCGTGTGGAGTTCCAAGCCGTTAAGCCATTGTCCACCGTTGCACCATTTACAAGGTCCTCGAAATCCTCTAGCCATATGGTTCCGCCTGAAGGAATGGTGCTATAAGTGGCGGTAATCTCGGCATTAGCGGAGGGCATTGTCAAAGTAGTAGTTGCACTGTTGATATCAGAGACAGCCTCAACGTCCCCGGTCCATGCCTCGAACTGCTGGCCCGAAGGAGCAGCATCCGCCACAATGTTGACTACCTCACCTGCTTCATAGTTACCATCACCACTTCCATTGTTGACAGTTAGCATATAGGGAGTAGCGCCTGCAGATGCTTTTCTTACCGCAATATTGTCGATATAATAATTTTCTGGGTTGCCACTGACCTCAGATTCTATAATAATCTGCAGGGTATTGCCCGCAAGATTGTCTGCGGTGAAGGTCTGTGGATCTATGTCGTCAGAAACAAACCCAAACTCCACAGGGGTCCCACCGTCCAAAATGTAGAGGGCTCGTACGTAATCTGCTCGCTCTTTCTTTTGATCAGAATCGTCGACATCCAATGAGACCGACACAATGCCACTAATCGATATAATCTCAGAAGTCCAGGTACCTGGGCCTGAACCTGCATTGTTGATCCGAAACCTTCCATCCCAAGCCTCAAACACTCCTCCATCACGTACAGCGCTCCAGGCTGTGGAACCATTGTCCACGGTTGTGCCACGGGCAAGGTCATTGAAATCCTCAATCCATAGGGGTGCACCTACTACCATTACTTGTGCATCACAGCTAGCGGTATTCCCATTTTCATGAGTCACTGTTAGGGTAACCGTATTGGGACCAATATTCTCATAGGTAAAACTGGAAGTGTTAACAGATACACTCTCAATACCGCAATAAGTAGTGGATCCATTGTCAATATCGGCAGCCGTTATCGTGGCAATCCCTTCATCATTAAGAACTACAGTAATGTCACGGCAAAGCGCAATTGGGAATTCCGTTTCTGCGCTACCACCATCATTGATAATCCATCCATAGGTATCTATGATACTTTGGCGGGCTTCTTTTGCTTCACAATACTGGTTTTGGGGAGCGTCCAATTGAACACCATTTTGTAAAGAAGGCAATTGGCTCCAGCCTATTAGAATTTGGTCATAATTGTCATCCTTGAGACCAGACCTAAAAAACATATTGATCATCTGAGTTACGCTTTCAACATTCCAACTTCCTAAATTTTGGTTAAAGGAGGTTGCATTACCAAACATAAGAAGCATTCTGCTACAATTTCGTACATCCCAGTTACCAATATTTTGATTAAAGGAGGTTGCATAAAAAAACATAAGAGACATATCCGTAACCTTAGTGACATCCCAACTGCTTAAATCTTGATTAAATGCAAATGCATCTTCGAACATACTGCCCATATTGGTTACGTTAGATACGTTCCAATTCCCAATTGGCTGATTAAATGAGCTTGCTTCACCAAACATTGCAGCCATGCTGCTGCAATTCCCTACATTCCAATCACTAATATTTTGATTAAAATGGTGATTTCTAAAAAACATGCTCGTCATATTGGTAACGCTACTTACATCCCAATTACCAATGGGTTGGTTGAAAGAACTATTGGAAAATGCTCCGTCCATTCTTGTTACATTTTCAACATTCCAAGTATTAAAAGAAGGGTTTCCAATCAAAGTAAAACATCCATTAAACATCGATCCAAGATGGGATGTTTGGGAAAGATCTGGAGCGTCAATAGCCAAAACATCCAATTTTATACAATTTATAAAAGCTTGTTCCATTGATTTCCATTCAAGGTCACCCCATTGATTTACCTCAATTATTTTTTCTTTATCCGTAGAAGTTTGAAAAAATATTCTAGGAAACTGCCCTGTGATTGAAACCGTATAGATACCAGGCACGGCATATGTATGTGTAATATTACCTGTGACATTGGTGTCTGAAGTGCCATCGCCCCAATCCACCGTATAATTATAGGTCTCGGCCGCAAAAGTCGGTATAGTAATTTGGTTGTCATCGGACATTCCAACATTGTCCGTTTTCCATGTGGTAACAAAGGGTCTTTGACAATCAGTTGCTTTACCACCATCATTTATAGTCCAGCCATAGGTGTCAATTATATTTTGACGAGCCTCCTCGGCCAAGCAATATTGTTTGCTTGGAGCATCTAGCACCACATTCCTTTGCATATTTGGGAGCGTTGACCAGTCAAGCAAAGTCTTGTCATAATTTTCATTGGCAAGCGAGGAGTTCTCTAACATCCTGGTCATTTTTGCGACCTTACCTACATCCCAATCGCCCAGGCTCTGATTGAACTCAAGTGTAAAAACAAACATAAACTCCATGTTTTCCACATTTGAAACATCCCATGAGCTTATATCTTGATTGAATTTTCTAGAGTTCCCAAACATAAAACCCATGTCTTTCACACTGGAAACGTCCCAATCTGAAATATCTTGATTAAAAACACCATTCTGGAACATTGCTCTCATAGACTCAACCTTTGATGTATTCCAATTACTGATATCTTGGTCGAAAGCCATGTTACCGCTGAACATAAAGGCCATATTTGTTACGTTTGAAACATTCCACCCACCTATATCTTGGTTAAAAGCAGATGATTCAAACATTTGATACATACTAGTAACCCCACTAACATCCCAATTAGAGAGATCAAAATTGAACTTGGAAGTGCCGCTAAGAAAACCATCCATCTCAGTAATATTACCAATATTCCAACGGCTGATATCTTGATTGAACTTTGATGCCCCTGAAAACATGTTAATTACAGTTCTAGCGCTGCTCAAATCCCAATCGGATACATTGGCATTAAATTCAGAACATTCAGAAAATGTCTGAGTGAAATCTTCTATAGTGCTGACATCCCAGATATTAAAGGTATCATTACCCACTAAAGAACTACAGTTGGAAAATGTTGAAAATAGTGATGTAACATTTGAAAGGTCTGGAGCATCATTGGCAAACACGTCCAGGTTTGAACAACCCGCAAATGCGGCTAACATGGTTTGCCATTCAATATCTCCCCATTGGTTTATTTCAACAAGTTTGGCAGCATCACTATTTGCCTCATTACCAGGGTAACTATTAAATATCATGCCAGGAAAAGTACCTGAAATGGAAACAGTGTATGTGTCAGGAGCATCGTAAGTATGGGATATGTTTCCCGTTACGTTAGTATCCACATCGCCATCTCCCCAATCAATAGCATAGTCATATAGAAAGCCAGGTCTTGTAGGTATAGATATCGTATTATCGTCGGAAACACCAAGGTTATCCGTTTTCCAAGTGGTGATAAAGGGTCGTGGAGTCCCACCTGTTTGCGCAGTTATTGTATTACCTGCTACTAGTATAAAAAATAAAGAGAGTAAAGTAATTTTTTTCAATTGTTAAATAATTTCAGGGGTTAATGATTAGGAAAATATCGGTTTAGGCAAAAACCAAGCAATCCAAGTTGGTTTTGGATAACTAGACCTTTGGAATTAGTACATGTGACTGAAACTCTTTTGCAAGATGTTTTTGGTGCAAAAGGGGTGAAAAAATTCTTATGCATAGACCAAAAAAAGTCTATGAAAAAAGAAACGATCTGGGACGGTTTCATTTTTGTTAACTGGTCGCTTATTCGTAATTGATGACCTAGCTAAGCAAACAAGTTTAAGGTAGTTAAGATTGGGAATCTTGCGATGAAAATAAACAATGCATCACAACAACCAACCTATCCATTTTTAAATTGGGTGAAGTGCTAATTAATTTCGTTCAACTACGAGGATGACCAAATTGAGTGGAAAATTTGAAAATCACCTACATAAATTGTAGTAGGGTCTTACAATTCAACGATCAAGAAATCAAACCCTTTCCGCTATATTGGAAAAGCCAAGTAAATGCTCGTTTTTTTATTGCCAAAAACGTAATGGAAACTACTCCATTTGTTTTGTTGTAAGTGTTATGGAATAGGATCTAGCCAAAGGCTTGATTAAATAAGGATCCTGGACCATTCTACCCCACGAATTCTCACCCCCTACGCCCATCTGAAGTAAATCGATGTTCCATTGAACGGTGTTGCCCAATTTGATCTCGGCACCATGTTTTTTGGTTACCGGTACCAAGCCCGAAGCCGATTCAGCCCCGTCTTCATCAGCGTTAAAATCCAATTCCCGCATCCCAAAGGGCCACGTACTGGCATTAAGCAAGGCATCTCCCTGTACCTTTACCGAAAGCTTGTCAGAGGAAACCGTCATCCAGCGAACATCCGTTTTGTTTCCGGTTTCCTGCGGCCGAGGGTAGCGATGAAACTGATCGGCAATCTTTCCAGCATAAACCCCTGCTTTAACTCCAGTTTTTCTATCCCAATAACTCTCCTCGGGGCCGTTCCCATACCAGGAAACTTCATCAAACTCTTGGGGAAGGGTAAGGTATATCCCCAGTCTGGGAATATTGGGAAGCTCTCCTTTCTTTGGCTCAAAGCTATAGCTGATTTTCAAAACCCCATCCTGGTGAAGCAAGTATTCCATTTCCACTTTGGCCTCTTCATTGGGTAACGCATAACCTACTTTGAACCCGACCTCCCCACTTTTTTCAAGCTTTGGTTGACTCATCAGTTTTGAGCTGTTGTTATACGTGGCGTCTTGCCATATTCTGGCCCACTTGTCCATCCCATTGCCCAAATCGTTATCTGTAGGCGGGCGCCAAAAGTTGGGTTTTATTGGCTGTTGGGTTATGATTTGACCTTGATATTTCCAAGACAATAATTCTCCTGTTTTTTCATCAATATTAAGCTGGGCAATGTCATTTTCCAAGCTGAAAACCCCATCGGTCAAATCAATACTAATTGTATCTCCCATGGGTTGTTTTTCCATTTTAAAACTTCCCTTTTGCAAGATAAATTGACCCCAAGCGATTTCATAGCCTTGCGGAATCATTGCTGTTCCTTCTTTTTGGAACATCCCTATTTCCAAAATATATTCCTTGCCAGCTTCAAAGTTTTGGGGAATTATCCCAACTCTTAATTTTTCAGACTGCTGAGGCTTTATATCCAAAGAAATCTCCTCTTGTACCTCCGCTACCACACCATCAACCAATAGCTTGGCTTTAAATTGCATTTGGGAAAAATCCGTAAAGAAATTCTTGTTGACCACTTCAACAATTCTGTTCCCCAAATAGTTAAAAGCTGCGGGTTGGTATACCTTTTTTACCTCGGTTAGGTGCGGGTGCGGATTTCTATAGGGATCAACCAACCCATTATTTAAAAAATTACCATCTGTGGGCAAGTCGGCATGGTAATCGTGCCCATAAGCCAAATACGGATTTCCTTCCTCATCCTTGTACTCCAGACTTTGATCGACCCAATCCCAGATATACCCTCCCTGAAGGTTGGGATATTTTTCAATGATGTCCCAATAATCCTGAAGGTTTCCAACCGAATTTCCCATGGCATGGGCATATTCAATCATGATGGAAGGTTTGTCCGAATTGGATTCACCATGCGCTATTAGATATTCGGGTTTGGGATACATGGGGCAATATAAATCGGTGTAATCTTCCTTTCCGGCAGGTTCATATTGCACAATGCTATTGTCATCCTCCTCCTTGAGCCATTGGTAAGTAATTCTAAAAATTTCTCCCTCCCCAGCCTCATTCCCTAAAGACCATGAATATATACTGGGATGATTTCTATCCCTATAGTACATGCGCTGGGTGCGGGACATATGTGCAGGAAGCCATTCCATTTCATTCCCAATCTGTGTTTTTTCGTCAATGGCCAAAGGATGGCTCTCAATATTGGCTTCGTCCACCACATAAAGGCCGTATTGGTCGCAGAGATCAAGCCAATAGGGGTCATTGGGATAATGCGAACTTCTGACCGCATTGATGTTGTTCTGTTTCATCAGCTTTATGTCCAACTCCATAGACTCCCTTGAAACCACATGCCCCGTAAACGGATCTGTTTCATGGCGATCTACCCCTTTGATATAAATGGGCCTACCATTGATCAAAACTTGGCTGTTTTTAATCTCCACCCGTTTAAAACCAACATATCCCCTAATGTATTGGTTGTTTTCTGGGTTGATGGAATCTTCCAGTGCAATTTTCAATCTATATAAATTGGGGTTCTCAGCGGACCAATGTTTGACATTTTCAAGTAGATCATTGACATGAATCGATTCAACGGCCTTGGGAGCTAGGTTTATTTTAGAGGTTTTTGAGAAGACCAATTTTTCATTATCCAAAAGTTCTACCGTAATCTTACCTACAACTTGTTCATTTGATTCGTTATCCACATAAACGGTCTCTTCATAAATTCCGTCCGAATACTGATCATCCAAGTTGGTATAGGAATAATGATCAGAGATATACACTTTAGGGCGGGTGTAGAGGTAAACCCCACGTTCAATACCGCTCATCCGAAGCATATCCTGGCTCTCCAAATAGCTGGCATCGCTCCACCGAAACATTTGCAATGCTATCAGGTTTTTTCCTGCAGTAAGGTATGGGGTGATATTAAATTCCGCTGGAGTTTTGCTTCCCTCGGAATATCCCACGTAACTGCCATTGATATACACATACATGGCAGATTTTGCTCCCTCAAAATGAAGGATTACCTGCTCCTTTAAAAAATCTTCAGTCAACTCAATTTCTTTGCGGTAGGTCCCCACAGGATTGTAATCTGTCGGGACATTGGGCCAATGCGTATCAAATGGATATCGCTCATCCAAATAAATGGGAAAATCATACCCTTCCACCTCCCAATTGGCCGGGACAGGGATAGTACCCCAATCACCGTCATTGTATTCCCTGTTTTGAAATGTTATAGGGCGCTCTTTGGGGTCTTTTACAAAATGGAACTCCCATTCGCCATTCAGGCTTAGAAACCTTTTGGAGTTCTCCTTTGAATCGATGTCAAAAGATTCCAGGGCAAAGAACGTAGCTCTCGGCGACAATTTGTTTTCTTCAAAAATATGATGGTTGAAGTGATACGTTTGCTCGGGTACTTCTGGAAGTTGTGGCCTTGAGCACCCAAGTAGGCAAACCAAGGTTATACATCCTATAGAAACTCGTTTCATCTTGTTTGTCATTTAAGTTGCATGAAATCCTCAGCCAGAATTTTGCCCAAATGCAGCACCAATTCTTCAGCATTTTCCATGGAAAAAACCATAGGAGGTTTAATTTTTAGAACGTTGTTGTCCGGGCCATCCGTACTCATGAGAATACCATGGTCTTTCATTCTGTTGGCCAAATAATCCGCTTTATCACCCAAGGGATTCAAGGCTTCGTCAACAAGTTCAATTCCAAGAAAAAGCCCTTGCCCCCTTACATCTCCAATAACAGGATAATCCTGAGCCAATTCTTGCAGCTTTTGTTTAAGGAATTCTCCCACCTCAAAGGCATTCTCCTGAAGTTTTTCGCGCTTTACCGTTCGTAACACCTCGGTTCCAATGGCGCAGGAAACGGGGTTGCCACCAAAGGTGTTGAAGTATTCCATCCCATTGGCAAATTTTTCAGCCACCTCTTGTGTGCAGGCAACCGCCGCCAAGGGATGCCCGTTGCCCAAAGGCTTTCCAATAGTAACAATGTCCGGCACCACATTATGCAGTTGAAAACCCCAAAAGGTCTTTCCAACACGTCCGCAACCCACCTGAACCTCATCCGCAATGCACAAGCCTCCAGCTTTTCGAACATGTTCGTAAGCCCTCGCCAAAAATCCCTCTGGCAGCTCTATTTGACCTCCACAACTGATAATCGACTCCAAAATCAATGCCCCAACGCCTCTTCCTTTGGAGGTTATCCGTTCAATGAGGGGAAGTATCTCATCCGCATATTTTTCACCCGAGTCCTCACCTCTATATTTTCCGCGAAATGCGTCAGGCAATGGGAAGATATGGGTATGTTCTGGTGCTCCAGAACCCCCTTTTCCGTCAAATTTATAAGAGCTGATGTCCACACACATATTGGAATTACCGTGGTATCCAACTTCTGAAGCTATAATATCCCTTTGCCCTGTAGCCGCCTTTACCATGCGAATAGCCAATTCGTTGGCCTCACTTCCCGAATTCACAAAATGCAATACCGAAAGTTCCGGGGGCAAGGTTTCTAGTAGCTCCTCTGCCAAGGTGTTGATATTTTCATGTAAATAGCGGGAATTGGTATTGAGCAAAGCCATTTGTTTCTGCCCAGCCTTGACCACGGCATAGTTCTCATGCCCCACATGAGCCACATTGTTTACAGTATCCAAATACTTTCTCCCGTTTTGATCCATTAAATACTGTCCCGCCCCACGAACCATTTTGATAGGCACCTTATATTGTAGACTCAAACTTTTTCCCAAGTGTTTTTTCCGATAGTCCACCAATGCATTATTGGTCTTGGTTTGGGAAGGTTGCAGTTTTGCATTCTTGAACAAAAGATTAGGGTCTGGGCAAAGACCCTTCCAAACATCCAACTGGTTGTAATAAGCCACTCCAGGGAAGTCATTTTCATAGCCCAGTAAGGACAGCATTAACTGAAAATGGAGATGTGGAGCCCAATTCCCATTTTCTGGATAATTGCCCAAAAGACCAATACAATCTCCTTTTTTTAGCGTGTCCCCTACCTTGTTCTTAGTGGCACTGGCCACGGTCATATGCCCGTATAACGTATAGAACTCTAAGTTGTTTAGTTGGTGCTTTAATATAACCAACCCTCCATATTCCTTGTCTCCAGCGTCATTTACAGCTGTAACTACCTCCCCATCAAACAGGTTATGGACAGGAGTGTTGGCAGGCAGCCAAAAATCCACTCCTAGATGCACGGTTCGGCTCTCACGACCACTATTTCCCATTTTGTCATAAGAGGACGTTCCGTACAAAGCCCGTGGCTCCAAATAACCTCCAGCAATTATCTTATTGGGGTGCTCTTTTTGGAGTTGCCCCAATCTAAACTGCAGAAAATCCAAGTCATTGAATTCTTCCTGATGTCCTACCCACTCGCTGGAGACACTTAAGTCGATGGGAAGCACGTCATCGGCATCAACAGTGGGAAACAACTCCCTTAAAGAAAACTGAAGCCCCTTAGCCCACTGCCCAAACTCATTTTCTTTGGGATGGGAAGTAAATCCACATGCTTTTCTGAATGAGAAGTAAGCGAAGTCAGGATGAATCTGGCACCACTTTTTAAGCACTTCCCATGCAGGTTTTTCACTGACCAGCAAATACGTATTATCCGGTTCCTTGATTTTGTTTAGTGCAGATTTGGTAACGGAAATCACCAAGCGCATGGCAATGGCATGGTACAAATGTTCCAATTCCTCCTCCAAAAGAGGGAAAGATTTATGGTAACCTGCGGCTATGGGTAATGCAGCCTCAAGCGGGTCATTATGATGCATGATGGCATAGGCACTTGCTACGGCCAAATCATTAATGGTTTGGGTGTAAATAGCATCACCATAATCTATAAATGCCCTTACCTGTGGCTCCGCCAATTCCTCGGTTACAATAATGTTGTTGTCGTTCGCGTCGTTGTGCACAACGGACTTCCGCAGTTTGGAATAGGAATCTTGGTTATTTTGGAAGGCATCAATAAAGTGCGAAAGAATCTCTTTTTCGTCATCTTCAAACAGGTTCAAATGGTCCTTTGTCCAAAGCGCTTGGGCCACGTCCCATTCAAATTCCCTATGCGCCATAGGATGGTCAAAGCCTTGCAGGGCGTGTGTCAATCGACCGCATTGCTCTCCCAAACTAAATCGGAGGCTATCGAGTTGTGGGTTTACACCACTCCACAATCGACCAGGAATCCATGTCAGCAATCTTACTTTTCTAAGGTTACCCGAGGAATCCCTGTACTCAGAAACTTCATTTCCATGTACATCTTTGACGACCAAGGGCGAAACAAGATTACTTTCTTGCGCTGCAACGTATTGCAGTAATTTTTGCTGGTACTCCAAGTACCCAACGTCCTCGCCAACTCTTGAAACCTTAAGGATATAACCATCACCATCCGGCACCTTGACCCTAAAGTTGAAATCAATTTCCCCAGGTAACGGGAAGACCTCTCCTTGAACATTAAACAAGCTTAGGGCCAGCTTTCCTGCCTCTTCCGTTGATATCTTCAACTTCTCGTATTCCATGTATTATTCGTGGTTTGTCAGTAGCAAAATTATGTGGGCTGCACTCCAACTGAAATTTTTGGCGTAAAGTCCCTTTCCCGTTAAGGGATGATAATTCTCGTAAATAGGTTCACCCTTTTCCATAAGTCCCTCAGCCCCCTGTAAAAGTTTTTCGGTAACCTCATCGGCCTCTCTGGTAAACCCGTAGTTTCTTAACCCCTTAATTCCAAAATAGGCCTGATCCAACCAATTTGGACCTCGCCAATAGCCATTTAGGGGATTGAACAAGGGATGGTCCGCAGCCATGGTCTGAAATGGAACTTTCACATAAAACTTTTTTGGGTCCAACATCTGGTTCTTTACTGCTTCTGCCTGCTGGCTGGTGGCCACTTTTGCCCAGAGGGGAATCCATCCCTCGCTTCCGGCTCCCTTTACAAATTGATCCCCACTTAGATTGGTGTCGTAGAACCACCCATCATCCTCATCATAGAATTGCATTTGAATGCGTTGTTTCAAATGTTCCGCTTCCATCCTCCAATGTCGGGCTTCATCCTTCAAATTTAATACCTGCGCCAAGCTTCCCAAATATATTTTTTCAGCATATAAGTAGGCATTGAGGTCAACACTTTCTTGATCTAAGGAATATGCCCCTTCTGAATTTTTTAAAATCTTGGAATGATCAAAGCGAATGGCATTGTCCATCCCACTTTCCCATTTGGCCGCAATCAGGGTCCCATCAGTGGAACCATACTCACATAGACCATCTTGATCATGATCCCGGTCCTTGTACCACCATTCATGGTATTTTTTTAGTTTCGGATACATTTCCTTGACAAAACTGGTGTCTGAATCCATTTGTGTGATCTTGGCTACAGCCCATGTCGCCAGGGGAGGTTTAGTATCTCGAAAGTTGTGGGGTTCTATGGAAGTGTCACGGTAAACGCAATCCACAATGAAGCCATTCTCCAATTGAAAATCGAACATGGCCCTAATTTGGTCTTTGGCCAATTCTAGGGCATACAAGGATAATCCAGCTGCGTGCTTCCATGAATCCCAAGACCAAAATCCGTGAAACCACTCATAGTGATAACTTGGAAACAATCCTTGGTGCTTTAATTCACCTGCCGCAATTCTCCAATTATTCTGTAAGGTCAATTGGGCTTTGGCAAGAACCACTGCATACGCACTATCTTTAAATTTAACAGCAGCTTTTGATTGAACTGCAGCCAACTCCTGATCTTTTTCCATTTGGCGTGCATGTAACAGGGTATCAAAGTCCATTTTATGAATCGCATCTTTTTCGGTATCCCAAGCATACTCTGGAAAAATAAAGGATTGTGACACCAAAAATTCTCTTGATGAATTGGGAGGAATGGTTATGGCAGATTTTCTAGCCTTGTACGAGAGACTATCTTCCAAAAGAATGCCATCGACTCCATCCAAAAATTGCAAATACCCTACAGCATCGCTCTTTTTGGAATTAAGCTGAATGGTGTTGTTCCTGCTGGATAGTTGCATGCCCAATTTAAAGACCACCCCTGAATATTCAAGGTTTAGGGCAATGGCCTTATCCATCCTATTGGTTATTGTGGTGCGTTGCAAGGCGGTATGCCCAGACATAAAAACAAGTTCCTGTTTCACTCCCAAGCTTGAATTTTCAAAAATTTGCTCCAAATGGCTGGAAAAGCTGTGTTGGGAAATCAGGGACGATTTCCAATCCATTGCAACCTGGTCGTTATCATCCCAAATTAGTTTTAGTTGAACGAGGTTGGGGCTTAACCAAACTCCATTTTCCTGGGTCATTAAGAAAGGGCCACTAAAACTTCCACCCTTCCCATCCTTGGGCAAACCATATCCAAACCAAGCCCCTTGGTCCGAAAAAACAAGCTTGTCCCTATCCCGTGGGTGTTTGGGTGCCCCGGTATAATCCAAGGTGTTTACAAAATTGGAAATATGAGTTGCCTGGTTAGTGGAACTGTTTATAGGCCCCTCTTCTTTGCAGCCATAAAGCAGGGCAATCAATACAAAAAATGAAAAGATGAATTTGTCCATAAGCTCAGTGCCATAAGTGTGCTTTCCTATGGTCTTTAATTAAAGGATTTATACCTCTTTCAAGCTATACGAACGACATTGTAAATCACAACAAAAGGAAAAGAATGTTGCTATTTTGGACGGATGCAATGTACAAAAAAAACCATTTTAACATCTGTTGGGAGGTAAAATTTTCGTTAATTCATAATTTTAATCCCAGCTGGTTTCATCTTGGGCATCCATTGTAAGATAATACCCCAGAGCGATTTGGAATAGCTGGACAATTTATGCCAAACCGGTATAGAAACGTGTTTTATTAGGTCTTTTAGCACAACCAACTTGGACTCTAATTCAATTATACAGGAAATACGGAACCAAAACCAATTTGTCTACAAAAAGTTCTTTGAAGACACTTATGCGGAATTGGTCCATTACGCCAATAGCTATCTTTTTGATCAAGGTTGGAGTGAAGATATTGTACAAGAGGTTTTTATCCATTTATGGGAAAAGTCCAATTCCCTCGAAATCAAAAGTTCTTTAAAAGGGTATCTATATGCCATGGTAAGGAACCGTTGTCTCAACTTTTTGAAATCTATAAAAATCACAGACGATGCCAATGTTTTGGACATGCAATCCATGCTTAGTGACGAATACAATTTAGATGTTTTTTCTAGTGAGGATTTAAAAGTCATCCATCACCAACTTCTAAAGATTGTGGAGGGTTTGCCCACCAAAATGCAGCAAATTGTGAAGATGCGTTTTATTGAAAATTACAAGTACGTGGATATTGCCGAAGAATTGGGGATTTCCGTAAATACCGTAAAAACCCAACTTAAAAGAGCCAAGTTGAAAATTACCCAGCAAATGGCTCTTATTCTTTCACTTTTAGCATTACAATAAGACCAACATCATTGCGGTTTTCGCTTTTATCGAACCCTCTTTTTAAATTTTTGTTATTTTTTTGTCACCCATTTTGCCAATTTGATTGTCTATGTAATAGAAAGTCAAATTAAAAATGGAATTTAAGTTAATTCTAAAGAAACTAAATAGCACGCTCACCCAAGAGGAAGAACAGATTTTTAAAGCTTGGATTTCCGAATCCAACACCCATAAATCTTACTTCGAAAAAGTTCGCGAAAGCTATTCAAAATCACCAAATATTGTTGATATACAGAAAGGGTGGGAACAGATTAATTCGAAAATCCGCCCCCGCAAAAGTCTCTCCATAGTATGGAAATACACAGCGGCAGCTGTTTTATTGGCATTGCTAAGCCTACCTTTTTTGCTCACAAACCAAGATCCTATAGCCGAACCTACGACCAATATCGTCAATGAGGTAATTGAAATTGGTACCGATAAGGCCACACTTACCTTGGAAGATGGCACCAAAGTACCCCTTGAAAAAGGCAAAGCATTCAGTACCCAGGCCCTTACCAGTAACGGTCAAGAACTCGTTTACACCAATAAAGCTGAGACTTCATCAAAAACTATAGTATATAACACCTTGACCATTCCAAGGGGTGGTCAGTTCTTTATTACGTTATCCGACAATACTAAAGTTTGGCTCAATTCAGATTCTGAATTGCGGTATCCAGTCAGTTTTTCCCCAGATCAGCCAAGAAAGGTTGAATTGGTTTATGGCGAGGCCTATTTTGAGGTTTCTCCAAGCACCCACCATAATGGAACGCATTTTCTGGTGGCCAGCCAAGAACAAGAAGTGGATGTTTTGGGTACAGAATTTAATATTAAGGCTTTCAAAGAGGATTCTTTTATAGAAACCACCTTGGTCCATGGGAAAGTGGCCGTAAGGAATGGCGAAAATATAAGTAACCTAAGCCCAGGCTACCAATCTAGACTAGAGAAAGGTACCAATCAAATAAGCATATCACAGGCAGATGTTTACAATACCATTTCATGGAAAAATGGACTTTTCAGCTTTAAGAACATGGCCTTAAAAGATATTATGACCGTGTTATCAAGATGGTATGATGTAGATGTGGACATAATTAACCAAGGGGTTGAAGACGTCACTTTTAATGGTGTTTTTAACCGAAATCAAGATTTGGAAAACATTCTTTCAATTATAGAAAATACGAACGAAGCAAAATTTACAACTAAAGGAAAAACTATTATGGTAGAATAAAAAAGGGATGGAGCTTAGACTTGGACAATTTAAACGTCCATCCCTGTGTGTCGATCAATTAATTAAATATTAACTAACTAACGAATTCAAATTTATGAAAACAAAATTTGTTGGTCTACCTATTTTTTATAGGAAGACCCTTTTACTCGTAATTATGAGGACCTTTATTTTTCTATTTTGTATGGCGACTTTTGGTTTTACAACCAAAATAGGCTTCTCACAAAATAAAAAGATAGTTGTCAACACAAGCCAAGAGCTCACTGTAGAGCAGGTTTTTGACCTCATTAGACAACAAACAGACTACTCTTTTATCTATCGATCGGATTTATTTGCAAATGCACCCAAGGTTATGGTCAAAAAAGGGGAGACCCGCATTAATGACCTCCTTAAAAAAACTTTGTCCTTTGCAGATTTTGAGTATGAACTGTCTCCGGAAGGATCTATTCTTCTTATTAAATCAGAAAAACCAGCGACTCGGAAAAAGAAAAAATACCAACAGGAAATAACAGGGACGGTAACGGATAAAAATGGAACTCCCTTGCCTGGAGCCTCCGTACTAATTAAGGAAAACACCACTGTTGGTACCCAAACCGACTTTGATGGGAATTACTCCATCATGGTACCAGGGTTTGAGTCCACTTTGGTATTTAGATACTTGGGCTTCGTGACCAAAGAGGTGGTTGTTGGCAATCAGACCACCATAAATGTTACTTTGGAAGAGGATGCACAAGGTCTGGAAGAAGTTATTTTGGTAGGTTTCGGAACGCAAAGAAAAGCGGAAGTCACCGCTGCCATTTCTTCTGTTGACATTGAGGAAATCCAAAAAATCCCAACTGCAGATGTCGCTACCTCCCTACAAGGTCAGGTGGCTGGTTTGAACGTGGCTATTGCTACTGGTGCGCCTGGAAGTGAGCCCATCATCCGAATTAGGGGATTGGGGACCATTGGTAACAACAATCCGTTGGTGGTGATCGACGGTATTCCCGGAGACCTTTCGTACATCAACCCATCGGACATCGAGGACATCAGTATACTTAGGGATGCCTCCGCTGCCACCATCTATGGTTCCAGGGCATCCAATGGGGTGGTCATCGTAACCACCAAAAGAGGAAGAACAGGAGACCCAAAGGTCACTATAAGTTCCTATGCCAGCACCCAATGGTTTAGCAATGGGGTAGATGTCGCGAATAGATCACAACATGACCAAATAAAGCTTGAAGCCTTCAACAATGCTGGAGAAACACCTGCGCCCTACTTGACCAGTGGAGCCCAGTACGCTGATTCGGATTGGGTTGGTGCCTATATCGACAACGCTTTTGAACAAAAACACGATATCGGTATTACAGGGGGAACGGAAAACATGAAATACAGTTTTTCAGCAGGATACTTCGAGAACACCGGAACGGTTGTCAATACGGATTTCAACCGTTTGAGCACCCGATTGAATTTGGATTTCACTTTGTTGGAAGGTAGACTTAAAATAGCGCCTGGGGTAAGCTATACCAGAGAGAATACGGGTGGAATTTTTGAGCCAACCTCTGAAGGAAATGCCAGTTTCTCGCCTTTCTTGCAGATATATCAAACCCTGCCACATAAGTCCATTTTTGATGCCAATTCATTAAACGGTTTTGCTACACCTCCATCTGAGTTGGGGTCAGGAAACCCGGTTGGGGAAACCGAATTGAATGATAGAAATGACGAAGATGACTATCTGCAATTCAATGTTGCTGCAACTCTCAAACTATTTGACGGACTGGAATACCGCTTCCAGTATGGTGCCAACATTGAAAATACCCATTTTGCCAACTTTTTGCCCACCTATAATTTTGGGCCTCAAGCCGTAAATGAGAATCCCTTTCTATCCGAAAACCGCACAAGAACCAATGAATGGACACTGAACAACACCCTGAACTATCGCAAATCATTTGATAAGCATGATGTTGAAGTGTTACTTGGTATCTCAAGGGAAAAAAGTGAATTTAGATCAGCTGGGGGATCCAACAACGAATTGGCTTCCGATCAGTTGAGGGGACTAAGTGCCGGTATAGGTGATGAATCTTCCTTTGGTTTTAACTCCACCAGTACTTTACAATCCTATTTTGGCCGTTTAAGCTATGACTTTGACGACAAATACTATGTCCAAGGAAGTGTTAGAAGGGATGGTTCTTCACGCTTTGCTTCGACCAACAAGTATGGTACCTTCTATTCCGTTTCCTTGGGATGGGCAGTTCATAATGAGGAATTCTTTGATTCTGAGCTAATAAGCCAACTAAAACCACGATTTAGCTACGGAACCCTAGGAAACCAGCTTATTGGAGATCATTTGTTTCTAGCACGGATTGGTTCAGGAGGACAACAACTGAATTATCCTTTCGGTGCTGGGCAAAGCCAGCCTGTGGTTGTGGGAGCCATCGCAACATCTTTTCCTACACCAGACATTCAATGGGAAGAGACAGCTACCACCAACATTGGTGTAGATCTTGGTCTTTTGCAAAATCGAATTAAATTCTCCTTTGACTACTTTACCTCTGAAACCACAGACATGTTGGTTAACGTTCCCATTCCTGCAACTTCAGGGATTACCTCTTTTCCATTGACGAATGGGGGTAACTTGGAAAACAAGGGTTGGGAATTTTCAGCTTCATATAATAACGGATCGGATAGCGATTTCAGTTATAACGTAAGTGCCAATATCAGCGGTTCTTCCAATGAAGTAACCAAATTGGGTATTGCCGATGAGGCTTTTACAGATGGATTTATCGAGTTCAACAATTTCCCAACCACCCGTACCGAGGTAGGTGGAGAAATTGGTAGGTTCTACCTGTTTGAAGCCGATGGAATTTTTCAGACCCAGGCGGAAGTTGATGCCCACGGGGTACAGCCCAATGCCGCTCCTGGTGATCTTCGCTTTGTGGATACCAATGGAGATGGCGTACTTGACGATGATGACAAACAATTCATGGGCAGTGGCCTTCCAGATTTCGAGTACGGCATCAACTTTAGCGCCAATTACAAGAATTTCGACATCAGTCTATTCTTCCAGGGTACCCACGGGAACAACATTTACAATGGGGTTAGAATGTGGCTGTACAGAACGGACAGACAAAATATGTCTGCTGACTTGTTGAATGCTTGGTCTCCCTCAAATACGGGAAGCAACATTCCAAGAAACATCTTTGGGGATCCCAACAACAACATTAGACCATCTAGTTATTTCTTGGAGGATGGATCGTACTTCAGGTTAAGAAATCTGCAAGTGGGATATACCTTCCCGGAAAAGGCCATGGGCAACCTTCCTATTGACAATCTTCGATTGTATGTTACCGCGACCAATTTGTTTACCATTACAGATTATTCCGGTTTTGATCCTGCCCTAGGTAATGGAGGAACCTTTAATAGAGGTGTTGACAGAGGTTTCTATCCTTTGTCCAAGTCACTTATCCTAGGTTTGAATCTTACACTTTAATAAAAAAATTGAAAACATAATGATCAAGATCATGAAAGAGAGCAAGTTAATTCTAGTTGCAGTATTGGCCCTAATGGGGATGTATTCCTGCAGCGACGATTTTATAGAAGTTGAAAACAGGGAGGTTCTTACCGAATCCAGTTTTTGGCAAACAGAAGACCATGCGCTTCAAGCCCTAACTGCCACCTATGCTGCTTTGCATAGTTCCAGCGGAAGTAAATGGGCCTTTTTTGAGGAAATATACACAGCCATGGCCTATAAAGCTGATGACATGGTGAACAACACCGCTGAGACCTACAGTAGATCCTTGGCCAGCTTCACCAACACCACAGAGGAGAGTGGACCTTTCAATATTTGGCGAAGTGCCTATGCCGGAATTGGACGGGCCAACCAAATTTTACAACAGGTTCCCAACATGGAAGCCCTTTCCCAAGAGAGCAAGGACGTTATCATGGGAGAAGCCAAATTCTTAAGGGCGTATTACTATTTTTGGTTGGTGACCGGTTTTGAAAATGTCCCCTTGGTAACCACCTATGAAGTAGACCCTGATAACCTTTTCCCTGGCCAAGCAACACCAGCCGAGATATGGACTCAAATAGAAACAGACCTTTCCGAAGCCGAGTCTGCCATGTTGGTGGAACATTCTGGGGAATGGTTGGGAAGAGCCACCCAAGGAGCCGCAAAAGCCCTTTTGGGAAAAGCGTACCTGTTCCAAGAAAAATGGTCGCAGGCCGAGGCCAAACTTGCCGAGGTAGTGGCCATGGATTATGCCCTGTTGGAGAATTACGCCGACAATTTTAACGGAAGTGCCGAGAATGGCAGTGAAAGTGTTTTTGAGATTCAGTTCACCGGTGATAGGGCCAATGGTAACGATGAGCGCCAAGTTTTCAATTTTGAAGTTTCTCCATACGCCTTTGGGGGCTGGGAACTTTTTTATCCCTCCCAATGGTTGGTGGATGAAATGAGAACAGATGTTGACGCTATTGGAGATCCCAGTGATCGTGTTTATGCCAGTATCTTCTTTGATGACCCGGGCTCACAAATGTACAGCCGTGATTCGGATACGGAAGTGGCTTATAGCGATGTAGCCGGAGAATTGAACCACCCAAAATACTTCAAGAAGTATTCCTTCAATGAAGACACCAATTTCTACAATGGAACCAATATTACCATTATTCGGTTCGCCGATGTACTGTTGATGTATGCAGAAGCCCTCAACGAAAATGGAAAAACTGCCGAAGCCATAGTTGAAGTCAACAAAGTGAGGGAAAGAGGTGGTGCAGTGCCTTTGGCAGGCCTGTCCCAAAGCGAACTAAGGACCCAAATTCGCCATCATGAGCGGCCAGTGGAGTTGTCCATGGAATTTGGGATTCGCTGGTTCGATTTGTACCGTTGGCAACGTGGTAGTACGGCCACTGAGTCCATTAAAACGACCCTTGAAAACCACGGTAAGCCATTTGCCGAGAACTTTCAGGACAAACATATACTGTACCCCATTCCACTTCAGGAAATCAACATTAATGAAAACCTTGATCAAAACCCTGGATGGTAAACCGATTAAGTTTAGTTTGAGTTAGTTTCGTGTTTAAGTAGCGTAACTTGCCACCTAGGGACAGTGAACGGTCCTTAGGTGGTTTTTTATAAAAACCCATCAACTAAAACCGTGATTAAAATAGAATTCTAAGACAGCTCACCTACAAAGCAGGAGTATTTTGAACCATAACAAATACATCACATCCTATGCAATAATCCTATTAAGCCTGATAGGTTTATCTTCCTGCACTAAATCCAATGAAAAGCTCAACGAAGCTGCACCTCCCTTGTTCACGGAAATATCTTCATCCCAATCTGGGATAGGTTTCGTCAATGAAATTCCAGAAAACAGTGCCATGAACAGTATGGTCTACGAATACTTCTACAATGGAGGGGGCGTTGCCATCGGGGATGTGGATAACGATGGACTACCTGACATTTACTTTACCTCCAACCTCAAGGACAACAAATTATACAAAAACAAGGGCAATTTTAAGTTCGAAGATATTACAGCCAAGGCTAAAGTTAAAGGAAGTTTTGGCTGGACAACCGGAGTAACTATGGCCGATATCAATGCGGATGGTTGGCTGGACATCTATGTCTGCAAATCAGGAAAAGGAAAAGCAGAAAACAGGGCAAATCTTCTGTACATCAACAATAAAAATGGCACATTCTCGGAAATGGCCGCTGCCTACGGCTTGGACTTCTCCGGTTATAGCACCCAAGCTTCATTCTTTGATTATGATAGGGATGGAGATCTGGATTTGTTTCTACTTAATCATAATGTAACGCCCATAAATACCAATACGCCAGAAGTTTTTAAAAATGAGGATAACGACTTGGTAGGCGATCGCTTATATCGAAATGACGGTGGAAAGTTCATCAATAGTTCCAAGCAAGCAGGAATCATTGGCAATTCCCTAGGATTTGGTCTTGGAGTTTCCATTGGAGATCTGAACAACGACGGCTGGCCGGATATATATGTGGGCAATGATTATATAGAACAGGATTACCTCTATTATAACAATGGGGATGGCACTTTTACCGAAGGTATCAAAACCTCCATGGGGCATACCTCCAACTTTTCTATGGGAACGGACATTGCCGATATCAACAATGACGGGTTACCAGAGGTTATTTCCCTGGACATGGTTGCAGAGGACAACTACGGAATTAAGACCAGTATGAGTGGTATGAATCCCAAAGCTTTCAACTATGCGGTGGAAAAGGGGTTTCACTATCAATACATGTACAATGCCCTGCATTTGAACAATGGCAATGGACACTTTAGTGAGATTGCCCAAATAGCCAAAGTTTCCAATACGGATTGGAGCTGGGCTCCCCTACTTGCCGATTTTGACAATGATGGTCAAAAAGATTTGTTCGTTACCAACGGGCTCAAACGCGATTTCAGGAATAACGACTTTAAAAAGTATAAACTGGAACGGCTGGAACAGGCCCAAAACCGTAAGGAAAAAATGCCGAAGGTCATTGAGGAGTTGGTTCAAAAAACACCTCAGCGCAAAACAACCAACTATCTTTTTAAAAGTAACGGAGATTTAACTTTCACCAACAAAACAACAGACTGGGGCATACAAACTCCAACCTTTTCCAATGGTGCAGCCTATGGGGATTTGGATAATGATGGGGATTTGGACTTGGTCATCAACAATATAGATGAGGCGGCCACCCTGCTTCAAAACAATAGCAGCCAGAACTATATTCAGTTTGAATTTAAAGGGCCTTTGCAAAACCCATTTGGGGTTGGTGCAATCGTAACCATAGAAACAAAAGACGGAAAACAATTTGCCGCCAATTATCCTACCCGCGGATACCAATCGGCAGTTCAGCCCTTAGTGCACTTTGGTTTGTCAGAGGCAACCCAAGTAAAAAAAATGGTTGTCATCTGGCCGGATGGCAAAACCCAAACCTTCAAAAATTTAGGATCAAATCAACGGATGCTCTTAGATTATCATAAAGCCCTTGATGGGCAACAAGAAAAAAACCATGTCACTGATTTACTTTTTCAAGATATTACCCAGATAGCCGAAATAGAGCATCGACATACGGAAAACCCATATGACGATTTTGCCTTGGAAAGCCTGTTGCCACACAAAATGTCCCAAGAAGGGCCAGCTCTGGTTGTGGGAGACATCAACCAAGATGGTCTGGACGACTTCTATGTTGGGGGCGCCAAAGGACACCCTGGAGTACTTTATGTTCAGAAAGAGAATGGCAAATTCCGAAGACAAAATCAAGCTGTTTTTTCTGATGATAAAATCCATGAAGAGGTGGATACCGTCTTTTTTGATGTGGACATGGATGGCGATCTTGATCTTTATGTGGCCAGTGGTGGTAACGAAGAAAAAGCAGGTTCCAACTATTATTTGGACAGAATTTATGTCAATGAGAATGGACTTTTTACCAAGATTTTAAACCCTTTTGACCAGTCCATTTCCTCAAGTAGTTCGGTGGTTAGGCCTTATGATTATGACAAGGATGGGGATTTGGATTTGTTCGTTGGAGGCAGACAAGAACCCGGAAAATATCCCTTATCCGGGACCAGTACTTTATGGAGAAATGATACTGAAAATGGGCGCATTAAATTCACTTCAATGCACAGAGAACTCCCAAATGACTTGGGAATGGTCACTGACGCTGCTTGGGCCGATATTGATGGGGATGGTTATTCGGATTTGATTGTTGTTGGGGAATGGATGTCCATCAAAATCTTCAAAAATCATAAAGGCTCATTTTTGAACATATCCGACCAAATAGGCTTGGAAGATCTTACAGGTTGGTGGTTTAGTTTGGAAGTCGGGGATTTTGATGCCGACGGAGATATGGATTTTGTAGCAGGTAATCTTGGATTAAACAGTAAATATCAAGCTTCGTCCGAGGAACCATTCGAAATTTATGCCAAGGATTTTGATCAAACAGGATCCATGGACATTGTTTTGGGGTATCATCAAGAAGGAAAGCAGTTTCCATTACGAGGACGTGAGTGCAGTTCCAACCAAATGCCTTTCATCAAGAAAAAATTCCCTACCTATCATGATTTTGCATCTGCCAGTCTGGAAGATGTCTATGGTAAAGAAAATCTGGCTACCGCGGTGCAATTCCAATCCAAAACTTTTGCCTCAACCTATTTTGAAAACCAGGGAGATGGCAGTTTTTCACCAAAACCTTTACCAAATTTGGCCCAACAAACTGCCGTACGGGAAATCATTGCTGACGACTTTACCGGGGATGGGCTGGAAGACTTGCTTCTTTTGGGAAATTTGTACGGATTTGAAGTGGAAACTCCTAGACAGGATGCTGGATACGGCCTATTGATGGAAGGAAACGGGAGCGGAAGTTTTAAACCTCAAATGCCATACAGCAACGGATTGTACGTCACAGGGGATGTGAGCCGTGCATCCATATTAAGACTTGCCAACAATAAAAAGGGGCTTTTGGTGGCCAAAAACAATGATTATTTGCAACTAGTTGAAATACAATAGTTCTTACTGCCCCAACAATCTGACCTGAAATTGCGTCAATTCCCCATTTTCAAACCCTACTTGGCTTTCTATAGGATTACAGCATACTTCACAATCTTCCACATAGGTTTGTTGACGGACAGAGGTATCCAAAAGAAAGGAAATTTCTTCCCAACAATAAGGACATTGAAAGAAATGTTCCAACATGGTCTTGTTGTTTTTAGTCTTTGCAGGCTGTTATAAGATATTCAGTATGCTATGGGGTTTTATTTTCCTGTTTCAGTCCTTTAAGCTGCCGTTTAAAATGAATGATGTAGGTGAAATTAAACCCAAAATTAAGGTTGGGGTTCTTAAAATTGAAATTGTTTCGGGTTTCGGCAATAAAGGAGCTTTCCACCATACTAGGGGCATTGGTCAACATAAATTGAAGCATCACATCGCCCAATTCCCAATTTACCCCAATTCCAAATGGGCCATAGGTGTCTATGCTTTCCACCGGATTGAAAACTCTATAGTATTCGCTCACCAATGAAACATGCGGCCCCAATTTATACCTACCCCCAAAACCAAGAGCCAGGTGATTTTGCCTTTCATCTTGTGTATAAACAGCACTCCTGTGGATAAATGTTGGGGCAATTTGCAAGGAGAAATCGGAATTGATCTTTTTTGCAATGAGCAGTTGGGTGGTAAACGACAATCTATTGGAAAAATCGTCCTCTACATTGGGATTACTTATGGCATGACTGTTATAGCTTGCGTTTTGAAAAACAGTGAGTCCAATAGGTGATCCCTGGCCATCTGCCTGCTGTCTTATGAGCCTGTATTTCACGAACGCATCAAAAAGACCATCCCATGTTGATCCTCCCAAGCCCGTGGTAAATCTATCGCTGATTCCATATTCCAAGGCAATGCGCGCATTCAATTTGTCCGCCCCAAAACTCTGGGATCGTAGCGTAGGAGTATTCCAAAATCGGGTAGCCGCAAACACCTCCAAAATTCCTTTTTTGCGGGTTTCAACAGAATGTCCGTAGGTAATCCGGGTGGATTTAAAGGTAGCCAGGACAAATTGGGGCACCGTATCAGTATGCTCTTTTTCCAAAATATCCAGCAGCTCATTTTGTGCCATAATTTGATTTACAAAGAGGCCAAAAACCAATAGTGTCCAAAAAACTCTAGTTTTCATAGGGCAAACATTCAAAATTAAAATCCACTGAAATGGTCTTTGCAATATTCCCAGCCAAAAGTGGCGGAATCTTTATTTCATAATCCCTCACCAGGGTTTCAAAGGTCCCTGAAAGGACAAAGGTCTCGTTGTTGCGTGTTATTTTGGTCTTTATCTGAAGTTCTTTGGTAACCCCATGCATATTGAACCTACCTTCCACCATTCTGGTTTGTTCACCTTCAAGAGTGGGGTCAAAATCCATAATGGTACCTATAAATGTGGCCTTGGGATAAATATCGGATTCCACATAACTTTCGTTGAAATGTTCCCGCATCAAGGCCTTTTCAAAAACAAAGGCGTTCATAAGCATGCTCACGGCTATTTCCCCAGTGGTTAAGTCAACTATACTCAGCACTTGATTATTCTCCGCTTTTATGTGCTCCACGGAAGTGTAGGAGAAAAATGATACATGACCCTGTCTTGCCATGGATTTGGTAGCCCCTTGTCCAAAACCATTAAAGGCGATCAATGCAAAAAGAGGTAGAAGTTTACCCATTCTATTCATGACTTACTACACAATTCAAAAATATGGCATCTTTTAAAATGCCTTTGAAAACACCTTTGATGACCAAAGTGTCTGTTGGCTCAAATTTGCTGATAAGATGTTCCTGACCTTCCATCATATCACAAATAATGGATGGATGCTCCTTTCCCTCAACATGCAAGATAACGGTAAGTCGGTTATTCTTTTCATTAATCTCCTTGATTGCACCTGTTATTTCAATAACCTTCTCAGCGGACAATAGGCCAGCAGCGTCCTTTTTTTCCAGCAAATCCACAAGATCATTGGCACTGATGTATAGCTCGGGCTCTGCATTGGCCATATCTATAGTTTTTGTCGACATAATGTACCAAACCATGCATATGCCCAAAATCAAAAGACCAACTGCCATCCACAGGGTCAAACGGTTTTTCCTAGTCAAACTTCGCATCTTACCTTCAATAGAAACCCAGGGCCTTACTTAAAACCCTGGGTCCAAAACTACTAAAACTAATTTCCCTTTTCAAAGTAGTTATGCCGCACTGGAACCAACCTTGGTACATTGACACAAAGGCGGCACATAATTTTCTTTCTTTATTTTATCCCCTAAAGGCGGGTGTCCTATTTCCATTAATTTGTTGAGGGCCAAAGCCAGCTCATTGGCACTTCCAAAATGAAACCAAATCAAGGAATCCATTGGATTGGTGTACACATTGTGTATCCCCTCTATTCCTATTAGCTGTTCCTTAATAACACTTGCACATTCATCGCAAAAAGCATGTGCCACCGGAATTTTTGCCAAACTTTTTTTCATGCTGTTTGTCTTAAAACACCCTGGATAAATTGAACCCAAAGAAGATGTCTCCATCACCCCAATCCCCTGTAGCCTGACCCAAAAAATAATTGGTGTTCATAGGCTGGGCATTGGTAAAATGCAACTGAAACACGTGTCCTCCTGTTTCTAGGTCAAAACCAATGGACAACGCATTCTTGAATGGGGAATTATCCGCTCGGTTCAAATGCCAACCATAGTCCATATTTAGGCTCCATCTTTTGGTCAGCTTATATCTTCCCCCTAAACCCAATGCAAATTGCGAGTTGTCCTGCTCCTCCAAGCTGACCAGATTGTCATGGAAAAATGTGGGAGTCAATTGCAAGGAAACATCATTGCTCAACTTTCTCGAAATCAAAGCAGACACTGCATAGCCCACTCGATGTTTAAATTCAAGACCTGGCAAACTAGCCTCATCCAAAGCGGTGTTTATCAAAGCTGAATTGAACAAAACCAGTGTTACAGGAGATGCACCTTCCTTTTGACGCAACAATCGCAACTTAAGAGAGCTTTCGTAGGTTTTTTGGAAGGAACTTCTTGAGATGCCCAGATTGATTCCGTCCATAATCCCATAAATAAGGTTCAATCGGGTAACGGCCTGATCCAATCCAAAAAAATCATCAATTCCTGTTTTTATGGTTCCAAAACGGTGTGAAACCACAAAATAGAGCTCTTTTTGGGAGACCATTTTGGTAGATTCAAAATTTACAATTTTCAAGCCCTTAAAAGCAGCTGATTCATAGGCCGCCGCATCATCAATTTCAACATCCTCCAACAGATCCTGTTGGCTAAAAATAATTGAGGGCACAAGGGCCAAAAACACTATAAGTTTTTTCATGATTTAGTATCTCTAATTGGTAATTGTTGCTTGGTCTATTTTTACTATTTCCAAAAGATCATCGTACCCAATACATCTTCCTTTAATGGTCAAATAATCTTCTACTTGGATTGCGGAATGCGGGGTGTCCAACAAATTGATCTGCACCTTGTGGTCCAGAAATATGGATTGTTGGTCAATTTCCGTCACCTTTCCTGTAGTTATAATGGCCTGATCAATGAATTGGGCTCCGCTTTCCTCGGAAAAATGTTCAAATAAGCTCTGTGCAGTTAGTTGATGGACGGCTTCCTCCTTCAAAATGTTCCTGGACTCTGGATAAAGGGTCTTGTACCCAACAATTGCCAGGGCCACTATCGCTATGGCGATTAACATCAAAACGTATTTCCTAGCCATTACTTCCTTTTCAGTTTAAAATCGAATTTGACCTGTACCTCCTTGGCAATTTGGTTTCTGACAATCCTTGGAATTTCAATATCAAAGTCAGCAGGGGAAACGGTGAAGTTGCCCAAGAGGGATAGCACATCATTGACCAATTGTGCATTGACCACAGTTCGGATTTCCTTTACTTTTCCATGAAAGTCAAGGGTACCTTCAAGCTGCACCTCTCCCCCTGAGGATGGCAAGTCGCCCAAATCAAAATTTTTCAAGGCTCCCCTGAAAATGGCCTTTGGAAATTGACCCGATTCGGCATAGCTTTCATTGAAATGTTCCTGCATTAGGGAATTTTTAAACTCAAATGCCCTAACCAATGCCAGAGATGCCAATTCGTTGGTTTTGGCATCAAAAACCGCAGTGGCCGTACTGTTGATTGCTTTAACTTCCTCAAAAAGTTCCTCGGAAGCTTCAAATATTACGACCCCATTTCTATCTATAAATTTGTCTTGGGCAATGCCCTGAAAATTCCAAAAACAGAGTAGGAAGACAAATGAAATCTTAGCCATGCGCTGGACCATTTTCCACTAGTTTTCCAAGGTTCCGTCCTCGATCCACTGCTCAAACAAATCTATCGTCGATTGTGGTAGTCTTCCTGCAGGTGGCATTGATCTAGCTTCAGAGGTTTGTCTGCTTATTGCAGTTAAAATACCTCCTGCCCTGCTCTGGACTTCGGTAAAGTTGGTCAAGGAAAAGGGTGCTCCATTTTGAGTAGGTGAGGAATGGCATCCCAAACAGTTTCCACCAATCAAGGCACTTATGTTTCCATCATAAGTGACCAAATCTTCATTGGGTGGGGTTAGATCTTCTTCACTGTCGCTTGAGCAGCTTGCGAATACGACCAAAACTGCCAGTGAGCATAGATACATTAGTTTCTTTTTCATGATTGTGATTGTTTTTGAGTTTAATAATGTCATTTGATTTACACTACCAAAACAACAGTACCTCAAGCAATTATGAAGGGTAAACCTTTGCGAAAGGGAAAACTGGGCCTTGACAGGGAATTTTTGGCCTTAAAAGGAATTCCTAACCATGTTGCCGAAAAAGTAAACCCTGAATGCTTTTACAAAGGGGGTATAAAATCATTATATTGGATAAAAAATTTGTTGGAAACCCTATGAGAAAGGATAGGTTATACTTTTTAACGTTTATTTCCATCACGGTCATCTATGCCATAATTGCGAGCATTGCCCTGCACTATTTGACCAAATCCGGAACCCTTACCCTGCTTGAAACTTATCTGGAATTCAGTAAAAACGAGGCCAAATCCTTTGCCACTTTGGTAGGTCAAAAGACACAAATGGGGATTGCCAAGGACTCCATTGTCCAGAGCGTGCAGCAAAGTTTGGAAGAAACCGATACGGATATTGGGTATTTGAGTATTCTGGATTGGTCCGGAAAAATCATTTGCCATCCAGACATCAAGATTGTTGGGCAACAAGCCGGTGGATCTAAATCCTTTGTTTCTTCCGTCGCTGATGAATTGACCGTGGAAAGTTTTTATGGTCAACTCAGCCAACGCTTAAAAGAGAACCGCGATTCTGCAAACCCAGCCTTGGTCAAAGAATCCGAGGTCATCCATTTATATCCCGTAGGTGGCTCTGACTGGATTGTGGCCGCACACATTGGCATTGATAATATCTCCCAAAGATTGCAGGAAATGAGAAATCGGTTTTATACCATCTTTCTACTCATGGGACTCTTTGTGGTCCTGTCCTATGTGGTAGTGGTTCGCCTTATTGGGAGCAACTATGAAAAACAGTTGGAGGCCAAAAACAAGCAGCTGGAAGATGAAGTAATCAACCTTTCCAAACTTAATAGGGCTGTTGGGGATTACCAACAACGTGTATCCGTAAAAAGTAAGGGAGATAAGGAAGACACCACCATTAAACGAAGGATTCTTACCTACATTCGTAATGAACTGTTGCCTGTGGCTACCGAGGAGATTGCCCATATCTATACCGAAAACTCCATTACCTATGTGGTTTGTTTTGATGGGAAACGGTCCACTACCAATTCCAGTCTGGATGAGCTGTTTTCACAACTGGACAGTGCTCATTTTTTTAGGGCCAACAGACAATTTATCATTGCCATTTCCAGTATTGACAAAATTGTAAAATATGGGAAAAACCAATTAAAGATTTTGGTTGTTCCCAAATCTGAGGCAGGCATTCTAATAAGCAAGAACAAAGCGGCAGAATTTAAGCAATGGTTAAATCTCTAACCCTTGTAGAACTCTCCCTAATCGGAAGTTAAGATGCGGTTGTAGTTTATTAATCAGAAATCGACATTGAGCAATTGCCCGCTGATCTGTAACATCTGCAGTTCTGCCAATTTTGCACTGTATTTGGCCTGACTTTGGGCCAATTCTGCATTTAAAAGGTTCAATTGTGCCTGTCTGAATTCGATGGAGGTTACCTGCCCCAACTTGTAGCGTTCATCCGTTCGATTAAAATTATCTTGATTGGTCTGTAAATTCTTTTCCTGGACCTCCAAAACATAAAGCGCGTTGGTGTAGCTGTCCCAAGCATTGCGAATATCGCGTTCCACTTCCAAAGCTATCTGTTTTTGCAACAACTCTTGGGTCTCGTAGTTGATTTTGGTATTCTTAATGTTGGTGATACTTCTCCCCCCGTCAAACAAATTCCAAGTAAGGTTGATACCTCCAGTAACCCCTGTAGCCGTGTTTTGCACAACAAAGGCCAAAGGACTGTTGTTGTTGGATTCGTTCCACCCATAAGTCCCCGTAAGGCCTATGGTGGGCAAATATGCACTTTTGGCAGATTTAAAGTTGTAATTGTTGATATTCAACTGCTTTTCTGCAATCTGTAGCCTAATGTTATTGTCTTTAGCCTCATTATGCATGTTTTCCATTTCCAGACCAGAAACAAAATTCACCGTAGTGTCCGCCGCAAAGGTGGTGGCCAGTTCCCTATTTAAAATAAGATTCAGGTCGCGCATGGTGTTACGCAACTGTTGTCTGGAATTCAATAGGTTGATGCTATCGGTATTGATATCCACTTCGGCATTTAATACATCCAAGCCTGTATTCTGACCATATTCAAATTGGTATTCTGCCCTAGTAAGTCTATCCTTTGAAATTTCCAAGGCACTTTCCAGGTTTTGCGTGTTCTCGGTTAATCGAGCTACCTCATAATAGACGGTGAACAACTGCAAAATGGTAGTTTCTATGGTCTGCTGTACTTCCAGTTCGGATTGTTGGGAGCGCTCCTTGAAACTTTTATAGTTATAATGACGGCCCAAGCCATCAAAAAGCGTGTAATTTACGTTTACCGAGGCATTATATCTCCTGGTTTCCACACCATCTGCCGTACGTGTGTCCCCATTGGCCAAGGTACCCTCTGTGTTTTGCCTGTCTATGGTTCCTCCCCCATTGGCGGTCACCGTGGGCAAATATCCAGAATTTAAAATGTTGGCATTGTTATCATCAATTCTTTGGGTATTTCTTGCCACTTGGATTCCCAAATTGTTTTGTAGTGCCAAGTCAATTGCTTCCTCTTTGGACAACAAGGGTTCTTGTGCCTGGGCCCAATTTGCGAATACGAAAATAAATAAGGGTAAGGTATAAAATATGCGTTTCATTCTGTAGTGCCTTCTAAAACTTTAGGAGCTTCTTCCTTCTCTATGTGGGTAGAACTTCCATTCTGACTGTATAGTCCCTCGTGCATCATATGTTCTTCCTCGTTGCGTTCCCTAATAGATCGTTCCACTTCTTCCCTGGTTGCCTTTTCACCCGTCCACATCTGTTTCACAAATACCTTGACATAATTGCCAAAAGAAAGAAAAATGGGCAGCATCAAAAGGGTAAGAACCGTGGCAAATCCAATACCATAGGCAATGGAAAGGGCCATGGGTTTTAAGAATTGGGCCTGACGACTCTTTTCCAAAAGAAGGGGTGCCAAACCTGCTATGGTGGTGATAGAGGTCAAGAAGATAGCCCGGAACCTAGATCGACCAGCTTGATAGATGGCCTCATCAAACTTTAGGCCATCCCGTAAATTATTGTTGAACTTTCCAATAAGCACCAATCCATCATTGACCATAATCCCAATCAGCGCAATGATTCCCAAAAGCGACAAGATATTGATGGGAAAGTTATGAATCCAATGGCCCCAAGCAACAGCCGTTAAACTGAAAGGAACCATTAATATCAACAATAAAGGTTGACTAAAACTCCTAAAGGTAAAGGCTATGGTCACAAAAATGAGAAAAAGCACGGTAAGACCTACAAAGCGCAAAGAGTTGCTAAACTTATTGGCTTCCCTATTCTGACCCTCATAAGAAGGTGTGATGGAAGGGTATCTGGACAGGATATCGGGCATAATTTCGTTTCGAATCCAAGCCATGGCATCTGTTCCCGTATAGACTTTGTCATTGGTCAAGTCCGAAGAAATTTGGATTTCCCTTTGTCCGTCCAAATGGTTGATGGCCACATCACCCCGCTCAATGGAGTAGGATGCTATTTCCTTAAGCGGAATCCGCTCACCTGAGGGAGCCATAATGCGCATGTCATCCAAATCTGTGATAGAGGAACGGTTGCTGCGATCGTAACGAACCCAAACCCGAATCTCATCTTGCCCTCGCTGAAAACGCTGCGCCTGGGAACCGAAAAATCCGGCCCTTACCTGATTCATGACACTCCTCAAGTCCAATCCCAATAGATAGGCATTTTCCTTGAGTTCAATTCGAATTTCCTTTATCCCTGCTGGATCATTATCCGCCACATCCTTTAACAGGGCATTGTTTACCATGGCGGTCTTTAACTCTTGTTTGGCCGCCTTGAGTTCAGCAATATTATTACCCAAAAGCGAAACGGAAACTGGATCCCCGCCAAAATTGCCCCCAGAGCCATAAATCAAACTTTCTACCCCAATCACGGGGCCAACCAATTCCCTTAACCTTCCTGCCACCATTGGAGAAACGATCTCATCCGGGCGTTCTTCCCCTGGCAATAGATTAATAATCAAAGTAGCGGTGGAAGAACCTGGGCCAAGAGTCTTCAGCATGTTTTCAAACAGCACCTTATCCGTTCCCTGCAAATATTCCTTCGTTAATTGTTGGTTGACAATTTCTGCCTTTTCCTGGATCATGCTAATGATGGAATCCGTTACCTTTTCATTGGTCCCATTGGGCATTTGAAGCTCCACGGCAACCCTATCACTGGCTATTTGTGGAAAGAAAGATCTACGAATAATTCCCCCTCCAATGGATCCAAAAGTCAAAGCCAATGCCATAAAGAAAAAGGAAAAGGTCAAAAACTTATATCGCAAAGCAAACCGCAGGGTGGGGCTATACCATTTGTCACGCATCCAAGCCATGCCCTGATCACCCAGTTTATTGATAACCCGCAGCTTGGCAAAAATTCGACCTATGCTGGACTTTGGATCCTGGCTCTTGGGCCGTAATGCTTTGGAATGGGCCAAGTGCGCAGGCAGAATAATCAGAGCTTCCACCAAAGACACTACCAAGGTAAGGATCACGATTACGGATACTTCACTAAAGAAATCCCCAATTCTTCCATCCAAAAACAGGAAAATGGAAAAGGCCAGGATAGTGGTTATGATGGCCGATAAAATAGGAGGAATCACCTCCATGGTTCCATCAATCGCCGCCTTTATGGGGCTCTTTCCTTTTTCGTAATGCTGATAAATGTTTTCAGCAATCACGATACCGTCATCCACCAAAATCCCGATTACAATAATCATCCCAAACAGGGAAAGTACATTGATGGTCACATTGAGCATGGGTGCAAAAACAAACATCCCCAAGAAGGCAATGGGAAGGCCAAAGGCCACCCAAAAGGCCAATCTTGTATTTAGGAATAGCGACAAAAAGAGGAGCACCAGAATCATCCCAATCACGGCATTTTCCGTTAGGAGGTCGGTACGTTGAGTCAAGGTTTTGGATTGATCGCTGATCACTTCCAACTGGGCATTGGTGTATTTTTTGTTGAAATCAGCTATATACTCCTTCACATTCTCGGCAGAGCCGATCAAATCCTCCGTATTGGTACTGGTCACGGTAACATTAACCGACAGTTCATCATTGAGGAAGGACGCATTTGGAGTCTCTGAGAAGCGATCTCTAATGATGGCCACATCCTTTAACCGAATGGCTCTACCTGAAGCATCTGCCCTAACCACCACATTGGAAAGTTCATCGCCGTAGTAGGAACGATTGTTGGCCCTGATCAGATATTCCTCCGCATCGGTTTTGATATTCCCTCCGGTAACCAGAATATTGGCACTTGAAACTGCCTGTGCCACCTCGGTAAAGGATAAATTATAGGCCAGTAAGCTATTTTCATTGACCGCAATTTCAATTTCTTCCTGGGGATATCCTGAAATTTCAATTTGGGAAATACCATCAATGGCCCGAAGATCATTTTCTATCTGTCTTCCAATTTGTTTTAAGGTGGCCAGAGGAATGTCATTTCCGCTTACCGCAAAACTAATGGTGGGCCGTACCGCCTCAAGCTTGGAAACCACCAATGGTTCCATCCCGGTAGGGAAAGTGGGTACTCTATCCACGGCATTTTTCACCTCGAGAAGCATAAAATCAATATCCCTCCCCTTTTCAATCTCAACATTGATGCTTCCGCTGTTTTCCCTTGAGGTGGAGGTTACCCGTTCCACTCCTTGAAGTCCCTTAAGATTGTCCTCAATTTTTAACACAATACCTTCTTCCACTTCCAATGGGGAAGCCCCAGGATAGGTGATATTGATCAATACATTCTGGGATTCTACCAAGGGGAAAAAGGAAGATTTTAGGGAAAACGCCCCTACAATCCCAAAAATGAAAAAGGCAATGATGATCACATTGACCGCAACATGGTACTTTATAAAATAGGATATGACCTTTTTCACGATTTAGCCCTTTTGGATTTAGCAGCATCGAATACTTTAACTACCATGCCGGTGTAAGCTCCGGAAACTGCCTTGGAAACAATAACTTCATCATTGGGAACCTCTTTGAGCACCACCTTTTTATCCGTAAAGTAAACGGGTTTTACGTCGATGACATCCAAGATGGAATCACGAACCACAAAAATCTGGTTGTTTTCCAACAGCAAGGAACGATCCACTTCAATGGCGTTGGGTTCCTCCTTGGCCTCTAGGTTGGCTTCCAAATATTGCCCTTCCTTAAGCTTATCCCCACTGACCTCTATATAGACGGTAATGGTTTGGGAGTTTTGATCCACCCGGCCGTTCACCCGGGTCACTTCCCCTGTAAATTTTTCCGTTTTCTCCAGATTGAAAAGTTCCACTTCCTTGCCCACGGTCAAATAATCACCGTAAGTTTTGCTTACAGAAACTTCCAACTCGTACACACCCGTATTGATGAATTCTCCCAGCTTTTGCCCTACCCGGATCAAGGTTCCCTCAGTGACCAAAGCGTCCGTTAACACACCCTTAAAGGGTGCTGATATGGTATACTTGGACAAGCGTTGTTCCAAGTTCTTTACGTTATAATAGTTAGATATTACCCCACGGCCAGAGATGAAGAATTTTTCCTTTTCACTGGTCATTTCGGGTAATTTGGGTGTGGTTCTATCCAAATCAAAGCCATTGAGATAGGACTGCCATTTAGGATATATGGTAGGATAATCCAACCTTAAATCCGGCATAATGGAAGTAAGTAGATTGTATAGGTTGCTTTTGGCCGACTGTACTGATGCGTAGTATTCGTTGGCATCTATTCGGATTAAAGTCTGGCCTGCGCCGTACTCTTGCCCAGTGCGGAACAATTTGCTCCCTGACCTAAAAACTCCCTGAACTTCTGAAAAAAGTTCTACGCGTCTTTTGGCCCTTAAGTTTCCATTGGCTGGAACGATAATAGGAACTGTGACATTTTTGACCGTGTCCACAAAAACCGTTTTAACCACCCTTTGTGGTTGAGGGCGTTTATCCTTCTTGCTTCCTGCAATCATTTTAGCGAAGAAAATGGACAGAAAAATAATGAGGCCACCTGCAATGACCGAGAAAATGAGCTTGCGCATGTGTTGGTACCGATTAGTCTTTGCAAAACTATTGGCTAATGCATACTTGCTTGGTTAAATATTTCATAAATGTGTACTGTTCTTTGTAAAAAGGACACAAAAAAAGGGGATACACGCCTGTATCCCCAAACCAAACAAACTAAAGTATAACTAACTACTCATTATCGTCAACATCTTCAAATTTTGTATCAGCCATTCGTGTGCGTTGCAGCTGTATTTCGTTGAACTTGGGATTCAAGCTTTTTTCATCGGTATCAAATACCAAAAATTGTCTTGTGTCCATCTCTTGCAGCCCCTTGTAGGAATTAAACCTATTGTTCTGCAACTGTAATATTTTTAAGCTCGCCAACTGTCCAAATTCTGAAGGTATTTCTCCTCCCAATTGATTGTTGGCCAGCACTAATTCCTTTAATTCACCTAGATTTCCCATTTCTTCCGGAATGGTTCCCTCCAAACTGTTTTCGAAAAGGCCCAAGGCTTCCAGTTTTGTAAGATTTCCAATAGTGTTTGGGATAATGCCCTTCAAATTGTTGCTGGACAAGTTCAGCTCCCGTAGATTTTTGAGTTCCCCAAAGGTTGGTGGAATGGAACCACTCAAAAAATTGTTGAACATGGAAAATACCTCCAACTCCTGAAGTTGCCCAATCCCTGTGGGCAGGGCTCCTTTTATCCTATTCATTTCCAGTCGCAATACCTTTAAACTTTTCAACTTTACAATGTCCTTGGGTAAAACCCCGGTAATGCTGTTGAATGCCAAATTGAGGTGGGTAAGATATTTAAGTCTTCCTATACTTTCTGGAAGAATTCCATCCAGATTGTTCATGAAAAGGTTAATTCCCACTACATGATTATCCTTAACCTTTACGCCTTTCCATTGGGCAACCGGTTCGTCAAGATTCCAGGTAACTTTCCAGTCCGTTCCCTTGGTGCTGTGGTAAAGATCCAACAAAACAGCCTTTTCTTTGGCAGAGATCTCCCCATTGGCCCATCCAATTGTGGAAGCCATTACCAAAAAGCAAAAAACGGTTAGTCTTATCATGAGTTACAATTCAGTTTATAAGAATTTACCTACAAATTACGCATTGAGACAGCAACTCTACAAATTAAATAGGTGTAACCTGGGAAAAATGTTGTAAACAGGGTAAAAAATGTGGTGTAGAACACTCTATTCTCTTGAAATTAGAATGAATCAGATAGGAGTGTCCGAAAACCCTGCTTGTCAGCTCGAGCCCACCTTTGTCGGCAGACAGGCAGGCTCGAAGTGACAATCACAATTTTAATTCAAGGATTCCAGCTCATGGGAAAGACTTTCCCAGTCTTGCATTAAGGTCTCCAATTCTTTCTTTTTGCCTTGATAGCCATCAAAAAAGTCAGGCTTGGCAATGGTTGCATCGTAATCCATGAGCAGGTCGTGATCAATTTCGGCAATTTCCTTTTCCAATTGCGAAATCTTCTTTTCCACCCCACTCAATTTGTTTTTAAGTGATTTTAGCTTCTTTTGGGCTTGATAATCATTCTCCTTTGGTTTTTCAATTTTGACTGGGGTCTTTTGCTCTCCCTTTTCAATTTTTCGAAAATCCTCGGCCTTTCGTTGCTCCAAATAAAAGTCAATATCCCCCAAATATTCCTTGATTCGGCCTTCCTTGAATTCGTACACCCTATCGGTCAAGCCCTGAAGAAAATCCCTGTCGTGGGAAACCAGTACCAAGGTACCCTCAAAGTTTTGCAAGGCTTGTTTCAGTACATTCTTGGATTTAATATCCAAGTGGTTGGTAGGTTCGTCCATGACCAACACATTGAAAGGCTGAAGCAGCATTTTGGCCAGTGCCAAACGATTTCTTTCCCCTCCGGAAAGCACTTTTACATATTTTTCCACCTCGTCCCCTCTAAAGAGAAAGGAGCCTAAAATATCCCGTACTTTGCTTCGGTTGCTCTCATTGGCTTCATCAATCATGGTGTCCAAAATGGTCTTGTTACCATCCAGATATTCTGCCTGGTTTTGGGCAAAATATCCGATTTGGACGTTATGCCCTATCCTAATGCTTCCTCCGTGGTCCAGTTCCCCCACCATGATTTTCGCCAAGGTGGTCTTTCCTTGTCCATTCTGACCTACAAAGGCGGTTTTGCTGCCTCGCTCCACCAAAAGATCTATTCCTGTTAATACATGATTGTCGCCATAGCTTTTGGACAGATTTTCCAATTCTGCCACCACTTTTCCTGGGGTGACGGAAACCGGAAATCTCACGTTCATGACACTATTGTCCTCCTCATCCACTTCAATACGTTCCAGCTTGTCCAACTTTTTGATCAGCGATTGCGCCATGGAGGCCTTGGTAGCCTTCGCACGAAACTTTTCGATGAGTTTTTCGGTCTGTTGGATTTGCTTTTCCTGATTTTTCTGGGCATTTAACTGCTGCTCTTTCATCTCCTTTCTAAGCTCCAGAAACTTGGTGTAGGGTTTGTTGTAATCGTAGATTCGCCCCAGTGAAATCTCAATGGTTCTATTGGTCACATTATCCAAGAACATCTTGTCATGGGAAACGATGACCACAGCACCACCATAATTTTTTAAAAACTGCTCCAACCAGATAATGGATTCGATATCCAAATGGTTGGTAGGCTCATCCAAAAGCAGCACATCATTGTTTTGAAGCAGGAGTTTGGCCAGCTCAATCCGCATGCGCCATCCACCGGAAAAGGTATCAGTGATCTTGTTGAAATCCTCCCGTTTAAAGCCCAGTCCGATCAGCACCTTTTCGGTATCTCCTTGATAGTTATATCCCCCCAGGATTTCATAGCGATGGGTCACATCGGTCAAATCCACCATCAATTGGTTATAGCCTTCACTTTCATAATCGGTACGCTCCGCCAGTTCTTGGTTGATTTTTTCCAACTGGAGTTCCAGCGCTTTGATTTCGGTAAAAGCCTGATAGGATTCTTCCAAAACGGTTCGTCCCTGTTCAAAATCGATGTCCTGCTTTAAAAAACCAATCTTGATATCCTTTTCGGTGGCAATGGTTCCCGTATCAGGAGCCATTTCCTTGGAAAGCAACTTGAGCAAAGTAGACTTGCCAGCCCCATTTTTCCCGATAAGTCCAACACGGTCTCCCCCGTTCAACCGAAAGGCGATTTCCTCAAAAAGATATTCGCCCCCAAAGGCGACCGAAAGATTGTGAATATTAAGCATTTTATGTGACCTGAATTACATAACAAAAGAGGGTTAATCCGTACTTTTGCATCAAAATCGCTGCAAATGTTAAAAAAAGGAAACAAACTCTACAGCATTTTAACAGGAAGTTGCCCCAAATGCCACGAAGAGAGTATGTATGAAAGCACGAATCCTTATGCCATTTCCCAACTGTTCAAGATGCATGAACGTTGTTCGCACTGTGGCACCAAATACAAAATTGAACCCTCATTTTTCTATGGCTCCATGTATGTGAGTTATGCTGTGGGCATTGCCTTTGGTACCGCTGCCTTTGTCATTGCTTTTTTGATTTTGGGAGCCTCCTTGGTCAACACTTTTATAGCAATAGTTTTGACCCTGATCGTGTTTTTACCTGTAATCATAAGATTATCCCGAAATATCTGGATCAATTTCTTTTTTAAATACGAACCGGAAGTCAAGGGTCACATTGGTCAGTAACAAGTTGATTCTACCTTACCCTTATTAATTGGCCATTTTGTGTTCTGCCAATAGGTTAACACGAACCTGCCTTGCTGGCAGGCAGGTTGTGCTAATTTCCACAGATACATTTCTCCGCTATCTTGGCAAGGGGAAAGTAGATTGACACTTTGTGTCAAATTGGAGGGAGTGGTTTTAAATAAAATTTTCTTTGGTGTGGTACCTTTTGGTGAATCTCTCAATATTGATTTCTGAATCCAGATTGGCTCCTTTTTCAATATGGTTGAAGAGTTGCCCAGCAGCATATGGAGCAATCATTACCCCTCGGGAACCAAACCCATTTAATACATAAAGGTTTTTATGTTCCGGATGTTGACCAACCAAAGGTCGCCTATCCACAACCGTGGGTCTAATTCCCGCAACATGATCCACAATTTCAAAATCGCACTTGAGGAACGTTTTTAGTTTTTCCAAGAGTTCCGATTTGGCCTCTTCGGTTGGAGCATTGGTCTTGTCCTTCCATTTGTAGGTAGCTCCAACCCGGTACAAATCATTCCCCATTGGAATGGTAAACACTCCAGATTTGATCACATTTTCCTCCTTGTAATCCGGTGTTTTGATGGTCAAAAGCTCTCCTTTGGTTCCATTTAGCGGTAAATACTGGAAAAACGGGTTGTTTTTAAGCCCGTAGCCCTCGCAAAAGACAATTTGTTTGGCCTTGATGGTTTTATAGGAAACATGGTCTGAGGAGGCATTAAAATGGGCAAAGTCGAAAGTTGAAAGTTGGAGAACACCATTTTTATTTAAATATTCGGTATAGGTTGCCAGCAGGGCAGCGGTATCAATGCGACCTGTGTACAGCACTTCGCCAAAGCCGTATGGAGCATCCAACGAAGGATTTTTATTTTGTTGAATGGTTGTGAACATAAAATTTTCCAGACCCGGTTTGTCCACCGCTTCAAACCAAAGGTTCTGCTCTTCAATGGATGCGAACTTGCGTAGTAACCGCTGTCTATAATCCAATTTTACTCCCAGTTTTTGCTCCAAAGCGGTATAAAAAGGCATGGCCAGGTCCAGTTGTTCCTTGGCCTTCCAGGCCAGCGTAAAACGCTTTAGAATAACCGGGTTGTACATGCCCCCGGCCACTAAGGAGGATTGTTGTGAGTTATCTGAAATAACATAGTATGTCTTCCCTGCTTTTTCAAGGGTTTCACAAAAAGAGATTCCGGCAAGCCCTAAGCCAACAATTAAATAGTCATACATAGTACAAAAGTACGTATCCCGAGTAGATGCTGAATATAGTGCATTGGTCTATTTAAGGTTTGACTCAAATTACACTAATTGTTACGAATGTTTAGTCAATGGATGAAGGATTTTGGTACTTGGTGCTTGGTGCTTGGTGCTTGTGAAATTAAAAACTGAACATCGGTAATTGGTAATTGTTCATTGAAAAAACCCATCCGTCAATTGAAAGCGGGCATTGGTCAATTCCTGGGCCATAACACATCCATTGTTCCTTTTATTGGCTTTCTAAAATCTTTATTATGATGAAAAAGTCAATTTTTACTTATGCTTCATGCATCTTGGCCGCGGTACTTTTTGTGTATTGTGGCAAGGACGACCCAAAAAAACTGGATACTCCAGATGCCAATCCGCCTTCTATTTCAAGTTTTAACCCCACAAAGGGGAACGTTGGAATCGACGTCACCATTGATGGCAGCAATTTTGGTGCAACAGCGGCCGAGAACATTGTAAAATTCAATGGTACGAAAGCCACGGTTACTGATGCATCGACCACACAATTAACGGTTACCGTCCCCGCCGGGGCTACGGATGGAAAGATAAGTGTGGAGGTGGATGGACAGGAAACTAAAAGCACAGGGACATTTACGGTAACAACTGAATCCGAAGATGAACTTTCCATTACGGGATTTGACCCGCAACAAGGAATTGTGGGCACCATGGTTACCATTGATGGTACGGGCTTCAGCCCTAACAAGGTTGATAACACTGTAGAATTCAATGGAGTGATTTGTACGGTAAGCAGTGCCACTGCCGAACAATTACAGGTGATTGTGCCATCTGGAGCCACCGATGGCAAAATCAGTGTAGAGGTCGGTAATGAAACAGTACAAAGCTTAGGGAATTTCGTAGTACCATTACCCATCATTACCAGTTTTACTCCCGAGCAGGGAATAGCAGGAACCGAAGTGATCATTGTAGGAACAAACTTTAGCCCCACCATTGCTCACAATGTTGTTCAATTCAATGGTACCCCGGCTACAATTACCGACGCCCAAACAACTCAGTTGACGGTTGATATTCCCGAAGGCGCAACCACTGGTAAAATAACTGTAAATGTTGGAGGACAGGAAGTGGAAAGTACGGATGATTTCACCATTGGACCATGGAAAAACCTAGAATCCCGTGGTGGATGGCAAACAAAGATCCGGTCCAAAGCGGCAATATGGCAATTTTAAAGGATGTAGATGACCATAATCAGATTTATTTTGGATTCGGTCTTTACGGAACCACCTACTCTGACGGAGTTTATGTTTATGATCCTGATGAAGGTACGTGGTCTGGTGGCGTTACCTGTCCTGGTTCCCCCAGATTTAGAGCAGCCTCTTTTGTAAAGAACAATAAGTGGTATATTATCACAGGTACTTATCAAGGCAATGATGTCGATGATACTTGGTATTTTGATCCAGCCACGGCTGCATGGGATGGTATGGCATCCAATTGGGGTAGTGGACTGACTTCTTTTGTAAATCAGGATGTTGGCTATGTCTACGGCATTAAAACCTTGGGAGATGATGGTAAATTAAAGTCATTTGACGGCAATACCTGGACAGATTTGGCAGGATTCAAAGAATATGGCGATGGTAATCTTGACGCGGTAGGGTTTAGTATTGGCACACAAGGCTATGTTGTCACAGGAAAAGGGGCCTTGTATTCAGATAGCATGTTCAGGTATAGCATTGCCAATGATTCATGGACAGAATTAGGAAGTATATTGCCCTTCATTTCAAGAACAAAAGCCATCGGCTTCAATGTGGGGAATAAGGGTTATGTGGGTCTTGGCAGAGGCCAAGATTCATCCTACCTAAATGATATTTGGGAATATGATGCAAGTTCCAATAGCTGGACACAAAAAACCAGTTTTCCGGGAGGAGGAAGACAAGGATCTGCCGTGGTAGTATTGGACGAACATGTCTATATTTTTGGTGGCGTTGGACCTGGAACAGATGATGAACTTCGAACGTTTTGGAGATATACTCCTTCACTGGATTTAGAGTAATATCATTGAATGTAAAATTCTTATTCAAAACTGCTCCTTCGGCTTCACTCAGAATGGCAGTTTGAGGTGACAAACCAAGAAAAAACGCCGCACTTTCGTGCGGCGTTTTGCTGTATAGAATTGGAAATTTATTTTGGGCTTCCCGAATAAATTCGGGATTAATTCGTCTAGCAACCTTTTTCGCTCTTAGCTTAAAGGTTGAGACTCATTTAATACGCCCACATATCCTGTTCCCTATCGCGGATGACCTCCTTGATTCGTTTGGCCTCCAACAACTGGAACAGTGCATTATCAAATACGTAATCGTCTATTTCACGATCCCCATGGACATTGTCCTCCTTATAGATAACCCCGTTGAATCGGCGTGCGTTCAACAGCATATCAAAGGAAATGGGTCGCGCAGAGTTACGCTGGTTATAGACCTTGGCATCATGCAGAACTTGACGGGCGGCAGGATACCATATCCAGAAAAGTTCTACTTTGTTTTCGCCTGGATCTACAGACTCGTCATCAATAAAGTTTACGTCCGGAGCTACAGGGGCAATTCCCAATAGTCTGTACTTCAACTCACCTTGACGCTTGTCAAAATACCACATTCCCTTTATGCGATACTCTTCAATATCGGCTGCGCTCAAATCCCTTTGGTTGATAAACTCCGCAGAAATCTGCTCTCCAGCATTCAATTGCTCGTATCCAAGGTCGGTGGTATCCACCTTTCTTAACGTAGCGCTTAAGTCTCCTAAAGTTCGTTTTTCAGTGAAATACGAATCGGTGTACACCTCGGTCAGTTTTCCATTTCTGATGTTCTTCATCAAAACATGGTACAAAGACCTTCTGTCCGCTCCAATACCTATGGTATCGGTTGGGTAGTACAATGGAAAGTTAACACGCTCGTCCAGGTCAATGGTCTCCCATACGGTCTTGGACCAAAGGATGTCCCTATCATCTACATATCCGTAGGCTAGGGGGGCGTCATTGTCCTGTTCTTTTTGGGCCTCGGTCTTTACACCTATATCCTGTGGTAACTTGGCATTCAAGATGTTTGCCTGACCCAGCATGGATACGGGAGCAAAAGCCAACGCTCCAATAATTAATGCATTTTTCCAATTCATGATTATACTTCTATACTTAATTAATTTGTAAGCTCAACTACAACAGGAGATACCTTCTTCAACTTGTATGTTCTGTTGTTGGTGATATAAGCTTTGATATCGAATATCTGAACGGCATCACCACGCTTGGCTCTTTTTAGAGCAGACTTGGCTCTTCCATCCAATTTGTTACCGTTTACGTTAATGGTTGGCTGACCTGGCACCTTGAACTTAAATCCGCTAACGGCTAGGTTCAAGTCAAAATCAAAGTCTTCCAACATAGCGCCAACTGTAGAAATCTCAAGGTTTCTTCTTGGCATTTTAACGCTACCGGCCTCACCACGAACGGTACCACCTGGTCTTGGGATATCCTTGATCCTAAATTCAGATCTTGTGGAAATCGCCTGACCATCAGGCAAAGTACCAGAAGCAGTAATAGTTACTGTTCTACCTGTACCTGGATTCATGATATAGTTGCTACCACTTCTTCTGCTCAAACCAGTTGCTCTAGCATTAACCTTGTTATCTGGAATACCAGGAATGGAGATGGTCATAGGGTTGGCCACACCACGGTAAACAACATTCATTTTATCGGCAGAGATAACTGCAGCATTAGGCTTAGTGATCGTAGCAAAGGTATTGTTCACCTCAACTGGAATCTCTTCACCATCCTGCATAAAGAACATAGTTCCAGAAACAGTATGGTCACCCGCAGCACCAGCACTGATCAATAGTTTGATACCACCTTCTTCCAATACATAATCCTTATCAGCAACAAGATTTCTACCATCCAACTTCAACTCAGCCCTAACTGGCTTGGAAGAGTTGTCAGTCTTACTGATGATAATCTTACCATCGTACTTCTCACCTGTGTAAAAAGCAGTTTTGGAAGCGGACAAGGACGTAGCGAAATTCTTCAAGGAAACGGCTTCTGTCAAGTTACCTTCCAAAAGTCCTTTCAATACTTCTTGCTCTGTGGACTTAATGTCAGCCTGCAACTGCGTGATCTTGGTCAAGGAAGCTACCAATGGGTATCCTTCAAAGTGGTAGTTCATCCAATCCACTTTAACCTGATCCCTGATTCTAGTTACTTTCCCATCCTTATCACCAGTTTCAAATCTAGTTTCTACAGCTCCTTTAATCTCAGACATATTCTCTGGAAGTGCTGCGGAAATTTTTTCTCTGTAATCCTCCAGTTTAGACAGGAACTCTTGGCCTTCCGGCTTAAGATTGTCTCCTTTAAAAAAGAGATTGTCTAAATAGTCTGATTTATCCATAACAACGTAGTTGTTTGGATCTTCTTGGTCGGCCAACATACCCTTTTTCAACTCACCCAAATAAGCATAGTACTCATTAGAAAGTTGCTGGATAACTTTGGCTTTCTCAACCATAGGTCCGTACTTGATGTTATCTTCACGAGCCTTTGTTTCTAGACTTGCAAAGAATTCCGCGTTGTTCTTAGAAACAGCTTCATTGGAAGCCTTCAATTTGGTATTCATCAAACCGAATGCAGCGAGGACCTCCTTGCTCATATTTAATGCCAACATCGCGATGAAGATCAAGTACATAAGGTTGATCATCTTCTGACGTGGTGTCTGTTTTCCTGATGCCATGTTTTTTATCTAATTAGAATTATTAATTAATTTGATCTGGGGTTTGGTATATCAATTAAACCCTAATTAGTTTTTGCTCATGGCAGAAAGCATACCTCCATAAACTCCATTCAAGGAAGAAAGGTTGGTGGCCAAAGATTCCATTTGCTCTTTAAGAGCTCCGGCATTCTGTACTACTTCCTCATTAATGGAAGCTTGACGGCTAGCGCTTTCCAATTGTACTTTGTACAAGCTGTTCAAAGACTCCATTTGAGCGGCAGCATGTGACAACTCTTCAGAGTACTTCTTAGTGTGTTGGATAGCATCTGTTGTAGGAGCAATGTTTTTGGCAGCTCCCTCAAAATTCTTGATACTTTCACCCAAGCTGTTGAACAACTCAGAATCGATATTGGCTTCTTTCAATAGATCATCCAATTTTCTGGAAAGTAGACCCTCAGCTTCTTTAGCTTGCTTAGCGTCATTCTTGTTTCCTTTGGACTGACCATTGGCCAATTCTGGATACACCAAAGACCAATCGTATTCATCGTCTACTGGTTCAAATGCAGAGATAGCAAAGATCAATGCTTCAGTGATCAATCCTACTGCAAGAAGCAATCCACCGGTCAGTGGTCCGAACTCCCAGTGAAGGATTTTAAATAGTGCACCAATAATTACTACCGATGCCCCAAGGCCGTAGGCCATGTTAAACAGCTTTTTTGTTGATTTTGACTGTGCCATAATTCTAGTTTTAATTAAGTTATATAAATAAGTATTTGGTTACTGGTTTATATAATGCTCTCTTTCTTAATTTATCTAGCAGAAGGTAACCCGTTTCTTCTACCGTTGGTGGAATCTTCCTCGCCCATATAATCCTGAACGGTTCTGAATCCGATATAGCTACGTGCGGAATCTTGGTATTCGTAATCCCGTGTACTTACTTGCAAGAAATAAGCAACGTCTTTCCAAGACCCTCCACGGATCACTTTTCTTTGGTTCTGCCCCGATCCAATATTTGGATTCATGGTGGACAGGTATTCATAGGCTCCTTGGTCAAAGCTGGAGCTTGTCCACTCCGCTACGTTACCAGCCATGTTGTAAAGATTGTAATCGTTTGGCTCATAAGACTTTGCCTCCACGGTGTATAGGGCAGCATCTGCTGCGTAGTCCCCACGTTGTGGTTTAAAGTTGGCCATAAAACAACCTGTGTCGCTGATCACATATGGACCACCCCAAGGGTAGGTTCCTCCCTCAATTCCTCCACGGGCAGCGTACTCCCATTCGGCTTCTGTAGGCAACCTAAACTGGTTTACAAATTGTTTGCCCCTTGCCTTTTGATCATCGTTCTTGAACTTGGTTCTCCAGTTACAGAACGCCTTGGCCTGCATCCAGTTTACCCCAACAACGGGGTAATCGCTGTATGCATCGTGCCAAAAGTAATCATTGTGCATGGGTTCGTTATAGGAATACTCAAAATCCTTGATCCATACCGTAGTGTCCGGATAAATTTCAAGTTCCTCGTGTTTAATAAAGTCTTTTCTTCTTCCTTTTTTAGCTCTGGCGGCGGCCTCAATGTCCATCCAACTGTATTTGTACTTCAATTGGGTAACATCTATGGAACGCAATCCATTGTAACTTTCCTCTTCAGGTAAGTAAATGGAATCCATCACTTCGGCGTAGTACTCATCTGGGTATTCAGAGGTATCCCAAACCAAGTCTACATCCTTGTTCAAGGCCCTACCTTCATAACCGGTCTCTCCAAGACCAGCATAATTGTCGAGCATATATTTTTCGTAAACTGAAATTCTGGAAGTGTCAGTGTCCTTGAAGGCATATTCCCCTATCCCTTCATCTTCTGGGCCAATTCCCAACTCATCGGCCAAGATGGCCAATTTGGTTCTGGTAATGGAATCCTTCACCCACTCCACAAACTGTCGATACTCACTATTGGTAATTTCCGTATCGTCCATATAAAAGGAACGAACGGTCACCGTTCTAGTAGGAGCATTCAATACTTTAGCCTGATCTTCCTCAGCCTTACCCATTACGTAGGAGCCACGGGGAATTAGTTCCATCCCATAGGGTTTCTCTGGATACCATTTTTTTCCTTGGGCTCCAACGAGTTCACCTTTTGACTTTGAATTTGAACCGCAACTAGCGAGTAAAAAAGCAAGTGCTATAGATGAAAAGAATAGCTTTCTCATACTTTAGGTTAAATTTTCGATTTAGTTTTTTAAACTGTGCTACACAAATTTCTTATTCTCAAAACTGATTTTTGAATAAATTATTGTGTAAAAACAGTTAATGCTCAAAATTTAATTTGTTCAGTTAAAGCCCTTTCTGTAAGCTTTGAACCACCTTTCGGGAATCTTCTGGTTGCAAGCATCCAAATAGTCCTCCTCGGTGCATGGTAATAACGCCGCCGAATTTGTTTTAGTATGTTCGGGTAAAATTGATGGGACCTCAACCCACCAGCGTTCTGTAATATGGCTTTTATAGAAGATCAGTTCCTCAGTATCCGTTGGTACAGTGAACTTGGTAAAGTCCTCACTCTTGGAACTTGGAAACTCCGTTATCCTAAAACTGATGCCTTCAATAAAGTACCAGATAATTTGCGCAATCATTTGGAAAGCCTGAAGCGAGTTCTCGCCCTCATAAATTCCAAACAGGGAGACCTTATCGCTTATGCCCGCATATCGTGCTATGGCACAAATCTCCCTTCCTGTAAATCCATTGGGGGAAAAGTTTTTGTACAAGCCCATTTCGCTGGCGCGAATGGCCCTTAGATCCAAACTAACAATATGGGAACTTCTTAAAATGGGTTCTGCCAAAGAAATGTTGGCCGCAATATCTCCCAAACGATAGGCATCAAAGAAAAGTCGTTCCATCAAATCAATTTCTTCCTGGGCGTTGAAATAACTTTGGTAGCCAATATTGGAAAAATTGAAAAGATTGTTGGGTTTGTCTGTTATGATTCGGGTCATGTAGGAGTGGGAAGAAATCAGCTCTTCTTCCTCTCCAAAATCAAACCGGCTATCAATGGACACCAAGTTGACCATGTCCCTGATTTTATCAAATGCCCTATAGGTTGGAAATGTGATATCCTGGGTGGCCCCTATAATAATAGGTATAATATTCTCCTCCAAAAGACCGGCCACTACCTCTTTTACCACAAAATAGGTGTCCTCTACGGTGTCCCCTTCCTCAATATCACCAATGTCCAAAATGGTGGAATTCCAGTTCCCTGTCATAAGACGATACAGCTGGATTCGGATTTCGTCCACATCCAAGCGTTCGGGTTTTTTCTCGAAAGCATTTCGGGATTCATTTACTGCGAAGATGGCCACCGTTGCATTGGCAAACACCGGCAGACCTTTCTTCTCTGTGTGCTTATGGATGTTTTTTCCCAGAGCCTGGGGTGGAAGTAATTCTGAATAGGCCAGTACCTTATCACTGACCGGAACCAAAAAATCGAATGCCATTTACTTTTTTGCTTTCGCCTTTGTTTTCTTTTTAGGTGTTTTCTTTTCCAAAAGGGCCTGTGCCTCTTCCAAGGAAATCTTGGTAGCATCCACATCCTTGGACAACTCCACCTTGATTCTACCTTTAATAATATTATGTCGTCCCCATCGGGCCTTTTCAATACGGATTTTCTCGGCGGGCCATTCCTGGACCAATTTCTCGGCCTCCTTGACTTTTTTGGCCTTGATAAGCTCTCCTATATCCGCCTGGGTCAAATTATCAAAATCGTATTTTTTGTTGACGTTGATGAACATTCCGTTCCATTTGATGAAAGGACCAAAACGTCCAACACCTTTAGTAACTTCCAGATCTTCATAATGGGCGATGGGGGCATCTGCCTTTTGCTTGGCCTTGATCAACTCAATGGCACGATCCATATCCACATCAAAAGCACTTTCTCCCTTATCCAGGGAAATGAACTTTTTACCAAAACGAACGTAAGGACCAAATCGGCCCACATTGGCCTCCACTTCTTCTCCTTCATACTGACCCAATTTTCTTGGGAGTTGAAAAAGCTCCATAGCCTCTTCAAAAGTAATGGTGGAAATGGACTGTTCCGGTAACAAACTGGCAAACAAGGGTTTTTCTTCCTCTTCCACAGTACCTATTTGAACCATGGGGCCAAAACGTCCCAATCTTGCAGCCACTTGTCTTCCCGATTTTGGATCGGTACCCAAAACCCGTTCCCCACTGGCACGTTCCGCGTTTTCCTCAACATGAAGCACTTTGGGGTGAAAGTCCTTGTAGAATTCCTGCATCATTTTTTGCCAATCTTCTTCCCCATCGGCAATTTCATCAAAGTTCTCCTCCACCTTGGCGGTAAAATTGTAATCCAGTATGGTGGTAAAATGACTCACCAAGAAATCGTTCACGATCATTCCAATATCTGTGGGCACCAATTTGCCTTTATCGGAACCTATCATCTCGGAAAGCGATTTCTCAGCTATGTTTCCAGCTTCCAATAACAACTGGGTATATTTTCTTTCCGTGCCTTCCACGGTTCCCTTCTCTACATACCCTCTGTTTTGAATGGTGGAAATAGTAGGTGCATAGGTAGAGGGTCTACCAATACCTAGTTCTTCCAGTTTTTTCACCAAAGATGCTTCGGTATATCTATAGGGTGGTCGTGTGAAACGTTGGGTGGCTGTGATAAAATTATTTTGGAGTGCTTCTCCCACGCTCATGGCAGGTAGCATCCCTTCTTGTTCCTCAACACTATCCTCCTCATCAATCCCTTCCAGATATACTTTAAGGAATCCATCAAACTTGACCACCTCCCCATTGGCAGCGAATTCCTCGCCGTGGGTATTGGCCTTAATCTTTACATTGGTGCGTTCCAATTGGGCATCGCTCATCTGGGAAGCCAAGGTCCGTTTCCAGATCAATTCGTATAATTTGGCTTGATCTCTTTCCAAGGATGGGTTTTGCCTGGACATATCTGTAGGTCGAATGGCTTCGTGAGCCTCTTGTGCGCCTTTGGATTTACCTGTATAGTTCCTCACCTTGCTGTAGGACTCCCCATAATTTTGAACAATGGCGTCCTTGGCAGCATTCAGCGCTTCATTGGAAAGGTTGACACTGTCCGTCCTCATGTAGGTAATCAAACCTGCTTCATATAAACGCTGCGCCACCTGCATGGTACGGCTTACTGAAAAGTAAAGCTTACGCGAGGCTTCCTGTTGCAAGGTTGAAGTTGTAAATGGAGGTGCCGGAGACTTTTTGGCCGGTTTTTTGTCCAAACTGGCCACGGAAAAATCCGCACCCCTATTTTGTTGCAAAAAGCTTTCCGCTGCTTCCTTGGTGGGAAAGGTTTTACCCAATTTGGCGGCAAAATTATTTCCGTTGGAAGTTTTGAATTCGGCACGGATTCTATACGAAGCCTCTGGAGTGAACCCTTCGATTTCCCGTTCCCGTTCCACAATCAATCGTACAGCAACAGACTGCACCCTACCTGCGGACAATCCCGGTTTGATTTTTTTCCAGAGCACTGGAGAGAGTTCGTACCCCACCAGTCTGTCCAAGACCCTTCGGGCTTGCTGGGCGTTCACCAAATTATAGTTGATTTCCCTTGGGTTTTCTATGGCCTTTTGGATGGCCGATTTGGTAATGGAGTTGAAAACGATTCGTTTGGTCCGGCTTTTATCCAATTTTAGAGCCTCGGCCAAATGCCATGAAATGGCCTCCCCTTCCCGGTCCTCATCACTGGCCAACCAAATGGTATCTGCTTTCTGAGCCAAATCCTTCAGTTTTTTCACCAAGGTTTTCTTTTCCTTGTCAACTGTGTATTTGGGTTTAAATCCATTGTCTACATCAACACCAAGTTCCTTGGAAGGTAGGTCTACAATATGACCAAAACTGGATTCTACCTGAAAGTCCTTTCCTAGAAAACGCTCAATGGTCTTAGCCTTCGCAGGTGACTCAACTATAACTAAATTCTTAGGCATGCAACGGGGTTTAGAGGTAACAAAAGTATATGAATTTTTCGATTTTGACTTTTTGACAAAATAAAGCGCAAAAAAATATCCCGCTTAAAACGGGATATTACAGAAGCTTATTGTATTGGATTACTTCAAGTCAATTTGGCTCATAAGCCTGATGTCGTCATCCAGATATTCATATTGATACAACACCTCATCGCCCACCATGATTAAATGGCTTTCCAACGGAATAACATCAAACGTAACAATATCTTTAAAATGATTTAACTGTTCCAACGCCATCACATCGGTCTTGTCATAGACCTTGAGTCCGGAACTTCCATCGCACACAAATAACTTTTCATCCCGTATTCCTAAACCATAAGGCTCATCCATGGGATAATCCACGGTCAACTCGGGATTTTCAATATCAGATATATCCACAATAAAGAGTCCACTTTCCAAAGCCCCACAGTTGTTTCCTCCTCTCAAGGTCACATAGGCATAATCCCCATCCACCACAACAGGATCACAAGCAGTGCCATGTTGAAACTCAGATACAAAAGTTGGGGTAGCAGGGGAGGTAATATCATAAATGTACATCCCTCTCATACTTCCCAAAAACAAATGGTTGCCCCTATTGAAAATGGTTTCAATATCGAATCCGGCATAAACATCTTCCAAGTCTACAGGATTATCCAAATCGGAAATGTTGAATACATTAATATTATGGCTGTCCACGGCGTAGAGGTAATCTTCCACAATTTTAAACCTTGCCAACGACCCTCCCTGTCCGGCGCCTCCAGCATCGGAAGCTTCAGCCACAGCGATATCACCAAAAAATATCACATCTGTATTTCTTTGCTCCTCCACTTCAGCAATCAGTCTTCGTTCCGTAGTAGTTTCCCAACCTATCAATACTTCGGTTTCCCAATCAAAACCCTCATTTTCCACAATATCGGCTTCAAAGGGCCAAAAAACATTATTATGTAGTACGTTCTCCAGTCGGTTAACTTGTGCTATATTATTGATATCAGAGATATCCAATACAACAAGATCGGTCAAACTATCGGCATATAGGAAATCACCCTTAACGGAAATATCCACATTTCCGGGAATTTTGATAAAGGCAATTTTTCTTGGCTGTAGCGGATTGGAATTGTCAATGACGTGCACCCCTTGGTATTTGTCATTGATAAAAATGTAATCTTGATAGGTGTAAACTTTCCCCGATTCATTAATGGGGGTTGGAGCAATAATGTCAACAGTGGTTAGTTCTGTCTTGCTGATCACAAGAGGCCTGGCAACCAAGTATTCTGCATAATCGCTATCATCATTGGACTCACAGGATACAAAGCTTATGGCTACCAAGGATAAAACCAGTAGAATTTTCTTTTTCATTTTTTGTTTAAGTTTATTGGATTGTATAGCATTTGTTAGATAAGAAGTCTGGAACAACGTTGCGTGGATTTTCACAAAAAAGTTTAAATATATCCCATATAAAACCATACTTTTATTGAGAATACTGCAAACTGAGAACACTTTTTTTATTAACCTATTGAGAACACTTTTTTTATCCACCTTATTCCTTATTGGAATAAGCAGCACGGCACAAAAACCGTTTAAGGCCTACAATCAAAACATTTCAGGAACCGACGTCCAAGTTAAAATGATTCCCATTCAGGGCGGCACATTTACCATGGGCAGTCCACCCAGCGAAAAGGGAAGAACCAGCGATGAAGGGCCCACCCATTCTGTTGAAGTTGCGTCTTTCTGGATGGCCGAATACGAAATCACTTGGGATTTGTACAACCTCTACGTGCACAGGTCCATTGACAACCAAAGGGATTCCAAAAAACTGGCGAATGAAGCTTCCATTGAAGTTGACGCTGTTTCCGGAGCCACTGTTCCTTATATTGTTATGGATTTTGGCATGGGGGTCGAAGGGCATCCCGCAGTAAGCATGACCCAGCTGGCCGCCTCCAGATTTTGTGAATGGCTTACCGCCATGACCGGTAACTTTTACAGACTTCCCACCGAAGCCGAATGGGAATACGCCTGTAGAGCAGGCACCAAAAGTGCTTACTCTTTCGGGAACAGTGCTTCCAACCTGGACGACTATGCCTGGTCCAAAGAAAACAGTAATGGAAAAACACATCAAGTAGGTCAAAAAAAACCCAATGCTTGGGGACTGTACGATATGCACGGAAACGTAGCAGAATGGACCTTGGACAAATATGATGCGGAAACCTATTCCAAGCGGAGAAACAAGACCAGCGTGAACCCGTTTGTAAAACCGGACAAAACCTACCCGAGAACATTAAAGGGAGGCTCTTGGGCAGATACTGCGGACCGATTAAGAAGCGCATCCCGAAAAGTTTCCCAAAAGAAATGGAAAATAAGAGACCCTCAAATCCCAAAAAGTAAATGGTGGCATACCGATGCCCCCTTTATCGGATTTAGAATTGTTAGGCCCTATAAAACTCCTAGTGCCGAAGAACAAAAAGTATATTGGAAGGAAAAACATACAAACTAAAACCATGTCGCAAAATCGCAAAAACAACGTAGCAGAAAAATTGAACAGACGATCGTTCGTCAAGACCACCGGACTCGCAACCGGTGCTTTAATGACCAGCACTATTCCCATGAATGCCATGGGCTATGTAGCAGGAAACCAAAAATTGAAACTGGCCCTGGTTGGGTGTGGGGGACGTGGCACCGGTGCCGCGGTTCAGGCCCTAACGGCCGACCCCGATGTAGAATTGGTAGCCATGGCCGATGCTTTTCAAGACCGTCTTGAAAACAGCCTGACCGCCATCACGGAACATTTTGATGGGGAACGCAAAATCAATGTAAAAGATAAGAATCGTTTTGTGGGCTTTGATGCCTATTCCAAAGCCATAGATATGGCGGATGTAGTCATTTTGACTACCCCTCCAGGATTTCGCCCCCTGCATTTTGAATATGCCATTGCGCAAGACAAACATGTATTTATGGAAAAACCCGTGGCAACGGATCCAGCTGGGGTTAGACGCGTATTGAAAAGTGCCAAAATTGCCAAGGAGAAAAAACTGAACGTGGTTGTTGGTCTGCAACGCCATTATGAGAAAAAATACCACAGGCTTTATGAGCAAGTGCAAAATGGCGCCATTGGACAAATTGTATCGGGCCAAGTGTACTGGAACAGTCGTGGGGTTTGGGTAAGACCAAGAACCCCTGAGCAGACCGAGATGGAATATCAGATGCGCAATTGGTATTACTTCAATTGGCTATGTGGCGACCATATATTGGAGCAGCATATCCATAACATTGATGTGGCCAACTGGTTTATTGGAGAATATCCGGCCTCGGCCCAAGGTATGGGGGGCAGGCAAACCAGAAATGGCAAGGACCATGGCGAAATTTATGATCACCACTTCGTGGAATTCACTTATCCGAGCGGAGCTGTAATCTCTAGTCAGTGTAGGCATCAAAAAGGATGTTTTTCAAGAGTGGACGAGGTATTCCAAGGTTCCAAAGGAGGAATCGTGACTGGTAGCGGAGTGATTTCGGACTTGGGAGGAAATACCATATTGAATACCAAAACAGAGGGCGACCCGAATCCCTATCAAGTAGAACATAACAAGCTCTTTGCCTCTATCCGCAACAAGGAAGTAATTGCGGATGCGGAGAATGGTGCCAAATCCACATTGACCGCCATCATGGGTAGAATGGCCACCTACTCTGGTCAGACCATTACTTGGGAACAGGCCTTGAATTCGGATTTGAGTTTGGTTCCCGAAAATCCAACTTGGGATTCCAATCCACCCACTGTACCAGATGCTGAAGGAAGATATCCAATTCCCATGCCCGGGGTAACCAAATTTGTTTAATCCCTAACAGCATCAATTATGAAAAGAAGAACTTTTATAAACAGCACGGCAATGGCCGGTGCTGCGCTAGGGGTTTCCCCAAATTTATTTGGAGGAGAAGCCAAGCCCATGGCGCATACGTTCAATTTAAAATATGCCCCGCATTTGGGCATGTTTAAAAACAAAGCTGGCGATGACCCTATTGACCAACTCAACTTTATGGCAGACCAAGGCTTTAAAGCCTACGAGGACAATGGCATGAAAAAGAGAACGGTTGCCCTGCAGGAGAAAATGGCCAGTACCATGGCCAATAGAGGGATGGACATGGGCGTTTTTGTGGCCCATGAGATTTACTGGAAAGAACCCAATTTGGCCAGTGGCGACAAAAATCTTCTGGAAGAATTTCTATCCCACATCAAAGAATCCGTTGAAGTGGCCAAACGTGTAAACGCCAAATGGATGACCGTTGTTCCCGGCCATGTAGACCTCAGACAAAATATGGGATACCAAACCGCCCATGTGGTGGAATCCTTAAAAAGGGCATCTGATATTTTGGAGCCGCATGGACTTGTTATGGTTTTGGAGCCTTTGAACTTCAGAAACCATCCAGGTCTCTTTTTGTCTGAAAGTCCTCAAGCCTATGAAATTTGTAAAGCGGTTGATTCTCCTTCGTGCAAAATTTTGTTCGATATCTACCACCAACAGATTCAGGAGGGCAATTTGATCCCCAACATTGAAGCTTGTTGGGATGAAATTGGATACTTTCAAATTGGGGACAACCCAGGTCGAAAGGAGCCCACTACAGGGGAAATCAACTATAAAAACGTTTTCAAGTTTATTTACGACAAAGGCTATAAGGACATTTTGGGCATGGAGCACGGTAACTCCATTGAAGGCTCCAAAGGGGAGCAGGCCGTCATAGATGCTTATAAGGCTTCGGACGATTTTCTTTAAAATTTGGTTAATCCCTTCATAATTCAACTGCCAAATTGTCACTAATTTGGATTATGCATTATCTTTGCATCCCATTATAGCGAAATGATTAGGAACGAAGAATTAGAGAAGGTTATAGACGAAAGTCAACAAGGAAGTCCCCTTGCTTTGGAACGTGATGAAAAGAACGACCGAAAGCTTTACATTGAAAGTTACGGTTGTCAAATGAATTTCTCGGACAGCGAGATCGTAGCCTCCATTTTGGCCAAGGAAGGATTCAATACCACCCAGGATTTGGCGGAGGCCGATTTGGTTTTGGTCAACACCTGTTCCATTAGGGAAAAAGCCGAGCAGACCGTCCGCAAAAGATTGGAAAAATTCAATGCGGTCAAAAAAACCAATCCAGGAATGAAGGTTGGGGTTTTGGGCTGTATGGCTGAGCGTTTGAAAAGCAAATTTCTGGAAGAGGAAAAGATTGTGGACATGGTGGTAGGCCCCGATGCGTACAAAGACCTCCCCAACCTAATCCAAGAGATTGACGAGGGAAGAAATGCGGTGAACGTTATTCTTTCCAAAGATGAAACTTATGGTGATGTTGCTCCTGTTCGACTGAACTCCAATGGTGTAACGGCCTATGTGTCCATTACCCGTGGATGTGACAACATGTGCACCTTTTGTGTGGTTCCATTCACACGTGGACGCGAGCGCAGTAGAGATCCCCAATCCATTTTGGAAGAGGTGAATGATTTGTGGGAAAGAGGCTTTAAGGAAATTACCCTGTTGGGCCAAAATGTGGACAGCTACCTATGGTATGGTGGCGGTTTAAAAAAGGACTTTGAAAAGGCCTCGGAAATGCAAAAGGCCACTTCGGTGAACTTTGCAAAGCTGTTGGAGATGGTCGCCATTGCACAGCCTAAAATGCGGATTCGTTTCTCTACCTCCAATCCACAGGATATGACCTTGGATGTGATTGAGGCCATGTCCAAACATGAGAATATTTGCAAGTACATCCACCTTCCCGTGCAAAGTGGGAGCAATAGGGTTTTGAAGGCCATGAACCGCTTGCATACCCGCGAAGAATATTTTGAGCTGATAGATAACATTAGAAAAATCATTCCGGATTGCGCCATTAGCCAGGACATGATAGCTGGTTTCCCCACGGAAACCGAGGAAGATCATCGAGATACTTTGAGTCTCATGGAATATGTGAAGTACGACTTCGGTTTTATGTTTGCCTATTCCGAGCGACCTGGCACCTTGGCTGCCCGTAAATTGGAGGATGATATTCCAGAGGACACCAAAAAAAGAAGGCTTAGGGAGATTATTGATCTTCAACAAAAACATGGGCTTTACAGAACCCAACAACATGTGGGCAAGGTAGAGGAGGTTTTGGTGGAAGGGTCTTCAAAAAAATCGGATGCGCATTGGATGGGGAGAAACTCCCAAAATACCGTGGTTGTTTTTCCGAAGGAAAATTACCAAGTGGGCGACTTTGTCAATGTCAAAATCAACGAATGCACCTCTGCGACCTTAATAGGGGAAGCACAAGGTTTAAGTAAAAATAATTAAGATTTAAGAGCCAGGAACCAAGACAGGTCTTGTTTCTTGCTTCTTGAATCCAGACTCTAAAAAAATATGGAATCAATTCAATCCATAAAACAACGCTTTGAACTCATCGGTAATGATGTAAAGCTGAATAGGGCCTTGGAAAAAGCCATACAAGTTGCCCCTACGGACATTTCGGTCTTGGTGACCGGGGAAAGTGGTGTGGGTAAGGAGGCCATTCCAAAAATTATTCATTCCCTGTCGCATCGGAAGCATGCCAAGTATATTGCCGTAAACTGCGGGGCCATCCCCGAAGGAACGATTGATAGTGAACTTTTTGGACATGAAAAAGGCGCTTTTACAGGAGCCACCCAAACCCGTAGTGGGTATTTTGAAGTAGCCAATGGAGGAACCATTTTCCTCGATGAAGTTGGGGAATTGCCTTTGACCACCCAGGTTAGATTGCTTCGGGTATTGGAAAATGGAGAGTTCCTAAAAGTGGGATCCTCCCAAGTCCAGAAAACGGATGTGCGTATTGTGGCCGCAACCAATATCAATATGTTTGAGGCCATTAAAAAAGAAAAGTTTCGGGAAGACCTCTATTATAGATTGAGCACCGTGGAAATCAATATCCCTCCGCTTCGCGAACGCAGAGACGATATTCATTTGTTGTTCCGAAAATTCGCCTCCGACTTTGGCCAGAAATATAAAATGCCCACCATAAGGCTGGAGGAACCTGCCATTCAATTATTGTTGAAATATCGCTGGCCCGGAAACATTAGACAGTTGCGAAACATTGCGGAGCAGGTTTCAGTATTGGAGGAAAATCGAACCATTTCAGCTGCCACGCTGCATACGTATTTGCCCAACTCCAGTAATACCAACCTTCCTGCCGTAATTGAACAGCAAAAGAAGGAAAGTGATTTCAGTAATGAAAGGGAGATCTTGTACCAAGTGTTGTTTGATATGAAAGGGGATCTCAACGACCTCAAAAAGCTCACTTTAGAATTGTTGAAAAACAACGACTCTGAAAAAGTACAGGAGGAAAATGAAACCTTGATCCGCAAGATTTACGGAAACAAGGAAGAGGAAGTTCCACAGGAAGAAACCAATGTAACAGAAGTTTTACAGCTACCTGAACCTTTTGTTGAAACCACAAGCACCGTATCACAACAACAGGAGGACCGCTATCATTTTGCCGAGGAAATTGAAGAGGAAGAAACCCTATCTTTACAGGAAAAGGAAATTGAGCTGATCAAAAAATCCTTGGAACGAAACCGTGGTAAGCGAAAGGCAGCCGCCTCGGAGCTAGGTATTTCAGAACGGACCTTGTATAGGAAAATCAAGCAGTACGATCTGTAATTTTTGATTAAATCGATTATTGAAGTGTTGGATTATTGGATAAATCAATGGTAAAAAAAGGAATTAAATTAGGACTACTTGTCCTGTTTTTCAGCCTACAAGGTTGTGGAATTTATAATTTTTCTGGTGCTGATATAGGAACTGCGGAGAGCTTCCAGGTGAACTTTTTTCAGAATTATGCCGACCAAAATCCTGGCTCAACCATTGAACCCGGATTGGATAGAGAGTTTACCAATGCCCTACAGGAAATGATCAACAATCTAACCAGTCTTTCGCTGACAGGTAGTAATGGGGATTTGCTCTACGAAGGGGAAATTGTGGAATACAGGGTAACCCCAATGACCGCAACTGCCGATCAATTGACGGCCCAGAACCGATTGACCATGAGCGTTAATGTGCGGTTTTTTAACAAAACCAAGGACGATGCTGATTTTGAACGTCGCTTTTCCTTCTTTTTTGATTTTGATGCTGCGGCTTCCTTGCCATCAGTGCAATCTGCCGCCCATGAGGAAATTTTTGAACGAATCACCCAGGATATTTTTAATGCCTCTTTAGGGAATTGGTAAACAAATGAACGTATCGGATTTTATAGAAGTTCTTCAAAAATCGGACACCATCCTGTCTCCCAAACAAACGCGGGAACTGGAAGGTATCATTGAAGAGTATCCGTACTTTCAAGCTGCCAGGGCCTTACACCTAAAAGGACTAAAAAATCTGGACAGTTATAAATACAACAATGCCCTAAAGGTCACTGCCGCCCATACGGCGGATCGCGATGTTCTTTTTGATTTTATCACATCCCAGGAGTTTGTCCAAAACAATATAGCAGATACCATTGCCGGTAGAGCGCCCAAGTTGGAAGACAAAAAAGCAGTATCCGAGGAGATTGAACCGAATCCCGAAGCGGAAAATCTATTGGGCGAGTCCAAGGAAGCACTTCCCCAAAATATTCAGGACGCGGAACAAATTTTGAGTCCGGCCTTGTTTAAATCCAAACCCGACAGCACTGAATCGGAACCAAATACCGAAGAAACTTCCGAAGAAAACGCTGAATTGGAATTGGGAAAACCCCTGCCCTTCACCAAAAAGGAGCGCCACTCCTTTACCGAATGGTTGCAACTTACCTCCAGTTCAGTGGATGAGGCTAACCAGGAATCTGATTCAAAAAGACTGGACAAAAGACAAAAGTTTGATTTGTTGGACAAGTTTATTGAGAATAAACCCAAGATTGTTCCCAATGAAGATTCCGGTGCCAAGGTCAACATAAAAGAGTCCACCAAGATGGACAAAACTGAGCTGATGACCCAAACATTGGCCAAGGTGTATTTGGAGCAAAAAAAGTACAAAAAAGCCATTCAGGCGTACAAAATATTGAGTTTGAAATATCCGGAAAAAAGTGGTTTCTTTGCAGACCAAATTCGGGCGGTGAAGAAGCTGCAGAAAGAAAAAGATTAAGATAAAACCATGAGTACGTTTACTATATTTTTGATTTTGATCATTGTTGTATGCCTTTTGTTGGTATTGGTGATCATGGTACAGAACCCTAAAGGAGGCGGATTGTCTTCCTCTTTTGGCGGTGGTGGAAGCCAAATTGTTGGGGGAGTCAAAAAAACTGGGGACTTTCTGGATAAAAGCACTTGGACCTTAGCAGGGTTGTTGATCGTTTTGATTCTAATTTCCAATGTTTCCCTTAAGGGAAATTTCAGTCAGGCCGATTCTAAATTGTTGCAAGGGGACGATATTGAAAATACAGTACCCGAGACGGTTCCAGAAACAGTTCCTGAGCAAGTTCCAGCTACGGATAACACTAATCCAGCGGACACCATCAACTAAAAAAGGTGACAGAACAAATACATAATGCCAGCTTGAAATGACAAGCTGGCATTTTTGTTTTCTATAATGTCAGTTTTCATCATAATGGCATAATTTCTGTCCAAACATTCGAGAATTTTTAAAACAAATACCTAAAGATTAATAATATGGCTAAAGTTAACATCCAACCATTAGCGGACAGGGTACTTATAGAACCTGTAGAGGCTGAGACCAAAACAGCTTCGGGAATCATCATCCCCGATACCGCCAAAGAAAAACCCCAAAAAGGAAACGTAGTTGCCGTTGGTCCTGGAACCAAGGACGAATCCATGACCGTTAAGGTTGGCGATACGGTTCTTTACGGAAAATATGCAGGCACCGAACTGAAATTGGACGGTTCTGACTACCTGATCATGCGCGAAAGTGACATTTTAGCAATTGTATAACAGCTAAAATTTCCAAAATCAAAATAACAAACTCCAAAATGCGACCTTCCTGAATTCATCATTTGGGATTTGGATTTTGGAACTTTAATTTTTCAACATAAAAATTATAAAATGGCAAAAGATATTAAGTTCGATATAGATGCACGCGACGGCCTAAAAAAAGGTGTGGATGCCTTGGCCAATGCTGTAAAAGTTACCTTGGGACCCAAAGGTAGAAACGTAATCATCAACAAATCCTTCGGCGCTCCCCAAGTCACTAAAGATGGGGTAACTGTAGCTAAGGAAATTGAATTGGAAAACGCCCTGGAGAACATGGGTGCCCAAATGGTAAAAGAAGTTGCTTCCAAAACCAACGATCTTGCCGGTGACGGAACAACCACTGCAACCGTTCTTGCACAAGCCATCGTAAAGGAAGGCCTTAAGAACGTTGCAGCCGGTGCCAATCCAATGGATTTGAAAAGAGGAATTGACAAGGCTGTGGAAGCCATTGTTGAAAATCTAGCCAAGCAGTCCAAAAAAGTAGGAGACTCCTCAGAAAAAATTAAGCAAGTTGCCGCCATCTCTGCCAATAACGACGGAGCCATAGGTGACCTTATCGCCCAAGCGTTTGAAAAAGTGGGTAAAGAAGGTGTGATCACTGTAGAGGAAGCCAAGGGTACAGATACCTATGTTGATGTTGTGGAAGGAATGCAATTTGATCGCGGATACCTTTCCCCTTACTTCGTTACCGACTCTGAAAAGATGATTGCCGATTTGGAGAATCCATACATCTTGTTGTTCGACAAGAAAATCTCTTCCATGAAGGATCTACTTCCTGTATTGGAGCCTGTAGCCCAATCCGGAAAGCCTCTTTTGATCATTGCTGAGGACGTTGATGGTGAAGCATTGGCTACTTTAGTCGTGAACAAATTGAGAGGTTCCTTAAAAATCGCTGCTGTTAAAGCACCTGGTTTTGGTGACCGAAGAAAGGCCATGTTGGAAGACATCGCCATCCTAACCAACGGTACCGTTATTTCTGAGGAAAGAGGGTTCTCTTTAGAAAATGCCTCTTTGGAGATGTTGGGTTCTTGTGAGCGAATCACTATAGACAAAGACAATACAACTATTGTGAATGGTTCTGGAGACACGGACAACATCAAAACCCGTGTGAATCAGATTAAATCACAAATTGAAACGACCACTTCCGATTATGACAAGGAAAAACTTCAAGAACGTTTGGCCAAATTGGCCGGTGGTGTTGCCGTACTTTATGTAGGTGCCGCTTCCGAGGTTGAAATGAAGGAGAAAAAAGATCGTGTGGATGATGCCTTGCACGCCACAAGAGCTGCCGTTGAAGAAGGAATCGTTGCTGGTGGAGGTGTTGCCTTGGTTAGAGCCAAGTCTGTACTTGCCAAAGTTGATTCTGTAAATGCCGATGAGGAAACTGGATTGCAAATTGTAGCGCGTGCTATTGAATCTCCATTGCGTACCATAGTTGAAAACGCTGGTGGCGAAGGTTCTGTTGTTGTTGCCAAAGTAATGGATGGTAAGGGTGACTTTGGTTACGATGCCAAGTCTGACCAATATGTGGAGATGATGAAAGCAGGTATCATCGATCCCAAAAAAGTAACCCGTATCGCATTGGAAAATGCAGCATCTGTTTCAGGAATGATCTTGACCACGGAATGTTCATTGACAGACATCAAGGAAGATGCCCCAGCTATGCCTCCAATGGGAGGTGGCGGCGGAATGCCAGGAATGATGTAATCATCTGAACACCAATTATATTACAAAAACCGTGTCAACATTAAGGCACGGTTTTTTTTGTCCCATTAGTGCCGTTGGTGCTTTCTGCAATGCCCTCGGTCTAAATCTTTCCTTTGTGATCATGGAATTGATTACATTTTGAGTGCAAAACCAACACTCATGAAAATCAAATGGTTTATTGGCACCATCTTTAATCTTACCATCGTCCTTGGTTTGATCAGTTCTTGCAACCATCAAAAAAAGGAAACACCAAAAGAACATCCCATTGTAGTAATGGGTTACTATGTTCCAGAGGCGGACTACCGACCAGACCAACTTCCGTTGGATCAACTCACCCACATCATATTCTCCTTTACCAATGTGATTGATGGTGAAATGAAGTTTAGAAATGAGGAGTCTGGCGAAAAACTCAAAGCCTTGGTAGCCCAACGTGAAAAACACCCCCACATTAAAATAATGATTGCCTGCGGCGGATGGGGTGCCGATGGTTTTTCGGACATGGCGCATACTCCTGAAAATCGGAAAAAGTTTGTGGAAAGCGCGGTTGCCTTTAATAAGGCTTACGAACTGGACGGACTGGATATGGATTGGGAATATCCCGCCATTCCTGCCGCTGGTACAGGAGCACGACCTGAAGACAAGCAAAATTTCACCCTGCTGATGAAAGAGCTTCGGGAGGGATTGAACACCCTGGAACGCAAACAAACCCTAACCTTTGCCTCTGCGGGTTGGCAACAATACTACAACAATGTGGAGTTACTGGAAGTAATGAAGCATGTGGATTATATGAATATCATGACCTATGATCAAGTCGGTGGAAGTTCCCCCTTTACCGGACATCATACACCGCTAGGACTCATAACCGAAGCGGATGTCAAAGAAACCTTTGCTTGGGAATACATGAATGAGCGAAGAGAGCAATTAAAGGAACGAGGCATTACCAGTCTTGACCCCAGATCAGCGGAGCGTATTGTTGACTATTGTTTACAGCAAGGCGTTAAAGCAGAACAGATCGTCATCGGGTCTGCGTTCTATGGCCGGGCTTGGAAAGGTGTTCCGCCTACCAACAACGGTTTGTACCAGTCCAACACAGGGGCGCATATTGGATGGAGCGCCTATAGACAGATCCGGAGTGAATTTGAACCTGACGCCCAGTACAAAAGATATTGGGACCCTATAGCCAAGGCACCCTACCTCTACAATGCCACGGATAGTATATTTATTAGCTATGACGATACCGTTTCCGTTCGCTTGAAGACAGAATATGCACTACAAAAGCAATTGGGAGGCATTATGTTTTGGCAATTGGGCAACGACACCAAAGATTCCAATAGCCTTCTGAAAGCCATGTACGAAGCATCCATAAAATAACCTCACAATAAATCCAATGCCAAAAAAACTACCTTTCATCATTCTTGGCCTGACCATTCTGTTATCGGCCTGTTCCAATAATAAAACTACTTTATCCAAAGAAGGCCAAACGGACTATGAAATTGTCTTTATGGACAATGCCTCCAAACAAGTTCATCTAGCCGCAGAAAAACTTGCGGAGCATCTCAAAACAATAAGTGGAGCAAACTTTGATGTTGTTGGAGAAAGTTCCCAAACCACAAAGAAGAAAATCTATGTGGGCAATATCAAGGAAGAATCCTTGGAACACCATCAAATCAAAATCCAGACTGAAGACGGGAATTTATACATCTATGGCGGTTCCGACGCTGCTACCCAAAACGCAGTCTATGAGTTTTTGGAAAAGTTCTTGGACTGTAAATGGTACGCTCCCGGAGTTGCAAAAATTCCGGAAATGAAGACCATTTCCCTAAATCCAATCGATTATTCCTATACTCCCGAAATTACCACACGAACTGTTCATTCAAGGTTATTTTACCAAAATCATGAATTCGCGGATCAACTCAAGGTAACCTACGAAGCGTTTCCAACCTATGTCCCCTCTGCACGGGTACATACGTTTCATAAGTTTATGCCAGAGGAGGTTTTTTACGAGGAGCACCCAGAATATTATGCCCTAAGGGGCGATAAAAGATTGCCTACCCAACTTTGCTTGACCAATAAAGAAGTTCTTCGGATTGTAAAAGACTCGGTGGCGGCTCTTTTTGAAAGACATCCCAATGCTGCCGTTTTATCTGTGAGCCAGGATGACAATCAGCAGTACTGCCAATGTCCCATTTGCAGTAAGGTAGACGAAGCTGAGGGAAGCCCTGCCGGTACCATGATTCGGTTTGTAAACGAGGTAGCCAAGGCTTTCCCGGAAAAGACCATATCTACCCTGGCCTATCAACATACCCGTAAACCTCCAAAATCAAAACCAGAGGAAAATGTGTTGATCACCTTATGTTCCATAGAATGTGATCGCAGTGGCCCCATTGCAGACAAATGTCAGGATTTTGCCAATGACCTTATCGGTTGGGGAAAATTGACCGACAACATCCGTATCTGGGATTATACCACCCAATTCACCAATTTTTTGGCACCCTTCCCGAACATCCGAACCTTGCAACCCAACATTCAGTTGTTTCGGGACAACAATGCCCAATGGGTATTTGAGCAACACAGCAATAATCCCAGTGAATTGTTCGAGCTTCGTTCGTATATGACCGCAAAACTACTCTGGAATCCAAATCTTGATTTCCAGTTCTTGCTCGAGGAGTTTACAGATGGATATTATGAAGAAGCAGCACCATTCGTACGAGAATATGTCAACAAGATTCATGATCAATTGCAAGAGGTTCCGGATTTTTTCCTTTTTCTATACGGAGATCCCTCAGAAGCATTTGGTTCTTATCTGAATCCTGAACTTTTAAAAGAATACGTGGCCCTTTTCGATGCCGCTGAGGAAGCGGTATCTCGAAAACCGGAAATTGTAAATCGGGTTAAGCTGGCCCGCATGGGGATTGATTATGCGGTTTTGGAAGCCAGTAGAAAAAACCTGACCTCGGATTTGAGCCTCACAGTTGCTGATGCCAATGGGGTGGAATCCATAAATCCAGCTGTTGCGTTATTGTTGGACAACTTTAGCAAGACCGCCAAGGCAAACGACATCACTCTGATGAACGAAATGGGTTTCACGGTAAACGAGTATGGAGCCAATTACCTGTCTGCCCTGGAAATGGCCAAGAAACCCAACAAGGCCAAAGGGAAAAAAGTGGTGACACTAACCCAACCCAAAAAATATGCTGGAGAAGATCCCATGGTGCTCACTGATGGTGCTTTGGGCGGTAGTAGTTTTTATGCCAATTGGCTAGGCTACGAAGGGAATAACATGGAAGTGGTGGTGGACTTGGGAAAAATCCAATCCGTTAGCAGCATTTCCATGGCTTTTTTACAGGTGACCAATCATGTGGTGTTTTTTCCATCCGAAGTACACTATTTGGGATCTATGGATAACGAAAACTTCGTTTCTCTTGGAATGCTGGCAAATCCAAAGCCGCTAAACAAGAAGAGCAAGGTCAACGACATACAATACTTTGACCTTGATTTTGACCCCACCAGCCTGAGATACATTAAAGTAATTGCCCCAAATACCCCAACTCCGTATTGGCACCATGCCGCTGGATTGCCCTCGTGGGTATTTGCCGATGAGATTATTATTGACTAAAACCATACTATGACAAAAAAAACCTTTACCATACAAGTATTGCTGCTGATGGCATGCATGTCCATTGGAACCCAACTACAAGCCCAAGCCGTTTATGAGGATGAGCGGTACGTTCCCGAAACAGACCCTTTGGTCTTGGACAAATTGGAAGCTTGGCAAGATTTAAAATTTGGTTTGCTTATGCACTGGGGCACCTATAGCCAATGGGGAATTGTGGAATCTTGGTCACTTTGTCCCGAAGAATACGGTTGGTGCGAACGCACAAAAGGCTCAAACCCCCAAGATTATTTCGCCTATAAAAAAGAATACGAGGACTTACGAAAGACCTTCAATCCGGTGGACTTTGACCCCAATAAATGGGCCAAAGCGGCCAAACACGCTGGGATGAAATATGTGGTTTTCACCACCAAGCATCATGACGGCTTTTCCATGTTCGATTCCAAATACACCGATTATAAGATAACGGCACCAGATGTCCCCTTCTCCAAAAACCCCAAGGCAAACATCACCAAAGAAATCTTTGATTCCTTTAGAAACGAAGGGCTATGGACCGGGGCATACTTTTCAAAGCCGGACTGGAATGTTCCGTCCTATTGGGATCCCTATTATCCACCAAGAGATCGGAATGTGAACTATGAACCCGAGGCGAACCCTCAAAAATGGCAGGAGTATGTGGATTTCACCCACAACCAAATTTTGGAGCTATTGACTGATTATGGCAAGGTAGATATCCTTTGGTTGGATGGCGGTTGGGTAGCCAAAACCCCAAAATCGGCCATAACAACTTGGTACGACCAACAGCTGACCAATAACGACAATGGTTATCTCAAACATCGGATTGTGAACCAAGACATAAAAATGGACGAATTAGTGGTCAAAGCCAGGGAAAAACAACCTGGATTGATTGTGGTTGACCGAGCTGTTCATGGAAAAAACCAGAATTATTTGACTCCAGAAAATAGAGTCCCCCACAAACCGCTACCCTATCCTTGGGAGTCATGCATCATAGCCGGTGGAGGATGGTCTTATAGCTTCAACGCAAAATATATGTCCGGCAGGGAAGCTGTACACCTCTTGGTAGATATTGTGGCGAAAGGAGGCAATCTGCTCTTAAACATTGCCCCAAGTCCAACAGGCACTTGGGATGAAGGTGCCTACAAGATGCTTAAGGAAATGGGAGATTGGATGGAAGTAAATAGCGAAGCCATTTACGGTACCCGTGCCCTAGATCCATACAAGTTTGACCAAATCTGCGTGACCTCCAAACCAGATGGCACCATTTATTTGATTTATTTGGTTGAGGAAGGACAAACGGATTTACCTCCCGAAATCAGTTTTCCACTTGGAAAGGTCCAAAAAAGATTAAGAGGCAAATTGATAGGAACGAACACTTCCTTAAAGACGAAAAAAATGGAGGACAACTTGGTAATCTCTATTCCTGAAAGTCTGAAACCAAATCTTTTAAACACCAAAGCTTTTGTAATCAAACTCAAATAAGTTAAAAAAAGGCCTCTTGATCAGATAGTATTACTATGCCGAAAAGAGGCCTTTACTTACTTTAAGCCAACAGCATCCAAAATGCCATAACCAACATGATGGCATTTTCAATAAAGGTGGCCTCGGTCATGGGAAGTTTTAATGCGGTTCCCAAGCACGCACATCGGATGCTCTTTTTGTCCAATAAGGTTTTGGTGACCCCAAAAGTTGTTACCCCAAGTAGCACAATTGTGGCGATTAGGGCAAATTGCAACTCCAATCGCATCAAAAATAGCAGTCCCAAACCTAGTTCAATAAAAGGGTAAAGCCATCCATAAAATGGCACTGCCCTTGCCAGGGGGTCGTACATGGCAAAGCTTTCCGGAAAACCCTTTAAATCCAAAAATTTGAAAAAGCTGAAAACAACGTAGAACAGTCCCATAAAGTCCAACATGGCTTCATTAGTGTTCCAATCTCTCACATGGAGCAAAATTGCTGCTCCAAAGAGGTAGGCAAAAATCAAGAATAAGGGTTGCAACTGGGCCCATTTCGATTTCTCTTCCTGCAAATCTATAGATTCAACAATATCCTTCTGTTCCGAAATACTGTATTTATCAGGAAGCGCAGTCCTTAAATCAGACAATTCAATATGCTGATTCATTGAAATTTGTGCTGAAGCAGAAGCAAGGTCTACCTCAACATGCTCCACACCCCTCACATTTGACAGTTTTTCCGTAACAGACGACACACAACCTCCACAGGTCATTCCTGTTATGGAATAGGTATGTTTCATTTAATGATTCTTGTGTTGGCCACTATCATCTGTATTGTCTTCTCGGTACTTGCAACACGGATGGATTTTATCATAGGCTTCTTGGGTTGCCTTCAATTCCTTGGTGTCATGACCTGCTTCCACCAAAGCCGTTTTAATCTTCATGGCGTCAGTCTTCCTCTCGTCCATGACCAAAGAAAGTTGGTGGGTGGGAATGTCCCAACTGGCAAACTTCACCCCTGGCACTTCAAGAGCTGCCTTTTCTATGCGCATTTTACACATTTCGCACTTCCCGTTGACGTCCAAGACCATTTTTTTGTTTTTGTCCTGAGCCATCCCTAAGGTGGAGATCAACAAGCAAACAACTATCAAAATTCTATTTTTCATCTTGTATTAATTTAGTTTATTATGATTTAAATCTAAAGCCCGCATATACCATCCGACCAAAGATTGGGGCATATACTATGGTCGTGTCAAAGTTCGTTCCAAAAGGGTCCTGTGACCCCAATACAGGGTTATCTTGCCTAAAATTAGTCAAATTCTCTCCCCCCAAATACACTTCAAATTTCTTGGAGAAGACTTTAGTAACCTGGGCATTCATTAAACTATAGCCCTCAGAAAAATCTCCCAATTGCAAATCAATCGGATTGGAAGATGTATTGGGGAGTCTTTGTTCACCAAGAGCATTGAAGGTATAATCAAAACGCCATTGGGAGCCATTCTCCGTTGGTTCTGTTGTATAGCCCAAATTGGTAAAAAAGCGATGTCTTGCCTGCAGGGGTTTTTGCAATCTTCCGTTTTGGTAATCTGTTTTTACATCATAGAATTTATAAGCAGTTCGTACTTCAAATCTAGGCAACAGTTCATGGTTTAACTCCACCTGAAAACTGTTGGCATAACTTTTTCCGTCCAAATTGGAAAAGGTAACTTCCCTAGGATTTTCCCAATCCACCACAATTTGATTGTCGAAATCTGTTCTGTAAAAATCTACGGAGAAATTACCCGGTCTTTCAAACAGGGTAAATCCCTGTAGAAAACTCACACCATAATTAACGGCCTTTTCAGGGTCAAATCCGTAAACTGGCCCTCCATTGCCCTGCAATTGGATAGTTCTTGAGGACGCGAACAGTTTCTGGTTCTCTGCAAAAATGTTGGCAGCCCTTCTTCCAATACCAAAAGAACCCCTCAGACTCCCTTTCTCCCAAGGTGTGTACCTTAGATGCAGGCGGGGAGTAACAAAATTGCCCAATCTGTTATGGGTATCTACCCGTAAACCAGCGGTAAAACTCAACTTTTCCAAATTGGTATAGGCGTATTCAAAAAACGCACCTGCGGAACGGTCCACGCGCTCAAAATTTTGAGTGTTAACCAGTTCATCATAGCCATCATAGGCAAATGTCAAACCAGCGGTGAACTTGTTCTTGGTATTACCAATAATGGAATTGAACAGCAAATTGGAATAAACACTGGTATGGTCAATATTGTAGACATTAAACCCGTAGTAGGAATCCTGTTGATGATTACTATATGAAGCTTGGAATCCGAAACTCTGATAGGGCAAATTGGGAAAAACATAGCCCAATTTCATTGATCCATCAAACCGTTTGGTGTCAATTTCACTGCCCCAGGCATTGGTTGTAAATCGATCAGTATCCGGATTAAAGTCCTCCTGGCCAATTTGTTTTTCATCATTAAGATATCGTACGTTCAAAAAGCTAACCCATCCCGTTTCCGGGTTTTGGTATTGCCATCGGTTCATGATGTTAATCTGATTGGCCAATGGATTGTCCAAAAAACCATCATCATTGTTATCTACCTCAATATCCCGTCTATTGCCATGAATATACAGTCCGGTACTCCATTTGTCTGATAATTTGGTATTCAAATGGGTGTTCAGTTCCAATCTCCCATTTAGATTGGCATAGCCATTGGCAAATATGGGGGTATCGGTAAGTGGTTTTTGCAACTCGGTATTGATCTGGCCCGAAATACTTTCGTACCCATTAACCACACTTCCTGCGCCTTTGGTAATCTGGATACTCTCTACCCAGGTCCCTGGCGTGAAGGTGAGTCCAAAAGCTTGCGAAGCCCCACGAACCATAGGGATATTCTCTTGGGTAATCAACAGATAGGGACTGGTCAATCCCAACATCTGTATTTGCTTTGTCCCCGTCAACGCATCGTTGAAATTGACATCGATGGCCGGATTGGTCTCAAAACTTTCAGACAGGTTGCAACATGCTGCTTTGAGCAGTTCTGCGCTATTTACCGTGACCACATTCTGAGGCGAAAAATAGGCTTTCTGAACAGCATCCCGTTCTTTCTCCACAACCACCTCATCCAATTGGTTGGACGGCCGCAACCAATGATGCACCATTTTGGGCGCATCAATGGTCAGCGTATCTGATTGAAAACCAATAAAACTTATGATTAATTTGTTGTAATCAGGGGAATAGGGAATGCTAAAAGTCCCATCTTCCTTGGTAATGGTTCCCAGGGGGGAGTCCATCCAGTACACATTGGCACCAGCTAGCCCAATATGCTTGTTTTCCGCATTGGCTTCCATGACCATCCCCTCAATTTTATCTTGAGCGGTCATGACTAGTGGTAGCCAAAGCATTATTTTAAATATGTGTTTCATTTGATATTTTAAACATTTGTAATTGAAATAAATCAACCTTCCCGACTCACATTTCTGAGACGGGTAACTGCAAATTGTTTAAAACATCAAATCAAGAAGACCTGATCCAAAAGATGTATATCCCTGGTTATTAAGGGCGGAGGATAACCCTGATGCGGCACACAATGTTCTTCAAGTGAAGCCGTGGGATTAAGAAAGGTATGGGTAAAAGCAAACAGAAAAACCTGCTGCTCCAACTCCAAGTCCGTCAAAGTCAATTTTAAATCATCTTGACCGGAAATGGTGAAAGACTCATCATCACAACAATGATTGTCCATGGTTTCATTGCCCATGGCAACCATGGCCTTTTCCATGTCACAATCGTCAGCTTCTGTAAATAGGGAAATGTCCATTACCCTACCCATGCAAAGATGCTTGTCCACAGTCCATGAGACCGTGGAAAGTAATACCAACATTGCCATGCAAACCGATGCTATTTGTTGAAAAAGCACTTTCACGAGCACAAAATTACCAAATATTTCAGTTCCTCTCTAAAACAGCCCCATACCTTAACTAAATTTTAGGGAGGTCCTAGTGTAATTTCCATGACGAAAATCGACCTAAATGTTCAGTTTAAAATACATTTGCAAAAACTAGAATATGCTTGCCGAATTAAAACCCAAAGTGGTCTCCATACTAGACCAATCAGAGAAAACCGTGGATGAGCGTCTTGCCTCAGTTTGTGATTTACTGCGGGATTCCATCCCCTATTACGACTGGGTTGGATTTTATTTTAGAAATGGGGATAGAGAGGAACTTAAATTGGGCCCTTATGCGGGAGAGCCTACGGATCATACCATAATCCCCTTTGGCAAAGGCATTTGTGGGCAAGTGGCCGTAAGCAACCAGAACTTTGTTGTTCCTGATGTGGCCGCACAAGACAATTATATTGCCTGCAGTATTACGGTAAAGGCTGAAATTGTTGTTCCGCTGTTTTTAAACGGGGAGAATATTGGCCAAATCGACATTGATTCCAACACCCCAGACCCTTTTTCAGAGGAAGACGAACGCTTTTTAGAATTTGTAAACGAAAAAGTATCACAAATTCTTTAAAACTAGTACCATTTTGTTGATAACACAGCTCACATTTTACTGACAAAAAAATTACTTTTGTGTGCTTAAGAAATTGATTTTTAAGACGCAAAATGACTACCACCAAAAAAGCTTCAGCCGCCCTTATTTCCGTATTTCACAAAGACGGATTGGAACCCATTGTTAGAAAACTTGACGAACTGGGAGTTACACTCTACTCCACAGGTGGAACCGAGAAATTTATCAAGGATTTAGGGATAAATGTGGTGCCGGTAGAAGAAGTCACGGACTATCCTTCCATTTTGGGCGGGCGGGTAAAAACCTTGCACCCCAAGGTATTTGGGGGCATACTGAATCGCCAGGATAACGACGGGGATGTGGCCCAAATGACCGAATATGATATTCCCCAGTTGGACATTGTTATTGTTGACTTATATCCGTTTGAAAAAACAGTGGCCAGTGGAGCTTCGGAACAAGATATTATTGAAAAAATTGACATTGGAGGTATTTCCCTCATCCGAGCAGCAGCTAAAAATTACAAAGATGTACTGTGTGTGTCTTCCATGGAGGACTACGAAGATTTCTTAAATGTGATTTCAGAGGGGAATGGCTACACATCGCTCGAAGACAGAAAGCGATTTGCAACAAAGGCCTTTGATGTTTCTTCTGGTTACGATAGCGCCATTTATTCCTACTTTGCTGAAGGCCAGGTTGAAGATGACACGAAAAGTCAAACTCAACATATCTTGCGATATGGCGAAAACCCACATCAAAGTGGAAGTTTTGTGGGAGATTTAGATGCGATATTCTCCAAACTACACGGAAAAGAACTCTCTTACAATAATCTTTTGGATGTGGATGCAGCGGTAAACCTAATGGAGGAGTTTAAAAACGACGCCCCCACCTTTGCCATCCTTAAACACAACAATGCCTGTGGCCTTGCCACCCGAAGCACCATTAAAGAAGCTTATGTGGATGCCCTTGCAGGAGATCCGGTTTCGGCCTTTGGTGGAATCTTGATTTCCAATGTGGAGATCGATGCCGCTACCGCTGAGGAAATACACAAGTTGTTCTGTGAGGTAGTCATTGCGCCAAGTTATTCCGAAGAAGCTTTGGACATCCTGAAAGGCAAGAAAAACAGAATCATCTTAATTCAAAATGAGGTAGACCTGCCAGAAAAGTTGGTTCGAACCTGCCTTAATGGGGTTTTGGTTCAGGATAAGGATTTTAAGACCGATACTGCTGACGGATTGGATCCTGTCACCACCCTACAGCCATCAACAGAAGAAATTGAAGACCTAATATTTGCTTCCAAGCTCTGCAAGCACACCAAAAGCAATACCATAGTTTTGGCCAAAAACAAGCAGCTTTGCGCTAGTGGAACCGGTCAGACCTCAAGGGTGGATGCCTTGAACCAAGCCATCCACAAGGCCAAGTCCTTCAACTTTGATTTGGAAGGTGCCGTAATGGCCAGCGATGCGTTCTTCCCTTTCCCGGATTGTGTGGAGATTGCCCATAAAGCAGGTATCAAAAGTATTATCCAACCTGGAGGTTCTATCAAAGATCAATTGAGCATAGATTATTGCAATGAAAATGGACTGGCCATGGTAATGACAGGCACTCGGCATTTTAAACATTAATTTTAGTACATTAGCCGATAAAATTTACCGTTAATCCGAAAAACCAACGTTTTCTATGGGATTTTTTGATTTCATGACCGAGGAAATCGCCATTGACCTCGGTACTGCAAACACCCTCATCATACATCTGGATAAAGTAGTCGTGGACAGCCCCTCCATTGTGGCCCGTGATCGGGTTTCCGGCAAGATTATTGCCGTGGGAAGGGAAGCCAACATGATGCAGGGTAAAACCCATGAGAACATCAAAACCATTAGGCCATTGAAGGATGGGGTAATCGCCGACTTTGATGCTTCCGAAAAGATGATCAATATGTTCATCAAAAACATTCCGGCACTAAAGAAAAAGTGGTTCCCTCCAGCTTTGCGAATGGTCATCTGCATTCCTTCCGGTATTACCGAAGTGGAAATGAGAGCTGTTCGGGAATCCGCCGAACGCGTAAATGGCAAGGAAGTGTATTTGATTCATGAACCTATGGCTGCGGCCATTGGTATTGGATTGGACATTATGCAGCCCAAAGGAAACATGATCGTTGACATAGGGGGCGGTACCACAGAAATTGCTGTCATTGCCTTGGGAGGTATCGTGTGTGATAAATCGGTTAAGATTGCCGGGGATGTATTCACCAATGATATTATCTATTACATGCGCACCCAACACAACCTGTATGTTGGGGAAAGCACTGCCGAGGCCATCAAAATTGAAATCGGTTCGGCAACTGAGGACCTAAAGTCCCCTCCGGATGACAAATCCATTCAAGGAAGAGACTTATTGACCGGGAAACCAAAACAAGTTCAAGTTTCCTACAGGGAAATTGCCAAGGCATTGGACAAGAGTATCCTTCGTGTGGAAGATGCTGTCATGGAAACTTTATCGCAAACACCGCCTGAGCTGGCCGCCGATATTTACAATACCGGAATTTACCTGGTTGGTGGTGGGTCTATGTTGAGAGGGCTGGACAGAAGATTATCCCAAAAAACCGACTTACCTGTTTATATTGCAGAGGATCCTTTAAGGGCGGTGGTACGAGGTACAGGTATTGCGCTTAAAAACCTAGAGCGCTACAAAAGTATATTGATCAAGTAGCCGGATCCCCAACGGCAAACCATTTGAAAGTTTGTGGACTTTCGTAACGATACAGTTGCATGCAGCGCATCATCAATTTTATTCTAAGTTACAGAAATGCGTTTCTTTATGGCTTCCTCATGGTCATTTCACTGGTACTGACCATCCGATCACATTCCTACCATCAATCCAGATTCTTTAACTCCTCCAAATGGGTCAGTGGTAATATCTATGGAACCGCTGCCAATATTTCGGCCTATTTCGCTCTACGGGAGGAAAATCAGCATTTGGTGGAAGAAAATGAGGAATTGCGACGATTGCTCTTCAACAATGCTGCCCTGACCAATCCCATTTTTCCTGATTCTATATCCACAAGCTATGAAGTAATCAGTGCCAACGTAATCAAGAATAGTTTTTCATCCCCACGCAATTATCTTACCATTGACAAAGGAAAAAATCATGGGACTGCAACGGATATGGGCGTGATAACAACCAAAGGTATTTTGGGCATTGTTGAAAATACATCCAATAAATTCTCCACGGTTCAAAGTGTGCTCAATACCAAGTCCAACATCAATGCTAAAATCAAAAACACCAATTATTTTGGTTCCCTTACTTGGGATGTGGGCGATTATAATGTGGTACAATTGGTAGATATTCCAAGATTGGTTCCCTTAGTGGTGGGCGATACCATTGTTACAGGGGCCATGTCCAGTATTTTCCCTGAAAATATCCCTATTGGTGTCATCAAAAAGTACGATCTGGACAAGTCCAAAAGTTTTTATCACATTGATGTGGAACTGTTCAACGACATGTCCAACATCAAAAATGTGTACCTGATTATCAACAAAAACAAGGAGGAAATACGGGAACTCGAAGCCAGAACACAGAATGAATAGTACCTTGTTTATTAACGGACTTCGTTTTGTCTTACTTGTGCTAACGCAAGTACTGATTTTCAACACTCTTAATTTTCTTGGGTTCATCAATCCCTTGGTCTATGTCATTTTCTTTTATTGGTATCCCATTAAAAGCAATAGGGCCATATTTATGCTCACCGCCTTTTTGCTGGGCTTCATGATTGATTTCTTCTCTGACACCCTTGCCTTGCATTCCATCGCATCGGTTACCGTAGCCTATGTTAGGCCTGTGATCATGCGATTCTGCTTTGGCGTAAACTATGAGTTTCAGAATTTCAGTTTCAGGAATACCACCAAAATTCAGCGATTGACATTTTTGGGGCTATTGGTGTTGATCCATCAAGTGGTCTTTTTCTCGTTTGAAATCATGAGTCTGTCCCATTTCCTTCTCATTTTGAAAAAGGTTTTTGCCACAGGTATTGTAACTTTGATAATATGTGCCCTCTTTAGTTCACTTTTCAGCCCGCAAAGCGAATAAAATTGTGGTTGTTCCGTTGAAATAAAAGATGCAAGGGCAAATTGGGTTTTAAATGAAAAAGCTACTCTTATCTTCCATCATTGTAATCATTGGATTTACCTTCATTGGTAGACTCTCCTATTTACAGCTGTTTCGCTTTTCCCCAGACCAAATTTTGGACGACCCGGCCATTAAAAAAATATACGATTATCCCGAACGGGGATATATCTACGACCGCAATGGGGAACTCATGGTAGGTAACCAGGCTGCCTATGATGTCATGGTAATCCCCAGAGAGGTAAAACCTTTGGACACCTTGGAATTTTGCAATCTCCTGGCTATAGACAAAGCCGAATTTGTCAAAAAAATGAAGAAGGCCAGAACCTATTCCCCTCGACTTCCTTCGGTTTTGGTTCCGCAATTGTCCAAAGAAGATTACGCACGCCTACAGGAAAAAATGAGGCACTTTGAAGGCTTCTATATCCAAAAACGTTCCCTCCGCTACTATACAACTTCAGGAGCTGCCAATGTTTTGGGTTATATCAGTGAGGTAAACGAATGGGATTTGGATCGAAACCCATACTACGTGGCCGGTGAACTAAAAGGCCAAACTGGTGTTGAAAAACAATACGAAGAATTATTGCGGGGCACAAGGGGGGTAAAATACATCCAAAAAGACCGATTTAATAGGGATATTGGCCCCTATAAAGGTGGAAAACTGGACACTTTACCCGAGCAGGGGAAGGAAATTAGAATCACCCTTGACAAAAAGCTACAGGAATACGGAGAACGATTGATGCATGGAAAACGCGGGGGAATTGTAGCCATAGAACCCAAAACCGGGGAGATTTTGGCCATGATTTCCGGACCCACTTATGACCCCTCCTTATTGGTAGGTAGGCAACGCTCCAAAAATTACAGTAAGCTCCATTACGATTCCATTTCCAAGCCGCTGTTTGATCGTTCCATTTCGTTTGAAAAGGAACCTGGTTCTCCGTTCAAAACATTAAATGCGTTGGTGGCGCTTCAAGAAGGTGTGATAGAACCCAGCACCAAGTTCCGATGTTATAATGGGTTTTATGTTGGAAACCAGAAAAAGGGATGCCATTGTGGAGGGGGAGTGCGAAATATGATATTGGGGATTCAGGAATCTTGCAATGCCTATTTTGCAGGAACGTTCCGAAAAATCTATGAAAAGTTCCCGACTACGGACGAGGGGATGGATGTTTGGGAAAAGCATATTGAAAGTTTTGGTCTGGGGAATTATCTGGGCACGGATCTTCCAACGGGTAGACCTGGCAGAATCCCAGGAAAGGACTTTTATGATAGATGGTATGGTGATGGTAGATGGGCTTCATCCACCATCATATCCAACAGTATTGGGCAAGGGGAAGTTGCGGCCACTCCTCTTCAATTGGCCAACATGACCGCAGCAATTTCCAATCGAGGGTATTATTACACGCCCCACATTCTAAAAAGTGTTGGTTCTTCAGGAGCTGTCGACCCAAAATACACCGAACCACATTATACCACCATAGACCGAAAACATTTTGATCCTGTTATCGAAGGCATGTCCAACGTTTACAAATACGGAACGGCCAAATGGATTCAGGTACCAGGAGTCAACATTGCAGGTAAGACCGGGACTGTGGAAAACTTTACCCGAATTAACGGCGAGAAGGTACAGCTTACGGACAATTCGGTGTTTGTGGCCTTTGCCCCCGTGGAAAACCCCAAAATTGCCCTGGCCGTATACATTGAAAATGGGTATTATGGAGCGAGATACGCTGGACACATTGCTTCATTATTGATTGAAAAATATCTCAAAGGGGAAATTACCCGCAAGGATTTGGAAAAACGCATGCTCGAAAAGACCTTGGAGCACGAGTATGCCAAACCTTTAAGTGGGGAACCGTTCAAGATAAACGAGTATGTTTGGTAGAAGGGGGCTGTTTGGCAGATTGGATTGGCTTACCGTTTTTCTCTACGCTCTTTTGGTTTTCATGGGTTGGGTCAATATTTACTCCACTACATTAAGTAATCCCGATCTTTCCATTTTCGATTTTTCCACCTTGTATGGCAAGCAACTGTTTTTTATGGGCCTCGCTGGCATGGGCATTGTATTCGTGCTATTTATAGAAACCAACTTTTTTGAACGCTTCGCCTCCATCTTCTACATTGCCTCCATTGTACTCTTGCTAGGTCTTTTTGTCTTTGGTAAAACCATAGCCGGCGCAACTTCTTGGTACGATTTGGGCTTTTTTAACCTGCAACCTTCAGAATTGGCCAAAATGACAACGGCCTTAGCCCTGGCGAAGTACCTGAGTGATATTCAGACCGACATCAAAAATAGAAGGCATCAACTATATGCCCTGGTAATCATTCTTTTACCAGCACTACTGATTTTGCCCCAGCCAGATCCGGGGAGTTCCCTAATTTACTTTTCGCTCTTTTTTGTGCTTTTCAGGGAAGGTTTTCCCCTTTACTATTTGGGAATCCTCTTAGTAATGGTCATTTTATTTGCCACCACCTTGATGTACGGAACTGTCTGGGTTTCCATTGGTTTGGTTATGCTGACCATCCTCATTTTTGGGTTCAAGAAAAAATCGACCAAAATTCCCATACTCCCTTTTATAGCCATCATGGCAGCTGCGGTTCTGTTCTCCTTTTCCGTTCGGTTTGTCTTTGACAATGTTTTTGAGCAAAGGCACCGTGATCGCTTTGCCCTTTGGCTGCGTTTGGAAAAGGATGAGCAAAAATTGGAGGAAATCCGAAAGACCATTGGCTACAATACGTACCAATCCGAAAAAGCCATTGAATCCGGTGGGTTCTTTGGAAAGGGTTTTTTGGAAGGCACCCGTACCAAGGGAGACTTTGTTCCCGAGCAACATACCGACTATATTTTTAGCTCTGTTGGCGAAGAATGGGGTTTTTTGGGGACCGCTTCGGTTATTCTCATATTTTCCATTTTCTTTTTACGGTTAATTTATATTGCGGAGCGGCAAAAAAGCGATTTTAGCCGGATGTACGGGTATGGAGTCATTTCCATTCTGCTGATTCATTATTTTATAAATATTGGGATGGTCATTGGGCTTTTGCCCACCATTGGTGTTCCACTACCCTTTTTCAGCTACGGAGGTTCCGGGCTTATCTTCTTTACGATGCTGTTGTTTATTTTCCTGAAATTGGATTCCAACCGATTAAAGGACGGTATTTAAAAATCCCAACCTGAAGCATTGATTTCCGCTTCCAGTTTGTCTTGCCATTCTTTGGGTTGATTCACGAAGAAATTTATCCCCGAACGTTTTTCCAGCTCATCTATGGAAACCAGAAATTGATTTAGAGGTTTTTGGCTTTCCCTATGCGGTATGAGGAAGGCGAGGAATTCATCCCCAGTCCCACTTTTTTTAATAATCACTTTGAAGAAAGCCTCTGGAACATCCACATCCTCTTCCCCGATTTCTTCCAGTCCATTTTCCAAAATCCCTCCTGTTATAACCACTAAATCTCCTCGTTTTTTACACCATTGTCTTACCTGTTGTTCCAAACGGTTCCACACGCCTGCATTAAAATCCCGATCCTGGGGGCTAATGTTGCTGGTATAAAAGGTTTCGTTGTACGCATATTCAGAAAACCTTCTGTCCCCAGCCGGACAAAGATGCCCACGGTCGTAACCAGAACCTCTATAATTTCTCCAATCCGCCGATTTGGTTTTCACTTTGGGGTCTTCAATAAAATAAGGTCTCTGACGGTCATCATGCGTAAGATGACTCCTATGTAAAGGATAGGCTACCCACTCTGCCTGTTCATGCGGCTCGCTATAGGAAAGCATAAAATAATCATGCTGTACTACGGCATCCGTAGTGGACTGGGGCAAAAAAAGCTTATCTATTAACGGACCATCATTGTCACTTTCTGGATTGGAATAGGTGGCTGGCGTATAAAAATTCTCAAACACCCAAAACCCCACCACACAGGTAATAAAAAGAAAGGTATAGATGGTTTTGTTTTTCATAAATTAATTTTTGAAAACGTATGGGCTGCTTCTAGTATTTCTATTTTTATATTCAACTGTTAATCCAAAGTTTGAATTTACCCCTTTCATGAATTCTACAGAATCCTTTTACAAATATTTCAAAGATTTTAAGATTATTATTATCGGCATTATGGTAATTGGGATATTTATTTTCTATTATCTACCCAATATAATTTCTCCCGAAAAAAGCTTCACCTATGAATCTGGCACTTTGCGCGAGGTTTATACCGAGACATATAAAGAACGACGTAGAAAAAGTTACATGGGATACAGGACGAAACAACGTTTAGTACTAGTGACAATTGATCAACAAGAAAAGAAGTACATCCTAACTTCTAATTTCAAAGAGTATTGGCCCATTTTTCAAGACTCTAGTGCAATAAATAAGTACATGAAAGTTAGATTAGGAAAAGATAATTCTAGGGAAGATCCTGTGGAGATAAGATTAGATAATAAAACAGTTTATGGTAGAGCAAGCTGGGCCAAGAACAATTGGATTTTTCCAGCTTCTATTTTGCTAGTCATTGTTCTTTTCATCCAATTGTTAGCATCCCACAATGATTCATCAAAAGCCAAACAAGCATGAAGATAATTTCCGTTCGCGAAAATCCTGAAAGCTTGGAACATGTTATCTCCTATTTCCAACAGACTTGGAAAAGTGTTCCACCAGAGGTATATCAAGATTGCATTAGTAGTTGTATTGACTCCCCTAATCCATTACCACAATAGTATTTGTTGGGAAATAATGGAGAAACCATAGGTTGCGCTGGACTGATCACCAATGATTTTATCAGCAGAATGGATCTATATCCTTGGATTTGTGCTTTGTTCATTGAAGAGAAACATAGAGGAAAGGGTTACCCCATAATCCTGATTGAAAAAGCTAAAGAAGATGCCCGCAAAGGTGGCTTCCAGCACATTTATCTCTGTACAGAGCATATAGGATATTATGAAAAACATGGATTTCAGTATGTAGGTCAAGGGTATCATCCTTGGGAGGAGGAATCAAGAATCTACGGCCTTCAATTGTAGCTCGCCAAAGTAACACACAGAAATAAAAAAACCGACTTCGAAAAGTCGGTTTTCATATCGTTAGAACTGTTTTTTATCCTTTAACGCTGGCCAATTTTCGCTCTGTACTTTTAATGTTGTTCAACTGTAGATCCCGAAGTACATTAATGGCCTCTTCTACATAAATATCCCTAGCCAAGTCCTTGTGCCAACGGTTTCTTTTTTCACGCAATACGGAGTCTTGGGTAAACAATTCAGTTTCGTATTTCAAAGATTCAAATGTGAGTTTGGAATCATATTCCCTTAGACTCTTGAAGTGGTCTGAACGCTTTTTGGCTTCACCTTCCTTGACCTTATAGACATCATAATTCAAGGAAACAATGGTTTCGTCCTGTTGTTCCTTTAACCATTTGGCATTTTCCTCAATCAACTTGATCTGTGGATTTGCAGCCATTCGTTTTTTACTATTGGCCACTGCTGTTTCAAAATCGATATAACCATCCCAGATTTCATAGTCAGCAGGAGATATCTTGTCCCAACCCAAAGGATTTTCCTGATCTCTCTCTCCCAGGTCGATATAGCTGTAACGGTCTGGAACCACAATATCACTCTTTACTCCCTCCAATTGGGTAGAACCTCCATTGATTCTGTAGAATTTTTGGGTGGTAAGCTTTATGGCCCCTAAATCTCCGTGCTCGTTGCTACGGACAATATTATCCAAGGGAATCACATTTTGAACGGTTCCCTTACCAAACGTCTGCTTACTACCGATTACAACAGCACGCTTATAATCCTGCATGGCCGCAGCCAAAATCTCTGATGCAGATGCAGACAACTCATTCACCAAGATAACCAATGGGCCATCCCATTGAATTCGCTCGTCCTTATCTTCGTGTACTTCTTTTCTTTGTCCCGAAGACCTTACTTGCACAATTGGACCATCCTTGATAAAAAGTCCGGCCATTTCCACAACGGTCTTAAGGGAACCTCCACCATTATCTCTAAGGTCAAGCACAATGCCTTCAACCCCAGCTTCCCGAAGTCGGTCTACCTCTTTGGCAACATCTGTCGCGGCATTTCTTTCGGTATAGTCCTCAAAATCTACATAAAACTTGGGCAGATTGATCAATCCATATTTGTGATCTTCTCTTTTAACGGTAGCAGATTTAGCATATGATTCTTCCAAAAGCACCACATCCCTTGTTACTGAAACCACTTCAATAGTTCCATCCACACGTCTAACGGTCAGGTCAACAACAGTGCCCTTAGGCCCTTTAATCAATTTGATGGCGTCGTCCAAACGCATTCCCACAATATCAATGGGTTCTTCGCCATCTTGGCCCACCTTAAGAATTTCATCCCCAACTTCTAGGCTTTGATCCCTCCAAACAGGTCCACCTGAAATGATTTCCATGATTCTGGCACCTTCGGGTTTCTTTTGCAAACGGGCACCTATCCCTTCAAACTTTCCAGACATTCCAATATCAAACTTCTCCTTGTCATCAGGAGCAAAGTAGAAGGTGTGCGGGTCAAATTCATCCACAATGGTGTTGATGTACTGTACAAACCAGTCTTTGCGCTCCAAGTCATCGATAAAATCAAAAAACTCGTCCAAGGTATTTTTTGTGTTTTCCCTGGCATCTGCCTCCAATTCATCCCTATTTACTGCAGAAGTAATGCTGTTATAGGTCAATAGATTGGCATTGTTTACCTGCTCCCCGGCATCCGTGATTCCGTTTTCGACCTTACCGTCAAAAACTGCCAAGGTATTGTACTTCAATTGCTTTCTCCATCGCTCCTTCAACTGCTTTCTGTTGGCAGCGTAATCTTGGTCTTTATAATCAATATTGATGGTTTCCTCAATGGAATAATCAAAAGGTTGGGACAATACCTCCTTGTAAATATCCTTTGCTTCTCCCATACGCTTCATCAAACGCTGGTACACAATGTTAAAGAAAGTGATGTCCGTATTTTTTATTTCGTCATCAATTTGAAATCTATACTTTTCGAACTCCCGAATATCGCTTGCCAAAAAGTAGCGCTTTGTTGGATCTAGAATATCCACAAAGTCATCAAATACATTAGACGAAAAACTATCATTTAGGTTTTTGGGCTCATAATGACCGCGTTCCAAGACGTAGGTAATCAAATCCAACAACAATTTGTCCTTGTCGTCGTTTTCAAAAGATTTGCTTGTAAAACTACAGGAGGCTACTGCCACAAGAATTACCAAAAGAGCTAAGGTGAAATTCTTTTTCATAAAAAGGTTGTTTAATTGGGAACGAAACTAGTTGGCTAACCAACCATAAAATCATCACTTCATCCTCCGTTTCTACTTGTATGAATTCCCTAAGATACTGAAAAAACCGTGCCAGTCTGGTCAAGTCCGTTTAATTTTTTGTTAAACACCTAGAGCTTCATATCCTAATGAAAAACGTATTTTTACCCTATTAATTATATAAAATGGATAAACCGCTCATCCTGGTCACAAATGATGATGGAATTACTGCCCCTGGGCTTCGATCATTGATCAGTGTAATGAAGGAAATAGGAGAGGTAGTTGTGGTAGCTCCAGATAGCCCACAATCCGGCATGGGACATGCCATTACCATTGATAGCACCTTATATTCCAAACAGGTCATCATTGACCAAAAAGAAGGGGCTCCCTTAGAGTACAGTTGTAGTGGAACCCCGGCAGATTGCGTAAAATTGGCCCTCCAAGAATTGTTGGACAGAAAGCCTGATATCTGTGTTAGTGGTATCAATCACGGTTCCAATGCGTCTATTAATGTTATTTATTCCGGTACCATGAGTGCTGCCATTGAGGCAGGGATTGAAGGGATTCCCGCTATTGGCTTTTCGTTATGTGATTATTCCTGGGAAGCAAATTTTGAACACACCAGTAAATCCATAAAGAAAATTGTGACTGAGGCATTGCTTCATGGAATTCCCAAAGGTACCGTGCTCAATGTGAATTTTCCTAAAACCGATAAAGAACCCAATGGCATTAAGGTGTGCAGACAGGCCAGGGCCAATTGGAAAGAACAGTTTGACAAACGAACTAGCCCCACTGGCAAGGATTATTACTGGCTTTCCGGGGAATTTGAGCTTTTGGATAAGGGACAGGACACAGATGAGTGGGCACTTTCACAAGGCTTCGTTTCCGTGGTTCCCACACAGTTTGACCTTACCGCCCATCATGCCATTCCACAAGTAAACAATTGGAGTTTAAATGAATAGCAGAAAAGAAGTTTTAATCGGGTTTGTTGTAGGTATTATTGCCAATACACTTGGAACCCTGGGATACATTTTGATTTTTTCCGACCTTGGAATTACCGAAACCTTTGAAGCCGCTGTTTCCCAAGGCCATATGGGCAGCTTACTCGCACTGGGCGCGATACTTAATTTGGTGGCCTTTTTTGGGTTTTTACGGCTTAAGAGGGACCACAGGGCCAGGGGGGTCATGGTGGCAACCCTGCTTACAGCCCTGCTCATCATGTACTTTAAATTTTTCAAATGATCTTGACCCTTGAAAATGAATTTTTAGGATGAAGTACTACATCATTGCCGGGGAAGCATCAGGAGACCTTCATGGTTCAAATTTGATCAAGGCCATTAGGCAAAAGGATGCCAGTGCCCAGATCAGATGCTGGGGCGGTGATTTGATGGAACAAGCGGGCGGCACATTGGCCAAGCACTACAAAGACATGGCTTTTATGGGGTTTTTGGAAGTCATCAAGAACATTCCCACCATCTTCAAGAACATCTCTTTCTGCAAGGAGGATATCGGAAAATTTAACCCCGATGTCATAGTTTTCATTGATTTTTCAGGATTTAACCTTCGCATTGCAAAATGGGCCAAAGCAAATGGCTTTAAAACCAATTACTACATCTCTCCCCAAATTTGGGCCTCAAGGGAAGGCAGAATCAAGAACATCAAAAGAGATATTGATCAAATGCACGTAATTCTCCCTTTTGAAAAGGATTTTTACGAAAAAAAGCATGGCTATCCAGTTCACTTTGTGGGGCATCCCCTAATTGATGCCATTGAAAACACGGATATACCCGAAGAACGGGATTTTCGTTTGCAAAACTCGTTGGATTCTGATAAACCTATCATAGCCCTCCTTCCTGGGAGTAGAAAGCAAGAAGTTCAAAAAATGTTGGCGGTAATGCTTTCGGTGACCAAGGATTTCCCACTGTATCAATTTGTGATTGCAGGTGCACCCAGTTTACCCCAGGATTTCTATTCCTCCTATCTGAAGGAAAACAAAGTGGGGTATGTTTCCAACCAGACCTATGCTCTGTTAAAGTACTCGCATGCCGCATTGGTAACCAGCGGAACGGCCACCTTGGAAACGGCACTATTTGGTATTCCCCAAGTGGTTTGTTATAAAGGGAATTGGATTTCGTACCAAATTGCCAAACGAATCATTACGTTGGATTACATCTCCCTGGTCAACCTGATCATGGACAAGGAAGTGGTCAAAGAACTGATACAAAATGATTTAACAACAGCCAACCTTAAACAGGAGCTTGGCAAGATTGTTGAAGGACCCAAACGCGAAGCTATTTTGAATGACTATCAGATGCTTCGGAAAAAACTAGGTGGAAAAGGTGCCAGTCAATTGGCGGCTCAATTAATCATTGAAAATGCTTAATTTATGGCCTCAAGTCACAAACCTACTTAACATGTTACGAAACGTCCTTTGCATTCTTACCCTTTTGTTCCTGCTTGGTTGTGGGGCAAAAAAGAAGCGAACGTATAGTAAAAACAGAACTCCTACCATCACGGTCGAAGGTTCAATTGAGGAAGCTGCACCACCCAAAATCTCCAGAAAAGAAGAACAAAAAAATACCAAGGCCCAAAATATCATTGCTACGGCGATGACCTTTTCGGGCACCCGTTACAAATTTGGGGGAACCACCCAGAAAGGCATGGATTGCTCAGGATTGGTGTTTGTTTCGCTCAAGGAAAATGATATTGAATTTCCCAGGGTATCGCACCAGATGGCGGAACATGGAAAACGCATTAAGGTAGGCCAGGTACAAAAAGGAGATCTACTTTACTTTAAAACGAGCAAAAGTGGCAAACGCATCAATCATGTGGGATTGGTGGTCGATGTCAACCGAAACGAAATCAAATTTATTCACGCTACAACCTCACGTGGAGTCATAGTTTCTTCCCTTAGGGAAGGGTATTGGAACCACGCCTTTGTCAAGGCCATGAGGATATTGTAAATGCAGCAATTTAATTTTGTGTCCATTAAGTTGACCCTCTGCCTAATCGTGGGCATTGTGTTGGGTTTTTATTGGAATATTAGGCCCCATTGGGCTCTGATTCTTCTTCTCTCACTACTCCCCATCCTTTATTTTAGTTCCAAAAAACAGAAACGTCGAGCTTTCCCTTTTTTTGAATGCCTTACTGCAATAACCACCATAGTTCTCGGAGTTTTTACGGTAACTATTTCAACGTCCAGCACATGGGAAGGAAGGTCTGAAAATCCGAAAGAAGATGTCACAGGCCTATGGGAATTAAAGATTCAGGAAGTATTAAAACCGAACCCGTATTCCCAGCGATATATAACCCAGCTGCATTCGTTGGACGGGAGCAAGTCAAGAGGGAAATTGCTGCTCACCCTGCCTTTGGATTCCACTTCCAAATTGCTCAGGGTTGATGACGAACTTGCACTTTGGGGAAAGGCAGAAACCATCCGTCCCCCTTTAAACCCCAATAACTTTGATTACCAAGACTATTTGGCCAAACAAGGAATCCGACGTCAAATTCGAGCAGAGCCCAATCAATTTAGGATTCAGGAAAATCCCTCCTCTACGCTATACGGAATAGCCTCCCGCTTTAGGAATCGAATAATTTCCAACTTGAAACAAGAGCAATTTGAAAAGGAAGAATTAAGCGTGATCCAGGCCTTGGTGCTGGGCCAGCGGAAGGACATATCTGAGGACACCTACAAAAGTTATAGGGACGCTGGAGCGGTACATATTTTGGCTGTTTCTGGACTACATGTGGGCATCCTGCTCCTTTTGTTTCAATTTTTACTGTCACCTCTGGAAAGACTCCCAAAGGGGAAAACCTTTAAGTTAATTGCGGTGGTTCTTTTTCTTTGGATGTATGCCTTTATCGCAGGATTATCACCCTCCATAGTGCGGGCCGTTACCATGTTTTCCTTTGTGGCCTATGCCATGCACTTGAACCGTCCCACCAATGCCTTTAACATCTTGGCGCTTTCCATGTTCTTTATCTTGTTGATCAAGCCTTTGTTCCTATTTCAGGTGGGTTTTCAAATGAGCTATGCTGCTGTATTTTCTATTGTTTGGTTGTATCCCAAATTGCAACGGTTTTGGTCTCCAGAAAACGTCATCTTACAAAAGTCCTGGCAACTTATGTCCGTTAGTATTGCGGCCCAATTGGGTGTTTTGCCAATAAGCCTCTATTATTTTCATCAATTTCCTGCCTTATTCTTTGTTTCCAATCTTTTAGTGGTGCCTTTTCTAGGGTTGTTATTGGGTATGGGAATTCTTGTGATCATCCTGTCTTTGGCCCATTCCCTACCCCATCAATTGGTGGAGGTATATAATTTTTTAATTGGAACCATGAATGCCGTAGTGGCCTGGGTGGGAAAGCAAGAAGGATTTGTTTTCAGGGATATTCCATTTGACCAAGTTCAGATGGTTTTGGGGTATGTTCTTATCATTGCGTTGGTACGAACGCTATCTAAACCCAGCGTTAAAAATATTTGGATGCTGGGTATTGGCATACTATTGATGCAATTATGGGCTATTTGGAACCAATGGCAATCCGGTACTGCCCAAAGCTTGGTTTTGGCCCATCAAACCAAACAGAGTTTACTGCTCCATCAACAGGGAGATGCTTTAACTATTTACAGCAGGGACACTCTTTTAACACCTACATGGATTGACCACTTCAAAATTGCAGAGCGCATTGCATCCACCAAAGTGCATGCATTAAAAAACAGTTACAGACTCAACCAAAATAGAATTTTTGTGGTGGACAGCTTTGGCAGCTATCCTACAAAAAGTGGTGTTGACTATCTCGTGCTAACCCAATCTCCAAAAGTACATTTGGGCAGACTCTTGGACTCTGTTCAACCTAAAATGGTCTTGGCAGATGGAAGCAATTACAGGAGTTATGTGGACCAATGGGAAACGACCTGTGCACAAAAAGAAATCCCCTTCCACAGTACCAGTGAAAAGGGATTTTATGTTTTCAATTTTGATAAAGATTAATGGACGTTGCCCATCAAACGTTTCATTAAAGGGCCAAATAGCAATACTACCGCCCCTGCCACCAAGGCGTAAATGGCAATCAATCGAAATCCATCCAAATAGACGTCCAAGGTTTCGAGACCTCCAACATTGCTATCCGTACTTTCAATGGCCAATTGTTTGGAGATGAACCCAACAATCTGGAAGGCATAAGCGGATGACAGGAACCAAACGCCCATCATAAAGGCCACGATTCGCTTAGGAGACAAATCTGTGATTTTTGATAATCCCACGGGAGACATAAATAGTTCTCCTACGGAAATAATAAAATATAGCCAGAGCAAATATGAAAACGGAACCATCCCATTTTCGTCTGCGCTACCCCCACTCAAGGACACCACATAAAAGGCCAAACCTGCCAATACCAGTCCCATCCCAAATTTGTATGGGGTTCTTGGATTGATTTTCTTTTTGGCCATATAGGTCCACATGATGGAAATTGGGATGGACAAAATAACAATGAACATGGAGTTCAGGGCATTTGTCTGACTTGCATTAATCAAGGACAAGTCCACATTTCGAGCCGCAAATAAGGTAATCACACTGCCGTGTAGTTCATGAAAGCCCCAGAAAATGGTCATAAAGAAGGTAATCAGCAACGCCATAAAGAGCTTTTTGCGCTCATCCGCTGTTGATTTAACCATGATGGTTGCCATATATATCAGTACGGCTATCCCCACCAGATAAAACAAGAGATTTACAATATTGGTATCCGCAAAAGCCGTTCCTTCGGCTCCCAACGATTTGTAGGAGTGCAGTAAAAATGCAATCAAAGGTGCGGACAAAAAGGCCAAAATGGGAATCAGATGCTTTTGGGGAATTCCCATCACCTTCTTTTCATAAACCTCAACACTGGGTGGTCTCCCTCCATCACCAAATACATTCTTTTTAATGCCGCTCCAGAAGAAGAGCAGACCCGTTAACATTCCAATTCCGGCAAGACCAAAGCCGTAGTGCCATCCATAGGTTTCTCCAAGCCAACCACAGAGCAAAGGGGAAACAAAGCCTCCAATGTTTATTCCCATATAAAATATGGTGAATCCAGAATCTTTTCGGGTATCTCCATCCTTATATAGTGTTCCTACGAAGGTGGATATGTTGGGCTTGAAAAAACCATTTCCAACAATGATCAAAGCCAGAGCCAAGAAGAAAGCTATGTTGTGTTCAATGGCCAACACGAAATGGCCTAGCGCCATCAAAATTCCACCTAAAAAAATGGACGCCCGCATTCCTAGAATGGAATCCGAAATCTTACCCCCGATAACTGTGGAAGCATAAACCAAGGAACCATAAGAAGCATAAACTGCCGCTGCGGCATAATCCCTCGTGGCCAATGCCTCAAAAATTACATTAACCATATAGAGCGTGAGCAATGCACGCATTCCATAGAAACTAAAGCGCTCCCACAACTCTGCAAAAAACAGGTAGAATAGGCCTTGTGGGTGCCCAAAGAGCTGCTTTTCGCTAGCCGGTTTTACAATATCTGACATATATTAGATAGTTTGGTTACAAATTTTCCTTGACGAACTTGGTCATCTTACTAAAGAGATGGAGTCGGGTATTGCCCCCATAAATCCCATGATTTTTATCGGGATAAATGGCCCAATCAAAATCCTTGTTCGCCTGCACCAAGGCCTCGATCATGCGCATGGAATTTTGCACATGCACATTGTCATCCCCTGAGCCATGAACCAAGAGGTATTTCCCCTTTAACAATTCAGGGTAGTTAAAAGGTGAGTTGTCGTCATAACCGCCAGGATTTTCTGCCGGGGTACGCATAAAGCGTTCGGTGTAAATGGTGTCGTAGAATCGCCATGACGTAACCGGCGCAACGGCAATGGCCATTTCAAAAACATCATTTCCTTTCAACAAGCAGTTGGTACTCATATGACCTCCGTAACTCCAACCCCAGATACCGGTACGGTTTTCATCAATATAGGGGCGTTCACTCAGTTTTTTGGCGGCAGCTATCTGGTCTTCTGTTTCATATTTTACCAGATTCATATAGGTGACTTTTTTGAAGTCGCTCCCTTTTAAGCCCGTTCCCCGCCCATCCACACAGGCCACAATATAACCTTCGGATGCCAACATTTCGTGCCAATAATCGTTGCTTCCCAACCACCTATTGGCAACTTGTTGGGAACCCGGACCGCTATATTGGAACATTAAGAGCGGGTATTTTTTATTGGGATCAAAATCCGCAGGTTTGATCATCCACATGTTCAAATCATTGCCGTTGATGCTGATGGTTGAAAATTCCTTTGGACTTAATTCATAGCCTTCCAATTTTTCGTCCAGGACTTTATTGTCCTTGATTACCTTGAGCAGTTTTCCATCCGATGCTTGGTGCAAGGTAAATTGATATGGAGTGGTGGCACTGGAATACGTATTGATATAATAGGTAAAGTTCGCGCTAAAGGCAGCTCCATTGGTGCCTTCTTTGGCGCTCAATATCTTCTTTTTCTTTCCATTTGACCCAATGCTATACACCCCCCTATTTATAGAACCATTTTCCGAGGATTGGTAATAAACTCGTTTTCGTTTTTCATCATACCCATAATAGGCCGTTACCTCCCAAGGGCCCTGGGTCACTTGGTTTTTCAACTTCCCATCCTGTCCATATAGATAAATATGGTTAAACCCATCCTTCTCGCTCGTCCAGATAAAACTGTCATCAGGTAAAAAGGTGAGATCATCCGTGATATCCACATAAGCTGCATCTTTTTCTTCCAACAAAAGACCAACCGAATTGTTCGTCGCGTTGACGGTATACATCTTCAGATCGTTCTGATGTCTGTTAAGGATCTGGACACTCAACTCATTGGGATTGTTTTTCCATTTGATTCTTGGAATGTAATAGGCGTCGCCCAAATCCACATCGGAGATATTTCCAGAGGCTGCGTCATACATGTGCAGGCTAACGGTGGCGTTTTCCTCTCCTGCTTTGGGATATTTGAATTCATATTGAAAGGGGTACAGGTTCTGCCCAAAAACATCCATGGAAAAATGGGGAACGTTGGTCTCATCAAAACGAAGGAAAGCAATCTTGCTCCCATCGCTGTTCCATGCAAAAGCCCTTACAAAGGCAAACTCTTCCTCGTACACCCAATCGGTAACACCATTGATTATGGTTCCCTTACTCCCATCCGAAGTGATTTGCTTGGTGGATTTGGCAGATAGGTCAAACACATAAATATTGTTGTTGTAGACATAGGCCACAGCTGACCCATCAGGGGACAGCAAAGGCTCCTGAATTTTTTGATCGGAAATCTTGGTGATGCTTTTTGCTCCTACGTCATATACATAATATATGCCCAGACGAGAATGTCTAAAAATGGGCTCTATTTCCGTGGCCAATAAAACTTTGGACTCATCCTTACTAAAGGTATAGGAACTGAAAAAGGGAACCTCCCCAGAAGAGGCAACAATGGTTTCCACCTTTTCCGATGTTTCATAATTGTATTTATCCAAACTACTGGATCTTGGGGATCTGTTGAAATTAAGAACCGTATAGTCCGTTCCATTTTTCATGGAGCGGAGCGCATCCATATATTCTGTTCTGAAGGATCCTTGCCAGATATCTTCAAGGGTTATTTTCTTTTTTTGGGCTTGTGAAAATGTTAAAAATCCGAGGGTAAAAATGCAAAGCAGGAATTTGTTTCCCATATATGTTAGAAATTGATTAAAAACCGTCAAGTTTACTAATATTTTACCAAAATATAAACTTTGCAGTTACACTTATAACAGGAAATCTCCTTGAAACCGCTCAAATCCCGTCCCAAAATGGGATTATCCTTATATTTGAATCCTTTAACCAAGCACCATGAACACTCCCGTTGAAGGATTTTCAAAGCTTTCCAAAACCGAAAAAATCGATTGGATTGCGGAACATTGCACCAAGGACCCCATCGCTTCAAAAGCACTGTTGGAACAATACTGGAACGAAGACCCCGAGGTTCAAAAGGTGCATGATGAGTTTATCGAAAATACCTTATCCAATTATTACCTCCCATTTGCGGTGGCCCCCAATTTTTTGCTCAATGGAAAGTTTTATGCCATTCCCATGGTCATTGAGGAAAGTTCAGTGGTCGCAGCAGCAAGCAATGCCGCTAAGTTTTGGTTGAGCCGTGGTGGTTTTACATCCGAAATTATCGGCACCGAAAAAGTGGGGCAGGTTCATTTTATGTTTCATGGCAACGCGGACAAGCTACCATCATTTTTCGCACAGCTTAAACCCAAGTTGATCAGCGGTGTCTCCGCCATCACCAAAAACATGGAAAAACGCGGTGGAGGAATAATTGATATTGAACTCCGAAGTCTGGACAACAAGCTTAAGGGATATCATCAACTACACTGCACTTTTGAGACCCTGGATGCCATGGGTGCCAATTTCATCAACTCCTGCTTGGAGCAGTTTGCCAAGACCTTAAAATCCGAAGCCAAAACGTATGCTGCATTTACACCCGAAGAAGCAGAAGTGGAAGTGGTCATGAGCATCCTCTCCAATTATGTTCCCCAATGTTTGGTAAAAGCAGCGGTAAGCTGTCCCATATCCGACTTGGACCAAGCTGGTATCTCTGGACAAGAATTTGCCCATAAAATAGTTCGGGCCGTGGAGATTGCCAAGGTAGAACCACACAGGGCAGTTACCCACAACAAGGGCATTATGAATGGAGTGGACGCGGTGGTTCTGGCCACTGGAAACGACTTTAGGGCCATAGAGGCCGGGGTACATGCCTACGCAGCTAAAAACGGACATTACTCCAGTTTGACGCATGCCAAAATTGAGGATGGTATCTTTTCATTTTGGATTGAACTGCCTTTGGCCTTGGGTACCGTGGGTGGGCTTACATCGCTTCATCCCATGGTTAAACTTGCGCTGGAAATTCTAGGGGAGCCTACTGCCCAAGAACTGATGCAGGTGGTTGCCGTAGCCGGATTGGCCCAAAATTTTGCCGCGTTGCGATCCTTGGTCACCACGGGGATACAAAAAGGGCATATGAAAATGCACTTGATGAACATGCTCAACCAAATGGGAGCAAGTGAAAGTGAGAAAAAACAGCTTGTCAATTATTTTAAGGACCATACAGTTACCAATGCATCCGTTAAGGAAGCCTTGGAAAAGATCCAGTCGCAATAATGCAGCAAGAATTTTATAGCAATGGAAAACTGTTGCTCTCCGGGGAGTATGCCATTCTGGACGGAGCTGTTGGGCTCGCCGTGCCCACTAAGTTTGGGCAATCCCTTAAAGTTGTTCCATCCAACAGTCCTTTTTTAGAGTGGAAGAGTTTTGGTGCCGATGGAAAACTTTGGTTTGAAGCAGAATTTGAAATTCCAAAGCTTAAGCTAAGGGCAACTTCAGATGAAAAAATGGCCAATCGATTATTGGAGGTTCTTACTGTTGCAAGATCCTTGAATCCAAATTTTGTGGCTGATAGCAATGGCTGGAGTTTGGAAACCTTCTTGAGCTTCCCAAGAGATTGGGGGCTCGGCACTTCCTCCACCTTGATCAACAATATTGGCCAATGGGCCATGGTGGATGCACACGACTTATTGCAAAGAACTTTTGGGGGCAGCGGTTACGATATTGCCTGTGCACAGTACAACTCTCCTTTGTTATACCATCTTAAAGACAACCACCCTAGCGTTGAAGAAGTGAGCTTTGATCCTCCCTTTAAAGAAAATCTGTTTTTCGTGTATCTCAATAAAAAACAAAACAGTAGGGATGCCATTGCCAACTATCGTTCGCTGGAATTTGACAAAATTGAATTAACCCAGAATTTAACCCATATCACCAAAAACATGGTGACATGCAGTACCCTAGCCGAGTTTGAAGTTCTGATGGATTTGCATGAACAAACCTTGTCAGAAGTGCTAAAAGTACCCACGGTCAAAAACACGTTGTTCCCGGATTATCCTAGATTCGTTAAAAGTTTGGGTGCTTGGGGGGGTGATTTTGTTTTAGCTACAGGTGGTCCTGAAGATCAATTGTATTTTAAGAATAAGGGATATTCCACTATACTTCCTTATTCGGAGATGGTACTCTAAGCAGTTTACCTTTACATTTGGAAGTCGAATCCAGGCTCACCATCTAAATATTTCAAAAAGATAAACATCTCTCAAAATACCTCATCCGTAAACTGAAATGGGGCATTCGTCAATTTAGGGGGTATAAACATCATGGATTTTCAGAATTTTTCATTGAAACTTAAATGGTAAAAATTCAGATACTATGGTGCCTTCTTGGGATTTTACTTTTTTATTCTTCTTATTTCAAGTACTACTGATCATCGTTATATCCCTTTGGAAAAGGAAGAAAAATCGAAATGAGCAGAAAATGGCACTGCTTTTTGTAGTGCTGCTGTCCTATAATGCCTTTCTGACCTACTACGGTTGGGGCAGTTCCAAAGAGGAGTTTTATCTAGTGATGAGCTATGTGCAGTTTGTTCCCTTGCTTTTGCTCACCATCACCTTTTACATAAAGCCGTGGCGGGTTGGGGCTATCAATCAACGGATCCCAAAGCATCTTTGGTCTTTTGGGAAAGATCACAAATATGAAAAAACGGGGCTTTCCAAGGCCTTTTCCCATGAACTAAAGAACAAACTGGAACATCTGATGTTGACCCAAAAACCTTATTTGAATCAGGAATTAAGGCTGGATGACATTGCCAAATTGCTGGATGTTTCCAGACATCATGCTTCACAAGTAATCAATGAGAATTTTGGTCTAAACTTTTACGAATATGTCAATAGGTTTAGAATTGAAGAGGCGAAAAAGAAGCTATTGCTTCAATCCGAGCATACTGCCCCATCCATTTCTGAGGTGGCCTATCAATGTGGATTTAACAACCGGGTTTCCTTCTACAAAGCATTCAGAAAAATAACCCATTCCACACCTTCGGAATTTATGGGCAAGGTAGCTTAGCAAGCCATCAGCTCCCATCAACTGAATTACCATAAAGATCAAATAAATTAATCCATAAGCTGTAAATCCAGCCAGCCCGATTCTATCGCTTTCTATCCCCATGTATCCGCATTGACCAGAATTTTTGATTCACGGGTCAGCCTGTAAATCTCGTTCGGCAATTGTGTAAAGGTTTTTAAGGGTTAACAAAGTCCGTGTTTTCAATTCGTTTTTTTGCTCGGCAATCTTCAAAAAACAGGAGCCAAAACTTTTCTTCCCCATTTATTTCCATGAGGATTATTTGAATTAGCTGACAAATACAAAGTTGAACTCCTGTTTGGTCGATTGCTCTGACTAACTCTTAATTATTATTTATGAAATCAAAAAATCTATGCATGATGCTGGTGCTATTGCTTTGTATAAGCGCAACCGCACTGGCACAAGAGAAGAATGTTTCGGGTACCGTTTCCGACCAAAACGGATTTCCACTCCCGGGTGTTAACATTGTAGTTGCAGGCACTTCCAATGGCACCCAATCCGACTTTGATGGAAAATACTCCATTATGGCCAGTCAAGGCCAAACCTTGGTATTCTCCTATTTGGGTCAAAAAGATGTTAGCGTTGCTGTAGGAGCAAGCAACACCATCAATGTCCAAATGGAAGAAGATGCCCAAGCCCTTGAGGAAGTTGTGGTAGTGGGCGCCTTTGGTATTAAAAAACAAGCACGTTCCTTAGGTTACGCGGCTACAAAAGTTAGTGCCGAGGATTTAACGGAAGTTGTAAACACAAATCCGCTGGAATCTCTTTCTGGATCGGTTCCAGGTGTTGATATTTCAGCTCCAGCTCAACCAGGTGCATCCGCCAAGGTAATCTCACGAGGTTTTGGATCTATTACGGGAAGCAATACTCCTCTCTATGTGATTAACGGTTCCCCTGTTCTTGATAGGGCCAATGGTTCCATTATAACCACAAGTTCTTTCGATGTAGGTTCCGGAGTCGTGGATTTGGACCCTAACAATATTGAAAGCATCAACTTTCTAAAAGGTGCCGCCGCTACCGCTCTTTATGGATCACGTGCTGCCAACGGGGCTATCATTATTACAACCAAAACAGGCAAAGGCAGGATTAAAGTTGATGTAAGTTCCTCCATCGACTTTAATGAAGTTGGCAAATTGGTGGATAAACAACAGCAATTTGGCACGGGTTGGGCCGGACATTCCTATTCCAATGTAACCGGGGAAGGTCCTTTGGCCGCAAGTAACGAAAATGGTTCTTGGGGGGCTCCGTTTGATGGTGAAATTAGAGCATGGAGCCGTATTGTGGACAATACCCAGTTAATCAAACCTTACGTTCCATTGGAAGATAATGTTAGGGAGTTCTTTGATATAGGACACACCTACACCAACTCCATAACCATCAGTGGTGGTGACGAAAACGCAAACATGGCCTTCACCTACTCCAGGGTGGACTCAGATGGGATATTTCCAACAGATTCAGACTCCTTTAAAAAGGACAACTTTGGACTGAACACCGGATTAAAAGTAGACAAACTGGCCATCAAGGCCAGTGCCAACATTACCAATAAGGATCAATGGGCTATCCCTTCAGGTCAGGGTGATGATGCCGCTTTTGGGAAATCATTGATGCAGGAGATGATTCAGATGCCCAACGACATTAGCATTGTTGACATGGAAGATCAATCCAACATTTTCAACACCCCAAGTTATTTCTATACTCCTTATGCCGCCAATCCCTATGTTTCATTGGAAAGCAATAAAGTTCGGTCTTTAAAAAATCGATTCTTTGGAAATGTAAATCTCAACTACGAACTCCATGAAAATTTCAACTTAATTTTCCAAATAGGAGGGGATGTGGACAATGAATATATCAAAAGAACCGGGGCCATAATAAACTATATCGAAGGTGCTCCCCAAAATTTGGCAGGCTCCAATGAAGTTGTGGGTGCAGTAGGCGAATATAAATATTCAAATAAGGAATTGGATACTTATTTGAACTTAAATTTCAACAAGGATCTTAACGAAGATCTAAACTTGAATATTCTAGCAGGTTTTAACTATAATCAGCGAAACGGAGATGCCCTTTCGGTGGTGGTAACTGATTTGGACTTGCCCGATTTTTACGAATTGAGCAATTCAGCCTCAACCCCATCTCTTGGACAAAGCAATTATCTCCGAAGGGTATTTGGACTTTACGGTAGTGCGGAGCTGGGTTTTATGAATCGTTATTTCCTGACCCTCACAGCACGAAACGACAACTCGTCTACCCTACCCATCCAAAACAATTCATATTTCTATCCTTCTGCCTCCTTGGCAGCAGTGGTAGTTGATACCAATTCAAGCTTTGTTAAGCTGAGGGGCGGGTATGCACGAATTGGTAACGACACCGGTCTCTATCAGGTATATTCCACCGCAGGACAAGCTGTAAACGCCGGTTATTTTGGTGCCATTGAATATCCTTTCGCAGGGCTGAATAGTTACGAAGTATTTGGTAGAATAGAAAACCAAAATCTAAAACCTGAAATTACTGACGAACTGGAATTTGGACTCGAAACACAATTCTTTAACAATAGAATAGGTCTGGACGTTTCCCTATATCAGCGGGACACCAAAGATCTCATTGTTGATTTGAATGTTCCCCGTTCCACGGGTTACAATCAGATTACCGGAAATTTTGTGGATCTTCAAAACAAGGGTATAGAGTTGGCCTTTACGGCCAAACCTATTCGTACCCAAGATTTTGAATGGAGCCTGACCTATACCTTCGCCAAGAACGAAAGTGAAGTGACCCACGTAGAGGGAGAGGACGAATTTGATGAAGATGGCAATAAGTTAAAAAAGAAAATCTCCATCTATTCTGCCTATGACATTAACTTTTATGCACAAGAAGGACAACCCCTAGGCGTGTTTTATGGTCCGGCACCAGAGACAACAAATGATGGCGAATTTATTGCGGATCCCAATACCGGATACTATACCTATGATGGGAAAGAACATTTTCTAGGAACCTCCCAGCGTGACTTTATCATGGGGTTACAGAATTCCTTTGAATACAAAGGGTTTAGGTTATCCGCTAATTGGGACTGGAAACAAGGGGGCAAAATGTACTCCTATACCAAAAGGTTGAGCTATTTTGTTGGGAACGGACAGGAAACCACCTATAATGATCGGAATCCATTCATTCTTCCCAATTCTGTAATAGCTGTTACGGATGAACAAGGCAATGTGACCGGTTATGAAGAAAACACCACCTATGTGGATTATGAAGATGTGACCGCCTTTTATAATGCAAGCCAAAATCAGGCTATACAAAGCGAGCATATCATTGATAAATCCTTCATCAGATTGCGCTCAGCCGCACTAACCTATAGTTTCCCTTCCAAGTTTGTTCAATCCGTTGGGTTAACCGGTATGTCCTTATCGCTCTATGGTAAAAACCTCTTTTTGTGGACTCCAAGTGATAACACTTACGTAGATCCCGAAACTACCTCCTACGGTAGGGGTATTCGAAGTGAATTTGGAGAGTTCGCCACCAACCCAGCCCAACGTGCTTACGGAGCCCGCGTTAAATTCTCATTTTAAAAACAAATCCATGAAAAAAACATATTTCATTTATACTCTTTTACTGTTCACCGGAATTGTAAGTTTAATTTCCTGTGACCATGATCTGGATATAAACGTTGATCCTGACCTATTAACCCCCGAACAAATACCCATGGCAGCTGAGCTGCCCACCGCGCAAACAGGAATTGCCGCGGCAGCAGGCACATATTTTGCCATTCCCGGGGGCTTTTGGAGCCAATTTTGGACCCAGAGTGCGGTAGCCAATCAATACCGTATTTACGATAACTACTCAGTTACCAATTCAAGCACCTTGTTCAATGATGGTTGGTCCCAAATGTATGATGCCCTAACCGATATCAGAAACATTAAGGCAAATGCAGCAACCCAGAGCAATTGGAATTACTATTTGATCGCTTCTACCCTAGAAGCCTATGCATTTCAATTGCTGATTGACTTCTATGGTTCTGTACCTTATACCGATGCCAATAATACGGCAATTCTAGCGCCAACTTTCCAGTCCGCAGAAGAGGTTTATGACCCAATGGTCGCCGACTTAAAACAGGCCCTTTCAAAAAATTTGGCCGATTCTCCTTTGGACAATGTCCCGGGAGAAACAGATCTTCTTTTTGAAGGAGATATGGAAAAATGGACTCAATTTGCCAATACTTTATTGCTGCGCCTATATTTAAGACAAACCAATGCACGACCAACTGTTGCCTCTTCAGGGGTTACGGAATTGATCAATTCTGGTGCCAGCTTTTTAAACGAATCCGCAGCGATTACCCAATTTGTGGATGAGGCCAGCCGAAGCAATCCCCTATATGAAAATGAAAAAAGGCAGCTCAATGTAGGTACCAATTTAAGAGCAAGTAACACCATGGGATCCTTTTTGGAGGCTGCCACGGATCCAAGATTGGCAGAATTCTATGATGGCAACACCTTTCAATTACAGGGTGATTTTGATGATGGGTCCGGAGATGCCTCCGTGGTTGTACTTCATGCCACTGACCCCTTCTACTTTATTTCTGAAGCTGAAAGTAAGTTTCTCCAAGCGGAAGCGTACGAAAGATATTCGGAAGGAACTGAAGCACAGGACTTTTATGAAGAAGGAGTCTTGGCAGCATTTGCCCAATTTGGTTTGGATGGTAGCGATATGCTGGCCACAAATTATGCCTACCCCAATGACAACGATGAAGAGGTAAATATTAAGGCCATAATTACCCAAAAATGGATCTCGCTCTATCCAGGTAGTGGTTTTGAGGCTTTTATTGAACACAATCGGACGGGATATCCCCAAATAAGTCCTGTAGCAGGCGATGACAACAATTATGTCCCAGGTGAATTCACCTACTCTGTAGAAGGAACCACAGGAGGGCTTTTCCCAAAGCGATTCCTTTTTCCTTTGGATGAAGCCCAACGTAACCCAAATACTCCCGCCCAAATTCCATTGACGGAAGAAGTATGGTATGCTAATTAAAAAAGAAAAGAAGATGAAAAATAGATTATCAATTATTATGGCAATAGCGGGACTGTTGTTTTCCTGCTCATCGGATATGGAAACTGGTAATGTCTCCAGACTTACTTATTTCCCAATAATCACCATGAACGGGGATGCTGAGCTACTAGTCCCTTTTGATTCAACCTTTGAAGATCCGGGAGCCACAGCCGACGCTGGTGGAAGTTCTGTTGAAGTTGTTACCTCAGCTAGCGGCACTTATCAGGGAGCAGATGGCGTAGATACCTCGGTTCCTGACAATTATTTAGTAACCTATTCTGCTCAAAACGATGACGGTTTTGATGGAACTGCGATACGAAATGTCTGGGTAGCCAATACTGGGGATTTGGTCAACAGTATAGAAGGGCTCTATTTAGCCAACGTACAAAGAGCACCAGATTTTGAGGCCCTTCCCCAATATAACGATATGAACTACGTCCTAATTTGGCAAACAAATGATGGAACAGCTACTTACGAAATATCGCATGCCCTGGGGGGTTATTATGATTTTGGTCGTGGCTATGGTGCTGGCTATGCCGCTCGAGGTGCAGTGATCACAGCAAATGATATCCCATCCAACGACTTCACCATTAGTCAAGCTGTATTTCCAATTTGGGGAAATACTGTTGACATTACAGATCTTCAAGTTGACCCGGAAAACAAAGAAATAACATTCACGGGAACAGGAAATTTTGGTAATGGTGTATTTCAAGTTCAGCTAACCCAAGTTCAATTTTGATTTAAGAAAAATGAAAAACATATATAAAAGTAAAATTCTGAAGGCCTTGTTTATATTTTCAATAGGGGTTTTGGCCTTGTCCTGCGACAAACATGAGGATTATGTACCTGGCAAATCAGATTTGTCCGAAATGAGCGGAGATTGGTACATAAAGTTTTTAGTAGATGATGAGGATATCTACGGTTTGGGATATCAACTGATTACCACAGCTAACAGCGCTGACGACTCCTCACTTTGGATTGACGACCATTCGCACACATGGTCATTTAAGGTAAAAAGCTCGGTTGACATGGAAGCCATGACATTTTCAGGCTCAGATTTAGAGAGTAATGTTGACGATTATGAGGTTAATGTTAATATTACCAAAGGCACTATCCTGAAAGATGCCGTGGAGTCAACAGGCGGAAATGTCGTAGACAGCATATACTTTGAAGCCGAATTTTCAGATGACCCAGGTACAATTTACCAGTTGGCAGGGTATAAGCGAACCGGTTTGGCAGAAGATGAACATTAAAGTGTAGCAAGGAAGCCATTTTTGACGAGGGTTTTCCCAAAAGAGGTTGTTCCAAATGAACAACCTCTTTTTTTGTGCCGCCCAGCGTATCTGTCAAAACAACTTGAGCTTAAATAAGATTCTACTTACCCTCTAACATTCAACCGCTTAAAATTTTATGTCAGGTCGAGCCTTTCGACCTTGCTCAAGATAAACTGAAATCGAAATCTATTGAAAAATGAAGGTATAATGACTTCTCGACTGCCTGCCTGTAAGGAGACACGGCCCTCGAAGTGACATCCGTTATTTTTATTGGAATTCCCGATCAACAAGCTGTATACTTAAGTTCAATACAGTCAAATTATGATTACTGGCGAACCCCTGAATAAAACGAAACAAAAAAGCCTCCCTTAAAGGGAGGCTTTTTTATGCTGTAATATTTGTTGTCTACTAATAAAAAGTAGCGCGCTTGTCCTCAATATCGGCACCATCCTTAAGTGCATTGTACACCGCTCCGTTTACCCTATTGGCAGCATTGGTGCGCAAGGTTTTGGCATAAGTGCTAAAGTTGTCCACACTGGGCGCTTCTTCTTTCTTTGTCACCTGGATCATAAATACTCCTGTTTCTCCTTTAATCAGGCCTGAGGTTGCACCTTGATCCAAAGCAAAGGCGGTACCCACCACCAATGGCTCCCTTCCTGCTCCAGGCAGGGTAGGCGACTTCATGGTCAATGCCGAGGCATTGGACTTGGCAACGTTGCTTGCTGAAGCAAAGGCATCCAAATCCATATTGGAATGTGCAGCAATGATTTGCTCTGCCTTACGTTCTTTTCTGATAAGCGGTAAAGCCGTGGCAGAAGCATCCTCCGGAGTCATTAGTCCTTCCTTATATTTCTTGGTCACTTGCACTACGGCATAACCGTTGTTGATGTTGAAACGTCTAATGTCTCCCACCTTGGTATCATCATTAAAAGCCCACTGAACAATCCCACGTTGGGCGGAAAGCCCCGGTAGGTTTTCATCCAATTCCTTGATTTTGTTAACCGGTCTAACCACATAACTGCTCTCCGTGGCAATATCACCAAAAGCTTCAGGTTCGGCATCAATGGCCGCCATTTCAAATTTGGTGGCATCGGTGAACAAGGTATTGATAGTTTCCTCAGATGGAGCTACCTCACGTGAAAGCGTGGCCACCTGGAGCAAATCTTGCTTGTCATCAATTTTAATGATATGGAATCCAAATGGCGTTTCCACCATTCCAATTTCATCCAAGTCGTGCTCAAAAAGGAAGTTTCTGTAATTTTCTGCCAAGCCTAGATCAGTTTGTCTGAAATAACCAATATCTCCTGAACGCTGAACGGCTGTTGGATCATCTGAATGTTCTCTGGCAAGTGCTGCAAAATTGGCATCCGCCTTTTGGGCTTCCACCAACATTTTCTTGGCTTCTTCCTCTGCTTCCTCCTTGGTTCTTGTCACATCTGCCCCAGCTCTTTCAGCACCTTCATAGGCAAAAAGAATGTGGCTTGATTTCACGGCACCTTCGGCCTTCTTGTCCAACACTTTGGTCACCCTAAAGAAATCCCCATCACGGTATGGCCCGTAAACCTCTCCAATGGACAATCCCATCAAGGTATCGGCAGCAATGGATGGCAATTCACTTTTGGTCTTAAAAATGCTATCGTATTTGGTATCAGAATTTCGATCCAGGAAGGCAGCAATGTCATCTGTATTGCGAAATTGCTTTTCCACATAGGTGGTGTCCGCCGCATTGGTCACCTTGTCCTCAATTAAATTGGTAATATCCTCTTTAACTTGGTTCTCATCATCCAAAGAAGGTTTTTCCTCAAAGTAAACAAAACGGATATCCCTGGCTTTTTCTTGTTTGAATTGGTCCTGGTGGTTGTTGATATACGTCTGGATATCATCTTTTGAAACTTGGATGGTGCTATCGGCAATGGCAGTATAAGGTACACGTACATATTGGATGTCCACCTTCTCGTTGGCCATTTTGTAATCAAACTCTCCTTCTGCAAGTGTGGCTCCCACACCTCCTTTGATCAAGTTAAAATACAAACGCTCTTTGGCGGATTGAATGATACGTTGCTCATCCTGCAACCACGCATCGTAACGCAAAGGGTCATTTACGCTCCAGTTGGCAACAGCACTTCGGAATACTTCGGCATTGAAAATTCCATTCTCATCCTGGAATTCCGGGATTTGGGCGTAGCCGGAAGTTCTAACGAACTCAATGATCTGATCGCTCTCCACATCAATTCCCAAATCCTTGAACTGCTGATCCAAAATGGTGTTTCTGACCTGCTGTTCGTACACTTGGTTCACCAATTGTGTATTAGAAAAAGTAGGGCCAAAACGTCTTGAAGCCGACTCCACCTCTTTTCTAAAATCGTCAATGGAAATACTCTCCCCATTAATCTCAGCCACCGCGGAGCCAACTTTGGCACCTCCTGCAAAATCATTGCTGGTAAAGACTCCTGATATTACAAAGGCGAACAAGGCCATACCGATAATCAAAATCAGCACAGTTGTTCGTTTCCTAATATTCTCTAATATTGCCATTTTACTGCTTGTTTTCTATATTTTCAGTGGGCGAAAATACCATTTTCTTTTCAAATAGGAAAGCTTAAAAAAGCTTGGAAATTGTTAATCTTCAGGGAAAACCTGTAGGTTGACCAAATCGATTTTGGTATTGGACACTTCCAATATCTTGAATGAAAAATTATCGATTTTCACTTCCGAATCTTGTTCCGGGATTTCACCCGTTCCATTCATGATGAGTCCACCCAATGTTTCGTACTCCTCACTTACGGGAAGTTCCAACTTATAGTTTTCGTTGATGTAGTCCACCTCCAGTCGTGCTGAAAACTTGTAAACGTTCTCGCTCAGTTGTTCCTCATGCAAGTCTGTGCTATCGTGCTCATCCTCAATCTCCCCAAAAAGTTCCTCTACGATGTCTTCCACGGTCATGATGCCGGATGTACCCCCATATTCGTCCAAGACCACCGCCATGCTCTTCCTTTTTTTGATGAGTACGTTAAGGATATCCTGAATCAACATGGTTTCTGGGACAAATTCCACCGGAAGCAAGATGCTTTTGATGGTTTTGGGTTTTTTGAAGAGTTCATAGGAATGTATATACCCTATAATCTCATCTATGCTTTCTTTATAGACCAAGATTTTGGAATATCCCGTTTCCGAAAACAATTTGGCCAGATTCTTTGGAGTCTCATCCAACTCTACCGCCATAATTTCGGTTCTAGGCACCATGGCCTCCCTTGCCTTAACATTGGAAAATTCCAGGGCCTTCTGGAAAATCTGGATTTCGGAGTCCACTTCATCTTCCTCCTCCACTGTTTCCATTTGTTCGGTAATGTAATCCCCGAGTTCCATTTTGGTAAAAGCCAGTTGCACCTCGTCCCCATCGGTTTTGAAAAAGACCCGCAATATAAAGTCCGACACTTTGATCACGAACCAGGAAATAAAAGAGAAAAGCACATAAAAGAAATATGCGGGAATGGCAAAGAACTTCAGTAAGGTGTTGGAATAAATCTGAAAGAGCACCTTGGGCAGAAACTCTGCGGTGATCAATATGATGAAAGTGGAAATTATGGTTTGCGAAAGCAGGCTGAAGTCCGTCAACAAGGCATTCAGAAACTCACTTGTTGTGGGCAGCAGGGTTTGGAACCATTCCATAAGCACATCGCCCATAAAAAGCCCGTAGACCACCAAGGCAATATTGTTGCCAATGAGCATGGTTGCAATAAATTTGGATGGTTTATCGGTTAGCCAGGTAAGTACTTTGGCAAAAAAACCTTCCTGCTTTTTCTCAATTTCAATGTGGATACGGTTAGCGGAAACAAACGCAATTTCCATTCCGGAAAAAAAAGCCGAAAACAGTAAAGACAATACTATTATGATCAGCGAAGGGTCCAAACAATACTACTGTTGGTTATCTTGTTTTCGTTGCTCAAAGCGTTTGCGGTACTTTCTCCTAAAAAGAAACATGGCAATGGAGACCACCGCGAAAAAAATAAATATATAGGTCTCTTTGGGCTCCACGCTCCACAAGGTGGCTACCTTGTAAATGGAAACAATGGCAACCGCCAAATACAGGTATTCGGTATATCTTAAAATCTTAATCATCCAGTTCTTTTTCTTTTATTGTCATTAGACCAAAGGTCTTATGGGCCTTAAAATAGCTACGGTTCCTATTGAAATCCATTCCTTCCCCATTCATAATGGAACCGTCTTCGGGATTGGTAAAGGTGAAGGCCTCCTCCGTAAATATCCAATTGTTGGATCGGTCAAAGAACATTTGTGGTGCCTCCAATTTTTTCCCATCATGACTTTCCAGAACCACATTGCCCTGCAAGTCAATCAGATCGGTTTGGGTATACACAATTCCATAATCGGCGGTAATAACACTCTTCTGATTGCTATCGTCAAAAAAGTCTACCTGGAGCCCATTAGGAAAGGTACGAAATTTAAAAACTTGGTTATCGAAGTCTTCATAAACAGGACTTGTTAGAATAGCTATGACCCGTGAGCTATCTTGATCTTGGGTTCCCATTTCTTTGGGAGTCTCTGTGTAGGTGAGGGTCAAATTTTGCGCGATCCCTTGCGGATAAATTGGTTTTACGGCTTCTTCCCCAACCCTTTCATAGTTGTCCCCACAGGACATAAAAAGGATTGCCACGGTAAAAACCGTGGCAAAACACTTTAAAATATTTCTTGATTTTCGAATCACGCTATAGATTAGGTACTCTTACGCTACCTCCAACCCAGCAGCTAAAACTAACTGTTTTTCCAGCCATTCCAGAGCTAAATATCATCTCTTTGGTAGGAGCCCTTTCTGTATAACTGGAAGCAGATTGATTGGCTCGTCTACTCAAAGATGGATCTACACGTCCAGCCTTTCTGGCCATTTCCGCAGCCCTCCAGTAAATTGCTCTTTTCTCAAACGGAGTACTACCGCAAGCGTTGGCACTGGTAGCATATAAATTGGCAATCAGCAAATATGCCTTACCATTGGCGGGGTTGGCATTGATTGCTTTCTGGGCATAGTTTCTTGCCTGGGATTTGCTACTTCTTCTTACCGTAGTGGCGATCTTGTAAAGGATATTGGATTTTCTATATGGATCTGTCTCCAATTCAACAGCCTTGTTAAAGTCATCAATGGCACCTTTGTTATCGCCTGCTTTTTGCTTCAACACACCTCCATACATATAAGCATCTGCAGAGGGGTCTAAGGCCAATTGCGCCTCAAATAATTTTCTAAACATAGGGTCGTCCGTACATTCTTTGGAGAACATTCTACCAACAGCACGTTTTACCCAGTTTACATCGCCCTTCTTGGCGTCATAATTCTTTTCGTAAAGGGGAATCAAATTTTCGCAATTTGCCAAATCCCCTAATTTGGTGTCGATGCTGGAAGCAATTTGTCCGTAAGACTTGGAATTGGTCTCGTATACCTTTTTAAGACGTTTTTCCTTAGAGGTCAAAGCCGTACCGGCATCCTCCTTTTCCAACAACTTGCTAAGCGCATCTGTAAGCTTTTTATTTTCCGCCTCAACTTTTTCAGTTACATCATCGTAGTTGTCAAAAACTTCTTGCAGTTCTTTAGAACCTGCCTTGTGCAAATCAACCAAAGTAGAGAAGTATAGGTAAAGGGCCTTGGGATTTTTGAAGTTTTTGCGGTCTTCCTTAAAGGCTTTATCCAACATGTCGTACAACTGGGCATCAGAAGCCATATCATTGTCATACATCAAAAGAGCTTTATCAATGGCCACCCCTGCAACGGAGAACTTTGTTGGGAAGAATTTTAAACTATTATCGTAAAGGGACATCAAATCTTGGATATACCCATCTTTATCTGCCCCAGAAGAATTTTTGATTTTATGGGAAAGTATTTTTTCGCCGTAGGAGAAATTGGCCTTGTTGATGTCAGGACAACTTTCATAAACCATTTTCCATGGTTCGTATGCGGCGTCATAATTTTTAACCTTAGCGTGTTCTGCGTAAATGGAAAGATTGGTCATGCACTCTGGATTCTGTGCTTGGGCCATACTTAATCCCATCGACATAAGTACCGCTATCATCGTTAAGTAGTGTTTCTTCGTCATCTTACTAATTTTAAAGTGGTTAATGTACAAATTTTCATGAAAAAAATATCTTAAAGGAGCAGATATCGCAGGTATTTTGCAGATATCAAAATAAAATCCCCATCAATTTATTTTTCTTTTAAGGAACCATTTGTCATTTAAGGACAGACCAACGTTGACTTTAAAGTAGCCCTCTTCAATCAGGTTCGCATCTGTTGTGCCTCGTTTTCCTAGCTCAAATCCTAAGTTGACATTGGAGAAACTATTGCCCAACGGCAACCCAAATCCAAAATTTATGCCAAAATCATTGATCTCTTGCCCATTAACTTCCAATCCGCTCACTTCGTAACGAACTCCTGCCCTATAGGTTATTCTTTTATGGTACCCTCCCAAAGCCCTATAATCAGGTACCCAATATCCACCCAGTGCAAAACTACTTGCATCCACGTACGATACATTTTCTATCCCAAGAAAGTCATTCTTGAAATCACTAAACTGCTGAAAACTGTATTCCCCTCCAATAAACCACTTCTTGTTCTCACCAAAGCCTAGACCCATAGTAGTTTTGGTAGGTATTTTCAACTCCGTATTTTTAAGATTGTTTGCATGCAGGTTCACATCAATTACCTCAATTTCCTGCCCGTTGACCAAGGAGAACGAACCCAACCTGGCTGAATTCTCCGAAGCAAGGTTGCCCTGGGTATTGACCAAAACAGAGGTGTACAAGGTATACTTGTTCTTAATGGTAGGGGTATATGTGGCCGCATAGTTGAAATCCAATCCGTTGATCCGTGACTCCCTTCGGTCCAAAGTCCCAAACTGAACCCCTTCCACACTTTGGATACGTTGATATTCCAAGGTTCCAAAATTGAAATTTCCTGTGACCCCAATACTCAGGTTTTTAATGGGCTCAAATCCAATGGAGAAGAATATACGGTTTAATCCACCATCTCCCGTAAATACATTGGTAACGGCCTGACCATCATTATTGGTAGTTTCATCCGTAAGCTCATAACCCACCGATGACAACGGCATAATTCCAAATCCAGCCCCAACTTTATTTCCAATGGGGAACCCAATGGCCAAATAGTCCAAATTGGTGACATTGGCATTCTGCTTTTCCTGACTGTCCTTTAGGGTGAACCTGCTACGGGAAATTCCCGCGGTATAGGTGGTAAGCCTCAACTTGGAATAAGCCGATGGATTATTAAGGTTCAAGTGGATACTATCCGCATACAAACTAATTCTTCCCATCATTTGGTTTTCCACAGAACCGCTGTTCCTAAGGTCCCCAATACCAAAATAAGAGTAAGGTGATATGGTGGCGTTTTGCGCAAAAATGCCATGTGCAGCTACGCAAAATAATGCAATCAAAAATTTCTTAACCATCTAGCGTTTGTTGTATTCCAGCAAGTAGTTTAGCCCCTCCAAGAGAAATTTAGAATTCGCAAATATGGTATTTTTTAGCCGTTTAGCAAAAAAATGGAAGTCGCCGCCTGTTAAAATAACTGTTAAATCTTGAAAGCGAGATCGGTACTGGTCAATTACTCCGTCAATTTCTTGCGAAACCCCATTGATTACACCACTGTGCATGCTGGTTTCGGTTGAGTTACCAATAAAGTCCAGAATATCATCCGGTTCCAACAACGGAAGCGCAGCTGTTTGGTTGTTCATGGCCCTATATCGCATTCGTACTCCGGGAGAAATGGCACCTCCAACATACTCCCCTGAGTCATTGATCATGTCATAGGTAATGCAGGTGCCCGCATCCACAACCAAGGTATTCTTCCTAGGATTTTTATAGAAGGCTGCGGTGGCCAAGGCCACCCGATCCATCCCAAGGGTATGTGGTGTGGCATAACTGTTTTTAAAAGGTACTTTGGAATCATGGGACAGCAGGTGTACCTTGCAAAAAAGGGAAAGCAAATCGGATTCTTTATGCTCCAGCTCCCCTACGGCGGATATTAAAGCGTGGTTTATCTTGGGAAATTGCTCAAAGAGTTCTTTTACTTTGGATAGGAACAGTGTTGATTCGGAAGCTTGGTCGAACAACAGTGTGCGGTTTTCAAAAACAGCATACTTTATAAGGGTGTTTCCAATGTCTATGACCAAGTTCATATTGCAAAGATGGAAAATTGAAAAAAAACACCTGCCTTTTTTCCCCTTTTTGTTTGTATATCCTAATTTTGAAATTATATTTGCACCCGCCTTCGCAACCCCTAAGGTGTTGCTTCGGCTGGCAAGCCCTCTAAAGGCTTACCTTTCATGAAATACTGGTACCTTAGCTCAGTTGGTAGAGCAACGGACTGAAAATCCGTGTGTCCCTGGTTCGATTCCTGGAGGTACCACGAAGTGGTAGATACAGAAAGCACTCTTGGAAAAAGGGTGCTTTTTTTGTGCAACAAAATGAATCGAAGCCTGTCCTGAACTTGTTGAAGGAATATCCGGAGGTACCACAAAGTGGTAGATACAGAAAGCACTCTTGGAAAAAGGGTGCTTTTTTTGTGCAACAAAATGAATCGAAGCCTGTCCTGAACTTGTTGAAGGAATATCCGGAGGTACCACAAAGTGGTAGATACAGAAAGCACTCTTGGAAAAGGGTGCTTTTTTTATGCGCTTTTTGCAAATTTTATCCGTGCTCTGCAATCACAGGTTCCCAGGTCATAAGTTATGGATGTTAGTGCTGTATCCGCAGAAAGATTACTTCAGTATCCAAAAACTTTCCAGTCAATACATACAAATGGTTCAAAAAAATACGTTGTAGGTAAACACTTACATTAATTGTGGTCTTTATTTATAATTCGTATGAATGCAACTATTATAAGGGAAACAGTAAAAGGTACATTTACAAATACTTTTAAATCGACAGCCATACCAGTGGCGGCCATGTTATTGTCTTCAATCTTAATAACCTGGCTTGTATCCAGTTATGATATGCAGTCCTTACCCATGTACTGGGCACTGATTCTTGGCTTAACCTCCCTGTTGTTGGTTTCCAGTCTTTTGGTTTTTAGAAATCTAAAAAAAACGGCAAGAGATAGTGCACATTTTGCTCGAAACAGGGCCATAATCAAAACCGCAGCAGAGTGCATCTTCACTATGGATGGCAATCAGATTATACAATCCTTCAACCCTGCAGCAGAATCCTTATTCCAGTATACCGAGAAGGAAATGAAGGGAAAGCACATTGACGTATTACTCTCAGACGATTTCGTCCATAATGCGAATGACACTACGGACTGCAGTAAGAGCGGCAAAAATGCCAAGCTAATAGGCAAGAATCAAAAGGTACTGGCCAGAAAAAAAGACGGTACCCTATTCAACATCAATATTTCAGTTGCCGAAATTCAGATAGGGACTGAGATTACCCTAGCGGGCATTATGCGGGATCTATCCGAAGAGACCCGACAACAGGAAGAAATTGAAAAAAGGACGCGGGAAATTGAAAAACAAAATTGGATAAAAACAGCCATTTCCAAAGTATATGATGTAACCAAGGGGGTTCAGGACATTGATGCACTTACAGCCATCTTGAGCGGGGTGATCAGCAAACTACTGGAAGCCTCCGTGGGCACCTTTTATCTAAACCAAGGCCTTTTTGATCGTGGGTCGGACGAATTAAAACTATATGGAAGCTACGCTTTCAAAAACACCAAGGGACTTCCCGACACTTTTAAGTTTGGAGAAGGCTTGGTAGGACAGTGTGCCTTGGAAGGCGAACCCATTACAGTAAAGGATATTCCAGAAGACTATATAGAGGTCAACTCTAGTTCAGGCAAAGCAACCCCAAAGGAAATCACAATAATTCCAATAAAACACAACAAGGAAATCATCGGGGTAATGGAGTTTGGAACTGTAAATAGTTTCAGTGAGATACAACAAGAATTTGTAAAAGAGATCTGTTCCTCCATTGGAATCATTATCAAAGGTGTGGTTGAACGAGCCAAAATCGAGGCCTTATCTATCGAGGTCAGTAATCAGATTTCTGCCATTAACCGTTCCAATGCGGCCATCGAATTTGACGTGGACGGACATGTGCTTACCGCCAATGAAATCTTCCTAGATCTGATGGGCTACACCTTGGATGAAATCAAGGGAAAACACCACAAAATATTTGTGGACAATGCCTATTCCAAGTCCGACGAGTACAAAAGGTTCTGGAAAGAATTGAGGCAAGGGGACTTTAACCAAGGGGAATTTGAGCGTAGGGCAAAAGACAACAAAACGATCTGGATCCAAGGATTGTATAATCCCATCCTAGATGTGGAGGGTAAGCCCTATAAAGTCCTTAAAATAGCAGTTGACATTACGGAACAAAAAGAGATTCAGTTCGAAATACAAAAACAAAAGGAGATTGTGGAAGCCCAAGAAGAAGAATTGCGGGTTTCCAATGAAGAACTCACCAAACAGGCCAACCAGTTACAGGCTTCGGAAGAAGAACTGAGGCAACAGCAGGAAGAATTGGAAAAAGCCAATGTGTTATTGGAAGAAAAAGCGCAACAACTGGAAGAACAACATCTCTACACGGTTGAAAAAAATGCGGCTCTGGAACAGGCCCAAGCGGCTTTGGTCCTCAAATCGCAAGAACTTGAAAAAAGTGGTCGGTACAAATCGGAATTTTTGGCCAATATGTCCCATGAGCTTAGAACGCCACTTAATAGTGTCATCATTCTCTCCAAATTGCTGCAAGACAACAAAACGGAGAACCTCACCGAAAAACAAATTGAGTTTGCCCAAATCATCAATAAATCTGGAGAGGACCTGCTTAGCTTGATCAATGAGGTATTGGATCTGGCCAAAGTGGAATCTGGTAAAATTGAGTTGGAAATTGAATCCGAAGATCTAAGGGCATATGCCGAGGAAAGTAAAAAAACCTTTGTTGCCATAGCACAGGACAAAGGGGTCGATTTTGTTTTGAACATAGACAAATCTCTTCCAGAGACCTTTACAACCGATAAGCAAAGGCTGAACCAGGTTGTCAAAAATTTACTGAGCAATGCTTTCAAATTCACGGAAGAAGAAGGAACGGTAACCCTAGACTTTAAAAAAAGCAAAACACTTCCAAAATTCACAAGTCCCTCCCTCTTGCAACAAGAACAGGTGTTGCAAATTTCTGTGACAGATACCGGGATTGGAATAGCGAAAGAAAAATTGGGATCGGTTTTTGAAGCGTTCGTACAAGAAGACGGCACCACACAAAGAAAATATGGAGGAACCGGTCTAGGTTTGAGCATTTCCAAAGAATTGGTAAAACTTTTAGGCGGAGAAATTTTTGTGGAAAGCGAAGTTGGAAAAGGTTCCGTTTTCACACTGTTCCTCCCCTTCGAATGTTCGGAAGTGGTTCAACAAACAACTTCTGAAAACAAGGAACCCGAAGCTCAATCAACCGAACAGGAAGACCCCAAGGCTTTGGAAACTCAAGAAGCGGATGAAAAAACCGCATCGGGGAACAAGAAAAAAGCGCCAGGAAAGAAGTTGGAAGCTGTAATAGCGGATGACCGTGAACAGCTACAAGACAGTGATAACACCATACTCGTTGTGGAAGATGACCTTCAATTTGCCAAGGTACTTTTAGATCAAGCCAGAGAGAATGGTTTTAAAGTAGTGGTCACCGATCAAGGCGACAAGGCCCTCCAACATGTGGAGGTATACAACCCAAAGGCCATAATCCTTGATATGCAATTGCCTGTGATGGATGGCTGGACGGTGTTGAAAAAACTAAAAGCCAGCAAAGATCATGCCCACATCCCAGTACATGTTATTTCCGGTATTGACAAGACCAAACTTGGTCTGGAAATGGGAGCCGTGGAATATTTGGTGAAGCCCATTGCGCTTGATACCCTGGAGCAAACCTTTTTCCGCATTTCTGAATCCATTGCAACCAATAATGTTAAAAAAGTACTGATCATTGAAGATGATGAATTGAACAATCAAGCGTTACAGGAGATGATCAAAAGCAAACGACTGGATGCTGTTGCAGCGAAAAATGCCAAGGATGCTCGAAAACTGTTCAAAAGTGAGCATCCTGATTTGGTCGTGTTGGATCTTGGCTTACCCGATATAGATGGCATTGAACTCTTGAGTGAGCTAAAAATGCAGAAAAAAGAGGTTCCGGTCATTGTATTTACCGGTCGCGAACTGACCAAAAAAGAGTTGAAGCAGATTGAGCGCCACAAAGACACTTCGGTAGTGTTAAAGACCACAAAATCCTATGACCGCCTTTCTGAAGAAACCGAACTCTTCATGAACATGCTCAACGCCACCCAAACCGATTATCAAGTCTTACCTCCCAAGAAATTTGGGTCAGAAGACATCATAAAAGGAAAAAGGATTCTAATTGTGGATGATGATATGAGGAACATCTATGCCCTTGAAACGGTTTTGGAAGAAGCAGAGATGGTGGTAACCGTGGCCACCAACGGCGCGGAAGCTGTGGATGAAGTAAAGAACGGAGAATTCGATGCCGTCCTCATGGATATCATGATGCCGGTCATGGACGGGTACGAGGCGACCCAAAAAATTAGGGCAATGGGGCACACTAAACTTCCCATAATTGCATTGACCGCCAAGGCCATGAAGGGAGACCGCGAAAAATGTCTGGAAGCAGGGGTAAGCGACTATATGTCCAAGCCCTTGGATGTGGAAAAACTAATGTCCCTATTAAGGGTTTGGCTGTATAATTAATGGAAGCGTTGTTGGAAATATCGGAAAATGAACTGGATGATTTTATACAATTATCGGACAAACTTTATGGCATCGATTTTTCGGGCTACGCATTGGAGTCTTTGCGCAGGCGGGTAATGCGCCTCATGCAGCTAAAATCATGCAACTCCTTTACGGCTTTCAAGTTCTATCTGGCCAATCAGCAATTGAGCGATGAAGAGTTACTGAACGAAATCTCGGTAAACACCACGGAAATGTTCCGGGACTTTGAAGTGTTCAAATTCCTCAAGGACGAAGTGTTCAGTGTACTGCACACCTATCCCAGGATCAACGTCTGGCATGCAGGATGCTCAACAGGGCAAGAACCCCTAAGTCTAGCCATATTGTTAAAGGAACAGCAACTACTGGGAAGAACAGTCCAGTATTGCACGGACATTAATTCCGAAGTGCTGGCCCAGGCCAAAAAGGGAATTTATGAACTGAAGGAAATGAAGGACTATTCCGCCAATTATATCAGGGCAGGCGGAGCCTTGTCCCTGTCGGATTATTATGTAGCCAACTACGGTAAGGCAAAAATGAACAGGGAATTGGGCAAGAATATGGTATTTACCAAGCATAACCTCATCAACGGCACCTCCTTCAATCAAATGCACATGATCATGTGTCGCAATGTATTTATCTATCTGACCACAGAGCAGCAAAACAAGGTGTTGCGCCTGTTTATAGATAGTCTTGTACCTCGTGGTTATCTGATTTTGGGCGTGAAGGAAAGCGCAGTTTTTTCAACGGTTTTAAATGAACTGGAAATTGTAAATGGCAAACTCAAGATATATAGAAAAAAAAGGTAGCCATTACACCATCAAGGTGGTACTCTTTTGTGGTTCTACCGGTGCCATTGAGGTGTTGGAAAAGTTTTTGATGCATGTAAGCCAAAAAACCCTGAGAGCCGCCATTGTAGTGATCCTGCACAGAAAAGCCGGCCACCAGGATTTACTGGTCAGGTATTTGAACCAAAAACTCAAAGTAATGGTGAAAGCAATTGAACATGGGATTCCTTTGGAAAAAGGAGTCATTTACATCGCCCCTGCGGGATACCACTGTATGCTGGAAAAAGACATGACCTTGAGCCTGGACCTCAGTGAAAAAGTAATGTTCTCCAGACCTTCCGCGGATGTATCCCTGGAATCCTTTTCATATAACCTTAAGGATCGATTGATCGCCATAATTGTAAGCGGTGCCAACACGGATGGTGCAGACGGAGCCAAATTCGTATCGCGTAGAAAGGGAAAAATCATTGTGCAAAATCCGACAGAGGCCTTTGCCAAAACAATGCCAAGTGCAGTTATTGATAGCTTGGACAAGGTAGACCACATTGTAACCACCAAAGAACTTTATAAAACAGCCGCCAAATACTTTTAAAAATGGACAAAGCAAAAATTCTTATTGTAGATGATCTAGTGGAAAATTTATATTCCCTGGAACAGATTATTGAAAGGGAGGACCGGGAAATAATTTCGGCCACAAGCGGAAATGAAGCTTTAAAATTGGCACGAAAGCACGAATTTGCATTGGTCATCACGGATGTTCAAATGCCAGAGATGAACGGTTTTGAGTTCGTGGAAATATTTAGGAGCAAAAAGAACACCCAAAACGTACCGGTCATCTTTGCCACCGCCATCAATAAAGAAAAAAAATACGTGATCAAAGGGTATTCTGAAGGCGCTGTGGACTATCTGTACAAACCCTTAGATCCAGAAATCGTTGCGGCCAAAGTGGACATTTTTGTCACCCTCTACAATCAAAAAAGAACCTTGGAACACCAGTATCAAGAACTGGATACACTGAACCAACTCAAAAATAAATTCCTGGGCATTGCGGCACATGATATCAGAAATCCTCTGGCCATAATCGAGTTTTATTCCAAATCCCTGCTAAACGAATTGGAGCCTGTCCTTACGGATCCCGCCAAAATCCAGGAACTGGAAAACATTTTCGTTTCCACCAAATTTGCCCAAAACCTGGTCAATGAATTTTTGGATGTCAGTAAAATTGAATCTGGAAATATGGATCTTGAAGAGGAAATGGTGGATGTAGGCTATTTTTTGGAAAACAATATCCAGTTCAACCAAGTATTTGCCAATAACAAGAAGATCAGTCTCATTGGCGATATTCAGGTCAATGGACTTCAAACAGCTTTTGACCGCAACAAGATGAACCAGGTCTTCAACAATCTGATCACCAACGCCATCAAGTTTTCACACGAGGGTACCTCCATCCATTTGAAGGCCTATCAAAAAGATGACCATCTCGTGATTTCCCTCGAGGATGAAGGGCAAGGCATTCCGAAAAACGAAATTGTCACTTTGTTTGATCCCTTTGCCAAAACGTCTGTAAAGTCCACGGCTGGTGAGAAAAGTACAGGACTGGGGCTTATGATCGTCAAGAAAATTGTGGATGCCCACCAAGCAGAAATAACCGTGACCAGTAAGGTTGGGGTGGGTTCCTGCTTTACCATTGAAATTCCCATCCGGGAGTTGGGAACCTTGGAGCCAATTTCCAATCAATTTGCCGAGCAAGAATTACCATCAAAAGATGAACAACTAAACATTGTGGTGGTTGATGATGATATCTTGATGCGAACCCTTTCCGAAGTCGTATTCAGTAAAATTGGCGGGAACATTACCATGCTTGAAGATGGGGAGGCCTTGCTTGATCAGGTAGAGGCCATAAATCCAGATTTGATCTTTACGGATATCAACATGCCCGGAATCAGTGGTTATGATTTGGCCAAAGAAATTCGAAATAAGGGCATTGAAATCCCCATTTTTGGATTAACCGGATTTATAAACGATGAAGTCCAGGCACTTTCCAAAAAGTCGGGAATTGATGGAGTCTATGAAAAGCCGCCTGTGGAAAACATGCTAAAGCACCTCATTTCACAGGTCAATGGGAAACGTACCGTCTAGGGTTTGAAGTTTTGCCTGTTCTACTTCAATCTCCATGTAGGGAGACTCTAAAGATTTCTTGGAGGTGAGGGAGTAAAATAATACCTTCACCTACCTATGAACTTAAACCAAATTACCGTTCCTTCTTTGGATTTATCCAAGTCCATTCCGTTTTATGAGACCTTGGGATTAAAATTGATTGTGGAAGCTTTACCCCACTATGCGAGATTTGAATGTCCGGATGGAAACTCCACCTTCTCCATTCACCACACAGAAGAGCTGCCCAATGGCGATGGGATCTATGTATATTTTGAGTGCGAAGATTTGGATGCCCATGTTGATGGTTTGATCCGAAAGGGCATAGCATTTGACTCAAAGCCTGCTGATCAACGTTGGCTTTGGAGGGAAGCCCGATTAAAGGACCCTGACGGAAATCAATTGATTCTGTTTTATGGTGGGGAAAATAGATTAAATCCTCCCTGGAGAATCAAAAAAGAAGGTTAGCACTTGGTGCGAAAGAAACCGCACGCTAAGCCCAAAAGCCTTCTTTAAACAAGATCACCAATACAAGTAGGGCTGCCAATACAAGGATTCCTACTGATCCATATATTTGGTTTTTAAGATGGTTCATGTGTTCTAAGGTTGATTTATCAATATACGGAATTTGTAGTATTATTCCCTAATCAATAGATTATTTATCACACAGTATTTGAATTATGTAAAATATGGGTGTTTTTTGATGCCATGATGGGACGCAACATAGTTGGCATTAAAAGAAGTAAGTGCCACCAGTTTTCAACTGTTGGTATTCCCCATGAATTGAGCCTAGTAAACCAAAATACCGCAAGAGCCTCAGTTCACCTGAACTAAAAATCTTTACTTTTAGCTTCAAAGGATACGTCATGAGGAAATTGCTATTGATATTGGCACTTTTTAGCGTTAGCGGGTTGTTTTCGCAACAATTGGAATCAGCAGAACTGGAAGAACTTGCTTCCAAATTCACAAAAGCTTCATTTCCCATCTATAGGGAATTGCTCTCCATTCCCTCGGATGCCAATTATCCCGAAGATATAGAGTTGAATGTGCAGTGGTGCGAAAATGCTTTTCAAAACAGAAACTTTACCACCACTAGGATCAAAACCGAAAATGTACCGCTTCTGCTGGCAGAACGAAAAGCAAAATCAGCGCAAAAGACCGTCCTTATTTATTTGCAGCTGGACGGCCAGCCCGTTGACAATACAAAATGGCATCAGGAAAGCCCTTGGGTTCCCGTATTGAAGCAACAAAATGAAAAAGGCGATTGGGAACAAATCCCTTGGGAGAACATTGAGAACTACGAGGATGACTGGAGGGTATTTGCCCGTGCTGCTTCGGACGCCAAAGGACCTGTTGCCATGTTTCTCGCTGCTTTGGACGCCATTGAATCCCAAAATATTGAACCCAATTTCAATATGAAGGTGATCATGGATTTTGAGGAGGAACTAGGTTCTCCCCACCTTCCGCAAGCGGTAAAAGACAACTCGGACTTGCTAAGCGCAGATATGTTGATCATTCTGGATGGGCCGGTACATAATTCCAACAAACCCACCCTCGTATTTGGAGCGCGGGGAATTGCACAAATGCAATTGACCACTTATGGCCCAATAGTACCGCAACATAGTGGCCATTATGGTAACTATGCACCCAATCCGGCCTTGCGGTTATCCAAGTTGCTGGCTTCCATGAAAGACGATGACGGAAGGGTTACCATTCCAGGATTTTACGACAGTGTCCATATTGATGCGGCAACAGAAAAAATACTGAAGTCCGTCCCAGATGATGAGACCGAAATTAAAAACAGGCTCAAAATAGTTAAACCCGACAAAGTTGGGAGCTATTATCAAGAGGCCATCCAATACCCGTCACTCAATATTCTGGGGATGGAATCTGGATGGGTAAGGGAGCAGACCCGGACCATAGTGCCCAGCAAGGCTATAGCCGAATTGGATATGAGGCTGGTACAGGGATCCGACCCGCAACGCCTTATTGGATTGGTTCAAAAACACATAGAAGCGCAAGGTTACTATGTAATTGGAAAGGAACCTACGGATGAGGAACGAATGAAATATGACAAAATCGCAACATTTACCCATAAAGTGTTCTACCATTCTTTTCAAACCGATTTTAATACGGAAGTGGGCCAGTGGCTCCAAAGGGCCTATGATAGAGCTTATGCGGTGGATCCCATACGGATTAGAATGGGAGGTGGATCCATCCCCATTTCACCTTTTGTGACCACCTTGGGTATTCCCGCAGTCCTTGTGACCACCGTTAATAGTGACAATAACCAACATAGCCCGAATGAAAACCTAAGATTGGGCAACTATAGGGAGGGCGTAAAAGCGATGATTGCTTTTTTAACCGAGGACCTGTGACTCCTGTCCTCAGATTGGGAAGATATTTGTTAGGAAGCACTAAAAGATGTGCTTGCACCAAGGTTGACCAAGTGATCTTGCGGGAGCTGCAGTCTGTTTACTTAAGTTTATTGTTTATCCGTTCAACCACCATTGGGGTTTGTTCCCTGTCGTAGTTAACAAGTCCGATGGAATAGGAGTGGGCATTTGTACACAATTCCAACGTTCCCTTTCCTCTTTTCCAGTGACCAACACCATGCCCGGTTATAAGGTCTACCACCATTGTAATTATTCCAGTAATCCAAGGGATATTGCCTTTGATAAACTCCACTGTTTTTATTTCTGCGTAGCTCGTCTTTTTGATTAAAACGGAGCCAGACTTTCTAACCTCCAAGTCATGTTCAGTAAACACCACTTCAATCCTTGGAGATTCCTGTAAAATTAGAATTTCTTGTGTCACAGCTAATTGATCGTTTTGTCAATATTCCGTCGTTTCATTCTTCCGAAAGATTTCGATACACTTTCTTCATCACTGCTGTTTTAGCTTCATCTTTGGCAACCGAATTGGTCGTAAACATCATCACTCCTGTAGACTCCCCTGCCAGTCCACCTAAAAGCACGGTTTCAAATTCCTCTTTGGAGATAATACCAGGGTCATCATGGGCCTGTACAATGGGCCACACCTTTGGAAATTTCCCCTTTTTTATGTCCAACCGCTTACTAAACCATACGATGTTTTTTTCTACCCATTTGGGGTCTCGGTGCATTCTGCCGTGGTAAACCATAGGAGAAAACACATCAATAGTTTCCCTTAACAAATCATAATCCAACCCTAGATTGCGGCGTCTGGCACCATTGTATTCTTCGTCATTCCAAGGGCAGTGGTAAAGCCCCAAGAGCGCATCGGGATTGGCTTCTTTTACAATTTTCTTCATTTCCAAGGCCCAATCGTAAATGACCTGGCATCTCCAATTGCGCCATTCCGTGTCATGTTGGGTTAAAATCCATTGCGCCTTTTCCGAAGTGGTTCCCTCAGGTATTTGCAGACCGGTGTATGCCGAAAATTCGTTGACGCAGTGGTCATTAAAACAGGTTTCGGGTAAAATGGGTTCTGGGTCTTCAAATTGAGCATGCCAATGCACATAGTCCATCCAAATTCCATCCAGGTCAAATTTGGCTAGCAAAACCCTAAGCTGATTAAAGCGATATTCCCGAAAACCGGGCTCTGTAGGACACACGCCCATAAACCAGGTAGCCGCCTCCACTTTTTCACCTTTTTCATTGATGGCCCAGGCCTCGGGATGGTTTTCCACATAATTTTTCCCGTTCAAGGTGGCAAACTCGGCATATACCTTAGCTCCTTCGGATTTGGCCCTTTCCACCATGGCTTGATCAATGGCACCACTATGGACAAAAATGGCATTGACCCCAAGCTCGTTTAACTTATATCCTTTATCCCAAAGGGGTTTGGGATTCCCATAGACCCCCCTCACCTCAACAGTTTTGGTAGGTTTTTGAGCGCATGACAGCGTAAAGACCAGTCCAGCAGCAATAAGTACAATAGGTTTAAAAGACATTTTTCCCATCACAAAGCCAATTGATCCATTTTTTCTTTTTCATATCGGCTATCCTCTGCAGGATATCTCAATCGGTCTTCGTAATTGCCCGATTGTTTGGCCAAAGACCAGATCAAACTTTCGCCGGCAAAATCGGGACTTGGTATTTGCCCAAAAATGGGATCTTCAAATGCCTTGTCCGAGTCCACAACCTTCCAACCTTTGGCCTTAAAAGCCTCAATCAAATCGCCAAGGAAAAGAGCCGACGTCAGGTTATGGTGCAGCAGCAACGTATGTTTTATATGCCTTCCGTTTATTTCATAGGACAGATTTTCGTAATACGCAGCACGTTCCAAAATATGCTGTACATAAAAGTTGCGAAATGCGTCAAACTGTGTATCCGAAACTCCATTTGCCTTGATTTTTTTGATCAAACGGCTGTTGACATACCAATCCGAAGCATCAATAGTGACATACCCATTTCGATAGCCGTTTTGGGCAAGGACATTTCTAATGCTGTCCACCTTGGCCGGGTTTTGCCCCTCCTTTAAATATGGAAATCGGAACAACTTGGAACTGTTCCCAAATTTTGAAATTACGGAATCCGTGCGCAACAATTGATCGGCAAACATTTGGGCCGTATTGGCATCCGCATTAAAGTTGGGATGGGAAAAGGTATGATTAGCGATTTGATGTCCCTTATCGTTCCAGCTTTTCAAAAGGAACTGGCCTCTTTCATCCAATTTGTTCTGCCCTGTGACAAAAAAGGTGGCCTTGAGACCCTCCCTTTCCAGATGGGACAAAAGCATTTGGTTCCATTCCTTGAACGGATACCCCGCCAAGTCTGCGGTAATGCCATCATCAAAAGTAAAACTAACCATTGGGGCTTCCTTACTTTGGACAGTAAGAGCATCCTTTTCCGTTTGTCTTGAATTTGGGTTTTTACATCCAAACAGCAGGATGGTTATTAAACATAAAGTAATGTGGGTCAATTTCATGGTGGGCGGAGAGGCATACAACTCCTTATAAAGATACGTCATTTTATGGGTTCAAAGTTTGGAGCAACTCAAGATCTTAATAAACACTTCATAAAATGGAGGATTGACCAATCCTATAGTAATAGGCAATATTTTAGCAAAAGAAATGATAGTTTCGGCGGTTTTAATTTGGAATCTTATCCCATAATATTATCCTTGCACAATCTTTTAAACTTCAGCATGAAATTAGTTAAACCAGTTTTGTTGGCACTTTTGTTTCTCACATATTCTTGTAGTAGTGATAGTGCCTCTGACGAGGCAACCCCAACGAATGAAAATCCTGATAACACTAGTTCAGATGACGAACCTGAACCAACCACAATTTCTTTTTGTGAAGCAAATGATAATCTTAAGCCAACGATTGGAGCTTATAGTGATCAAGGGTTGTCCATTCATTTAGAACTACCAGAAAATCTGTCCTTGGAAAATGCGGAAGAATTCGGATTTACAATTACTAGAATCTATGATTCTGAAGAGGTTAAAATGGATATCTCCCAATCGGCCACTTCAGATTTTGTTCTTACCATTGAAAATTTAATTAGCGGTTTTGATTACGAGATTGTGGGATTTGCAACCATAGAAGGGAGTACTTGCTTCAGCAATCCCGAAAGCATTACCGCAACAAGGAATTATCCCATGTCTCCGTGGTCCGTTGTTCCTTCAGGCATTATAAACCGATATAATTCTTATGGCGTTACGGTTGATGGGAATCCGTACATGTTGCTTCAAGAAGGGAGTTTTTTCTTAATCAATGAAGACGGGTCGGTAGAGCAAAAATCCAACTTTCCAAAAACAGGAAACACAGTTTCAGGCTACACCATTTTTGACCTTGAAGGCTCTGCCTATGTAAAAAGTGCTTATCATAGTGATTTGTATAAATATGACCCAACTTTGGATACCTGGGAAAAAGTGACCGATATTCTTTCCAATGCCGGGTATTTTAGCGGCCAATTGGATGGTATTGGATATACGTTTGACAATAGTTGGAGTTTTAGCTATACCCCCGGCGATTCCAATTTCACTTTCGTAGGGGATGAATATTATACAACAGATCTCCGGTCAAAGTTTCAAACAGACACCGATATTTTTATTATAAACCGTGAATATGAAATACTACAGTTCGATAAAACCAATGGCACCTTTAGTGTAGTAGCAAATTACCCTGGAAATCAAATAGATCAGAATCTGACAAACGATGATATTGTCAGCTTTGTCCAAGATAATAAGGCATATATAGGTCTTAATTTAAGATATCGTGATCCGGGTTCGGTAAATTTCCTTGATATTTATGAGTTCAATCTAGACACTTTTGAGTGGAAGGAATTGCAACCATTTCCTGTTCCCTTCAAAAGCACTAGCCATATTGGCCAAGTAGATGGTAAAAATTACAGTTACCTATTTTTCAATGAAGGCGAATTTGGGTTGAACGGTTATGTATGGAGATTTGACCCAACCCAAGTGGTTTATAAAGAGTAGAATTTTTAAAGTGCATTACAAACAACCACATTTATGTTATCGCCGGTTAGTCATGGGTGGTTTCCAACCTTGAAGATTATGTAAAACAAGAAGTTTGCTAATCCAGCTGAATTATTTCAGGCCAAGGAGAGGACTCAACAAAAATCTTAAGCAAAATCCAATTACACCCTAATGAAAAATACCCTTAGTATTCTATTCCTCCTGCTGTTATCAGCTAGCTGCAACCAGAACAAACCGACACGTCAAGAAGTTATCACCAAATATTACCAAGCTTTTGAGGAAGGGGATTACCAAAAAATAAAAGCATTGATCAATGACACCCTTACCCTTACATCCGGAGATTATGTTACCCCTTATACCCATGAAAGTTTCTATGAATTTTTTAAATGGGATTCCATTTTTAAAACCTCCTATGCCATAGTTCAATTGGATGAAGCTGACCATGAGGTTATAGTCAAGGTGACTTCAGAATCCGTACGTTATAGGTTTTTAAAGAACAATCCGTTGACCTGTCAGTTTACCATCTCTTTTGATTCTGGAAAAATTTCCAAAATTGAATCGGGGGAATGCCCTGGAACAGACTGGGATATTTGGCAAAAAGAACGGGATTCCTTGGTCAGTTGGATCCAGCAAAAACACCCAAGACTTGACGGGTTTATCTATGATATGACCATGGTCGGGGCCATCAATTATGTTAAGGCCATAGAACTATATGAAGCTAAACCCTAAAAATGTTGTTTAAAATTCATCATTCCTCCAAGTACTCTTATAATTAAAATTCCCGTTGCAGTTTCTTTGTAGAAAATCATATGGGCCTCAAAGCGAAATCTTTTTAACTCAACTTGACTCCCTAGAAAAAAGGTCAAACCCAATTTGGGATTGGACGCCAGCAAAGTACAGGTTTCAATGAGTCCATTTCGGTATTTGCGGGCCTGATTGATCCCGAACTTATGAATGGTATATTCCGCTATGGATGCAATGTCCAATTCTGCGGCTTTGGTCAATTGAAATTCAGGAATTCTTTTTGGCATGACGCTCCTCCGCTTCCTTCCAAATTTCCTCAACAGTTTTGTCACTCATCCCACTATCCAAACCCGTTTGAATTGCTGCCCGTAGCTCCTCCAACTTTTGTTGATTGGCTTGATCTCTGCGAACCAAATCCCGTAAGTATTCACTATCGTTGGTATAATCTCCTTTCTCTATCTGCTGTTTAATCCACAAATCTTGTTGATGCGTGAAGGTGATGGATTTTCTAACCGTAGCCATATCGCTGAACGTAATATTATTGGTGCAATATAGCACATTATTGATGTGTTTGCAACTATACTCCTCACAGAAAACAATTTTAGAAATCCAAATGACTTAGTCATCGCGGGGTGGTGGTACTCCCTAATCCAAGCTGTTCCAAGCTTTTTCCAACAATGCCTTGGTAAGCAGTATGCCCTCATGTTCTGGCGCATCCCCCTCGTATTCTATGCCAATATGCCCATTCCATCCAAAGTCTTTAACAATTTTGAGCATCTTGTAATAATCTATGGAAGGGTGTTCTCCCTGATCATCAAAATTGTATGATTTGGCACTGACCCCTTTGGCAAACGGCAAGAATTCAGTTACGCCTTGGTAGATATCATAGGCCCTATCACAATCTCCCTTGGTGCTTCCCCATTTGGCGGTAAGACACCAATTTCCAAAATCCGGTAGCGTACCTACATTTGGGGTGCCGACCTGTTTTAAGATTTCGGTTATCAACTGGGCATCCGAGCTGTACAACCCATGGTTTTCTATTACAATATTGATGTTTTCCTTGGCGGCATAATCGGCCAGGCGTCCAAGGCCATCTGTCATGGCAGATTTAAAGGTATCCCTATCGCTGGCACCAAAGGCATTGACCCTAATGGAATGGCATCCCAAAATTTTGGCCGCATTGACCCATTTATAATGATTCTCCACAGCTTTTGTTCTTTCCTTGTCATTGGCTGCGCCAAGGTCACCCTCTTCATCTACCATGATTAGTAAACTGTTTACGCCTGCCTTGTTCGCCCGTTCTTTCATGTTTGCCCAAAAGCGCTCGTCTTTCCCGGAGTCTTTATAAAAACCGTTTACGTACTCCACGGCGTTTATCCCGTAGGTATCACTGGAAATACTGGCAAAGTCCATAGCATTTAGGTTCCCATTTTGAAATTGACGATGTAAAGACCACTGCGCCAATGACAATTTTAAATCACTCGCCTTGGGGACGCTTCCATCATCCTGAAAATTATAACCGTAGGTTATAAGAGGTGAAGCAGACAAAACCCCAGCGCTCACACAAACTTTTCCAAAAAAAACCTTCTTTTCATAATGTTCTGTTTTATAATGCATTACCCCCAACCCAAATACACCTACCAAGTTAATCAAACTAAACCGAGAATGCCACGAGATGTGCTTGTATCCAGCTTGACTCACTCATCTTGCAGTAGCTGAGGTACTGTATGCTAAGAGGGGTTTTATATATTCCCAAAATAATGGCTAATTCCACTTAGTATGCTTTGAACGGCATAGGACGCCAAAATCAACCCCATTATTTTACTTATTACCGTTATTCCGTAGTTACCAATCCGCTTTTGTAAATGATTGGCCCCTAAAAGAATGAGACTGGTAATACCAATTACCACTAATACAATACCTGTTGTAATGGCCTGTTGCTGAATACTGTATAAATGATTGTCGGTCATTAGAACTACAGCCATGATCGCCCCTGGTGAAGCTATGGAAGGTATTGCGATCGGAAATATGGTAACGTGTTTATAATCCGATATTCGATTTTTCTCTTGCTCTGGTTTTCCATCCCCAAATATCATTGTAAGAGCAAACAAGAACAGAATCACTCCGCCCGAAATCTGGAAAGCATCAAGTGAGACGGACATACCCTCCAAAATTATCTGTCCAATAACAATAAAGAACAGAAGTATTAAAAAGGCTATTGCAGATGCGCGAACCGCAATTTTCTTTTTATGTACGGAATCAAATTCTTTCGTTGCCTCAAGATAAACCGGAATTGTCCCAATTGGATCTATTACGGCAAACACGAAAAACACCGTTGTTAAAATCTCTACCATTTATTCAATTCGTTTGGCTTGCGTGGTAAAAGACAATCCTTGCTGTCCCATAGTTGAAGACATTATCCCCTCGATAAGTGGTTCCGGACAGTTCCTAGGTATTTTCCATTCAAAAATAAAATTTGACCCGGTTCCGCCAGTTACATCAATTTCATCAATGATTATCTCTGATGTTTCCAGAGGAGCCAGATAAATGGGGAAGTCAAAATATTTTCTGACCGATTTGCCACTGGTGTCATAAAATTCCGCCCTCAACAGATAAATTGTGTCGGATTCACTCGTATTTCTCATACTTATCATGGAGGTAAGGTTGTGCGTCTCATGCTCATTAATGCTATAAATCTGGGCATAAACGGACAGATAGGATTTTCCAAACTCAAGGGAATCTTTAGATGAGATATCAATAGCTCTTTTGGACCAATTCTCAGGATCAACGGAACTGTTCCCTTTCTTTTCCTCACAACCAAAAAGGAACATGACAACTATGATGCTCATGTACTTGTACTTTGCTTTCATTTTAAGGTGACTTTTTCAACGCTGTATAACCACCACATAAAGATACCCCATTTAAAGGGGCCATGATACCCCCAAATTAAACAAAGTAAACTTGGAATGCCACAAGATATACTCGCACCCAGCTTTACCGGGTGATCTTGCGGTAGCGAGGGTCATTAAGTTTATTCTTTATTGCCAACACCATATTTTAATTAGACTTCTATTTAATATCACCCTCCAAACTCAAAAAGCTCCTCAATCTTAACATCCAAGGCTTTGGCAAGTAACACCAAATTGGAAATGGTGGTGTTTACTTCGCTATTCTCAATACGCCACACTTGATTTTTGGATAATCCCGCAATGGCCTCCAATTTGGTCTGCGATAAATTTCGCTCTTCCCGCAAAGCTCTCAGGTGCAATCCAAAGTCTCTTACAAACAACTTTTCTTCGCGACTCAATTTATTCCTCAAAACCTTCTGCAAAAAATTCGGTTATAGTCAATTCAAAGTATTCCGAAATCCTCCGAATTGTGCTGAATTTGGGATCCCATCGACCTGTTTCTATCCTCCCAAAGTGAATTCCTGTGTCATTATAGGCGTCCTCCTGAGTAAGGTTTCGATTATCTCTTAGTGATTTTATCCGATTGGCCAATTGCCCAAGAAAATCAACATTATGATCGCCTTCTTCACTCATACGACAGCAATGCTAGAACACCTTAACCTCATTTATCAAAAGCTAACAATTCAGAGGTGCTAATCTCAAATGCATCCGCAATTCTCTTCATCATGGATATTTTCATTTCCTGTTTACCCAATTCATATTTTCTAAGGTTTTGGGCATCAATCCCTGCTTTAAAGGCGACTTCTTCAATGCTCAAATCTTTTTCATTTCTTAAGGCCCTAAGATGCTTCCCAAAGGCTATACAGAAATCCGGCACTTGTTTTTTTCGTTCACGCTTCGACATATCTCAAAGTTGCAAACAAGAAGTTTTGTTCATTTTTGCCCTCCAAACTCAAAAAGCTCTTCAACCTTAACATCCAAGGCTTTCGCAATTTTTTCCAACTGAAGAATGTTAGCTGCTCGTTCACCACGTTCTATCCTACCCACCGTATTTCCATGAACCCCCGCTTCAAATACAAGGTCGGCCTGCGTCATCCCACTTTCATCTCTTAGACGTCTGAGATTTGTGCCAAATTTCATAAGATATTGTTCTTCCTCTTTGGATAGATTTTTTGGCATAAGGTAAATTATTCACGTCATCTCTACTTAGTTTCCAAAAACTCATTTAAATCGACATTTAGGACTTTAGCTAACTTGTAAAGATTCAAAACATTCGTCCCCATTTCACCTCTTTCTACTCTTCCAACGAGATTGTCATGAACCTGAGCTTGAAAACCTAAATCCTGTTGGGTTAAATTTTGACTTTTTCGGATTTTCCTAATCCGTTCCCCTAGTGTTTTCAGAAATTTCTTTTCGTCTTGGGAAAGTTTTTTTGCCATGTCCCAATTTGGGGGAATCAAACAATCAAAAAAAGCACTTTAAAGTGTTATTACAGGAATTTTTTTTTACCTTGCAATCACCCCGTTTCGAAAAATCCAACAATCCCAACCTCCATACAAAGTCAAATGTTTAAAGTCCATAGTCTGTGGTCAAATTCCAAAACCCAAATCCCAAATCCCAAAACTGAAAACCGAGAACTGATAACTGTTAACTGTTAACCATTAACTGACAGCTGATAACTCAAAATCCAACAATCCAAACTCCCACTATGCCCACACCCATTCTCCCAACCATCCAAAACTTCGTCCACCACAGCCCTTATACCTGCATGGAAATTATCTTTGCCGATCATCTTGTGCTCAACAGTCAAAACCAACTTCCCTTTCTGCCCGTGCTAAAACAGCATAGCCGTATCATGCTCTGCAAAAAGAGCCCTAAATGCCTGGTGCAAATGTTGGTGGCAGACAATCCCGTCTTCAACTTTTCCTTTGATTTTGTCTTGCCCGCGGAGCAGGAATTTTATCTGGGTACCATGTTGCACCTACCCAGCCCCTTAGATCAAGGCCATCTGCACATGGATGCCGACCAGTTGACCCTGTGCTACCGTATCAATGCCAAGGATCCCAAGCTCAGGGTCTATGTTTCGCAGACCTTTACCCATGTCCATCATGTAGAAAAATTTCCCTCGGGCCATTTGGTGTAGCAGCGTACAGAGTTTAAGAAAATATTGGGGGTTTATATACAGTTTTTTTCCTTTATTTGCAGGCTCTTGGGGTAAATATTTTGGCTTGATATAAAAAACGAATACCCCTATAGGTAGAAAATATCAAAGTATCCCTTATATTTAGTCAATCTAGATTAATTTTAAATAAAAATGACCGAAGATTTATTAGCAAAGGCAAAGGAGTTTATTGGCAGAACTTTGAGTCATATGTCAACTAGTGACAGGGTTGCCGCTTCGCGCGAGGCAAAGGCCCTTATACTTTCCATTAATGAGATCTATAAGGAGACCAAAGACCAAAACCTTATGGACGTTATGAAGGAGCTTACCGAAAAGAAGCGCAAGATCGAAAAGCGCCTAAAAGGTACTCCGCTGGTTTAATCCCGTTCCATTTCTTGGAAAAGGAAATCAATTCCCCTGTTTTTTAAAGAGTGTCCCGCCCACGATCAAGGCCGCGGATATGATCATTACGTTTTTGATGATATACTGCCCTTCCAAGGTAGGCAACAGGTAATTGCCATTTTGAAAGGTGATTTCCGGCAGAAACACCAGAGGCATAAAAGTGCCCACCATTTGTAACAGCAAGAGGGCAATGGCAATCTTAGTGGTCTTTTGGAACAAAAAGGTGATCCCGATCACCACTTCCCACCATCCTATGATCACCAACCACATATCTGGCGAGCCAAAGGGCAACCAGGCCACCGTGGCCTTTAAAAGTCCGGTTGCGGCAGAAAGCCCAAAGGGCTTTAAAATCCCAAACCAGAAAAAGATAATGGCAAAAGAAATGCGCACCGCGGGAATACCCCATTTGCGCATGCGTTTGGAAATGGCTTGGTCAAGTTCTTGGTAGTTCATAGGCTCCGGACTTGATACAAAATTACACAGCAACCACCTCGTTACCAAGTGGAAAAGTTGTCTTTCCTACAAAAATCCATAGGGCTATTTTTCATTCCTACAAGTTGTTGGGAGGTTGATTTGCCATCCACAAAAAATTTGCTACCAATTATGTGCTTTTTGGGGCAACCAATAAAAATGTAACATTATGATTGGGCTTTCTCAGTAATTTCGGAGAGAAGATAAAATGCAACCACCAGAACACAAAAACGTTACAATGAACACTGTAGAAGAAAAATTGGGGTACTTATTTTGGTATTTCGTACTGGCTTGCTCGGTGGGTTCGCTGATCACCAGTTTATACCATTATATCAACTAACCATAAAACAACGAGGGCCGCTTACGCGGCCCTTTCCTTTTCCATTTCTTTTCAACTATCCCTTGATTTCCAAGATCTGACGAATCATCTGATTGGTGAATCCCCATTCATTGTCGTACCAGGTCATCACTTTCAGCAAATCCCCGTCCACCACGCGGGTCATGGACAGATCCACTGTTGAGGCATACGGGCTTTTAATAATGTCCGAAGAAACAATAGGCTCATCCGTGGTATCCAGCACATCGGCATAACGATCCGTCTGGGTTTCCTCCACAAGAATTTGGTTCACCTCTTCTGCGGTCACAGGCCATTCCGTAACAAAAGTCATATCAGAGATAGAACCTACGGGAACCGGAACCCTAATGGCCACCCCATCAAACTTACCTGCATAGGCTGGCAGTGCCTTGGTAGTGGCGATGGCCGCTCCCGTTGTTGTCGGAATCAGGTTTTGTGCCCCTGCCCTTCCCATTCTAAAATTCTTGGCCGAGGGAGCATCTACCGTACCCTGCGAAGCGGTATACGCATGGACAGTGGTCATAATGGCCTTTTTAATTCCAATGCGTCGGCCCAAGACCTCAACCACTGGACTAATGTTGTTGGTGGTACAGCTGGCACAGGAAAATACGCTTACTTTCCCATCTTCTGAGTTTACCCCATGCACAACCGTTGGAGTGTCCGCACTTTTGGTAGGTGCGGAAATGATCACCGTCTTGGCCCCTGCTTTAAGGTGGCGTTCTGCATCCTCACCTTTGGTGAAGACCCCTGTACTCTCGATCACCAAGTCCACATTGTGTTCTCCCCAGGGCAATTCCTCCGGGGTGCGGATGGAGGAGTAATGGATTTTTTGTCCGTCCACCACCAAAGCATCAGCTTCGTGGGTTACCTCTTTTTCATATTTTCCATATACCGTATCATACTTTAAAAGGTATGCGGTGTTTTCTATGGAAACAATGTCGTTTACAGCCACGACCTCCAGGCCGGGAGTCTCATTGATCACCTTAAGGGCGGCCCGTCCAATACGGCCCATCCCGTTGATTCCTATTCTCATTTTTAGTGTTGTATTTGTTATTACTTGTTTACTTGCCATTAGTCCGAAAACCACCTCAAAAATTACAGCGTAGGTGGCTTTGGAAAACAGTCTTTGGTTTCCTTAAAAAAATGGTCTTATAGCCAGTCAATTTTAGGCCACATGCCCTCCTTTTTACTGTGCAGTTTTTCCATTCCCCGAAGCATTTCATCCAAGAGTACAATGGCTTCATTGATATATGGCCCCTTGTTGAGCATTACGCACTCCGCACGCACGGAGGAGGTTATGTCCGTAATCTCGGAACGCGAAGGCAACCCACTTTTGGCCAAACCTTCCAATACTTGGGTGGCCCATACCACCGGAATGTGGGCGGCACTACAAAAGGAAAGGATTTCTTCCTGTACCTTGCCCATATTTTTCCAACCCACCTCCAAGGCCAGGTCGCCACGGGCGATCATCACCCCAACATATTGGGTCTTCATGGCGGCCAACAGAATTTTCACCAGGTTTCTATAGGCAAATCGAGTCTCAATCTTTAAAATGACGCTTACCTTGTCCCTTACCCCAAGCTGTTCCAACTGATCTAGGAGTTCATCCACATCCTCAGCTGTGTTCACAAAAGAAAAATTGACGATATCGGCATACTTGGCCACAAACTTTAGATCTTCCCTGTCTTTGTCAGTTAGGCCAGAAAGGCCCATATCCAATGTTGGAAAATTGATTCCTTTTTCTGCCTTGAGTCGTGCACCATTTTCCTTGGCCTTAACAATCCTGACCATGAAATGGTCTTTGTGAACTTCGGTGATGACGCCTTCTATCTTCCCATCATCAAAGAGGATAGGTCCCCCTTTTTTGGCTTTGGAAACCACTTTTGAGGGCAGGCAGGGAATGCTTCCCACATGTATCTGCTTTCCTTCTTCGTCAAACTGGGGAAGTTTTCCTTGCTCCTCGTTTGCTGTTACCGCCAACAGGTTGCCCGTGTACAGTTCGATGAATTTGTCCGTTGCTGGAAGCTCTCCAATAACACCCTCTGGAATGGATTCCCTTTGCGATTGCAATCGGGTTCCTGTTTCCAGATAAACCGTTCTTTTACAATGCAAAAGCACTTCTCCCTCTTCCAGTTTGTGAACCGCCAGTTTCCGCTTTTTTCCACGGGTGTCCTTTAGGATGAATTTATCCCCAACCTGAAGTAAGACAAGCCAGTCCTTAGCAACTGGAATTACAGTGGGATCAATGCCCTTTTTATCTTCGGGCACCCATCTAATTTGGGCTGGGGTTTCCACTATCCCAAGCACCGACCTTTTCGGTTTAAACTTCAACACCTTCGGCCCCAATCCCAGAGACCCTGTCCTAATTTTTGGTCCTGCCAGATCCATGGCAATCTTTACATCGGTTCCACATTCGGCCGCTGCCTTTCTCACATTATCGGCTATGGCTTTCCAGATATCTGGACTGTCATGGGCACAGTTGATCCGTGCACAATTCATCCCATTTTGCACCATTTCCAAGACCTTGCTGTAGTCATGGGCGGATTCGGTTGGCTGCGTGACCATGATACGCACCCTTCTACTTTTTTTGGGGGTTGGGAAAAGGGCATTGGTATGTTTTCTGAGTCTCTTTTTACCCTGTCCAATTCCCAATGTAGGTGATGGATATTCCTTTGAAGGTTGCCCCATCAATCTTAATAGATTGTGTGCATTGGTAAGGCTTCCTAAAATATTGCCTTCTGAATTGGCAAAACGGGAGAGCCCAAGGTGTTTTAGTTTTTTCTGGATCGACCTAAGATCATAGGTTCTAAATGTGCTATAGTGCAACAGGTTTTTGGCACTTTCCTGGTAGGTTTCACAAACCTCTTTTAACAGTGCTTCATTATCCCTTTCATTGGCGGCACAATTTTCTATGATATCTTCCAACCGTTTGGCAATGGAAGGAAGTTTTTCTGGGTCGATGTTCATTCTGGGAGGTTTGACTTAGCAAAATTTCAACTTAAAAACTTAACTACTGCTGATATATATCAGGCTTAAAAACATTTGTCATTCGGATTGCCAAACTGATTCCATCTTGCGTACCGAAACATTTTGAATTGCCTCGGTGCTATCCCGATTTTCCAAAATCAGTTCATTGAAAGGTTGGTTTGGGAATATTTGGTCGGTTAAGGTAACCAATCCCCCATCCACAAAAACCTCAATGGAAGACCAATCCAGTAAAATGGAAACCTCGTACAGTTCATTTTTCAATGGAGTTAGAGGCGCATAGTGTTTTTTGTTGCCAAATTCAGCCTGAAAGTCCACTTTGCCCGAGTTGATTCGATTCAGTAAAAGTGTCTTACTTTTGGAATCCATAGCTAAATCCAAGCTTTCCCCTTCAGCATTTTTTAGGGTCAACCTAAAATCCTTGGAGGCCGTCTTGAACTGAATTTTGGATTGGTGCACGCCTGGAATTTGCAAACTTTTGGTCTCTCCAGCAGCAACCTCCAAGTGCTCCACCAAAATCGTGGACATCAAGTCATCAACCGATGCTAGGGGATAATTGGCCAAGAAATAGTCATCCCCAATCTTTTGAAGCGATATATTCCTAGGCACCGTCATGGCACTCCTCCATTTTTCCGTAGGGGTGTCACGGGCATAATCCCAATTGCTCATCCATCCAATAAAAATGCGTTCGCCATTAGGAGTGTTGTTGTAGGTAACCCCAGCGTAGTTATCCGTGCCGTAATCCAACCATTTGGCTTCTGTTTGATCGGTTGTGAATCGGACCCCATCAAACTCCCCGATAAAATATTGGGTGCCACTACCCCCGTTAGGTGCTCCGGGATTTATACTGATAATCAACACCCATTTCTCCTCATCAGTTCCTTCTACCTTGAGCGGGAACAAATCCGGACATTCCCACACCCCGCCATGGGCACCGTGGTTTTTACCAAAATCACTGATATGTTTCCATTCCTTTAAATCCTCGGACTGATAAAATTTCGCATGGTCACCTGCCACCAAAGCCATGATCCACTTTTGGGAGGCTTCGTGCCAAAACACTTTGGGATCTCTAAAATCCTTGATGCCATCATTGCCAATTACGGGATTTCCCTCATACTTTGTCCAGCTTTCCCCATTGTCCAAACTATAGGCTATCCCTTGGGTTTGAAAGTCATTTCTTCCCGCTTTCTCCCCTTCCATTAAATGATAGGTATAGACGGCCACCAAAGGAGATTCCCCGTTTTTGGCAAAGCCGGAAGTATTGTTTTTGTCCACCACCGCACTTCCCGAAAAAATGAGGCCGTGCTCGTCTGGGTAAAGTGCAATGGGTTTATGTTCCCAATGTACCATGTCCTTGCTTACCGCATGCCCCCAATGCATGGGCCCCCAAACAATATCTTCTGGGTAATATTGATAAAAAAGGTGGTAAATGCCATCATTATAGACCAGCCCGTTGGGATCGTTCATCCATTTCTCTTCGGGAGAAAAATGAAATTGAGGTCGATAGGCTTCTGTGTAATACTTCTCATTTTCTGGTTGAACTACCTTATTTTGTTGCTTTTCCTGTTTGCAGGAAACCAAGGAACAACACAGCAGAATGGGAATGATCAGTTTTTGCATGCGACAAAGGATTAAACGGTATATTAAGATAGGGATATTCTTCCATCACCATGGTAAAATGTATCTTTGATTGTAATTTTCGTAGGCACGATCGAACATATATTCTTAAATCCTGATTCGCCAAAATCCCTAAATCATTTTCATTGGATAAATCGAAGCATTTACTTTTAATTTTTACACGGAATCCTGAATTGGGCAAATGCAAGACCCGATTGGCCGCTAAGGTAGGAGACCAAACTGCTCTGGACATCTATAAATTCCTCCTGTCTCATACGGTCAATATCACCTCTGAACTGGATGTGACCAAATGGGTGTTCTACTCCAATGAAATTTGGGAAAAGGATATCTGGGCCAATGGTACCTACCAAAAAAAGTTGCAAAATGGTACCGATTTAGGCCAGCGAATGCTCAATGCTTTCCAGGAAGGATTTGAATCCGATTATGAAAAAATTGTTATTATTGGAAGTGATATGTACGATTTATCCCAAGTGGATTTGGAATCGGCATTTTCCCAATTGAACCAGCATGATTATGTAGTTGGCCCCGCCGAAGATGGGGGGTACTATTTGCTGGGAATGACAGCATTGAATAAAGAGTTGTTTCAAGACAAACAGTGGGGAACAGAAACCGTGCTTGAGGACACCTTAGCGCATTTTGAGCAGGAAAAAGTCAGCATGCTACCTGTTAAAAATGACGTAGATCATTACGAAGACATTAAAGACATCAAGGCGTTCCAGCCTTTTTTAAAACATATGAAAGAATGACCAAAAAACAGCTTGAAGAATCTGTAGAATACTTGAAAAAAAAGGGATTTGAATCCCCGGAAATAGGCATTGTTCTAGGCACTGGGCTAGGGCAATTGGTGGGTGAAATAGAAAATCCTGTTGAAGCCCATTATAACCATATCCCCTACTTTCCGCTGGCCACTGTTGAATTCCATTCGGGAAAGCTCATTTATGGCACCATAGCAGGCAAAAAAGTGGTGGTTATGCAGGGAAGGTTCCATCTATACGAGGGCTATGACTTTTTGGACATTACTTATCCCATTAGGGTGATGCGCCTTTTAGGTATTCAAAAACTGTTTGTATCCAATGCCGCAGGGGCGATCAACCTCAACTTTAAAAAAGGAGATATGATGCTAATCGAGGATCACATCAATCTACAAGGTGGCTCTCCTTTGGCATTTAAAAATGTGGCCGAGTTTGGTGATCGTTTTGTGGACATGGCAGAACCTTACGATGTAGAAATGAGAAAAACGTTGGAGGCTATTGCCGACAAAAATGGGATTTCCCTACAAAAAGGTGTTTACGCCTCAGTGGTAGGACCACAACTGGAAACCAAGGCGGAGTATCGAATGCTTAAAATATTGGGCGCGGATGCTGTGGGAATGAGTACCGTTCCCGAAGTAATTGTTGCCAACCATTTACGACTACCCATTGTAGCTGTGTCTGTTTTAACGGATGAGTGCGACCCAGACAATCTTCAACCGGTTAATATTCAGGAAATTATTGAGATTGCTGGCAATACGGAACCCAAAATGATTCAATTGTTCAAAGAACTAATTAAAGAAATATGAGCTATTTAGAAGCAACCCACGATTTATACAAGGAGGCGGCCCTAACCCCAGATGTAGGGCTTTGTTGTACCACCAATCCCATTTGGCAGTTCCCAGGGCTATCCATCCCAAAGATCATGCAGGAAATGAACTATGGATGTGGAAGTACGGTTTCTGCACAAGATTTGGTCAACGACCCCAAAGTCTTATACGTGGGTGTTGGAGGTGGAATGGAACTACTGCAGTTCTCCTACTTTTCCAGACAAAAGGGAGGTGTTATTGGCGTGGATTCCGTGGATGAGATGTTGGAGGCGTCCCGAAACAACTTCAAGATTGCCGAGGAGGAAAATGACTGGTTCAAAAGTGAATATGTGGATTTGGTGAAGGGGGATGCCCTGAACCTGCCCGTTGCGGATGAAAGCATTGATGTTGCGGCCCAAAATTGCCTGTTCAACATTTTTAAAATGGAGGATTTGAAAAAAGCCGTGTCAGAAATGTATAGGGTACTCAAACCCCATGGCCGTTTGGTGATGAGCGACCCCACTTGTGAGCAGCCTATGAACGATGAGCTACGAAATGATGATAGATTAAGAGCTCTTTGTCTTAGTGGCAGTATTCCTATCAAGGATTATGTAAAAGTGCTGACGGATGCTGGTTTTGGAACTATAGAAATCAGGGGGCGTAGGGCATACCGTGTGCTTTCGCCCAACCACTATCCTACGGATGAACTGGTTTATATTGAGTCCATAGAGATTGCCGCCATCAAAGATCCCATGCCAGAGGATGGGCCATGTATGTTTACTGGCAAAACAGCTATTTATTTTGGTGACCAGGAGTACTTTGATGACAATAAAGGACATGTCCTGTTGCAAAATCAGCCGTTGGCGGTTTGTGATAAAACGGCTGCTGCCCTTCAGGAAGCATCAGATGAAATATTTGTCAGCGAAAGTACCTGGCACTATAACGGCGGAGGCTGCTGTTAAAAACAGATTGGGGTCAATCCCCAGCTTTATAAATTAAAAAATTGCTGCCCATGGGTCTAAGCCCTCAATGGCCATTGGTCTTACTTTTGGTATGGGTTTTTGGTGGATTTTCAACAAATGCCCCGATCTCCCATCCTAAGCCCCAAATGCCAAAACCTATTGTAAATCTTCCAGACTACCCAAGTCATGAGGCTTGGGGAAGGCTGCTTAAAAAACATGTGGATGATTTGGGTAATGTGGACTACCCAGGATTTCAAAAGGAGGTGTCCCAATTGGATGCGTACCTAAAGGAACTCTCCCAAAATGCGCCCAATTCCGAATGGGATAAAAATCAGAAACTGGCATTTTACATCAATTTGTACAATGCTGCTACGGTAAAACTGATTATGGATCATTATCCTGTTAAGAGTATTCGGGATATTCCCAGTAGGTGGAAAAAGAAATGGATCGCATTGGAAGGCAAAGAGGTATCCCTTAACTATATCGAGCACCAGGTGTTGCGAAAAATGGGGGAACCCAGAATACATTTCGCCATAAACTGTGCCTCCTATTCCTGTCCCAAATTGCTCAACGTTCCCTTTACGGCCCAAAGCATGGAACGTCTACTTTCCAAAACGGCGATAGATTTTGTGAACGATCCCAAGAGAAATCGATTTGAGGGAAATAAAGCGCAGCTTTCCAAAATATTTAAGTGGTACAAAGGAGATTTTACGGAAAACAAAAGTTTGTTGGAGTATATCAACACGTATCTGGAGAACCCTGCTCCAAAAAGCGCCCAAATTGAATTTCTTGATTACGATTGGAATTTGAATGAAGCCAAGTAAGACCATAAGTATTGTCATTCCTGTCCTAAATGAGGAAGGTTTCATTGGAAACATCTTAGATCATTTGGCCAAAACCGGAAACTCTGGGCTTATTCAAGAGGTTATTTGCGTAGATGGCGGAAGTCAAGATAAAACCGTACCGGTTTCCGAGGCCCACGGGGCAAAAGTTGTGTTCTCAGACAGAGGAAGGGCCAAACAAATGAACTTGGGAGCCAAAAAAGCCCAGGGTGACATTCTCTATTTTTTGCATGCAGATACGTTTACCCCAAAAGACTTTGATCAAAAAATCTTGAATGCGGTGGCGGAAGGCTATGACTCGGGTTGTTTTCGGATGAAATTTGATACGAAAAATCCATTTCTTCGGTTCTTTGCTTACATGTCCCGCATAAACCACAGGCTTTGTAGAGGCGGAGATCAATCTTTATTTGTCAAAAAGGAACTGTTTCAAAAAACCAAGGGGTTCAACGAGGCTTATTACATCTATGAAGACACCGAATTCATTACACGCCTGTACAAAAAAACGGCATTCAAAATCTTACCGGATGCGGTCATTACCTCTGCTAGAAAGTATCGTGAAAAAGGGTGGGTGAAAGTACAGTTTCACTTTGGCATGATACATTTAAAAAATTACTTGGGTGCCAATCCTGATGAGCTGTATCAGTACTACAAAAAGCACATTCTTGCTTAAGTAAAAGGTCAAAGGGCTACTGCTCTATCTGCAAATCCGCATAATCCTTTAAAATACCATCCGTGATCCAGTTGGCAAATTTCCTTTTGTCCGAACGCACGGGTATGGCATCCACTGCTCTATCTTGGGAACGCTTGTTTACCGTTATCAAGCTAATGGCTGGTAAGGTATTTCTAGCTAAAAAAAGCGTGCTCTTGTCATCAAATGCCTTACTATCGATGTTAGCCTTTTTAACTGTGCTATTTGCCTTAAAAACATGCTGAAGATTCTCCGCCAAGCGCTGTCCTTGTTCACTGTTGCCATGGTGTAAGACCGAAACATCCAGATTCCCCGCCTGCAAAATACCGTTGGCCCGTATGATCAACAGCCGTTGATATTTGCCGTGGTTCTGTAGATATTTTTTATTGATGGCGTCTACATAATTCCCCAACCTCTCTTTGGGGTCCAACGGCGCAATGTTTTCACCCTGATCATCATTTCCCAAGACAAACACAGTGGCGCCTTGCTCCAAAAGTTCTGCCGCCAAGTTTTTGGCAATGTCCGCCACAAACTTATTCTGGGAGGATGTGCTGTCCTCTGTTATTAGGTAATACACGGCATTGTTCAAGGTTTTACCCTCATGTGACATGCCCCCCAACTCCTTGTCAAAAATTGGTTCTTCTGCCTGCTGTGCGGCCAAAACCCGTATCCCTTTGCTTTTATAAGAATCGTTTGTTACTGGGATTCTGTATTCTTTGCCAATCTGCAACAAGCTCCCTTCTTTGATGTTGTTCTTGTTCAGGTCAATAAAAGCTTCGTAATGTTTAACCGGGTCCAAACCTTGTTTTCGGAGCATGGAGAATATTCCATCTCCCTTTTCGGCCTTTACGGTATAAAAGTTGTCTTGGGCAAGAAGCATAGCGTTCATACCCACCCACAACAAAAGTGCTAGTAGTAATCTCATTAATCCAAATGTTGCAGGGGTGCCTCACAAATATTGGAAAAACGCTCGAAAAAGAAAAGAAATTGTAGGAAATTCTTTGTGAAAAACTAAAAATATTGCCCAATACCAAAAACGATACCCTTGGCTCCCATATTGGTAATGCCATGGCCATAGTCTATCCTAAAAATGGCATTGAAAATGCGTTTGTGCATAAACCTAACACCTACTCCAGGGTATATCCTTAGGTTTTGTTCATCACCAAAGTCACTAAAATCACCTCCGGGGTTGCGCCATGTTCCGCCGTCAATAAACACATTGCTCTGCAGCACAAACCAGTCTTTGTCTATCAAGGTATGCCTATACTCTGTATTGAGTACAATGGCCCCGGTGCCCCTATCTATGGTATTGCCCACTCCACGAATATTCAGATTGTTATCCACCGCAAAGGGAGCAAAGGGAGTATCGATATTGCTGGATAACCCCAATCGCAATCTGTTGGCCCAATTTCCCCGTTGCCCCACTCTCACGAAGTAGGTAAAATCATTGAACCCTATAACAAACTCCGGTAGCATTCCGCTGGTACTGTGCACATACTGCAGGTTTAACGTGCTTTTGAATCCAGATAAATACTGATAGTAGTAGTCTATACCATCATAATTGTAGATTAACTTCAACAGGTATTTATCAACTTCCAGGTCTTGTGGAACGTTAGGGTCGGTTTCCCCAAAAAGGTAATCGTAGTTCTCGGTGAAGAAGTTGACTCCAAATTCAAACCTGTTTCTAAAGTTAACCTCAAAGAGACCCAGCACCTCAAAAGATTTATTGTTGTATCTATAGTCGGCCGTACCTGAATCCAAAAACACAGGTTCCTGTGTTCGTAAATCCTGATAACTAATAGCCAATCCTATTTTACTGGAAAACAGATACGGGGCCCTCAGGTGGGCGCCGTAGGAATTAAAGATATCACGTTGATAAAACCCGCCTAAAGTGATGTTGTTCCCCAACAGATTAAATTCCTGCAAGCCCAAGCGGAAGGCAAACTCATCATTGTTGGAGGTATACACATTCGCAAATGGAATCAAGGTGAAGTTCTCCTCAATGCCATAAAACACATTGTATGTCCCTTCCTCCAAGGCGGGAAAAACTTGAAAATAGGCATGGGAAACGGAGGGAAGTCGCTTTAGTCGGTAAACATCCTCTTCCAGGAGGGTGGAATCCAGTTCCATTCCAGGTTTGAGCCGTACAATTTTCTTTATGAAATTGGTTTTGGTCCGCTCATTGCCTTGAATCTTAACATCCACGACATTGTTTTGAGCATATCCAGATACCGCTACCAACAAAAGCAGTATGGACAGAAGTTTTCTCACAGCGGCTTTCAAATTTTGAACTTAAATATAGGCGAATACGTCCTAAAGAGTATCACAGAATCAAAAGTATTGGGAATTAGCATCTTATTCCAGCGTAAAATTTACCTCAGCAAAGAGGTTCACCCAGTTATCTTCGCTGACCGCCAACAATGAGAAGTTGTAATTGTTTCCCAACACAAGGGAAGGCGGCTCTGTCACCGTAATATTTAGCACCACATTGTCCAATTCATAATATTGGAACATTTGATCCATCGTATAAGTTCCCGATAACAACGTATTGTTCTCATCGGAAACTACTTGGAAGTAAATTGCGGTATCGTCAAAAGCGCCATCCTCCCATGAAAAAATGGGCATGACACCGTTGTTGTCAACTGTAACATTTTGAGGCAAATATTCGGTGGGTTTGGCAAGCTGTTTTAGTCGGATTGGATTTGAAAGGTGGACTTTTCCATCTTCTTCAAAGGTGACGATGACCCACTTTTCCTGATCTGGCACAATTTCATACTTCAACAAATAACCATTGAAAACATCGATCAGTTCTGCTGCACCTTTGGTATAGTGAGAAAAATTGTTCTCATCCACCTCCAGATGCTCCGTTTCATAAAAATTTATGTTGGAAGTACCCACTCTTGGGTATAAAAATACGCTGACCACGGAGGGATCCTCGTTGCTCGCTGCACACGCAATGACATTTCCCAAAACTGTCTCTTCATCGACTAAATCGCTAGCCAAGGTTCCATCTAGCGGTAATTCTTCATTATCGGAACTACAGGAAACCATCATCAAGAAAACTGCTAAAAGACTGGAAACAAGACTTCTTTTGATCATCTATTGGGGTATTCTTTACCTAATAGTCGCCATAAAAACTACGAATTACATTTTCTGCGGGTTTGTTTTGGGGAGTGAACCGATTATCCTCGCTTCCTCCAGAATCCTTATGGTGAATAAACCATTTCCAAACAAATCCACCAGCGAACCAGTCTTCCTCCCAAAATTCCTGAAAAACGGCTTGAGTAGCATCGGCCTGGGCTTGTAAATTGACATTCATTTGGTTTCGATCCACCAACCAAGGTTTCTTGGCCGCATAATCCATACTTCTATAACCAAATTCCGTAAAGAGGATAGGTCTGTCCAAGGTTTCTGCCAAATCGGCCAATTTGGTCTTCCAAGGTTGCCATCCTGCCTTTAACCCCTCCAAACTCGGTTTTTGATCTTCCGACAGTGGGAAATAGGCATCCACCCCAATAAAATCCATTTGACCCCAAAAAGGAACCCTTGGATATTCGTCCCAATTGGCAGCATAGGTTAGTTTTCCGCTGTAGATTTTTTTAATTTTTGCTATCAAATCTGTCCAGAAAAGCGGCCTTTGTTTTACAAATTCCTCTAGTTCCGTTCCAATACAATACACCTCGGCCTTGGTTTCTTCCGCCAGTTGAGCATAAGTAAGAGCGAAATCCGAATAGGTCTCCTCAAGAATTTGCCAATCCTCTTCGGACTGCATGGCCATATCCCCGGTAAACTCTCCCCGCCAAATCCAAATTTGAGGCTTCAACATGATCTTGATGCCGTTCTTCCTTAACAGGTCTATATATTGTTTGGCTCCTCGTCTGGTCTCTCCGTACCATTGCCGTTCCGTGTCAAAAATTATTTGAGGTGAATCCAGGCTACGGGCAAACCCAAAGGGCATCACAGCAGCATAATTTGCATTGACCCTAACTACCGGCTCAACATGGGTTTGGGCAACCTTTTCACGAGATCCCACAAAACTCACCCCATTGATTTTTTCCTGCTTTTGTCCGGTACAGGACAATTGGATCAAACAAAGAAAAAGGAGTCCTAATCTTTTCATGGCCAAAAGTTAAGACTCCTAAAATAACCTTTTAGGTCATAGGTTTAAAAAATTGCGCGCAAACCAATGTTAAAAGTTTCGCCCAAACCTGTATTTTCTCCCCTAACAAAGTTGGTGTACAAGGCCTCCACGTTCAAGGCATTGGTCAATTGGTATTTTAATCCACCACCCAAAGCAGTGAAGTTTTGGGTAAAGTCGTTCCCTAAATCCAGACGTTGCGAATGCTGTGCCAAAGCCAAGACTGTAAACTTGGAACTTGGAAAATAACTTAGGAATACGCCAGGGGTCAAATTAAGACTGTTGTTGGCAAAGCTCTTGTCCTTATCCCCAAAGCTCAATTCCGAATTCAATTCGGTAAAAAGTTGCCATTTACCGCCTGGGAAAGTATGATCATAGAAAAATCGGTTTTGCCAGATGTAACCATTTTGGTCCAAGAAAACACCATTGTTTCCATTTACAGGCAGAAAATCTTCGGTCTCATTGTCAACCAAAGGAATAAAAAAGGAACTTTGGATAGAAAAATTGCTTACCGAAGCAATAGGAACAAACTTTACCGAAGGTGCAATAGAGGTGAATCCCGAACGTGCCGTTCCTGTTTCCCCGTCAAATTGAAAGACTTCCAATGCACCTCTGTCCGCAACCACATTGGAACGGAATTCAAAAATGGCCCCAACATTCCATCGTTTGTTGTTTCCAACTCCCGTATAGGCTTCCAAGGTGGACGTGAAAAATGTTTGTCTGGGCTCTGTTCCATCAGAAAATGTACTCTCTGTCTGGGTGTACAAATTGTTGAACCACTTGAGGTCCCACTGTCCTTTTCCAATGAGCTTGGAGGGCGTGTATTGTTGGATGTTACTTTGGTCTTGAGCGTTGGGATCGTTTTGCGAAAACCCTAAAAATACGCTCATGATCATTCCTCCAAAAAGGAGGTAAATTCTCTTCTTTTTCATGCTTAGTTGTTGTTATAATGGATTAATTGGTCTCGTTCAAATTCCAGTCGTATGGGTAGTATCCCACCTTGGATTTTGGGTCAAATTTTTCTTTTCGATATAGGTTTACAAAATCTATCAAAGATTTTCCCCCTTGGGTGAAGTCCCCAGTGTACCATTCAAAAATTTGGGACAGTAGTACCTTCTTCCCTTTTGCCCTTACAAAGTTTGGATTGTTCAATGCAATTTCAGTTTGTTTCTGCAATTGTGCACCCAAGGTGCTTGGTAAATATGCATTGGGTATAATGGGAGGGCATCCCAATCCTGCGCAGACCAGCACAAAGTGAAAACGTGCTTCTTTCGGAAAATTTCCACGAAGCAACTTGTTCTCAATGTCATTTAGGGTAATGTTTTTGCCTCCTACGCTATATGTTATCTTATCAAAAAAACCGCCTTTGTCCAATGGGGATTTTATGGGGTAATTGTTTACAATCCCATGGATTACTGAAAGGTTATAGGTGTTGATCCAGAAAGCTTGATAGGTATTGGCATCAGAAGTAGAAACGGTAATGTTTTGAGCCATGTCCATCAATTCATTTAATCCAGCTGGATTTGACTTAATTTCCTTGTAATTCACTCTGCCATTACTCACATGAGCATTAAAGAAAGCGTCTGCTTTGGTAAAAAAAGTTGAAATGTCCTGTGAAAAGCCTAATTGTACCACAAGAAACAGTACGGTCGAGGTCAGTGTTTTTCTAAATTCCATTTTAAGTTTTAATTGATTCAAACTTTGCTTTCTGTCGTATGCAATTTGGATGCCATACAAGCTCTTGTTGAATTTAAGGATTATTTAAGATTTTAGTAATCAAACACTTAGCCGTTCGAAATTTGGGGTCAAACCTTACCTTTTCTGTTAAAATTTAAAATCTTTCTAAATTAACCTGGGACATTAAGTTCCTATATTTAAGGACGACACATTAGCAACACCAACACAATTTCATGGAGAATATTGTCATTATTGGAAACGGAATTGCTGGTATTTCGGCAGCAAGGCACATTCGAAAACTTTCAGATAAAAGAATCATCGTAATTTCTGGGGAAACAGATTATTTCTTTTCCAGAACCGCGCTTATGTATGTGTACATGGGGCATATGAAATTTGAGCATATCCAGCCCTATGAAGATTGGTTTTGGGAAAAGAACCGCATTGAGTTGGTAAGAGGTTATGTCACAAAAGTAAATCCAGATACAAAACAACTGATCATTGATGGGTCTAGGGCCTTGCATTACGATAAGCTTATTATTGCAACAGGGTCCAAATCCAACAAATTTGGATGGCCGGGACAAGATTTGCACGGTGTCCAAGGACTCTATTCCAAGCAGGATCTCGATTTGCTCGAGGTTAACGCTCCCAACAAGGAAGTGTGCAAAAGGGCCGTAATCGTGGGTGGTGGTTTAATTGGAATTGAATTGGCCGAGATGTTGCGAAGTAGGGATATCCCAGTGACCTTTTTGGTCAGGGAAGACAGCTTTTGGAACGGGGTGCTGCCCAAGGGGGAATCCCAAATGATCAACGAGCATATTTTGGAACACCATATTGATTTACGACTAGGTGCCAATCTCAAGGAAATTGTTAGTGATGGCGATGGTAAGGTTAAATCCGTTATTGTTGCTGAAACTGGGGAAGAAATCCCTTGCGATATGGTGGGTCTAACGGCTGGTGTATCCCCAAATGTCGATTTCCTAAAAGATTCAGGAATAGAGCTGGGACGTGGAGTCAAAGTCAACCGTTTTTTGGAAACCAATGTACCAGATGTATATGCCATTGGAGATTGTGCAGAACAGCATGAAGCCATTGGCAATCGACGACCCATAGAAGCTGTTTGGTACACGGGCCGGATGATGGGTGAAACTGTGGCGCAGACCATCTGCGGGAACAAATTGGAATACAAACCGGGACACTGGTTCAATTCCGCTAAATTTTTGGACATCGAATACCAAACCTACGGCTGGGTGTTTTCAGAACGGGGAATGAAGGAAAATGAAGCCCACTTTCATTGGAGACATCCGCAAGAGAAAATATGCATCACCGTAGCTTTCAATAAAGAATCAGGTCAGTTTTTGGGCATCAATACCTTCGGTATTCGAATGCGACACCAGGTTTTTGACAAATGGTTGACCCAGGAAAAAAGTGTGGATCATGTTATAGAGCACCTGGCCGATGCCAATTTTGATCCGGAGTTTTACAAACACCATGAAACAGATATCGTTTCCAAGTTCAATTCGGACTTTGGGAAGTCCATCACACTAAAAAAGAAAAGTTTAAAAAGAATTTTTGCAATGGGTTAATAGTTGACAACTGATTGTTGTTGGTAGACCATTCGGCGCCACCACTTTCAACTTTCAACTTTTCACCTTCAACTGAAAGATATGAGCATATACGATAGAAGCATGGCCCTAACCGGGCAGCCTCCCAAAATATTGAGTAGAAACCAAAAGATCGCCACCCTGATAGGGATGGGAGGTCTTAGTATTCTACTTTTGGCAGCATTCAATGTAAGTTTCCCCAATAAAGGATTATGGCTTACTCTCTCTTTAATGGCCATTTCTGCAGGGACCATCTGGTTTTCGTGGGATGCCTATACACATAAGTTACCAGGGATTAAGAATGATGGGGTCTGGTTTAAATCCATCTCCAGTAAAGGTTTATGGGGATGGATGGCTGGAATTGCCCTGACCGGATTCTACATTGTGCTGTATTTCTATCCAGAATATTTGGGATTGGTCAAAGATGGGAACAACAAAGGTGTTATTGGACTTTTTGATCCGTTGAGCAGAATGCTCAGTGGCAACCCCGCAAGCCAGTGGTTCGTTTATGGCACCCTTTACACGGTGGCTATTTTGGCTTTTGGCATCAAATTTATGTGGAAGTACCGTCATAACAGATACGAGCGTATCCGGACCATGAGCGTTATGTTCTTTCAAACCGCCTTTGCCTTTATCATTCCCGAATTGATGGCCCGGTTAAATGGTGATAAAATTTTAAATGGTGGAAGCCTGCCCTACTACGACCTCAAAAATGTATGGCCTTTGAACTATTATAATTTTGAGGGATATCGCATCAAAGGCTTTTTAAGCTCCGGGGATATCGGTTTTGCCCTATTGATTTTCGGAATCCTATCCGTATTTGTAATCACCCCAATCTTGACCTATAAGTATGGGAAAAGATGGTACTGCTCTTGGGTATGCGGGTGTGGGGGCTTGGCCGAAACAGCTGGTGACGCCTTTAGGCACCTGAGCGATAAAAGCGTAAGCGCCTGGAAAGTGGAGCGTTGGGTAGTGCACAGCGTAGTGGTTTTTGTTACGCTGATGACCACGGCGGTTATCTATTCCTACCTCGGACATGATACCAGTAAATATTGGCTGACCAAAAGCACTTTCTTGATCGGTGTGGCGTCCTTACTGACGCTTGTTTTTGCTTGGGTGATGTTATTTAAGCGTGACGAGTTCAAAAAAGATGCAATTTATGGTGCCATTGGATACTTTGTAATCATTATGGCCCTTATCGGATTTCATTTCTTTAGTGGAGACGGCAATGTGTTCCTGTTTAAATCCGAAACCCTTCGTAAGTCCTATAGTTTCCTCATCGGAAGTATTTTCTCAGGAGTCATTGGAACTGGGTTTTATCCCATTTTCGGGAATAGGGTCTGGTGCAGATTCGGATGCCCCATGGCAGCTATGATGGGCTTTCAACAACGCCTGTTCTCCAGGTTCAGAATCACTACCAACGGGGGACAATGTATCTCTTGCGGAAATTGTTCCACCTACTGCGAAATGGGAATCGATGTACGTGCCTACGCCCAAAAGGGAGAGAACATTGTCCGATCTAGCTGCGTAGGTTGCGGAATTTGCTCCGCAGTTTGCCCAAGAGGTGTTTTGAAATTGGAGAATGGCCCATTGGAAGGACGTATTGACAGTAACCAAGTGTTGTTGGGCAACGATGTGGACCTTATGACCTTGGTGAACAAGAAATAAGATGCTTCGGTTTGCTTTTTTACTTTCCTTTCTTTTCCTGTTCGGTACGGGAAAAATGTACCATCGCGATTATTACCAGGATGGAAGGCTAAAGGCCGAGGGGTGGATCCTGGGTAATTCCAAGGAAAATTTCTGGAAACACTACCATTCCAACGGCAACCTCATGGCGCAAGGCCATTATAAAAACAATGAACGGGAAGGATACTGGTATTTTCACGACCAACTAGGTAAGCTGGAGATGGAAGGTCATTTTAAAAAAGGGGAAAAGGTAAACTGGTGGCTTTTTTATGATGAAAACGGGAAAATAAACCACAAATGCCAACTCAAGAACGGCATCAAAAATGGGTACTGCCTTAAGTATACTGACGAGGAACTTAAATCGGCAGAAAAATACAAAAACGGGAAAAAGATCAAGGAATGGTTTAGCTTTGGCAGTTTTAGAAAAGAAAATAAGCTTTCCGATTTAAAATAATGGCAGAAATCAAAGTCATCATTCCCGCAGTCAACGAAGGAGATTCCATTGGAAAAGTGGTTGGGGAATTGCCAAAATCCGTTTCCGAAATCATTGTAGTCAATAACGGTTCTGAAGATAATACGGTGGAAAATGCCAAAAAAGCAGGAGCCACTGTACTCACCGAAAACCAACGCGGATACGGTTATGCCTGTCTAAAAGGTTTGGATTATGTTGCGAAACAATCCAAACAGCCCGACGTCATCGTATTTATTGACGGAGATTATTCCGATTATCCAGAAGAATTGGATAAAGTGGTGACACCTATCCTGCAAGATGATGTGGATTTTGTGGTAGGAGCTCGAAAAAAAGCACTTAGGGAACCGGGATCTATGACCCCGCAGCAGGTTTTTGGCAACCAATTGGCCACGTTTTTAATGCGGCTGTTTTTTAGGGCAAAATTTACGGATTTGGGGCCTTTTAGAGCCATTAAATACGAAAAGCTCACAGAACTGCAAATGGAGGACAAAACCTACGGATGGACCGTGGAAATGCAGCTTAAGGTTTTGCGAAAGAAAATGTCATATGTCGAAGTACCAGTGCGTTATAAAAGAAGAATTGGTGTTTCAAAAGTGTCAGGTACGGTAAAAGGTACTATATTTGCGGGCATAAAAATATTGGGGTGGATCTTTAAATACAGTATAAAATAATATGGGACTGACAATCGCTTTTATTATCATCGCTATTTATAGTACGGCCTTAATTTTGATTTTTTTCTACAGCTTGGCCCAACTCAATCTATTGATCAATTATTTGGGCAATAAAAAGCAAAACGAGGAAGCCCCAAAATTCAATCTTCTCGACCCAAAAGAAATTCCGTTGGTGACCATCCAATTGCCCATTTACAATGAGGAATATGTAATGGAGCGGCTATTGGACAACATCTCCAAAATTGAATACCCAAAAAGCAAATTGGAAATTCAAGTGTTGGACGATTCCACGGATGACACCGTAATAGATACCGCAAAAAGAATACAGGAACTTAAAAACGCTGGGCTGGACATTCACCACATAAGAAGGGAAAACCGCCAAGGATTTAAGGCTGGAGCCCTAAAAGAAGGCTTGGAGGTTGCCAAGGGCGAATTCATTGCCATTTTTGACGCTGATTTTCTTCCAGAAAGCGATTGGTTAAAAAAGACTGTTCCCTATTTCAAGGATGAGGAGATAGGTGTGGTGCAAACCCGTTGGGGTCATATCAACAGAGACTATTCCACCTTGACCAAAATCCAGGCTTTTGCCTTGGACGCCCATTTTACCTTGGAGCAAGTGGGAAGGAATTCCAAAGGACATTTTATCAACTTTAACGGTACCGCGGGAATCTGGAGAAAAGAGTGTATTCTGGATGCTGGAAATTGGGAAGGGGATACCTTGACCGAGGATTTGGATTTGAGCTACCGCGCCCAATTAAAAAATTGGAAGTTTAAATACTTGGAGGATGTGGAAACTCCCGCCGAGCTTCCCGTTGTGATCAGTGCTGCACGTTCCCAACAGTTCCGTTGGAACAAGGGTGGGGCCGAAAACTTTAGAAAAACGGTCTGGAGCGTGATTACCGCCAAGAACATCCCTTTCAAAACCAAATTCCATGGTGTAATTCATTTATTGAACAGCTCCATGTTCCTTTGCATGTTCATCGTTGCCATTTTTAGTATTCCCATGTTGTACATCAAAAACTCCTACGGACATTTGGCCTGGGTTTTTGACGTGAACCGATTTTTCATAATCAGTACCATTATCCTGTTTATCTGCTACTGGTTTACCTTTAAGAGTATTCAAGGCAGTAGTTTTGACAAGTTTGTGGACTATATTAAACTCTTCTTTACCTTTTTCTCGGTAGCCCTTGGGTTCTCCCTCCATAATACCGTAGCTGTCTTGGAAGGGCATTTGGGCAAAAGAAGTGAGTTTGTGCGCACCCCAAAGTTCAACATCAACAATCTTACGGATAGTTGGAAAGGAAACAAGTACCTGACCAAAAAGCTGTCTCCAAACATGATTTTGGAATTTGGCCTTATGGTCTATTTCCTATTTGGAATGTACAGTGCGGTTCCTTTGAATGATTTTGGGTTGTTCCCATTCCATTTAATGTTGTTCCTCGGATTTTCCTTTGTTTTCTTTAAGTCTTTGACCTCGAAAGCTTAATCCCATGCTTTCTTATTGGAAACTGCATAAAACCCCTATCCTTTTAGGCATAGGTAGTTTGCTATTCTACGTAGTTTTCGCCCATGATCTAAACAGAGAAGATTTCCCCAAACTCCTGTCCCTATTTGCTGCACTGTTTTTCCTCCATTACAAACTCATCCAATTTGAGAAATGGAATTTTAAGTTTCTGTTGGTTGCGGGTATCTTATTTAGACTGACTTTCTTATGGGCAGAACCCAACCTTTCCCAAGATTTCTATCGCTTTATTTGGGATGGGGAATTGATCAAGAACGGAATCAATCCATACATACACCTCCCCAAAGACCTTATTTCCCAAATTGACCTTCCTATTGCCAATGCTCAAGAGCTTTTTGATGGAATGGGCAGCCTTAGTGCCAGACACTACAGCAACTACCCTCCCGTAAACCAAATTATATTTGCTCTGGCCTCCTTTTTGGGTGGGGGAAGCATTTTGGGCTCTGTTATTACAATGCGGCTTATGATTATTCTTGCCGATATAGGAATCTTGGTGCTGGGCAGGAAGCTGCTTCAAAACCTCAACCGTTCCAATCACGTGGCCTTTTGGTATTTTTTGAATCCTTTGGTAATTATTGAGCTGACGGGAAATTTACACTTTGAAGGTGTCATGCTCTTTTTCTTTATATGGGCCCTGTATTTAATCTCCAATAAAAAATGGGCGATTGCCGCCCCCATCTATGCGGCCTCCATTATGGTGAAACTGGTTCCCATCTTGTTCCTGCCTTTGTTTCTAAGATTCTTCGGATTCAGGAAAAGTGTTTGGTTCTATTTGCTGGTCGTGATTTCAAGTGTGCTCCTACTACTTCCATTTTATTCATCGGTCTTTATAGACAATTATTCCGAAACGGTAGGCCTATGGTTTTCCAATTTTGAATTCAATGCCGGATTCTATAATGCCTTAAAAATTGTGGCCGTGGATTGTTTTGATGCCAAACCCTGGGAATTGGTTAAGATTTATGGCAAATGGGTGGCTGGTGCTGTGGTGCTGGGAGCAATGCTTTTGGCACTGTCCAGAAAAAACCAAACTTCAACACCTTTGATTACCTCCATGCTGATCCTGCTCACTGGGTATTATCTCCTATCCACTACCGTGCATCCCTGGTATCTGGTCTTTTTGATGGGACTTGCCATGTTTACCAAATTCAGGTTTGCCATGCTATGGTCTTTCCTGGTAGTCTTGAGTTATTTTGCCTATTCCAATGTGGATTTCGATGAGAATCTGTGGTTGTTGGCTTTTGAATATCTGCTGGTCATCGGCTATATGATTTATGAAATTATGGGTAGAAGCGGAAAAAAGTTAGATTTCTTCAAAAAATAATGGGCATTTTAGGTCGGTTGAAATTAATTTGTACTTTTATCCCATAATGAAAGGACAAATACACATACTATCTTCTTTGGGCATCACTGCTCCCGTTCGTCCATTCGCTCCACGTCGCCGTCGCCCGTAAGGGTGCACATCAGTTATGGAAATAGGTGAGTCCATTTCCGCAGAAAACCTTCAGATTTCAAATTTTTACCTGTTTTAAACGCCATGCAATGGAAATTGTAATTGCTAACGAATCACATTTTAAGTACGCCCAGATTATCAGCGATACCATCACGGAATCAGCTAAGGTACGAGGCACAGGAATAGCCCAACGGAGTCCAGAATATATCATGAAAAGGTTGGAGAACGGGAATGCCGTTATTGCCTTGGACGACGGGAAGTTTGCTGGCTTTTGTTATATCGAAGTCTGGGGCAACAAGAATTTTGTGGCCAACTCCGGGCTTATTGTTCATCCTGATTACAGAAACCAAGGACTGGCCAAAAAAATAAAGAAGTCCATTTTTGAGCTTTCCAGACAAAAGTTCCCCAATGCCAAAATATTTGGTATTACCACAGGACTAGCGGTCATGAAAATGAATTATGAATTGGGCTATAAGCCTGTCACTTTTTCCGAATTGACTGATGATCCCGATTTCTGGAAAGGCTGCCAAACTTGTAAAAACTTTGATATCCTTACCAGGACAGAAAGAAATATGTGCTTGTGCACAGGAATGCTGTACGACCCAAAGGTCAAAAAGTCCGTATCAAAAAAAATAAATGGAAAAGCGTTTGCCCGGTTGAAGAGCATAAAAGAGCATCTTTTCCTAAAAAAGAAAACAAAATAACATTGTCTGTTCGAGCGCAGTCGAGAACAATTAGACCTCTTCTGTTTACATGGATGGCATAAAATTGAATAAAATAAAAATGAAAAAACTAGTACTAGCCTATAGCGGTGGATTGGATACCTCTTATTGCGCCAAATACCTGTCCCAAGAAGAAGGTTTTGAAGTCCATGCGGTAAGTGTGAACACGGGCGGATTTTCTGCAGAAGAAATCCAAGAGATTGAGCAAAAGGCTTTAGCACTTGGAGCTTCCACCTACACGTCCATTGATGCAGTTTCCAATTTCTATGAAAAGGTGGTCAAATATCTCATTTTTGGTAACGTATTAAGGAACAATACCTATCCTTTATCTGTTAGCGCGGAGCGAATCGTACAGGCCGTGGAAATTGTAAGTCATGCCAAAAAAATTGGCGCAGAGAATATTGCTCACGGAAGTACGGGAGCCGGTAACGATCAGGTTAGGTTTGATATGATCTTTCAAATCATGGCCCCAAATATTAAAATTATCACCCCCATAAGGGATAATAAATTATCAAGGGAAGCAGAGATAGAATACCTTCAAAAAAATGGGATTGATTACTCTTGGGAAAAGGCCAAATATTCCATCAATAGAGGTTTATGGGGCACCTCTGTAGGCGGGGATGAAACCTTGACTTCCCATCTTTCCTTACCGGAAAGCGCTTACCCTAGCCAACTGGAAAAAGAATTGTCCAAAGAACTTAAGCTCACCTTCACCAAAGGCGAATTGACCGCTGTGGATGGGGAATCGGCCTCGCCTGTGGACAATATTGAAAAACTGGAAGCGATCGCATCCAAATATGCCATTGGAAGGGATATCCATGTGGGCGATACCATTATCGGAATCAAAGGAAGGGTCGGATTTGAAGCTGCCGCACCCACTATCATCATCAAAGCACACCATTTGTTGGAAAAACACACCCTGAGCAAATGGCAGCAATATCAAAAAGAACAATTGGCCAACTTCTATGGCATGTTGCTTCACGAAGGCAACTACTTGGATGAGGTCATGCGAAACATTGAAGCTTTCTTGGCAGATACCCAAAAAAATGTTTCGGGAGATGTGTTCGTAACCCTACACCCCTATCGCTTTGAATTGGACGGAATTTCATCTCCACACGATCTAATGAACGCTTCCTTTGGAAGTTATGGGGAGATGAACAAGGGTTGGACCGCAGATGATGCCAAAGGATTCATCAAAATCCTGTCCAATCCCGGAAAAATTGCAAATCATGTAAACCAAGACCATGATTAAGGCTGGAATAATAGGAGGTTCGGGATATACCGGAGGGGAACTGATCAGATTATTGCTGAATCATCCCCAAACCGAAATAGATTTTGTGTTCAGCACTACGCGGGCAGGAAAGCCTGTGTCCTCCGCTCATCAAGATTTGCTGGGGCAAACGGATTTGCACTTTTCTGGAGCTATAAATCCTGAAGTGGATGTTGTCTTTTTGTGTTTGGGACACGGCAATTCTACCAAATTTTTGGAAGAAAATGCCTTTGCTGACCATACCAAGATCATCGATCTGAGCAACGACTTCAGATTACAGGCAGATGCCAGTTGGAATGGTAAAACCTTTGTTTACGGCCTACCCGAATTGAACAAATCCGGAATACAGTCCGCAGAGGCCATTGCCAACCCGGGTTGTTTTGCCACGGCCATCCAGTTGGGATTACTGCCCTTGGCCAAAGCAGGGTTGTTAAACAATGACATACATATTAACGCTGTTACGGGAAGTACGGGGGCTGGTGTTGGCTTATCCGCTACATCCCATTTTAGTTGGAGAAATAACAACGTTTCCTGGTACAAACCTTTTACCCACCAACATTTGGGTGAAATTGGAGAGAGCTTGGAATCCTTCGGAAATGAGGTGGGCAAACTCTATTTTTTACCCAATAGGGGCAACTTTACCAGGGGTATTTTGGCAACCGCTTACACGCCTTTTGATGGACGTTTGGAGGAAGCACAACAATTGTTCAAAGATTTTTATACTGATGCAGTCTATACCCATATCTCGGAGGAACCCATTCACCTAAAACAGGTGGTGAATACCAATCAGTGCCATATTCATTTGCACAAACACGAGGATGTGCTGTTGGTTACATCGGCCATAGATAATTTATTAAAGGGTGCTTCGGGACAAGCGGTACAGAACATGAATTTGATGTTCGGTTTGGAAGAGCAAATGGGATTACAATTAAAAGCAGGAGTGTTTTAAATAGATAAAAAATGAAAATAGCCATTATAGGAGCAGGGAATTTAGGACTGGCCATTGCCAAGGGCATTTTACACAGCAATGGGGCCACCACCATGTACCTGACCAAAAGAAACACCAGCTCCATCAAGGAGTTTGAAAAGTATGGGAATGTTGTGGTGACTTCTGACAATCATGAAGCGGTAAAGCAATCGGATATTCTAATTTTTGCGGTGCAACCTGGGCATTTTGCCAAGATTTTGGATGATGTAAAAGATCTCCTTACGGAGAACCATGTTATAATCAGTACCATCACCGGATTCAGTATTTCCAAAATCGAGGAAATTGTAGGAACGGACAAGTACATTGTACGGAGTATGCCCAACACGGCCATTTCCGTTGGAAATTCCATGACATGCATCTGTAGCAACGAATTGGGCAAGAAACGTATCGATTTGACCAAAGGTATTTTCAACCGTATGGGCCATACTTTGGAAATCCCGGAGGATTTGATGCAGGCGGCCACAGTAATCTGCGCTAGCGGCATTGCTTTTTGGATGCGTTTGATACGAGCCACTACGCAAGGCGCCATCCAGTTAGGTTTTGATGCCAAGGAAGCCCAAGAGTTGGCCATGCACACCTGTAATGGCGCAGCAAGCCTTTTGATTGATTCCGGCAGCCACCCCGAAGAGGAAATTGATCAGGTCACCACTCCAAGGGGATGTACCATTGAAGGCCTGAATGAGATGGAACACCAAGGTTTGAGTTCCTCACTCATCAGGGGAATTGTAACCTCATTTGAAAAAATCAACCAAATTAAAAAAGGATAAAACTTAGTTAGGGTGTCAGGTCGAGCGCCGTGTCTGCCGACAGGCAGGCAGTCGAGACCTCTATATCCATCGACAATAACCTCTCGACTCCGCTCGAGGGACAACTTAACAAAAATGGAACTATTTGACGTATATCCCCTATATGATGTAACTCCGGTTTCGGCCAAGGGCATTGAGGTCATTGATGACAAGGGTCAAAAATATCTCGATTTCTATGGTGGACATGCCGTGATTTCAATAGGGCACACCCATCCGCATTATGTAACGCGATTGAAAGAGCAGTTGGACAATATGGCATTTTATAGCAACTCGGTCCAAAATCCGCTTCAGCAAAAATTGGCGGACAAATTGGGCCAACTATCCGGATGTTCGGATTACAAGCTGTTTATGTGTAATTCTGGTGCGGAGGCCAACGAAAATGCCTTAAAACTGGCTTCGTTTCATACCGGAAAATCTAAGGTTATTGCGTTTAAGAATGGCTTTCACGGACGTACTTCCGCTGCTGTGGCGGCAACGGACAATCCAAATATCAATGCCCCAATCAATCAGCAACAAGAAGTCACCTTTCTTCCTTTAAACGATGCTGATGCCTTTGCAAAAGCCATTGAACATGGAGATTATTGCGCCGTTATTTTGGAAACCATCCAAGGCGTGGGCGGATTGGACGAACCCACCACCCCATTCCTTCAGTTTGTGGCTGAAAAATGCAAGCAAAATGGAGTGGTTCTGATAGCGGATGAAGTGCAATGTGGTTTTGGAAGGAGCGGGAAATTCTTCGCTTTTCAACACCACAATATCCAACCCGATATTATTTCCATTGCCAAAGGCATGGGGAACGGATTCCCGGTTGGGGGAGTGTTGATTCATGAGTCCTTCCAAGCTTCTTATGGACTATTGGGCACCACCTTTGGAGGCAACCATCTGGCATGCGCCGCAGTTTTGGCCGTGCTGGAAGTGATGGAACAGGAGCATTTAACCCAAAACGCAGCTGAACTAGGGACTTATTTTCTGGAGAAGGCCAAGGAAATTCCTGCAGTGAAAAATGTCAAGGGAAGAGGTCTTATGTTGGGTCTGGAGTTTGACTTTGAAGTGGCTTCGCTCAGAAAAAACATGATTTACAATCAAAAAGTGTTTACAGGCGGGGCCAAGGACAAGCACATATTGCGGTTTTTACCTGCACTAAATATCACCAAAAATCAAATTGACTTGTTTTTTGATGCCTTAAAAGCAGAATTGACATGAGTTTACTTTTGAATATAGAAAAGCGAAATGCCGTTTTGCAGCGAATGGGCGTACTGATACAGGAACAGGTCGAAAAGCTGATTGCGGCCAACTCAGAAGATTTAAATGCCTACGATGGTGGGGATTTGGCCATGGCGGACCGTCTAAAAGTGGATGAGGCGAAGGTTACTGGGATGATCCAATCGTTGGAAGAATTGGCTTCGCAACCTGACCCCATTGGCGTTGAGCTTTATGCCTTTACCCATGAAAACCAAATGCAGGTGAGCAATAGAACTGCTCCTTTTGGTACCGTTATGATCATCTATGAATCCAGACCTGACGTAACCATTGAAGCTGCTGGAATCGCATTCAAGTCGGGCAACAAAATCTTGCTGAAAGGGGGAAAGGAATCCCTACGAAGTAATCTGGTGCTGGTGGAGTTATGGCATCAGGCATTGGAAGAAAATGAATGTTCCAAGGATTGGGTCACTTACCTAAATTATTCCCGACAAGAAACCCAAGATTTCTTGGCCAACCCAGATCAGCAAATCGATTTGATTGTCCCCAGAGGTGGCGAACGATTGATTCAATTTGTAAAAGCACATGCCAAATGCCCAGTGATTGTGAGCGGTAGGGGCAACAACTTTTTGTATGTGGCCAAAACCGCAGATACCCAAATGGCCACAGATATCATTGTCAATGCCAAAATTGCCAAAATATCGGCATGCAATGCATTGGACAAGGTGCTTATTGATCAAGAACTGCCTAACAAGGAGGCTTTCGTTTCCGAATTGATCAACACACTTAAAAATAAACAGGTTGCTATTTATTCGGATAAGGCCATCTCGCAACATGGAGATACCGAAGTCATAACTGATGAGAAAATATGGGAAGAGGAGTTTTTGGATTACAAGATCGTGTTGGGCGAAACTTCAGGATTAGAGGACAGTATTGAACGAATCAACACCCATAGTGGAGGACATTCGGCAACCATAATTACCTCAGACCGAGAAGAAGCTTCCCTATTTATGGAATCGGTGGATTCGGCTGCAGTTTACCACAATGCTTCTACCCGTTTTACCGATGGCGGACAATTTGGCCTAGCTGGGGAATTGGCCATAAGCACGGATAAATTACACCAAAGAGGCCCTCTTGGATTAACCCATTTGGTCACCAATAAATGGTACATTAAAGGAAACGGCCAAACCAGATAATGCGATGAAGAAAAGGGTTCTCATAAAAATTGGCTCAAATACGCTCACCAAGGAAACCAATCAGATTTCCAGGGGCAAGATTGAGGATATCGGTAGGCAAATTGCCTTGCTGAAAGAGGAATATGAATTTATTCTGGTCTCTTCAGGCGCCATCGCCACCGCCAAGCAATTTGTTAAACTGGAGCACAATGGACAGGAAATTGATGTAAAACAGGCATTGGCCGCTATTGGTCAACCCCGTTTGATGCATATTTTTCAGGAGAGTTTTAGGGAATTGGGATTGTTCACCTCCCAATGTCTGTTCTCCTATTCCGATTTGGAAAATGAAAAAGCCAGAGTGAACATTGAGAACACCATCAACGTATTGTTGGCCAATGATGTAATCCCCATCATCAATGAAAATGATACTGTGGCCACGGATGAAATCAAATTTGGGGACAATGATAAATTGGCCGCCCTTACCGCAGCCTTTCTAAAAGCGGACCTCCTGTTGATTGCAACCAATACAGATGGCATTTACACCAAAGAATCCTTGGATGGAAAGCTCCCTGAAACGATTCAAGAAGTTGCTTCCATTACCGATTTGGGAAAAGAGGTAAGCAGTGTCAAATCTTCCCACGGAACAGGAGGCATGCAATCTAAAATTGAGGCCGCCAGTATTGCACAAAAAGCAGGAATAGAAACATGGATTGTCAACGGACTGAAAGATAATTTCATCATGGATAGTTTTCAGGACAAAATCCACTTTACAAAGATCAAGGTATGAAGCATTATTTGAGCATTCACGATATTGAAGACCTAGAGGCAGGGGTTGCCGAGGCCATCGAATTGAAAAAAGACCCGATCAAATTTAAATCCCTGGGTAAAGACAAAACTGTTTGTCTCCTTTTTTTCAATAACAGCCTTCGTACGCGCTTGAGTACGCAAAAAGCCGCTATAAACTTGGGAATGGAGGTGATGGTTATGAATTTCGGTAGTGAAGGTTGGCAACTGGAATTTGAGGATGGAACAATCATGGACCAAGGCAAAGCCGAACATATCAAAGAAGCTGCCCAAGTAGTGTCCCAATATTGTGATATTGTGGCCATCCGAGCTTTTGCTGGTCTGGAAAACAAAGCATTGGACGAGGCCGAGGTGGTACTTAGCGGATTTAAAAAGTATGCCACCGTTCCTGTAGTTAACATGGAAAGTTCGGTGGGTCATCCATTGCAGGCATTGGCAGATGCCATCACTTTAAAAGAGTTTGGCACCAAAACCAAGCCCAAAGTTGTACTTTCTTGGGCCCCACATCCCAGAGCATTGCCTCATGCCGTGGCCAATTCCTTTGTGGAAATGATGAAATTACAGGATGCGGATTTTGTGATCACCCACCCTAAGGGCTATGAACTAAACTCTGAAATCACCAGTGGGTGTCAGATTGAATATGATCAGGATAAAGCCTTGGAAAATGCCGACTTTGTTTATGTGAAAAATTGGAGTAGCTATTCGGATTATGGAAAAGTAGTTTCCCAAGACCCCAATTGGATGTTGACCCAAGCAAAACTTGGCACGGCCAAATTTATGCATTGTCTTCCTGTCAGAAGAAATGTGGTGGTAGCCGATGCTGTGTTGGACAGTGATCAATCCTTGGTGGTGGAACAGGCCAACAACAGGACGTATTCGGCACAAATTGTTTTAAAGAAAATTCTTGAATCCCAATAAAATGGAACTAAAGCTTAAGAACAAGGTCGGTATTGTAACTGGAGCAACCAGTGGGATGGGAAAGGCAATTGCAGAAGCCTACCACAAAGCAGGTGCCTCTTTGATCTTATCGGGTCGCAATTTGGAGCGAGGGAACCAATTGGCAGCACAACTGGAAAACAGCGTCTTTGTCCCTGGTAATGTAAATGATGTAGCTTACAACCAAAAATTGGTGACAACTGCCATGGACAGATTTGGAAGGTTGGATATTTTGTCCTTGAATGCTGGGATTCTTGGTTTGGGAAATGTGGTGGACCTTTCCGTTGAAACTTGGCGTGAGACTATCGACACCAACTTGAGTTCCATCTTTTATTGCTCCAAATTTGCCATTCCCTATTTACAAGAGGGGGAAGGAGGAAATATATTGATCAATGCATCCATTGCCGCTTTTAAGAGTTTTCCCAACCATCCGGCCTATTGTGCTTCTAAAGCGGCATCCCTAGGGTTGATGAAGCAATTGGCCGTGGAATATGCACCAAAAATCAGGGTAAATGCCATCTGTCCTGGCCCTGTGGACACCCCTCTGATTTGGGATTCGGCAAAAGCATTTGATCAGCCTGAAGTAGCAGTGGAAGATGCCAAAAATGCCACCTTGCTCAAGCGATTGGGGACTCCAGAAGATATTGCCAAATTGGCACTGTTCTTGGTTTCGGAAGATTCCTCCTGGATAACGGGCTCGGCAATGACCATTGATGGTGGAATTATAAATACATAAAATGGGTGAAAAACTTTCCATAGTAAAAATCGGGGGCAATGTCATTGAAGATCAAAACCAACTGGCCCAAACTTTGGCTCTTTTTTCCAAAATGGAGGGGCATAAAATTTTGGTACATGGGGGAGGAAAAAAGGCCACCGAAATTGGGAACAAACTGGGCATAGAGGCCCATATGATCAATGGCAGGAGAATTACCGACACTCAAAGTTTGGATGTGGCCATTATGGTGTATGCCGGATTGGTCAACAAAAAGATTGTGGCCCAACTGCAGTCCCGTGGAACCGATGCCATTGGAATGAGTGGGGCGGATGCAAATGCCATCCAAGCCCATAAAAGACCTGTAAAAGAAGTTGATTTTGGATGGGTTGGCGATGTGGATGGCGTGAATTCCAATGGGATTTTTAAGCTGTTACAAGCGGGGTTCACTCCCATTTTTTGTGCACTGACCCATGATGGCAAAGGACAATTGTTCAATACCAATGCCGATACCATTGCCGCCGAACTGGCCATTGGAATGTCAGGACTTTTTGAGACTACCTTGTTCTATTGTTTTGAGAAACAAGGTGTTCTGCGAAGTATTGAGAATGAGGATTCGGTCATTCAACACATCAACTCTAAAATCTATGCAACCTTATTGGAAGAGGGAATCATTGCCGATGGGATGCTACCTAAAATGCACAACTGCTTCCATGCCCTTCAAAATGAGGTAAAACAAGTCTGTATTGGAAACCATACCATGCTGGATGCAACAAACTCAAATTTTACGACCTTGACCCTATGAAAACCGATCAGTTAACGTTGACCCAAAAAGCAATTGAGTTGCTGAAGCAACTCATTTCCATCCCCTCATTTTCAGGAGAGGAGGATAAAACTGGCGATGCCATCGAGACTTGGCTCCAAGATTTTGGGGTAAAAACAGAACGGCAAGTCAATAATGTCTATGCTTTCAACAAGTATTTTGATGAGGCCAAGCCAACCCTGCTCCTCAACTCACACCACGATACCGTAAAACCCAATTCGGCTTATACCAAAGACCCTTTTCATCCCCATGTGGAGGACGGAAAGCTCTATGGTTTGGGCAGTAATGATGCCGGGGGCTGTTTGGTTTCCCTTTTGGCTACTTTTGTGCACTTTTATGAAGCCGAAAATCTAAGCCACAACATCATTATGGCGGCAACAGCAGAAGAGGAAAGTGCCGGAGAAAAAAGTCTTAGGGGATTATTACCTATTCTCCCCAAAATTGATGTGGCCATTGTTGGCGAACCTACCCTATTGGATTTGGCCATTGCCGAAAAAGGACTTGTGGTTTTTGATGCCGTGGTGGAGGGAACCCCTTCCCATGCGGCCCATCCCAATACCAACAATTCCATTTATAATACCATTGATGTTTTAAACTGGTTCAAAAATTACACTTTTGACAAGGTTTCGGATGCTCTGGGAGAGGTAAAAATGACCGTGACCCAAATCAATGCAGGGAAGCAGCACAATGTGGTTCCGGCCCAGGTGGATTTGGTAGTGGACGTGCGAGTCAATGATAGATACACCAATCAGGAAGTTGCGGATTTGTTGCAGCGGAAAGCCCCCTGTAAAATGACGCCTCGATCATTGCGATTGAATTCGTCTTCCATTGATCCCAAACACGATTTGGTAAAGAGCGGTATCGCCTTGGGTAGAAAAACCTACGGATCACCCACGCTGTCCGATCAGGCAGCATTGACTTGTCAATCCGTAAAATTGGGTCCGGGGGACAGTACTCGTTCCCACTCCGCAGATGAATTTATTTATGTGAATGAAATTGAGGAAGGAATTGACCTATATATCAAAATCCTAAAAGGATTTTTACAATGAAATTAAAATGTCAGTTCGAGCACCATGTCTGCCGACAAGCAGGCAGTCGAGAACTCATTAATAAGATTCCCACTTTCGTGGGAATGACAAAAACGAAACTATGAAACTCTGGGACAAAGGCTTTAGTACCGATAAAAAAATTGACCATTTTACCGTAGGCAACGATCGGGAATTGGATTTGCTGTTGGCAAAATACGATGTGATCGCATCCAAAGCCCACGCCAACATGTTGGCTCAAGTAGGCTTGATTTCCAAGGAAGAGTCAGAAGCCTTGGTAAAGGAATTGGGTGCTATTGCCAAATCCATTGATAAAGGAACCTTCAACATTGAGGATGATTTTGAGGATATGCATTCCAAGATTGAATTCCTACTTACCGAGAAACTGGGGGATACCGGGAAGAAAATCCATACCGCACGGTCAAGGAACGATCAGGTTTTGGTGGCCATGCAACTGTATTTAAAGAATGAGCTCCGTGAAATTAAGAATGAGGTGAAATCCCTTTTTGACCTTTTGATCAAGCTTGCAGAAAAGCACAAATCCATATTGCTGCCGGGTTATACGCATTTGCAAATTGCCATGCCCTCCTCATTCGGACTTTGGTTTTCGGCCTATGCAGAAAGTTTGGTGGATGATCTGTATTTTGTCCAAGCTGCTTACAGGATTGCCGACCAAAATCCCTTGGGAAGTGCAGCCGGCTATGGTAGTTCCTTTCCCATAGATCGGACTTTTACCACTAAAGAAATGGGATTCGAGACCCAGAAATACAACGTAGTTGCAGCCCAAATGGGTCGTGGGAAAGTTGAAAAGGCCACCGCCTTTGGCATTTCCAGTGTGGCCGCTACGCTCTCCAAGTTGGCCATGGACATCTGTTTGTACATGAGCCAGAATTTCGATTTTATCTCATTTCCGAATGAGCTGACCACGGGTAGTAGTATCATGCCCCACAAGAAAAACCCTGATGTTTTTGAATTGATTCGAGCAAAGTGCAACAAAATTCAGGCAGTGCCCAACCAACTGACCTTGATCACCAACAATCTCCCCAGTGGTTACCATAGGGATTTACAGTTGGTGAAGGAGGGCATTGTTCCTGCCATTCAGGATATTAAAGCATGTTTGGAAATGACCATTTTTAGCTTAAAAGAAATCCAAGTGAACCCAAACATCCTGGATGACCCCAAATACGATTATCTGTTTAGTGTGGACACATTGAATGAGCTGGTCAAAAGTGGAATGCCCTTCCGGGATGCGTACAAAACCATGGGACAGGCCATTGAGAATGGAAATTTTAAACCCAAAAGGGATATCCAACATACCCATGAGGGTAGTTTGGGGAATTTATGTTTGGAGGAAATCAAAGAGAAAATGGAAAAAGTACGCTCTTCCATCTAGTGGATTTTATCTTGACTTCACCCTTTTAAGGGTTGAGATAAAAATGTTCAGGAAATAAAGTCCTTGACCAACAACGAATAATATCAATCCGAAAAACCAGAGGGATTCAATATACTGTATCATCCTAAAATTTTCCATGGTTGGTTTTATATCCATATTGGTTGTTGCAAAGCTTAACGGAAAAAGTACAGTGAAAATCAAATGAAGCCAGAACATCCAGCCAAAAATTTCTATCATTCTGAGCTTTAGAATCCAATACCCAACTCCGCAAAGAATAAACCATGTTCCCAGTACATTGAACAAATGGGCACACGCGATGATAATGTAGGTATCATGAATATTTAAATCCAGGATTGCTTGTGGATAGACCACTGTAAACAAAACTTGTAAGGCGATTAGGAGAATTCCCAATATCCAAAATACAAGATGTGCCTTTTCCTTGATGCTATTCAAAAGAACGTTTACTTAATCATCTTCAAATTCACCACCTCTTGTTCCGTTAAATGGCGCCAATGGCCTCTGGGTAAATCCTTTTTGGTCAATCCCGCAAAAACAACCCGGTCCAATTTGGTGACGTGGTAACCTAAATGTTCAAAAATCCGACGTACAATCCGATTACGACCGCTATGGATTTGAATCCCGACTTCCCTTTTTGGAGCACCTTGGATATAGCTTACGTCATCCACTTCTACCGCTCCATCCTCCAACTCCAAGCCTGCCTCTATTTTTCTTAAATCAGAAAGGTTCAAACTTTTGTCCAAATGTACATGGTAAATTTTCCGAACCCCATGGGTAGGATGGGTCAGTTTTTTGGTCAAATCCCCATCGTTTGTGAACAACAACAATCCTGTTGTATTTCTATCCAACCGTCCAACGGGCAACAATCGATTTTTGGATGCACTGGATACCAGCTCCATCACGGTCCGTCTTCCTTTTTCGTCGTTAGTAGTGGTGATAAAGTTTTTGGGCTTGTTCAAGAGGATGTATTCCTTCTTTTCAGGATTGAGCTTTCTTCCATCAAAACGCACATCATCCGTGAGTTTCACTTTATAGCCCATTTCTGTAATCACTTTCCCATTTACCGAAACACTGCCCGCGGCTATATAGGTATCTGCTTCCCTTCGGGAACAAATTCCGGCATTGGCCACATAGCGGTTCAAACGGATTTCGTTGGGGTTGGATTTTTTTGGTGGGGTATGCGCTTTAGGCTTTGAACCGTATTTTTTGGCAAACGGTTTTCCTTTATTGCTCCCAGGTTTTTGAGAGGATCTCCTATTTCGTGGATTGTCTGATTTCGGCATCAGTCGTAAATTTTTTGCAAAAGTATATAACCTCTTTCTGTTGAGCAAGTTCTATTCCTTTTCTGAAGCCCTGAAAATGCCTTGAATAATTAGGACAGTAGATTTTCAATAAAATATTGCCAAACGTCACCTCGAGCGCAGTCGAGAGGTCATTAAAAGTCAAGACCTTAAAAGGTCTCGACTGCGCTCGACCAGACATTCATAGCCAAAAGACTAGAATTGAACTGTGCCTAATCCCTAATATCTACCGTAGATTGTCTTTCCCTATTGACGGAAAGCTTGGTCACATCAGGGCGGGAATAATGGCCAACAGGATCAAAGTTTTGGCGTTCTTCATAAACCCTATTAAAGTCCAAAGTTTGATAAATCAAGCCTTCTTGGTCCACAATGGGTTCCACAATCCATTCGCCGTCTGGGCCAGCAATACAACTGCCTCCATTGGCCAAAACCTTGGGCGCTTTTTCCAAAATCTTATCCAAGTGAGGGGTCTCCTTTGGAAAATCTGAACTGGTCATCAAAGAGGAAACGGATATGACATAACTCCGCGATTCACGGGCAATAAAACGGGTAATGTCCTTGGTATTGTGCAACCCTCCGGGCCATACCGCCACATGCAGATTTTCTCCCTGACCATAAAGAGCCGTTCTGGGTAAGGGCATCCAATTCTCCCAACAATTAAGTCCGCCTACCGTAAATTGTTTCAGCGGGTGGACTTGTAATCCATTGCCGTCACCAGGTGCCCAGGTGAGCCGTTCATCATAGGTAGGCTGTAATTTTCGGTGCACGGATTTGATTTCCCCATTTGGGTCAATGTAAACCAATGAACAGTACAAACTGTGTCCGCCACGATCCTTGGCGCGTTCCATCATTCCCAAATACAGAGCTATATTGTTTTCTCTCGCCAATGTGCAAATGGAATCCAATTCCCCTGCTTCTATTTGAATGGAATTTCGAGCGTAATGGGCATGCAGTTCTTTGTTGACTTTTAAGTCCCATGCAGCACCTTCGGTGTACGCCAACCAAAAGGGATATCCAGGCAGGAAAGCTTCGCCAAAAACCAGCAGTTCCGATTTTTCCTTGGCTGCTTCCAGAATGGTTGCTTCAATTTTCTGGATGGTAGCTTTTTTATCCAGCCAAACAGGGGCTATTTGCGCCAATGCCACCTTTAATTGATTTTCCATCACAAAATTCGGTTTATAACTAAGTCCACATCAATCAACAAAATACTGATCACTCCGGAAACAATGATGAACTTTAGAATATTATGCAGCCAAACATAGTGCTTTTTGCCACGAGCCCCCCATAACAAAATGATAAAAAGTCCCAACAGAACAATACATGCCATGAAATACAAATACATGTATCCCACGTCAAAACTTTTGATCAACAACAAGGCTGGCGCCAAGGTTAAAACAATAAGAAAACCAATAATGACCTTGGACACTTTTGGGCCATAAAGAATGGGGATGGTCTTATAATTTTGGGCCATGTCCCCTGCCATATTTTCGAGATCCTTGATCATTTCACGGGCCAAAATCAACAGAAAGAGGAATAGGGCATGTACGAATATGACCGTTTCAAAATTGCCATAGTACACAAAAACCACAAAAAAAGGAGCGATGGCCAAGGATGCAGAAACCAGATTCCCAAGCAAGGGAACCCTTTTAAGCTTATGGGAATACAACCAAATGCCAAAAATGTAGCTTGAGAAAAATAAAACCGCCCGAAACGAAATATAACTTGCCGCCAGCACCGCCAGAAAATTCAGGATAAAGTAGGTAGTGAGCTTAAATCGCTGGCTCACCAATCTATCCAGCATACTTTTCCGGGGTTTGTTAATCAAGTCTTTTTCAGCATCGTAAAAGTTGTTGATGATATAGCCACTAGCAATGACCAAGCCCGAAGCGGTCACTATCAAAAATAGATTTAGGTCCAAAACAACTTCCCGTAAGCTGGTTTGAGGGGAAAGAATAAAAATCGAAGCTAAGTATTGGGCCAGGGTAATGACCAAAATATTGTACCCGCGTACCACAGAAAACAAACTCAACAGCTTAAAAAGCAAGAGTCTATTTCTTCTACTAAGCATGACGATTGTGGTTAGAAGTTGTAAACAACTTCCAAATTGTATCCCTTGAGTGCTTTTTTGGCTTTATCCAAATCCTGGGTAAAACCCAAAATATAACCTCCACCTCCAGAACCGCAGAGTTTTAAGTAGTAATCATTGGTCTCAATTCCTTGCTGCCAAAGTTTGTGGAATTTGGAAGGAATCATGGGTTTAAAATGATCCAAAACCACATGCGATAGCTGTTTTAGATTTCCAAACAGGGATTTCATATTTCCGTTCAGGAAATCTTCCACACAGGCATCCGTGTGTTTTACAAACTGATCTTTGATCATGTTTCGGAAACCTTCCTGCTTCATTTTCTCCATGAAAATCTGCACCATGGGGGCAGTTTCTCCAGTAATACCGCTATCCAATAAGAATACCGCACCTTTCCCTTCTGTGTTTTGGGAGGGTATGCTGGTGGATTCAATATTGTCTTTGGAATTGATGAGGATGGGTAAGCTCAAATAACTGTTCAACGGATCCAGGCCCGAGGATTTACCATGAAAAAAGGATTCCATCAAACCAAAAATGGTTTTCAGCTTCAACAATTTTTCCCGGGTAAGATTTTCAAGAACTGTAATCTTATTGTTGGCATATTTATCATAGATAGCGGCAACAAGGGCCCCGCTACTTCCTATTCCATAACCTTGTGGGATGGAACTGTCAAAATACATTCCCTGGTTCACGTCCCTTTCCAACGCCTCCAAATCAAAAGAAACCAAATTCTTTTCCTTTTTCTCCAACTCGCCCAAATACCCTACAAACGCCCTAAGGCCTTCATTGGATTGTTTTGCAGATGGTGCAGGGTTTTGATCGGTCTTCAGGGCACCTTTAAAAAAGTTATAGGGAATGGAAAGCCCCTTGGAATCCTTGATGATTCCGTACTCCCCAAATAGTAAAATCTTAGAATAAAAAAGAGGTCCTTTCATGGTTGCATCTAAAGTACAAACTATTTTGTTTAATTCAACACAAAATTGGTTAAACAAAATGATTTTTCCGTTGAAATCCGGCATTATTCGCCAAATTCAGGACAAATAACGCTAAAATTTTCGCTTGATTACTTTTTAGAGATGATTAATTTTTTGGCTCCCGTCCCAATTCGATCACAAATATAGTGTCCGTTATCGCAATGGGCAACCAATTCATCCTGAACGAATTGTATGACACTCTGCTTGATGGACTCTGGATAAAGCACATGCACATTGGCCCCTGCGTCCAACGTAAAGCAAACCGGCATTCGGGTTTCCTTTCTAAAACCCCATATCTTATTGATGATTTCCAAAGTGTTCGGTTTCATTAAAATAAAATAAGGGTTGCTGCTCATCATCATGGCGTGCAGGGTCAGCGCCTCGCTTTCTACCACCTTTACAAATTCTTCCAAATCCCCTGATTCCAAAATAGACTGCAAAGAAGTCAAGTTTTGATAAGCCTGTTTGAACCGCTCTTCAGCAAATGGATGTCCGTGCATTAGATTGTGACCCACGGTGCTGCTTACCTGTTTTTCGCCCTTATCTACCAGTAAAATGGTGTCATGGTACTGTTTAAAATTATCATGGACTTTATATGGGTACCTTAAACCGAACAAATTGCTGCTTCCTTCAATAGCTTGGTGTTTGCCCCACACCACCAAATCGCCTTCCAAGCTTCTACAGGCACTTCCCGAGCCCAATCGAGCCAAAAAAGAGGCTTTTCTCATGAAAAAAGTAGGATCCATTTGAGGCTGGATTTGTCTCTCCAAGTCCATCAGACACAATGCCAAAGCTGCCATTCCACTGGCGGAGGACGCTATACCACTGCTATGGGGAAAGGAATTGGAAGTCTCTATCACGAAATGATATTTTTTCACAAAGGGCACATATTCGGCAATACGATCAAAAAACACCTCAATTTTAGGCTTAAAATCGGGCTTGGGTTTGCCATCCAAATACAAGTCAAACGAAAACTTGGAAGTTGTCTCCTTTTTTTGATATGAAAGTGTGGTCCTTGTGGCACAAGCATCCAAGGTAAAACTAATGGAGGGGTTGGCCGGGATTTGATTTTTCTTCTTGCCCCAGTATTTAACAAGCGCAATGTTACTGGGTGCTTTCCATGCAACTTTTCCCAATTCGGGTAGAGCTTCAGAATGTTTTGGCAGAAAGTCTTTTTCGGTCATTCAAAAAACTTTTGGCAAAGATAATGGAGTGCAGGGGGTTACAGGGACTTGGATTTAAATAAATTCTTATTTTAGTTGGGAATGCCACTGCCATGAAAAAAAAACTGACCTATATAATCCTATCCGTTCTAATTTGTTTGTTGATAGGTTTTCTGTCCAGTTTTGCCACCCAAAGCTCCGTCAATGATTGGTACCTTGGGCTCAACAAGCCCAGTTTTAATCCCCCAAATTGGATATTTGCCCCGGTTTGGACCATATTGTATATTCTCATGGGAGTAGCTGCCGGCATTGTTTGGTCCAAAGGGTTTCATCATATTTGGGTAAAGACCGCCCTATATCATTTTGGATTCCAGCTCTTGTTCAATGCCCTTTGGAGTATTGTTTTCTTTGGACTTAAAAATCCGTTTTGGGCCTTTTTGGTCATTTTGGTTCTTCTGACCCTGATCGCGCTAACGATCAAGTGGTTCCGTGTAGTAAGCAAGTTGGCTTCTTTCTTGCTCGTTCCCTATCTTCTTTGGGTTTGTTTTGCCACCCTTCTTAATTACAAAATTTGGGAACTGAATTAGGATCGAGCCATTTCCAGTAACTTCATCATCGTCCTATAATTTCGGGTTGTGGCCTGAACCTTCAGCTTGTTTTCAATGAGATTGTTGCTGAGTTTGGCTTTCCCATAGCCTGCCTTACAACAGAGATACACACAGTTATGGTTCACTTGAAACGCTTCATTTTCAAAATGGAGTAGATTAAAACTATCTACTAAATCTTTCTCTGGTTCGGACTTGAGCAACACAAAATACTGGCTCTTTTCCTCTTCCTCCGCAAAGGGATTTTGATCTATTATTAGTTGTAGTTCCTCCTTGGTAAGGGCCAAGGTAGGTACATCAAACCCAAAATGTTTTAGGATTGCCTTATGCACTTCAATTTCAACGTCTTTTGCCGTAAGACCTTCCTTCCGACAACTTAAATTTCCACTTTGAATATAGGTTTCTACATCTTGAAATCCAGCTAGGGTAAGGCATTGCTTTAAGTCTGCCATCTTTATTTTCTTTTGACCACCCACGTTGATTCCCCTAAGGAGTACGATAAAAGTTTTCATCTTTCTTAATATGCATATCGAAACTACACAGATTTATTTTACTAAATTCAGGGGCATCAAAAAAAAAACGTATGGACCAATATATCTTAGCCCTAGATCAGGGAACAACGAGTTCCAGAGCTGTAGTAGTTGATAAAAAGGGCACCATTGTAGCAGTAGCCCAAAAAGAATTTACACAGATTTTCCCGAAACCAGGTTGGGTGGAGCACGACGCAAAGGAAATCTGGGCTACCCAAGCAGGGATGGCTGCAGAAGCTGTTAGCCAGAAGGGATTGAAAGCGGAACAAATATCGGCCATAGGAATTACCAACCAACGCGAAACTGTAGTAGTTTGGGACAAGCGAACGGGGGAGCCTATTTACAACGCCATCGTTTGGCAGGACAAACGAACTGCCGGATATTGTGACGAGCTAAAGTCCCAGGGGAAATCAGAAATGATCAGAAACAAAACTGGATTGGTCATTGATTCCTACTTTTCAGGGACCAAGGTGAAATGGATTCTGGATCATGTGGACGGTGCCAGGGAGAAAGCCAAATCCGGAAATCTGTTAATGGGTACCATTGATACTTGGCTCATTTGGAAAATGACGGAGGGCAACTTGCACATTACAGACGTAACCAATGCTTCACGCACCCTTTTGTTCAATATCAATACCATGGATTGGGATGTAGAACTATTGGAGCTCTTTGGCATTCCCAAAGAAATGCTTCCCCAAGTAAAGCAATCCAGCGAGGTTTATGGGTACACGAGTCCCAACTTTTTTGCGTCCAAAATTCCGATAGCGGGGATTGCGGGCGATCAGCAGGCGGCTTTGTTTGGGCAAATGTGTACTCAGGAGGGTATGGTAAAAAATACCTATGGAACAGGTTGTTTTATGCTGATGAACATTGGGGACCAACCTATTGTTTCCAAAAAAAACTTGCTGACAACGGTAGCCTGGAAAATTGATGGGAAAACCACCTATGCCCTAGAAGGCAGTGTGTTTATAGCTGGTGCAGTGGTGCAATGGCTACGTGATAGTCTCAACATCATTAAGACCTCTTCCGAAGTGGAACAATTGGCGGGTTCCGTGAAGGACTCTGACGGCGTTTACCTTGTTCCTGCTTTTGCAGGTTTGGGGGCGCCCTATTGGAACCAGCATGCGCAAGGTACAGTATTCGGTTTGACCCGTGGTAGCACGGATGCACATATTGCCAGAGCCGCCTTGGACTCCATTGCCTATCAGACCATGGATATTCTAAGAGCAATGGAAGCCGATTCCGGGATTACCATAAATGAACTTAGGGTTGATGGTGGTGCAACGGTCAATAACCTATTGATGCAATTCCAGGCAGATGTACTGGATACCGTTACGGTAAGACCCAAGGTGGTTGAGACCACGGTAATGGGTGCTGCTTATTTAGCTGGATTGGCAGTGAATTATTGGAAAAGTCCCGAAGAAATTCAAGATATTTGGCAGACCGATGTTCATTTTAAACCTTCGAAGGAACGAGAAACCATTGACCAAAAAATTAAAGGCTGGTACAAAGCCATAAGAGCTTTGGAATATTGGGCAAACGAAGCTTAAAACTCAATCCTAACAAATAACCAACCCACTATATATGACTCCTTTTATTTCTGAAATTGTTGGAACCTTTCTTTTAATCCTAATGGGATGTGGCGTTAATGCCAACGTATCCCTTCAAAAAACATATGGTAGCGGTTCCGGATGGATCGTAATAACCACTGGATGGGCCTTGGCTGTATACACAGGGGTGGTCGTAGCAGGCCCTCACAGCGGTGCGCATCTGAACCCTGCGGTTACCATTGGACTTGCGTTGGCCGGTGAATTCTCCATTTATGATGTTCCCAGTTACCTAATCGCCCAACTTGTTGGAGCTATGTTGGGAGCATTTATTGTGTGGATACTCAACAAGAAGCATTTTGACGCCACGGAAGAAGGCGCTACCAAGCGTGGTGTTTTTTGTACCGCACCGGCCATTCCCAACACGGCTCTAAATCTATTTAGTGAACTTGTTGGCACTTTTGTTTTAATATTTGCTGTACTTTATTTCACGGATGCGACAAATACTTCGGATAACACCATAATTGGTCTTGGCTCTCTTGGCGCCCTCCCTGTTGCCCTGATTGTTTGGGGCATTGGACTTTCCTTGGGTGGTACTTCTGGTTATGCGATAAATCCTGCGAGGGATTTGGGCCCTCGAATTATTCATGCCTTGGTTCCCATAAAAAATAAAGGATCTAATGGTTGGGGGTATTCGTGGATACCTATTGTTGGCCCCATTTTGGGTGCCGCTGTGGCAGCCGGATTGGCCATCGCTCTCGCTTAACAGTTATTTTTTGGAACCAATGGCTTTGGCGGCAATATAAGCACCGGTCCAGGCATTTTGAAAGTTAAAGCCGCCGGTAATGGCATCAACATTGATAATTTCCCCGGCAAAGTAAAGGTTAGGGTGTATTTTGCTTCCAAAAGTCTTAAAGTTGATTTCTTTGAGATCAACACCGCCTGCCGTAACAAATTCCTCTTTGAAGGTACTTTTGCCAATTACCCTATAGGTGCCCTCTGTAAGTTCCTTGGCCAGATTTTGCAACATTTCCTTGGTCACCTCAGCCCATCTTACATTGGTCTCTATTCCTGCGGCATGTACCAATTTGGCCCAAAGCCTTTTGGGAAGATTGACGGCTCTTGTTCGAATTACCGTTTTTCTCGCCTCCACTTCCTTGATTTCCCTAAGAAATCCTTCCATGGAACCCAAAGTGTATTCCGGAGTCCAGTTGATCTTGATCTTAAAATTGTATTGGTATTCGTTCAGAATGTTGGCTCCCCAAGCTGATAACCTTAATACGGCCGGACCACTTAGCCCCCAATGGGTCACAAGCACATCGCCTTCTGCTTGTAGCACCGGTTCTTCCCTTGGAGCACTTTTTAGATTTAGGGCCACCTTGGAGGAAAATAGCTTTTTGGGAGGCACCTGTACTGAAGCAAAAGTACTTACTCCCTGGATTTCGGCCAATCTGGAATCCCGAATATTAAAGGTGAACAAGGATGGAACAGGGGGAACAATGGTATGTCCCAATTCTTCCAAAAATCTCCATGCCTTGAGACTGCTCCCAGCGGTAACCAGCAGGCTTTTGCCTTGGTAATGTTTGTTCATGGTGGTCACCTGCCATCTTCCGTTATCTTGAAGTTTTGAAAGTTGCTTTACCGCACTATTTTTCAATACTTGCACACCCAATTTTTGGGCTTCGGTAACCAAGCAATCTATAATGGTCTGGGAATCATCACTAACTGGAAAAACACGACCATCCTCCTCAATTTTGAGAGGTACGCCCCTTTGTTCAAAAAATTCCATGACATCGCCAGGTCCATGCACATGGAAAGGGCCCAATAATTCTTTCTTACCTCTTGGATAGTTGAGAATCAGCTCCCTTGGAGAAAATTCACCATGGGTCACATTGCATCTTCCCCCGCCTGAAACTTTTACTTTAGAGAGCACATTTTTTCCTCTTTCAAAAATGGCAATTTTCAATGTAGGGTCAAGCCCAGCAATATGAATTGCAGCATAGAAGCCTGCGGCACCCCCTCCAACAATGATTACATCGTACATTAATGTACCCGTTCCGGATAGTTTGTGATGATGCCATCCACTCCAAACGTCTTCATTTTCACAATATCCGAAGGTTCATTTACTGTCCATGTATAGACTTTGAATCCCTCACCTTGCATCTCTGATGTATTTTCTTCTGTTAGGGATTTAAAATTGGGATTGATGGCAACAGCATTTAGTTCTTTGGCCACGGGAATTGCTTCCAAGGGGTCGTCCTCTGTAAGGATTGCAATCTGCACATTTGGGTTCAATCTTCTAATTTCCCTTAACTCATCCCATCTAAAACTGGAAATAAGGATGTTATTGGCGGCCCAACCTCTTTCCCTTATGTAATAGTCGGTGATGAAGTTTACTCGATCAGCTGTATCTGCACCCTTTAACTCTATATTTAGTGCCACCTGGTTATTGATCAATTTGAGCACATCCTGAAGCATGGGAATACGATGGTTGCCATCCAAGATAAGCTGCTGCATATCCACAACATTATATTCCTCTATGTTGCCTCCCCCATTGGAAAGTCGCTCCACCCTTTCATCATGGAAAACCACTATCTCGCCACTCTTGATTTTAAACACATCAATTTCAATCATATCAACACCCAAATCCAATGCTTTTTGCACAGAAGCCAAGGTGTTTTCAGTTTCGTGGCCCATAGCTCCCCTATGACCTATGACCAAGGGATTGGATTCAATCATTCCGCAACTATTGATTAGAAAAATTGTAAAAGAAAGCAATAGTAAAGTTTTTTTCATTCTAAGTCATTTTAATAGCTAAAAATACGATTTGAAAATGAAATTTTAGCAGTAAATATGTTCAATAAAATCCTACAAAAAAGCATTGAAATTATGTATTCAACATTTTTGGATGTCACATTTTGTCAATATGTTAAATTTATTTTAATATTTTTATCATATTAATAACCAATAAATTAGCTCGCATGTTTTCAAAATCCAATTTACTGGCTACAGTAGTAGCTACAATTGTTATGTTTCTGCTTGGATACCTCTTATGGGGAATTGCGGCAGAGAGTCTTATGGAAGGTCATGTTATTACGAACATCTTTAAGGAAGAACCCGATTTTGTTTTTATCATTTTGGGAAATCTTGTTTCAGCGTTTGCCTTGAGCAATCTTTATGGTAAATGGGCCAGAGGCCACCACAGCGCCAAGGAAGGTGCACAATTTGGTGCCTGGATAGGACTTTTTGCTGGACTGGGAACAGCTTTAATCCAGTATGCCACTGCCAACATGATGGATTTAACCGGTCATTTAATGGACTTTGTTTTGGCCTTGGTTTACTTTGTGGTAACAGGTGTGGTTATCGCGTTGGTTTATCAAAAAACAGCCGCTAAGGAATAACGATAATTAACCGACCTTTGAACTTTGGCGGCCCACAATGTGGGCCGCTTTTTATTGAACACTAAAAATATAGGATTCCAAAGGCGGGAGTTGTAGGCTAATAAACCCACGTCCTTCTTGGATTTTTAGCGTAGCTTTTTCAATTCCATACAACTCTTCCTTTAAAGCGTAGGCAGAATTTTTCAGATGCCATTTGGCTATCACATCCTCCGGTATCTTTAAGTCCAGGGTATACGTTCTATCCTTGTCAAAATTGGATATGACGATCAACTTCTCCCCATCTTTCCATCGCACAAAAGAGAGTACTTTATGATCATATCCTTCCGTGTGGTCCTTGTTATAAAAATGGATTTCCTCATAGTCTCCCATCAGCGCATTGCTTGAGATCGTAAAATTGAGCAAGCGTTGGTAAAAGTCCCTCAAGTTTTTCTCATCCTCAGTAAGTTGCCCCCCATCAAAATGCCCATTGTTCATCCAACGCTGATGGTGCGGCACACCAACATAGTCAAAAATAGAGGTGCGACTGGGTTTTCCAAAGCCCGCATCCTCCACACCGGGTTCACCCACTTCTTGTCCAAAATAAATCATAGTTGGAGATGTGCTCAAGGTGGCAGAAACTACCATGGCGGGCTTTCCCATTTGTGAACTTCCAGCAAACTCGGGGCTTGCAATTCGTTGCTCATCATGATTCTCCAAAAAATGGAGCATGTGGTGTTCAATATCTGCCATTCCTTTTTGAACCACTGGGATATGATCCGTCCAACCGTAGCCCATCATAACATGCTTTATACTATCGTACAACTCCACCTTGTCATAGAGGTAATCCATTTTTCCTTTATGGATATAATCGCGGTACAAATCTGGGTTGTACACCTCGGCCAACAAAAAAGCATCTGGATTTTTAGTTTTAATATTGGAATTGAGGTAGCTCCAAAACTCTACAGGAACCATTTCGGCCATATCATAACGAAACCCGTCTACACCAAAGTCCAACCAATAGAGCGCAATGTCCTTGAACTTATTCCAAGAGTTGGGGACAGTTTTGTTTTCCCAAAACTGAAAGTGTTCCGCATACCCTTGTTTTTCCATTCCCATGGGGAGTTCCTCAAAATCCTTGGACCCATCGGGTCGCAAGCCATAATTTACCTTAACCGTTTCGTACCAATCGTTGAAGTGGGGTTGTGCCAATCGCGAACCGTTGCCAGTCCATTTTGCAGGGTTCTCCTCAAATTTTCCATCAGCTAAAACCGATTCCTCCCCTCCAAGAGGCAAATACCCATCTTGCCACTCGGGAACTTTAAAAGTGCTTTTGGGTATGTAGTAAAAATTATTATTGACATCATACTCCTTGGAAATATCATCATGAGCACCAAAATCCACGGTGCCTTCAGGGTTGGTCAAGCCTTGGTAGCTTCTGGCCACATGGTTGGGAACAATATCAATGATTACCTTCATTCCAGCTGCATGGGTACGATCAATAAGTGCTTTGAACTCCTCAAGGCGTGTGGCTGGATCAACTGCCAAATCCGGATTCACATTGTAATAGTCCTTTACCGCGTAGGGAGATCCTGCCCTTCCTTTGACCACATCGGGGTCGTCATTGGAAATCCCATAAGCTGTATAGTCATTGACCAAGGCATGGTGGGGCACCCCGGTATACCAAACATGTGTCACCCCCAACTTCCTGATTTCTGCAAGAGCTTTTTCCGAAAAATCATTAAACTTCCCCACCCCATTCTCTTCAATGGTTCCCCAAGTTTTGTTGGTGGTATTGGTATTACCAAAAAGGCGGGTAAAAACTTGGTAAACAACGGCTTTCTTTTTCATGCTTGGTTTTGGATTGGCTTGGTCAGGTTTGGATTCACAGGAAAGCACTGTTCCCATCAGCAATAACAGTACTATTCCCAAGTTACGTTTCATCCTTCTATCTTCTCACCCGGAACCAGTGGCACAAGCTTGCCGTTTACTTGGATTGTCAAGTTGGCTTCTCCTGTTAATTCGAAAACAGAGCTCTTTTTGGACACGGATACGGTAACAATTTGGTTCCGATAGTTAATTTTAAAGGCATAGGAATCCCACTGTTCGGGAATTTGAGGGCTAAAGGACAGCTGGTCATCTGTTATGCGCATTCCGCCAAATCCTTCTACAATGCTCATCCATGTTCCTGCCATTGAAGTAATATGCAGCCCTTCTTCCACTTCTTTATTATAGTCATCCAAATCCAACCGGGAAGTTCTCAGATAGAACCTATAGGCCTGTTCCATCCTACCCAGCTTTGCGGCTTGAATACTATGTACGCAAGGGGACAGTGAGGATTCATGCACCGTAAACGGCTCATAAAAATCGAAGTGCTTTTCCAAGGCATCTTGGCTGAAATGATCTTCGAAAAAATAAAATCCCTGAAGAACGTCGGCTTGTTTGATATAAGGTGAGCGCAAAATTCTGTCCCAACTCCATTTCTGGTTAATGGGGCGTTCCGACTTGTCCAAATCGGACACTTGCACCAAATCCTTATCCAAAAAACCATCCTGCTGTAAAAAGACTTGATGTTTTTCAGAGAATGGAAAATACATTTGGTCTGCAACCCTGGCCCAATCTGAAGTTTCTTCGGAAGTGATTTTGGTCTTGGTCTGAATTCGTTTGAAATCCTCAGGATATTCCTTTTCTACGATTCCTATTTGTTCCAAAGCATATTCCATACACCATTTAGCCAAGTAGTTGGTATACCAGTTGTTGTTTACGTTGTTCTCATACTCATTGGGTCCTGTAACACCCAACATGACATAGCGCTGTTTATCCTCAGAAAAATTGACCCGTTGATGCCAGAATCGGGCTATCCCAATCAGGACTTCCAATCCCATTTTTGGAATATAGCTGTAGTCTCCCGTAAAACGGTGGTAATTGAAAATAGCGAAGCTAATAGCTCCATTTCTGTGTATTTCCTCAAAGGTAATTTCCCATTCGTTATGACATTCCTCCCCATTCATGGTTACCATGGGATAGAGTGCCGCCCCATTGGAAAAACCGAGCTTTTCGGCATTTTCAATGGCCTTCTCCAGGTGGTTGTATCGGTACTCCAAAAGATTCCAGGCCACCCCTTGATTTTTTGTTGCCATATAGAAAGGAAGACAATAGGCTTCTGTGTCCCAATAGGTACTTCCTCCATATTTCTCCCCTGTAAATCCTTTGGGGCCAATATTAAGTCTGGAATCCTTCCCCAGATAGGTTTGGTTCAGCTGAAAAATATTGAATCGGATACCTTGTTGTGCTTTTATATCCCCTTCAATGGTGATATCGCTCATTTCCCAAATTTTGGCCCAGGCTTCCTTTTGTTTTGCGAGCAATACTTCAAATCCCAAATCGGAGCCCTGCTTTAATACCGTTTTGGCGGCATTGATCAACTGGGTTTTATCATGATTTCTTGAAACCGTATATCCCCCCAATTTGGTCAAGGTTATTTTTTCTCCCTTGGCCACCTCCTGATCAAATTCAATGGACGCATAGGTTTCATTTCTTGTTCCTGCTTTTGAGGCAACTGAATTTCCATTGTAAGCTACTTGGGCTTCCATAAAAGTACAGGTGGCAAAATTGGTCTTCATGGTGTGGGCTTCAATAAATGCTTGGTTGCCCATGACATCTAGCTTGGTAGTATTCCAAAACTTATCGTCCCAATTGCTATCCTCATTGGTAATTCCACTGTCCAAATAGGGCACAAACCTGATTTGGGAATCCTGATTTATTGGCGTAATCTCGTATTGTATGACCCCCAAAGCATCCAAATCCAAGCTTAAAAATCGGGTTGCCTTAACTTGTAGTTCAATTCCATTTGCCATTTGAGCCACAAAACTGCGCTGGTACCAGCCCTCGCGCATGTTGAGTTCCCTCTTAAAATCCTTAACGGCTCTACAAGTGTTCAAATCCAATGGGTCACCATTCACAAAAACATCAATCCCAATCCAATTGGGGGCGTTGAGAACCTTGGCAAAATACTCAGGGTATCCATTTTTCCACCATCCTACCCTGGTCTTGTCTGGGTAATACACCCCTGCTATATAACTTCCCTGAAAGGTTTGCCCGGAATAATGTTCTTCAAAATTGGCCCTTTGGCCCATTGCACCATTCCCAATACTAAACAAGCTTTCGGATGACTTAACCCGTTCTTTATCAAAGCCTTCTTCAACAATAGACCACGCGTCCGCCTTTATATAATCCTGATTCATAATCTGCGCTGATTAATTGGTAAGTAAAAGTTAGTTTTCTAATTCTGCAGCCCTAGAGCAGCTGCAAACTTAGTTAATTGTAGAATCCCTTACCACCAAAGTAGGTTCCAAAATCTTGGTCTGGTACGTTTCCTCTTCTGCTTCGCTCTCCACTTTTTCAATGAGCATCTGAGCAGAAATCTCCCCCATCTTTTGCCCGTGTTGGGCAATTACTGTTAAGCTGGGGTTGGCATATTCGGAAAGAAACCCATCCGTAAATCCAATAAAAGAGATATCCTCCGGAATTCTAAGTCCATTCCTTTGGGCCAAGCGCATGGTATACACAGCAAAAATTTCATTGACACACAGTACCGCATCCATTTCTGTGGATTCAAAAAACTGTTGAATGAGTTCTTCATCCATGTCCATGCTGGACAACTTGAGGATTCTGGATTCGTCAACTTCTAAATTATGCTCGGTTAAGGCCTTTCTGTATCCCTGGGTGCGAGCCTTGCTAACACTTAGATAATCCGCAGTGGTTATGAGCCCAATTTTTTTCCTGCCTTGATCGATCATTTTCTTGGCGGCCATATAAGCTCCAAGTTGATCGTCAATAATCACCTTATCGCATTCTACCTCATTGGTAATCCGATCAAAGAGCACGACGGGAATACCTTGTTCGGTTACCTCTTTTAAATGGTTATAGTCATTTTTTTGCTGGGTCTCTGACGCCAAAGACATGATAAAGCCATCAATACTGCCATTGGCCAACATTTCCATGTTGATCACTTCCCTGTCGAAGGATTCGTCCGAAGAACATACAATTACATTGTACCCACGTGCATTGGCATATTTCTCAATGCCTCGGATTACGGTTGTAAAAAAGTGATGGACAATATCGGGAATGACAACGCCAATATTTTTGGTTCTTTTGTTCTTAAGGCTAATGGCTATATTGTTGGGGCGATAGTTGTAAAGTTTGGCAAAAGCTTGAATCTTTTCCTTGGTATCCCTACTGATCTCCTCACTGTTCTTCAAGGCCTTTGAAACTGTGGATATGGAAACCTCCAATTCCCTTGCAATATCCTTTAATGTAATCTTTGATTTCAATGCGCGCCGTCTTTTCTTCCCAGTATTTTTTTGAAGTTAGCCAATATACATCAGATCTCAACTTTAGTCAAACTTTTTTAACAAAATTGATGGCTCGGCCCAAGGTTAATTTTATGCTAAAAAAAGCGCAAATTTCGGTAAAAAATAAAAATAGTATATTAGCTATAGGATTGCATTAACTTCCAAATCTTCACGGGAAAATTGCGAATTGACTAATTAATAGATAAAAGCTTTACCATACTCGCAAAATCCTAAAGTTATTAACACGAAACCGTTTTCGTTGCGAATCATACTCTAGCTAACTACGGATTAACTTTATTTTTATATATGTTTAACAATTGAATTGAAATTAACTAAACTTAAAATTAATTATTTATGAAGATTACGCTACTAAAAAGCATTTTGCTTTCTGGGGCATTTTTATGCTTTGGATTGGCAAAGGCTCAGACGGTATCTGGTACTGTTACGGATGTAAACGGTCCATTACCGGGAGCAAGTGTTCTTGTAAAAGGCACTACCAATGGTACGCAGACCGATTTTGATGGTAATTATACCCTTAGTGGTATTGACGATTCTTCGGTATTGGTGTTCAGCTACATTGGCTACACCACGCAAGAAATTTCCGTAAATGGACAGACTACCATTAATGTCACGCTTCAGGAAGATGCCCAGGCATTGGATGAAGTTGTAATCATTGGTTATGGTACCACTACGGTAAAAGATGCAACGGGAGCTGTAGCATCCGTAACCGCTGAGGACTTCAACGGAGGTGTAATTTCATCTCCTGAACAGTTGATTCAGGGTAAGACCGCGGGGGTTCAGATTACACAGACCAGTGGTGAACCGGGAGCCGGAGTTGAATTCCGTATTCGGGGTACAAACTCTGTGCGTTCCAACAACAATCCACTTTTCGTAGTTGATGGTGTTCCACTTGCTGGAGATGATACCTCAGCCACTGGACAGGGGAGTTTAGGTTTGGGGTCCAGTGCGGCAAAAAACCCATTGAACTTCTTGAACCCTTCTGATATTGAGAGCATCAGTATTTTGAAGGATGCTTCTGCAACTGCGATCTACGGTTCCAGGGGTGCAAATGGGGTTGTAATCATTACCACGAAGAGTGGTAAAGCTGGATCTGATGGTGTATTCGAGTTTTCTTCTAGCCTTAGTTTCTCCAAGCCTGCCAACGAGTATACCTTGTTGAACCGTGAGCAATTCCTAGCCGGTGTTGCACAATTCGGTGGGGTTGCAGCAGATCAAGATTTTGGTGCAAACACAGATTGGCAAGATATTGTGACTAGAAACGCTACTTCGCACAACCAAAACCTTTCTTGGTCCAAAAACTATGGCAAGGGTAATATCCGCGCCACTTTTGGTTACCAAGATCAGTTTGGTGTTATCGAAGAATCTTCTTTGGAAAGAATTACAGGAAGAGCCAACTGGACACACCGCTTTTTGGATGATAAGCTTAGACTTAATGTACAAGCTACCGTATCACGTGTAAATGATGAATCACCACCCATTTCCGGTAGTGCTGGATTTAACGGGGATTTATTGGGTGCTGCATATTCTGCCAACCCAACTTGGCCCACCGATGTTGATTTTGCTCCAGGTGGAGGTTTGTTAAGCCCTTCCAACTTGTTGCATGTAACTCAAAGTACAGCCTTTACCAACAGGTTCTTGGCTAACGTTTCCTTGGAATACGACTTTACTCCAGAGCTAACGGGTAAGGTAACTTATGGTTATGACACTTCTGAGTCGACTAGAAAATCCGGAATTAGCCGTGATGTAGTTGGTTTGTCCAACGGTACTAGTGGTAATGGTCGTGCCGCAGTAAACGATATCAATGTAGCCAATAACCTTTTGGAGGCAACATTGACCTATAAGAAAGAGTTGGAAAATTCTTTCCTTGATGTTCTTGTTGGTTTCTCATATCAAGATTTTGGAAGAGATGGAAGAAACATCCAAGGATGGGGATTCAATACTTCCAATCTTGACCGTATGGGAGATGATTTGGAGAGATCTGCCAATACCATTGAAGCTAACATTAGCGGAAGATATCAGCAGTACGGTATTGGAACTGGACAAAGTGAGATATTTATAAATCGACTTTTCCCCTCGCCTGTAACCGACAATATTTCTTCTGTGCTAATCGATGTGCGTTCCATTTTTACGGACACTTTCGATTTTACGGATGAGTTGCAGTCTTTCTTTGGTAGGGTAAACTACAGCATTGCAGACAAGTATTTGTTTACTGGTACCATAAGGGCTGATGGTTCTTCCCGTTTTGGTCCGGATAACCAATATGGTTACTTCCCTTCCGGTGCATTTGCCTGGAAATTACATGAAGAGGATTTTATGGGTGATGCGTTCTCAACACTTAAGCTTAGACTTAGTGGAGGTATTACTGGTAACCAAGAAGGTTTAGGGTATGGTAACTTCGTTCGTAGAGAGCGTTACACCACTAACCCTGCGGGTGATATTCAGAATGGTGGGGAAATTGCTATTCCAGGTACCCAAGCAGTATCCTTCGTAAACAACCAATTGAAGTGGGAAGAAACACTTTCCTATGGTGTTGGTCTTGATTTTGGATTTAATAACGATAGGCTTTCAGGAACAATTGATGTGTATCGCAAGGAAACAACAGATCTTCTGTTGAGTGTTCCAGCTGCGCAGCCATCTCCCCAGCCTTTCTTCTTCCAAAACTTGGATGCAACTGTATTGAACCAAGGGGTTGAATTCTCAATCGCTTATGATTTTGCACAATCAGAAGACTTTAATTTGAGCACTTCCTTCAACATTTCCTATAACGAAAACGAATTGCAGGATTTTGGAGGTCAAATTCCAGCAGGTACCATTAGAGGTCAGGGACTTTCTTTGGCATTTGCCCAAATTTTGGCAGGAGACCAGCCATTATTCTCCTATTTCCTAAGAGAGTTTGGAGGATTTGACGGCAATGGTCAGCCTATTGGTGATGTTCAAACCTTTGTTGGTGAGGATGCACTTCCAGACGTTATAGCCGGTTTCTCCTTGAATACCTCTTATAAGAACTAGGATTTCTCAGCTTTTTTCACAGGTCAATTCGGATTCTCCGTGTACAACAACACCGCGAACGCATTCTTTACTGCAGGTTCCATTGCCAACGCAAGAAACGTTACTCCTAATGTTTTGACAAGTGGAGAAGCAGGTAATGCTGCTGCCGAGGTATCTACTAGATTTTTGGAAAAAGGTGATTTTGTACGTTTCCAGAACGCATCCTTAGGGTACAATGTACCTCTAAGTGGTAACGGAGCTATTAAAAGTCTAAGGTTGTCTTTAACAGGACAAAACTTGTTCTTGATTACAGATTACTCAGGCTTGGATCCAGAGGTAAGTGTATCACCAGCTAACAATGGATTGGATCTATTGAATGGTCTACCAACTGCTGGTATAGATTTAACGGCATTCCCAAGACCAAGAACATTCACTTTTGGTGTAAATGCCACCTTTTAATTAAAAAAAATTGAATAATGATGAAAAGAAATCAATTAAAATTATGGCTATTATCCACATTCTGTGTGGTGTTTGCAATTTCGTGTACCGATCTCGAAATTGAAGAATCCGACTCTATCATTGATGAGTCTACGGCCACCGGAGGCATCTTTAATGGTGTTGAAGACCCAGCTGCATCCGTTGACAACCTTTTCAACGGTATGAACAGATTGGGAGATCAGGCCAACTTCTATGCATTGCAGGAAGTAGCTACAGATGAGCAACTGGTTCCTACCAGAGGTACGGACTGGGGCGATAATGGTATTTGGAGAACCCTTCATGCCCATACCTGGTCTCCAGGTCACCAGTATATCCTTAACGTATGGAACAACTGGAACCAGACCATTTTCCTTGCCTCTGAGGTAATAGATTCAAGAAGTAGTTCTACTGCTGAGCAGGTTGCCCAAGCAAGCTTTGTAAGAGCTTTTGCCATGTGGGTAATCATGGACATGTACGGGCAAGTACCTTTCAGACAACCAGATGAAGGTCCTGACGTTAATCCAGTTATCCTATCCAGAACGGAAGCGTATGATTTCGTTTTGAGCGATTTGGATGTTGCTATTGCAGGTCTTCCAAGTGTGGCGGCCAATGATGTTGCCAATCAAAGTAGAGGAACCAAGGCGGCTGCCCGTTTCTTAAAAGCTAGGGTTCTATTGAACTCCGGTGTTTACAGTGGATCTGGAGCTCCAGATGCTTCTGCTCTAAACGAAGTTGTTTCCCTTGTTGATGCCATTGCGGCTGAAGGCTATGCCTTGCAAGATGGTTATTTTGATATTTTCAAGGAAGATGCAGATTCCGAAACTATTTTCTGGTTGCCAACATCCGTGGGTAACAGAATCTGGAACGGGGCTCACTACAACACCGTTGCCCCTGATAACACAGGTGGTGGATGGAACGGATTTAGCACCTTGGCAGAATTCTACGATATGTTTGAAGGTAATCCTACTTCCAACAATGTTGGAGATGGCCAAGAAGAGCGTAGAGGTTGGGTGCCAGATGCATCCAATGCTGATGAAACCAATTTAGGATTCGCTTACGGATTCTTTATCGGACAAGCTTACGATGCCGAAGGAAACGCACTTAACGACCGTCCTGGTAATCCGTTGGTGTTTACCAAGGAATTGCCTGGATTGGTGGGTAACAATGAGCGTACTGGTGTACGGGTCATTAAGTACCATCCAGTTAACGGCTCCTTTACCAACCACGAAATCATCTTCAGATATGCAGATGCCCATTTAATGAAAGCTGAAGCTATCATGAGAGGTGCTGGTGGTGGTGATGCCACTGCAATGGTTAATGAGCTTCGTGCCTTAAGGGGAGCTACTCCACTAGGTTCAGTTACCGAGGCCGATATGTTGGCTGAAAGAGGTAGAGAGCTTTATGTTGAAGCGATCCGTAGAACCGATATGATTCGTTTTGGACAGTTTACCAGAGATTGGGAGTTCAAAAATGCCGAATCTGTTGGGGATGACAACAAAAATTTGTTCCCAATACCAACCAATGCCTTGCTTTCCAATCCAAATTTGGTGCAGAATCCAGGGTATTAACAATCCAAGTTTAAGTTTATCTTATAGTTTAAAGGCTGCCCGCGGGCAGCCTTTTTCTATTTCTCCTTTTCACAGGCAAAGCTCCAGAATCCCCATTACTATTAATCGGATTAATCTTTGAACGGTTAACCCTATTGGATTTTTACAAGTAGTACGTAGTATTTAAGTATGAAAAACAGCTTGTAGGAGTGAAGAGTGATGTTGGAATCTAAAACGATTCCATGGTTATCCCTAGTAAGCTTAATCAGATGATTCAACCAAGTTTAATACGAAGCTCAGCTTGCTCGTTCAATAAATGGAAGACCCTTCACCAAAAATAATTGGCAAAAGGCCTGTTAGAATTTATTTGGCAAAGTAGATATAGATGCCCACCACGATCACGCAAATGGCCAATCCTACCTGCTTCACATGTCGGTAAGGAGTAATCTCAACCTGCTTTGTATATTCTTGGACAAAGGCTTCTTTCCTTGGATAGAATTTACCAATCAATAGCATTATCCCAGCATTCAACAAGAAAAGAATTGCCATGACATGCAAATAATGGGGATACGCATCGGCCTCCACCAATCGTAGGGCTGCTTCATCCGTAACTCCAGCTGCTTTTGCAGCTTCCAATGCATTGTCCACCAATTTGGGTCCAACAATGAACTGACTGATGATATAAAGTCCAGACCCCAAGAATATGGCAATTTTAGCCGCAATGGCCGGAACCCTTTTGGTCAAGTAACCCACCACAATGATGGTCAAAATAGGAATGTTGTAGATTCCATTGATTTCCTGTAAATAATTGAACAAACTTCCGGCATTGGCGATCAAGGGTGCTATGAACATGGCAGCCAAGGCCAAACAAACCCCAAAGACTTTCCCGTACTTCACCACGGTGGACTCGGAAGCCTCCTTATTGATATGCTGCTTGTAGATATCAATCCCAAATAGGGTGACCGAACTGTTCAAAACACTATTGAAGGAGCTCAAAATGGCACCAAAAAGCACAGCGGCAAAAAAGCCAACCAAATATTTGGGTAATACCGCCCCTACCAAGGCTGGGTAGGCAATATCGCTGGACTCTAGGTTTCCATCAAAATAATGAAAGGCAATCATCCCAGGAAGAACCAGGATAAGTGGACCCAAAATCTTCAAAAACGAGGCAAGCAGTAGCCCTTTTTGCCCCTCGGCCAAATTCTTTGCCCCCAAAGCCCGTTGTATAATTTGCTGATTGGTTCCCCAATAAAATAGCTGCACCAACATCATTCCGGTAAAAATGGTAGAGAATGGAACTTCCTGCCCGTGCTCTCCCGTAGAATCAAAGCGTTCTGGGTTCGCGGCCATCAGCGTGTCCAAACCCTGAAAAACACTTCCATCCCCAATGGCCATGAGTCCAAAAATGGGAATCAAAATCCCCCCAATCATCAATCCAATAGCATTGATACTATCCGAGACCGCCACAGCTTTTAGCCCTCCAAAAACCGCATAAATGGAACCAATGACCCCAATGCCCCAAATACAAATGATCAAGGCAGTGGTGTCCGAGACATTCAACATTTCGGGAACATTGAACATTCCGCTGATCGCTACCGATCCTGAGTACAGTATTACTGGTAGCAAAACCACCACATAACCTGTCAAAAACAATCCTGAAGTAATGGTCTTTGTGGCCACATCAAATCGATCCGCCAAAAACTGGGGAACGGTGGTAAGTCCACCTTTTAGATATCTGGGTAACAAAAAAATTGCTGCAACAACCATGGCAATCGCTGCCAATGTTTCCCATGCCATCACGGACAATCCATCTTTATAGGCACTACCGTTCAATCCAACAATCTGCTCCGTGGAAAGATTGGTCAATAATAGCGACCCAGCAATAACGCCTGCTGTTAAACTTCGTCCTCCTAAAAAATAGCCATCGGATGAGGTTTCATCAGTTGAGCGCGTTGCCAAATAAGCAATGATTCCAACGAGTAGCGTAAAGCCTAAAAAAGATAAAATTCCTACCATTACAATATCTTGGTTTGTTAGTAATCCTTAAATATATTGGATTATTTGTCAATACAATAGCCCTCCAATTAAGATTCTTATCAACCGCAAACGTTTTCGCCTTAATCCCACAAAATATTAACTATTGTTACTTCTTTAATTGTCATTGGATTAGTTATCTTACCTGACCTATTATAATTGATGGATGAAGGGGATTTACGGCCTTTTTGTTGGTTCTTTTTTATTGATTCTTAGTTGCGCGGAAAACAAGTCGGAAACCCTGTTTCTAAAAAGGGGTTCCGAACGTACGGGTGTTGCCTTTAAGAACAGCTTAAAGGAATCTCCCAACCTTAATATCCTAAATTATCTCTACTACTACAATGGCGCAGGAATAGCCGCAGCGGATTTTAATGGTGATGGGTTGGTTGACCTCTACTTTACCGCAAATCAATCCGAAGATCAACTATACCTCAACAAAGGAGGGCTGCACTTTGAAAAGACCAATCACATCTCAGGAATCGATAACGCCGCAGGTTGGACCACTGGCGTTACCAGTGTGGATATTAATGGTGACGGTCTTTTGGATATATATGTGTGCAAAGTGGGCAACTATCATATTTTGGAAGGGCACAATCTACTCTATGTCAACCAAGGAAATGATGCAAACGGAGTACCTCTTTTCAAGGAAGAGGCACAAAAATACAATCTAGATTTTTCAGGCTTTTCAACCCACTCCGCTTTTTTTGACTACGATTTGGATGGAGACCTGGATATGTACCTACTAAATCATTCAGTGTATCCCAACAGAGCCTATGGGCGTGGATCGCAACGCAAGCTTGTGGATTCCCTTTCCGGAGACAGGTTGTATGAAAATACAGGGGAGCGTTTTGTTGATGTCAGTGCCCAAGCGGGAATCTTTCAAGGTAAAAGCGGTTATGGATTGGGCCTGTCCATCAGCGATGTGAACAACGATGGTTATCCTGACATCTATGTTGGAAACGATTTTTTCGAGAACGACTACCTCTATATCAACCAGCAAAATGGCACCTTCAAAGAGTTAATTTCTTCCAATGATAAAAAATTGGGCCATACCACCCATTTTTCCATGGGGAATGACATAGCGGATATCAACAATGATGGGCTCGCCGATATTTTGTCATTGGACATGCTCCCGGAAAACTTGAAAACCTACAAGACTTCTGGATTGGAATACAGCTATCCTATTTACCAACAGTATCTTAAAAATGGTTACGCACCCCAATACATGCAGAACACCCTGCATCTTAATTTGGGAAACTCAAATTTTGCAGAGATTGGAAACTTAAGTGGCCTGTCGGCTACAGAATGGTCTTGGGGAGCTCTTTTGGCCGATTTTGACAATGACGGACTCAAAGATGTTTTTGTGTCCAATGGCATAAAAGGGGCAACCAATGATATGGACTTCATCAATTTCATGTCCAACGAAAGTATCCAAAGGCGCATTGAACAAGGAATGTTACAGTCCGACATGCCTTTGATTGAAGAAATCCCTGTGAAGAAAATCCCCAACTATATTTTTCAAAATCGTGGGGAAGCCCAGTTTGGGAACATGACCAAAAATTGGATTGGAGAAGAGCCCTCCTTCAGCAATGGAAGCATTTATGCGGATTTGGATAATGATGGGGATTTGGATTTAGTGGTGAATAATGTGGATGAGGAAGCGTTTATTCTTGAAAACACCAGTCCGCCAGGTAACCATTTGACGTTGGAATTGGATGCAGGACCAAAAAACAAGTTCGGTTTGGGAACCAAGATCATAGCATTTTCCAAATCCCAGATTGTTACCCAGGAAAATTTCATCTCCAAAGGATATTTGTCATCAGTCCCACCCCGTGTGCATCTAGGTTTGGGTAAAGATTCAGTGATAGACTCCCTTCATGTTGTTTGGCCAGGAGGAGCTTATAAAACCCTCTACAATCTGTCCGTTCCCAACCAGATCACAGTGACCAAAAACGATTCGGTTGCCAATTATTATGACACCATATCACAAGTTGGCCAATCTTTATTCCAACCCATGGATTCCCTGATTGATTTTGTCCATAGGGAAACCACTTCGTTGGATTTTGACAAGGAACCCCTTGTACCTTTCGCAAACTCTAATGAAGGTCCTGAAATAGCCGTTGCCGATGTTAACCTAGACGGACTGGAGGATTTTTTCATTAGCGGAGCCAAAAAACAGGCCTCTGCCCTATACATTCAAGATGAAAGTGGAAGTTTCAAGTCGCACCAACCAGAACTTTTTACAGCGCACGCCAATAACGAAGATACCTCCCACACCTTTCTAAATGCCAATGATGATGCCTATCCCGACCTTCTTGTGGTCAGTGGAGGCAACGAATACAAAAGCGGAGTGCCGCTTCAGCCTAGACTGTACCTTAACGCTGAGGGACGGTTTCATTTAGATCACGTGCTTTTACCTTTGATAGAGACCAATGCATCCAAAGTGCTCGCGGAAGATTTTGATGGGGACGGTCTGGAAGAAATTGTTATCGTTTCTGACCAAGTGCCGTCTGCATACGGAAAAACTCCCAAACAGTTTTTTCTAAAACGTGACAAAAAAGGAAATTTCAAGGAAGTTACTCCCGAAATCATTCCTGAACTGGAGCATTTAGGAAACATCAAGGATGTATTTGCAATTGATGTGGATGCCAATGGATATTTAGATCTTGTGACAGTGGGTCACTGGATGCCCGTTTCCATTTTCTTAAACAATGGAAGTACATTCACATTGCAAAAAAATAACGGCTTGGAAAATACCCACGGCTGGTGGAATGTGGTCAAGGCGGAGGATCTAGACAATGATGGGGATTTGGATTTGGTCTGCGGCAACTGGGGACTTAACAGCAAGCTTAAGGCCAGCAGGGACAAACCCATTACCTTGTACACCAATGATTTTGACAAGAATGGCAGCATCGAACCCATTGTGACCTATTATCACCAGGACACCGAAACCCCTTTTGCATCCAAAGATGAATTGGTAAAGCAAATGCCATTTTTGAACAAGGAATTTTTACTGTACGAATCCTTTGCCAATGCTTCCATCCAGGATTTGTTCGGGAAAGACAGGCTTGAAGAAGCTGGAAACAAACAAGTGTATGAATTGGCCAGCTGCTATTTTGTAAATGACGGTAATGGGCAATTTGTCAAAAAGGAATTTCCAAGTTTGGCACAATCCTCCGCCATTTACGATATTGGCCTGGAAGATGTGACCGGAAATGGACGTAAAGAGTTGATCATCTTGGGCAACAACTATGAAATAAGTACCCAATTGGGAAGATTGGATGCCTTTCATGGACTAATTTTGCAGCAAGGTCAAGATGGAAGTCTAGAATACGTAAAACAAAGTGGCTTTAATGTTTCAGGAGCTGCTAGAACGATGAAAAAAATCACCATGGGCAAGGACTCGATTTTTATCATTGGAAGAAATAATGACACACCCATATTTTTGGCTAAAAAATAATTATGATGAAGATGAAAGCGCATGTGTTTAAAGTGGCTTGTATAGCTATATTGACAATTTCATGTACCTCCAAGGAAGAAACAGCCTCTAAGGAAGCAGAACCTTTATTTACGTTACTTTCTTCGGCCGAGACAGGACTGAATTTTGTAAACAAGGTTGAGAACCAAAAGAACTTCAATATATTCAAATACCGGAATTTTTATAACGGTGGTGGTGTTGCCATAGGTGATATCAACAATGACGGATTACCGGATGTTTACCTAACGGGCAATATGGTTCCCAATCGCTTATACCTGAACAAGGGCAATCTAAAATTCGAGGATATTTCCGAGACTGCTGGTATTATGGGTAATAAACCGTGGTCAACGGGAGTGGTCATGGTGGATATCAATCAGGATGGTTTGTTGGATATCTATGTGAGCAATGCCGGAAATCTTGAGGGCAACAACCACGATAATGACCTGTATATCAATAATGGAGATTTGACCTTCACGGAAAAAGCGCATGAATACAATTTGGCCAAAACTGGGTTTACCACCCATGCTTCTTTCTTTGATTATGATAAGGACGGAGATCTTGATGCCTATATTCTCAATAACAGCAATATCCCCGTTAGTAGCCTTGGCTATGCGGAACAAAGAGAGACACGAGCACAAGATTGGGAAGGTGTACCTCATATTTTCAGAGGTGTAGGAGACATGCTCCTTCGGAACGACAATGGAAAATATGTGGATGTAAGCGAAGATGCGGGAATTTATGGTAGCCTGATAGGATTTGGTCTGGGTGTACTGGTCACAGATTTCAATAACGACCTCTATCCCGACATATACGTCTCCAACGATTTTTATGAGCGGGATTATCTCTATATCAACCAAAAAGATGGAACCTTTACTGAAGAAATAAAAGACTGGACTTCCCATTTGAGCTTATCTGCCATGGGGATTGACATTGCCGATATCAATAACGATGGGCACAATGACATCTTTATTACGGATATGCTCCCAGAGCCTGAAGAAAGGGTGAAATCTGTAATGGAATTTGAGGGCTACAACATTTTTGAGTTAAAACAGAGCAAGGACTTCTTTCAGCAGTACATCCAAAACACCCTACAACTTAACAACGGGGATGGCACCTTTTCTGAGGTAGCCTACTATAGTGGGGTTGATGCCACGGATTGGAGCTGGGCAGGGCTTATGTTTGACATGGACAATGACGGGCTCAAGGATATTTTTGTTACCAATGGGATAAACCATGACCTCACGGATTTGGATTTTGTGGACTTCTTTGCCAATGAGATTATCCAAAAAATGGCCTTGACCGGACGAAAGGAATCCATTGATTCCATCATCAACAAAATGCCGATCAAGCCCCAACCCAACTATGCCTATAAAAACAATGGGGATATCACCTTTAAAAATGCCAACAAGGAATGGGGTTTTGAATTGCCAACACGATCCAACGGGGCGGCTTACGGGGATTTGGACAATGACGGGGATTTGGATATGGTCATCAACAATGTGAACACAGAGGCATTTATCTATCGTAACAACGCAGGTTCACAACTGGACCACAACTATATTCAACTAAAGTTCAAGGGGCCTGCCAGCAATCCCTTTGGGGTTGGAACCTTGGCCAAATTCTATTTTGATGGAAACATCATCAACCAAGAACTGATTCCATCCAGAGGTTTTCAATCTTCCATGGATTATACCATGACCTTGGGCCTTGGGAAATCGGAGAAGCTGGATTCCATCAGAATTATATGGCCAGATGAGCAAACCCAACTCTTGGAAAACGTTGCACCCAATCAAGTGGTTTCCTTGGATCATGCCGAGGCAAATATGCGATATGTCATTCCAAAAATAGACGCCAAACCTACCTTTATCAGCGAATTGGAGACCAGCAACTTGATGGCCCACCAAGAAGATCATTACAATGATTTTGATTACGAGGGATTAATCTATAAGAAGCTGTCCCAAGAAGGCCCGTCCCTTGCTGTTGGCGATGTAAATGGTGATGGCAATGAGGATTTCTTTATTGGCGGTGCCCATAACCAAGCTGGGGTTGTCTACCTACACCAAGGTCTGGGCAAGGCGGTTCCAAAAAATTCCCCTGTCTTTGAAAAAGATAAAATATATGAAGATGTAGCCGCTGCTTTCTTTGATGCCGATGGTGATGGCGACTTGGATCTAATGGTAGGCTCAGGAGGTAACCGGGTAGGTGTTGAGAGAAACTACAAACCCAGGCTTTATATCAACGATGGTGCTGGGAATTTTTCAAAATCTGAACGCGAACTTCCCTCTACTTTTAAGAACATTGCCACCATTGCTCCTTATGACTTTGACGGAGACGGGGACAATGATGTATTTATTGGTTCCCGAAGTGTGGTTGGGGTCTACGGAATCTCTCCAGACCACCTATTCCTTGAAAATAAGGGCGATGGAGTATTTGAAGACAGCACGGAACGCTTTGCTTACGATTTGAACAACGCTGGCATGATCACCGATGCCAAATGGGTCGATATAAATGGAGACAATAAAAAGGACCTGGTGGTTACCACGGAATGGGATACACCTAAAGTCTATAAAAACACGGGTAGGAGGCTTACCCAGATGAGCTCTTCCTTGGATAGTCTTTATGGTTGGTGGAACACAGTAGAAGCCGCAGATTTGGACAAGGACGGGGATTTGGACCTCATTTTGGGCAATCAAGGTCTTAATGTTCATTACAAACCCCTATCCGAAGACCAACCGATGAAAATCTGGATCAACGATTTTGACAACAATGGAACTATAGAGCAAATCGTTACCCAAAATTACAATGGTGGAGATTACCCCATTCATCAAAAAAGGGAGTTGACCGAGCAATTGGTTTCCTTGAAAAAGGAAAACCTAAAGGCTTCGGACTATGCCTCCAGAACCATCTCTGAGTTGTTTCCGAAGGAAATTCTGGACAAATCCATTGTAAAACAGGTTACTACTTCAGCCTCAGTAATTGCCATTAATGACGGAGATGGCAAGTTCACCATCCAACAATTGCCGCCAAGGGCCCAACTATCGTGCATTTGCGACATTACCTGTACGGATGTAAACAACGATGGACATTTGGATTTGGTCATGGCAGGTAACAATTTTGAGTTTAAACCCCAATTTTCAAGGTTGGATGCCAGTTATGGAAACCTGTTACTTGGCGACGGAAAATTAGGGTATGAATGGCTTAACTACGACGAAAGTGGCTTTAAAATCAAAGAAGAGGTCAAATACCTCAAACAACTAAAAGATGCCCAAGGCAGAAGATACTTGGTGGCCGCGATCAATAACGAGAAACCCAAGATATTCGCTATAAATGAATAGATTTCTATTACCCTTTTTTGGGGCTTTGTTGTTGGCAGGCTGTGGAAATGAAGGAAGCCTTTTCAAAAATCCTGACCCCAAAGATTTGGGAATCACCTTTTCCAATACCATAAAGGAGTCGGAAAACCTGAGTATTCTGGATTACCTGTACTTCTATAACGGGGGCGGGGTTTCTATTGGGGATATCAACAACGATGACCTGCCTGACGTTTTCTTTTCTGGAAACCAAGTCAAGAATAAACTTTATTTGAACAAGGGAAACCTGGAGTTTGAGGATATCTCCGAAAGTGCGGGGATTGAAGGAAACAGCAGCTGGAACACGGGTACCGTAATGGGAGACGTGAATGGGGATGGCCTTTTGGATATCTACGTATGCGCGGTGGTGGGCATCAATGGTTTTGATGGATACAACGAGCTTTATATCAACAATGGGGACAATACCTTTACCGAAAGTGCCGAAAAATATGGGCTTGACTTTGATACCTATAGCTCCAATGCCGCTTTCTTGGATTACGACCTGGACGGGGACTTAGATCTATATCTACTCAATCATGCGGTGCATACCCAAAACTCGTATGGGAAACATGAGCTTAGATATGATCGCAATTATCAAACCGGGGACAAACTACTAAGAAATGACGACGGTCTATTTGTGGATGTGAGTGAGGAAGCGGGGATTTTTGGTGGCGTCAATGGATATGGTCTGGGTTTGGCCATTTCCGATTTTAATCTGGATGGCTACCCCGATATCTACGTGGGCAACGATTTTCATGAGGACGATTACTACTATTTAAACAATGGGGACGGCACCTTTACCGAAAGTCTAAAGCAATTTTTTGGCCATACAAGCCGATTTTCCATGGGTAATGATGTGGCCGATATAAACGGTGATGGACGACCAGACCTGATTTCTTTGGATATGCTGCCCGAAGATGAAGTGGCGCTTAAATCCTCTGAGGGTGATGACAACATCCAAACTCAGAAATTACGCATAGAACGGTATGGATACCATTATCAGTTTACACGAAACATGCTCTATGTGAACCAGCCCGATGGCAACTATGCCGAGACTGCCCTCCTTAGTGGAGTAGCGGCAACAGACTGGAGTTGGAGTGCACTCTTTGGAGATTACGATATGGACGGATTTCAAGATCTCTTTGTTTCCAATGGAATTCCAAAGAGGCCCAACGACCTGGATTTTATCAAGTTTGTTTCCAGTGAACAGATCCAACAAAAAATGGACAATACCAAGCTCGTGGATCAGGAAGCCCTGGAACTTATGCCTTCTGGAAACGTAAATAATTACATTTTTAAAGGTAGCCCAGACATTACTTTTGAGAATATGGCTGGGGATTGGATAACCAAAGATACCCTCATGTCCGGGGCTACCGCAATGGGAGACTTGGATGGAGACGGCGATTTAGATCTTATTTCCAACAACATCAATGGCCCGGTTTCCGTCTACATCAACAAACAGAATGGTGGCGCTAATTTTTTGAAGATAAAGCTGGACTACAAAGAAAAAAACACCAAGGGATTCGGAACCAAGGTGTACTCCTATCACAATGGAAAACTGCAGTACAAGGAACTGTTCCCTTCCCGAGGGTTTCAGGCTTCATCCGAGCCCATTATCCACTTCGGGTACGGCAAGGCGCAACAAGTGGATTCCTTAAAAATAATTTGGCCGGATAGGACATTCCAGATCATTGAGAAACCGAGCATCAACCAAACATTGACCATCAGCCAAAAAGATAATAGCCCTTTTGAATACGGTAAGATTAAGACCGAAACAAAACCACTTTTTACAAAAGTGCCGGGCAATTTGGGCTTGGATTTTACACACGTTGAAGATAACTACACCGATTTCAATCGTGAAAAATTGATTCCCTACCAAGTTTCTGATCGGGGGCCTGCGGTAGCCTTGGGTGATCTTGACAATGATGGCAATCAAGATATATTCTTTGGTGGTTCTAAATTTACCCCTGCCCAGATTTTTGTTCAAAAGGACACCGCTTTTAGCAAAAAAAGCTTCATAAACATAGAAGCAGATTCCTTGATTGAGAACATTTCTGCTCACATTGCCGATTTCAACAACGATCAAAAAAATGATTTGTTCTTGACTTCGGGAGGTGGAGACTTTTTTGGTAAATCAAACACCTTGTTGGATGCCTTCTATATCCAGACCGATACCGCTTTTGCCCGTCAACAACTTCCAGAGATTTTTCAGAATTCCTCTGTGGTGGCGTCCCATGACTTTGACCAAGATGGGGATTTGGATGTTTTTGTTGGGGGACACACCATTACCTCCAAATTTGGGACAGAGCCCCGCTCCTATATTTTGGAAAACAAGGACGGTGTCCTTGATTTTTATCCTGGTTTTGATGGAGAGGCTTACAAGGGAATGGTAACCGACGCTCTTTGGGACGATTTTGACAAAGATGGTGCCGTAGACCTTATCGTCATTGGGGAATGGATGTCTCCAAAATTCTTGAAGAACGAAAATGGCACGTTCAAGGAAGTTGCAAATCTTGACCTGAATGGACTTTGGCAAAGCATCGCCGCTTTTGATATTGATGCTGACGGCGATATGGACTATATGTTGGGCAATTGGGGTGCCAACACCAAATTTAAAGCGTCCAAAGAATATCCCATGAAGCTTTTTGTCCACGATTTTGATGCGAACGGACAAACCGAAACCGTCACGGCCTTGGAAAAAAATGGCATATATTACCCCTTAGAGACCTTGGACGGATTGGCTTCCCAAATAGTATCTCTGAAAAAACGATTTACCAGCTATAAATCCTTTGCGGGCACCACAATGGATGGGTTATTCCCCAAAGAGGTTTTGGATAAAGCCCAAGTCTTGGAAGTACATACTTTAACCTCTGGCTATCTTAAAAATGAAAACGGAACATTTATATTCGTTCCTTTTGATGTGGAGCTTCAGCTGGCCCCCATAATGGACTTTGCAGTGGATGATTTTGATAGCGATGGCACCAATGAAGTGTTGGCCGGTGGAAATTATTTTGGGGTAAAACCCTATCACGGCCGATTGGATTCATTTCCAGGGGCTTTGATAAGTAACGAGGAGGAAGTAATTTTGGGGAATGAACTGGGATTGGATTTTAGTAAAAAATCCATTCGACATCTAGAAACACTAAGCTTAAACAATACAAAATATCTGTTGGCGGTCTTCAATGATGATAGAGCGCAAGTATACAGACTTAATAATTAACTTTGATACCATGAAAGGAAGATTTGGAACACTACTATCCCTCACCTTGGTAATTTTCTCTTGTGACAAAAAGGAGGAGGCCATTACCATATCACCAGAGGACTATCACAATTCAGTGGATAAGGTAACCGAAGTCATGATCCATGATATTTTCTCCCCTCCGGTGGCCAGTAGAATTTTTGCCTATCCCAACGTTGCAGCCTATGAAATTTTGGCCCAAAAGTATGAGGACTACAAGTCTCTATCAGGTCAGGTCCGTGATTTTACAGACATCCCAAAACCGCAGGATGCCTCTAACATCAACTATGAACTTTCGGCATTGATAGCCCATATGGACATGAGCAAAAGGCTGATTTTCTCGGAGGAAAGAATAGAGACCTATCAAGACAGCTTGTATGCCCTTTGGACCGATAAAAATGAGCGCGTTTTCAACGCATCCAAAACCTACGGCTTACAGGTAGCCGATCACATTCACGCATGGATGGATAAAGACAACTATAAACAGACGAGGACCATGCCTAAGTTCACCGTTAATTCGGATGATCCTTCGCGTTGGCAACCTACCCCGCCTGCATACATGAGTGGTATTGAGCCCCATTGGAACAAAATCCGTCCGTTTGTAATTGATTCTGCAGGACAATTTAAGCCCACACCCCCTCCCCCTTTTTCCATGGAGGAAGGTTCCGATTTTTACAAGGAGGTAAAGGAGGTATATGACATCAGCCAGGAGATTACGGCCAAAGGTGATGATTCTGAGGAAGTGGCCATTGCCCAATTTTGGGATTGCAATCCATACGTGTCCGTAACACGAGGGCATTTAATGTTCGCCACAAAGAAAATTACCCCTGGTGCGCATTGGATCGGGATTACCAAAATAGCCGCCCGTAAGACTAATTCTGACTTTGCAAAAACCGTCCACGCCTACACGCAGACATCCATTGCCATTGCGGATGCGTTCATTAGCTGTTGGGACGAAAAATACCGAAGCAATCTCATCCGCCCCGAAACACTGATCAATGAACACATTGATGACAGTTGGGAACCCGTTCTGCAAACCCCACCGTTTCCGGAATATACCAGTGGGCATAGCGTGGTCTCAGGAGCCGCTTCAGTAGTCTTAACCGACATTTTTGGGGACAACTTTGCATTTGATGACGATACCGAAGTTCCTTATGGATTACCTGTTCGTTCGTTCAATTCGTTCCGTGAAGCAGCCAGTGAAGCCGCAATAAGTAGGATGTATGGAGGGATCCACTACCGTACTGCCGTGGATGTTGGTGTAAAACAAGGAAGGGACCTGGGCAAGTTTGTAGTTGACAATCTTAATATGAACTAACTCTTGTTCCCGTACAAGAGCATGTGGATATGAAGAAGTTTCTTTGGTTCTTTTTAGCTGTCATTGTAATGGCCTTGGTTTGGTATCTCTTTCTTAAACCTTCGGACTATACCATTCGCTTTGAAGTAAAAACTTTTCCTGGAGCTATTAACCAAACCATAAAATTTTGGGACAAAACCTTGGATGCCGTAACCCCTGCAACGCAGGACGGAAGTCTTTACGAGCTGCGTCAAAAATTGCGATTTAATGACTCCATTCATACCTATGCTTGGGAAATAGTTCCCATAAACGATTCGCTCTCCAAGGTTATTGTTAATGTCAGGGACGAGCAACATAGCTTGGCCAATAAATTGCAAGTCCCTTTTGCGGATACCGATTTTGAAAAACGGTCTAGAAAAACGGTTCTCGACCTTATGGAGAACATTGAGGACCATATCAATAAGTTTAAGGTCACTATTGTTGGGGAAGACGAGATTCCTGAAAAATATTTTGCCTATGTGCCGGTGGAGGGAACACAAATTCAAAAGGCACGTGGAATGATGCAAAATCTGTCATTTGTAAGTCAAGTTATCTTGGAAAACCAAGCACAGCTCAACGGCCCGCCCATGATTCAGGTAACCGACTGGGACATGGAAACGGATAGCCTTAAATACAATTTTGGACATCCAATCATTCGCTCTGAAAAACTTCCCATGGATACCGAAATACAGTACAAGCGTATTTTCAAAAAAAGAGCCCTAAAAGCCGTCTATAACGGAAATTATATTACCTCCGACAGAGCTTGGTATGCATTGCTGGACTATGCCAAGAAGAACAACATTGAGGTTGACCCCAATCCCGTGGAAGTATTCTTTAACAATCCCAATATGGGGGGTGACGAGCTGGAATGGAAAGCAGAGATCTACATGCCCATTAAAGAAAGTAATGAATAAGGTTCCGTTTATATTACTTCTTGCCTTCCTGCACTCCTGCGCACAAAAGCCTTGGTATGGCGATCTTACCTGTCTGGGGAAACTTCCATCAAAACTGAATGAAATCTCTGGTATAGCCACAAATGACGGGACTACAATTTGGGCCATTGAGGACAATGGTAACAAAAACCAGATATACGCGGTAAACTTGGAGGCCAATTTGATCAAACAGTTCAAAATTGATAATGCCAAAAACCATGATTGGGAAGATTTGGCCAGAGACCCTGAAGGGAACATCTATATCGGGGATTTTGGAAACAACAACAACGAGAGAGAAAATCTTCGGATTTTAAAAGTCCCCAATCCGGATGATGCCACAAAGGGGAAAATCAAAGTGGAAAAAATCAAATTCCATTATCCGGAACAAAAGAAATTTCCGCCCAAAAAATCCAAGTTGCATTTCGATTGTGAGGCCTTTTTTTACCATAACAACTTCCTGTATCTCATTACCAAAGATCGCTCAAGACCCTATTTGGGAAAGGCCTATATCTATAAAGTGCCAGCGAAAAAAGGCGAGCATGCAGCAGCATTGGTTGGAGAATTTATATCCTGTACAGACCCCCTATTCTGCTCTATTACGGGAGCGGACATATCACCTGATGGTAAAAAAGTGGCCCTATTGGGTTCCGGTTTTATCTGGCTGTTCACAGAATTTGATTCAGACGATTTTACCCAAGGAAAGTTGCAGACCATAGATGTATTGCATAGAACCCAACAAGAATCGATTTGCTTCAAGGACAACAACACCATCCTAATTGCGGATGAGCAGTCCAAGACCAAGGGAAGAAACCTATACTCCTATTCCCTGGACTAGAATCCGAATCCAAGCCCGAAGGCAAAGCGCATTCCATCCGAGCTTCCAAAAACACCCAAATTAGCTGACAATATCCCGGCACCATTCACAAAAAATCCACCTCCATAGGAATTGTGCCATTTATCTGAATCTTCACCAGGAAACCACACCCGACCGTAGTCAAAACCACCAAATATACCTGGGGTAACCGGAAGTACCCCAGCCTTTCGTTTTCTAAAGCTCAATCTTAAATCCGTATTCTGGTAAAAGGCAGATTTACCCGTAAATCGCTGGAACCTAAAACCGCGTAGACCATCATTGGCTCCAATGCTGGCTCCTTGATAAAACTCAAATTCCTCTCCAAAATTGATATGTCCCTTAACTTTTGTGGCCAAGACCAATCTACCGTTGGAACACAATTTATGATCCATGGACAAACTGGGAATCAAGTACGTAAACGACCTTCCAGATTCTGTAAGGTTGGTTCTGAATCCGCCTTGGAGCGAAATACTCATCCCCAGGGTTGGGAACGCTTCGTTATCCGTATTGGAGTAGCTATACCCAGCATCCACCCCAAAAAAGCTTTGCTCGTTTTCCTCTCCATTTGCCACATAAAAACTGTTGATGAACCTGTCTTCGGTCTCTTCCACCTCATAATCTTCATAAGAAACTCCCAAACTCACCTTTGACCCCAATCTACCACGCCACACCAAGGAGGGTGCCAGTTTGATGGTACTTAGCTTCACCCGATTAAAGTCCAGTCCCAATGGGTGGTCGTCATCCAGATTTTCCGTTTCGTTCCCAAAACCAAAAAAGTTAATGGAAAAATTAGGGCTGGTGAATCGGGCATCCAATTCTAAGTTTACCCCTTCCAGCACATTGGCAAACTCGCCTTTATAACCAAAATCAAAGCCATTGGTAGCAAAATAAAAAGCTCCATTTAAAACGTGTTGCTTAGTAAATGGGTTTTGCCTAAAACCATTGTGGGTGTAGGTATTCGTGAATCCGATTCTAAAACCATCATCGGGGTTAAACCCAATGGTGGGCAAAAACTGATTGTTGCTGGCCTTAATCTTTAAGAAATCATAAGTATTTGTATCATAATCATTGATCCTATGAATATTGCCCCCAAAAGTTTCGTCGTAGGTGTTCTTTTTGGTCTTGAAGTCGTAGGTGTGAACCTTTTTGGAACCTTCGGCTACTTTGTAGACATCGTTGTTTTGTCCCCCTACAAGTCTAAGTTTAATCTCCGAAGTGGCCGTATTGACATCAAAAACATCGTCATCATCCAACGCGTATATCCAAACTTCTTTGGTATACTTTGGGCTATATGTTTTTTGAAAAAACAAATCCTTTCGCTCCCCATTCTTTATGCGATAGGCCCTTACCTCCAAGTTCCCATCATTATCCGACGTAATTTGGAAATAATCATCCTTGTCCGTTCCCGTAACCACACTGTACTTATTGATCACTCCAAAGTACTCTCGCGCCGTATCTTCCAAACTGGCCTTTCTGGATAGCAGTTTTTTCTTGATTAAGTTCACCGTTTCATCCTGTACTTCCTGTGGAAAATGGGACAAAGATTCATCGATTACGGCTTCTGTCACACGCTGTTGGATGTATTTGGCCTGTTCTACCCATTGTTCCATGGTGGTTTCGGAAAGAAGGGCCATATCCAGTGCAAATGTCCTTGGAGAGGAAGTGAACCCTTTTACACTACGGATTTCTTCCCCAAAACCTTCAAAAATACGTAAGCCAGGAACCGTTTTGGAACCAAATCCCATTACAAATCCATCCCCCCAAATGGAATAGGCCTGATCTCTATCCCTAGGTATGGGTCTATATATTTTTTTGCCATCTTCCCCATCAAACTCGGCCCAGCGCCATTGATCCACATGTCTGTCCCAATCCCCAATAAGCATATCAAACAACCTGGCCCTAACATAGGTTTCTGCGTCCAAGCTATATTTTTCATCCTTTCGTAGTTTCTGGATAAAATCATAGGTGCTTTCTATACTCTCCGTTTTGCCAAAACTTTCTATATCATGCCCTTCGGAAACGTGTTCCTCGATCATGACCAACTCGTTGCCAAACTCTCTATTGAAGTCACCCAAAGCATTCTGTTTGGGCACATAAAACAATTTGGGATTGGTATGGTATAATCCCACCGCATCGGAAAGAGGGCCCAATGTAAAGGGCGCATAGGGATGCGCTCCAGTATATAGATCCAGCAACAATCTTTCGGGATAGGAATCCTCGAACTTGCCAATGATATAGGTCTCCTGGAAGGCAATGGCCTGTAAATACCGTTCAGCGCTTTTTCTAAGGTCTCGCATCACAAACTGCCTGCCGTCCTTATGTTTGAGTCGTAGGGAATTGGATTGGTTCCCGCCGCCTTTTCGCACTACCGTCAATCCACCATAGAGGGTATCCAGCAAAACGGTTGGTGCCTCAACCGGGGTTGCGTAGTGCTTCCGGTAACGCTCTCCCCATAGCCATTTATGAAATCCGCTTTTGTCCACCTCCTCATCGGTGTACACGGTGGCTTTTTTAGCTGCTGGAAAATTATTAGAATAATTGGGTTTATCCCCTGTGCGGTTGGGGGGAAGCACCTCAGTTTGATACAGCACTCCTTCCGTTGGTTCGGCACTATGAAAATCCACATGGGAAGATCCATCTGTAAACACTTTTAAGACGGCATATCCCATTTTACCCGTTGAAAACTTGCTTCCGTTAGCCAATTTGGTTGCCCCTGTTTTTGCTCCGGAACCACTTACAATCTGAGGGATTCCTTCTTCCACAATATATTGGAGCGTATGTTCATGTCCAGATACAAAAATGACCTTATCGGAGAACTGCGAGAGCGTAACTATTCTATTTTTTAGCCGATTGTATAATTTATTGGACTGATCTTCAACAGTTGCTCCAGAAGTTTTTCGAAGCAAATTGATTGCGGTTCCCAAAATGGGAAGAGGGATGTCCCCACTCGGGGATATATGCTGCTTGAAGGAAAAATGCCCGCCATGCGATCCATAAGTGAACATGGGATGGTGCAGGGCGATTATGGTGGTTTTATCCACATTTTTTTTGATCAGACTTTCCAGTTCTTCAAAAAAACGGGTGCGACTCTTGATTTCACAATCATCATTTATCGTTGGGTGTTTGTCCCAGTCCACAAGAAACCACTCTGAATCAATGGCAATTACCAGGATATCATCGCTTATCTCAATTTTTTCTATAGGACAGCCATTGTCAGGGAGAAAAACCTTCTTGCTGTCCAGTGCTTTCTGAATGTACTTTTCCTCGCGTTCCAAACCTTTTAAGCCCTTACTGTACCAGTCATGATTCCCTGGAATAAAGACTGTTCTGCCTTTGAACCCCTCAACCGCCTTTATTTGTGCATCCAAATGGTTTTTGGCCATATCATGGCCTTTGGGGTCATCATCCTTGTCCGGAAATCCCGCAGGATAAATATTGTCTCCCAGAAAAAGGACGGTACTGTTTTTATCCGCTTGCTCCAACTGTTTTTTTATAGATTTTAAGGCAGGGTTAAGGTCACCACGTGGCGATTTTCCAGCATCACCAATCAAATAAAAGCTATGTTCAACTTCCTTGGTTGCACCTTTCTTATCTTGAACAAATGGAGAAGCATATTTTGCTTCGTAGGTAGCACAACTCGATGCCAAAATCAGCAAGAGGACAAAAAAGTATTGTTGTTTCATATCACTGAGGTTGATGCCAAAATTTTGTATTTTGGGTTGTTCAAATAATTGTTATGTCGGAAATAGTAGAAAAAGCTGAATCCTTTGTCACCGAAATTCTGGAGAATCAACTGGACCCAAAATTTCTGTACCACAACTTGCGACATACGCAGCGTGTAGTTAAAAGTACTAAAGAATTACTCAATTTCTACAATCTTGGTACGGCAGAAGAGGAAAAGCTATTATTGACTGCTTGGTTTCACGATACAGGCTATACACGCGGTTCCAAAGACCATGAGGAGGCCAGTTGTACCATCGCCTCGGAATTCTTAAAAAAGGAAAATTACAAGCCTGAAGATATAGAACAAGTATGTGCCGCTATTTTGGCCACAAAAAGGTTCCATGAACCTTCAAATCTCTCTGAAGAAATCATCCGGGATGCAGATGCCTCCCATTTTGCCAAGAAGAGTTATTGGGAAACAACAGATTTTTTAAAAGAGGAACTCAAGGAGCTTGGTATTGCCAATTATTCAGGCAAGGAATGGCGGGATATCAACATCAAAATGTTCCGCAATGAACATCAGTTTTACACGGATTATGCCAAGGAAAATTGGGAAGAGGGGAAGGAAAAAAACCTAAAACAACTGGTTAAGGAGAAAAAAACAGAGAAAGAAATCGCAAAAAAGGAGGCTCTTAAAGCCAAATACAAAAGTGAAAGCCCCGATCGTGGCATCCAGACGTTGTTCCGTGTTACCCTTAAAAATCACCTTACTTTAAGTGATATTGCAGATACCAAGGCCAATATCCTGCTATCAGTCAATGCGATTATCATCTCGGTAGCGTTATCCAACCTTATTCCAAAATTGGACAATCCTTCCAATGCGTATCTCATATTCCCAACAGCCATATTTATTACCTTCAGTGTGGTCTCCATGATATTGGCTGTTTTGGCCACACGCCCCAACGTGACCAGTGGACAGTTCACCAAAAAGGATGTTGAGGACAAAAAAGTGAACCTCTTGTTTTTTGGCAATTTTCATAAAATGAGCCTTGGGGATTACGAATGGGCCATTCAAGAACTGGTCAAAGACAAGGATTATATTTATTCTTCATTGACCAAGGACCTCTATTTCCTTGGATTGGTCTTAAATAGAAAGTACAAGATATTAAGACTGACCTATACCATCTTTATAGTGGGTATTGTTGTCTCTGTTATTGCATTTGCCCTGTCCTTTAATTTCTTGGGCGGAACAGAAAGGTTGTAATCCCCTAAAGTCTAGGATTTCAATTCTTCCATAAGATCCTCATAAGTGTAGGTCCTTTCAGATTTCTTATCCTTATCCCCAGAGTATAGAATTTCTGCCCGAATAGCTTTTAGCCCAGTAACTCCTTGTAAGCCCTCCAACTCCACAATTTCAATGTTGTTGGTAAAATAGCCTTTGGCCTTAAGGAACTTAATGTACCGCATATATTCCTTTTCGTCCTTGCGCTGACTGTAAACAATGGCCAATTTGCCCTTCTGGGTCAATCGTTCATTGGTTCCCTTGATATAGGATTTATCAATGCGTTTTTTGATTATTTCATAGCGGGCATTGTACGTCCCGTCCACATCAAAGCGTTTTTCGTCCATTCTAAAGCGAATGGCCAATGAGGTACTGTACACCAAGATCAGTGATGCCACGTCCAGTTTCACTGGCAAAGTGGGTTTTAAGGCGTAGTACTTGTCCTCCATATCGCACATTACCTGTAGTTGCCATAAACGAAGGTTACTCAGATAGAGTTCATTAAATTTTCTATCATTGGCGATGGAGCTTCCTATGTACATATTATGTTCTACCCCATCCGTTTTGTAGCGTTCAAAATAGTGAGGGAACATTTCTTGGGCCTCTACCTGCTTTTTATCCAGTAAAGCAGCCAATTGCATATTGGCCTCCATCACGCTTTGATCGTAATTACGGCGGTGATCGTAGTAGGATTCCGTTTCTTCGTCAATACTGTCCTCATACTTTTGAATGTAGGGTGCCACATCCGTATCCGTATCCTTCAAATGCTTGAAAACCGGATTGACCTCCTCCTTGACAAAGTCAAAAATGGCCTGTTCCGTATGGGTATACAGTGCTTCTTTCACTTCTTCCAAATAGGTATTTACCCGGAACATCAACTCCTCATAAATAGGAAGTTTGTGAATCTTAAAGGCCACTTCCAATACTTCATTGATCTCCGACAACTGAATCATCAAGTCTTTTTGGATGGAGAAGTTTCGTTCTTTGGACGACTCTTTAATATCTACCTGACCATATAGGGGGTATACATCCTTAAAGACGATTTCTTTAAACACCGCTTGATTACCAACCAATTCATCCGCCATAAAACGTTTGGCCTCCTCTTGGAATTTCCAATACACAGATGAATGAACTGTGGTACACTCGTGCTGGATAATGGCATCCACAAGATTTTCCTCCTCTTCTATGGAGCGAACTACTGCAGAAACGATAAAGGGCATTACATCTTCCAACTTGTTGGCATTGACACTGTTTAACTCGTTGACCGTACCGGATACCAATTCCAGCACCCCCAGGAGAACACCATCGTCAATGATAGGTGCCAAGATGGCACTTTTAATGCCTTGTGCGTGCAGGTTTTTATAGGGTTGTCCTCCCTCGGACAAGTTAAAGTACTTCTCTACGTTGGATATGGCGTAATATCCTGTTTCCTTACCTATTAGCGTATTCTTGGAGTGATCACAAAGCAAATTGTCACAAAACTCCATGTCCTTGCCCTTAAGGATATAGCTTTCTATTCCCTTCCCATAAATTTTGAGGAATCGGTTGGCCTTTGAATCATATCCCGTAAAGCCAACATTGATGTGCTTCAGGTTGAACAATGACCTAAAAGTGTCCTGAAAACTTTCCATAAAGTCCTCATTCCCCCTCTTGTTATTTCCGATCAATGTGGATTTAATTCCAGAGATGGAATGTTCCGCGGTAACGTCGAACATATTGGAAATCACAAAGCCTTTGGAAATGAAACTCCCTGGTGGAATTTTATCCTTCCAAAGCTCCAGATTGTCAAAATTGGCCAATAGTTCATCCACATCTTCCTGCGTCAAATCCTTGGCCTTTTCCGTGGGAATGATTTCCATAAAATCTGCATTGTACAGGATTCTATAGTGTCGCATTACGCCGTTGGCATCTGGGATATCATAGAAAAGTGGACGTCTAAAGTCCATTTTATATCCATAATGAAAGCTCAGTACCACCGTACATTTCATGATGTAGCTTACATCCATGGGCAGATTTCGGATTTCAAGTTCAAATCCCTTACCTGCCTCCTTCAATATCTTTTTGAATCTTTCGGACGAATTAAAAATATTATTTTCAAAAGGAGTGGAAGCCGTTTTTATCTCATTTTGGGTGAGTACCGATGAAAATGTATCTTGAAGTATGATGCCAATAATATCCTTGTGCTTATCCAACAAGGAGAGGTCGGTGAATCCATCACGAAGTTCAGGAAAAGGAGCCTGTGCATCAAGGATATATTTAGCCCTTTCCACCAAGTGCTTATCCTTGCTTTTTAGCTGCTCGTCATAATGCCCCAAAAGCTTGTTAAAGCTTACCAGATGGTGCATTGGGCTTTCTTCATTGTATTTCTGCTTCATACGCCTAGTTAGTCGAGTTTTGGAAGGTAAAGTTACAAAAAGTAAAAATGCCCCTCTGTTAAGGGATTCTTTATGTTATTGTTCCCTTTTTTTGGATATTTAGGGAAATTTGACCCATGTCCTCAAGAACTAGGCTAAACAGGGCGTACAAAAATGCCAAAACCATCCCCTTTGATGATACTTCCAAGTTCATCTTTTTTAGTGATTGCCATAGGGGGGACAACAGTTTTGCCGACGATTTTGCCAACAACAGGAACATCTACTTCCATGCGCTGAACCACTATTATCTGCAGGGATTTCAGTATTGCGAATTGGGGGATGGTGACGAACTCTGGGAAAACTTGCATTTTGAAGCCATTTTTGAGGCACATAAAAACGTGTACCAGCTCCTGCGCCAGTTTCACATGGAAAACCGACTGCATATGGTTTGGGGCAACCACGATATGGTCTACCGCCAAAAAGGCTATGTGGACAAGCACCTTTCCAGTTATTTTGAGCCTATCGAGAACAAGGACAAGGAGCTCTTTGAAGGAATCACCTATCATGAAGCTCTGGTGCTAAAACACCGGCAGACCCAGCAAGAGCTCTTTTGCACCCATGGTCATCAAGCGGATTGGTGGAACTATGTTTGCTGGCGGTTTGGACGTTTTTTGGTTCGAATCTTATGGAAACCGCTACAAGTAGTGGGCATTCATGACCCTACCAGTCCGGCCAAAAACTACAAAGAGCTGATTCGTATCGAAAAAAGAATCAAACGCTGGATTTTGGAAAACAATCTCAGGATTACCATAGCAGGCCACACCCATAGACCCCGTTTTCCAGAACCTGGCCAAATTCCATTTTTCAATGACGGGAGCTGCGTGCATCCTCGGAGTATCACTGGGATTGAAATTGAGGAAGGGAAAATTTCCCTAATCAAATGGCAGATTGCCACCAAACCTGATGGCACACTGCAAATTGTTCGTGTTTTATTGGAAGGGCCTGAGAAATTGGTGGACTACATAGACCAATAGTCAAAGTGTTAGGTTCGTCTGGCCAAGGTTTTCATCGCATTTACAAAAGTGTCCAATTCCCTTGTTGTGGTATAAATATTTGGAGTTATTCGGCAACCATGCACACTGGATTCATCAATGGCCACAGTCCAAACCCCAAACTCTTCCAGCAAGATGGTTGCCAATTCCTTTGGAGAGATGTGGGCAATTCCAACATTGCCAATGCCACAACACCTTTTGTTCTCCGCAGGGGTGTTGACAATAACATTGGGAACGTCCCTTAATGCATCGCTCCAATACTTTTGCAGGAAGCGAAGTCGGTTTTCTTTCCGTTCAATCCCTATCACATTCATATAATCCAAAGCCGCGTTGATCGCTAGATAAATATGTACAGGGTTGGTTCCTGTGTGATTTAGTCGAAGGATATCCTGGGGTTCTGTATTATGTTCAGCCAAAAGCGGCCATATTTTGGAGATTTGTTTTGGTGCTACGTGCAATAATCCGACCCCCAAGGGCGCGTTCAACCACTTATGCAGGCTGGAGCCATAATAATCGCAGCCCAATTCCGAAATGTTGACCTCAATATGTCCCACTGCATGGGCCCCATCCACCATCACCTCCACCCCATGATGATGTGCCATTTCGCAAATCTTTTTTATGGGCAGGACATGCCCAGTAATATTGATCATATGACAAACCATGAGCAGTTTGGTTCTTGGTGTGATCTGCGATTCATACAAGGCTACAAGCTCCTCATCCGATTTGGGATGGTTGGGTACGGAAACCTCTTTGCATACCACTCCGTATCGGTCTCGGATCATATAAAAATGATCGCGCATAGATCCATAATCTTGAACGGCAAAAATGGCCTCGTCCCCTTCTTTCCAAGGAAATCCCCCAATGATCAAATCCAAGGATTCTGTCGCATTTCTGGTAATGACCAAAGTTTCTGGGTCACAGCCCACAAAGTTTGCCAATCTTGCCGTAACCTTTTCCTTATTTTCCCATTGCACGGTGCGCATATAGTACGAACCCTCATAGTTTACCATTTGGGTGTACTGGTGCAGCTGTTCCATGATGGGTTTTGGGGTGATGCAGTAATACCCATTTTCCAAATTGATATAGTCCGGTTTTAGGTCAAAATCGTGCCGAATGCGTTTCCAAAAGTCTTCACTATTACTACTGGGATATGGTGGTAATTCAGAGGTTATTTCTTGGCCATTGGCAGTCATAGGCACTAAAGGAACTGCCATGGCCGCTTGACCCAAACGCTTTAAAAATTGTCTTTTTTTCATCACTTAAGGATTGAAAGAATGCATAACACCCTGCTAATGAATCAATTTACGATTTTTAACCTTTAAAATAAACCCAAGGGCTCAACCACATTTCAGAATTTTAGGTTGAAGTTGACATACATCGAAATATCCCCACATTTAACAGCGATTTACCAACTATTTGGCAGGGTATTTGTTAACTTTAAGAAAAGTTATCGACCAAGTTGCTATGAAAAAATTGGTTTTTTTCTGTTCTTTTTTTGTCTTTGGGTTCCTCATGGTCAGTGCCCAAGGGGATATTCCTACGACCAAACCACTCAAAATTGGTGAACGAAACAACTTGGATATTTTACCTAGTAATCAAGGTACTTCTCTCAGGATTCCTTCTGTTTTAGATGAGAGTTTAACATCCAAAAACGATAAGCCCGGAGTTAAAATGCTACCAGATCGCGAACTGGTGCAGGCCGGTCATGACCTTAAACTTAGCCCCAACATTGGAGAAAAGGAGAAAAAGGGTTCCAAGGAACATTTTGGCGACCAGTACTTAGGTGATATAAAAACCAAGGCCAAATTCGTGGGCATTGTATGCCGCGATCATGAATATGTGGATGGCGATCGCATCAAAATTCTATTGAACGGTGAAATCGTGGAATACAATATGCTACTTTCCGGTTCCTTCAAGGGGGTCAATATTGATTTAATTGAAGGCTTTAATAGGTTGGATTTTGTGGCCCTCAATCAGGGGTCTTCCGGGCCCAACACTGCCCAAGTGGTCGTTGCCGACGAAAAAGGGGAGGTCATTCACAACAATCGCTGGAACTTATCTACAGGATCTACGGCCAGTCTTATTGTGATCAAAGAGGAGGAATAACCTCAAGTTCAAAATTCAAGTTCAAGCTCAAAAATTCAAGTTCAAGTTCAAATACTCGTCTTGATTCTTGCTTCTTTTATCTTGTGTCTTAACAAACCCTAAGGTTTTTCCCCTGGCTTATACGTGCTTACGGCTCTTTGCTGCACATCTTCCTTGTAAAAGGCAGCATCCTTAAAATCCATATCGGCATAAGGTTGTGCCTGATCATCAAAATGTGGTGAGTCGGGATCTCCACTCTGTCCCCCGGCCAACATAGTCTTGGCTTTGACTTTATCCCCAAACTCCACAACTGCAACAAAACTATTGCCTCGGGTTCCATAGATTTTCTTGGTATTGTTATCGTATCTGGCACCGTAAGCCGCTAGGGCGCCCCATCTCCCACTGGCAAATCCAATAGGGATGCTAGGTTCCGCATCATCAAAAGCCTGTCTGATATCTCCATTGAGTCGTTGATATCTGTTTACCTCACCCCATGGGGTGTTCCAATTCCCAAAATCATTGTTCAAGCGTTCCACAGTTTCTTGGAACAGCTTCAATTTTTCCTCATCTGAAGATTCCGAACCCCAATATTGCACCAGTTGCATGGCATACAGTCCCTTTAGCCGTTCTGCTCTTTGGTAGCACAAGGTTCCATAGTAATGGGACAAAGTCATCCCTACAGATGTCTTGGAAGTTCTGAAATCCCAATTTCTTAAAACTTCAATCGGCTCCTTCAATGCCGGATTTGGGTTGGCATCATAGGCCTTGATCAATCCGGGAATCAATGCCTCAAAAGCTGGCAAATGGGGATCATGTGCCAGTTCAATTAAATTATCCAAGGTAAATCCGCTTCTATCCGTCAATAAATCAATGGCATGTACTCCCCTAAAATTTTCCTGATCCCGAGACATATATTTGGGATAGTCACCTCGTTGAGGACTATTTTCCAGAGCTGCCGTGTACGGCGTGGAATTACAGTTTTGTATCCAACCATTGTCCGGATTCAGCACCAAAATGTTTTCATCCACGGTATGCAAGCCCTTCCAATCCGTTTTGGGGTTGCTACCGTCCACAGGTTTGGTAAAATCATATATAGTATCCCTTTTTGGGATAAAATTTCCATGGAAGTACGCAATATTCCCTTCGGCGTCGGCATAAACAGTATTGTTGCTGGAGTTGGTCCGGATGTCCATCATCTTTCTAAACCCATCATAGCCATTTTGCTTGGTGCGAATGTATGACTGTTCCAAAGCCTTTACGGGTTCCCACATCATGGCCGAAGCCGTCCATTGACCATCCACTGCATGCGTAATGGGTCCGTGGTGGGTGCGATACATAGGAAAGGACTTTTCTTTCATCCGATTCCCTTCCTTGTATTTTAGAACGACGTCCGTTTTTGTAACCGGTCGTAATTCTTCCCCGTATTGATAGAACAAATTCCCATCGTTCTCAACAATCGTTTCCTTGAATTCATCCATTACATCAGTGTAGGTAGATGTGTGCATCCAACCCGTTTTTTCATTGAAGCCCTGGTACACAAAGAACTGCCCCCAAGTTACAGCACCGTAGGCATTGAGCCCTTCCTCACTGACCACATGTACTTCGCCTCTAAAATAAAAGGAAGTATGAGGGTTGATCAACAATAAGGTATTTCCGGACTCCGTTAAATCTCCAGAGATAGCAATTCCATTGGATCCTTGGGGTTCTGCCATTTCTTCTTTCTTCTGAATCTCCAATTGCTCCATCTTTGGCAGTTCCATTCCGCTTTCGTAAAAGGCCTTTATTTTTTGGATGGAAATCCGTTCAATGTCACCCCCAATAGATCCCTCACTGAAATACATCGGCATCCAAGGTTCAAAATGGGAAATCAATCGGGGTTTTACTTCTGGGTGAGTGTGCAGGTAATAGTTGATGCCATCTGCAAAGGCAATGCACAATTCCTTGAGCCATTCTGGACTCTGTTCATAGTTTTGGATTGCTTCTTCCTTGGTCATAAATAATCGGGCGCGCAGATCGCTGTACAGCCCTATCTCACCCTCAACTTCCGCCAATCTTCCCGTGGCCCAGATATAATTTTGCTCCACCCGGTTAAAGTCATCCTCGCATTGTGCATATAGCAATCCAAAAACAGCATCCGCGTCCGTTTTACCATAGATGTGGGGTACCCCAAAATCGTCCCGAATTATGGTGACGTTCTCCGCTTGGGCCTCCCATTTTTCAACTTCTGGGGATTGTTGTTGTTGGCAGGAAATTATTACCCATAAGCCTATTCCCAATATAATATTTCCAGTTTTCACTTATGCCTTCTTCAAAAATTGAGTCTTTAGAACAATATAGGACTTTCCTATTCTGCATTCCACTTCGTGGATATTGTTGGTCAATCTGATATTCTTGATAAGGTTGCCCCGCTTTAGTGTTTTGGACATCCCCTTAATTTTAAGATCCTTTGTAACGTGAACATTGTCTCCGTCTTCTAGAAAGTTCCCGTTGCTGTCCTTGGTTTCCATAAATAAGCTTTAAAAGGTGAAAATAAAGGAATTATTATTGATTTACCAACTCCCACTGGCGCCCCCACCGCCTGAGCTTCCCCCTCCCCCCGAAAAGCTACTGGAACTTCCAAAGGAAGACCCGGAACTGGATCCAAAGGAATGGGAACCTGATGACGAAAATGTCTTCCTCATATAGGTTGCGTCGTTCTTGTACAGGGAAAGTTTAAACTCCTCCTTACCCTTGAGCAGTATTTTGAGCAACGCCAGTGCCAATGTTAGAAGAAAAAAGCCTCCGATAATCCAATACACCCAAGATAAATCATCCAACAAATTTTCGTGTTCCTCCCAATGGATTCCCATATCAAAAATCATCGTGACAAAAAACAAAGGCATTCCCACGAAAATCAAAGCAAACATGGTGGGAATCATCCCAAAAAGTACCATGAAAATCCCTTGTAACAAACCCAATTTTCCAATCATCATGCCCCGAAACATTTCCACAATCCCAGTATAGGATTTGTAAAAAAGAAACCCTCCTGCAGCAACAAATATGGATAAAAACAGACCCATGAAGAGCTTTACCCAGCCATTGATATCTCCTTCCGAAGCTATTTCCTGCTTAAATTCCTCCAAGGCTTCCGGTTCATTTAAAAAGGTGATGATTTGATCAGTCGCAAGATCTATCCCAGTAAAATAGTTCTCCGCTTTAAACTCGGGTATCATGGTATTTCGAATAATCCTTGAGGCTACGGCATCGGTGATGTAAGGCTCCAATCCATAACCCACTTCAATTCTAACCTGGCGGTCATTTTTTGCAAAGACGATCAGAATGCCATTATCTTTATCTTTTTGGCCCAGTTTGTTCTGGTTGAAAGTCCCGTAGGCGTATTCCTCAATGGTTTGGTATCCCAATTCCTCAATGGTCAATACCACCAACTGATGGGTTGTTTCAGATTCAAAGTTTGTTAGCTTGGTCTTCAGTTCCTCAATTTCTTGGGATGTGAAAATTCTTGCGCTATCTGTAACAATCTGATTGAGTTCCAGATAATTTTGCTGGGCGGAACAACACAGGGAAACAAAGAAAATTAGCCCTATCATTATGTGTTTCAATGCCATAAGTACGTCCTTGAAATATTTAAATATACTATATGTTGGGCGCTTATTTTTTGCTATGCCAATTCTTTTTTATATCCCAATTGGCTCATTGAAATCAATTAACTTGCAACGGCAACAACTTTAAAATGTCAGAAAAAAGGGTAAGTGTATTAACAGCGTTCAAGACCATCATTTGGCCCAAGCGGAATCTGGTTTTCATTGGACTGGTGCTGATTGCCGTTAGCAAGGCCGCCAGTTTTGTGGCTCCCATTGCCTCCAAATATTTGATAGACGATGTTATCGTCAATAAAGATGTTGACATGCTCAAGTACTTGGTTGCGGGAGTAATGTTGGCCATCCTCATTCAATCCGTGACTTCCTTTTTGCTCACCCGAATTTTGAGTGTTCAGGCCCAATTTTTAATTTCAGAGCTGCGTGCCAAGGTCCAAAAACATGTGCTCTCGTTGCCTATCCGATTTTTTGACAACTCCAAATCCGGGGCGCTGGTGTCTCGGATCATGACAGATGTGGAGGGGGTACGGAATCTGGTGGGTACCGGTCTGGTACAATTGGTAGGTGGAATCATTACGGCTGTGGTCTCATTGATACTTTTGTTGGATATCGATGTTTTTATGACGCTTTTTACCTTCGTTCCCCTGATCATATTTGGCTTAATTGCACTGAAAGCTTTTAAAATAATCAGGCCCATTTTTAGGGAACGCGGTAAAATCAACGCGGACGTTAAGGGCAGGCTCACGGAAAGTCTAGGGGGCATTAGAGTGATTAAAGGGTTCAATGCCGAAAAACAGGAACATGTTGTTTTTGAAAAGGGGGTTGATCGCTTATACCAAAAAGTCAAAAAAAGTTTGACCACCAATGCTTTCATGACCAGTTCGTCCACTTTCCTGTTGGGCGTGGCCACCACCAGTGTAATGGGTTTTGGTGGCTATAAAATGATAGAAGGTTCGCTTTCCTTGGGTGAATTTGTAGAATTTAATATGCTTCTGGGATTTATGATCGCCCCCATTATGCAAATGAGCAACATTGGAAGCCAACTGACAGAGGCCCTGGCCGGTCTGGACAGAACCGAAGAGCTTATGAACATGGTTCCAGAAATCAATGAGGAAGACCGGACCCATATCTTGGAAGCCATGCATGGTGATATGAATTTTGAGAGCGTGTCCTTTGCCTATGAAGAGGACAAAGAGGTTTTGCACAATATCTCTTTTGAAGTTAAATCTGGGCAGGTCATTGCCCTCGTAGGCAGTTCAGGCTCAGGTAAATCAACCATAGCCGGCTTAGCGGCTAGTTTTATAACGCCAGATTCCGGAACGGTGACCATAGACGGGAAAGATCTTTCCAAAGTTGACCTAATCAGTTTTAGACAGCACCTGGGCGTTGTGCTTCAGGACGACTTTTTGTTTGAGGGAACCATTAGGGAAAACATACTTTTCCCCAGGCCCGATGCTTCTGAATCTGATTTGCAAAATGCAGTTAGAGCAGCCTATGTGGATGAATTTACGGATCGATTTGATAAGGGGCTGGATACGCTAATTGGTGAACGCGGTGTGAAGCTCTCTGGAGGCCAACGCCAACGTATTGCCATAGCACGGGCCGTTTTGGCCGATCCCAAAATCCTGATTTTAGACGAAGCTACTTCCAACTTGGATACCGAATCCGAAGCCTTGATCCAAAAAAGTTTGGCAGAGCTTACCAAAGGAAGAACCACTTTTGTAATTGCACACCGCTTGAGCACCATCAGAAAAGCCGATCAGATTTTAGTGATAGAGAACGGGTATATTATGGAACAAGGTACCCATGAAGAGCTTATTGCCGCAGAAGGAAGGTATTACAATCTCTTTACCTATCAAGCAAGGATTTGAAATAAGATTTTAGACCAAGAACGCTTCGCTTTGAGACCAAAGACCGTATGCGTAAATGTTTAATTACCTACAAAAACGGATAAAATGATTGGAGCTACGCTTCCTCAGGGGCGAGTTCCACCTCCAAACCTTCCAGTTCCGGGGTAATATGGATTTGACATCCCAATCGGCTATTGTCCTCCACAAAAAAGGCTTCGGCCAACATGGCATCTTCGTCATCTGATTTTTCGGGCAGGTCATGATCCGACTTTACATAGCATTGGCAGGAGGCACACATGGCCATTCCTCCACAAATACCAATGGTTCCTTCCGGAGCAAGTTCGTAAGAGCGAACCACTTCCATAAGGTTCATGTTCATGTCTGTTGGAGCGTCTACCTCGTGCAGCACCCCGTCCCGATCAGTAATCTTAATCTTAATATCTGACATTCTTATTCAATAGCTTTGACCACCGCCTTTGGTGCTTCTTTTTTACTTCCATCAAAACCAGTAACGCCACCCACCGTGGTATATTTCATTACATACTTTTTATCCGGATAAATCCTCTGATAGGCACTCTGACACATTAGGGTAGCCTCGTGGAATCCGCATAAAATCAATTTCAGCTTTCCTGGATAGGTATTGATATCCCCAATAGCATAGATTCCGGGAATATTGGTCTGGTAATCCAAGGTGTTGTCCACTTTGATGGCATTTTTCTCAATTTCCAATCCCCATTCCGAAATCGGGCCTAATTTAGGTGAAAGTCCAAAAAGGGGAATAAAATTATCCACCTCTAGTTCAATTTCTTCCGAATTGTCCGTTTTTCTAACAACCACCCCATTCAACTTGTCATCACCACGTAGTTCAACCACTTCGGCCGGGGTAATCAAATTGATTTTTCCCTGATTTTTTAATTGCTGTACTTTTTCAACGGAATCCAATGCGCCCCTAAATTCGTTACGTCTATGAACCAAGGTAACTTCGGATGCTACATCCGCCAAGAAAATGGACCAGTCCAAAGCCGAATCGCCACCTCCTGCAATCAGCACCTTTTTGTCCCGATAAACCTCCGGTTCCTTGATCATATAGGCAACGCCCTTATCCTCAAATTTCGAAAGATTTTCCAATAGGGGTTTTCTGGGCTCAAAGCTTCCCAATCCACCAGCTATGGCAACAACCGGGGCATTATGTTGGGTTCCCTTGTTGGTAGTGACAACAAAACTACCATCCTCCAGTTTCTCAATTTTGTCCGCCCGTTCCCCAAGGGTAAATCCAGGTTGAAACGGCGCGATTTGATCCATAAGATTATCCACCAATTCTCCGGCCAACACCTCTGGAAAGCCCGGAATATCATAAATGGGTTTTTTCGGATAAATTTCGGCACATTGCCCCCCTGGCTGCGGAAGCGCATCAATCAAATGGCATTTAAGTTGTAACAAGCCTGCTTCAAAAACAGTAAAAAGACCCGTAGGTCCCGCCCCAATAATCAATATATCGGTTTTAATCATGCAGTAATGGTATTTGGATATCCGTGCAACTTAGGGTTTAGGGAAGAGAAGAAACATGACTTCCATCAGATTAACCTACATTAATGACCTCCTCAATCTGTGGGGCATATTTTTTTATGGTCATTTCCACACCACTTTTCAAAGTCATTTGGTTGACACTGCAACCTATGCAATTTCCTTCAAGCTTCACCTTCACCAAACTATCATTGTCAATGGAAATCAACGAAATATCACCCCCATCACTTTGCAGAAACGGTCTTATCTCGTCCAAAGCTTTTTCAACGTTATTTTTTATTTCTTCCGATGTCATGCTCATTTCTTTTTAACGGCAGCACAACCCGCCATTGTTGTAATCTTGATTGCTTCTGTGGGTGGAAGGTCGGTGTTCCTACTCACCAATTCCCGAACCACATTTTTTGTCAGTTCCTCAAAGGCTTCCTCAATTGGGGTAGCCGTTTGCATGGCTGCGGGTCTTCCAACATCACCTGCTTCCCGAATACTTTGCACCAACGGAATCTCCCCTAAAAACTTGACATCCAAGTCTTCTGCCAAATTCTTGGCACCATTCTTACCAAAGATATGATATTTGTTATTAGGGAGCTCGGCAGGGGTAAAGTAGGCCATATTTTCCACGATTCCCAGTACAGGCACATTAATGGCCTCTTGCTGGAACATAGCCACGCCTTTTCTAGCATCGGCAAGTGCAATTTCTTGTGGCGTACTCACCACAACGGCACCAGTGACCGGAAGCGATTGCATGATACTCAAATGTATGTCCCCTGTTCCCGGAGGGAGATCCAAGAGCAGAAAATCCAACTCGCCCCAGTGGGCATCAAAAATCATTTGGTTCAACGCCTTGGACGCCATGGGACCTCGCCATATCACTGCCTGGTTTGGCTGGGTAAAAAAGCCGATGGACAAAAGCTTGACCCCATAATTCTCTATGGGTTTCATCTTGTTCTTGCCATCAATATTTACTGACAATGGTTTTTCAGCGGCCACATCAAACATAATAGGCATGGAAGGCCCATAAATATCCGTATCCAAAAGTCCCACCTTGAACCCCATTTTGGCCAAGGTCACGGCCAAATTAGCAGTTACAGTCGATTTTCCAACACCCCCTTTGCCAGAGGCCACTGCGATTATGTTTTGGATTCCTGGAATGGGATTCCCCTTAATTTGATTGACCTTGGGTTTAGCTGGAGCATCAACCTTTAGGTTGATTTTGATTTTGGCCTTTTCATAAACCTCCTTATGAATGATTTTCAGTATCTCTACCTCCGTTTTCTTTCTCGCCTGAAGACTTGGGTTTTTTATGGTGACATCTACCTCTACCTCATCACCAAAAACCTGTACATTGGTAACAGCACCGCTCTCCACCAGATTCTGTCCTTCCCCTGGAGCAGATATCAGTTCCAAAGCCTTAAGTATGTCCGCTTTTTTCAACTTCATTGCTCTTATTTTGATTGCAGTCGCTTAAACTGATTCTAAATTACAAAGATACGCCATGGCACTTAGACTAAGAAGTTTGTGCATTGAAATTAAAGATGGTGGGATAGCTAGGATTAATAGCTGATAGTAAATGGAAAATGGAGAGTTGAAAATGGAAAGTGGGAAATGGGTGATGGTCAATGAATTGGTTTACTGCCCTAATTGTTAACTATAAATTGTCAATTGAATCAGAGCAGTTCCTTGGCCGGATCCCAAAAGTACTTTTGAAAGTCCACAATTTGGTTGTCCTGGATCTCCAAGCCTTCATTTTCCAAAAGTTGTTGCATAAGGTTGGTTCCATCAAAATGCTGTTTTCCCGTAAGTACACCAACTCGGTTTACCACTCTATGCGCAGGAACATCTTTGGCCCCGGAGTTGTTCATGGCCCAACCCACCATTCGCGCACTGCGGGCTGCCCCCAAGTATTTGGCAATGGCCCCGTAAGACGTAACCCTTCCATAAGGAATCAGCCTGGCCACTTCATATACCTTGTCAAAAAAGTTTTTCTCTTCCATCATTATATAATCAATATTCAAATGGTTTGACACAAATTACACGAATTTCATAAACCTTGACAATGTTTTAGAAGGTCCAATACAACCGCATAAGGGAAATATGGTGCTACTTATAAAAAATCCTAAACAAGGTAATCACTAACAAAACCAACATTAAAGCGCTAAGGATATAGTTGGAGTTCCGCGAAAAGCGGTTGGTTTTGCGCTCCAATTTATTAAAATAGAAGGTATACAAATAGAGTACCGAAAAAGTTCCTGTCCCAGCTGCCAAAACAAAGGTCACAATGTCCGCGGCTTCAAACTTGATCCAGCCCGCTTCGTTCCACATGGCATTAAGGCCACTATAGTAGGGAATGGTCAACAGATTAAGTGCGGCCAACAAAACCCCCTTAAAAAAGCTGTTCTTTTTGCTCAGGTTGACATCCGTGAGCTGTTGCTCTTTTTTTCTTTTGGCCACCACAAAAAAGTAAATGGCAAAAAAGGCAAATACAAGAATGGCAATCTTTAAAAGTATGTCGATTACCTCGGGGTTTCGATATAAAAATTTGGAAATTAATACGGCTATATACGCCTGAACCATGATCATGGAAGAAACTCCCAGACTAAAAATAACCCCGTTCAACTTTCCTTTTTCAACACTGGTCTTGGCCGCGTTCATATTGAGCAAACCAGGAGGTACCGTTGCCATGAATGCCGCCGAAAAAGTGGCAAAAAAAAGAATAAGTATATGCGTCATTGGTTAGTTGATCCTAAATTGGATGTAGGTTATTGGCTTTCCTTTTTCAAGATACTGATTTTCATAGAATGTTTGAATTTCAGTTACCTCTGCAGGACTCCCTGCATTTTTGTAAACATTGTGGTTGGAATATACAATTTCATGCCCAAGACCTTGTAAAAGTCCCAAGGTATAACCATGCATAAATTCACTGTCCGTCTTTAGGTTCAATAGTCCTCCCGGCCGTAAAATCTGTTCGTATTTCTTCAAAAATTCCGGGTTGGTCATGCGATGCTTGGTTCGCTTGTATTTGATTTGGGGGTCTGGAAATGTAATCCAAATTTCGTCCACTTCATGTGCTCCAAAAAGTTGGTCCACCAATTCAATTTGGGTACGTAGGAAGGCCACATTTTGTATTTCTTCTTGAATCGCTGTTTTCGCACCCCTCCAAAAACGTGCCCCTTTTATATCAATCCCAATAAAGTTTTTGTTCGGATTTCGCCTAGCCAGTTCAACAGTGTATTCTCCCTTTCCACAACCTAATTCCAATACAATCGGATTGTCATTTTTAAAAAACGATGTCCATTTTCCCTTCCATCCAAATCCCTCCAAAATTTCATCTCTACTGGGTTGGATTACATTGGAAAAAGTCTCGTTTTCCCTAAAGCGTTTCAATTTGTTCTTACTTCCCACGGTGCTTTTTGAGCAAAATTTAATGTTTTGGCAAAACTAAGGAAATCCAAAGGCAAATTGAGTTTCATTTTTTTGTATTCATGCAAAGTTCCAAACGTATTTTGGTGGCCCCGCTCAATTGGGGACTTGGCCATGCCACAAGATGTATTCCCATAATCAATGCATTGTTGGCTGAAGGACATCAACCTTATATAGCTTCAGACGGTGTAGCACTGGCTTTGTTACAAAAGGAGTTCCCTAAGTTGACCTCTTTTGAACTTCCTTCCTACAACATTACCTATGCTGAAAAAGGGAAGAATTTCAAAATTAAAATGATATGGGATTCCCCCAAGGTCATCAAGGCTATGGCCAAGGAGAAAAAGGCCGTGAAAAAATTGGTAAAAGAACACGGATTGGATGGAATTATTTCGGACAATCGTATGGGGGCCTATTTTAAAAAGGTGCCCTGTGTTTTTATTACCCATCAGCTTAACGTGCTGTCCGGAAACACTACCTGGATGAGTACCAAAGCCCATCAGAAAGTCATTAAAAAGTTTGATGCGTGCTGGGTTCCCGATGTAAAGGGCAAACCGAATCTTACCGGAAAGTTGGGACACTTAAAAAAGGAGAAGTTCAACATTGCCTATTTAGGTCCTCTGAGTCGGTTTGAGAAATTGGAAACCGAAATGAAGTATGACCTTATGGTTCTTCTCTCCGGCCCGGAGCCCCAACGCTCATTTTTGGAGGAAAAGATCTTGAATGAACTCCAAGGTTTTGAGGGCAGGGTATTGTTTGTCAAGGGCAAAATTGAATCAGATCAGATCAGGGAGGAAATCCATACCCAAAAAGGAGTGATCACCGTGTTCAATTTTATGCAGAGCAACGAATTGCAAATTGCCCTGAACCAAAGCGAAAAAGTGTTATGTAGATCCGGTTATACCACCGTGATGGATTTGGCCAAGCTGGAAAAAAAGGCCTTCTTTATCCCCACTCCTGGACAATACGAGCAGGTTTATTTGGCCAAACGTTTGCAAAAACAACAATTGGCTCCAAGCTGCAATCAAGATGATTTTAGATTGGAAATGCTCAATCAAATTGAAGATTTTGAAGGGTTGAATCGATTTGAGACCTCAGTGAATTATTCCGAACTCTTTACTGTTTTTTCCAAGGTAAAGGAAAACTCGGAACCTACTTCCACTTCACTTTCCACATAAATTTTTTCGTCATGCGCCTCAATGATGTGCTTTACAATGGAAAGCCCAAGACCCGAACCACCTTCGCTCCGACTTCCACTCTGGTCCACCCGATAAAACCGTTCAAACAAACGCGGAATATGTTGTTTGGGAATTCCTTCTCCGTTATCCGTGACGCGGATGATGACCTTATTTTTGATCAAATTCTCCACGCTCACCTCTGTGGTTCCGTTTGGGTGGCCATATTTAATAGAGTTGACCAATAAATTGCTCACCACTTGCTGAATTTTTTCCTTATCCGCATTCACAAAAATGGGCTGGGTATATTCCATATCAAAAGTGAGTGTTATCTCTTTTTGGGCCGCCTTCATTTCCAAAAGATCAAACACATTTTGAATGAGCTCGATAATATCAAAATCTTCCCGTTCCAGTTTTAGGTCACCCACCTCCAGTTTGGTAATAAGATCCAAATCCTTAACAATGTAGATCAATCTTTCCACCCCTTTGTTGGCCCGGGTCAAGTATTTTTCCCTAATTTTTTTATCGTTCATGGCACCATCCAAAAGGGTAAGGATATAACCTTGCACCGTAAATAAGGGGGTTTTCAATTCGTGCGAAACATTGCCCAAGAAATCCTTACGATATTCTTCCCGAATTTTTAAGGTATCGATCTCTATTTTCTTATCCTGGGCAAACTTCTCAATCTCTTGGGTAAGGGTTTTCATGCTGGTGGTGACCGGTTTGGAGGAGAAGGAAGTGGATTCCAATAAGGACACATCATCGTAGATCTTCTTTATCCTTCGGTAAATAAATCGCTCCACCCTAATTTGTATGATGGAGAAGCAAACCACAAAGCACAATAATGCAAAGAGAATCGCAGGTAACCAGCTAAATTGATCGGAATAATAAAGAATCCCCCCGAAAAGTAATGTGAGTGCCGGGGTGATCAGCAGGGAGGATTTTATGGCAAAAGTGAAGGACTTCCTGAGTTGTACGGCCATTATAGGACAAACTTATACCCTACGCCCTTAACGGTTTTAAAGTGCTCATCCCCAATTTTTCCACGTAGCTTTCTTATATGTACATCTATGGTTCTACCCCCAACAACGACTTCATTGCCCCAGACCTTATCCAAAATCACTTCCCTTTTGAACACCTTACTGGGCTTGGAGGTTAAAAGTGACAGTAGTTCAAACTCCTTTCTTGGGAGAATGATCTCTTCTCCATTGTTGATGATCTTGTATTCCTCCCGATTGATGATGATGTTACCCACCTTAACAATGTCCTCGGTTTCGGCTTTCTCCTCTTTCAGCCTTCTTAATAGCGCCTTTACCTTGCTTACCAACACTTTTGGTTTGATGGGTTTGGTAATGTAGTCGTCCGCGCCTGCATCAAAACCGGCCACTTGGGAGTAGTCTTCCCCACGAGCCGTTAAAAAGGTGATGATGGTATTTTCAAGACCTGGGGTATTGCGGATGATCTCACAAGCTTCAATACCATCCATCTCGGGCATCATCACATCCAAAATGATGAGATGTGGGTTTTTCTTTTTGGCCTTGGCCACCCCTTCCACACCGTTTTTGGCAGTAAAGACTTCGTACCCTTCAGCAGCAAGATTATAGCTCACAATTTCCAGGATATCTGGCTCATCATCAACGAGTAATATCTTAATGTCCTTTGTTTTCATAAGATGGTATTTATATGGTTGATCGCCCAAATGTAAAGATAATACTATAACGCCATAAATGCTTAACGTTCATTTAATGTGGTAACATTATTGTAACAATTACCCAAAAAACACTTAACACGCGGGTAACATCGCTTTTACAGCACAGGTCTTTCTTTGCGCCATCTAGATTTAATACCTAATGAAATATATTTTATTGATTTTCACACTGTTTGTAGGGTTACAAATTAGTGCGCAAGAGACCACGGGAAGCATCGTGGGTAAATTAACAGACAAAGAATTAAACAATGAGCCTTTGGCCTTTGCCAACGTGCTAATCAAAGGTACTACTCTTGGTACCACATCCGATTTTGACGGGCTTTACGAGATTGCGGGAATCGACCCTGGAACCTACACTATTGTTTTCAGCTACTTGGGTTACGAAACCATTGAAATTCCAAATGTAGAGGTTGTAGCCGATAAGGTAACCAACATTGATGTGCCTATGAGTGCTTCCGCTGGCCTTGCCTTGGATGAAGTGGTGGTAACCACAGTTGCACGTCAGGATTCTGAGGCCGCGTTACTTTTAGATCAGAAAAGAGCGGTAGAAATAAAAACTTCCATAGGCGCGCAAGAATTGGCCAGAAAAGGTGTTGGAGATGTGGCCACGGCCGTTTCCAAGGTTACGGGGGTTTCCAAGGAAGAAGGTTCTGGAAACGTTTTTGTTAGAGGTTTGGGCGACCGATACAATGTAACCACTCTGAATGGTCTTCCACTTCCATCCAACGATCCTTCCAGAAAGAACATTGATTTGGGCATTTTTGGTACAAGCATTGTTCAATCCATCGGTATTGACAAGACCTATAGCATAGGAAACTATGGAGATTTCGCCGGTGCAAACATAGATATTGTTTCCAAAGACTATAATGGATCTGGTTTCTTGGAAGTTGGATTGCAGTCTGGAATTAACACGGTTGCCACTGGAGAGGACTTTTATTTAAACGAAGGTCCAAATTACTCTGGGTTCTATAATACAAATTCGCCAGAGTTTCCATTGAACAACTACAACTTTACCACAAGCTGGGATCGTGAAGATGGTGGAACCCCCACAAATATTGGCGGTTCCATAAGAGGTGGGAACAGTTTTAATTTAGGTGAAAACACCCGTATCAATTTCTTCGCAACTGGCTCATTCAGCAATAGATTCCAATACAGGGAAGGTATTAACAATGGAGGCGTAAACATTGGTACAGCACTGCCCAACTCCGAGTACGATTATGTTGGCTATCGATATTCCACCAATACCACAGCAATGGGTAATGTGGGTTTAAGACACAAAGACCACTCCATTAAGTACAACTATTTGTTCCTTAACACCTCAACCCAAAGACAGGACGAGTTTGAGGGAATCATAGACCGTGAAGATGACGCACCCCAAGGAGGTGGTTTTGTTCAGCGTGCCACTTTTGAAAGAAATACGTTGTTTGTCCACCAATTATTGGGCGAACATGGACTGGGAAATCGTTTTGATGTAAAATGGGGAGCAGCCTATAACTTCTTGGCCAACAAAGTACCGGACAGAAGACAAAATACCGTTCTTCCAGACAACAACAGTGAACCTAATGGACCAAAATCCTTCCGTTTGGTTTCAGCTGCCTCCAGCAATCACCGTTTTTTCCAAGATTTGGACGAGGAGGAGATTTCTGGAAACCTGGCCCTTACCTATAAGTTCAAGGCCAACGAAGACGATGATTTTGACGGTAAGTTAACTTTGGGATATAGTGGAAGGTTCAAAGATGTGGATTTTGAGGCGGAGCAGTTCAACTTCCAGATTTTGCTTAGGGATTCCAATAACAACCCGATTGATCAACCTTTGGTAGATCCTAGAAACATTGATGCCTACTTCAATCAGGAAAACCTTGTCAATGGGCTGTATCAAATAAGAACATTTAGAGGGCCTCTTTCCTTTGCAGGTGCATTGGAGCCCCAGTTCTATAATGGTAGCCAAGATATCCATGCCGGTTACGTCAATTTTGAATATAAGGTGAGCGACAAATTCACCATGCTTGCCGGGATCCGTGGAGAACAGATCAACCAATCCATCAATTGGAGTACAGTAATCCAGGGAGAGGGCAGCAATGAATTGGACAACTTTGAGGTACTGCCCTCTGTTTCCTTTAAGTATGCGTTAAACGAGAAACAAAACTTGAGATTGGCTGCAAGTAAGACCTATACGTTGCCTCAATTCAAAGAAAGAGCACCTTTCTTATTTCAGGAAGAGGTCAACCAGGATTCCTTTGGTAATCCAGATTTGCAAAGCTCCACCAACTACAATTTTGATGTTCGATGGGAATTGTTCCCATCCGCCAGCGAGGTAGTTTCTTTAACTGCCTTTGGTCGTTTCATCCAGGATCCCATCAACCAAATCACGGTAGCATCCGCTGCCAATGATATCAGTTGGGCCAATACTGGGGACAACGCAACTGCAATAGGAGCAGAACTTGAAGTACGAAAGCAACTTTTCGAAATTGAAAAAGAAACCGCAGACAACATCCTCTCGGAGAGCCTTACCGTTGGTGCCAATTTCTCCTATTTGAACACCAACCAAAAATTGGACCCCGATAAAATTGCGGAAGAAACCACATTTACGGTAAGACCCACTTTTACCGAAACCAATTTAAGTGGAGCATCTGACTTCATCGTGAATGCCGATGTAAGCTACTTTACTGAATTGAGGGAGGATAGGAATTTCCAGGCTACCATGGCGTTCAACTACTTTTCGGAGCGTGTATTTGCCCTTGGTTCAGAAGGTAGGGGCAACCTTATTGATAGGGGTGTTCCCACTTTGGATTTGGTGACCAAATTTCAGTTGAACAAGCATTTGACCTTTGGCCTGAACGCCAAGAACCTTTTAGATCCATCCGTGGAACGCTACCAAGATGATGCCAGCAGTAACATAGATCCCATTTTCGTAGAACGTGGTGTGTTGGAGGAAGAGGTAGATATCCTTACATATAAAAAAGGAATCGATTTGAGGTTATCCATGACCTATAGATTCTAAGACCAAGTGTAATTTATTAATGACCAAATATAAATTCTCAATTACTTACTTCTAAAAAACTAAAACAATGAAAAAAACGCTTTTAAAATTCATTTTTGGCCTTTCTACACTGACTTTCGTGGTCTCTTGTAGTAGTGATGATGGAGGAAGTAGCACTATTCAGGCTACTTGTAATGACAACATCCAAAATGGCGATGAAACAGGAGTGGACTGTGGAGGTTCATCTTGTAACGAATGCCCAGTGAATGCGGTAGAACTTTCCGGCGATGTTAACACAGATACTACCTTGGATGCATCTTTGGAGTACAACCTTACCGATGCCTATATTGTTAAATCGGGGTCTTCTTTGACCATTCCTGCAGGTACTACGATCAAAGCTGCGGGAGGTACGGCTGCCTTTATCGGTGTTGAAAGAGGTGCACAAATATTTATTAACGGTACGTCTTCCAATCCAGTGGTAATGACCTCAGGTGCCGCTAACCCAGCTCCAGGTGACTGGGGTGGATTGGTTATTGCTGGAGATGCTCCAACCAACAAAGGAACCGACATCACCACAGAAGTGGGTGACTTGACCTATGGTGGTAGCACGGCGGATGACAACTCAGGATCTATCCAATACCTAAGAGTTGAATATACCGGTGCAACTTTCTCCAATGACAAGGAGTTCAACGGAGTCTCCTTATTTGGTGTAGGTTCAGGAACTGTTTTCAGATACGTACAGTCCTTTAACGGAGGTGATGACGGAATCGAGTTCTTTGGTGGTTCCGTTGACGGTGACTTCTTGGTGTCCATCGGTAGCGGTGATGATTCCATTGATTTTGCTGATGGATGGACTGGAAATGGTAGCAACTGGTATATTTCCGGTGGTGCCAAAGCAGGTATTGAAGGCTCCAACAACGGAGATAATGGTGATGCCACTCCTGTGACCACAACCATGTTGAGCAATATCACCGTTGTTGGTCCTACCAACGATGAAGGTGCCTTGTTCTTCAAAGAAGGTGGTGGTAACTTTACTATCGACAACTTCTATGTAAGCAACGCCAAAATCGGTGTAAGCGTTAATGATACAGATGCCCAGGCTATTGCCCGAATTGACAATGGCGATCTTACCATTACCAACATCCAATTTTCTGATACCCCAACGGATTTTGAAGCAACAACTTATACTGGCGCCAACGACTTCTATACAGAAGGTGTAGCCACAGGTGCTGGTAACGGAGCTGCTGCCCCTAACTGGGCCGCCGGTTGGACTACTGGCTTGAGCAATAGTGGTGCAGGTACTGAAAACCTGGCCGGTGAGGTAACCGGTGATGTTGCGCTAGACGCAGCTACCGAGTACTTCTTGACCAGCGGATTCATCGTTAAATCAGGTGGATCTTTGACCATTCCTGCTGGAACAACCATTAAGGCTGCTGGTGGTACTGCTGCCTTTATTGGAGTTGAAAGAGGTGCACAAATCTTCATCAATGGCGAAGCCAACAATCCTGTGGTAATGACTTCTTCCAGTGACACTCCTGCTCCTGGAGATTGGGGTGGTTTGGTAATTGCCGGAAACGCTCCTACCAACAAAGGAAACGATATCACTACAGAGGTGGGTGACCTTACCTATGGCGGTGATGCTGCTGATGACGATTCAGGATCCATAACCTATTTACGCGTTGAATATACAGGTGCTACTTTCTCCAACGATAAGGAGTTTAACGGGGTTTCCTTGTTTGGAGTTGGTAACGGCACTACTTTTGAATATGTGCAGTCCTATAACGGTGGTGATGATGGTATTGAGTTCTTCGGCGGTACCGTAAACGGTAACTACTTGGTTTCCATTGGCAGTGGAGATGATTCCATTGACTTTGCCGATGGATGGACAGGAAACGGTAGCAACTGGTATATTGCCGGTGGTGCCAAAGCAGGTATTGAAGGCTCTAACAATGGGGACAACGGAGATGCCACTCCTGTGACCACAACCACTTTGAGCAACATTACGGTTGTAGGTCCTGTGACCGAAGGGGCCCTCTTCTTCAAAGAAGGAGGCGGAAACTTTACAATTACCAACTTCTTCACCAGCGGAGTGGATCTTGGAGTTACGGTAAAGGATACTGATACAGAAGCGGCCGTTAGAATTGAGGCGGATGCCCTATCCATTGACCCAATGCAATTTGCCAACCCTGCGACAGGCTTTGCACAAACAGATTATATTGGTGCCAACCAAGATTTTATCGTGGAAGGTGATAATACAGGAGCCGGAAACGGTGCTGACCAACCCACTTGGGCAGATGGCTGGACAACTGGTTTCTAAGATTTAAGTACAAACTTTTTTGATGTAAGAGCCCCGCTTTGCGGGGCTTTTTATTTACAATATTGTATCATTCAAATAACATAAATGTAGGCTTTTTCTGATAGTTTTAAATAACTTTAAAAACACTTCATCATGAAAAAAATCACATTTTTATTTTTACTATCAACCTTTTTATCATTTGCGCAAACACAGCAAATAGATATCATAGATTTTGTGGTAAAGGAACCTGCCAACCAAAGCTTTTCTGCCGGGACAAAATTTAATTTCGATTTCAAAATCAGAGGAGATTATTCGTACAGTTCAAACGGACATCATCAAATTGACATTGTCGTCTACAAAGGTAACTCAACAAGTTCTTCCAACAGTTTGGGAAGAATTTATTGGAACAGGGAAGATGATTATGATATAATATATCAAAATTATCATACCAAAAACATGTGGGTGACCAGTACTAAAAATTATTCCACATATCCGGGCCAACAGTTCACCATGCGGGTCAACTACGGGAATCATGAGGAGATATATCACTTTACATATCCCCTGCCAGATTTGTCCATTGATTTAAATGGTTCAGTAATTAATAGTAACTGCTCTGGATGTGATAACATCTTTAGCCAAATTGGAAGCGACAGACACTATATCAATAATCCTACAGGGATTGCCACCATAGATGTGTTTGTGCAAAATACTGGGCAAGGTGACTCAAGATCAAGTTCTATTGGCTTTTACGTGTCCGCTGACCAGAACTTTCAAAGTGGCTCCGATACACGTATCAAAACAACAAATTTCAGCTCCATAGGTTCAGGTAGTGGTAAATACGTAGGTACGACTCTTTTTACATCCGACTTCAATAGCTTTGGAGGTAATTTTTGGTTATTGATTCGAGTTGACGACAATCAAAACAATCCCGAATCAAATGAAAACAACAACGTCTTTCCTCTTCGCTTTGCCGTCAACTGATATCAGATAATCTGTTCAATAATATCTTAATAACACCATAAAATCCATTGCAATGAAAACTAAATCATTCATAAGTTGTATTTCCTTAAGCTTAGCAATACTGTTCGCATCATGTTCAGATGAAAACAACCCAACACAACAAGAGGTAGATTCTTATCCCAAAACCATTCTCGGTGCAAATGCCGCTCTAATTGAACTTGGTCATCAAAGTTTCGAAAAAAACCTGGATTTGGAATTTTTGGAGCTCGACAATCAAAATGGATTTTCTGAAAATGAACCTTTTTTGTTGTTCCCATTTTATACATCGAATTCTGAAAACTCAAATACATGGACTTCCATACCTACCATCAAATTGGAAAAAGGTTTTAAAATTGCATACACTAGACCATATAATGCAAAACTTAGCTTAGTAGTTGAAGAATCCACCAGTTCAGCGCCTTACCAAGGTTCCATTAATTTCGAAAGCCTAAATGTCATAGCCATTAAAACAAACGCTTTAAGAGGTTTAAGTCGCGACGATCTAGACGTGAGAAATTACCACGAACTTATAGATTACTTCAATCTAAAAAGATAAAGACAGCTTTAGAACTATTGGATAAAAGCCCCCTTACGGGGGCTTCTTTTTGCACTTTATCGAAAAGTGTGGGTTTTTTCCTCAAGCTTTTTCTAATCAGGAATCAATTTATTTATATTTGTGGCATAGCCTTTGTAACCAATACTTTATGAAGCACCTTTACCTCGTCTTTTTCTTTTTTGTTTGTTCCCTTGGATTCGCCCAGAGTTCCCAAGCAGGTTCAGATATTGACGGGTTTAAGTTGTACCCCAATCCAGTTACTTATGGCAAGGTCTACATTGAGACCACACAAAATGCACCCAAGAAAATTCTCATTTTTGACGTTTTGGGTACCCAAGTACTTCAAACCACTATTTTAGGAAAGGAACTCAACCTGTCCAATCTGGATAAAGGAGTGTATATTCTAAGGGTGTTTGAGCATAATAAAGTGGCCACCAGAAAGCTCATTATCAAGTAGTTTTCAAGATTTTGAGGTGCATTTCATCGGGTACACATCAAAATAACCCACTTTCCCAACACATTTCCTTGTTTCACAACATTTTATAGCCATTATTGCCTTGTTTACATACTTTTATACTGCTTATACCCAAATCAGCATGTATGAAGAAAATCTACTTTATTCTCATTATGGCTTTACCACTTTTCTCTTTCGGGCAGGAATTGGTCAGTGTAAACACTGAACAGGTACAGGAGCTTCAGGGATTTAAAATGTATCCCAATCCCGTTTATGGGGACGAGGTCTATGTTACCACTGCAACCAACGGTACCAAGCAAATTAAGATCTATGATGTGTTTGGCGAAGTAGTGCTAACGGACAGAATCTCTACCAATACACTTAACGTATCCCGATTGGTTCCAGGTGTTTATGTACTACAAGTGACGGAAGACAAAAAAACCATGACACGAAAACTGGTCATTAAATAGCCGCAACTTATACCGCCCTTCTTTAGAAGGGCATTTTTTTTGGGTACTTTTATGGCCCAATGAACAGTTCGCTATCCCAACGTATTTTTTCTATCGCTACCGATGCGGAATTTGAGGCATTGACCTTGGAAATTTTTGAATTTCAATACCAAAACAACAAAGTCTACAGAGCATATTGCGAACATTTGGGTAAATCCCTGGACAAGGTGCACTCCATTGCAGCCATCCCCTTCCTGCCGATAGAGTTCTTTAAGTCATTTACCATCACATCTTCCCATAAACCCACTGATGCCATTTTTGAAAGCAGCGGAACCACCGCTGGCTCCACCAGTAAACATTTTATTACCGATCTAAGTCTTTATCGACAAAGTTTTAGGGCTGCATTTCAGGCTTTTTATGGCGATGTGAAATCCTATTGCACTCTTGCTCTGCTGCCCTCTTATTTGGAAAGAGAAGGTTCGTCCTTGGTATATATGGTCAACGATTTGGTTGCAAGATCGGAGCATCCCGATAGTGGTTTTTATCTTGATGAACTTTCAACACTAAAAGAAAAATTGATGGCACTGGAAACTTCGGGAACCCAGACTTTGCTCATTGGTGTATCTTTTGCCCTGTTGGATTTGGCCGAACAATTCCCAATGGATTTAAAGCACACTACCATCATGGAAACGGGAGGAATGAAAGGACGAAGAAAGGAACTAATCCGGCAAGAATTACATGCAATATTAAAAGATGCCTTTAAAGTGGACACCATCCATTCGGAATATGGGATGACAGAGCTGCTATCCCAAGCCTATTCCAAAGGCAACGGGATTTTCCAAACTCCACCATGGATGAAAATTTTGACTCGGGATACGGAAGACCCATTGAGCTTACAATCCCATCAAAAAACTGGGGGAATAAACGTGATTGATTTGGCCAATATAAATTCCTGCTCCTTTATCGCGACCCAGGATTTGGGAAAAACTTTTGCCGATGGGTCTTTCGAGGTTTTGGGCCGCTTTGACCACTCTGATGTTCGGGGCTGCAACCTAATGGCCCTTTAGACTTCAAATAAAGTATCAGACCTATTCCGCTACAAGAACAAAGTAGTTCTTCTTCCCGCGTTGAAGCAACACAAACTTGTTGTTGATGAGATCTTCAATGGATATTAAGTAATCCTCCTTTACTTTTTGTTTGTTGACGGAGATGGAATTCTGCTTCAATTCCCTGCGTGCCTCTCCATTGGATCCCAAAAATCCTGTCTTGGCCGCCAAGGCTCCAATCATATCCAAGCCAGATGTCAGCTCGCTTTTGGAAACGGTGGCCTGGGGAACCCCATCAAACACATCCAAGAATGTTTTTTCATCCAAGGTTTTTAGGTCCTCTGAAGTGGATTTGCCAAAAAGAATATTACTTGCCTTGATGGCATTTTCCAAGTCCTCTTTGGAGTGAACCATGGTGGTAATCTCCTCGGCCAATTTCTTTTGCAAGGCTCTCAAATGTGGTTCTTGCTTATGGGTTTCCACAAGCGATTCAATTTCCTTTTGGGTCAAAAAGGTGAAAATTTTAATGTATTTCTCTGCATCTTCATCTGAGGTGTTCAACCAATACTGATAAAATTTATAGGGAGAAGTGCGTTCTGCATCCAGCCAAACATTCCCGCCTTCAGTCTTTCCAAATTTGGTGCCGTCAGCCTTGGTGATCAAAGGACAGGTCAAAGCAAAGCCTTTTCCGCCACCAATCCTTCTGATCAGCTCGGTACCTGTGGTAATATTCCCCCATTGGTCACTGCCCCCCATCTGAAGGGTACAATTATGGTGCTGGTACAAGTATAAAAAGTCATATCCCTGAACCAATTGATACGTAAATTCCGTAAAGGACATCCCCTCCTTGGCATCGGAAGAAAGTCTCTTTTTTACAGAATCCTTGGCCATCATATAGTTTACGGTGATGTGCTTGCCCACGTCACGAATGAAGTCCAAAAAGGAGAAATCCTTCATCCAATCGTAGTTGTTTACCAAGACAGCAGCATTGGGCGCATCACTGTCAAAATCCAAGAATCTTCCCAATTGGGATTTGATGGCTTCCTGGTTGTGCCTAAGCGTAGCTTCGTCCAAAAGGTTACGTTCGGCAGACTTTCCAGACGGGTCGCCAATCATTCCCGTGGCTCCCCCAACCAAAGCAAAAGGCTTGTGCCCGGCCAACTGAAAATGGCGCAGCATCATTACACTGACCAAATGACCAATATGTAAGGAATCCGCGGTTGGGTCTATACCTACATAAGCGGCCTGCATATCTTCCAATAAATGCTCCTCGGCTCCGGGCATGATATCATGAACCATTCCCCTCCACTGCAGTTCCTGCACAAAATTCTTTTCCATTACCATTGCTTTAGCATAGCTGCAAATATAAAATGAAGATCTTACTTACTTCAATAAATCCAATGCAAATAGGTATTTTTATCCCATGATTTTGGTTACAGGAGGTACGGGTTTAATAGGCTCCCATTTGCTATTCCAATTGGTGCAAGACGGAAAGTCGGTAAAAGCAACCTATCGTACCCAAAAATCCCTGGAAAAAGTCTCAAAGGTATTTGATTACTACACGGACCATCCAGAATCACTTTTAGACAAAATTACTTGGGTTCAAGCTGATATTACAGATGTAGGTACATTGGAAAATGCTTTTAAGGATGTTACCCATGTTTATCATTGTGCCGCATTGATCTCTTTTGACCCCAGGCAACTGGATCAGCTCATACAGGCCAATTCCGAGGCCACGGCCCATGTGGTAAATCTTTGTATTGCGAACAGGGTGAAAAAACTCTGTTACGTGAGTTCCATTGCTGCCATTGGCCCAAGTGTAAAGGGAAAGATGGCCACCGAGGAAAATGAATGGAACGAAACCAACGTTTCGGTCTATGGACTTACCAAGCATGATGCCGAATTGGAGGTATGGCGGGGAAGTCAAGAAGGTTTGGCAGTAGTTGTCGTCAACCCTGGAGTGGTTCTAGGCCCTGGTTTTTGGAAATCGGGGAGTGGTTCTTTCTTTACTTACGCGCAAAAAGGCAAAAGGCATTTTATTCCCGGAGGAACTGGATTTGTCTCGGTCAATGATGTCACGAGGGCCATGACCCAGTTGATGGATTCGGACATAAACAATGAACGCTTCATTTTAGTCAACGAGAACCTGACCTACGCCGAAATTTTTAAAAGAATATGTAATCGTCTGGGAGTACCCCCTTCAGACAAGCCCATCCCTTTTTGGATGCTGGAACTCTTTTGGCGCTGGGACGGATTGCGGAGCAAACTTAGAGGTAAAAGGCGACGACTCACCAAAAATATGGTGAAAGGCATGTATAAGAGGGAAATCTACAACAACACCAAAATAAAAAGGGCCTTGGATTTTACGTATGACAATCTAGATGAAATCTTGGATTTTTGTTGCGAGAAATTTAAATCCTAGTTCACTTCTTGCTCCTTTTTGGAAGCTTTTGAAAGGTTGGTGGAATCCCGTTTTTGCTTTCGAGCTTTTCGCATACTGTCGTTCTTTTTCATGGTAACCCCTTCCATAGCATTTTTTCTTCGTTCCAATATGCCATCCACCTCCTCGTAAATGGCTTGGTATTCCAAGGGCACGGACGCGTAATATAAATCACTCTCCACAAACTGGACACTATCTATTCCGTGTTTGTCGTACAGGTAGTCCATAATGGTGATTCCCTTGTATTCCAGAATGGGTTCCAAATTGTCGCCTCCCGCTTTGAGCAATGCCAAATCATGGAAGATTTCAACCATTTTTTCCTTGGGAATCAGGTTTTCCGGTTTTTCAATCACGGCTTCCCCACAGGCCAACAGTAGAAGCCCCAAGCAGCAAAGAAACATACGCTTCATTATCATCTATTGAAAGTTAACCTTTTAGCCTTGCGTTCGGTGCTAAAATTACCTTGGTCAAATGCCAAATGCCCATTGACAAAGGTCCGTACTATTTCAGAACCAAAAGTAACACCTTCAAACGGAGACCAGCCACATTTGTAAAGAATATTGGATTTTTTAACCAGATTTTGTGAATTCCGGTTCACTTGTACCAAATCGGCATAGTATCCCTCCCGAATAAAACCTCTTCGGTCCAAATCAAAAAGCTTTGCCGGATTGTGGCACATTTTTTCCACCATTTTTCCCAAGCCTATTTTGCCTTCTTCTTCCTTTTGCAACATGGCCAAAAGTGCATGCTGCACCAGTGGCCCTCCAGACGGTGCCTTAGTATATGGGTTGTCTTTTTCTTCCAAGGTATGTGGGGCATGATCCGTGGCCACAATATCAATTCGGTCATCTAAAAGCGCTTCCCAAAGTTTATCCCTATCCACGGCTGTCTTGACCGCAGGGTTCCATTTGATCAAGGTTCCCTTTTCTTCGTAATCCTCATCTGAAAACCATAAATGGTGAATGCAGACCTCAGCCGTGATTTTCTTGTCTTCCAAGGGAATGGTATTGGTAAACAAATCGGTCTCAACTCCGGTGGAAACATGGAAAACATGAAGTCTTGCCCCTGTCTTTTTAGCCAAAGAAATAGCCTTTGAAGAGGAAAGATAGCAGGCTTCACTACTTCGGATAATAGGATGGAGTTTTATGGGAATATCATTCCCATATTGCTGGGTGTAATGGGCCATATTGGCTCTAATGGTGCCTTCATCCTCGCAGTGTGCGGAGATCACCATTTCCGTGTTGGAAAAGATTTTTTCCAAAACCTCTTCGTTATCCACCAACATGTTCCCTGTTGAGGAGCCCAAAAACAATTTCACTCCTGAACAAGCATTTTTGTCCAGACGCTTCAATTCCTCCAGATTGTCGTTGGTACCCCCAAAAAGAAAGGAGTAATTGGCAAAGGAATCCTTAGCCGCTACGGCAAATTTTTCCTCCAGTTTTTCGATTGTTGTGGTCTGTGGATTGGTATTGGGTTGCTCCATGAAGGTGGTAATCCCACCCGCGATGGCCGCCCTACTTTCTGTGGCAATGGAACCTTTATGGGTAAGACCAGGCTCTCTAAAGTGCACCTGATCATCTATGATTCCTGGAAGCAAAAGGTCGCCCTTTACATCAATGACCTGGGCATGTTCGTCAGAGATATCTGGATCAATACGGGAAATCAATTCTCCATCCAAAAGTATGTCTGTCTCAAAAATCTGGTTTTCATTGACAACTTTGGCATTCTTTAATAAGGTCTTTGACATGCTAAAAACTCTTTTTGAAAAATATACTTCTGAACTTCATGGCAATCACTCCAAAAATGGCTTCCCTGACAATGGAAGAATTCATCTTGGATTTACCATTGATGCGATCGGTGAATATGATGGATACTTCCTCGATCTTGAATTTTTTGAGATAAGCGCGGTATTTCATTTCAATTTGAAAGGCGTAGCCTATAAATCGCACCTTGTCCAAATCAATGGTTTCCAACACTTTTCTGTGATAGCAAACAAAACCGGCCGTGGGGTCGTGCACCTTCATTCCGGTGATGATCTTTACGTAGAAGGAGGCCCCATAACTGAGCAAGATTCGGAACAAGGGCCAATTCACCACATTGACGCCTTTTTTGTATCTGGATCCAATCGCAACGTCTGCTCCGTTTAAACAAGCTCTATGCAATCTGGAAAGATCGGCAGGGCGATGGGAGAAATCCGCATCCATTTCAAAAATGTAATCGTAATCCCTTTGCAAGGCCCATTTAAAACCATGAATATAGGCTGTTCCCAGTCCAGACTTCTCTTTTCTGACTTCTAGGAACAGGCGCTCAGGAAATTGCTCTTGCAGTGTGCGTACGTTTTGTGCAGTGCCATCAGGGGAATTGTCATCCACTACCAAAACATGGAAGTTCTTTTTAAGATCAAAAACCGTTTTTATGATAGCCTCAATGTTCTCAATTTCATTGAAGGTGGGTATGATCACAATGCCATCTACCATTAGCGCACAATTAGAGTGCAAAAATAAGCTTTTCTGCTTAGCGGAAGGCTACAGTTTTAGTACTGTTCCAATTAAGGTATTTACCTTTATTTGTACCTTTGGCCCATCTAAACTCCAATTGATGACCCAAAAGTTTCCCAGGTTGTTTTATCTTCTTCTGGCCGCTCTTTTTGTTCTCAATCTCATTCAAGCATCCTTCACGGAACTCATTTTTGACGAGGCTTATTATTGGTATTATGCCCAAAGTTTGGATTGGGGGTATTTTGACCATCCACCCATGGTGGCCTTCCTGATTGAAATCAGCAGTTGGTTCTTTGATGGCGAATTGGGGGTTCGTTTCATGAGCTGCCTCCTATCGGTCGGCACCTATGTAGTTTTATGGTCGGCTATTGATCATCCCAAGAAAAAGGAGTATGTATGGCACTTCTTCCTGCTTCTTTTCTCCATGACCTTGATGAACGCCTACGGTTTCTTTACGCTGCCGGATACTCCGTTGCTCTTCTTTACAGCCTTGTTTCTGCTACTGTATAAAAAGTTTCTGGAAAACCCCACGTACTGGACAGCCATTGCACTAGGTTTGGTCATGGCCGCTTTGATGTATAGTAAGTACCATGCCGTTTTGGTGATCCTCTTTGTTTTTCTGTCGAATATAAAACTGGTGTTTAATGGAAAAGCTTGGTTGGCCGTTGTGGTGGCTCTCATTTGCTATGTTCCACATTTTATGTGGTTGTTTGAGCATGACTTTGTTTCCATTAAATACCATCTTTTTGAAAGACCCAATCAAGCCTATTCTTTTGAAAAATTTACATTGGGATACATCCTTAATCTTGTGGCTATTTTTGGTCTCTTGTTCTATTGGGTATACTTTGCCTTGATCAAGGATAAAGACTCTGATAAATTTTCAAGGGCCCTTCGCTTTCTTACGTATGGGGTTATCCTGTTCTTTTTTGTATCCAGTTTTAACCGAAGGGTACAAACCCAATGGGTTATTATCATTTCCATCCCCTTGGCCATCATTGCCTTTAAGCATCTGATTGAAAATGCCCAAAGTCGGAAATGGATGTTTAGAATGGGCATTGCCAGTGCCATTTTAATGTTCTATGCCAGGGCCTGGTTGGTTCATCAACCCCTTTTACCCATGGTTTATGAAGCCCATGGAAATAAAGCTTGGGTAAACGATCTGGATTCCAAATTGGGTGATGCCACGGTTGTGTTTGAGAATTCCTATCGCAGGGCTCCCATGTATGAGTTTTATACGGGAAAACCTTCTTTTTCCTTGAACAATGCCTTCTACAGAAAAAATCAGTATTCCATTGATGATTCCGAAGAAAGGGTAAGGGGTAAAAATATTGCCATGGTATCCATGTATCGCAAGAGTGGGGATTTCTCGTACCTCAACGCAAAGGGAACCCAGTTTTTTGGGGTTTTTATGGACAATTTTTATTCGCTACGCAAATTGGCCTGTATTGTGGAAAAGAACACGGACAACAGGGAATGGAATCTAAAGATTTATAATCCCTATCCTTTTGATGTTGCATTGGACAGTTTAACGTATCGTGTTGCCTATACGGATGCTTACAAAAAAGTGAGGGGTAGCCTACCGCTTAAGGTAGCGCCTGTAAACCCAGGCCAAACAATTCTTAAGTCGAAGGATACGGCTTATTATAAATTTCAATTCCCAAAGTCCGATAAATTGGAAAATGCGGGCTATTTTAGGATTGGGGTGGGGTACGGAAACCTAATCCCTGGACTGAATGGAACTCCCATAAAAATTGAAGATGGAACCCATTAGCAAAACGGTTGAATCATTGGATTGGATGACCATGGTGCTATTTTTTAGCATGATAGTACTTGCCTTGGGAAAATATCTGTTTCAAAATAAGTTCCTGAACTTTATGATTCTCCCTTTCAACAACAAGTATGTGGTCCTGTATAATAAAAAAGGGAGGCTTTTCAACTGGTTCCATATTTTATTGACGATTTTTCAATTGATCAATTTATCCTTGTTCCTTTTTTTGATACAAAAACTCTTTTCCCCAATGGCCCCAGAAGATTATCTGTACAATTTCTTTATCATATTTGGCGCTGTGTTGTTGTTTCAGTTACTAAAAATGTTGCTGCAACTAGGGAAAGGGATGGTTTTTAATACCCAGGGAATGGTCATAGATTTACTGTTCAACAAAACTTCCTACCTCAACCACAGCAGTTTGATCATGTTTGTGGCCAATATTGTATTGGTATACATATATAAGGACTCCCAGATTGTTATTTATGCGGCATTAATCTTAATTACTTCCATTAATGCCATAGGAATCTTCAAGCTGATGAAGAACCATCAAAAAGTCATAATTTCCCACTTTTTCTATTTTATTTTGTACCTTTGCACACTCGAAATTGCGCCCCTAGTAATAGTTGGAAGCTATCTAAAAGATTGAAAGCTTATGAAAGTAAAGACAATTTTGGTTTCCCAACCAGAACCCAAAATAGAAAATTCCCCCTATTCGCGACTCATCGAAAAAGAAAAAGTAAAGGTAGATTTCAGACCTTTTATTCATGTTGAAGGAGTTCAGGCAAAGACCGTAAGGCAGCAAAAAATTGATCTCAACAATTTTACCGCCATTATCTTGACCAGCAGAAATTCTGTGGATCATTTCTTTAGAATAGCAGAGGAAATGCGCTTCAAGGTGCCGGATACCATGAAATATTTTTGTCAGTCCGAGGCTGTGGCCTACTATCTTCAAAAATACGTTGTATACCGAAAGAGGAAAATATACGTGGGCAAGCGAACCTTTCCGGAACTGGTTCCCTTGATCAAAAAATACAAGGACGAAAAGTTCCTTTTACCTTCATCTGATACCTTAAAAGCAATTGTACCCCAAGCCCTTGACGAATTGGGAGTGGATTGGAAAAGAGGGATTTTTTACAAAACGGTTATCAGTGACCTTTCCGATCTAAGGAATGTTTATTATGATGTTTTGGTATTCTTTAGTCCATCGGGTATTGAATCCTTGTTGAAAAACTTCCCTGATTTTGAACAAAAAAATACTCGCATTGCGGTATTTGGAAATAGCACGGTAAAGGCCGCCACTGAAGCTGGTCTTCGAATAGACATTCAGGCTCCTACTCCTGAAACGCCGTCCATGACCATGGCCCTTCAGAAGTACATTACCAGTGTGAACAAATAGAAAAATTCCATTTTTAGCATAAAAAAGCCCCGATGTATCGGGGCTTTTCTTTTAGAAGGTATATCGCTGTGGGCCGCCTCGCCTTATTTCTTCGCTGGCATAGGCCTCAAACTTTTTAAAGTTTTCCCTAAAAGCATTGGTCAGCTTAAAGGCTGTTTTATAATAAGCCTCATCATTGTTCCATGTGGCCCGAGGACTCAACACGCTGGTAGGCACCCCAGGGCATTCCCGCGGTTGTGCAACACCAAAAACCGAGTGGATGTGATACTTGTCATAGCTATAGAGCCCCAGCTCACCACTTAAGGCAGCACTGATCATGGCTCGGGTATATTTCAGCTCCATTCGTTTGCCCACCCCGTAAGGACCTCCGGTCCATCCAGTATTGATAAGCCAAACGTCCACTCCTGATTCCTGCATTTTTTTGCTCAACATTTCCGCATAAACTGCAGGGTGCAACGGCATAAAAGGAGCTCCAAAACAGGCAGAGAATGAAGGCTGTGGTTCAACCACCCCAGCTTCGGTTCCGGCTACTTTTGCCGTATATCCTGAAATAAAGTGGTATGCCGCCTGGGCGGGAGTTAATTTTGAAATGGGAGGCAAAACCCCAAAAGCATCGGCTGTTAAAAAGAAAATGTTCTTCACATTCTTCCCGATGGAAGGTTGCTGGATATTTTCAATATGATAAATAGGGTAGCTTACCCTTGTGTTCTGTGTAATGGAAGTGTCTGCAAAATCAACAACTCCTTGATCATCCAAAATCACGTTTTCCAAAATAGCACCTTGTTTTATTGCACCGTATATTTCCGGCTCCTTTTCCGCAGAAAGATCAATCACCTTGGCATAACATCCGCCCTCAAAATTGAATACTGTATTCTGGGCCGTCCAACCATGCTCGTCATCTCCGATCAGTTTACGGTTGGGATCTGTAGAAAGCGTAGTCTTGCCAGTCCCGGACAAGCCAAAGAACAAAGCAGTGTCCCCATCTTCCCCAACATTGGCAGAGCAATGCATTGGCAAGGTGTTTTTAAAGACCGGTAAAATGAAGTTCAATGCAGAAAAAATTCCCTTTTTGATCTCTCCAGTGTATCCGGTTCCGCCAATAAGGGCGATTTTTCTTGAGAAATTGAGAATGGCAAAATTATGCTGCCTTGTTCCATCAATTTCGGCATCTGCCATAAAGCCCGGCGCGTTTACCACGGTCCATTCAGGGTCAAAGGATTCCAGTTCCTCAGCGGTTGGTCTAATAAACATATTGTACGCAAACATGTTGGACCAAGGATACTCGTTTATTACCCGAATGTTGAGCTTGTAGTCATCCTCCGCGCAGGCATAACAATCCCGAACAAAGAGTTCCTTTTCGTTCAGATAATTAATGACCTTGTCATACAATTTGTCAAATTTCTCCGGTTCAAATGGGATGTTGATGTTTCCCCACCAGATTTTTTCCTCGGTAATGTTGTCTTTAACGATAAATCGGTCCATAGGTGACCTTCCGGTAAACTCCCCAGTATTGACCGCCAAGGCCCCGGTAGAGGCTTCCTTTCCCATTTCCTTTTCTATCGTCAACCCATGTAACTCCTTGGGTGACAACTGATAATGCACATTGTTGTGCGCTATTCCATACTGCTTTAACGAAATCGATTTCGTAACTGGTGTATAGGTATCCATTTTGATGTTTTAAAATTGGTACAAAGCTAGAAAAATCTAACTGCTACCAAACCAATTTTGTGATTAATTCCCTTATTTTTTAGCTAAAATGCAATACCCTAGAAAGCTCCAGGCAAATATGAGAACAGTGCCTCCTAGTGGGGTCAATAGCGCAATGGTTTTGAAGTCAAAAGCCACCAAACTATTAATGGACAATAAATAGATGGAGCCTGAAAAGAGAATGACCCCGATAATAACCAGCCTGAAAACCATTTTTAGCTTTTTAAGATTCAAGGCATTCCATGTCCCCAAGAAAAGAAGCAAAAGGGCGTGGTACATTTGATAACGCACCCCGGTCTCAAAACTATCCACCGCATCCGCTGGCACCAATTTTTCCAGCCCATGGGCACCAAAAGCACCCAATACGATGGCCAATAAACCCATTACAATTGCACCCAACAATATTGTTCTGTTCATAACTTTATAACTATGTTTTTTTAGAAATATAACAATTTGATACCTTAGTAGCCGTTTTAATCAAAAGTAACCAAATCGTATGGTCCGAACTATTTTGGTCGTTGGAGCCGGCAAATCAACCTCATATTTGTTAGATTACCTTCTTAAAAAATCAACAGAAGAGCAACTTAGGTTGATTATAGGTGATCTACGTCCAGAAAATATCCCAGCAGATATTGCATCCCATCCCAATTGCGATGTCATCCAACTGGATATCCTTAATGATGATGCCAGAAAAAAAGCCATTGAAGTCTCTTCTTTGGTGATTTCCATGCTTCCGCCTAGCATGCACATCAAAATTGCCCAGGATTGTATCCTTTACAAAAAGCATTTGGTTACTGCTTCCTATGTCAGCAAGGAAATTGAGGCTCTGGATGCCGAAGCCAAGAAAAATGGACTGGTCTTCATGAACGAAATAGGATTGGACCCCGGCATTGACCATATGAGTGCCATGGAGGTGATAGACCGTATTAGGGACAAGGGTGGAAAAATGCTGTTGTTCGAATCTTTTACCGGAGGTCTGGTTGCTCCGGAAAATGACTCCAACCTTTGGAGCTATAAGTTCACCTGGAATCCACGTAATGTGGTGGTGGCGGCCCAAGGCGGTGCAGCTAAATTCATTCAAGAGGGATCCTACAAGTACATCCCCTATCAGAAAATTTTTAGGAGAACAGAGTTGGTTGAAATTGAGGGTTATGGTGATTTTGAGGTGTACCCTAATAGAGATTCCCTCAAATATCGGGAGGCCTATGGCTTACAAGATGCCTTGACACTTTTTAGAGGTACCATGAGGCGCGTTGGCTTCTCCAAGGCATGGCACATTTTTGTGATGCTGGGCATGACGGACGACACTTATGTGGTTGAGAATTCCGAAGGGATGTCTTACCGTGAATTCGTGAATTTGTTCCTTCCTTATTCGCCCACAGATTCGGTGGAACTGAAGCTGCGTCACTATCTAAAAATAGACCAAGATGATATCCGATGGGGAAAATTACTGGAACTCAATCTGTTTGATGATTCCAAGAAAATCCCTTTAAAAAATGCCACTCCGGCCCAAATGCTGCAGTATATTTTGGAAGATAGCTGGACCTTAAATCCAAACGAAAAGGACATGATCGTGATGTATCACAAATTTGGATACGAGTTGGACGGTAAAAAGAAGCAACTGGATGCTAATATGGTAGTGCTTGGCGAGAATCAGACCTTCACTGCTATGGCCAAGACGGTGGGCTTGCCCGTTGCCATGGCAGCACTGCAAATACTAAACAAAAAAATTGTCACTCCTGGGGTTCAAATTCCTATTGCCAAGGAAGTGTATCGTCCCATACTGGAAGAACTCAAATCCTATGGCATTCATTTTAACGAATACCAAGTACCGTATTTAGGGTATAATCCAGATTCCATAGGAAATTAGGCATTTGTTGTTTTTAGGTATCTTTAGTTTCAAATAAGAAGCTTTTGATGAGAAACACAAACAAATCCGTTAAGATTGACGGTATAGATAAAAAAATCCTAAGGTTTTTGATGGAGGATGCACGCAAACCCATTTTGGAAATTGCAAGAAGTATTGGCATTTCCGGGGCAGCAATTCACCAGCGTCTTCGCAAACTGGAAAGTTCGGGACTTTTGTCGGGTTCCAAATTCGTTATTAATCCTAAGGTATTGGGATACACTACCATGGCCTACATCGGAATTTTCCTGGATAAAGCCATGTCCAATCCGCAAGCTGTAAAAGAGCTGGAAAAAATCCCTGAAGTACTGGAATGCCATTATACTACTGGAAATTGGTCCATCCTCATTAAAGTTTTGTGTAAGGATAATGAGCATTTGATGACTGTACTCAATAAAAAAATCCAACAAATTGAAGGAGTGTCCCGAACAGAAACTTTTATTTCACTCCACCAGCAAATCGACAGACAGATTTCCATTTAGGTCATTCATGAAACAATTTTTGTTTGCTTTTTTATTGGGACTCTCCATGTTCTTTTCATATGCCCAGCGCAGTTATGATCCCAAGATATATTCACACCAAATTCAGGTACAGCATGATAATGACTTCCTGGCATTGACAGATCGCTACTACTCTTCCGGGCTGTTTATATCGTATCGAAAGTTGTTATCAAAAGGGATTTTTGGCGGGGATGAACAACTTGGTTTCAAACTAGGACAGGAGGTGTATACGCCGTCGCAAACCCAAAGTACCAATACAAACGTATTCGATAGGCCTTATGCAGGATTTACGGGGATTTGGACCAACTGGTCGCTAGGCAACCTAAATCAGTTATTTGAAGTGGAGTCCCTTTTTGGTTTTGTGGGGCCTGATTCTGGAGCGGGAGGATTGCAACGCTGGTACCACAGGGCCATTGCCATTTCGGATTCGCCCATTTGGGTGGAGGAACTGCGGAATAGTTTTCACACCAATCTATATGCCACCTATACCAAGGAATGGGAACTTGCTCCCAACCCTTTTGGTATCAGGTTGGCCGCACAACCAAAATTAGCCGTTGGATCTCGGGATGTTTATGCCAGTAGTGAGGCCATTTTTCACTTTGGCAGGCGAAATCCGATGGGCGAGAGCATTGCATTTAACCGCTTGGGCAGTAATGCCAGGGAAATCTACTTTGCCCTAAGATTCATGTACAGGCAGGTATTTTACAATGGCCTGATAGAAGGTAATTTGTTTGGTGACAACTCGCCTGTATTGGGTGTTCCAAAGGACAGCCTCTTCCGTATCGGGTTTGATTTTAACCATCGTTTTGATATGCATGATTACCGATTTGGGATTCGATATAATACAGCGGAAACTCCCAGCTCCAAATCCCATGCCTATATTGTGCTGGCCTATAGCCGCAGTTGGTGAGAGGAAACTGCCCTTCACATGAAAGTATTTGTATTCAATCTAAATAAAGATTACTTTTGCTCTTCCATGAGGGTAGTGTACCAATCCACATATTATACCTTGTACCAATCTGAAAGCGAGCGCTGCTTTTATGTTGATTTTGTGCAGAAGACTGTAAAGATGTCCTTTTGTCAACTATTGGCTCTTCGACATAAAGTACTGTCCATCCCCATTGAAAACCACTTTGACAGTGACCTGAACAAACACGGTTTTGAACTTTTGCAACTCTGCAACAAAGAACACCTCTTTATTCTCAATACCCTGGAGGTATTGGATCTAAAATCACTTGTTGACCAAGGATTTGTTTTGCTTGGTGTATCCGCCAAATCGGAAGCCCTCTCCGTATAGACTTTGAGTCGCTTATTTTTATTCAATCTAAAACTCCTTATAAATAAAGGACTTGGCCCATTAGCTAGTTTAATTTCCATACTTTTATAGTAGGATAATGAATTATTGACGATAAATCCATTAAGATGAAAGATATAGCTAGACAAGCAATGAGCATAAAGGTAGAATCCATGGATATGCTCAACAGCCAAATTAAGATGGAAGCACATGCCTCGGCCACCTATTTGGCCATGGCTTCTTGGTGTGAACAAAATGGTTTTTTTACCAGTGCCAAGTTCTTTTTCAAACAGGCCGAGGAAGAACGCGAGCACATGATGAAAATATTCAATTTTTTGATTGATGTAGGTGGAAGTCCTTATTCTCCTGAGGTGACCAATATCAATCACGATTACTCCTCTATTGTGGATGTTTTTGAGCACACATTAGATCATGAGATTGCCGTGACCAAATCCATTCACAATATTGTGATGAAAGCCAGAGAACTAGGTGACCTCACTACCGAAAGATTTTTGGACTGGTTTGTCATGGAACAGGTGGAAGAAGAAAACACGATCCGTGATATTCTGGATATGATCGCAGTGACCGGCACCGAAGGTGTGGGATTACAAGTTATTGATGATCATGTTGGGAATTGGATCAATTAACTAAATAATTTACCAAAAAGGAAACGGAGCCAAATGGCTCCGTTTTTTATTTTATGCTTTTATGCAAGGTTAGTCCCTTCCACCAAAAACCTGAAAAGCCCAGTACACGAGGGAAGCCAAGGCACCCAAAGCCGCTACCAAATAAGTTCTTGCCGCCCATTTCAAAGCGTCCTCGGCCCCAGCATATTCCTGTTGGCTCACCATATTCTTTTGCTTCAACCAGGCCAAAGCCCTGTTGCTGGCATCATATTCCACTGGAAGGGTGATAAAACTGAAAATGGTGGCCATTCCCATCATCACCAAGCCCGCCACCGCAATATAAAATCCTATTCCACCTGCTGCGCCAGTAGCCGCCATAAGGGCTATACCACCAAACACAATCCATGTGGACATTCCTGAGGTAACACTCACCACGGGAACCAGTTTGGATCTCATGGTCAACCATTCGTACGCCTGGGCATGTTGCACCGCATGGCCCACTTCATGTGCTGCCACAGCTGCAGCCGCAGCGTTTCTTTGGCTATACACACCTTCACTAAGGTTAACGGTCTTGTTTTTAGGATTATAGTGATCCGTCAACATCCCTGCTGTGGAAATAACCTTCACATCGCGGATGCCGTGATCATCCAACATCTTTTGTGCTATCTCCGCCCCACTCATTCCATTTCGAAGATGCACTTTGGAGTATTGCTTAAACTTGCTTTTTAATCGGCTGCTTACAATCCAACTGATCAAAGCTATTCCACCGATTAATATATAGTATGTCATCATAGTTTCCTGTTTTTAGTCTTATAAAGATATCAACTCTAAAGCAAAAATCCAGCCAATCTGGAAAGCTGTCAATTTACTGACAAAATGTACGCAGGATAAAAAAGGAGGCTATTTGTGTCGCAGTTTAAGAAGCAGCATACACACCACTAAAATACCGGTAATGGCATTGGCCAAAATAATGGCCAGGCTTTCATGGCGAATACCATAGTACAGCCACAGTATAGTTCCAACAAGGAACGCTCCATACATGGTAAAGGAAATGTCTCTAGTAGATTTGGTTTTCCAGGTCTTATATACCTGTGGCACAAAGGCACTGGTGGTTAGGCTGGCGGCGACCAACCCAATAATTTCAATGGTATCCATTATTGGTTATTAGGATATGGGTTATGAACACTACGGTTAACCCACAATATTTACAATCTTGCCCGGCACAACAATTACCTTCTTGGGCTCCCGTCCATTCAATTGGGCCTGGGTTTTTTCATGGGCCATGACCACTGCCTCTATTTCATCCTTACCCATATCCAACGGCAGTTCCAGCTTAAATCTCATCTTGCCATTAAAGGAAATGGGATATTCCTTGCTGTTTTCCACCAAATGCTTTTCATCAAATTTGGGGAATGCAGCTGTTGAAATGGATTCTTGATGTCCCAATTTTTCCCATAGCTCCTCTGCAATATGAGGCGCATAGGGTGATACCAAAATAGCCAAAGGCTCCAATATGGCCTTGCTTTTACACTTTTGTGCAGTCAACTCATTCACACAAATCATAAAAGTGGACACCGAAGTGTTGAAAGAGAAGTTCTCTATATCTTCTTCTACCTTTTTGATGGTCTTGTGCAGGGTTTTGAGATTGTCAGCGGTTGGTTCCGCACCATCTTCAATGGATAAATACAACTTCCAGAGCTTTTTTAGGAACGAATGTACTCCAGTTATTCCAGCGGTGTTCCAGGGTTTGGATTGTTCCAAGGGGCCCAAGAACATTTCATAAAGTCGTAGCGAGTCTGCTCCGTATTCTTCGCAGATGTTATCTGGGTTGACCACATTGTATTTGGATTTGGACATTTTTTCAATCTCCCGGCCCACAATGTACTTCCCATCTTCCAAGATAAACTCCGCGTCTTGATAATCGGGTTGCCATTTTTTGAAAGCTTCAATATCCAGTTCATCTGAAGCATTCACCAAGGTAACATCCGCATGGATTGGAATCACATTTTTTCCATTGGTCAATCCTTTGGAATAAAGTGTGTTGGAATCCATATCCTTGTAAACAAAGGCACTCGTTCCCGTAATCATCCCCTGGTTGATCAGTTTTTTGGCATATTCCTTTTTGGGGGCAATCCCTTTGTCAAACAAGAACTGCTGCCAAAAACGGGAATACAACAGGTGACCCGTAGCATGCTCACTCCCTCCTATATACAGATCCACATCCTGCCAATATCCAATGGCTTCCTTTGAATAGATAGCCTCATTGTTTTGTGGATCCATGTAGCGGTTAAAATACTGGGAACTCCCTGCCCAACCCGGCATGGTGTTCAATTCCAGTGGATAGATGTCGTCATGCTGAACTGGTTTCAGCATCTCATTCTCCTTGTCTGACCCTTCGACTGCGCTCAGGGTGACAAGGTCATTGGAAACGACTTTATTATTCTTCGTATCCCACGCCCAATGCGTAGCATTGCCCAAAGGTGGTTCCCCTGTTTCTGTGGGCAGGTACTTTTCCACTTCTGGAAGTTCCAAGGGCAGGTACTCATCAGCAATCATCTGGGGCATTCCGTCCACATAATAGACCGGAAAAGGTTCTCCCCAATAGCGTTGTCTGCTAAACACGGCATCCCTAAGGCGGTAGTTTATTTTACCCTCTCCCTGTCCAATTTTTTCCAATTCGTCAATGACCTTTCTAGTGGCTTCCTTAAAATTCAGCCCGTTTAAGAAGTCAGAGTTGCCAATAATGGTATTGGCCTTATCGGCAAAAGCCTCTTCGGAAATATCCACTCCATCAAAAATATTGGGAATGGGAATATCAAAATGTTTGGCAAAATCGTAATCCCGTTGATCCCCACAAGGAACGGCCATAACAGCTCCGGTTCCATAGCTGGCCAATACGTAATCCCCAATCCAGATCGGAATGGGTTCTTTGGTAAACGGATGCTCTGCATAAGCCCCGGTAAATACCCCGGAAATGGATTTTACATCGGCCATCCGGTCTCTTTCTGAACGTTTTGCCGTGGCTTCCACGTAGGCCTCCACTTCTGCTTTTTGTACTGCTGTGGTAATCTTAGCTACCAGTTCATGCTCCGGAGCCAAGGTCATAAAACTGGTTCCAAATATGGTGTCTGGGCGTGTGGTAAATACTTCAATTGCAAAAGACTTCTCGACTGCACTCGAAGTGACATTTTCATTAGGAATGACATTAAAGGTAACGGAAGCTCCTTCGGAACGGCCGATCCAATTGGTCTGCGAATCTTTTAGCGGTTGGGGCCAATCAATGGTGTCCAATCCATCCAACAAACGTTGGGCATAAGCGGTGATCCGCATGCTCCATTGGGTCATTTTTTTACGAATCACCGGGTGTCCTCCCCGTTCCGAAACCCCATTCACAATCTCATCATTGGCCAAAACCGTACCCAATGCGGGGCACCAGTTCACCTCGGTATCCGCCAAATACGTCAATCTATACTGTAAAAGTATCTTCTGCTTGGTCCTATCCGAAAATCCAATCCAATCCTGTGATTCAAAATCTTGCACATCATCATCACAAACCGCCTGGACTTTGGTGTTTCCTTCTTTCTCAAAGATGGAAATCAAAGTGGAAATATCTTCAGCCTTATCGGATGTTTTGTTGTACCAAGAATTAAACAACTGGATAAAAACCCACTGGGTCCATTTATAGTATTTAGGGTCGGATGTTCGCACTTCCCTACTCCAATCAAACGAAAATCCAAGTTGGTCCAACTGCTCTCGGTATCTTTTGATGTTGGCCTCTGTGGTTATGGCGGGATGCTGACCAGTTTGTATGGCGTATTGTTCGGCGGGAAGGCCAAAGGAGTCGTAACCCATGGGATGTAGTACATTAAACCCATTGTGCCTTTTGTAGCGGGCATAGATGTCACTGGCAATATACCCAAGAGGGTGCCCAACATGCAATCCCGCCCCAGATGGATAAGGAAACATATCCAAAACATAGTATTTGGGCTTGTCGGAATTGTTGGAGGCCTTAAACGTTTGGTTCTCGGCCCAGTATTTTTGCCATTTGGCTTCTATCTCCCTGAAATTGTAATCCATGGTCTTCGCGTCATTTTCGAATTGCAAAAATAGCTTTAATCCCCTAATTACGATTTACTTTTCTATTTTTACATACTGATTTTCCCATATGAGCCAATATATTGAACGATATCAGCGCAGAAGGCTAATTTCCTCATACTTTTCAGTGGTTTTGAGCATTGCCTTGGTGCTATTTTTAGTAGGGGTTTTAGGACTACTGGTCTTGAACACCAAAAAACTGGGGGATCATTTTAAGGAACAGATCACCATTTCCGTATTCTTAAAGGATAATGCCAAAGCTGTGGAAATTGAGCAGTTGCAAAAAAGTTTGGCCTTGGCAGACTATACAAAATCCGCCCATTATGTTTCCAAAGAAGATGCCGCAGAACAGTATAGCGAGGATATTGGGGAGAATTTTGTGGAATTTTTGGGATATAATCCACTAAAAAATTCGATAGATGTCAACCTTAAAGCAGATTTTGTTTCTCCCACCCAGATAGAGGAAATCGCATCGGACATCAATACCAAAACCTATGTGGAAGAGGTGAGCTATGACAAACCACTTATTTCATTGCTAAACGATAATGCCCGTAAAATCAGTATTTGGATTTTGGTGGCCAGTGCTGTGTTTACCGCTATAGCGGTCTTATTGATCAACAGCTCCATCCGGCTTTCCATTTACTCCAAACGATTTATCATTAAAACTATGCAAATGGTTGGGGCCACAAAAAAGTTTATTAGAAAACCCTTTATCTGGCAAAACATTAGATTGGGGATGTTGGGAGCCACCTTGGCACTGATTGCCTTGGGAGTGGTGCTATATTATGTGAACACAAATTTTCCGGAGTTGAATATTTTCCAGGATGTGCTGGTGCTGGTCCTTTTATTTGGAGGTGTCTTTGGTCTCGGGGTTATCATTTCTTGGGGCAGCACCCATATTGCCACCCAAAGGTTCTTAAATCTGAGAACGGACGATCTTTATTATTAACTTTACCATATGAGTAAGAAAAATAAGAAAGCAACAAACGCGAACAAGCCATTTATCTTCCAAAAGAAAAACTATGTGTTCCTTTTTATAGGATTGGCCTTTATAGCTTTGGGGTTTATTTTGATGAGTGGTGGCGGTAGTGACGATCCCAATGTGTTCAATCCTGATATCTACAGCTTTAGAAGAATACGCTTGGCACCCACTTTGGTGCTCATAGGTCTTGGGATACAAGTCTATGCCATTTTGTTGAACCCTGACAAAAACAGAAAATAGTTTGGAGTTAATCGATGCGATTATCCTTGGCATTATTCAAGGACTTACCGAGTTTTTACCTGTATCTTCAAGTGGACATTTAGAATTGGGCAAAGCCATTTTAGGTGCGGAATCACTACCGGAAGAAAGCTTGTTGTTTACCGTGGTGCTCCATTTTGCCACCGCATTGAGTACCATCGTAGTTTTTCGGAAAGATGTATGGGAAATTATTCGGGGCCTTTTTCAATTCAAATGGAATGAGGAAACCCAATTTTCCCTAAAAATTATCATTTCCATGATTCCTGCAGCACTTGTGGGCTTTTTTCTGGAAGACTTTCTGGAGGTCTTTTTTGATGGTGCCATCATCATTGTGGGCATCATGTTATTGATTACCGCCATCCTTTTATATTTGGCCGATTTGGCCAAGACCACCGACAAAGGCGTGTCTTACCGTAGTGCCTTCGTGATTGGCATGGCCCAGGCCGTTGCCATTTTACCAGGTATTTCTAGAAGTGGGGCCACCATCTCCGCAGCCGTTCTTTTGGGTGTGGACAAGTCCAAGTCAGCTCGATTTTCTTTCTTGATGGTTGTACCCTTAATCTTGGGGAAAATGGCTAAAGACATTCTAAGTGGTGAGATAGATTTTGCGGGGGACCAAGCCATTGCCATGGGAGCAGGTTTCATTGCTGCGTTTATAGCTGGTTTGGCCGCCTGTACCTGGATGCTCAAATTGGTGCGGCAAAGTAAGCTTACCTATTTTGCCATTTATTGTTTGATCATAGGTCTTATTGCCATTGCTTGGAGCATTTGGGGTTAGCCTTTCCATAACGATGCTTACCTTAGTCCCAAAAAATTACAGGGAATTGAAAACCAAAGAAGATTTCTTAAACGGGCAAATATTGCTCATTGACAAGCCATTGGAGTGGAGTTCGTTCCAAGCGGTGAATGCCTTAAAGTGGGCCATTCGGAAGAAATTCGGTTTAAAAAAAATAAAGATTGGTCACGCCGGAACCTTGGATCCTTTGGCAACAGGCCTATTGATTATCTGCACTGGAAAGTTCACCAAAAAAATTCCTGAGCTCCAGGGACAGATCAAAGAATATACAGGCACATTTACTTTGGGTGCCACCACCCCTTCCTATGATATGGAAACTGAAGTAAACCAAACCTTTCCCATAGATCACATTACCGATGGGCTGCTTTATGATGCCGCAACCGGCTTTCTTGGAGAAATTGACCAAGTACCCCCTGTGTTCTCCGCCTTAAAAAAGGATGGGAAACGGCTTTATGAATTTGCTAGGGAAGGAAAGGAAGTCGAAATTAAATCCCGAAAAGTTGAAATTCGCACCTTTGAAATAACCAAAATCGACATGCCTCATGTGGACTTCCGAATTGTTTGTAGCAAGGGCACCTATATCCGATCCATTGCCCATGATTATGGTAAATCCGTGCAGGCTGGGGCCTATCTCTCCGCATTGAGAAGAACCAAAATAGGTGATTTTAACGTAGATAATTCCGTCACACCAATGGTTTTCAAGGCGAACCTTGGACTGGAAGGATAAATTTCTTTCCCGGTTCCAGTAGTTTCCACAACCTTTGGTGTAAAATAATTTTGAAAAAAAGCGGTTATAATAAGACCATGAATCTGAACAGAAACCAGTTATCATTTTTAATAACTTTTTTCTCCATGTCCATTATCGTTTTGTTGCTTTTCAACATTCATTTGGGCGGGATGCAAGAGGAAGAATATGTTATTGAAATGAGTTTGGATGATGAAGATATTGAGGAGTTGTTGAAGGAGGAAGAGGAACGTTTGGAAGAATTGGCCAATAACGAACCCATAAAAAGCCATATGGCCTTTAATGAAACGGCCAAACCCACCATAGGTAATCCTGAGCCTCTAAAAACCCTGGAAGAACTCATGGAAGAGCGCGCCTTGAACAGTGAGGAGGGCGAATTTTCGGATGCGGACAGCGATTTTGCCAACCAGTTGAAGGAATTGGCCGCAAAACGGGAGGAAAAAAAGGAGCTTCTAGGAGAAAGAGAGGCTCAAAAGGAAGAATTCACCAATTACTTAAAGGATAGGCGCACTTCAATTTCATTTTCATTGGTTGAGCGAAATGCGTATTCCCTTCCTCCGCCCATTTACACCTGTATTGAAGGAGGAAAGGTGGTTATCAATATAAAAGTGGATAGTAACGGCTACGTTACCGAAGCTGATTTTAATGATAGTAGTTCTGGCACAAACAACTACTGCCTCATTGAAAATGCCATTACCTATGCGCTAAAGGCGCGGTTTAGCCCAGATTCCAAGAATTTACAGATTGGAACAATTACTTATCTATTCCAAGGGAAGTAAATCCAACAAATCGCTTAAGGTGTTTTGCCCTTTATCCTTGTTGTACCAAACCTGAAGATTTTGCTTGAATTCGGATGTTAATGTTCCGTGTTCTTTTTTGAAGTCCTCCACCATTTGGGTTGCGATGCTAGGTCTAGGGCCCCATTCCCCAATTATTGCATCAGCCTCCTTATCCAAAACAATAAGCTTGGGAATGGATTGTGAGCCATTGGTCAGGAATTGATTCATTAAATCAAGGTTCTCATCCCGAAGCACAACTTTAAACTCGATGTTCGGATTTAGCTCCGCAATCTTGTTCATTACAGGTAAACTGGGTGCAGCATCCCCACACCAGCTTTCACTCAAAACCAAAAAAACAAGTTTGGACTTCACTTTTGCGATCCGCTGCTGCGCTTCCTCTGATATTTTGATGGTCTTATCCCACCGCTTCATTCGGCGGTCATTGAGTTCGGTATAATTGATTAGGGATTCCAACTGCTCTGGCCCTGTGGTTTGTCCATTTTTTGCCAATTGCTCCACCATACTGCGGTACTCCCCATATTCCATGCCCTTTGAAATTCCTTCTTGGATAAGTTCCAACGGGTTCTTCTGTATTTTTGCTTCTGCTACTTCCATTCCTTTTTTGCTTCAAAAATAGTCCCCATAAGAGACTAAAAATCTGATATTTGTCATTGGTTGGAAAATGGACTAAAAACTTACAAACTTGTTCAATCCAAAAGAAAGGCAACCATTTTGGTATTACTAAGAATCGAGGAATCGCTTTTTGACCATACCTCCACGGGTATCATTTATGCTGTTCATTACCACAAAGGCCGAGTTGTCAATCTTATCGATCTCGTTATGTAATTTTCGAATCTCCAATCGAGTGATCACTGTATAAATCACGTTGTACTCATTTTGCTCTCCCTGGCTCCCATACCCGCCCTTGGCTTCATAAATGGTGAGACCACGGCCCATTTTCTCCACAATCATTTTGCGGATCTCCTCACTTTGTTTTGATATGATGGTGACCCCAGTATATTCTTCAATTCCTTCCACTACAAAATCCAGGGTTTTGGAGGCAGCCAAGTAGGTAAGCATGGAATACAGTGCCGCTTCAATGGAGAGCAAATATGCAGCAGCAAGAAAGATGATGACGTTGACCAGAATGATGATATCCCCAATTTTAACACCCCATTTTCTACTCAAAAAAATGGCCAGGACCTCCGTGCCATCCAAAACGCTTCCCCCTCTGATAGACAGGCCAATTCCCGCCCCAAGGAAGAATCCGCCAAAAACCGCCACCAATAGTTTATCCTGTGTAACCTCTGGAAATTGAATCAAAACCAAGGTAAGTGCCAACCCCAAAATGGCCACCGCAGTCTTTAAAGCGAATTGTTTACCAATGACCTTGTACCCCATAAAAATAAAAGGCAGGTTAATTAGGACAATCAGTATCCACAAAGGTGCAGCGGTCACTTCTGAAACCAACAGTGAAATCCCTGTTACCCCCCCATCTATAAAAACATTGGGCAAAAGGAAACTTTCCAGGCCAAAAGCTGCGGCAAAAATCCCCATCAAAATGAAGAATGTATCCTTCAATAGTCGTTTGGAGTCTCCTTTGGTTCCCTGTACCGCCAATATGCTTTTTTTACCTGCCATGACTAAAATTTATAACTCAATAGGGTTGATGGCCAAACTTTTAAAGAGCTTTGCTTTAACATAAAAGAACTTATTCTGTAGTTCATTTTGCTTTAGCTGTGCGTCAATCAGTTTGCTTTCCCTTGAATTGATCAAGAATACGGAACTTTCCCCGACCGAGAACTTTCTTTCCTCGGCGTTAAGTAAACTACCGTAATTGGCAACTATGTCAACTATGAGTTGATTCTGCAACACGTAAGAGTCCAGTTCTTGATATAACGCGGTAATCTTGTTCAATAGCTCCACTTGGGCATTGTCCCGCTCAAATTGCACATCCCTTAACTTGAATTTTGCAAGCTTCAATTCTCCTCTTTCCTTTCTTAGAAAGAGTGGGAATCTAAAGGTTACACCACCTTTAAAATCATCTGTGATAAACGAATTGATCTGTTCCGGTGATTCCGTCAAAAAATTGTATTCCACATCCAATTTAGGCAACAATTTGTTAGCCTTCAAACGCTTATCCACTTCCATTCCATCAATTTTGAATTCAAGTGAACGCAGCTTGGGATGGTTTTCCAAGATCAAACTATCCAATCCCTGACCGGCAATTTGTAATGTGGCATCAATCTTTGAGGCTACCTGAACGTCCGGAATTACTTCGGGCTGCAGTTCAACAGGAACATCATTGATCCACAGAAAATTGGATAATGCCAGGGAAGCTTTCATAAGCTTTACCTTGGCCTGTTCCCTGCCCAAAACCCGATTTTGAAGGCCAATTTTGGCTTCAACGGTGTCAACTATGGCCATATCTCCGGCCATAGCACGACGTTTAATACCATCCAATCGCACATCGGCGTTTCTTACGAAATCATCATAAACATTGTAGTCCAAATAGGCCCTTAACCAATCGAAATATGCCAAGGAGGCCTTATACAAAATCCCATTCACCTGAAGATCTTGGTCGGCTTTGGATTGCTCCCTAAAGAACTTGGCCTTGCGCAGGGTGGCCATTCGATCATTGATCCAAAATCCCTGTCCCAAAGACATGGATACCCCAGCACTATACAGTCCGTCCATGGGCAAGGTTTCATCGGGATTGATAAAACTGCCCTGGTTTTGCTCAAAATTTCCTTTAAGCTCAATTCCAAACCAGGTTGGAATCTTGAAAGTGGTATTCAAACGATCCCAATATTCCGTGCCCTTGAATTCCTTTTTATCGTAATCCACTTCTATTTTGGGATCAAAACCGCCTCTTGCACGCATTAAATTGGCCTCACCAATAGCAATGTTCAGCTGGGCTTGTTTGGCAATGGGATGGTACTTTTTTACATACCCCAGATACTCCCGAAAATCGAGCACGGGATTATAATCTTGGGCTTGGACCCCAAGAGTGAAAAACAGGCAAATCCACAAATAAAATCCAGGAATGTTATTTATTAGCATCGGCCATTTTGTTTTGCGGTTGATAATAATTGGGTGGGAATCCATTGAGCTGCCTCCACACTTCGAACCAAATGGGCACGTCGTTCAAAAGGGCAATGGTATTGGCTCCAGAGCCAACTCGTAGGGCCTCTGGCCATTCCCCTTCCTCTAGGTCCGGAGCCAAAAGCACCCTGTATTTCCCATTTTCACTGATGAAAGTCTCGATGGCCACAATCTTGCCTCCGAAGGTTCCAAAAGAAACATTGGGCCAACCATTGAAAACGATGGCAGGCCAACCATCAAACTGGATACGAACCTTTTCCCCTATATGGATCAAGGGAAGATCAATAGGCTCCACATAGGTCTCTACGGCCATGTCATATTGAGCCGGCATAATGCCCACCAATCGGTCTCCTTCCTTAAAGGTCTCTCCAATTCCTGATTGCAGGGCCTTATTGATGAATCCGCTTTGTGGTGCCTTTATGTACATCATACTGTTACGGATTTCATAATTGGTGTACTGATTTTCCAGTTTGGTCACCTGCGCTTCGGAATCAAACTGATTGGATTGGGCAGTGAGCATATCGCTCCTTGCCTTGGAAATTTTGTCCGTGTACTCCGCTTGCACCCTATTGACCTCGACTTGGGTGTTGATGACCTCATTCTTACTGGTCAAAAGCTTATTTTCTTGGGAAATCAGCTTGGCCTGGGTCTCCTGCAACTTCAACCTTTTTTCCTCCACATCGGTCAAGGCTTTTAGGCCCTCCTTTTCCAGCTCGGCTATTCGGTTGTACTGACGCTCAGCAATGGCAATATTGGTTTTGGCCGCCTCGAGATCTATACTATCGCTCTGCACTTTTAGCCGGGATTGCAACAGTTTGTTTTGAGCCTGTTTCAACTTTAATTGACGCTCGGTGGTAAGGGCCGCAATTTGTTGGTTCAGGGCCTTAACTTTCTCTTGATAGGATGTAACGGCCATGGACTTTGCCTTGATCTGCTTGCCTGTTCTGGCGACCAAATTAGGATCAAAATACTCGCTCTTGACCTCAGAAATATGGAGTATGGTGTCTCCTTTTTCCACAAAATCCCCTTCCCTAACATACCATTTCTCAATACGGCCAGGTATGGGCGATTGAATGGTTTGCGGACGTTGATCTGGTTTTAAGGTGGTTAAATATCCCTTTCCTGATATGGTCTGTGTCCAAGGCAGGAACATCACAATCAGGGTTATTAGGGAGAACACTGCGAGCAAGCGGTTAAAATGCTTGTTGTGCCTTCTTCCAAAGACTTTTTGGGCAGCCTTATAACCACTCAAATCCACTTTTTCATTCAATTTGTTGGGTGATATATTTAGCATGCTTCTATCTTTCGTTTATCAATTTTCCTTTTTCCATGGTGATGATTCTGCCGCATCGCCGTGTCCATTTTGGATTTTCACTTACAATAACCAAGGCCCATCCATTCTCTGGATTCGTTAAGAAATCCATGATTCTTTCCGCCTCTTCTTCTCCAAATTGGTCCAAAGGGTCTTTGAGTACCAATAGCTTTGGTTTTCCAACTATGCTTCGGGCCAAAACAATCTTTTTGGAAATGGCATAGGGAATCTGCCTCCCTTCCGGATAAATGATGGTGTTCAATCCTTGGGGCTGCTCCTTGACAAACTCTGTTAAGCCTGTATTTTCAAGAGCCCAATACACATCATCCCTGCTTATGGACGAATCCCCGAACGTGATATTATTCAGCAATGTGCCTTCAAATGGGCTTTCTTCACTGAGGGACTGTCCCAAATGTGATCGATAATAATTGAGATTTATTCCCTGTAAGGCCACATTGTTTACAAAAACCTTTCCCTCGTCAGGTTCCAAAATACCGGCAATCAGGCGTAGTAATGTCGACTTTCCCGATCCACTGGATCCCTGAAGTAAAATGGTGCAGGACGGGGTGATGGTCATAGAAACATTGTCCACAATCTTTTTGTCTCTTTCCGGAACATAATAAGACACTTCATCCAATTCCAAAACAAAGCCCTCATCTTCGCTAAAAGGTTTCTCACCAGTTTGGGGCTCCAATTCCTTGTCCACAACCTGCCCCAATTTTTCCAAAGAGGTCAACAAATCGTAAAAGGTCTCCAGACCCAAGATCATTTTTTCTACCGAACTGATCACCAAAATGATGATGATCTCAGCAGCAACAAATTGCCCTATATTCATTTCTTGGTTCAGTACGAGTAGTCCTCCTATCAACAGTAATCCTGCGGTAACCAACACCTTAAATCCTATCATTTGGATAAACTGAAGGACCAATACCCTAAAATGTCCTTCCCTGGCATCCAAGTAATCTGCTACCAAAGTATCGTTCTTGTCTACTGCGTGACTGGTTTTCCCTGAAAGTTTAAAACTGACCAAGGATCGGGCAATTTCCTGAATCCAGTGGGCTACTTTGTACTTATTTTTTGATTCATCCAGACTAGTATCTAGCCCCCGTTGCGCCGTAAATTTAAAGACCACATAGATCAGCAACACCAAAAGCAGACCATAGAGAATAAAAAACGGGTGGTAGAACGAAAGCAACAATAAGCCAAATACAATCTGCAGCAGGGCCGCTGGAAAATCGATTAGAATTTTGGACAATCCCTTTTGGACTGTAAGGGTGTCAAAAAAACGATTGGCCAACTCTGGCGGATAGTAATTCCGGAGCTCGTTCATCTTAATTTTGGGGAATCTGTAAGCAAATTCAAAAGAGGAACGGGTAAATATCTTTTGTTGGACGTTCTCTATAATGCGCATCTGCATCAACTGCAGCGTACCTGCAAAAGCTACACCCAAAGTGACCAAGATCACCAGGACAATCCATGAGGTGCTCACCTGCGCTCCTTGAATCAAATTGATAATTGCCTGTATCCCCAACGGAAGTGATAGGTTGACCACCCCGGCAAAAATGGCGTAATAAAAAACTTGGAGTATGTCCTTTTTATCCAATGCCAGCAACCCCATTAAGCGTTGCCATGCGGTTAGAACTTTTTCTGTCATACCTTTGGTGTTAAAGTACGGAACACAATATTGGTAAAATATTGGGTAGGGGTAACAGTGTCATCACAATCAGTAAGATTGGGAAAATGCTCTTTCAAGAAATACTGGTGCAATGACCCCTCCAAAATGGTGCTGGCCAAACTTGAGGGGTAAGGATAATCCTTGTCCACTGTGATAATCATTTCATGTAAGCGCTGGACCAACCGTTTGTAAATAACAAAATAACCCTCCTTGTTTTCCTGATCTACTTCCTTGGTCAAATAGGATTTTGAATATTCATTGATCACAATCTTATTGAGCAGTACTTCATTGACATGTGAAAAGTTAACATCCTCTTTTACGGTTTGTGTTAGGATTTCAATAGCCCTTCTTAATTTCTCCGTAGGGTTGGGTATGCCATTGGTGGCAAAGACCATTTTATATTCCAACCAGCCCCAATACCAGGAAGCCAAATAGAGCAGTAATTTATGTTTGTTCTCAAAATACCGGTAAACTGAGCTTTCATTGGATTGAATCTGCTCTCCCAGTTTTCGAAAGGTGAAACTTTCAAATCCCATTTCATGAATCATCAAAATACTCTGCTCCACGATTCTTTTCCCCAAATCCGAAGATTCAGGGTCTTTTAGATAGATTTTCTCGTTGATTCCTATTTTAATTGATTGCATTAACCGCTCCATAAGCTTTGCATTATTTGATATTGGTCTCAAAAATAAAAGTAATACTATTAAATTATAATAGTTTAACACTCTTTAACAATAGTGTTTATGTTTTTCAAGCGATTAATTCTATCTTTAGCTTGAAAAAATGGGAAATAAATTGCTATGAAAAGATTATTACCTTTAATAAGCCTGCTTCTTTTTGGTTATGCTGCCAGTGCACAGCAAAACCAATTTAGTATGCAGGTAATGCACTTCAATGAAAGTCGTGGGGATTTTGAACATGGAAAGCTGTTGGAAATCCCTTATTCCAAAATGGTGCTTGTGGAGAATTCCTTAAATTCTTCGTCGGGATTTGGCCTACAGCTCAATTTCCACGGACATCGAGTAACCGTAGATCAAATGGAAACCATGGCTGACGGGAGTGTTCAAGTGGTTTTACGGCGGGAAGACGGCAGAAATTTTTACGGCTTTAAACCTACCATTAAAGCTATTTTGGTACGTTAGCACAACTAAGAACTAATTGTAAACCTGACTGATATGAAACGATTTATTTACACTTTGGCCTTCGCATTGGTTTGCTTAGGTATGCAAGCTCAAGAACGGTATGTGGACCAAATTGAAATTGGTGATGAGATAATTCTGGGAAATCCTTCGGGCAGCCACTATAAATTTGTGGATGTTCCACGCAAGAACTTTATCATCAAAAGAGGAGGTATTGCAGATTTGTCAACCTTAAACAAAACCACCGTTACCATTACCGAAATTTTTAATGGTAAGGAGCCCAAGGTCACTTTTAAGCGCAAAGACGGCAAGAAGTTTTTTAGAATCTACAAAACCATGACCGCTGACTTTGACAAGGCCGTAGCTTCAGGAGAATTAAAGATGATTCCTGAAAAGAGTAAAGCGGCTATTGTACGATAAAGGGTTATCCTATGATGAAAAAGTGGCAGACATTGTGGTCCAAATCCAGTTCAGATGGGATTGAGGACAAGTCAAATTCGTCCATCGGCTGATCGATGGGCGGTTTGGCCATAGGTTTCTTGGCCAATGAACATCAAGCCGAAGGGATAAAACCATTTACCACCGATATTTTCATAGGATTTTTGGCCGTACTCCTTCTGGATATGGGAATCACCAGTGGTAAAAAATTGACCTCCTTTCTAAACAAGGGATGGTTTAGCATTGATTTTCTCTATTGGACTCCCCATTGTTAATAGCTGTGTGGTTGCATGATCCAGTCAATTCATCACGGAAAGTGTTGGTAATCGATTTTTATTTGCCATCCTTGCTGCCAGTGCTTCCTACATAGCGGTACCCGCGGCTATGTGGATTGCTGCTCCAAGGGCCAACCCAAGTCTTTATGTTCCTATGGCCCTGGCCTTGACCCTTCCCTTTAACATCACATTGGGCATGCCCCTATATCTTTTCGTTATCCAATTGTTTTAAAATCCACTGGCGAAATAAATCTTGTTTTACCCCAGCTTACTTTCCATAAAAAATTCAATTTCCCCTATCTTTAAACAAAAACCTATTTATGGCTAAACATCGATGTGGTTGGTGCGAAGGTGACACACTGTACGAAGCCTACCACGATCAGGAATGGGGGACTCCAGTAAAGGATGACCCTACACTTTTTGAGTTTTTGGTATTGGAAACCTTTCAGGCCGGACTAAGCTGGATTACCGTTTTGCGAAAACGGGAAAACTTCAGAAAAGCTTTTGACCAATTTGATTACGAACAAATTGTCCAGTATAACCAGGACAAAATTGATGCACTCTTGGCCGATTCCGGAATCATCAGAAACAAGTTGAAAGTCCACGCAACGGTGTCCAATGCAAGAGCCTTTATGGACATTCAGAAGGAATTTGGAAGCTTTAGCACCTACATTTGGGGATTTGTGGATGGGAAAGCCATCAAAAACAAATGGGATAACTACAAAGATTGCCCGGCTACGACCCCCCTTTCCGACGCCATAAGCAAGGATTTGAAAAAGCGGGGATTCAAATTTGTGGGAAGCACGGTAATTTACGCATTTATGCAGGCCACAGGAATGGTCAACGATCACGAGATGGGCTGTTTTAGATATGAAGAGGTCTAGATTTATTTTGCTTGCTATTTTCTTGGCCGCGGCCGTAAAGCTGTCGGCCCAGGGTAAGTATGAGCAAGAAACCAGGATTCCAAGAGCACAATTTCCGTCCAATGCGCTTGAATTGGTTTCCCCTTATCTAGAAGATGCAAAAAGAGTCCGGTTTTATCACGAGCAGGATAGCACCAAAAGAAGCTATGAGGTAAAATTTAAAAACCGAAAACTCCACTACAGCATAGAATTCAATGAACAAGGACTTTTGGAAGATGTTGAGTTTATCATCCAAAAAGGGGATATCCCAGAGGACAGTTGGAACCATATGACCAATCAGTTGACTTCCAGGTTCAAAAAATTCAGAATCAAAAAAATACAACAACAGTATCCCAGCAAGGATCGGGATTCCAAAGAAGTAATGCAACAGGCTTTTCAGAATTTGATTTTATCCTACATCAATTACGAGTTGGTTTTTGCAGCCAAGGACAAGCAACAATTCAAGACTTATGAAGCTTTGTTCAATTCAGAAGGAACACTGCTAAAGTTACGTCAATCATTCACATCCAACTATGACCATATCCTCTACTAAATGGCCTATTGGATTGGTGCTTTGTCTATTGCCCTTGCTATCTTGGGGGCAAGGGGAGTTCACTGGATTCTGGCAGCCCCAAATGGCTGTCAATTATAAGGTTTCGGGAACTTATTCACATAATCTCTCCTTGGCACACCGTATTTATTTTGTGGACGAAGGCGAATCTGGGTTTAGGGGCAGACATTTGGATTTGGTACATTTTTCCAAATTGGAGCTCAGTGATAATCAAAGTATTGCCCTTGGTATCCAGTATCGTTATAGGGATCTATTCGAGCAAAATCCCAACGAACTCAGACTAATGCAACAATTTAATTTTACCCAAAAGCCTTTAGTGGTTCGTTTTGGACATCGTTTCCGATCAGAACAGCGAATCACCAAATTAATGACCATTCATCGTTTCCGCTATCGATTTGCGGTTGACTTTCCTTTAAAGGGTGAAAAATTGAATTTAGGAGAGCCTTTTCTAGTTGTCAGTTTAGAAGGTCTGGCCAGTTTTGCCAAAAGTTCTTCCCCGGAATATGATGCCCGCGTCACAAGTCAATTGGGTTGGAAATTTGATAAAGGGCTTAAACTTCTAATGGGCACGCAGTATAGAGCTGAAAACTATACGGCTACAAAACCGGACCATATCTTATTCCTGCTCACGGGCGTTCAATTATCCCTTTAGGTGGGTCATAAAATCCGATCTGGAAATGAGCTCTGCTCCAAGGCTTTCCAAATGGGGTGTATGCACTTGGCAATCAATAAGTCTGTAGTTTTTTACTAGACATTCCTCTGCCAATTTTACAAAGGCAAATTTGGAAGCGTTGGAAGTTAGGCTGAACATGCTTTCGCCACAGAACACATGACCCAAATCCACGCCGTATAGCCCGCCTACAAGGGTGTTTTGCTGCCAAACTTCCATAGATCGGGCAATACCTCTTTGAAATAGTTCCATGTATGCCGACTTCATATTTGGGGTAATCCAAGTTCCTTCCTGGTCCTTTCGTTCCACTTGGGCACAACAATCCAAGACCTGTTCAAAACATTGGTTCTGTGTTAAGGAAAATTGTTGGTTTCGCATGACCTTGCGCATACTCTTGGACACTTTTATCTTTTGGGGGAAGAGTACCATTCTTGGGTCAGGGCTCCACCAAAGAATCAGCGCATCTTCATTGAACCATGGAAATATGCCATTTTTATAGGCCAACAAAAGACGCTCCGGTGACAAATCCCCTCCAACAGCCAAAAGACCATCAGAACTGGCCACCTCCACAGGCGGAAATTCCAATTGATCACCCAAAAAGTGTAATGGGATGTTGATTCCATCCTTTTCCATTTTCCAAAGCAGTTTTCTATAAATTTAATGAAAAGTTTACCAGATCAAAAGTCCTGCAATATAGATTAGGGACCCTACCAACATGAAAATTAGGGTATAGGGAAGAATCTCCTTGGCCTTCAACTTGGTAATTCCCAATAGAGGTAGTGCCCAAAAGGGTTGTAGCATATTGGTCACCTGATCTCCATAGGCCAGAGCCATTATGGCTTTGGGCAGGGGTACACCCAATTGCAGGGCGGACTCCAAAACCAATGGCCCCTGCACAGCCCATTGACCTCCTCCGCTTGGCACAAAAATATTGACCAGGCCAGCACTGAGAAAGGTAAAGATGGGAAGTGTTGTTTCTGTACTAATAGATACAAAAAAGTCGGAAATCCCATTGATCATTCCACTGTTGGCCATAATACCCATAATTCCAAAATACAGGGGAAACTGTATCAGGATTCCAGCAGTATCCCCAATGGCTTCTTCAATCGCATTTAAAAAACTCTTGAAACTTCCATGTAAAATTATGGCCAATCCCAGCATGAAAAAGTTGAGCATATTAGGGGTAATGTTCAGTATTCTAAGGGCCGGAAGGTATTGAATCAAGAAGGTCAGTAAAATCAAAACCCCAAAAATAGAAGCTGCTATTTTGGAATAGTCCAACTTTTCTGCCCCTTCCAAATTCTCCTTTTGAATGGACTGAAACTTATATTCCTTCAGGTTCATGACGGTAGGTTTGGCTTTTTTTCCTAGATAACGAACGGTCAAGGTTATGGCGGTAACCACCAAGACAAACAGGGCAAGGTTCCAGGGACTAAAAACTGTACTTGAGGTCGAAATCAATTCTGGCAACTGGTCAAAAAGTGAACTGTTCGAAACATTTTGCATCAGTTCCCTAAGATGCCCAGCTTCGGATACTTTTATAGGAGCAGATCCACTAATGCCCCCATGCCAAATCATTAATCCAGCATAGCCTGCGGCCCCGACCAAAGGATAATTTATCGGGATGTTGTTGGCCTGGGCGTACTCACCCACTTTTCTTGCCAAAATGGCCCCAAAAATGAGCCCAAGCCCCCAGTTAAAAAAAGCAACCAACATGGTAGGAAGAGCCACCAGAACTGCGGCATTGGAAGTAGAAGTTACAAGTTTAGTAATTCGAAGGATGAGGCGCCCCATAGGTTTACTCAGCACCAGCACGTGGCCCAAAACCAAAATGAGCATCATTTGGTATGCAAAAACCAAAAGCCCATTGTTCCAAACACCGTCTTCCCAATAGGATAGAATAGCCACTATGTGGCTCTCCTCTGAACGGTTCTCCGTGAAACAAAAGGCCAGGACCATGGTAAGCATGGTCAATAGAATGGCAATGGTGAACGGCGACGGTAAATACCGTCTAAAAATGCGCTCTATTACCTGGGTAAGTGCCAAAATGGTTTAGAATGGCAAATCGTCGTGATCTTCCTCGTTTAGGTCATCAGCAGGTTCAAAAGCCTCCATGGGTGGTACCGGCGGCATATCGGCAGAAGGTTGGGCAGCTTCCAAGTTTTCTATACGCCACCCTTGAATGGAATTAAAATATTTGGTCTCTCCCTGGGGATTTACCCATTCCCTTCCTCTTAGGTTGATACTGATCTTTACTTGCTGTCCAACACTATAGTTGTTCAGTAAATCGCATTTATCCTGTACAAATTCCACCAAAATATGCTGCGGATATTGTTCTTCCGTGGTTATTACAATTTCTCTTTTCCTAAAACCGTTATTACCGTAGGTTTTGGTTTCATCAATCATTTTTATTCTACCCTGAACTTCCATATATGCTATTTTCAATAAGCCCCAAAAATACATAAAATGCCTTCCAATAAAAACGACCAAGCATACCGAACTATCAACAAATTCTCACTTTTCTCCTATCTTTAATCAGAATTCCACCAAAGCATGAACTTCAGCCCCAAAAACAAAGCGTCCAACATCACCCTCTTGATTTCTGCTTTTGTCATTGTAAGTCTCATCCTGTGGAACACCAATAGTTTTTTCAAAAAATTTAAGGAGGAAGAGCGACTCAAAATGGAGATTTGGGCCACTGCCCAATTGGAGCTCATTCAATCTTCGGTAGACCAGGAATTGGGCAATCTTACCTTAAAGGTTATGGGAAACAACACTTCCACCCCTATGATCTTAGTGAATGAGGAAGGGTCTATCAAAACACATAATATTGCTCCCGAAAGGGCATCGGACAGTGCCTACATCCAACGAAAAATCAGGCAATTTGCCAGTGAAAACGAACCTATCCATATTGTACAGGAAGGGGAGCTTTTGGAGACGCTATACTATGGAAATTCTGAGGTATTGAACAAGCTCAAGTATTATCCCTTGGCTCTTTTACTGATTATTTTCCTGTTTGGAGCGGTCATTTTCTTCTTCTTTAAGACGAACAAGGCCTCGGAACAGAACAAATTGTGGGCAGGAATGGCCAAGGAAACAGCCCATCAGATCGGAACCCCACTTACCTCGCTTTTGGGGTGGAACGAACTATTGAAATCCGAGGATATCAATCCCGACATTACCAAGGAAATTGAAAAGGACATTATCCGTTTGCAAACCATTACGGAGCGGTTTTCCAAAATTGGGTCTACCCCGGAGTTAAAAGAGCACGATATTGTATCAGAGACTGAAAAAGCTTATCAATATCTTAAACGAAGAAGCTCCAAGTTGGTTCATTTTGATTTTACTTCCGATATTGAAAAACTTCCCGTGATGTTGAACCCTCCGCTCTACAATTGGAGCATTGAGAATTTGGTGAAAAACGGAATAGATGCCATGAAGGGTAAAGGGAGTATCAGTATTCAAATTGAACAGAAGGGTCAACACGTACACGTTTTGGTCTCGGACACCGGACATGGAATTCCAAAAAGCGATTTCCAGAATATTTTTAACCCGGGCGTAACTTCCAAACAAAGAGGCTGGGGCCTAGGGCTTTCTTTGGTAAAAAGAATTGTGGAAGAATACCACAAAGGAAAAATTAAAGTACTTTCGTCAAATAAAGAAGGAACAATCATGCAAATTTCCCTCAAAGCAAATGTTTAGATGCCATGGCAAAAGAAAAACAAATTGCGATAAAGGAAGCAGAAATTACCAACAACTGCCCCGAATGTTTTAACCAGCAGCTTAAGCTTACCTTCTATCAGAAGCATACGTTCAATCCATTTTTTCATAGAACCACGGATGTGGTTACCCACGAAATAAAATGTAAGAAATGTTACTCCATTATCTATCCCGTAAACTGGACAGAGGATATTGAGCGGGTGTTTGACTATTACAATAAACTGGTTCAACCGGACCGACCCCAAGTACGATTCACCACCCTATTCTATATACTTCTTATTTTGATCTTGGCCTTAGTAGTCGGTGGATTCTATTTGAGAATGGAGGGACTTATTTAAGGGCTCCGCTAATTTGTTCGGCTACTTTTTCAAACTCTTCAGGTGTCAACGATTCCTTATATTGGAAGGTTGCATTTTTCATGCTTTGCAATGGAATTAGATGTACATGTACATGGGGCACTTCCAACCCAATAACGCTCATGCCCACCCTTTCACAGGGAACCACTGCCTCAATGGCCTGGCCCACCTTTCTGGAAAAAGCCATGAGTTTTAGGTAGGTTTCCTCATCCAAATCCAACAATCTATCCACTTCTTTTTTTGGCACGCACAAGGTATGGCCCTTGGCATTGGGGTTGATATCCAAAAACGCAAAATTGTCTGCGTCCTCGGTAATTTTATAGCAGGGAATCTCCCCATTGATGATTTTGGTGAAAATACTGGGCATTAGGTTTGGTTTTGTTTGGTTTGAAATAAAAAATCCCGTCAAAGGACGGGATTAAAATTATGCAATTAAATGTGTTTTATTCTCGGGTGATTTCCAAAATATCAAACTTTAACGTTCCATTGGGTACCTGGATTTCGGCCACCTCCCCAACAGATTTCCCCAACAATCCTTTCCCTATGGGCGAGGTCACTGAAATCTTACCTGATTTCAAATCGGCCTCACTTTCAGCAACCAAGGTATATTTCATCTCCATTCCATTGGTCTGATTCTTAAGTTTTACCGTGGACAAAACCAAAACCTTGGAGGTATCCAATTGGGATTCATCTATCAAGCGGGCGTTGGACAAGGTTTCTTCCATTTTGGAAATTTTCATCTCCAAAAGTCCTTGAGCTTCCTTGGCCGCGTCATACTCCGCGTTTTCAGATAAATCTCCTTTATCCCTGGCCTCAGCAATAGCCTGTGATGCCTTGGGGCGCTCCACATCTTTAAGGTGGTTTAGTTCTTCCCTAAGTTTTTTTAATCCTTCAGCTGTATAGTAAGATATTTTACTCATATCGTCATTTTTTAATGCAAAAGAACATTGAGGAAAATGTGTTTATTTTCCCAATGCGCTTCTTTGGTACAAATACAAAAAATCCTCAACTGGAACTATGTCAAGCATAGTTTTTGCGAGGATTTAACGCAAATATAGGCAATTTTTGACCAATTTTGTCGCTGTAATACCATGAAATCCACGCTATGAAGTACATCTGGGGCTGTCTTTTGTTATTTTTCCTAATCTCCTGTGAATCTGATTCCACCAACCGAAATCCTTATTTGCAAGAGGTCAATTTTAGGTTTGACTTAAACCTAAATCTACCTTTATACAATGACCTGAATAATATTGGCAATCCTGTTTATGTGGGAAATAACGGAGTGGGGACACGGGGAGCTTTTGTAATGCGCACAGGACTGGACACTTTTTTTGCTTTTGAAGCCAGCTGTCCCAACCACACACCCAATAGTTGCTCCACTATGACCATCGACGGTCAGAATGTGACCTGCTCCTGCGAAGATTTCACCTATAGCCTATTCACAGGTCAGCAATTGAACAGACCTGATGACGGCACCCGCTATTATGACCTTTTGTTCTATAGGGCCACCCAAAGTGGAAACGTTGTGACCATATCCAACTAGTCCCCCAAGATTTTCTCCATGACCCAGCTGGTATGAAGCCCAGAACTTCCTTGGGATGGGTGTTGCCCCAACCCCATAAGGTGATCCTGTATGTTTTGGACGTGGTATTGTTGTACGTGCTCTGGGTTGGATATTTCCAAAGTTGTCTTTTCAGATCCGTATTCCAGCATCAATGGGGCCTCATCCAACACAGCAAAGGTGATTTTTCCTTTGGAACCAAAAATTTCAACCTTGTCTTCGCGATGATGTGAGGCAAAGTTCCAAACCCCGGTCCCTGTAACTCCATTTTCATGAATCCAACTGCCTGCTATACTGTCATGGGCGCTATACAATCCCTGCTGATTAGTCGCAAAGCCTTGTACACTTTGAACGTTCCCCAAAAGATGCACAAATAAATCCAAGCCGTGGCTTGCCAGGTCATCAAAATAACCTCCCGGGGCTACTAGCTTATCCGTTCTCCAATTATAGGTTCCCTTTAAGTCCACTTCTGATGGAGGCTTGGTCTTTTGCCAATGAATATGTCTTACCTCCCCAATCTTTTCTTCATCCAACCATTGCTTTATCTGATTGAACCTAGGCAGCGATCTTCGGTAATAGGCTATAAAAAGAGGCAAACCCTTTTCCTCAAATGCCGTATAAATGGCCAGACTGTCCGCATAGGTAGGTGCCATAGGCTTTTCAATACAACAAGGTTTCCCCGCCTTGGCGACCAAAAGGGCGTATTCTTTATGCGAATCCGGAGGGGTTGCAATATACACCGCATCCACCTCTGGACTATCTATCACTTCTAGGGCATTGGTAGTATAATTCGGGACATGGTGTCTGCGGGCATAGTCCTCCACTTTTTCGGCATTCCTACGCATGACCATGACCACTTCAAAATCTTTGGCCATTTGATAAGCTGGAACACTTTTTTTCTCGGCCACACCACCGCAGCCAATCACACCCCATCGAATAGGGGTTTTATTGAAAAATGAAAGGGATTCTGTCATAGGCATAAATGTACAGAATCCCTTGTTTATTTTAGCTTGAGTTCGACATGGGATTATCCTCATTGAACGGACAAGCCATGGTTCCTGATCTGTGTCAGGTCGAGCCTGCCTTTGTCGGCAGACAGGCGCAGTCGAGACCTACTTGGAGAATTGGTATTAAAGACTTCTCGACTGCGCTCCAAGTGACAAGTCCCTCTATATTTCAGAAATATGACATTGGAAAACAATCACTTCTTAGGTTGAATACACGTTATTTAGTTTAGCAACCACTAGAAATTCACCGTGGCCCCCAACAAAAAGTTGATTCCTGCCTGTGGGTAAAAACCGGCCCCTTCTATGGTTGTAATGGTTCCAGGGTTGGAAAAGTCGTCATCGTAGGTAAAGAAATACCCGTTGGAAACAATATCCGCATCAAAAATATTGTTCACCAATCCTGAAAGCACTATGCTCTTCACAAAGGAATTGGTCTCAATCACGTACTGGACGTTCAAATCCGTTTGGGTATAGCTGTCCAACACTGATGCTTCCGAATCGATGTTCCCCATATATTGCTTCCCTACAAATTTGCTCAGCAAGGATAGCTGAAGCTCCTCCGATGGCATAAAGGCAAGGATGTTACCTGCTACCAGATTGGGAGAATAGGCAATTTTGGTGTTCCCCAAATCTTGTAGCACCCCATCTCTTTGGAAAACAAAATCCACATTTCTATTATCGCTCAAAGTAATGTTTGGTCTAAGGGCCCATTGATCGCCCAACGCTATGTTGGCATCCAATTCCAATCCCAAACGGTAGCTGTCACCAACATTGGCCCTTAAAGGTGCCCCTACATCGTTTAATTCGCCGGTAAGGACCAATTGATCTTTATAACGCATATAGTATGCATTGGCATTCAACTGAAAGTTGGGCGAAACATAGCGCCACCCCAATTCAAAATCGTTGAGCTTTTCCGGTTTTGGACTTCCGTTTTCATAATCGTTCCGGTTGGGTTCCCGATTTGCCCTGGCATACGACAGGTAAAAGTTGTGGTTTGGGTTTAAATCGAAGGTAATCCCAGCTTTTGGGTTGAAAAAGTTGAAGGTATCATCCACCAAACCAGTATCTTCTCCATTGGCTTCATATCCTACTCCTCGGTACTGGACATCTCCAAACACAGACCATTGGGAATCCAGCTTATAATTGGCCTTTACGTAGGTATTAGCATCCGTTTTGGTAGAGTTGTCATCGTAATAGCGATCCCTGATGCTGCTGTTCCCGGCAAACCTGGCCCAAATGACCTCACCAAAATGATCTCCCTTATAAACATTATATCCTCCGCCAATGATAAGATTCAGATTTTCTTTCTGATGATTTAGCGATACAACGGTACCATAAAAATCATTGTCCAACCATCTTCTTCGGATCAAATCGGTGGAGTTTACCGTTTCTCCATCAACGGTAATGGGTTCAAAACCATAGGTGTCAAAGTCATCATCTTCCCTGAACTGCTCAAAGTAGCCTCTGCCACGTGTATAGTGGAAACCAATATTGGCATTCCAATTGGAGTTCAATCTCTCGTTCCAATGCAATTGAAAATGGTCCTGTTTGTAATTGTCTTCTTCTCGATCATAAAATTGGGTCACCCCATTCTCATCGGTGAACATTCCTGCTGGATTGAAAGTTCGGTTCGAGTTAAGTGTAGCCTCATCTATACCAAACCAAGCTTGGTAGGTGACCTCGTGTCCTCCAAACAGCAAGGCCTTGATCAATGTATTATCATCCTTGTATGCTCCTTGAAGAAAGTACGAATCGAGCTCAGAACTTGCCCTATCTATATACCCATCCGAAGTAATCCTGGACAAACGCCCGGAAAGTTCTATGTGGTCATTGATAAGTCCTGTACTAAATTTGACATTGTTGCGCAGGGTGTTGAAACTTCCAATGGACGAAGAGATTCTACCATAGGCTTCTTTCGAAAATGCATCCGTAAGAATGTTTAAACTGGCACCAAAGGCACCAGACCCATTGGTTGACGTACCCACACCGCGCTGCAATTGTAAACTTTCCGTAGAAGAGGCAAAATCGGGCATATTCACCCAAAAGGTGCCATGCGATTCGGCATCGTTGTAGGGCACTCCGTTAATGGTTACGTTTACCCGAGTGGCATCACTTCCCCTAACGCGGATTCCCGTGTATCCCACCCCGGCTCCAGCATCTGAAGTGGTTACCACGGCGGGGAGGTAGTTCATTAAAATGGGAATGTCCTGTCCCAAGTTTCGTGGCGCAAGCTCTTCCTGATCCAAATTGGAAAACGTAATGGGAAACTCCTTGGTGACCCTAACGGCCTGTACCAATACCTCATCGAGGACGATTTTTTTCCCTTCCAGGGAATCTGTTGGGTTTTGTTGTGCACTTGCGGAAAGTGCCAGCCCAGAAAGGGACAAAGTTGAAAATAGTGTTTTAGCGCAGCGCCTTAGGTGTTTTTTTGGCTGTCGCTTTGAACAAAATGGTTTCATCCGTAAAAAAATTTACGAATAAAAGGGGCCATTATTCTGATTAAAAATTGATTTGTGTTTCTAAGGAAACATAGAAATTCCAAGATGCGCTTGGCGCAATCCCTTGGCAGCATTACCCGCCCAGGTTCATTGGGTATAATCTCAGCCTTTTAAAAAAGCACCCCTTTGAGATGGCGCAAATGTAGTGCGCCCAATTTATTTTTCACAACAATTCGTGAACGAAATAACATTTCTTGCTGCAAGTCTTTCAATTTCAACAAAAAGAAAAGGCTGCCGAAGCAGCCTTAGCATTGCCAACGTATCATCACCCCATACTACAAAGAGAATTGATCGCTGGCGTTATGGACAACGCATGGTTAGTGTTTGCATAGCATTATCCTTTTTCTTTGGTTTTTTTTGCCCGGTGTTCCCTTCTCAAATAAGGTACCACCAAAATGATGGCTATGAGAAATGACAGAATGCTCAATGTCAGAATTATGGTAAATAGCATTTTCAGTGTTTCTGATATATGGGACACCTATTTTTCAAATAGGTCACAAAAAAAGGTCGTACTACGTACGACCTTCTAACCAAATCAACCAACCAAAAAACTAAGCGTCCAAGCTTAGTGGTACTTTATATTTTCCACAGAGCAGCTTGCTCCCTTTATACCCTTGTACCTATTAGGACACTATTTTTTTTGATAGGTCACATCGGGTCACAAAAAAAGCCCCAAAAAGGGGCTTTAACTTATTAATTCAGAAGGGATTATACTTGATGCGTTGGCTTTAAAAGGTCATTCACCGTTTTTACGGGATTAAAGGTCACTAGAGGCACCTCAACGAAAAGCGTATTCCAAAACGCCATGGCACCATTCCAAAGACCCGGAAGTTCCAGGGCTTTGAGGGCTTTCCCTTCTTTGGTCTTTTCTGTAATAAAACCCTGTTTTTCATCCACAAATTCAAGTAGATTGAACTTTTCTCCCTTATAATTGCGGACTCCACACACTAAATCAACCGGATTAAAGTGGGTTGAATTCTTCAAAATGGAAGCTTGTTCGGTATTGGCCATATCTATTTGGGCCGATTCTATGATTTGAAGTGATACGTTGCCCTGGTCATCTTTAATCCAAAACGGACCTCCACCCGGCTCTCCTTCGTTTTTGACCATTCCGCATACCCGTATAGGCCTGTTAATTTTATTTTTAAGCGTTTCCAATTGTCCTTGGGAATCCAAACCATTGTAGCTTTTTTCAAAACGAACGTTGAGCTCTTTCTCCAAAAAGGACTTTATTTCCTTCCTTTCTGCATCGGAAACACTTTCCTCATCAAGTTGTTTGGCATATCCAAAAGCCTTATCCTGTACCCTTTTCAAAACTCCAGCCAGCATCTTCTTGCTATTGGAGACAGCTTCCAGATTTTGATCAATGACCACGTTGTCAATATTCTTTATAAAGATGATATCGGCATCTTGATCGTTTAAATTCTCAATCAATGCCCCATGGCCCCCAGGCCTAAATAAAATGGAGCCATCGCTGTTTTTGAACGGCTTGTTCTCCATATCTACGGCAATGGTGTCAGTAGAGGGTTTTTGATTGGAATACGAAACATTGAATTCCGTATTGGTGTTTTTGGAGACCCTTGGTCCTGCCGAGGCATGTTCCGCTTTGAACATAGCATCATGCTGCTCAGAAATGGTAAAGTGCAAATTAGCTTTACCAGCTGTTTTGGCATACAAGGCAGCTTCTTTTAAGTGTTCGTCAAAAGGAGTTGCACCAACTTCCCCATATTGGTGAAAAGGAAGCAATCCCTTGGGATAAAATCCATAGTTTAAGCCATCCGCTACCAACATTTCCTTGACAAACAGATAGGCTTCCTCGTCTTTGGACGCAGCTTCACCTTGGATTCTGTCCATAATCAAACCATAAAAAGGTAAGGCTTCCATTCCTTGAATGAACTTTTTCATGGCGTCATCCCCTGTGCTATCCAGATAGGACTCCAAGGATTCTTTGGATGGATCAAAGGCATCCAAAAAATTAAAGGTGGCTTTGAACATTCTGGACGCGGCCCCGGAAGCAGGCACAAATTTTAAGAGCTCAAGGTCTCCTCTTGTACCTTCAAAATAGGCTATATTCTCAGCTTGCTCCTCCTCACTAAATTGCAATATCCCATCCGAAACAACGGCAGCTTTTATCAGGTTCACAAAAGGGATTCCTGCCTTAAACGTGGCGATTTGGTTATTGACTTTTTCTTGGGAAACGCCTTTTCTTTGAAGCTGTTCCAGGTCTTTTTGGCTTAGGTTGATCATGCTTTTTGGAGAAGTTTATCAATGTGTTGGACTGCGGCTTTTAGCCTTGTTTTCTTATCTCCTTTCAAGATAACGAAATTCCGATTATATTTTTTCAAGGTATCGTGGAAATATGCAAACATTCGCTCCCTTTCCTTGGGTTTATCCCGTAAATCGTCTGCTTCCCAAGGTGTGTCAATATAGGTTAGAAAATACAGGTCATACGTGTTTTCCAAGGCATACTTTTCCAGAACAGGGTCACAGTATCCCAAATAATAGGCTTCGGAATATACCTTGGTCTCCAATAAGTCCGTATCGCAAATAAGGACATCAGATGCCTTTTTGGTCAACTCGTTCTCCAGTCTGATCTGTCCTTCCGCAATGGGCAATAAATCCTTGGGTTCGCACGTTTTGCGCTCGTTGTTCCATTTGTTCTGAAGATACTCACGGGCATATTCTGGAACCCATACGGTATTGTACTGCCTTGCGAGCTGCTGGGAAAGTGTAGTCTTGCCAGTGGACTCAGGTCCAAAAAGCACTACTTTAACAAGGTCTGAGGGCTCTTGCCCAAGTTTTTCTTCCATGCCTTATAGCCATAGATGGCAATTATGGTTAGCAAAAAATAGAGCAGGGAACTAAAAATTAGTCCCTTATACCAATACAAGGGTACAGTAATAACATCACCTATAATCCAATATACCCAGTTCTCCAGTTTTTTCTTGGCCATTAACCACATCCCAACAAAGAAAATGGCTGTTGTTACGGTATCAACATAGGCTGTCCATACGTTGAACTTGTCTGCTACCGAATAAACAATGGAGACAAATATCAAGGTTCCCACGAACAACAGAATGGACCATTTTTTCTCATTTTTAGTAGTCTTGGTAATGGGAACGAAATGGGTTTCATCTACTTTTCTGGTCCACAGGTACCATCCTACTATACTCATGATAAAATAGTAGGTATTGATGAGCATATCGCCCAGCAAACCATAAAAAAGTAAAATATACGCTGCAATTCCAGTTCCAACAATTCCAGTAGGATAGACCAGGATATTTTCCCTTTTAGAATACCAAACACTGAGCAATGCAAAGACCACACTAATCAGTTCCAATACAACGATATGCGTTGGAACGCCTTGGTATTGCGAAAAAATCCAATCAAAAATGTGGCTCATACCCGCTTCGGTCAGATTTTACCAGCTTCATGGTCATCACCACATGCTCCAATTGTTCAAAGCTTTGTTTTATTTCGGATTGAAGCAAGTCCATTACTTGATCATATTCCCCATATACTTGAGTGCTCAACGGATTTTCAAGAACCTGAAGGCCAGATGCCCTTAGCTTTTTGATAAAGGATATTATCGGAGGTTCAAAATTGTCCTGAAGGGGAGTCAAGGTGAGTTCAACGGAGATCTTCATGGGTACTGCTGAATTTTAAGCAGCAAAGCTAGTAAAAAGACCCTATCAGTTACCCATCATTTTGTGTGCAAATACACAAGTGAAACCTTCAAACTCCAAAAACTCGATTCCATAGTGGGATTTTTTACCCTTGTAAGCAATTTTAGCCACCGTGCGTTTATCATCAAAGGAAAAATCCATCACATCTATATGCCTAAGAAAGCTAAGCCCCTGTTCCGCATAAATCTTATACAGGGATTCCTTGGCGCCCCAAACAATGGTCAGTTTTCTTATAATGGCCTCGGTGTTGGCCAAAGTACGGTATTCTTCCAGCGGCGTAAATTTATGGGCTATCCTAAGAATCTTTTCCCGTTGCATTTCAATATCGATTCCTACCTCGTCAGTTTTGCTCAGGATAATGCCTGTAAAATTACGGGAATGGGTAATGGAAATATGGTTTCCATCATGTAAGTGAGGCTTTCCAAAATCGTCGTAGAACATGTCGTGGTCCACATATCCCGCTTCTGCCATTAAGTGCCTGATACTCCAAAAAGCCCTGCGATGAAGCTCTGACTTCATCCCTTCTATCCTTTTTTGGCAATGCGGTGTAAGTTCTATGCCTTTGGAAAGTTCATCTTCCGGTTCGGTGACCTTCCAAACATATACCGATGTTGTTGGCGAAATAGGTATGGTTTTGTATAATGGCACGACTATTAGTTAGGTGATTTCGTATCTTTGCTGACTGTTAGAGCTAAGCTACATAAAGTTAATTAAAATAAAAGATGAGCACAAAGACAATTCCCTATGTACCATTTAAGGTAAAAGACATTTCCCTTGCGGATTGGGGGCGAAAAGAAATTGAACTTGCAGAGGCGGAAATGCCCGGTCTTATGGCATTGCGGGAAGAATACAAGGATGAGCAACCATTAAAAGGTGCCCGCATAGCGGGATGCCTGCACATGACCATCCAAACTGCTGTTTTGATAGAAACCTTGGTTGAATTGGGTGCCGATGTGACCTGGAGCTCCTGTAATATTTTCTCGACCCAAGATCATGCAGCTGCTGCCATTGCTGCTGCTGGAATCCCGGTATATGCCTGGAAGGGCATGACCGAAGAAGAGTTTGACTGGTGTATAGAACAAACCTTGTTTTTTGGTGAGGACAGACAGCCCTTGAACATGATTTTGGATGATGGTGGGGATTTGACCAATATGGTTTTAGATCAATACCCAGAATTGGCTTCTGGCGTAAAGGGTCTTTCTGAAGAAACCACTACAGGAGTGCATCGCTTGTACGAACGGGTCAAGAACGGAACCCTTCCCATGCCTGCCATTAACGTGAACGATTCTGTAACCAAGTCAAAATTTGATAATAAATATGGCTGTCGTGAGAGTGCTGTGGATGCCATCAGAAGAGCCACGGATACCATGTTGGCGGGGAAACGTGTTGTTGTTGCCGGTTATGGTGATGTAGGTAAGGGAACTGCGGCGTCTTTTAGAGGTGCCGGGGCCATTGTTACCGTTACGGAAATTGACCCCATCTGCGCCCTACAAGCTTGTATGGACGGATACGAGGTGAAGAAATTGGAAACTGTTGTAGGTAACGCCGATGTTGTGATTACCACCACAGGAAACAAGGACATCATCCGTGAAGAGCATTTCCGTGCGTTGAAGGATAAGGCCATTGTGTGTAATATTGGACACTTTGACAACGAGATTGATATGGCCTGGTTGAATGGTGCCTATGGCAATACCAAAGATGAAATAAAGCCCCAAGTGGATAAATATACCATTGATGGTAAGGACGTGATTGTTTTGGCCGAGGGAAGATTGGTCAACTTGGGATGTGCAACTGGACATCCAAGTTTTGTGATGAGCAATTCGTTTACCAACCAGACCTTGGCTCAAATTGAGTTGTGGAAACATAGCGACAAATATGACAATGAGGTATATATGTTGCCCAAACACTTGGATGAAAAAGTGGCCAAGCTGCACCTTTCAAGATTGGGAGCGGAGCTTACCCAACTTAGGGAAGATCAAGCCGAGTACATCGGCGTTACGGTACAAGGTCCCTATAAACCAGATTATTATAGATACTAGATCTTTTTTAAGGTATAGTTAAAAAATAAAAGGCCCCAACAGATGTTGGGGCCTTTTTTATCTTATTAACTGTTCCTATCCCTTTAACCAGGCATTTCTCAATTCTTTTTGGGATGCGGTTGCTTCTGGGTTTTCCAACAATGTTTTGGCCTTCGTATAAGAAGGTGTGGTGGTTGTACTGATCAAAACTTCCTGTCCTTCCCGCAATAGCACCACTTCTATTTCTTTACCGGGTTTCCACGAAAACACCTCACCAAAAACTTGGTTTGCATTGGCCAAATTCACCTCGGTACCATTAATTGATTTGAACAAATCATTGGGTTGTGCCCCATTTTCGGCCCAGAAACTGTTGTTGGTCACCAAGTCATTAAACTTAATTCCACCCTTTTCACGGTCGGCACCAACAATCAGGTTTCCTGCATTTTGGATGTAGTTGGTCTTAACCTCGGCTTCCCCAAAGTGCAGTCCAACTTTCTCAAAGAATGCATCATAATCAATGGGCGTTGTACCCACCACATGCGTGTTCAGGAATTCCCCAACGGCAGGATAAGTCATCGCCGTAATTTCAGCGACCAGATTGTCATCAACAAATGGTTTGTTTTTTCCATACTTTGCAGATAATTCTGCCATAAGGGAGCGAAGACTGCGTTGACCATTGCTGTTTTCCCGCATTAAAATATCCACACACATGCCTATAAGGGCTCCCTTTAAATAAACGTTGGCATAGTTTTCTTTGTACGGGCTTTCCAATATGTTCTCACTCATTTGGGTAAAACTCATGGAATCATCATAATTGGATCGGGAGCCATTTATTTTTTGGGTCGTTCTGGAAAAGTACTCAGGCTCGTCAATTAAACCTTCATACACCTGGAAATGCTGCGCAAAATATTCGGTTACCCCTTCATAAAGCCATAAATGCTTACTAAAAGTAGGTTCGTTGTAATCAAAGTAATGGACATCCTCAGAATGTACGGATAAAGGAGTGACGATATGGAAAAACTCGTGCGCCACAACATCTATCATGGACTCTGCCAAAGCCTCTGGTTGCATATTTTCAGGAAGTACAACCACGGTTGAGGTATGGTGTTCCAAAGCTCCAAATCCTTTGGGAGAATCTTCTTTTTCAGTATCGGAGAGGTACAGTAGAACGTCATAACGGGGGGTACTGTCCAAATCTCCCAAATATTCTTTCTGGGCCAACATCATTTTATGGACCGTTTCCTTTATCTCTTTGGCCGTATGCACTCCATTAGGAGAGAAAACACTCAATACAATTTTGATGTCACCCACCATAAATTCTTCCACTTCAGTTTCTCCATACATCATGGGGTTGTCCGTCACCTCAAAATAGCGATTGGCATAAAAAACAGAGGTTGTGGTCTTGCCATCTTCACTTTTGGAGGTGTTGATTTCCTGCAGCGGCGAAGTATAATTAAACGTATCGGGAGCGGTAATTCCAATTTGATAGGCGTTATTTTTAAGGGAATCAAAATAACCCACAAAGCCATGAAGGTTGAGCATTACCTGTTTCGGTTCAATGTTGGTCCCCGAGGGTGAAAATGGCACCTCAGCTCCTATACCTCCTTCAATTTCTTGGTCAAAAGTGTCATTGACCCAATAGGTTATTTTGTCAAGGTTTTGGGCGTTGGCGAACACCCAGGTATTCGTGTCTTGTTTTGTTCCTGCCAATTCATTGCCATCATAGTCCATCCCTTTCAGTCCCTCAATGTATTTTCCAAAATCGGACACGGCATAGGTTCCTTGAACCACTCTTGGCAATCTGTAAATCACAGTATCACGCACAAACCTTCCCGGGTCAATGGTAACCTCTACCTTGTCGTTCTCGAGATTCACCAAATCCAAGTGGGCCATGATGGGGTTTTGGGTTGCTAAATCATTTGATATGTTCTTGGTTTTGCAAGACATGGCCAGTCCTGACAAAATCATCAGTATAAGAAACCTTTTCATTCTTTTACGTTTTTAAGATTAATGATAAGCGAATATAGTTAGAAAAGCACTCTGATGCTGATTGGTAACCGAAAAGGAAGATTCGTTACATATCCAACCACTTTTTAAAGTTGGTGGTCCGTTCCCTGGACACAATTACCTGTTCTTCTTCCTTTGGAAGAAGTTTTAACAACAAGCGACTGTTAAAGTAACTATGGATTTCGACCACTGCCTTGACGGAGACCATAAATTTGCGGTTGATCCTAAAAAAATGAATGGGATTCAATATGTTTTCCAGCTGGTCTATGGTGTATTCAATAGGATAACTCTGTCCTGCGTGGGTATACAAACATATCATTCCCTCGTGCGATTTGAAAAAGGCAATATCCTCCACATTAAATGACCTAAACTGATTGCCCACCTTAACCATAAACCGATGTTTGTATTCCTTATGGAACAATTGTTTAAGATGTTCCAGATTCTCAGTGGAACCGCGGCCATTTTGGGTCACATTTTTTTTGAACTTCTCCAAGGCCGTTTTCAAATCGGCCTTAACAATGGGTTTAAGTAAATAATCCACCCCATTGTATTTAAAGCCACGGATAGCAAACTCATTATAAGCGGTAGTAAAAATTACGGGCGGATGATCGTCCATACCATCCAAAATGTCAAATCCGTAGCCGTCGTTAAGCTGAATGTCCAAAAAGACCAGATCGGGAAGTGCGTTCGATTTAAACCATCGGATTCCAGTTTCCACAGAGTTGATGTTGGCCAAGATTTCAATCTCGGGGGCCAGCTCTCCCACCAATTTGGTCAATCTTTTGGCTGCAAATTCCTCGTCTTCTACGATTACTGCATTCATATTAAGAAATAGCTATCAGATTCATGTCGGTAACTTCCTTATCCAACAAGGGAATGATCACTTCAAAGAAATCCGCTTCCTCTCTGACCAAAACCTGTTTATTGGTATAGTAAGAATATCGCTTTTTAATGTTCTTTAATCCCAATTGGGTGGTTTCTTCCTTTAGCTTTCTTTTTCTAAGGTTATTCCTAACCGCCAAGGCATCATTACCAATAGTTGAAATTTGGATTTCCAAGGGTTTCTCCTTACTGTAGTAGTTATGTTTCAGTGCATTTTCCACCAGCATTTGGACCGATAAGGTGGGTATGAGAAATTGCTCAGATGACTTTTGGATTTCCGATTTGATGACCACAGCATCCCGATGTCTTACGTTCATCATAAAGACAAAGGCATCCAAAAAACCCAACTCTTTTTTTAAGCTTACCAGATCTTGTTCCCGATTATCCAAAATATAGCGATAGCTAGATGCCAATCGGGTCACAAAGTCCGAAGCCAAGTCCCGATCTTCGTACATCAAAGAAGTAAGCGTATTTAAACTGTTGAACAGAAAATGGGGGCTTATCTGGTTCTTCAATGAGCTGTATTTGGAGGCCAGCATTTCCCGCTTCAGGTCTTCCATCTGTTTGGCGAGCTCTTCCCTTTGGGTCATGGAAAAATGGAACATATTAAAGAAAATCACGGTTAAGCCCAGTAAAGCGGCCCTGAAGAAATCCGTAACAAACTCCACTGGCGGAGGGTCATCACAAATAATCCCCCAACGCTCCCTAAAAACAAACAAGCCCAAATAATAAATCAAAGCCGTTAACGGGGCCAACAATGCCATATTTTTTCCAATGATGATCAAACTACTTCTAAAATCAAGCCCTCCTTTCAATCGTTGTTTTCTCAGGAGCCAATCGTTGGTCTCCCAAGTAAACATGAACAGGAAAAATGCCGTTACATAATAGAAAATACTGGTAGGATTGAACAAGCCCTCTACCATGTCATCATCTTGTTCCATGGTCGTTTTTATTAGAAAAAAGACCACATTGATCACCAGCAACCTGAACAGTATTTTGTATATCCTCTTTTTCTTCAACGTAAAATCATCTGGGTGTAAAGATACACATGCATGGGTCTTCCCATCGAAATCAACCCATTGAACCGTCAATAATCCCATTGAATTGTCAGGAACCAGTCTTATTTGGCCAAACGGGGATCAAAACCTTTCCATTGAGACTTAAGGGGTAGAATATCAGTTCAGCAAGCAAATAAGCAATTCACCCATTGTGCCACCAGACAATTCACAGGTTTCCAAGACTTTCGGGGAAACAAAAAAATAAACCCATCATGAAAAAAACCATTTTGGCCCTAGTGTTGATGATTTCCTCCTTGGCATTGGCCCAAACAGGAGTTATTAAAGGAGTTGTTTTGGACAAACAATCCGAAAGCCCATTGGAAGGGGCCACTATAGAGCTGCTCAACGTGGATGTAGCTACAGGCGTAATTACCGATTTTGACGGTCGATTTACCTTAAAAGATGTTCCCATTGGCAGGCAAAGCATCCGAATAAGTTATTTAGGCTACGAGAATTCCTATGTACCCAATATTGAAGTGACCACGGGCAAGGATGTACAGTTGAACATTACTTTGACTGAAAGTTTCAACACCCTGACCGAAGTGGTGGTGACCTCAAACTCCAACTTGGACAGGCCTAAAAACAAAATGGCAACGGTATCCGCCAGGCAATTTGGCATAGAAGAAGTAGGTCGCTTTTCTGGTGGTCGGGGAGACATTGGAAGGTTGGCTGCAAATTTTGCTGGGGTCTCCGCACCAGATGACAGTAGAAACGACATCATTATCCGTGGAAATTCCCCTACTGGCCTGCTTTGGCGCATTGAAGGAATTCCAGTTCCCAATCCCAATCACTATTCCAGTGCCGGAACAACGGGCGGTCCAGTATCCGCCTTGAATCCCAACATGCTCAAAAATTCGGATTTTATTACATCAGCATTCCCTGCGGAATATGGCAATGCCATTGGTGGGGTTTTTGACATTGGCTTGCGAAATGGGAATACGGACGATTATGAGTTTGCGGCTCAAGTAGGTGCATTTTCCGGGGTGGAAGCCACGGCGGAGGGCCCTCTGGGCGATAAAGGTTCTTTTTTGGTTGCAGGAAGGTATTCGCTTGTCGGTTTGATCGGGTCGGCCGGGGCGGGTACCTCCGCTAACCCAAATTATGGGGATTTCTCCTTCAATCTGAACTTTGGAAAGGGCAAATTGGGAAGTTTATCCTTGTTTGGTATTGGAGGAACTTCGGATATTGAATTTTTGGGTGACAATATTGAAGCGGACGACTTATTTGCAGCAGTAGATGAGGATGCCTACGTGGAATCCGGTTTTGGGGTCATTGGGGTTAAACACACCATTCCCTTCGGAAAAAAGTCTTACTTAAGAACCGTAGCTGGGTTTTCCACTTCTTCCAGCAAGTATACTGCCGATCGTTATTTTGGGAAGGACACCCCACAAGAAACCCTTCTGCTGTATACCAAGGATGACGAAAAGGAAAATCGGCTTACATTTTCCACCCTTTTCAACTCCAAAATCAATAATAAGATAACCTTTAGAACTGGACTTCTATACGAAAACCTTGCTTTGGATTACAGCAATCAAGATCGTGAGGAACAAGCTGATTTGGATAGCGATGGTTTTTCCGATTTGGTAACCTTGATAGAAATGGATGAAAGCCTGGCCCTGTATCAACCTTTTGCCCAAGGTCAATTTCGACTATCCAAAAAGCTCACCTTGAATGCTGGCCTGCATGGACTATACAGTGACCTGAACAAGCAGTTTGTGATGGAACCAAGGGCAGGACTAAGTTTTGAGGCCAATGACAAGCACCGATTCAGTTTGGGCTATGGCCTGCATTCCCAAAACAATCCGACACCTATTTTATTTTTGAATGAAGAGATCGATGGTACCCCAGTGCAATCCAACAGGGATTTGGAATTTGTGAGAAGTGCACATTACGTCTTTGGATATGATGTAAAACTAGGGGATAAATGGCGAGCCAAGCTGGAAGCCTATTACCAAGACATTGATAACGTTCCTGTGGATCGATTTGCCTCCAGCTACTCCACCCTGACCGAGGGGGCCGATTTTGGATTTAGTACAGATGCCATTGACCTGGTCAACAACGGAACCGCTTCCAATCAGGGTGTTGAGCTGACTTTGGAAAAGTTCTTTAGCCAGGATTACTACATGCTGCTGACCTCCTCGTTCTACCAAAGTAAATACACCGGTAGCGATGGTATAGAACGCAACTCTCCTTTCAACAATGGACAGGTTGTGAATTTGCTGGGTGGTAAGGAATGGGCCGTTGGTAAATCCAAAAAGAACAAGTTCTTTGCAGATACCCGAGTTACCTATTCAGGAGGAAGATATTATACCCCAATAGATCTGGAAGCCTCCAGGAATATGGGCTATGAGGTATTATTTGATGATTTGGCCTACAGCCAACAATACGACAGCTATTTTAGGTGGGATGTAAAGCTTGGGCTTAAGATAAACAGCAAAAGCAAAAAGCAGTCGCACCAGTTTTACGTGGACATGCAGAACGTGACCAACAAAAACAACATCTTTTCCAGAAGATACAACAGGCTCACCAACAATATTGATCGGGAGGACCAAATAGGTTTCTTCCCGGATTTTGGTTATCGTTTTCAGTTTTAGTGTTGAAAAACCCCATGGTAAACCATGGGGTTTTTATCATTCTTTTTTGACTTTATCCGGCATTCCTTTGGGTAGTAGCTGGGGTTGACGAAATTTCATAGCTTTATGACACTATTTAATTTGCCCTTTGGGGTACAGATAAAAAGTCGCATTTGTCTTTTTTAGATCCAGAATTTTCCAAAATAACATCCTACGTTTCACAGCGGGATGCCCTAAATCCCAAAGTGTCCAAAGTGGATGTTGCCTGGCATTTGGACCATATTCTAAAGACCGTTATTGTTGTCTGTAAATCTTTGGAAGTTTCCAAGCCGGAGGACTATAAATCCAATTTTAATTTGACCAGAACCATCATCTACCTATGGGGAGATTTTCCTAGAGGAGTAGCCAAAGCCCCTAGGGTGGTAAGACCTCCAGACGCTATCCAGACCGACGACCTCCATCTCCAAATTGCTACTGCCAAAGAAGGCTTAAAAACAATCCAGGGTTTGGATGAAAATGCCCATTTTGAGCATCCCTATTTCAGCATTATCAATAAAAAACAAAGTATCCGGTTCCTAAAAATCCATACCCGACATCATTTAAAAATTGTCAGGGACATCATTAAAAACACATAGAAAACAAGTTAAGCACATGAATGAACGTTGGTTCGAAATAACAAATGTCAACACGGTGGATTCCCCCTCCATTGCTTTATACAAACAACATTTACAATTCAACATTGGTCATATGGTCTCTTTGGTAGATGGCCAAACGGACAGGCTTATGCCGCATATCAAAACGAATAAAATGCCAGAAGTGATGAAAATGCTACTGGCATCCAACATCACCAATTTTAAGGCTTCCACCATTTCCGAAGCAGAAATTGCGGCTGAGGTCGGGGCGACGTCCGTTTTGATCGCACATCAATTGGTAGGGCCCAAAGTGAACCGTTTTTTGGATTTGAGCCTCCATTTCCCCAATACCCAGTTTTCTACTATCCTGGACTCCATTGAAACTGCGAAAATCTTGAATGAGGAAGCCACCAAAAAAGGGATAAGCACCCAAGTATATATTGATGTGAACAACGGCATGAATCGTTCTGGAATAGAGGCGGGTCAAGGCTTGTTGGAATTGGCCGCGTTTATTTCCACTTGCGCCTCTCTTCATCTCATGGGATTGCATGTGTACGATGGGCATTTAAGAGATAATGATTTTAATCAACGAAACCAAAAAATTGAAACAGGATTGGAAGAAGTTTTGCATTATTTTGAAACCTTGAAGCAAGAAAATCCCAAACTTAAAATGATCTGTGGAGGCACTCCCTCTTTCACCTCCCATCTTCTGGACAAAAGTAGAATTACCAGTCCGGGAACCTGTGTGCTTTGGGATCTGGGCTATTCTGAAAAACTTCAAGAACAGGAGTTCAAATATGCGGCCCTTGTGGTTACCCGAATTATTTCCAAACCTACTGAAGGTATCATCACAGTGGATATGGGGCATAAATCCGTAGCCCCGGAAAACCCATAGACAAACGCATAAAATTCCTTAATCTGAGTGATTATCAACTGCTTTCACAAAGTGAAGAGCATGGCGTGATCAATGTTTCGGATTGGGATCAATTTCAAATAGGGGATGTGCTTTATGGAGTGCCCTACCACATTTGCCCAACCATCAACCTTCATGATGAGGTCTCGGTTATTGATGGTGGACAAAAAGTAGATTCCTGGGAAATTACCGCCCGGAAGCGAAAGCTCCAGTTTTAATCTTATTCGGACATTTCCAGAAATCGAGATAAATCGTGATAGTAAAAGTTGCGTTCATCATTCATGGACACAAACAATCCTTTAGGAAAGTTCTCGTTTAAAGGAACCGTAACCACATCGCAACCATCAGTTTCCAGGGTGGTCAAGTTGACTGCTTTTACAAACGAATTGTCTTTTCTGGAAAAAATATTGAACTCTCCCAACTGCTGGTTGGAGACGATTAGGTAACCCTCACCATTCGGATACTTTGCTATCGCAATTCCTTCAATATCCTCCAAGAAAAGTTGCCCGCCAAAACAGGACAATTCCTCATTTCCCTTGTTGGGTTCTGCATGGTACTTTCTGATACAGACCCCTTCGTCCGAATAATAGATGTATCCAAGCTCATCATCCACAGCAATGGCCTCAATCTCTTTTTGTCCACTGAACTTGCCAAACTTACGGGCCAACCTTGCTTTAACACTGCCATTGACAGCCTCCAATGCATATTGATAAAGGTATCCATCACTGGGGCCCGTTTTCCTGCCCACCACGGCATACATGGTAGCATCCACTGGGGATTTATACAGACTTATGCCCATGGGCAGTTTCTCATCAAAAGTCTTGGCATCCTCAAAAACGGGAAAACCTCCTCCATCCAATGGGGTCATATCAGGAACCGAAAACACCCGTATCTGTTGTTTTTCCCTTTCGGTAAAAACCAAAATGTCAACCAAAGTGGAGTCGTTGAGTTTTAGGCCATATTCCACGTCCACATTATTGGGTCTTTGAATATTTAAAATGCATTTATCCTTGATGATCCTCCCATCCAAATCAAAGGCATAAATGCCTCCGTTGGTTTCCTTATCTGTTCCAAAAACAATGCTTTTGGAGGCGTCTTGAGGGTTCACCCAAATGGCGGGATCATCCGTATCGTTGATGGTGGTTTCTGTAATTACATCAGGTTCTAGAGGTGGTAGGGTGCTTTTGGTGGAACAGGCCACCAATGTCAAGATGAAAAAAATTGAAAGAATATTGAATTTCATAGAAACAAATTAAGACAAAAGCCGCCCAAAGGGCGGCCTTAAAGACATTTACTTTGGTAGGTTACTTTTTGAACAAGTCGTATTTCAATCCAAACGTCAATCGTTTTTCATAAAACTCCACCTGTTGCGTACGGTTTTTAACACCTTGATAGTACCGCAAAGGTTGATTGGTAAGATTGTTCAAATCTGCATATAGTCGCAGGTTTTTGTTAATGGTAAATGAAGCGTTCAAGTCCACAAAGAACTGTTTATCGTAGTATCTATCCTCAAATGCATTGCCTCCCAGTTCATCTATATAAGCATCTGAAAAGTTGGTTGACAGACGAATACTGAACTTTTTATCGGCATATCCCAAAGATCCGTTGAACATGTTGGGTGCCGTTCCTGGCAGGTCAATATCCTCCCGAATTTCATCTCCGTTTCGGATGCCATCCGTAGAAGAAGTCAATAAGGTATAGTTGAGATAGATGCTAAAGTTTTTGGCAAAACCTGGCAAGAAATCCAATTGTCTCTGGAAAGCAACTTCGGCCCCAAATATGGAAGCGCTATCCCCATTCAAAGGTTGAAAGAGATCAAATCCTGTGGCCGTATCCTCAGACAGGGAGACATAGATAAAATCTTTGATGTCCTTATAAAATATCCCTCCAGATATTATCCCCACTGACTCAAAGTAGTGTTCTGCTGCCAAATCAAAGTTCATGGAGGTAGTAGGGTCCAACTCGGCATTTCCGGTCTCTACTTCCTCATCCTCGTTGATCACATTTCGGAAGGGTACCAAATCCACATAGTTGGGTCTGGCAATAGTGTTGGTCCACGCAAAACGCAATACAGTGTTGTTGCTTGGATTGTATTTGAAGTGCACGCCTGGCAAAAAGTTGGTATAGGAACTTTCATCCCTGATCTGGTTAAAGCTGTCAAAATCGCCCTCATCATCAAAAACAACCTCATTACCTAAACTGTTGATTTTGGTATTTTCCACCCGAAGACCTGCCAGCATGGACAATTCATCCGACAATTTTTGGTTGGTCATGATATAACCCGCGTAAACTTTCTCGTCCACATCATAATTTCCGGCCAAAAATTCGTCCTGGACTGCAGTAGTGTCAAATAACGTATTATCCGAAAAATTCAGGTCCCCTAAAAATTCCGGGGAAACGAAATTGCCCGCAGCATACTGGCTTCCTGCCAAGAAATCGGATTTGGTATAGTCCCTTGTTTCCACATCGGCCAAGCTTTCAAACCCACTGATGGGTTCAGCTTCTGTAAAATCATTGTCCCGTACCTTATTTTTGGACTTATATCTTCCGCCAAACTTTAGTGTTCCATCCCCGGCTCCAAAAAGGTCCAAGGGCAATTCAAAGTTCAAGAAGGCGTTAATATCTTCTTCTTCCGTAAACTGGTTTTCTTCGGTAAACTCTTTCAATTCAAAATTGACCAAGGTGGCGTCCGCCGCGTTTGAGGGTCTAAAAGACGGATATCTAGGATTGTTCAAATCGGCATTGATTCCAATGGCATCACCAATTTCATATTCGGCATATCTTTCGTTGGGGCGCTCTTCGGAGGCTTTGGCAAAAGATCCCATCCAATCCATTTTTAGACTTCCGAATAAATGGTTACCTCCCACGCTATAGTTCTGCATACGCTGGTCTTCCAGACGTGTGTTTTTGGTTCGCCCTCCAGGAATTCCCCCTTTGGTCTGTCTTCGGATTTCGCCTTCATAACCCACAATGTTTTCGGTTCCATCAGCAAAAACCGGCTCAATACTTCTAAAGCGCAAACGAAATCTGTTTTCGCGGTCATCCCTCCAATTGTACATGGTTTTGATGAAAACGGTGTTGTTGGCATCAAAAGCATAATCCACATTGGCGGAAAAACTTCTGCGGATACGTTGTACCAAATAGGTTCTAATATCCGATTCCTCCACAAATGGATTCACATCAATATCTTCTTCTGTCAAGGGGCTTTCGGCTTCATTGACCCATTCCGCCTCCACATTGTCGGAACCAAAATCAACATTGTTATAGGAGGCAGCAACCATCCAACCAAATTTTTTGTTTTTGGAACGGTCACCCAACAAAAAACTACCATTATATATAGGTTCATCATTGATCAAACTAACCCCTGACCCCAAGGTTGCAGACAATCTGAAACTCTGCGGGGACGAACGGGTAACCAAATTGACTGATCCTCCAAGGGCATCACCATCCATATCAGGAGTCACGGCTTTGTTCACCTCAATGGTTTGAATCATATCTGAAGGAATCAGGTCCATCTGTACATTTCGGTTGTCACCTTCGGCAGATGGAATTCGGCTACCGTTTAATGTTACGGAATTTAACTGGGGAGCCAATCCGCGGACAATGACGTTTCTGGCCTCTCCTTGATCCACCTGCATGGTGATTCCGGGGATTCGCTTAACGGCATCTCCAATGTTGGCGTCGGGGAACTTTCCAATTTGATCTGTGGAGACCACATTGGTGATGTTCAAGTTTGTTTTTTGGGTATTTAATGCCTTGGCTTGGCCGCTTAATCCGTAGGCGGTCACCTGTACTTCCTGCAATTCTACATTACTCGGGTTCATGATCAGGCTTACTACGGTGGTTTCACCAGCTACAACGTTCACGTCTTGTTGAATGGGGGCAAAGCCCAAATACGAAATTTGCAAGTTGTGGGTCCCCTCTGGCACATTTACCAAAGTGAATTTGCCATCAAAATCTGTAATGGCTCCCTTGCCCAGGTCTGAAATGAGCACATTGGCGCCAGGTACATAAATCCCATTATCATCGGAAATGTTTCCTTGGATATTTCCTGTTTGGGCATAAAAGGATAAGGGAATAAAAATCAGGGTAAAAATCTGTAAATACTTCTTCATTTTCTAAGTGGTTGATTCAGACCACAAAGAAATTGGATATCGCCGGAAAAGGGGGTTAGCTAATTTTTAAGAATACGTAATGTTTAGCACTAGTAAGGAAGTATTTTAAATTGGCTTAACACTGGGCTAACAAAAAACCCCCACTTAGAAGTGAGGGTCTGTACATTTTTTTACCTAAAGTGTTATGCTTCAAAAGGCTCTATGGAAACAAATGACTTTCCACCTGCTTTTTTCTGAAACTTAACAATACCATCTACTTTGGCATGTAGGGTATGGTCTTTGCTGGCGTATACATTTTCACCAGGATTGTGCTTGGTACCACGTTGTCTAACAATGATGTTACCGGCAACAGCGGCCTGTCCACCAAAAATCTTTACACCAAGACGTTTCGATTCTGATTCTCTACCGTTTTTTGAACTACCTACACCTTTCTTATGTGCCATGATATATAAATTTTAGTTCTTTATCTTATTTGTTAAGCGCTTCTATCAATTCCGCTTTTTTCATGGAAGAAATACCTGCAATTCCTTTTGCCTTGGCCATTTCTTTCAACTCTGCCACTGTTTTGGAGCTTAAATCCTCAGCTGGTTTTTTGGCAGTTTCCTTTTTTGGAGCGGCTTTCTTTGGAGCTTCTGCTTTAGCCGCTGCTTTTTTGGGCTCAGCAGCTGGCTTTTCAGCTTTTGCTTTAGCAGGGGCAGCTTTTTTAGCTCCCTTGGCTACAATACCTTCCACCACAATTTCGGTCAAGGACTGTCTGTGTCCATTTTTAACACGGTATCCTTTACGTCTTTTCTTTTTAAAAACGATTACCTTGTCTCCTTTTAGGTGCTTAACTACTTTGGCTTCAACAGCCGCACCTTCTATGACTGGGGCGCCAACAGTTACGTTACCTCCGTCATCCAAAAGAAGAACTTTATCAAAAGTCACTTTTTTACCTTCCTCGGTCTGCAAACGGTGAACGTACACTTTCTGGTCTTTTGCAACTTTGAATTGCTGCCCTGCCATCTCTACAATTGCGTACATAATGCGTTAATTAGATTATTTTATTTTCGCGTTGCTAAAATTAGCGGGTGCAAATATACTGCTAAATCCTTAATCTACAAGTAATCTTGGGGCAATTCCCCATTTATTTTTTAAGATTGTTGGAGGTTTTGAACAACTGCATAAACGATAAGGTAAGAACCAAGGTTGTTGCAAAGCCCATAATAGCCACAGTGAAGAACACTATGCCCTCAAAATTACTGTAATCCTTGGACCAAACCTCCGAAAGATCACTTAGAAAAGTACTACTCAATTCTGTGGAATAAAACGCAAAGAATATGGTGAACAGCAAGGTGGCGATAAAACCCGTTGTAACACCTGCTGTAAATCCCTTACCATAGGTAAACGACTTTCCTTCCCGCATTTTGGTGTATTTGATGGTCTCATAAATGCCAAATCCGGTTATAACCCCATTAAAAAGACTAAAGAAGACATTGGTATGCTTTCCCATTAGTGCCAAAATGAGGAAATACGCCATCAAACAGGCGCTGGTTACGATGCCAAACCGGATGGGGAGGGTGAGATTTTTCATTTTGCTAATTTTTTGGGTGGATCCTTAATTTACTGAATGTTGACGACTTATCCCACAAATTCTTTTTAAAAGACTCTTTGGGAGTCCCAATCTTCTGATAACTTTATTCTATATTTAACGTAACATCGATCAAAAATTCCACACTAATCTTTTTTATACATATAAACGTACTTTTTGATATGAAACAATATATTGCAATGGCACTGTTCCTCTTCACTGCCGGAAACTTAATGGTAGCCCAACAAGTTTCCTTTGAGGAATATGACCTGGACAATGGGCTACATGTGATCTTACACCAAGATAATTCGGCTCCAGTGGTTACTACCGCTGTAATGTACCATGTGGGCTCCAAGGATGAAGACCCAGAGAAAACCGGGTTTGCTCATTTCTTTGAGCACTTATTGTTTGAAGGAACCAAAAACATAAAACGGGGAGAATGGGATAAAATAGTGGCTTCCAATGGAGGTAGCGGAAACGCCAACACCTTTTTAGACCGAACCTATTATTACGAAACCTTCCCTTCCAACAGTTTGGAAACCGGGCTTTGGTTGGAATCTGAACGCCTAATGCACCCCATTATTGGACAAGTGGGAGTTGACACCCAAAAGGAGGTGGTCCAGGAAGAGCGCAGATTGCGTGTGGACAACTCACCTTACGGGGCGTTCTTTGAGGTGCTGTTAAAAAATCTATACACCAAACACCCGTATCGATGGGGCGTTATTGGCTCTTTGGATCATTTAGCCAGTGCAACCCTGGACGATTTCAAGAATTTCAACAAGACTTACTATGTGCCCAACAATGCAGTTTTGGTGGTAGCTGGGGACTTTGAAACTGCCAAAACAAAACAAATGATCTCGGACTATTTTGGTCCTATTCCAAGAGGGGCCGAAATCCAAAGAAACCAGGTAGTAGAGGATCCCATTGTAAATACCAAAAAAGCAACCTATCACGATCCCAACATTCAAATTCCGGCCATATTGCTGGCTTATAGGACACCGGGGCAGGCAGAACGTGATGCCTACGTAATAGATATGATCTCTACTTATCTCAGTGATGGGGAAAGTTCCAAGCTTTACAAGAAATTGGTGGATGAAAAGAAAATAGCCCTTCAGATTTTTTCAGTCCCCATAGTTGCCGAAGATTACAGTTGTTATGTGGTAGGTGGATTGCCTGTTGGGGAAAATTCCATTCAGGACATTAAAAATGAGATTGATGCCGAAATCCTCAAAATCCAATCTGAGCTGATTTCCGAAAAAGATTATCAGAAACTCCAGAACAAGTTTGAGAACAATTTTGTCAATGCAAATAGCAGTATTTCTGGAATAGCCAATTCGTTGGCCGAAAACTATATGCTGCGGGACAACACCAATTTGATCAATACCGAAATTGAAATTTACCGCTCCATAACCCGGGAAGAAATTATGGAAGTTGCCAAAAAGTACCTCAAGGTGAACCAAAGAGTGGAGTTAGCGTATTTACCAGAACAAAAAGATGCCAATTAAAATGAAAAAGTATATTGTTTTTTCCATACTGTCCATGTGCGTGGTATTTTCCCATGCCCAAATAGATCGCAGCAACCCACCCAAACCTGGGCCTGCTCCAGAAATCAATCTAAAGGAACCTACAAGGTTTGAATTGAACAATGGATTAAAAGTAATGGTTGTTGAAAACCATAAACTCCCAAGGGTATCCATGCACCTGACCATTGACAACCCACCAATTTTACAGGGAGGCAAAGCTGGGGTAGCAGCCCTAACTTCCAGCCTTTTGGGAAAAGGGTCCAAAACTATTTCCAAAGAGGATTTCTATGAAGAAGTCGACTTTTTGGGAGCGAGTATCAACATTGGCGACCAAAGTGCCTCGGCCAGTTGCCTGTCAAAGTACTTTCCCAGAATCCTGGAGCTGATGGCCGATGCGGCCCTAAATCCCAATTTTACCCAAGAAGAGTTCGACAAGGAAAAGGATCGCATCCTTACCGGAATCAAATCAGAGGAAAAGGATGTGTCCGCCATCGCAACAAGGGTGCAGTTGGCGCTAGCCTACGGAAAAAACCATCCTTATGGGGAAATCACCACGGAAGCTACAGTGAACAACGTTTCCCTAGTGGATGTAGAGCAACATTATCGGTCTTGTTTTGTGCCCGCCAATGCCTATTTGGTTATTCTGGGGGATGTGGATTTTGAAACTGCCAAGGAACTGGTGACTACCTATTTCACCCCTTGGTCCAAGGCCACACCACCATCTTTTAGCTATGCAAAACCGACAGATGCCCAATACAACCAAATCAATTTTGTGGACATGCCCAATGCTGTACAATCCGAAGTAGCTGTGCAGAACATTACCGAGCTTCAGATGAAAGATGAGGACTATTTGGCCGCACTTCTTGCGAACAGAATTTTAGGGGGTGGTTCACAAGCCAGGTTGTACAAAAACCTTAGAGAGGACAAGGGCTATACCTATGGGTCCTATTCTGGAATCCGTGCCAATAAATACAGTCCCATGCGTTTCAATGCCTTTGCACAGGTTCGGAATGTGGTTACGGACAGTGCTGTAGTGCAAATTCTAAAGGAAATAGATAGTATTGCCCACCACCCTGTTTCCGAGGAGGAATTGGCCAATGCCAAGGCCAAGTACGCTGGTAGCTTCGTTATGGCATTGGAAAAACCTGAAACGGTGGCCAATTATGCCTTAAACATCCAGACGGAGGGTCTACCTAGCGATTTTTATAAAACGTATTTAGAGCGAATCGATGCCATTACCAGAGAAGATGTGCAGAAGGCCGCCCAAAAATATTTCTCCACCAGCAACGCCAGGATCGTGGTTACCGGCAAAGGCAGTGAAGTCCTGGAAAATCTTGAAAAGGTGTCTTTCAACGGTAAAAAAGTGCCGGTGCTGTATTACGATGCATACGCATCCAAAACAGAAAAGCCCGACTATTCCGCTCCCTTACCTGAAGGAGTAACCGTTACATCCATCCTGGAAAAATATATGGAGGCCATTGGAGGTAAATCCAAATTGGAGAACGTGGAATCCTATGCCTTGACCGCGGAAGCAGAAATGCAGGGAATGACCCTGGAACTTGAAATGAAGAAGACCAGCAGCTACCAATTTATGCAGGACATCAAGGTTATGGGCAATTCGGTTCAAAAGCAGGTGTTGGACGGTGACAAAGGATATGCCATGGCCCAAGGTCAACGAAAAGACCTAACGCCAGAGGAAATTGAACGAATCAAGGAAGAATCCGCAGCTTTTCCAGAACTCAATTATCTGGCAGCCGGGAATATCACAGTGGAAGGGATAGAAGCTGTTGGAGACAAAAAGGCATACAAACTTAAAATCACTGAAAATAAGCATTGCTACTATGACGTGGAGACTGGGCTCAAGCTGCAAGAAGTGAGTATTGAAGATGTCCAAGGACAGGCCATGACCAATACTTTAGCATTTGATGATTACCGAGAAGTATCGGGAATTAAGTTCCCTTTCAGTATGAGACAGACATTTGGGCCACAGAATTTTGAGTTTGTGGTCAAGGAAATCAAGGTCAACGAGGGAGTAAGCCCCTCGGACTTTGAATAAAAAGTCTTTTTTCAAAATTTAATAGGGCGCTCCATTTTGGGAGCGTCTTTTTTTGAAATCAATTAATCGCTAATTTTGCATTTCTAAATCAGCCATCCTTTGAAACGGTTTGCCGCCCATTGGTTTGTACTTCTTTACTTTTTGGCCATGTTACGGCCGGTAATTCCGTTGGCAGAATATATTATTTACGAAGATTATATTGCCGAATTTCTCTGTATCAACAAGGAAAAAAAAGAACTCGAATGTCAAGGGAAATGCTATTTGATGCAACGACTTTCGGAACAAAACGAGGAAAAGAAGCAAAATCTTCCAAAAATTGCCATGGAGGAATATCCTATTGGATTTGTGGAGCTCTTGAACTATACCAAGGATAAAGTCCAAAATGCTCCAATTCAAAACGAGTTTGACTATCACAACCATTACACCTATTTGTACATTCCTTTCAATTTTCATCCGCCAAGTACGCTATCCTAGTAAATAGTGTATCATACAAATTTTTTAGGCGAATCAATCTTCGCCAAAACTTCAATTTCAATAAGGATGAAAATATATTTTTCGGCCCTGTTTCTAGTGGTCACAACTGCATTTTATGCACAAGAAACCAATAATCAATCTTTAAAAAGGTCTGCGAGAAGGCCGGACGGACACGCTCCCATTTCCACCATGGGAGATCATATGCATGGGAAGGGAGAATGGATGTTCTCCTACCGCTATATGTACATGAATATGGATGGGTTAAGAGCTGGAACGGATGATGCAACCACAGCTGACGCCCTTGCAGATTATATGGTTACTCCGACCACAATGCCCATGAACATGCACATGTTGGGCGCCATGTATGCTCCAAGTGATAAGGTAACCCTAATGGTCATGTTCAATTATCTAAATATGGAAATGGACCATCTAACCCGAATGGGGGGTACGTTCACTACTGAAACGAGTGGATTGGGGGATATCAATGTATCGCTGATGTACCGTTTTTTTAATAAAAACAGACAGAGTCTGCACGGGCAGCTGGGTATTTCCATACCTACAGGAAGCGTTACGGAAAGTGACGTAACCCCGGCATCAGCCCCCAACGAAACAGAACTTCCCTATCCCATGCAGATTGGAAGCGGAACCCTTGACCCATCTTTGGCCTTAACCTATCTTGGGCAAGGAGAAACAATTTCTTGGGGAAGCCAACTTAAAGGTATTTTCCGTTTTGGAAAAAATGATAGAGAATACCGATATGGAAATAAATACAGTTGGAACAATTGGTTGGCCATTAAAGCTGCTAATTGGATCAGCTTTTCCGCCAGGCTGGAAGGATTGGTCATAGGAGAGCTTGAAGGTGCAGACCCCAATCTCAACCCTATGATGGTCATTACGGCAGATACCAACAACTCTGGCGGCACTTTTTTGAATGGCGGACTAGGGTTCAATATCTATGTCCCCTCCGGATCTTTGAAGAATTTAAGGCTTGGTTTTGAACTGGCCTCCCCTCTTCTCCAAGATTTGAATGGCATTCAATTAAAAAACAAGGAGACCTTGACCTTCGGGATTCAGTATTCCTTATAGTATATTACAGGGGCGCATTGCGCCCCATTTTACTTTGCTTATGACTAAACGAAAAATCATACAGTACACCAGAAAATGGCATCGCTATTTAGGTGTTGCTTTGGGAATTCAATTTTTGCTCTGGACTCTTGGAGGCCTTTATTTTAGCTGGACGAATATCAAGGAAATTCGCGGAGAGCATCTAAAGGAAAAACTCCCTTTCCCTCAGTCGTCCATAGATATGGTCTCTCCCAATGTATTTCTTAATTCCCATTTTAAAAGTTCAGATTCTGTAGTGTCGCTGGAATTAATCAACATTCTGGACGAGCCAATTTATAGGGTCATTTATACCTCACAAATGGAAAAAAAAGCCCGATTGTTCCACGCGTCCAGCGGAAAACCAAAAGCTTCATTATCTGAAAAAGAGGCTATTCTGGTGGCTATGGACGGTTTAAACAAACAAGCCGGGGTGACGGAAGTAGAATATCTTACAACTACAGGCAAACATCATGAATATCGAGGTAGACCATTGCCCGCTTATGCCATAAGCTTTGCCAAACCCGTGAATACTACGGTATATGTTTCCAAAGAATATGGGGATATCCAAACCTTCCGAAGCAATACCTGGAGAGCCTTTGATTTCTTTTGGATGTTACATACCATGGACTATGAGGGTCGTGATAATTTTAACAACTATCTACTAAGAGCTTTTGCTCTTTTTGGGTTGTTCACCATTCTTTCCGGCTTTAGTTTGTATATTTTTACATCAAGAATTTTTAGAAAAAAAAGACATAAATGAAAAAACATATTTTCTTGGCAACACTAGCATTGTTATTGACCGTTGCCTGTAAATCAGATAAAAAAAGTGCAGATGGAGTTTCACAAATGGACCAAGTAATGGCCATTCATGATGAGGTGATGCCCAAAATGAGCACCTTGGGCAAATTGGTCGGGGAGCTAAAATCCAAAGTGGACACCACGGAAACGGGCCAAGCCTATGAAGCCGCAATGCGGGATCTTCAAGCCTCACACAACTCCATGATGGATTGGATGAAGGGATTTGGAGACCGTTTCAATTCCGATGAAATTCTGAACGGCAAGGAACTCACGGAGCAAAAACAAAAGTGGTTGGATGAAGAGGAAGTCAAAGTCAAGGCACTGAAGGAGCAGATAAACACCAGTATCGCCAAGGCCGAAGAGCTTTTAAAGAAGGAATAGGGATTATTTCCAACGGAGCGTTTCCATAATTCTTCGGATATCCTGTTGCAGATATACTGCCGCAGGAAGAATGGAGTCGTAATTGGGTTTAGCGTAAAAATACAGGGAGCCCGTCACAAAGTGGTTGGTGCTGTCCGTCACATAAAACTGTGATTGGGAGGCGGCGTTCCCGCTTACCTCATAGAACATCCCATATACTTTATCTTCTGGGTTTATAAAAGGCTGTTCCACGATATTGTCCGCCTTTACCACATGCTCATAAGATAGCTTTTGGGCATCGGTAAGTAAGGTCTTTAGGTTGTCCTGAACGGGTTTATACGTAATGTATACAGAGCCATTCATCATGGGGTAGTCCAAAACCAAGGAACAGTCTTTATTTTCCTTGATAACGGACAAGGTATTTTGGTCAAAAGTATAGTGGCAATCGTTGGACGATGGGCCATAGGATGCCTCTGGATATGTAAGGCGCAGCAAGGCATTGGGTTTGGGCAAGACATCATCCTTGCAGCCCATCAAAAATGTAAACAGTGCTAAAAATACCAGCCAATTATGCTTCATGGGGGAGTGTAACTTTTATCCGTTTCAATCTTTTCTTATCCAAGCTTTCCACTAAAAATTCGTAGTCTTTGAACCTTACCTTTTCCCCTCTTCTGGGAAAACTGCCAGAAATCTCCAGCACAAAACCGGCTATGGTCTCTGATTCCCCCTTTTTGTTCTCAAAATCTTCTTCGTCCTCAATCTTAACTACCCTGTAGAAATCCTTCAGGGCTGTTTTTCCCTCAAAGACATAATTGAAATCATCCAATTTGGAAAAAATAAGGTCCTCGTCATCAAATTCGTCACTAATGTCCCCAACAATTTCTTCAATGATATCCTCCAAGGTCACAATTCCGGACGTTCCACCATATTCATCAACCACAACTGCCAAATGGTTCTTTTTGTCCTGAAATTCCAGCAAAAGGTCATCCAGCTTTTTGTTCTCCGGCACAAAATAGGGTTCCCGAATTAAGGACATCCAGTTAAAACTCTTTCTATCGATGTAGGGAAGAAGGTCCTTCACATACAAAACGCCCAATACGTTATCCATATTTTCCGAAAATACCGGAATCCGGGAATACCCATTTTTCTTGATTTCTTCCAGCACTTCAGGGAATTTCATCTTCTCATTGAGAGCAAAGATGTCGATTCTAGGCCGCATTACCTGCTTGGTATCGGTGTTTCCAAAAGTCACAATCCCCTCCAAAATCTTTTGTTCCTCCTTGGTAGTATCCCCTTCCGAAGCCAACTCCAATGCTTGCGATAAATGGTCCACACTGAGGTTGGATTTCTCCCTCCCCAATTTTTCGTGCAAGTATCCTGTGGCAGTGCTCATGGGAGAACTAAAGGGGGTAAATAAGGCATTCAAAATGCGGATTGGTACCGACATGAATTGGGAAAATTGAACACGATTGCGATTGGCATAAATTTTTGGAAGAATTTCCCCAAACATCAAAATCAGAAAAGTGGCCACGATCACCTCTAAAAGAAAGCGTACCGAAACCACTCCAAACAACACTTGGTCAATATTGGAAAATATGGTATTGCCAATGGAACTAAAAAGAAGTACAATTCCAATATTAATGGCATTATTGGTAATAAGGATGGTAGCCAAAAGCTTTTTGGGCCGATTCAATAAACGAACAATTAGTTTGTCCCTGGAACTGTCCGATTCCCCCATTTCATTCAAATCTGTTTGTGAGAGTCCAAACAGGGCAACTTCTGCACCGGAAATAAGTGCGGAGCATATCAGCAGAAACAACAGTACAATCACTTTCGCGGTGAACATACCATTAAAGATAGTCAAGAAAAACGCCAAACAATAGGGCTCGGGATCCAATTTCTACAGGTTTATGCTAAAAGTTAGAACGGCAGGTCGTCATCCTGGTCCGTTTCTTCGGCCGGAGCAGGCTCCACCGATTTCATTGGTGCCGATTGCGGTGCCATCTGCGGATTTTGCTGGGCGTTCTCCATACCTGCCTGTCCGGTAGGCAGGCTTTCCTTTTTGGTGGACAAAAAGGTAAAGTCCTGTACATGCACCTCAGTAGTGTATCGGGTATTCCCATCTTCTCCTTGCCATTGCCTGTTTTTCAATCGGCCTTCCACATAGACTTTGTCCCCCTTGCTCAAGTACTTTTCGCAAATTTCGGCCGCCTTGTTTCGTACCACAATATTGTGCCAATCCGTATTGGTGACTTTTTCACCAGTTGTACGGTTGGTGTAAGTTTCATTTGTGGCCAATGGGAAGCGTCCTACGCATCCCCCGCCTTCAAAATAATGGACTTTTACCTCATCTCCCAAATGCCCGATCAGCATCACTTTATTCAATGTTCCGCTCATAACTCTTTAATTGATCAAAAGTACTAAATTTTAAATGTCTTTATAAAGTCGGCCAACAAAACTGGCACTGGATAATTGTGGACTTTCTCCCATGGGATTCCCCCGGAATTCAGTTCGTCTGTTTCCAAAATCCAAAATCGGGTATGCAAATGCTGGTGTGATAATTTATGGATTATGGGTTCCTTATTGTACAAGGCAACTGTATTGGCAGCATCTTTCAATTTCCCATTAAGGATTTGGGTCAATTCCTTCTGCCCTACCAAATCTTCGGTCTCCAATAGCGGAAATTGATACAGGTTTTGCCAAATACCTTTACCCTGCCGTTGTTCCAAGATTGTTCTTTTATCCTCGTCCAAACAAACCAAATAATTAAAATAACGCTGCCTTACTTTGGTCTTGTTTGTTTTGATTGGCAATTGGAATACCCTGTTTTCTTTTAGGGCCACGCAACTTTCATTCAGTGGGCAACTTCCGCAATCAGGATTCTTGGGAGCACATTGTATGGCTCCAAACTCCATGATCCCTTGATTGTAATCCCGAATGTTCTTGACATCCATAACTTCCCGGGCCAAATCTTTAAAGTATTTGACTCCCTGGGTACTGTTGATGGGCAGATCCACCCCAAAATAGCGCGATAAAACCCGATACACATTGCCATCCACCACAGGTTCGGGAATATCAAAACAAATAGAGGCAATGGCGCTAGCCGTATAATCCCCAACTCCTTTTAGGGCTTTTAACTCTTTATAAGTGTTTGGAAAATTACCCTTATAGTCCTCCACCACCATCTTGGCCGTGGCATGAAGATTTCGAGCTCTGGAATAGTAGCCCAATCCTTGCCATAACTTTAACACTTTTTCCTCCGAAGCACTGGCGAGGTCCTTAACAGTAGGAAAATTTTTCAAAAATTTATGATAGTACGGCATGCCCTGGGCCACCCTGGTCTGTTGCAGCATAATTTCCGAAAGCCAGATTTTATAAGGGTCTGTGGTAGATCTCCACGGTAGATCACGCTTATGGATTTGATACCAATCCAGAATTTTTCGGGAAAAAGACATGCAAGGAAATAATAAGGGTTAAAAGTAGCAGTTTATATACTTAAAATTAAAGGGTTTAAACGAAAGATTAATTTTAATTTTTATATTTGCAAGCCTAAAAAATTAGAAAACAGTAATACGAAATGACGAAAGCAGATATTGTAACTAGAATCTCAGAAAAACTAGGTATAGAAAAAGGAGACGTACAAGCAACAGTGGAATCTTTTATGGAGGAGGTAAAATCGTCCTTGGAGAATGGAGATAATGTTTATTTAAGAGGTTTTGGAAGCTTTATCATCAAGACCAGAGCGGAAAAAACAGGTAGAAACATTTCAAAGAACACTACCATCAAAATTCCTGCCCACAATATTCCTGCCTTCAAACCTGCAAAGGTTTTTGTGGAAGGCGTAAAGAGCAACGTTCAAGTAAAATAAGATAACTAACACAAAAGGAAGAACCATATGCCAAGTGGTAAAAAAAGAAAAAGACATAAGGTAGCTACCCATAAGCGCAAGAAGCGCAGAAGAGCTAACCGACACAAGAAAAAGTAGTTGTTGCAACTACTTTTTCATTTTACACCCATACGTTCTTTGACATAGAGATTCAGAAAAAGAATTTCAATCGGTACAAACCGATTCTACATATTGTTTAATCATCCGCCACGGCGGATAAAAATCGATTCAGGTGAATAGAGAATTAATCGTTAGATCTAGTCCTGATGCAGTCGATTTTGCCTTGTTAAAGGATGGAAAACTTATTGAATTACATAAGGATGAGGATGACAACAACTTTTCTGTTGGTGACATTTTCCTGGCTAAAATCAGAAAGCCCGTCACTGGCTTAAATGCGGCCTTTGTAAACGTGGGTTATGAAAAAGATGCATTCCTGCACTATCATGACCTTGGACCGCAACTGTCCTCCATGCTTAAGTTCATTAAGAAGATTAGAACGGGAAAGCTAAAAGACTATTCCCTCAAAGATTTTCCATTCGAAAAAGATATAGACAAAAATGGCAGTATTAACGATGTTATCAAGGCCAACCAGTCATTATTGGTACAAATTGTAAAAGAACCCATTTCCACCAAAGGACCTCGAATCAGCTCCGAGCTTTCCCTAGCCGGGCGCTATTTGGTCATGGTACCCTTTTCAGACCGGGTTTCCGTGTCACAAAAAATTGGGACCAAGGAAGAAAAGGATAGGCTTATCCGACTTGTAAAGAGTATTAAGCCGAAAGGATTTGGAGTTATTATTCGTACCGTTGCAGAAGGCAAGAAAGTTGCAGAACTAGACAAAGATCTTCAGAATTTGTTGTCCAAATGGACAACCATGTGCAAGAGATTGCAGCGGGCGTCGCATCCATCAAAAGTATTGATAGAGCTCAATAGAGCCTCATCCATTCTCAGGGATGTATTCAATGATTCCTTTACGGGAATCCATGTTGATGATGAGACGCTCCATAATCAAATCAAGGATTATTTGCACGAAATCGCACCTCAAAAAGAATCCATTGTAAAGTATTATTCCGGTTCGGCCCCAATTTTTGAAAAATTTGGGATAGAACGACAGATCAAGACTTCTTTTGGTCGCACAGCCTCCATGAGCAGGGGTGCCTATCTTGTTATAGAACATACCGAAGCGCTTCACGTAATTGATGTGAACAGTGGTAACCGTTCCAACAAGGCCAAGAACCAAGAAGACACTGCCCTAGAGGTAAACCTATTGGCCGCCACAGAAATTGCGCGGCAATTGCGTCTTAGGGATATGGGAGGAATAATTGTAGTGGATTTTATTGATATGACCAAGGGTGATCACAGAAGAAAACTGTTTGATCATCTAAGAGAGGAAATGAAGGATGACCGTGCCAAGCACAAAATCCTACCTCCCAGTAAATTTGGTCTGGTCCAGATTACCCGACAAAGGGTACGACCAGAGGTCAACATCAAAACCAGCGAGGAAAACCCCAATGGTTCAGGCGCAGAAGTAGAAGCTCCCATTGTTTTGATCGACAAAATAAATGTTGATCTAGAACGAATCATGAAAGGTAAGTACAAGGATAATGGTATTATCCTGAACACCCATCCTTTCATCGCTGCCTACCTTAACCAAGGATTCCCATCACAACGTTTCAAATGGTTTTTGGAACACAAAAAATGGGTTAAGATCCAACCAAGGGATGCGTACACATACCTTGAATATCGTTTTAAAGACAAAGACGGTAAAACAATTAGATAACAAAAAGCGACTCCAAAAAGGGGTCGCTTTTTTTTGTTTTAAGGGTTTCGGAACAATATGGTATTTTTGAAAGATAACCTGCACTTTATGAAAACTGTAGCCCTCTTCTTGGGAACATTCCTTTTTTTAGGCTGTTCCAACCCAACACAAAATTTACTTTCGGAAATCCTAACGGAATCTACTTCAATTAAGGGGAACAAGGAATATTTGGAATCTCCATTTGTAACAGCTGGTAACAGGGTCTATATGGTGGGCCATCAAGATGGAAGCTTCCCTGATTTAGGTTGGCATATTAAAGGTGAAATGGGAGGGGTTTGGAACCATCCCATCAAACTAATGGATGGTTTTGACGGAAAGCTCATTTTAGAAAATGACACCTTAGTCCTTAATAATGCATCAAAATTTGTCAACTACCCCTTTGCCAATCTGCACGTTTTTGAATGGCCATCAAAAGACATCGAGGTGGAAAGATGGCAATTTGTCCCTGACAATATGCAGGGGCTGGTCGTCCAATACGTAATTAGAAATAACACGGAAAGTAAACAGAAATCCTCCTTTCAATTCATTGGACATACGGACTTAAGACCTACATGGTTGGGGGAAAAGACTCAAATGATCGATGCCAAGGACTCCTCCAGTTTTGGATCCGGACAATGGGTTGTGAACGATAATGATAACCCTTGGTTCAATATTTTTGGATCCGACCAAATCCCAACAGCCCACGAATCCCTGGACGGAAAAGGAAATGGAAGTTCCAATGCATTAACCTATTCTGTGGCATTGGACGGTAAATCTTCCACTGTTATAAATTTTGTTGTTTCCGGGTCTTATACTTCAAAAGAAGATGCCCAAAAAACCTTTACGTCTATTCAGAAGGATTTCATTTCTATGGCATCGGCCAAAAAAGAGCGCTACCAGCAACTGGCCTCACAAACCAAGCTTAGCATACCGGATAAACGGTTGGAGCAGACGTTTGAATGGCTCAAATACAACTGTGATTGGCTGGTAAGAACCGTTCCCGAAATAGGGACAGGAATCGGGGCGGGGATTCCCGATTATCCGTGGTGGTTTGGGGTGGATAGCGAATATGCCTTGAAAGGATACATGGCCATAGGTCAGGATAAGATAGTGGAAGAAACCATAAAACTACTGGACAGCGTTTCCATGGCTGTAAACGGAAATGGAAAGATTCTTCACGAAATGTCCACCAATGGATTTGTCTTTAACCCGGGCAACATCAATGAGACCCCTCAGTTCGCATCCTTAATCTGGGAAATTTACACTTGGAACGGGGACAAAAAATTCCTGGAGAAGTACTTTCCCACCATCCAAAAAGGACTTGGCTGGCTGCTTGAAGAAAACGACGGCAACAAAAATCTTTTCCCAGATGGTTTTGGGATGATGGAAATACATGGTTTGAACAGTGAAATGATAGATGTGGCCGCTTACACCCAAAGAGCTTTTGATGATGCCGCCAAAATTGCTTCTGAATTGGGCCAAGAAGATGTGGTCAAGGAATACTCTGAATTGGCCATTCAACTCAAGGAAAAAATCAACAATGAACTTTGGTCTGAAGACTTTGGGTCATATGCCGATTTTTTGGGAACCGATGAACAGGCCATTCATCTTATTGAAGATGCCATTATTCGTGCCGACACCCTGAACAAACCCTGGGCCATTGAGGAGCTTGAAGCTACCAAGGCGCAAATTCTTAAAAATCCATCCCCCGTACTAAAACCTTTTGTGCTTCATCATAACTGGGTGGTTAACACCCCCATGGAAATGGGCATAGCCGATTCGGCCAAAGCCATAACCGCCTTGGATACGGCTAAAAAGTTTACCAATCCCTTTGGGGTATTTGTCACTGGGATAGACCGTGACGATTCCGCAGGCAAGGATTTTGGTTCGTTTCAAGGTAGCAAGGTGTTTTCCTATACAGGAGCAGTGATGACCTTGCCCACAGGGGTACAGGCCATAGCCGAGAACAACTATGGAAGACCCGATGAAGCCCTGGACTATCTGGAACGAATGACCAGAACCTTCAGTTACGCCCTCCCAGGAAGCATTTACGAAGTTTCCCCGGACTATGGAATGATGACCCAGGCCTGGAACATCTATTCCTATGCCATTCCCATTGTGCAGCAATTTTTCGGGATTCGGCCCATGGCCAATCAAAAAAGAGTGGTCATAAGACCACAAATGCCGACTGCGTGGGATGAAGGTGCCTCATTGGAAAATGTAAAGATTGTTAACAATACGATTTCCATCCACTACACAGATGATACTATAGAAATACAGCAAACCAATCCAGAATGGGAAATCCAATTGGAGTTGGATAAAGGGAGCTACCTTATAACTGAAGGAGAAGCCTCCACCACAGAAAGCAATCAGTATTCCGTGTTTACCGCAAGCGGAAACAAATTGGTCGTAACCAGAGAATAGGATATATGCCCTTCCCAAATCCACCCCATAAGCACATTTCCGTGCAGGAGGCACTACGAAAAATGGAACATTACTGTGCCTATCAAGATCGTTGTCATAAGGAAGTGATTGACAAGCTTAAAAGCATGCGCATGATTCCCCAGGCCATAGACACCATTATGGCCCATTTGATTCAGGAAAACTATTTAAACGAAGAACGCTTTGCCAAGAGTTTTGCCCGTGGAAAATTCAATATCAAAAAATGGGGTAGAAACAGGATTGTCAATGAGCTAAAAACGCGACAGATTTCAAGGTTCAATATCAAAAGTGCCCTAAAAGAAATTGATGAGGAAGATTATAGGGTTACGCTGGATGAGCTTGCCAAAAAAAGATGGGAGCAGCTACAGGAAGCCAATATTCAAAAGAAAAAGAAAAAAACGGCAGACTACTTATTGTATCGAGGGTGGGAAAGCCATCTGGTATATGAAAAGCTGATGGAGCTTGTAAATCAGGACAATCCCAAAATAGGATAAATCCCTACTTCGGAAACACTACACTATGGGTTCGGGCAATGGCCCTATCATTTTTCCAATCAATCCATTTTTGCCCTTTTAGCCTGCGCATCAAATTGTCAAAATGCCGCATAAACATGATGTTGTAAACCGCTTTTCCAAAATTTCTGGGTTTGCGGGCAATGGCACGAAGACTCATGGAAAATCCAGGAGTAATGTACTTCATGTGGTGCCAATACCCTTCGGGTATATATAGCACATTGCCATGTTCCAAATGGGTAATATGGCCTTTGGCATGCTTTAATGCCGGCCACTTTTCCAAATCTGGGTTTGCAAAATCGATATCCTCCCGGGTAATCAATGAATGCGGAATCTTGTATAAAAACTTGGTCTCTGATTGCGAAAAAAGGATGCACTGTTTTTTTCCCTCAAAATGAAAGTGAAAAATGTTCGCCAAATCAATATCGTAGTGCATAAAGGTATGGGAGTTGCTTCCTCCAAAAAAAAGCATGGGAAGACCCTTCATCAGACGTAATCCAAAATCAGGATATTTAAAATCTTTTTGAAGTGCGGGAACTTCCTTCAAGACATTCCATAAAAAAATCCGATACTTGGTGGGCTCTCTTTTTAACAGGTCAATATAGTCCCGCATCCTCATGCGGGCATGGGGTTCGTTGAACCCTTCATCATGCTTAACGGGCCTATCGTCATAGAGCGGAACGGTTTTCTCTCCGGCAATTTCCTTGATATAGTCCAAGTTCCATTTGGAATGTGCTGGCCAATCCTCAATGAATTGTTCTATAACCACCGGCTTTTGCGGTCGGAAGTATTTCCGAAGAAACTCCTTTTTGGTCAGGGTTTTTTCCCTAGGAATCTGGTCAAGGTTAAGTTCCAAAATTTCAATGATTTTGAAACAGCTAAATTAAGAAAAGGTTTTTAATCTCGGTGCGAAGTTTCATTCTTTGGAAACTAATTTTCCCTTAAGCTTTGCCTCTTCATTCCGGTCAATGGTATGCCCGGGGCGAGACCACTTGGGTTTTTCTCCTTTGGACTCAAACTGGGAATCCTCGGCTTCCACGGTTTTGGGTTGGGAAATTTTGGTAAAAGGTTTCTGCGGATTCAAGCCCAAGAGCTTGAACATTTCCATGTCCTCATTCACATCCGGATTGGGTGTAGTGAGCAATTTATCTCCTGCAAAAATGGAGTTGGCTCCTGCAAAAAAGCACATGGCCTGTCCTTCCCTACTCATATCGGTTCGCCCTGCGGACAAGCGAACTTGGGTCTCGGGCATTACAATTCGGGTGGTAGCTACCATGCGAATCATTTCCCAGATGGAAATAGGCTCAATATCTTCCATGGGCGTACCTTCCACAGCAACCAAGGCATTGATTGGAACAGATTCCGGTTGTGGATTCAAGGAAGCCAAGGCCACAAGCATCCCTGCCCGATCTTCCAACGCTTCTCCCATGCCAATAATTCCACCACTGCAAACCGTCACATTGCTCTTTCGGACGTTGTCTATCGTATCCAAACGGTCCTGGAAAGCCCTAGTGGAAATTACATCCTTATAGTAATCCTCTGAAGTATCCAGATTGTGGTTGTAGGCATACAATCCAGCTTCAGCCAGTCTTTTGGCCTGATTTTCTGTCAACATGCCCAAAGTACAGCACACTTCCATATCCAGTTTGTTGATGGTTCGCACCATTTCCAATACTTGATCAAACTCGGGGCCATCCTTTACGTTTCTCCAAGCGGCACCCATACAAACCCTAGAGCTTCCAGATTGCTTGGCACGAAGTGCCTGGGCCTTTACCTGCTGCACACTCATCAAATCGTTCCCTTCAATATCGGTATGATATCTGGCGGCCTGCGGGCAATACCCGCAATCCTCCGGACAACCACCCGTCTTAATTGACAAGAGGGTAGAAACCTGTACGGTATTTGGATCATGATGTTGTCTGTGGATGGTAGCTGCGTCGTACAACAATTCCATAAGGGGTTTGTTGTACACGTTAAGAATCTCTTCCTTGGTCCAGTCGTGTCTTGGTGCAATCATGGGTTGAGTATAATTCAGGGTCAAAAATAGCCCTTATTCCTTTAAACGTACAATGATATGGCGTTAAAAAGAAAAGGCCATGACAAAAGTCATGGCTGCAAACTACGCCTTGTCCAGTAGAATACTTACCGCATTCCCTCCAAAGCCTACGGCATTTACCATCACATTTTTGATGGCTTTCGACTTCGGTTCTTGACTAAAAAAAGGAGTTGTAATGTAGGTTTGGTGCTGTAACATGAGCAGGGCCAACTCAACGCTTAAAAGTCCTGATGCACCAAAGGTGTGACCTACTTTCCATTTATTGGTTGTTAAAAACGGAATTTTGTTACAAAAAACTTTTTCTATGGCCTTGTATTCTGACAAATCCCCCTTTACGGTGCCGGGTGCATGCATCACAATGGCATCCACTTCGGATGGATCTAGATCGTCCAAGGCCATTTTCATGGAATCCTGGAAGCACCGGGCATCAGCGGAAATGGAAACGTTATGCTCTAAGGGTTCGGTGGCATATCCGACCCCAATAATGTAGCCCATCGCATTTGCTTTCTTACCTCTTTCCAAACAAGCCATGGCCGCACCTTCTCCCAATACCATAAAATTTTGTTTCTTCTCCAAATCCATGGCCCGAGAAGGGTATTGTATTTTTTGGGTTCCTCTCGACTGCGCTCGAGGTGACATATTAGCGTATATTTTCAAGGCCTGCATCTGGGCAATGGTAAATGGGGTCAATGGTGCCTCGCTACCACCGACCAAGAATTTGTCGGTCAAACCACTCTGTAGCCAAGCCACAGCATTTAACACTGCATGCAAGGCCGTTGAACAGGTTATGGAATGGGATATAGCCGGGCCTTTTGATTTTAAATCATGGGCCACCCAAGATGAAATGTTTCCCAAAGTAGTGGTCGGGGAAGACAAGGTGGATGATTTCCCCTCTTTCAAGTAGGCTTCATGATACTTTTCAAACAAGCCAGTAGCCCCTCTAGAGGATCCAATGTTAACTCCAAAGTTGGCAGTGGCATCCCAACCTGATTGTTCCATGACCCTTCTGGCCGCCAAAAGGGCAAAAAGTACCGAGTGATCCAGCTGTTCGTATTTGGAATCGGATTGCCTTAAGGCAATAACCTCAGCCTTCAAAGATTCGGGAAGATAGGAGGCCCAAACTTCTTGGTCACCAATATAAGCATGGGTTAGTTTATGATCCTCTTCTTGATAAGAATTCCATATTTCTGGCATGGAGCTTCCCAATGCTGAAATAGAAGATATGGCGGTAATGGAAATGGGTTGCTTCAACATTTTTGATTGGCTATACAATTTCCAGAGCTGATTTTATCGTATCGTAAATCTTGTTCATTTGCTCCTTAGAAATTATAAAAGGTGCTAGGATATAAATGGTATTCCCCAAAGGCCTAAGAAAAACCCCTTCATCCATAAAATGTTTGAACAATTTGTCCCTTAGATTCCCGTAGCGCTCCATCTTAATATCCAAATCCAACGCATAAATTACTCCAAGCTGTCTGGTATGGGCAACTTTGGGGTGGTGCTTGATCTCCGCATCAAATGCTTTATGCCATTGGATAATGTTTTGGATATTTTCCTGAATTTCCTCGGTTTGCAATAGCTCAACCGCCGCCAAGGCAGCAGTACAGGCCAAAGGGTTTGCTGTATAGGTATGTCCATGGAAGAGTCCCTTGGTTATATCATCACTATAAAAAGCTTGATACACTTCTTGGGTGCAGGTAGTCAATCCCATGGGAACGAGACCTGCGGTCAACGCTTTGGACAAGCAGATGATATCCGGTTTGGTTTCCAAATAATCCGAAGCGAAGTGTTTCCCTGTTTTACCAAATCCCGTCATAACCTCATCGGCAACAGTGAGTACCCCATGTTTTTTCAAAAGTGCCAATACCCGGTCAAGTCCGTCAGCATTGTGCATTTTCATTGCTGCGGCACCTTGAACCAAAGGCTCGTAAATAAATCCAGCAATGTTGTTATTTTTCAATTTGCTTTCCAACTCCGCCAACAAAGGTTCGATGTTGTCTTGCGTTGGAACGGGAATACGATCCACTTCTATAAAGAAATCCTCAAAAGGGCCATTGTAAACAGATAAGCCTGAAACAGACATCGCCCCAAAAGTATCCCCATGGAAACCTTCCTCAAAAGCCAACAGGACATTGCGTTTTTCGCCTCGATTAAAGTGGTATTGCAAGGCCATTTTAATCCCAATTTCCGTAGCCGTGGATCCATTGTCCGAGAAAAAGAGTTTTTCTTGGTTGGCTGGTAATATCTTGATTAGTTCTTCTGAAAGTTTTACCGCCGGTTCATGGGTAAATCCACTAAAAACCACTTGATCCAACTGCTGCATTTGGTTCCCCACCTTTTCCAGAATATACGGATGACAGTGGCCATACATACAAGTATACCAAGAGGAAATGCCATCTATGTATTCCTTGCCTTCCTCATCAAAAAGTAACACGCCTTTGGCCTTGGAAATGGCCAACATTTCTGAATGGGTCTTATGCTGTGTGAGTGGGTGCCAAAGATGTTTTTTGTCCCGATCCGATAACTTTTCCAATGCTGTGGGATTAGTCAAACGCTTCAATTTATATATCTTGCAAAGATGGTAATTAAAACCTAAAAAACACCAACCACACCGTGCTTAAGAAAGCTATTGGATTTCTTGATTCCCTAAACAGCAGATTAGACTGGAAAACGGTATTTTTTGTGTTGTTCTTGGTTGCGTTATTTATACGATTTCCTTTCTTTTTTAGGGACTATGTGGATCGGGATGAGAGCACTTTTATTATCATGGCGCAATCCTGGGTAGATGGTCATTTACCCTATACCCAGCTTTGGGATTTAAAACCTCCTGTTACCTTTTTGTTTTTTGCTGGGATTATTGCTGTATTTGGGAAGAGTTTTATTGCCATCCGCTTGTTTGGAACGCTCTTGGTTGCGCTTACCGCACTTTTCACCTATGGTATGGCAACACGAATTACTTCCAAGAAAGTGGGCTTTTGGTGCGCCATCTTTACCGTCTTCTTCTTGAGTCTTTTTGGTAGTTTACAAGGCGTCATGTCCGAGCATATATGCACGTTTTTTTTTGTGATGGCACTTTATTTACTGCTTGCCAAGAATGGGCCAGGGTGGCATTTGGTTATTGGGCTTCTCCTTGGATTTTCGGTAATGTCCAAACTGAATATGGCCTACCCCATGCTGACCCTTGGTATCTACTTGCTGTGGACCGCGTTTAAGGGGCAACATTTCTGGAAAGATTTGCAACATCTAATCTGGATGGGTATCGGATTTGGTTTATTGGTAACCTTAACTGCTGTTCCTTATTATCTTCAAGGGGAACTAACTACATGGTGGGAGTCCATTTTTGAAGCTCCTTTGGCCTATTCGCAATCCAAGTTTCATTCCATAGGCAAAGCACTGCCTGTGGTTCTGGGTACCCTTCTCTTACTTGGTTTGGGCACTGGTAAAAAGCTTATCGATATAAAATCCAAGGAAATCCAAGTATTGCTGTTGGTTATTTTAGGCGTCCTTATTTCATTTATGCAAACCGGGAAGGTCAACGGGCATTATCTAATACAGCTGTATCCCTTTATACTTATTCTGGTTGCCATTGCTGTGAGTAAATTACCGCCTTTGAAAAAAAATCTCCAAATCGTTGCGGGAGTTCTGCTTGTATTGATCCCGATGGAGGCTTATCTGGAGTACGCCAATGTTATCAACAATAAAATGGAAAAAGGTTCCTTTTTTAATGGGGAGGGAATAGACGTCCCCAACTATATCATTGAGAACAAGCTAGAGACCGAGAACATCTTCTTTACGGAATATCATATTGGGTATTGGGTTTTGGGGGAAGCCCCGCCAACCAAGGCTGCGACCCACCCTAGCAATATAACCAGGGACAAGCTATTTCCATTTATGGACAACCCAAGAACAACAGGCATGGAGGAACTTCGTTACATCATGGAGGAAATTAAGCCTAAAACCTTGGTGACGAGAAAGCGCGAAACCATTTTTGACAAAAAACTATTGGAATTCAACGCCTATATCGATGCCTATCTAGCCCAGCACTATAAACTGGTGAAAACCATTGGCCGTGGATTAATCTATCAGCGGTTAGAATGATTCCAGGGCATGCTTGAATTTAGCCGCATAATTTCTTACCATTTCCTTATTAAACCCCTGTTCTTCATTAATTCTTCCAAGGAAGGTGACCCCTGTTTTTTTTAGTATGATACTTTCGGTAGTGGGATGCTCATCCCCACTAAAAATAATTCCAATCCGCAGCTTTTTTTCCTGTAGTTTTTCAATGGTTAAAAGGGAATGGTTAATACTTCCCAAGTAATGCCGGGAGACCACAATCACCTTGTCCTCGGGAGAGATCAAATCAAAAATGGTATCCTTATCATTTAGTGGAACCAATAGTCCTCCAGCACCTTCAACCACCAGTCTGTTTTGGGTTTTGGGAGGCACTATCAGATCCAATTCTATCTGAATCCCATCAATTTCTGCGGCAGCATGCGGACTCATCGGAGTCCGCAACGCATAGCTATTCTGATGAATCTTGGAATTGGGATTGGAAATCAATTCTTGGACTTTATGACTGTCGGAATAATCCAAATCTCCAGCCTGTACAGGCTTCCAGTAATCGGCCTCCAAGGCTTCCACCACAATGGCCGAAACAATGGTCTTACCTACTTCGGTAGATGTACCGGTAATAAAATAGCTCATGATTCAGGTTTTGTAATAAAGTTGCAACTTGTACATCTATATTTCTTGGGCTCAAAGAAGGGGAAAAGTTTGTAAAAAATACTGCTTCTGGAATAATAAATTTCTGATCGCTCCGCCTTGCAGTTTGGACAAACAATAGGTTTACCCTCCATATCGGTAGCATAGTTTCGTACTTCATCAAATATGCGTTTGGCCCTTTCCATATCCGTGGTATACACTTGCAGTTTAACCCCGCCTATGGCACTACTGATCAAAGGATCGGAATTTATGGTATTCTCGTCCCTCAAAAACACCTGAATGCCCTCAGCTTCCAGCTTGCCCTTGATAATTTGGACATCCGCTGGAAATTCAAAGCTTCCCAAAGTAAAAAACTCTTGTTTCATCGGCTCCTGTATTTTTTGATTTCCCCTAAAACCCTGCTCATTTCCGCTTCGGTATTGAAGGCATGCAAACAGAATCTCAGTCGTTCCTCTCCCAACTTGACGGTTGGCGAAAGAATGGGTTTGACATCAAAACCCGCTTCTTGCAAATGACCCGCCATCATCTTAGCCTGTTGGTTTCCAGAAACAATGAGACAATGCACCGCGGAATCGCTTTCAACAAAATCTCCTTCCAACCCCTCTTCACGAATCAGCTCCTTAAAATACTTGATATTTTTCTTTAGGCTTTTTACGCGGTCTGCCCCTTTTGTCTCCAAAAATTGGTATGAGGCCAAAATCCCGGCTACGGAATGTGATGAAAGTGCAGTGGTATAAATCAAACTTCGTGCAAAATTTACCAAATAGGATTTCAAATCCTTACTGCCCAAAATAGCAGCCCCATGAGAACCCATGGCCTTTCCAAAGGTGATCACCCTTGCAAAAATTTCGTCCTGAAGTCCCAATTCGCAAACCAAATCCCTTCCATCTCCATAAATCCCTGTTGCGTGGGCTTCATCAACAATAAGATGTGCATTGAATTCTTTGGACAATTGAACCAGCCTTTTCAGATCTGGCGAATCCCCGTCCATTGAAAAAACAGACTCGGTGACGATGTAGATTTCGATTTCAAGACTTCTCGACTGCCCTCGAAGTGACATCTCAAGCTTGCTTTGTAAATCCTGAATATCCTTATGGGAAAACTTATAGCTCTTTGCATTGCCCATTTTGATTCCATCCCGAATGCTAGCATGTATTAGTTCGTCATAAAAAACCAAATCCCCACGTTGGGGAACTGATGAAAACAGTCCAAGGTTGGCGTCGTATCCCGAATTAAAGACCAATGCTGCGTCTGCTTGGTGGTGCTGGGCCAAAAAAGACTCCAGTTTGGGGTATAACGCATGATTCCCTGAAAGCAATCTGGAGCCACCAGCTCCATGCCTCTGTTTCCCATTTTCCTTAAGTAGATCCCCGGTCATTTCGCTTATCTTCCTTTCCCGAGCAAAACCCAAGTAATCATTGGAGGAAAAATCAACTCTATCCGTCTCCTCGGGCAAGTTTCTCAAGGACTGATTTGCCGAACGTTCCGCAAGTTTGGATTCCAATTTTGATGGCAGTTTCCCCATGCCCCAAATTTAGTGTTTACTCTCTTTAAATGATTAAATTAGTTGCTTTCTAATAGCAATCCTATGAGGCTACTTTTCTCCCTAATTTCCCTACTTGCGGTTTTACCCTTACTAGGTCAAACCAATACCTATTCCATTTCTTTTGAAAATGCTGTACATCATGAAGCTTTAATTACAGCTACTTTTCCTGACTTGAAATCCGACACGCTTGCCTTAAGAATGAGTCGTACATCCCCTGGACGATACGCACTTCATGAGTTTGCCAAAAATGTATACGATTTTAAGGCCACTGATGGCAAAGGAAATCCGTTGGTTGTAGTACGGCCAAATCCATATGAATGGAAGGTCTCCGGTCATGACGGCACCATTGAAATAAGCTATATCCTGTTTGCGAATCGTGGGGACGGCACCTATTCCCAAATAGACGAAACACATGCCCATTTAAATATTCCGGCCACTTTTATGTATGCTCCTGCCTTACAGGAACGGAAAATTGAGGTGAACTTTGATGTTAGGGAAGATTTGGGTTGGAAAATAGCTACCCAATTGCCATTGGTTTCTGGAACCACCCACTATGCTCCCAATTTATACTACTTTATGGACAGCCCTACCGAAATCAGCAATTTTACACTTAAATCTTTTGATATGGACGGGCAGACGATACAGATGGCATTGCACCACAACGGGACTGAGGAGGAGGCTGACACCTACTTTGAAAAGGTGAAAAAAACGGTTTTGGAGCAAAAGGAAGTATATGGGGAACTTCCCAAATTTGATTATGGAACCTATACCTTTCTGGCTTGCTATATTCCAAACGCTTCTGGAGATGGAATGGAGCATAGAAATTCTACCATTCTCACCAGTACACGCAGTTTGGCAGAAGGGGGAATGGAACGCAATATTGGCACGGTTTCCCATGAGTTTTTTCATGCCTGGAATGTGGAGCGAATTCGGCCAAAAAGTCTGGAACCCTTCAACTTTGAGGCAGCCAATATGAGCGGAGAACTTTGGTTTGCCGAGGGCTTTACCAGCTATTATACCAATTTAATCTTGTGTAGAGCTGACTTAATTTCTCCAAAGGAATATGTAGAGGGCCTTACGGGTACCTTCAATTATGTTTGGACATCCCCGGCTAGGCGATTCTTTAATCCCATAGAGATGAGTTATCAAGCTCCCTTTGTGGATGCGGCAACATCCGTGGACCCCGTTAACCGGGAAAACACCTTTATTTCTTATTATTCCTATGGTAGTGTTTTAGGCTTGGCCTTGGATTTATCACTGCGCCAAAATGGACTTACCTTGGACGATTATATGAAATTGGTGTGGGAGAAATTCGGGAAAAGGGAAATTCCCTATACCATAACAAATCTTCATGAAACGCTCAATCAATATGCGGGAAAAGCGTTTGGAGACCGCTTCTTTGAGGCCTACATATACAAGAGCGGAATGCCCAATTACAAGGCTCTTCTGCAACTTGCTGGCGTAAATTTGGCCCAAAAAGGGGAGCAACCCCATTTTGGTTCCTTTGTTTCTATGGGCACAGATGGAGCAAGTGTTATGCGCAACCCGGCTATTGGATCTCCAGCATACAAAGCGGGTTTGGCCAAAGGAGATGTTATTCTAAATATCAATGCCATTCCCTTCGCAGAAGGACAAAATTTCAGTACCTATCTGCAACAGTTTGAGATGGGAAAACCACTTCACGTAAACTACAGCCGTTATGGGACTAAAAAATCTACAACCATAGTCCTGACCCCCAGCCCTTCCTATTCCATCAAGCTTATGGAAGATATGGAGGGAACACCTTCCGAGGAAATGATGGCCTTCCGAAAATCTTGGCTCAAAACGGAATAAATGGTTCGATATACGCAGGCATCTAGTGATAATCATCTGGAACAAATCCTTGAACTCCAGCAGCAGAACCTTCCCAAAAATCTATCGGCAGATGAACTGAAAAATGAAGGTTTTTTAACGGTGGAACATTCCTTTTCCGTTTTAAAGGAGATGAATGACGAATGTGGGCACATCATCGCATTGGACAATGAAAATGTGGTAGCCTATGCCCTTTGTATGCATCCTAAATTTTCCGAGAGTATTGAGGTGTTAAAACCCATGTTCCATGAAATTAATCTAGCGATTGGCGGAAGCCAAAACTATATGGTGATGGGGCAAATCTGTGTTGCCAAAAGTCATAGGGGTCAAGGGGTTTTTCGGAAGTTGTATGAAACCATGAAAGAAAAACTTCCCATGGGAATGGATACGATAATTACCGAGGTGGATGCAAAGAATCAACGTTCCCTAAATGCGCATCTTGCCATCGGATTCTCCGAGCTCAAAAGATACCGGGGAGATGACGGTAAAGATTGGGTTTTAATTGTTTTATGATAATTTTTTATTGTTTATCGATAATTTTATATATGTTTGTTATCGTTAAACGATAATAACATGAAAAACAAGTCCAATTATCTGAAAGTATTCGGTCCCAATTCCATATCAAAATATTTGTTCTATTTGTTTCGGGCAATTTCGGTTGGGCTTTTACTTTTTATCATTTATATAGATTTATCCTTCTTCCTGGGCACCGCAGAAATAATCAATGGTCGGTATTATATCTCACTTCCCATTCTAGGGGTCATTGCTAAAGGAGATTATCAAACCAATATTATTATCACCATTACCCTGGGATTGCTTTATGGCACCATATTTTTCTATGTATTATCCAATATATTTAAAGCGTTTGTTTCGGAAACAGTTTTTACCGAATCGGCTATAAGGCACTTAAGGTATTTTTCTTTTTTGAACTTGGTTATTGGGCCTTTGTTATATATAATGACCCACTTCATCATTATGCAACATTCTGATTATCGCGACATTCATAATCCCATTTTAAATATCATATTTGGTGCCACCGCATTATTCATAGTTCATATATTTAAGAAAGGATACGCTATCCAATCCGATAACGACCTAACCATTTAGTTATGCCTATTCTCATAAACTTGGATGTTATGTTGTCCAAACGGAAAATGAAAAGCAATGAACTTGCCGAAAAAATTGGGATTACCACAGCCAACCTGTCCATTCTTAAAACTGGAAAGGCCAAGGCCATAAGATTTACGACTTTGGAAGCTATTTGTAAGGAGTTGGATTGCCAGCCAGCGGATATTTTGGAGTTTAAGGAATAAAATAGCACTGACTGAAGTCAGGTTAAGCGTAAATGAAACCCGTTAAATTTCAATCCTTCAAGACTTCTCTACCCCGATCGAAGTGACATTCAGATAATTTGACAAAAAAAGCCACTTCAAAGAGTGGCCTTTCCAATACTATTTTTAAGAGGGAAATTAGTCCGCTAAAACAATAACCTTATTGTCCTTCATTTCAATGGTGCCACTGGTTATGGACAAAACTGTCTCTCCATTGGCTCCTTTTGAAAATTTACCCTGAAATTCCTCTTCTATCTGAATGTCACCTTGTACTTTCACATCACCTTCTTGTAACAAGGAAACTATAGGTGCGTGGTTCTGCAACATTTGAAATTCTCCATTAATACCAGGAACAGTAACCGAGGTTACTTCTCCGGCAAACAAAGTGGCTTCTGGTGATACGATTTCTAAATACATTTTTTATTGTCATTCCCGTAAAAATGGGAATCTTTTATAATTAATAATGCTTCGACTGCGCTCAGCACTCACTTTGGCTACGCCTCGGCAAGCATTTTCTCACCAGCTTCAATGGCATCCTGGATGCTTCCCTTAAGGTTGAAGGCTGATTCTGGCAAGTGATCCAACTCACCATCCATGATCATGTTGAAGCCTTTGATGGTATCCTTAATATCTACCAATACACCGGGGATACCTGTAAACTGCTCGGCCACGTGGAAAGGTTGGGAAAGGAAACGTTGTACCCTTCTTGCTCTACCCACAGCCAATTTATCCTCTTCGGAAAGTTCTTCCATACCAAGAATGGCAATAATATCCTGAAGCTCTTTATAACGTTGCAACAACTCCTTAACACGTTGTGCACATTCGTAATGATCTTTTCCTAAAATCTCGGGAGTCAAAATCCTTGAAGTGGAATCCAATGGATCCACAGCAGGATAAATACCCAACTCAGCAATTTTACGGGAAAGTACCGTAGTTGCATCCAAGTGGGCAAAGGTAGTTGCAGGGGCCGGATCCGTCAAGTCATCCGCAGGTACGTAAACCGCCTGTACCGATGTAATAGATCCTCTTTTTGTAGAGGTAATTCGTTCCTGCATAGCACCCATCTCTGTTGCCAAGGTAGGTTGGTAACCCACGGCAGAAGGCATACGACCCAATAGGGCAGATACCTCTGAACCAGCTTGAGTAAAACGGAAAATGTTATCTACGAAGAAAAGTACGTCCTTTCCTTGTCCATCTCCAGCACCATCACGGAAATATTCTGCAATTGTCAATCCGGAAAGGGCCACCCTTGCACGTGCTCCGGGAGGCTCGTTCATCTGTCCAAACACGAAAGTTGCCTTGGACTCCTTCATGGCTTTTTTATCTACTTTGGATAAATCCCATCCCCCTTCTTCCATGGAGTGCAAGAAATCATCACCGTACTTGATAATTCCGGATTCCAACATCTCACGAAGCAAATCGTTTCCTTCACGAGTTCTTTCACCCACACCGGCAAATACAGAAAGACCACCGTGTCCTTTTGCAATGTTGTTGATCAATTCCTGGATCAATACGGTCTTACCAACACCAGCACCCCCGAACAATCCAATCTTACCTCCTTTGGCATAAGGCTCAATCAAGTCAATTACCTTGATACCTGTAAAAAGTACTTCAGTAGAAGTGGAAAGGTCCTCAAATTTTGGAGCTTCCCTGTGAATTGGAAGTCCATTGTCTCCTTCTTTGGGAAGGTTTTCCAAACCATCAATAGCGTCGCCAATTACATTGAAAAGTCTACCGTACACATCCTCACCAATTGGCATTTGGATTGCATTTCCAGTAGCATGGGCATCAACACCTCGGCTTAAACCATCTGTTGAATCCATGGAAATGGTACGAACCGTATTTTCCCCGATATGTGACTGCACCTCAAGCACCAACTTGGTACCGTCAGCTTTATCGATTTCCAAGGAATCGTATATTTTTGGAATCTCTGTGCCTGATTCAAACTCAACGTCAATGACGGGGCCAATAATTTGGGCAACCTTACCTGTAACTTTAGACATTATTGTGTTTATTTTTAATTGAATACGATGGAAAAAACTGCTTTTTTTCCGGCTGCAAAGATATACTATTACATTTTAATGAAAAACTTAAAAACGGCTTTTTTTGGCAACAAAAAGGGCACTGTTTTAAAGAGTGCCCTTATTCACTTTTTTAATGCTAATTGTTATGGATTTATGGTCCAAGAAACATAGTAAATAGAACCTATGTTTCCGGTACCTATGGCCGTAAAATATTCATCACCCAAAAGGTTGGACCCCCCCACCTTAAATACGGATTTAATACTTGGCACGGTATAATTCATCTGTGCATCGAGTACCGTAAAGGAAGGCACATCCCCATCCGCGAAGGAAGCTTCCCAGAAGAAACTATCACTCCACCTATAGTTTACATTGAATCCAAAGTTTTTGAAAAGCTCTGTGTTTCCAAAAGACGCCTTTACCTTGTGCTTGGGTGTATTGAAGTTGGTTCTGAAATCCGGGAACCTGGCCTTGTCAAAATCAAGTTCGGTATAGGTATAATTAACCCCCAAATCAAAATCTCCAAAAATTTTGGTGTCCACTCCAACAGTTCCTCCGTAGGAATTGATATCCACAGTGGAATTGGTATACGTCTGATATGGTTTTCTATCACCGTTCTGTAGAGCCAATAATGAAAGACCACCGTCACCCGCAGTACCATAGTACGGAACCAATACGGTCACGTTGGCAATAAAATCCTTATACCTATTGTAGTATCCACTCAAATCAATAGTGAACTTTCCAATCTGTCCACGATAACCAGCCTCAAAAGTCGTAATCTCCTCTGGTTTAATTACCGATGTATTCACGGCTTCAGGAGCACCACTTAATACAGAACTCAGGGAATAGGCATTCTCATAGGCAGCTCTTCCCACAATATCCACAGTGGATTGACCAATCAGGGCTTGCCCATTTTGACTTACATTAAAAGTTCTTACATCCCTATCCAAGTTATCTGGAGCAGAACCCACCAATATGGCGGCACCAGCATCCAAACCAATAAATAAATCCTGAGTGGTTGGGTTTCTAAAACCTTGCTGTGCAGAAATCCTGATGTTGTGATTACGGTTTTCACCTGCGGTGTACGCCAAAGCAACTCGAGGAGAAACAAACCCATCAAAAAATTCATTCTTGTCGTAACGTGCAGACCCAGTAAACTTGAAGCGATCATCTGCAAACTTCTTTTGCACTTGAACATAAGCTCCATATTCATTATAGGTGATAGGGCCATCGGAATCCGTAAAGATGGTTCCTCCCGAATTCAATTCATATTCCCTAAATGATCCACCGATTTGAATATCGGCCCAATCGTCTATTAAATGTGCTATGTTATAATTCCCGTTCACATGACGGAATTTGGTATTGTCAATAAACTTGGCCCCTGTGGTCAAATCCCCATCATTGATCACCGCATTGAAGGCATTTTGGAATCCAGGGGTTCCTGGAATCAGTCGTCCTGTATCTGCTGCCTGCCTAGCTGCGGCATGGGCGGCGGTTGATGCTTGCTCAGGAGTAAGGCCTCCTTGCTGGATCCCTCCAAGGTAGGTTGGGATATACGTTCCGGCATATTCCGTAAACCATTGGGTATCTCCTTTCCATCTTCGGTTTAAATTGATTGCTGCAAAACGGGTATCGTATGCATCCCCAGAATTTTCGGAAACTAGGTAACCCCTAATAAAGAAGTTGTCATTTTTAAGTTCCAATTTATGCTGCTGCATGGAAAACCCGCTAACGGCATACCTGTTCGAACCTTGATAAATTGTTGTACCTCGACCAATCCGTCCGTTATAAATCAACTCCAAATCCGTCCCGAATGGGCGGTAGTGAATGGCGAAATCTGTCTTTACACTTTCTGCATTATAATCCGCCAAATCCCTTTCAGCATATCCTGTTCTTGAAATCGTTGCTGTTCCAACGGTTCCACTGGGCAATCCGGCAGCGGCATCAAAATCCAAGGTGGTTGAAACCTCATCCCCATAAACGTTCAACCCATCATATGCCGGATTGGAACGGTCTGCACCAGGATTAGCCAAGTCCAAAATGCTGTTGGCATGCCAATCCTCACCTTTTAAAATGGAAATGTTCGCTTTAACTGCCAGCTTATCACTAAATGCATGGGCAGCCCTTATTCCAAAATCATAATAATTGTTGTCCCCAGCAGCTTCTTGGGAGGTAATTCCAGTTTTTCCATAAGCACTTATTCCCTGAAAATCAAAGGGGTTTTTACTTCTCATGAACAAAATACCATTAAAGGCACCTGCTCCATAAAGTGCAGAAGATGCACCTGGAAGGATTTCTACACTCTGTACATCCAATTCTGACATCCCCACCAGGTTACCCAGTACAAAATTTAGTCCCGGTGCCGTATTGTCCATGCCGTCCACCAACTGTAAAAAGCGGTTGTTGGCAAAAGTGGCAAAACCTCTGGTGTTAATGGACTGGAAGGTTAAACTGTTGGTATTTATATCCACTCCCTTTAAATTTTGAAGCCCTCCATAAAATGACTCCGCTGTTGTGTTTTTGATTTCCTTGAGACCAAACCGTTCCACAGATACCGGAGATTCGAAAATTCGTTCTGGGGTTCGGGAAGCGGAGATTACAATTTCATCCAAAAAAGTGGAGGCCTCTGCCAATACTATTGAAAGTGTTTGATTGTTTGAAGTTACATCCGCTAAGTAATCTGCAAAACCTATGGCCGTAAACTGAAGTTGAAACGGGGGCTGTTCTGAAGTGTTGAAGGTGAAATTTCCATCAAAATCCGTAGTGGTTCCTTCCGCTTTTCCAACCAGGACAACATTGGTCCCGGGAATGGGTTCATTATTTTCATCAACTACTGTTCCCTGAACCGTTGTTTGGGCATAAGATAGGCAACCAAACAACATGAGGGAAAGAATGACTAGTCTTCTCATCAGTTTTTAATTTGAGTTAAAATAGTTTTAAAAGTGTGTTAAGCATTGCAGGCGGAAGATACATTTTTTTTCATTTGATTTCGTCAAAATCAAAAAAAATTATGCATGCATAGTACTTTATTGCTAAAAAAAGTGCGTTTTATCTACCATTTTAACAAAAAAACTGTGAAAATCGAAAGCTTTTTAAAGTATTATCGAATTCTTAAGGTCACTCCACGGTAACCGATTTGGCCAAATTCCGAGGTTGATCTACGTTACAATCCCTCATCACGGCAATGTGGTACGAAAGTAATTGAAGCGGTATGGTGGTCAATAAAGGTGTTAGACATTCAGTGGCTTCCGGTACTTCAATGACATGATCGGCCAACTCCCTCACCTGCTCATCCCCTTCGGTTACAATGGCAATGATCCTGCCCTTTCTGGATTTGATTTCCTGGATATTGCTCACCACTTTTTCGTAATGTCCTTTTTTGGTGGCGATGACCACAACCGGCATTTGCTCATCGATCAAGGCTATGGGTCCATGTTTCATTTCGGCCGCTGGATAGCCTTCGGCATGGATATAGCTGATCTCCTTTAATTTTAATGCCCCTTCCAAGGCTACAGGGAAATTATAGCCCCTTCCCAAATAAAGACAGTTGGAGGAATCTTTATATATTTCTGAAATCTCCTCGACCAGCGCATTGGATTCCAAAGTCTTTTCCACTTTGGAAGGAATGCTTTCCAGCTCGGTCAATATCTCGTGGTACTTGGATTCAGAGAAAATACCCTTTTCGTGGGCGAGTTTCAATGCAATCAATGTCAACACAGTTATCTGGGTGGTAAACGCTTTGGTTGAAGCCACACCAATTTCCGGTCCGGCATGGGTATAGGCCCCTGCATGGGTCTCCCTTGCAATAGAGGAACCCACAACATTACAGACCCCAAACACAAATGCTCCTTTTTCTTTAGCCAATTTGATTGCCGCCAAAGTATCTGCGGTTTCCCCAGATTGGGAAATGGCTATCAGTACATCGTTTTCTGTGATAACGGGGTTTCGATATCTAAACTCGGAAGCGTATTCCACCTCAACGGGAACGCGCGCCAAATCCTCAAAAATATATTCTGCTACCAATCCGGCATGCCATGAGGTACCACAGGCCACAATAATAATTCTGTTGGCATTAAGGAATTTCTCCAAATTCTGGTCAATCCCCGCCATTCTAACAATGCCTTGATCGGCCAGTAAGCGACCCCTATAGGTATCCAAAATAGCACGCGGTTGCTCATAGATCTCCTTAAGCATGAAATGTTCATAGCCCCCTTTCTCTATTTCCTCAAGGTTCATTTGAAGCTCAAGAATATTTGGATAGGCTATGGCATCATCCTTGATCTTGCGTAATTTGATTTCCTTTCCAATTCTTACAATGGCCATTTCCTCATCTTCTAAGTAAACGGCATTGTTCGTGAATTCTATAAAGGGTGATGCATCGGAAGCAATAAAATATTCGTTCTCCCCTATTCCGATGGCCAGGGGACTTCCCAGTTTTGCCACCACAATTTCATCTGGCTTGTTCTTGTCAAACACCGCAATGGCATAAGCGCCAACCACCTGGTTCAAGGCAATTTGCACCGCTTGACCGAGCTTTACTCCTTCTTTTTTCTTAACCTCCTCAATCAAATTGACCAGAACTTCGGTATCCGTATCCGATTCAAAGGTATAACCGCGTTCTGTCAGTGCTTTTTTAATGGATTCGTAGTTCTCAATGATTCCATTGTGAATAATGACCAAATCCCCGGAATTGGAATAATGTGGGTGGGAATTGATATCGTTGGGCACACCATGGGTAGCCCATCGGGTATGTCCCAGTCCCAGTTTACCATCGGTGGTGATGGTAGCCTCGCTTTTCTTTTTTAAATCCTCTACCTTTCCCTTTGTTTTGGACAAATGGGTGTCCACCCCATCAAACAGCACTATTCCGGCACTATCATAGCCCCGATATTCCAAACGTTGCAGACCTTTAATAATAATTGGATACGCATCCCTATGACCAATATATCCCACAATTCCGCACATATGATTGAGTTTTAAGCTATTTGATGAATGACACTGTTGCCAAATTTAGTCCCAAAAAGGGAAATTTTGACGCCTGTAAGTCATAAAACGAAAAAAGTCTATGAATGGTATGCCTAGTTCGCCTCTGTGTAATAAATTTCCAGCTTGAGTTTTTTGTCCTCATCAGCCGCATCTACGTTGCTACCAAACAATACAGTTCCCAAAGGATTAATGTTGGACATAACAGGTACGTCAATAATTTCTTCAACCGAGCCCATGGCTTCTAAAACTGCGGCAATTCCGATATTGGAAGTCACGGTTAGTGCCAATCTGGCATTGGTAGAATCCCTGACCACAATATCGTTGATGTGATTTGTAATCCTAAACTTGTACTGGGTCCCCTGATTATTTTCTCTTTGAAGGATGCCATCAAAATCCAAGAAAAGCCCTAGGGGTTCATTGGTGTTACTGGTCTCTATTGTGGCATCATAAATAGGCTGATTGGTTTCTGCATTATAAAGGTATAACCTGGAAGGCTCATCAGTAATCCCCATGGATGCATCCAAGGTAGCGCGGTCTACATAAAAAACAAGATTGGCCTCGTTAATGATCCAATTGTTCTGTTTGATTTGATTTATCACATCCCCGCCACCATTGATGGTTTCTTCAAACAATCTTATTTCGGTAAAGGTCCCAGTACCTCCTCGGACGTATATTTTGGACGCATTTTCACCATTATCAAGGGCATTGGCAATATCCGCAGGCAAAATATCATCTTGCAAAATATTGACGGCATTCCCCAAAATTGTTCCATTATTATTGACCAAAAGGTTCAATACAAATTCACGTTCTACCGTTTCTACCTCTTCTTCTGTGGAATTGTAGTCTTGAAATTCGTAGGTGATGGTAATGTTGGCTTGGGTCAAATCCAATAAAAACATTAGCTCCTCGCTATCTGAAGAACCTGCCAAATGTATGCCTCGGATATAGTCTGAAAAATTGGCTTGGCTGATTAATTCGGCATCTCCTTCCTTGTCCAAAATTTCTTGGAAAAAAGCGTTGTTCAAGGGAACACGAATTCCAGGCGCAATTCTATTTTCTACCTGAAGCGATTCATCCACATCATCAGTTTCGGGATCGTCCTCAAACCACTCCAGCTCTTCTTCGTTATTTACAATGACCTCTCCACTAAAAAGCTCCTGATCCACAAATGCCGAGAAATCCTGATTGGAAAAATACTCCTGTGCCTCCTCAAAATTGGTGTTCGGATCCAAGTCCCTTAGATAGTAGGTAAAAGAAGAAACCTTAAGATTGAAGGCTTGGGTCCTATCCCCAAAAATACTGTCCAAATCGAAACGCTTTGCGAACGTATTGGCAATGAAGTCCTCTCCTGTTCCGTCCTCATCGGGATCAAATGGATCAGATCCAATGATGCGCTCCTCATTATCTGAGACCCCATCCCCATCTTCATCGGAATTGGGGTCGCTTGAATCGTTATCAAACTCATCTTCCACACCATCACCGTCATTGTCCCTCAGCGAAGTTGGGGGCAATTGGAATGGTATGTATAAAAAGACTTCCTTTACAGTTTCGTTTTCTTGAATGGTATTGTCATTATCGTCATTGTCCGCATTGTCCTCTGACTCTTGCGATAATTCACCAAAAATTGGATTTCCCTGTCCGCCATTTGGCAACCAAAGCTGTGAAGCAATACTGGCATTCCTTTTTCCGTATACCCCATCATTCAAGGTTCCCAACTGATAGAGGGGAAGTTTGTTGGTCTGAACGGCTTCCACTCCCTTGTTGAAGGCAAACACCTCAAACTCGGCCTTTCCTGTGGTAAAGGGTTCTCCCGCAACCACACCCTCACCCAAGGTACCCAATTCCTCCTCACAGGATGTATTGATTAGAAATAAAGCTCCAACCCAGGCTGAAACCCATATAATCCTAGAAAATTTCATGCAATTTATTTTAAAACTTCTGTCTTATAGAAATTTGTGTACGCCTCTTCTGCTTCCTGGAGAGAAACATAGGGCAGTACGGGTTTGGAAAGATTTGCAATATGGCTTTTTAAGTCTTCTGAAATCTCCTCCGAGGCTAAAATAACCGCATCGGAATAATCCACTGCAACTTTTAACAAATTATTATAGTCAGGTGTTGTAAGCGAAGCGATCTGCTCCTCCTTGATCCCGTCAAAAGCAATTTTGTTGATCATTTTCCCATCCAACTCTCCTTCATAACCTCTATCGTACACAGAGGTAACAATCTTACTGTCCGCGAACAAGGGTTCATCAGAATAGTATTCCCTTAGATATAAGGGAAGCAAGGACGCCATCCAACCGTGAACGTGGATGATATCCGGAGACCAATTCAGTTTTTTTACGGTTTCAACCACCCCTTTGGCAAAGAAAATGGCTCGTTCATCATTGTCAGGAAAAAGATTCCCCTCCGCATCGGCAAAGGTGGCTTTTCTTTTAAAGTACTCATCGTTGTCAATAAAGTACACTTGGATTCTCTCTCTTGGAATAGATGCTACCTTAATAATCAAAGGCATATCCATATCATTGATTACCAGATTCATCCCTGACAAACGGATTACCTCGTGAAGCTGATGTCTTCGCTCATTGATATTCCCGTATCTGGGCATGAATATGCGAATCTGACCCCCATTGCTGTTAACCATTCTGGGCGCTTCGTACGACATTAAGGAAACTTGATTCTCTGGGAGGTAGGGCACTAATTCAGAAGATACAAACAATATCTTTTTACCATTCATAAACACTTTCTTTTGCTTATCCGAAAAACGTAGGCGCAAAAGTACAAAAATTATGCTGATTAGCAGTATTTATAGTATTTTTGCACGCTTTTGATTTGCGCTATGCACGTATTTGACCGTAAGAAGGATCTTGAATCCTTCCTACAAAATGAAAGAAACAAAAATCGTACCATTGGCTTGGTACCTACCATGGGGGCGTTGCACCAAGGCCATTTGTCTTTGGTAAAAAAGGCCATCTTGGAAACCGATGTAGTCGTTGTAAGCGTGTTCGTAAACCCAACCCAATTTGATCAAAAAGAAGATTTGGAGAAATATCCCAGAAATCTTGAAAAGGATTTGGACCTACTCCAAAGTGTTGATCCAAACATTGCGGTGTTTACCCCAACAGCATCCGAAATCTATGGGAATCAAATAGTCTCCAAATCCTATGATTTTGATGGATTGGACAAGGTCATGGAAGGGGCCTTTAGAACAGGACATTTTGACGGTGTTGGAACCATTGTGGAATTATTTTTAAAAACGGTATCCCCGGATACGGCATATTTTGGAGAGAAAGATTTTCAACAACTCCAAATTATTAAGAAGATGGTGGAAACCAAGCAACTACCTTATGCTATAGTAGGTTGCCCCATTGAAAGGGAAGTTCATGGCTTGGCCATGAGTTCACGTAATGAACGTCTCTCTCCTTCGACTAGGAAAGAAGCTGGATTTATATACAAAACCTTAAAAGCTGCCAAGGCTAAATTTGGCACGGAAAGTGCTAAAGGAATTAAGGACTGGGTTAATATCCAATTTGCCGAAAACAAAACATTGGAGTTGGAGTATTTTGAAATCACGGATGAAGACACCTTAACCCCAATGAACAAAAAACAGGCAAACCAAAAATATAGGGCTTTCATTGCCGTTTATGCTGATGGAGTCCGATTGATAGACAATCTAAGATTGAATTAATTAATTTTGCGCCATGCAAGTTGAAGTAGTAAAATCAAAAATCCATAGAGTAAAGGTCACCGGTGCCGATCTCAATTATATTGGGAGTATAACCATTGACGAAGACCTTATGGATGCTGCGAATATCATCAGGGGAGAAAAGGTACAGATCGTGAACAACAATAACGGTGAGCGATTGGAAACCTATGCCATTCCAGGACCACGCGGTTCCGGGGAACTTACCCTTAACGGTGCCGCTGCGCGCAAGGTTGCAGTTGGCGACGTACTTATTTTGATCACTTATGCATGGATGGGTATAGAGGAAGCCAAATCCTTTAATCCTGCATTGGTCTTCCCCAACGAGGAAACCAATATGCTAAACTAGTTTTGAGCGATTCCCTCAAAAAATTCCTAAAAATTGCTGTTCCGATCCTTATCGGTTTGGGGCTTGTATTTTATTCCTACGCTTCCACAACCCCGGAGGATCGAACAAAAATTTTGGAGGCCATTAAAAATGCAGACCCCATCTGGGTGGTGTTGTCAGTTGCCATCGGAATTTTGAGCCATGTCTCCCGAGCAATCCGCTGGAACTATCTTTTAGATCCCCTGGGATATCGTCCCAAATTGGTCAATAATGTGCTCATTATCCTTACCAGTTATTTTGCCAATACCCTGGTCTTGCGCTCAGGAGAGTTTTTAAGGGCCACAGCGTTGAACACCTATGAAAACGTTCCTTTTGAAAAAGGCTTTGGCACTATTGTTACGGAAAGAATTATTGATCTAATCATGTTGCTGCTCATCATTACCATCGCGTTGCTGGTGCAAACCGATGTTATTCTGGGCATCCTTGAGGAAAATGGTATTGGACTTGCTGGGTCCTTAACACTGCTCTTGGTGGGTGTTGTAGGCCTTTTAATTTCCATTAGGCTCATAAAAAAGTCTTCTTCCAAGCTTGCGGTCAAAATAAAAACCTTTCTCACTGGTCTTTTGGATGGTGTGCTCAGCATTTTTAAAATGAAGCGTAGGGGAGCTTTTATTTTCCACACTTTCCTGATATGGGCCTGTTATATTGCCATGTTCTGGGTGATAAAATTTACTGTTCCCGAAACCACTGATCTGCCCCTTGGTGCCTTTTTAGTAGCCTTTGTGGCCGGTGCCTTTGCCATGGCAACCACCAATGGAGGTTTGGGACTCTTCCCCATTATGGTAACAGCTGCTTTATCTGTGTACGGCATAAGCAAAACATCCGGTGACGCCTATGGATGGATCATGTGGACCGCACAGACCTTGATGGTGGTGGTTTTTGGCACAATATCCTTTATTGTGTTGCCGTTATTGAATAGAAATCGGTAAACCCCTACCATTAAATACTCTCCAATGAAAAAATGGCTATTCCCGTTAATTGGCCTATTGTGCTTTGAGCTTGGTGCCCAAGTGCAAAAAGAAATCTTTGAATCCTTCAAACTTCAGGAGCGTAGGGATGTTTCCTATTATTTCCCGGAGAATTATTCAGAAGACCAAAAATATCCTCTGATCGTGGTCCTTGATGCAGAATACCTGTTTGAATTGGTGGTGGCCAATGCCAAATTCTATAGTGAGCATCAAAGAATGCCAGAAACTATTATCGTTGGGGTTCATCAAGCAGAGGGCGACATCAGATGGGAAGATTGTGATTTTGAACAGACCACTGGACTCCCTACAGAAAAAGGGGCCAAATTTTATGAGTTTTTGGGCACAGAACTTATTCCCTACCTCGAAACCAGCTATAATATTGCCCCTTTCAAAATGTTCGTGGGCTACGATATAACCGCCAATTTTGGTAATTACTTTTTGTTCAAGGATCGTTCACTATTTAACTCCTATCTGTCCATTTCCCCTGTTTTGGCCACGGAAATGGAAAGTCGGGTTCCTTCAAGATTATCTGACCTAAACCAACAGATTTTTTACAATGTGGTTCTGGAAAAGGAAAAAACAGAAGATAGACAGCGTATTCTTCAAATGAACAATGCCATCAAATCCATAGATAAGGAAAGCTTGCATTACTTTTTTGATGAATATAACAATGCGGACCATGTCTCCATAGCCGCTTATGGCATAAGTAAAGCTTTTGACAACGTGTTCAAAATATTCAGGCCGATAAGCCCCAAAGAATACAAAACGGAAATTCTTACTTCGGATGAGCCTGTATTCAAATATCTTGAAGATCGATACGACATGATCGAAAATCTGCTCGGTTTCAGAAAACCTGTGGAGCTCAATGACATCATGGCCATCTACGCAGCCTGCCTTAAAAAAGACGATTTTGAATCCTTGAAACCCTTGTCTGAAATCTGCAAAAAGCAGTACCCGGAAACCATGATGGGCTTTTATTTTGAAGGGGAATACTATGAGGAACTGGGCGAGCCCAAAAAAGCCTTTAAAACCTTTGAGAAAGCCTTCCAAATGGAAGAAATCGATTTTCTTACCAAAGACATGGCCCTGGATAAAATTGATGCCCTTAAGGCAGATTTTGGATATTAACTTCTTGGAAAGTTAGATTATTGGATAGCTGGATTTTTCAAAAAATGAAGCCAGGAAATCCTATAATCCAACCATCTAAAAATCCATGCATCATATTCCATATCTTTGGATACTTCTTAACAACAAATGGCCAAGACCAAAACTGCCTTCTTTTGTCAAAACTGTGGTGCCCAATACCCCAAATGGGTAGGGCAATGTTCTTCTTGCAAACAGTGGAATACCATTGTGGAAGAAGTAGTTCAAAAAGAGGAAAAAAGAAGCTGGAAAACAGAAAATAGTCCCTCTAAAAAAGCATCCCGCCCTTTAAAAATTGCCGAAATAACCAACGAAAAAGAACTGCGGTTAGATTCCAAAGACCAGGAGTTTAACCGAGTACTGGGAGGGGGCATTGTCCCAGGTTCCCTAATCCTTTTAGGCGGCGAACCCGGGATAGGAAAAAGTACCCTGCTGCTTCAAATTGCCTTGAAGCTTAACTATAAAACGCTTTACGTCTCTGGGGAAGAAAGTCAAAAGCAGATCAAGATGCGGGCCGACCGTATTCATACCAACAGTGAAAACTGTTATATTCTCACAGAGACCAAAACCCAAAACATCTTTCAACAAATCAGCGCCTTGGAGCCCGACCTATTGGTCATAGATTCCATACAAACCCTACATACGGATTATATTGAATCAGCTGCGGGAAGTATTTCCCAAATAAGGGAGTGCACGGCAGAGCTGATCAAGTTTGCCAAGGAAAGTAACACCCCGGTAATCCTGGTGGGCCATATTACCAAGGATGGTACCATTGCGGGGCCAAAAATCTTGGAGCATATGGTGGACACCGTGCTGCAATTTGAAGGAGATCGCAATTATGTATACCGTATCCTCCGCTCTTTAAAAAACCGGTTTGGCTCCACGGCTGAATTGGGTATTTACGAAATGCAAGGCAGTGGTCTAAGGGAGGTGAACAACCCTTCGGAAGTCCTTATTTCCAAAAACGAAGAAGACTTAAGTGGAACGGCCATAGCAGCTACCGTAGAAGGAATGCGACCTCTTTTGATAGAAATCCAAGCCTTGGTCAGTACTGCTGTATATGGAACCCCGCAACGTTCGGGTACCGGATTCAATGCCAAAAGACTGAACATGCTTTTGGCGGTTTTGGAAAAACGGGCTGGGTTTAAGTTGGGCGCCAAGGACGTATTCCTGAACATAACGGGAGGAATCTCTGTAGATGACCCCGCCATTGATTTGGCCGTGGTGGCGGCAATTTTGTCCAGCAATGCTGATATTCCTATTGAAAAGGGAGTTTGTTTTGCTGCCGAAGTTGGGTTAGCAGGGGAGATTAGACCCGTGCAACGTGTTGATCAACGTATCCTTGAAGCCGAAAAATTGGGCTTCAACAAAATCTTCGTTTCCAAAAACAACAAAATCGGATTAAAAAATACGGCAATTCAAATTCAATTGGTGTCGAAAATTGAGGACGTTGTCCACTCCTTGTTTTAAACAACAAGATATTTTCGCAGCTCAATTCTGGTTTTCAGGGTCTTATATTTTATATTTAAGAAAACATCCGTATGAAATCCGCAAAGACCCTCATCCCTTTACTGTGTTTGATCATTATCTCCTGTGCCAAGGAAAAAGAAAATCTCGTAAAGGCATATCACACCACTTGGCGGCATTACTTGGGCGATCCCGAACAAACCCACTATTCAACACTACAGCAAATAGATACCTCCAACGTAGCAGGGTTGGAATTGGCGTGGTCCTATAAAAGTGGCGGACTGGAAGACGGAAGAACCACCCAAATCCAAACCAATCCGATGATAATAGATAAGGTACTCTATGGCGTAAACGCAGCTTTGGAGCTGTTTGCGCTTAATGCCGCAACAGGGGAGGAAATATGGAGTTTTGAACCGCCAGCATCCAATGATTCAGGTTTGGGAGTTAATCGTGGATTGAGCTTTTGGGAGTCCCAGGGAGATGGCCCCAGCCGTATTTTTTTCTCATCGGGATCCAATCTCTTTGCAATCAACCTCTTGGATGGAAAACCCATTGGTTCCTTTGGGAATGATGGTAGTATTGATTTAAGGGATGGTTTGGGAAGAGACCCCCAACAACTGTCCGTAGTGGCAAATACACCAGGAATAATTCATAAAAACTTGCTTATTCAGGGAACTCGTGTTGGCGAGGGCCCGGGTTCCTCACCTGGACATATCAGGGCTTACAACGCGCTGACAGGGGCTATTGAATGGACGTTCCACACCATTCCACAGCCTGGAGAGATGGGCTATGAAACTTGGCCCAAGGAGGCTTACAAAACAGTGGGCGGCGCAAATAGTTGGCCCGGAATGGCATTGGATCAAGAAAGGGGTATCGTTTATATTCCCACAGGGTCTGCGGCCTTTGATTGGTACGGTGGTGATAGGGCTGGAGCTAATTTGTTTGCAAATTCCCTATTGGCATTGGATGCCAACACCGGAGAGCGCAAATGGCATTTTCAAATGGTACATCACGACACTTGGGATCGGGATTTGCCCGCACCCCCCAATCTTTTTGAGATGGAAAGGGATGGCCAGACCATTCCCGCTGTAGCTCAAGTAACCAAAAGCGGGCATGTATTTGTTTTTAACCGCATTACTGGAGAGCCCTTATTTCCCATTGAGGAAAAATCATATCCTTCATCTCCATTGGCAGGTGAAGAGTCCTACGCAACCCAACCCCTCCCAACCAAACCCAAGCCTTTTGCACGACAAATCTTGCATGAAACAGATCTGTTTGATCCGGACAGAGCCGCTTTTGTAGATGACTTTGTGGACAAAGATCAAAATATTGACCCCCCAACGGTGCTGGAAAAGTTCAAAGGAATTACCTCCAAAGGACAATTTATCCCCATAGATACCATCGGAACCATGTTGTATCCAGGAGCGGATGGCGGTGCCGAATGGGGAGGCGCGGCTTTAGATCCGCGAAGTGGTATTATGTATGTGAACTCCAATGAAATGGCGTGGATTGTGCGCATGCGGGAAGTAGGGGGTAAAAATGGCGAAGAAAGCAATCCAGGACAGTCCTTGGCCCAGATCCATTGTGCTCGTTGTCATGGGGGTGAGTTCCAAGGGTTGGCCGGGATTCCAGAGTTGCAAACCGTAAAGAACCGCCTTTCTGTGGATTCCATAGCAACCATCATCAAAAGTGGACGAGGTGCCATGCCTGGAATGCCCAATTTGAACGATAACGAGATTAGGGCCATATCCAATTTTATCTCAGGAATCTCGGAAGAAACAGACCATAGGGTTGAAGAAACTTCGGCAAAGGTTCCCTATGCCGTGGCTGGTTTTGGCAGATTTAAGGATGACCGCGGATTTCCCGTGGTTAAACCACCATGGGGTACCCTTAATGCCATCGATTTAAATTCGGGGGAATATCTATGGACCATTCCACTAGGGCATGAAGAGCAGTTGAAGGATCCTAATATTCCAATTTCAGGAACAGAAAATTATGGTGGCCCCGTAATCACAGCCGGAGGGGTTTTGTTTATTGCTGCGACCAAGGATGAAAAAATTCGGGCCTTTCATATGAAAACAGGTCAACAATTATGGGAGGACAAGCTCCCAGCTGGAGGTTATGCCACCCCGGCTACCTATGCCGTGGACGGAAAACAGTATGTGGTAATTGCATGTGGTGGCGGAAAAATGGGCACTCCTTCGGGAGATGAATACCGCGCCTACACCCTGAAATAAACTTAGGGAGCGGGGTTGGGTATGGCATTGTGAATGGCCTCAATGCCGTCCAAAACCTCATCGGAAAGATCCACATCAATACTGGCGATGTTCTCCTTTAACTGTTCCATTGTGGTCGCCCCAATAATATTGCTCGTCAAAAAGGGTCTTGTGTTCACGAATGCCAAGGACATTTGTGCCAAACTTAGCTCATGAGCTTGGGCCAATTGTTGATATTGCTGTGTTGCCTTGGTGGCATTTTCACTACTATAGCGATCATAATGTGGGAACAAGGTCAGTCTTCCTTTTCTGGGTTTGATTTCATCCAAGTATTTTCCACTCAATACCCCAAAAGCCATAGGCGAATATGCCAAGAGACCGATGCTCTCACGGGTTGCAACTTCGGACAATCCCACCTCAAACAGTCGGTTAAGCAAGCTATACGGGTTTTGGATGGTGAGCATTCTGGGTAAATCTTGGTGTACTTTGCTCTCCTCTAAATAACGCATGGTTCCCCAAGGGGTTTCATTGGAAAGGCCTACATGCCTAATTTTCCCTTCCTTAACCAAATCTCGGAGGGTTTCCAATACCTGATGAATATTATCTTCCCAAGGATCAATGGAATGCGCATTGAATCCACGCTGACCGAAGTAATTCGTGTTCCGTTCCGGCCAGTGCAATTGATACAAATCAATGTAATCCGTTTGCAGTCGTTGCAAGCTTCCGTTGACCGCACTAATAATGGAATCCTTGCTAAAGCCTGTAGTCCGTATGTATTTGGTAAAATCAGCTCTTCCCGCAATTTTTGATGCTAGCACCACCTTATCCCTATTCCCTGTTTTCTTGAACCAACTTCCGATAATCTCTTCGGTTACGGCATAGATCTCTTTCTTGGGAGGAATGGGATAAAGCTCGGCCGTATCAAAGAAATTCACCCCTTGGTCAAGGGCGTAATCCATCTGTTCATGTCCTTCAGCCTCCGTATTCTGCCTCCCCCAGGTCATGGTTCCCAAACAGATTTTGCTTACTCTAATATTGGTATGTGGTATTCTAGTATATTTCATTGGGCCATCAAATTACGATTGGCAAAAATAAGCAATAGGAATTTTGGCTTTTTAACGGAAATGTTATTTTTCAACCTCAAGAAGAATCGGACAGTGGTCACTATGCTTGGCATCAGAAAGAATCACGGAACGTTTAAGCCTGTCCTTTAAGGATTCATTGACCATGCCATAATCCAATCGCCAACCTTTGTTATTGGCCCGTGCATTGGCTCGGTAGCTCCACCAAGTATAGTTATGGGGTTCCTTGTTGAAATGTCTGAAGCTGTCTATAAATCCACTTTTGATAAAACTCCCTATCCATTCCCGTTCCACAGGTAAAAATCCTGAAACGTTTTTATTTCTGACCGGGTCGTGGATGTCTATTGCCTCATGGCAAATGTTATAATCCCCACAAACAATGAGATTGGGTCGCTCCTTTCGAAGTTGATCCGCATATTTTTGGAAATCGGCCATATAGGTCAATTTAAACTCCAAGCGGTCCATGTTGGTGCCTGATGGCAAGTACATGCTCATCACGGAGATATCACCAAAGTCTGCCCTTAGGTTCCGCCCTTCAAAATCCATATAGTCAATTCCAGTGCCGTACTCCACATGATCCGGTTCTTCCTTACAAAGCAACGCGACCCCGCTATACCCTTTTTTTTGGGCACTGAACCAGTAGTTGTGTCGGTAACCAGCAGCCTCGAACATGGAAACATCCACCTGTTCTTTCATGGCCTTGGTTTCCTGTAGGCAAATCACATCGGGACCCACCGCCTGTAACCAATCAATAAATCCTTTGTTCAAAGCGGCTCTGATACCGTTGACATTATAGGAAGCAATCTTCATTGAAAAAATTTTCCCTAAAAATAACCAATGTCATCCGTTGGAAAAAAGATTGTTCCCAATTCCTTTGGCCCTAATAAGACAACCCAAATCCGAAGGGGTACAAAGGATTTTCAGAATCGTAGGGCACATCTTCCAGCTGCTTTTCAACCGCTTCTTGGGATGAAGGCAACTCAAATGGCAATTTTGCCTTCGGATTTACCTCGCCCGAGAGGAGGCCTACCAATGCTTCGTCGCTGGTGCCAAAATCAACGAGCAAAGCATTGGCTTCTGCACTGACCTCAGTTAGTATCGCGGGTCGTTCAAGTGTAGCTACAACTATGGAAGGTTTGTCTTGGATCAGGTCCAAGATTTCTTTTTTCTCTTCCTCGGAGTAATACAATCTGCCTTGATGGAAAAAAGACTCCAAGAAATAATCGGTACGCTCATCATAGGGAGTTTGGATACGGGCAACGACCACATCCGCTTTATCGGGACTGCTCACCAATTCGCCCAAACTTGCATAGGCCTCTTTATTCTCAGCCCCATGAACATATAACTTCACGGTTTTTTTCAAGGGTAACAAGCCTTCATTTTTGAGTAGTACGGTTGACTTTTGCTGGGCCAACTTTCCCTTTTTTCTAAAATCGCTATTACCGGCAATAACTTTTGATGCTTCCACATCCACATAGGGATTATCGAAAAGACCCAACTTGAACTTATCACGAAGTACCCGTTTCACAGAAACATCAATACGCTCTTCCGTAAGCTGACCCCCATTAACCAACTCGGATATAATCTCAGGAATACTTTCCCCTCCCAGCTGATCGCATCCAGCGTCGAATACTTTTTTAACTCGCTCCTTTATGGTCAAATGTTCAACGCCCCAAGCACGACCTTCGCCCATTTTGGTATCTGTGATAATATTCCAATCCGTGCAGACTACCCCTTTAAAATTGAGCGAATCACGCAAGAGTCCAGTAATGATATCCTTGTTGAACCCAAAGGCGACATCCTCACTCGTCTGTCCAACAGGTATTCCGTAATAGGGCATAATTTGGGCGGTATTCGCTTCAAAGGCTCCTTTGATGAAAGGTATTACGTGATAATCAAAGTTGTCTCCAGGATAGGCTTGTTCCTTTCCGTATGGAAAATGCGGGTCTTCGCCATCTTTCTGAGGGCCTCCTCCTGAAAAATGTTTGGTCATGCAGGCCACACTATTGGTATCCAAAGAATCTCCTTGAAATCCCAGAACATAAGCTTTGGTCATCATTGCGGACAGGTCGGCGTCCTCCCCAAAGGTTCCGTTGGTCCTTCCCCATCTAGGTTCCGTGGCCAAATCGGCCATAGGGTGCAAAGCCAACCGAATACCCACGGCCAAATATTCTTGACGGGCAACATCCGCAAACTCCCTGACCATGAGGGTATCTCTAGAGGCTGCCAATCCCAAAGAACTGGGCCACTGCGAAAAAGCCGGGGTATACAAGGAGGCTCCCGGATTGTTGGATGTGCCATGCCGCGGGTCCGTTGCTATGGTGATGGGTATCCCCAGTCGGGTCCGCTCTGCCATTTTCTGGATGGTATTGTTGTATTCAGCCATAAGGTTGGCATCCAAGGAAGTCAGAATATTAAAGCTGTTCAATTTCTTCTTGGCTATGAGTTCCGAGTTGGAGGGAAGTACGAACGACATGATAATATTTATCGGGTCCAATGATAGCACCGGAGTCTCCAACGGCTTACCACTGGGGGTGGCCCCAATCATGGTCACAAATAGCGATCCTGTTTTTTCATCCAAGGTCATCTGATTCACCAAGTCGTTTACCCGGTCTTCAATAGGCGCATTTTTGTTTTCATAAACGTCCAGCTTGCCATTTTTGTTCAGGTCCCGGTATGTTATCCCATGGGCAACCAGGGTTGGGGCCTCTTCACCCAGCAAATCCATATTATCATTGGATTTTGCCTTTTTCGAAAAATACAGCACAGTCCATCCCACCACAATCAAGGTGATAAGGGTGAGCAGCACATATTTGAGGGTTTTCAGGAACTTTTTCATATTTATTATATCATTTCGACACAATAATACGATTTTATTTTTAATGTATCAAATTGACACATTAGAATTTTTGTATTTTTGGCTTTAATGGCAGATATCGAATCTCAAATCAAGATCCTAAAAGACCTTATTCCTAAATTCCTTCCTGGACATTCCGTGGATTGTGTCATCTTCGGTTATGAAGAAAAAGAACTTAAGGTCCTGTTGTTGAATTGGAAGCAAATGGATCTTTGGGCGCTGCCGGGAGGATTCATTTTCAAGGACGAAAGCATGGATGATGCTGCCCAACGCGTTTTGGAAGAACGGACAGGTCTTTCCTCCATTTTTCTAAAACAATTCCACACTTTTGGAAAGATTCAACGATCAGATCACAGTCAGCAGGAACATCATAAAAAAATTGTGGCCTTGATGAAGCCCAATAAGCATGATCAACAGATCTTCATCGATTGGTTCGACAATCGTTTCATTACTACAGGATATTTTGCACTGACCGATATTGGAAAAGCCACCCCAAGACCCGATTTCTTGAGTGAAAAATGTGAATGGAAAAATGTTTCGGAGCTTCCTGAGCTTATTATTGATCATGCGGAAATCATTCAGCAAGCCATGCACCAGCTTAAAATCCAATTGAATTACCTTCCCATTGGCATTTCTCTGCTTCCTGAAAAGTTCACTATGATCGATTTACAAAAACTGTATGAGGCCATTTTGGGGAGACCTTTGGAACGCAGCAACTTTCAACGTAAAATCTTAAAGCTCGGCTTCCTGGACCGTCACGAAAAACTAATGTCGGGAGCGGCCAACAAAGCCCCCTACCTCTATTCCTTCAACTCCACCAAATATGAACAACTTCTGGAGGAAGGCATTGGTTTCAGATATTGAACTATCCCGTTCCCATTTTTGGAACACTAATTGATTATTCATGATGAAATCAAATTTTTAATCATGAAAAAACTCTTGATTTTGGGCATTTTGCTCACCGGATTAGCAGTGAACGCACAGGCGTATCCAAGATATGGCAACAACCATGAACTGAAGTTCAATGCCGGCCTATTTCTGGCGACTGGATCGGTGGAAGGTTCTTATGAATATTACTTCACCGAAGACACTAGCTTTGGGGGAACCGTTTATTTTAATAATGACGCTACAGATTACAATGGCGACTTTGGAATCGGGCCCAATCTTAGGGCCTATTTTGGGTATCAACCCAGAACTGGCCTTTTTGTGGAAGCTTTTGGACTCTACTATACTTGGGACGAAGAGAATCTTGAGGAAGATATACGGTTAAGAAACGACAACTTCAGCACCGTTGCACTTGGATTGGGACTGGGAAATAAGTGGGTTACTCCCAGCGACAACTTCACTTTGGAAATCTACGGTGGGGTTGGTAGAAATATAAATCCCGAAGTCTTCCAAGACACTTTTATGTTCCGTGGAGCCTTGTCTGTTGGGTTTAGGTTTTAAGCCGTAATTTTAAGGCTTAATCCTATCCAATGACAGCCTTACTTCTGATAGACATACAAAAAGGTCTCCAAGAACTCGATTTTTATGGTGGGGAACGCAACAATCCCGAAGCGGAAGCCAATTGCAGCAAAATTTTAGCAGCTTTTAGAGCTAAGGGGCTTCCCATTTTTCATGTGCAGCATTGCTCCATCAATCCAGAATCTCCATTGCATCCCAACAAAGCTGGCAACGATTTTCATCCCTTGGTACAACCAAGACATGGTGAACCCATTTTCCAAAAAACGGTTAACAGTGCCTTTATTGGTACGGACTTGGAATCCCAGCTTAAAGCCCTGAACATATCGGATTTGGTCATTGTTGGACTTACCACGGAACACTGCGTATCCACCTCAACAAGAATGGCCGCCAATTTAGGATTCAACACCACCTTGATTTCCGATGCCACCGCGGCTTTCAATAAAATTGGTATAAATGGGGAAAAATACAGTGCCGAATTGGCTCATAAAATCGCTTTGGCCAACCTCAAAGACGAGTTTGCCAACATACAGGATACCCAAAGTTTGTTACAGGAACTTGGCTAATTCCTTCTTATTTTTATAAGATCAAAGTCCAATACAACCCATGCTCCGTACTACACTTGTTTTTATCTTTTCCATTTTATTGTCTTTTTCCTCCTCGTTTGCCCAAGAACAACCCTTAAGGGTTGGGGTAGCAGGTCTTACCCATACCCATGTGCACTGGATTTTGGGAAGGGAAGACAAAGGTGATATCCAATTAGTGGGTATGGTAGAACCCAACAAGGACTTGGCCCAACGGTATGCCGACCAATATGGCTATTCCATGGATTTGGTGTTTGACACTTTGGAAGAGATGATTGCTGCCACACAACCAGAGGCTGTAACTGCCTTCGGAACAATCTATAATCATTTAGAGGTGGTACAGGTCTGCGCGCCCAAAGGCATTCATGTGATGGTGGAGAAACCCATGGCAGTGAGCTTGGACCATGCCAAAAAAATGGCAGCTTTGGCCCAAAAGCATAACATCCAACTTCTCACCAATTATGAAACTACTTGGTATCCAACCAACCACAAGGCCAAGGAACTGCTGGAACAGGGAAAGGTGGGCGATTTAAGAAAAGTCATCGTACGTGATGGCCACAGGGGTCCGGCCAAATTGGGGATCAACCAAGAATTTCTGGATTGGTTGTTTGATCCCGTGGAAAATGGCGGTGGTGCTATTATGGATTTTGGTTGTTATGGAGCCAATCTTATGACGTGGCTTCGCAACGGGGAACGACCCAATACCGTTACCGCAGTGACCCAACAGCTACAACCCGAAAACAATCCCAAAGTGGATGACGATGCTACCATTATCCTTACCTATGACGATGCCCAGGCCATTTTGGAACCTTCTTGGAACTGGCCCATGGGACGCAAGGACATGGAAGTTTACGGACTAACAGGAGCCATCTATGCCGATAACCGAAACACCCTTCGCATCCGCATGGCGGAAGGCTATGATGGCTATACGGAAGAGACCCTAATTTTGGAAGAACGTCCAACTCCCTACAACGACCCGTTTGCATTACTTGAAGCTGTAGTCCGAAATAAAATCAAGCTGCCACGCCATAATTTGTACTCCATAGAAAACAACCTGGTGGTCATGGAAATCTTGGATGCGGCGCGGAAAAGTGCCAAAAAGGGAAAGACCATCACCCTAAAAAAGTAAAATCATCAATCGCTATTTCAACTCAGCCCATTCATGAAAAAAATTCCTTCGCTCCTCCTCGGTCTTCTGGCAATTACCGCCAGTGCCCAACAGACCCCACAGGATTCCATTACCCAATTGGATGAAATCATACTGCTGGAAGATGTGGTTGCCAAACGAGCCGTTGGTATTACGGAATCATCCACCTTGGGGCCTTCCACTTTTGAAAAATTCAATCCTATCGATATTGCTTCCGCAATTAACCAGGTATCCGGGGTGTATATCCTATCAGGAGCTTTGAACACCAACCGAATTACCATTCGTGGGGTAGGTGCCCGGACCTTGTTCGGGACAGACAAGCTTCGCTTATATTTTAACGGCATTCCCGTGACCAACGGTACAGGTTCCTCTACCATTGAAGCTTTCGATTTTGAAAATTTAGGTTCCATGGAGGTTATCAAAGGACCCAAAGGCACCTCATTCGGGGCCAATTTGGGCGGAGCCATTTTGTTGGATACCAAATCAGCTTTTGAAAATGAAACCCGATTGACCAACAGCTTCACTGTTGGATCTTACAGCATGGTCAAGGACAATCTAATTTTTCAGCATGCGGATGAAAAATTGGAGCTTAGCTTTAGCTACAATCATTTTAAAACAGATGGGTACCGGCAGAACAACAACTTTGAACGTGACGGGTTTTTGTTGGCATCAGAGATAAATCTCAGCACCAAAAGTAGTTTGGGCATTTTGATAAACTACATTGACTATACGGCCCAGATTCCAAGTTCCATCAACCAAAGTGATTTTGATGAAGACCCCACCCGTGCTGCCGGAAATTGGTTGGCCGCTCAAGGTTTTGAGGCCAACAAATATTCTTTGATAGGCCTCTCCTATACCCAAGAGTTTACCGAAAATTTCAGGAACACCACCAGCATTTTTTACACCTATCTGGATCATTACGAGCCACGGCCCTTCAATATTCTGGACGAATTCACCAATGGTTTTGGATTGCGAAGCCAGTTTCAGGGAGGAAATCTGTTCACTGGTGAATATAGTTTTGGCCTTGAACTGTACAAGGACGAATATCATTGGGGTACTTTTCAAAACCTTTTCGGGGACAACAACGGCAATGGGAGTCTGCAAGGAGATCGTTTAAGCCAAAACCGTGAATTCCGTGATCAATTGAACCTGTTTGGCACCTTTACCCTTCCCCTATCCAATGCTTTGTATGCCCAAGCGGGCCTGAACCTCAACAGCACAAATTACGATTTCAGGGATTTATTCAATACGGGAGCTGCCAATACTTCCGCCGAAAGGGATTTTGATGCCATTTTGTTGCCCAGTTTGGGATTAAAGTACCAATTGAAAAAAGGATGGTTATATGCCAATGTGAGTCGAGGATTTTCCAATCCCAGTTTGGAGGAAACCTTGACGCCAAACGGTGTCATCAATCCTGATATTGCCCAGGAAACCGGTATGAACTATGAATTGGGTGGCAAGCTCACTTTTTTAAAGCCCAAACTCTACTTCAACTTTGCGCTCTATAGAATGAACATCAACAATCTGTTGGTGGCACAGCGCACAGGAGAGGATCAGTTTATTGGAAGGAATGCAGGGGAAACCCGCCATCAAGGTTTGGAACTGGATGCTAAATATGTACTGCCACTTTGTGAAGGCCTACAACTCTCTCCCTACATAAGCTATACCCTTAACGATCATAGTTTTGTGGATTTTGTGGATGAGGACAACGATTATTCGGGAAATCCATTGACCGGGGTGCCCAAACATCGCATTAGCTCTGGCTTAGATCTGCAGCATGCCAATGGTCTGCAACTCAATCTGACGCATCAATTTGTGGATGAGATTCCGCTAAGGGACAGCAACTCACTCAACAGCGAATCCTTCAACGTTTTGCATGCAAAACTTGCCTATCAGACCAGTCTGTCTAACCACCTTTCCTTGGGATTAAATGCAGGGGTCAACAATCTTTTTGATACCAACTATGCCCAAAGTGTTTTGATCAACGCCTCTAGTTTTGGAGGTGCACCACCGCGTTATTTTTATCCAGGTAACGGCCGCAATGTGTATGGAGGTGTCCGATTGGGGTATCTTTTCTAATTTTATGAACCGCCTAAGCCGGTTCAAAATGAATTTAAGCGATTCCTTACATAGCACCGAATTCCTAAAAAAAGAAGCCTATTTTCTGGAGCATGGAAAGTTGTGTGTGAAGATTGGCAAGATTGAAAAGGGAGTGCTCCGGGGGTTTGTGTACGATAGTGAAGGTGATGAGATTACCACGCATTTTTACCAAGAAGGCGATATGGTAGTGGGGAGTTTTTTGCCCAACACCCAAATGACCATGTCCATTCAGGCCATGGAGGACTGTCAAATCTCCATTGCCAACTATGCCGAAGTGATGTCCTATGTGAACAAGGACAGGGAAATTACGGAGATCATTACCAGAGAGTTTCAGAAACTGAACCATCAGTTGCAGTCACGGTTGGTGTCACTTTTAAACTTGACCTCCCTGGAAAAATACAAACGATTCTTAAAAGATTATCCCGGATTGCTCAATCGAATCCCGCATTACCACATTGCCAACTATCTGGGCATCACGCCTACGCAATTGAGTAGGGCCAGAAAACAGTTTTCTCAACAAATGTAAACGGGAAAGAACGGCTTTGTTCCTTGCTTTGTATTCTAATTGCAACATACAATTATGAATACTGAGCTATCGGATAATGAATTTGAAATAGTCTTTGGGAATTGTGAAGTACCTCCTTCCCAATTTAATCATGAAGCCCATTTGCGGTTGGCATGGATCCATATTAAAAAATACGGTCTCGAAACCGCCATTGGAAATGTTTGTGCCCAGCTTGGCACCTATGTGCAACATCTTGGGGCAACGGATAAATACAATGTTACGCTAACGGTAGCTTCGGTAAAGATGGTCAGTCATTTCATGGGTACATCCAATTCGGACAATTTTCCAGATTTTATGTTGGAGTTTCCCCAACTCAAGAACGGTTTTAAGGAGTTGCTGGGGGCACATTATTCCATGGACATTTTTAACTCCAAAGAAGCCAAGAAAAAGTATGTGGAACCCGACCTGTTGCCTTTCGACTAAAAGCAAGGACAATCTTGTTTGCGGATTGAATGGGGTGACCAGGCTTCGCCTTAAACACAAAAAACCCTAATTTATAGGGACTTTTTTGCTTCGCTTTGTGTCCCCGCATCGGTCTAGAGTTGGGAATACGGTAGCGGTTTTAAAAACACCCGGATAATATCGCTCATCGAATTGGCATATTCCTCCACTTTTATGATTCGTTGCCATTCGGGGTGAGCAATAAACTTGGACCAGCCTTCGGCATGGGCTTCCTTATCCTTTAAGGCCAGCATATAGGTCAAACAAGGCATCTGTCCCCCCGCCATATTTACCCCAAAGAACACCATGGGGAGCCCTGCATCCGCAAAAATGGGAAACTCGGCATCATTGAACATCTTTACTTTGCGTCGCAGATCATCCTCATTGGCACTGGTATAAATTCGCAACTCAAAAAGGTTGGATGTGTCATCGGGTTTCACCAAATTGGGAAAGCCTGTGGAGGATCGAATCAAGCTCGTGGAAATTCGTTTGTAGGGTACGGCATCTCCCGCTACCAAATAATCATGGGCATCTTTCTTGTATTGTTCGTCTTGAGCCAGGGCATCCTGGCTATCTTGAAACGTCTGGATGTTGGCATAGGCCACCAACAAATAGATCTTCTTGGGCAAAGCATCCCCAGCTTCTTCAAAAGCCCCAACATTTTGGATTCCTTGTCGGTTGAGGGCCGGGATAAGGGCATCCTTAAAATAATTATGCAGCACATCCGAAGATTTAAAAAACTCCAACTCGTAAGTTCGGAATTCATATACCTCTTCTTGGGCATTGCTAAATTGAAACTGAACCAGAAGAAAAATAAGGAAGCAAAACACTTTGGCTTTCATGATTGTTGGGTTTGATGGGTTAGAACAAGCAATTGATTTCTAACAAGATACTAAAATGTTCGTTGCCAAGTGTTCCCCAGTCGGCTTTGTCCGCACCAGTGGATAAAATCTTACATTGTTGAACCTAAAAGTTATATTTGGATATCTAACCCCGTTGCATCATGCTATTACGATTAAAAAGCTCGCTGACCCTATTTATTTTGATCTTGATATGGGCCTGCAATACCAAACCTAAGGACAAGACCGAAGCAACTACCCCTCCACCCAATATTTTGTGGTTGGTGGTGGAGGATATGGGGCCTTATATCCCACCTTTTGGGGATTCTACCGTGGTAACCCCCAACCTCAGCAAATTGGCTTCCGAAGGGATTCGTTATACCCACCTCTTTTCCCCATCTGGGGTTTGTGCGCCCAGCCGGGCGGCCATAGCAACGGGCATGTACCCTACAAGTATTGGGGCCAGCCATATGCGCACCCATTCCTATACCGAAGTAACTGGATTACCAGCCTACGAAGCCGTTCCCCCTGCGGAGGTAAGAATGCTGAGTGAACAATTGCGAAATGTGGGCTACTTCTGTACCAACAATGCCAAAAACGATTATCAATTTAAAGCGCCCGTGACCGCTTGGGATCAAAATGGCAAAGATGGCCACTGGAGAAACCGAGCTCCTGGGCAGCCTTTTTACTCCATTTTTAATCTTGGGGTCACCCATGAATCTGGGCTTTTTGAACCTTACGAAAGGGAAGAAGTCATCCCCAAGGACACTCCATTCCCCATTCCACCCTATTTGCCCGACACCGAAGTGGTGCGCCGCGACCTTTGGAAAATGTACAACAACATTGCCCTGATGGATCGTCAGGTAGGCAAAATTTTGGGTCAATTGGAGGAAGACGGACTTATGGACAACACCATCATCTTTTTCTATGCCGATCATGGCGGGCCTTTACCACGACAAAAAAGATTGGTGTATGATTCCGGGCTGAACGTACCCATGATCGTGCGTTTCCCGGACAAAAAGAAGGCCGGAACCATAGACGACCAACTGATAAGTTTTATAGATTTTGTACCTACGGTACTCAGCATGGCCGGACAAACCCCACCCGATTATTTGCAAGGCCAAACTTTTTTGGGAGATGAGCAGCAAAGACAATACATCCACGGAGCGGCAGACCGATTTGACGGCGTAACCGACGCCATCCGCGCGGTGCGTGACAACCGCTATAAATATGTACGAAACTACAGACCCCAACAGGGTAACTACTTGCCCAACCAGTACCGGGAGCGCATCCCAAGCATGCAGGAACTCTTGCGTATGCGGGACAATGGAACCCTCAACGAAGTGCAGTCCATTTGGTTTGCGGAAAGCAAGCCCAAAGAAGAACTCTACGATTGCGCAAACGACCCCCATGAGATCAACAACTTGGCGGGCCAACCCGAATATACCCAAAAACTCCAGGAGCTAAGTACAGAAATGGACCGTTGGCTAACCGAGATTGGCGACCATCCCAACCTACCCGAACGGGAGCTGATCGCCCAGCTTTGGCAAGGTGCAGAGGAACAACCTGTGACCCAAAAGCCTGTGGTGCTCCAAGTGGACAGCGAAATTAGCCTAGAATGCCCCACCCACGGAGCCAGTATTGGCTACCGAACCATAGTACAAGATAGTATTCCCTCTCCATGGCACGTTTATAATGGCCCCTTTATCGTGGAAAATGGCACCCAACTGGAAATTATGGCACATCGAATAGGGTTTAAGGCGAGTGAAGTGGTGGAGTTTCAGGTGTCTTTTTAGTTAAAGAATCCCATTTGATACAGATATCCATCACGTTCTACAGTGTCTATAACCTATATTTGGAATGTAAAGATGCATCTTACATCGTTATAAACCAGTTACAAACCAACTAATGAGAAGCCTGTACCTCATATTATTTTTAGTGGCAACCATTTTGTCCTGTAATACAAAAACTAATAAAAAGGGAACAATAATTTATGGGAAAATTAATTCAGCTGAATCAGGGACAGTTTATCTAAATGAAATTGATCATTTTGACAACTTGAACGAGAATTTCACCATCGATTCAACGGCAATTTCAAAAAATGGAGCGTTTAAATTCAAAAGACATAATCTAAACTCAAAATTGGTTTCAATTTCAACGGAAAAATTCAAACCATTTACCTATCAAATATATAGCACAGCACCACAAACCTATTTTTTTGGAAATTGTGAAAAATTCTTCACATCGATTCCTACTTTTTACATTTCAAATGAGGAGACCATCAACATAAATTGGACGGAAACTAAAAGTATCGATTCTATAAGTAGTCCGGATAACTCTGGTGCTTTGCAAGTCAAATTGAGGGACTTTTATTTAAACTCAAATAGAATCGGCAAAGGCAAATTGGATTATGATGTAAAATCTGACTATAAGACCTATTGGGAGCAAATGCTCATTGAGAGGGATTTAGATCTGAAAGCGGTTGATCGGAACAACATCAAAACAGAGAACAGTTTCGACAATTATGTTTACTCTGAAATTTATCTGGGGCATTTGAACAAATATTTAAACTGGTTCGAGCAAAACTTTCCCGATCAAGTGGAAAGCCTTATTAAAAATCCAGAATCCGATAAGTTCTATTCGAATATTTTCCAAGAATATAACATGCACCAATGGAATTCCAAAAGTCTTGAATATTATAAGTTCACTGAACGTTACCTAAATTACCATATGAACATCCGGGGTAAATCTTTTGAGAATTATTACAAGTCTACCCAAGACAAAAGAAGAGTGGCGGAAACGATTTTGAGTGGAAAAAATAAACAACGCTATTTGAAATTGATTGACCTACGTATGAATAATGATTTGTGACAATGGTTAAGCTCATTATGGTTTGATTACCTCAAAACCTCTCCCAACGCCCGTAGCAAATCTGCCGAACTTCGAATCTCTCGCGGGGTAAAAACCTCTTCCTCCAGATAGTGTAACATAAAAACAAGCTCGTCCAACTTCTGCGCCATACGCTCGGCGGATCCGTAACCATCTTTTATCAAATTATTCAATTGTTCAATTTGGGACTCTTTTAGCATACAGCTAATGTACTAATGTGAAAATTCCCTCACCACTACTAATTAGTAGCTTTTTAATTTTCAGCGAAGGTTTTAATTAGTGCCCCCTTCTTTTGCTATCTTGTATGGGCCCGTGGCATCCCCAAATCTATTAACCTAATCAAATGGCAACATGAAAGCAGAAGTAATCAAATCACTGTCCAACAATTTTGAGGGCCACTCCCAAACCACGGAGAATGGCATTGAGTTTTGGTTTGCAAGGGACTTGCAACACCTTTTGGGATACACCAAATGGGACAACTTTAACAAAGTAATCAACAAGGCAAAAATGTCCTGCGAAGCAGCAGGAAATGACATTCCGGACCATTTTGCTGACGTCGGGAAAATGGTGCAACTCGGCTCTGGCAGCGAAAGGGAAATCAATGATATCATGCTCACCCGTTATGCCTGTTACCTCATTGCCCAAAACGGAGATTCCCGCAAGGAACAAATTGCATTCGCTCAGAACTACTTTGCCATCCAGACCAGAAAATTGGAGGTCATTGAGCAACGCATCAAAGATTGGGAGCGTTTGCAAGCCAGGCAAAAGCTCAGTTTATCCGAAAAAGAACTATCAGAGCTTATCTATGAACAAACCGGAAACAATAAAAACTTTGGAATCATTCGAAGCAAAGGAGATCAAGCGTTGTTCGGGAAAAGCACCCAACAAATGAAGGACAAACTTGGGGTTCCAAAAAATAGGGCTTTGGCCGATTTTCTACCCACTATAACCATCAAGGCCAAGGATTTTGCCACTGAAATAACCGTTTTCAACACCAAAGACAAAAACCTTGAAAGTGAAAGACAGATTTCAGCCGAACACATAACCAACAATAGGTCTGTTCGCAAAATCATGCTGCAAAGAGGTATTAAACCAGAAGAACTCCCAGCGGAAGAAGACGTGAAAAAACTGGAACGCAGAGTGGGTTCCGAAACCAAAAAACTGGACAATAATCCGGAAAAGCTGAAATAGTACAACCCCATTTTTTAGCTGACAAAGCTTACTTTAAACAAAAACAGGAAAAACGAGCCCAAAAGGCTAAAGCCTAATGTGCTTGGTCTCCACCACTTTATTCCCCACTTCCAATTTAATCAAATAGAGTCCGCTGGGGAGTCCTGCCAAATCCAACATAGGCGCGGTGGCAGCAATGGTCTGGCTTTTCAGTTTAACCCCGCTCATGCTAAACACATGGGCAACGGCAAAGGATCCACCAAAATCGGCACAGAGGTCTACCAATCTGTCCGTGGAAGGGTTGGGTAAAATGACCAAGGGTCGACCTTTGCACGGGGGCTCCTCGGATAGTTCTTCAAAGGCCAATTCCTCATTATCCTCTTCTTCTATGGGATCATTTTGTGGAAGTTCTTCTTCAACAGGGTCTTCTTCCTCCTGTTCAATGGCATTGCTCCCTTCCACCACGGTCATAGCCTGGTTGATGTCCACATTTTCAATCCGGTCCACAATGCCGCTCAACCATTTTACTTGAACGTAGTCTATGGCTGTGGCATCTCCCAAACCAAAAAATTCATAACTGGAGTTTTGCCCCAAATAGCCTTCACCGCAAACCGTATATCGGTACTGGGGCATGCCATTGGCAAAGACCTCAATGGTGCTGCCAATCCCCTCCTTGTTGCTGGTGGTGCCTTCCAACTTTACCTTAAGCCAGTTGTTATTATTAGTAGTGGTATTCTTCCAAAGGAAGTTGTCCTCCGTATCGTTGAGCACAATAATATCCGGATAGCCATCATTGTCCACATCGCCTTTGGCATTGGCAAAACTGATACGGTTGTCGTTCTCAAAACCGATGCCTTCGGGAATCTCAAAAGTCCCTCCGATATTTTCATAAAAGGCCGAGGGCAATTGTTCATTTTCGCCTACCCGCATACCGCTTACGTATAGATCAAGATCGGTATCATTATCAGCATCCAAGAAAACAGCGCCCCAGGCAATGCTGAAAAAAACGGTTCCCAATTCCGTAGCCACATTGGTAAAGGTGCCATCGCCATTGTTCCGTAAATGGTAGTTCCCCGCAGAGGTATTGGTAACATAAATATCCAACCAACCATCGTAATTGTAATCTTCAATGGTGGTGGACATGGCATCTATGGCAATTCCCGCCCCACTGGAGATGGAAACATCCTCAAAGGTTAGGTTGCCCCGATTGCGGTACAAGCGGTTGATGTTGTTGATCTTATCATTGGCCACATAAATGTCCTGCAAGCCATCGTTATCGTAATCAAAAAAGGAGGCACAGAACGAAAGTTCGTTGTCCAAAACAATCCCAGCCGATTCGGTTATATCAATAAATACCCCATTTTCATTGACATAAAGGTAGTTGTGCTGGTCAAAGGTGGTCTCATCCCTGTTGGAGATAAATACATCCAGGTCCCCATCGTTATCAATGTCACCAAATGTAGCCCCGTAGGTGTAGAGGTTGTCGGTGAAAAGACCACAGGTTTCAGACACATCCGTAAAGTTCATGTTTCCGTCATTCACGTAAAACTTGTTCAGGCCTGTGATGCTGGTAGCCAAGAAATCCTTGTCGCCATCATTGTCATAGTCCACCCACAGTACCTGTTTGGTCTCGTAGGTATTATCTATGCCGAGGTCAACTTCGGAAAAAGTTCCTCCATTGTTTTTGAAAAAGTACAACTGCTGGTCCAAGGTGGAAGAATAGGTGATATCATCCCATCCATCCCCATCAAAATCATGGAAAGAAAGTCCCCCGCCATAAAAGCTGAAACCATAGGTGCGATCCACGCCCAAAGCCGCCGCACTTTCCTCAAACGAAAGTTGGCCCTGAACGCCATATGAACACAACAAAAGAAGAACGAGTAAAGTTCGAATCAAAGCCATCAATCTAACTATTTAAAAATAAGGAATTTATGGAATTATCAAAATCGATGTATTTACTGACGGGCACCTCATCTTTTTCAGAGATCGAAATCATAAAACTCTGTTTTCACACTGAGAATTAATCTTTCTTTTAAGCCATTGAAGCTTCCTATTTTCTTCTATGTTTATAGTATCTTGTAAAACGCAAATAGGAACACCTTTCCGTTTGCCTGACTAACGAAAAACAGCTAGCTATGACCGATTTGGAAATCGCCAAAGGCGTTACCCTACAACCTATTTCCAGCATTGCCGAAAAATTTGGAGTGGATCCAAACAACATTGAAATGTATGGGAAATACAAGGCCAAACTCCCCTTACAAGCCATTGATAAAGCAAAAGTGGAACAGAGTAACCTCATCTTGGTCTCCGCCATTTCCCCAACTCCGGCCGGAGAGGGGAAAACTACCATGTCCATTGGGCTTACAGAGGGATTAAACCGTTTGGGCAAAAAGACTACTGTTGTGCTTAGGGAACCGTCTTTGGGACCGGTATTTGGCATTAAAGGAGGGGCCACGGGAGGTGGGTATTCCCAAGTATTGCCCATGGAGGACATCAATCTTCACTTTACTGGGGATTTTGCGGCCATTGAAAAAGCGCATAACCTCTTGGCGGCGGTCATAGACAACAACATCCAAAGCAAGACCCGATCTCTGCGCATTGATCCCCGAACCATAGGATGGAAACGGGTAATGGATATGAACGATCGTGCGCTGCGGGACATCATTGTAGGTCTGGGGGGAACTACTTCTGGGGTGCCTCGGGAAACGGGATTTGATATTACCGCAGCTTCCGAAATCATGGCTATTCTTTGCCTGGCGGAAAACCTTAGCGACCTCAAAAAGCGATTGGGGAACATTTTTGTGGGCTATACTTTTGATAAAGAGCCTATTTACGCCAAGGATTTGAAAGCCGAAGGTGCCATGACGGCCTTGCTCAAAGACGCTATCAAACCCAATTTGGTCCAGACTATGGAAGGAAATCCGGCCATTATCCATGGCGGACCTTTTGCCAATATTGCCCAAGGCACCAATTCGGTCATTGCAACACGAATGGGTATGTCGCACTCGGAATACACCGTGACCGAAGCTGGTTTTGGTTTTGATCTTGGTGCGGAAAAATTCTTTGACATTAAGTGCCAAAGTGCAGGATTGAAACCAAAGGCCGTTGTGCTTACCGCAACCATCAGGGCCTTAAAATACCATGGGGGCGCAGACCTAAAATCATTGACGGAACCCAATGTGGAAGCCCTGAAAAAAGGATTGCCCAACTTGGAAAAACATTTGGAAAACATCGCCAAATTCAATGTGGTGCCAGTGATTGCCATTAATAAATTCGTGACCGATACGGACGAAGAAATTGCGGTGATCAAGGAGTTAGCCGAATCCAAAGGCATAGGTGTGGCTTTGGCCGAGGTTTGGGCCAAAGGAGGAGAAGGTGCCGAAGCACTGGCACAACATGTTATTGATGTGGTGGAATCCAAAGCATCTGACTTTAAACCTCTTTACGATTGGAGTTCCCCTGTCATGGACAAAATAGCAACCATTGCCACTGAAATTTACGGTGCAGAGCATGTGGATTATACCCCCCGGGCCAAAGCACATCTGCGGAAAATTGCCAACCTGGGCCTGGACCAGCTGCCAGTGTGCATTGCCAAGACCCAAAAATCCTTATCGGACAATCCCCAACTTCTAGGTAGGCCCAAAGATTTTATCATCACCGTGAGAGAAATTGAAATTGCGGTCGGTGCCGGCTTTTTGGTTCCCATAACGGGAGACATCATGCGTATGCCCGGATTACCTGCAACACCTTCTTCCGAGGGAATTGACGTGAACGACGACGGGGAGATAACAGGTCTTTTTTAATTAAAATGAAGTCTCTTCGAGCCTACCTTTGTCGGCAGACAGGCTCTTACGAGAGGTCTTAGAAATCCAATTGTTCAAATAGGTCTCGACTGCGCTCGACCTGACCCCTCGATCAGACTTCCGAATCTGACGGTACGGTTTTCAATTTAGATTTTCTGCAACCAGTAGCGCATGTCCACCTCCTTGGAGATGATCTCCTTAACCTCGGATAGTTTTACCCGTTGTTGTTCCATGGTATCCCTATGGCGGATGGTCACCGTATCGTCTTCCAAAGTTTGGTGATCTACCGTAACACAGAAAGGTGTTCCCGCGGCATCCTGTCTTCTGTAACGACGGCCTACGGCATCTTTTTCGTCATAGATTACATTAAAGTCCCATTTAAGTTCATCTATCAACTTATGGGCAACTTCAGGCAGGCCATCGCGCTTCAACAGCGGTAATACTGCAGCTTTGGTGGGAGCCAAAACTGCAGGGATTTTGAGTACTGTTCTGGTTGTTCCATTTTCCAGTTCCTCTTCCTGGAGTGAGTTGGAGAACACGGCCAGGAACATACGGTCCAATCCAATGGAAGTTTCCAACACATAGGGGACATAACTTTTGTTTTCCTCCGGGTCGAAGTACTGTAATTTTTTACCTGAGTATTCTTCGTGTTGGCTCAAATCAAAATCTGTACGGGAGTGGATTCCTTCCAACTCTTTGAAACCAAATGGGAATTTGAATTCGATATCAGCAGCAGCATCCGCATAGTGGGCCAGTTTGTCATGATCATGGAAACGATAGTTCTCCTCACCCATACCCAGGGAAAGATGCCATCTCAATCTTTTTTCCTTCCATTTGTCATACCACTCCTGTTGGGTTCCCGGCTTGATGAAATACTGCATTTCCATTTGTTCAAACTCCCGCATTCGGAAAATGAACTGACGGGCTACAATCTCATTTCTAAAGGCCTTTCCTGTTTGGGCAATCCCAAAAGGAATCTTCATCCGTCCAGTTTTTTGCACGTTGAGGAAGTTCACAAAAATCCCCTGGGCGGTCTCTGGTCTTAGGTACAGGTCCATGGCAGAATCTGCAGAAGCTCCCAATTTGGTGCCGAACATTAAGTTGAACTGCTTTACATCTGTCCAATTTTTGGAACCTGAAACGGGGCAAACAATGCCCAAATCCAAGATCAGTTGCTTGAAACCCTCTAGGTCTCCCTTTTCCTGAACCTCAGCCAGTCGGGCACTTATTTCATCTATTTCTTTTTGACGACGTAACACATTAGGGTTGGTTTCCCTGAATTGCTGCTCATCAAAGGCATCTCCAAAACGCTTTTTGGCTTTGTTGACATCCTTAAGAATTTTGTCATTTATCTTCTCCCTGTGCTCCTCTACCAAAACATCTGCACGGTATCTTTTTTTGGAATCTTTGTTGTCAATCAAGGGATCGTTGAAGGCATCTACGTGCCCAGAAGCCTTCCAGGTAGTGGGGTGCATAAAAATGGCGGCATCAATACCCACAATGTTATCATTGAGCTGTACCATGGCCTGCCACCAGTACTCCCTAATGTTCTTTTTTAACTCAACCCCATTTTGTGCATAGTCATATACCGCACTCAGGCCATCATAAATCTCACTGGATTGGAACACATACCCATACTCCTTGGCATGGGAGATTACCTTCTTAAAAACGTCTTCTTGTTTTGCCATGCGGCAAAAATAGAACTTTACCTAAAAAACAAGGGTTATTTCAACTGAAATTCGGCAGAGGCCAGAAGTCTTTCGTCCTCAAACACGTTAAGGGTATAAATTCCTTCGGAAAGTGAGCCTTCAGGAACGGTGATGGCATCACAAATACTGATCTCTTTTCCCGTATACGGAATCTCTACTTTTTTGCTGTAGGTGTTACCACTGACTGAAATGGTATTGGCATTATCCTCAATAATGGACATATTGGGATCAAGGAACTGAAGGTACAACACCCTAACGTTCCCCGTTTCGTTGGGATCAGCGGTTACGGTGACACAGCCCCTTAATTTTTCTATGGTAGAGGCCTTATTGGTCTTTAACGGTCTTCCGGCCCTAAGTCGGAATCCACTGCCTTCGGCATCCTGAAGTTTTAGGTAGCTTTTGATTTTAAGTTCCCGTGCAAGCTCCCTATTGGTCTCCCGCAAAAGCGATTCGGCTTTTTCCATGTTGCTGGCCCTGCCACGAAGTTCGTCCAACTGTTTTTGGGTCTCTTCGTACCTATCGGCCAATAAGCTATTGTTATAGCGAAGGAAATTGTTCTTGAGTTTTAGGCTATCAAATTTGACTTCCAACATTCGCAGTTCCTTTCGGGTTTCTTTCAGCTTCATAATGCTAAAATTCAACCGACCTACGGAATCCAATAATTGTTGTACTCGGAAACGAGAAGTCTGCAGTTCAATTTCACTCACTTCATTCAATCCAGATAGACGGTCCACCTCAGCTTTCATCAAAGTAAGATCTTTGACCAAAAGTGACTTTTCCTGTTCCAAAAAGTTCATTTGGTTCTTGGATTGTGCATAGCTATAGTAAAAAGCTATGAGAATACCCACGATTACTGCAAGCAGTGCAGCAAAGATAATCTTGTAGTTGAAATTGTTATCTTGGGCATCCATGAGGTTAATTGGCTACTATAACGCGTATAAGATTTGATCCCTAAAAGGTTGGCTAAGATACTAAACGAGATTCACAACATACTATTGCCAATGGTATGTTTTGGATGTAATGCGCATTTATCCAGAGGAGAAAGCGTGTTATGTACCGTTTGTCGACATGAGGTGCCACTCACCGATTACAACTTTGGCGATGAAAACCCAGTAGACCGCATTTTTTATGGACGAATCCCTATAAATAAAGCGGCTTCCTTTATGTTTTTCCAGAAAAATGGTATTGTCAAGAACATCTTGCACCACTTAAAGTACAAAAATCAAGAGCAAATTGGTGCGTTTTTAGGCGAGTGGTATGGCTCTATCGTTCAACATGAATCTACTTTGAAGGATGTTGATGCCGTGGTTCCCGTTCCCTTGCATGTCAAAAAACAAAAGAAAAGGGGGTACAACCAAGTAGCACTCTTTGCGGAGAAAATAGCAGCTTCCATCAATGCCAGATACAGGGACGATATCTTGGTCAGAAGCATCAACACCAAAACCCAAACAAAAAAGGACAGGCAGCTCCGCTGGGAGAACACCAAAGATGTTTTTCAGTTGACACCCAAGGCCAAGGAATCCATAAAACATGTGCTTCTGGTTGACGATGTGATTACTACGGGAGCCACTTTGGAAGCCTGTGCCCAAACCCTATCCAAAATGGGGCCAATTAAAATATCGGTGCTGAGCATGGCCGTGGTTCCCTAGAGGTTAAAATTTATTAAGGCGTGTTTTCCTTTTTCAAATTAGTTGTTTCTTTGTCCCACACTAGTTTTAGATGCGGTACCTTAAAAAACTATTGAGTCTTTCTTTTTTGTTGCTGATGGTTATGGCCCTTTGGCACTGTGCAAAACGAGGCAATCCGTCCGGGGGACCCAAAGATTTGACTCCGCCCCAATTAATACGCACCGAACCGGAGAATTTTACCACGGAATTCAAGGCTGATAAAATCCGTCTGTACTTTGATGAGCTCATCAAATTGGAGGATGTACAAAACCAATTGATCGTGTCCCCACCTCTTAAATACCCCCCAGAAATCAGACCTTTGGGAGGAGCAAATAAGTACATCGAGGTGATTATAAAGGACACCCTTCAGGAAAATACCACCTATACGTTGAACTTTGGTCAAAGTATAGTGGACAACAATGAAGGAAACCCCAACAGTTTTCTATCCTATGTTTTCTCTACCGGCACCTATATTGATTCCCTTTCTCTTTCTGGAGCTGTAAAGGACGCCTTTAACCGAAGGGCCGATCAGTTTGTAAGCGTTATGTTGTATGAGATTGATACCGCCTATACCGATTCCACCATTTATAAAACAGTGCCAAATTACATCACCAATACGTTGGACAGTCTTCCCTTTTTTGAACTGAAAAATCTAAAGGCTGGAAAATATGCTCTTGTGGCCGTCAAAGATGTAAACAAGAACAACATGTTTAACCAACGGCAGGATAAAATTGGCTTTCTATACCATACCATTACTGTACCCACAGATTCCGTTTATCTGTTGAACCTATTTTTGGAAGAACCGGATTACAGTGCTTCCGTGCCGAGTTATGTCGCCAAAAACCATATCCTATTTGGTTATCAAGGGGATCACAGGGATATCAAAATTGAGAGTTTAACCGAACTTGCCGATTCCGTCCAAACCCTGATTCTGAAGGATCGCGAAAAAGACACTTTGGATTTTTGGATCACTCCCACGGATTTGGACTCCATCATATTTACCGTAAGCAATGAAAAGATGCAAAAGGTGGACACTTTTACGGTAAAAACAAGAAATTTGCCCTTGGATTCGCTCAAACTTAGCACTTCCATTGGCCGCCAATTCAATTTTGAGGATACGTTTAGCATATTGGCCAGTACACCCATAGCTGCTTTGGATTCCAATCAGATTGCACTATTTATAAGTGATTCCATCAATGCGCCATTTACTTATTCCTTGGACTCCATCAAGAACAAGGTGGATTTTGATTTTGCCTTGGAACCCAACCAAAACTATTCCTTTGAAATCATGCCCGGTGCCATCACAGATTTTTTTGGTATCCAGAACGATACCCTCAATTACCGATTTTCAACGGGAAGCTACGCTGATTATGGAAACCTGCGTTTGAATGTAGGTGGGGCCGTTCGTTACCCCATGATTGCCCAATTGACCGACGACCGCGGCAATATGCTACGGGAACTTTTTGCAGAGCAGCCCAAGACTTTCGAATTCAAAAACTTGGATCCAGGGCAGTACAACATTAGAGTGATTTTTGATGACAATGGAAATGGCAAATGGGACACCGGTAGTTATCTGAAGAAGATTCAACCTGAAAGAGTCAGCTACTATCCTGATCCCATTGACGTTCGCGCCAATTGGGAATTGGAACAGACCTTTATTATTTCAAACTAAAATTGTCTCGGTCTTCCAAGAATTTAAGTTTGTTTCTATAGGTTGCAATGTGTTCTCTCTCCAACTCCACATAGAGGATTTCTTCCTTTTCGGAAAACGCCAAAGTATTTCCAAGCACATCATACACACCGGAATGTCCAGAATATTCGTAACCTAGATCATCCACTCCTATGCGATTAACCCCAATGCAGTATGACATATTCTCTATGGCGCGTGCTTTTAGCAGGGCGTCCCAAGCTGTAATTCTTGGCTTGGGCCAATTAGCTACATAGATTAAAACGTCATAGGCTTCCGTATTTCGTGCCCAAACCGGAAAACGAAGATCGTAACATATCAAAGGACAAATACGAAATCCCTTGAAGTCTATCACCAATCGCTCAGTTCCTGCGGTATACACTTTGTCCTCTCCTGCCAAAGTAAAGGTGTGTTTTTTGTCGTATTGATACATGTGCCCATCAGGGTGCGCAAAAATCAACCGATTGTAGTTTTGATAGTTTTCATGGAAAACCAAACTTCCCATAACTGCAGCATTAGACATTTTGGCCAAATCCTGCATCCAACTTATCGTTTTGGTTCCTTCTGAGGGGTGTATGTTTTGGGGAGACATGGTAAAGCCCGATGTAAACATCTCCGGTAGCACAATGAGGTCCAAATTATCTTGGATTGTTTCAATTTTTTGGCTCAACATCGTCCTATTGGCCTCGGGATTTTCCCAATGCAACGGCGTCTGGATCAGGGCTACTTTTAGCTTTTCAGACATAAGTGTCAATCAAAATAAACATCGGTTTGCGAAGATTTTGCCAGTTGGAAGAGATGTTTTAACTGGCTTTCCAAAATGCGCTCCTGTGAAAGCTCTGGGAGTTGATCCAGAGGAAAAAACCCAGCATCAAGCATGTCAAATCCCGCCTGTAGCTCTCCGCCTGTTATTCTACACAGAAATATCAGTTTATAGATGTAGTAAGGTTCTGGAGGATGGGGGTGTACCTGCTTATCGTAAACACCCAAAAAGCGAACAACCTCTGTCTTTAACCCAGTCTCTTCCTCAATTTCCTTGACGGCAATTTCGGACGGGGTAATACCAATATCGGCCCAACCTCCGGGAATGGTCCATTTACCATCCACACTTTCCTTGGCCATCAAAATTTCGTCCTTTTCATTCAAGACAAAACCCCTAACATCTACCTTGGGCGTGGGATAATCCTGCTGGGGCATAAAAAAGTCCTGCATTACTTCCATGGGTTCATCAGCAACAAATGCCATCAATTTTAAACTGATGTTCTTAAGTTCCTCATAACGTTCCTTATCGTAGTCGTCCTGGGTAAACACCAAGCCAGCTTCTGCCAAGGCCTTTATCCGTTTGATGAGGTTAAGCTGTTCCTTTGAATCCATATGGCATTGACTAAGTTTTTGATTCCAATAATTTTATCAAATCTTCATTTTCCTGCATTTTGGCTTGATCCAATGCAGTGTTTCCCCTTCCATCTTTAACGTCAATATTGGCTCCATATTGGATAAGCAATTGTGCCATATCCAATCTATTAAAGGTAACGGCATAAATTAGGCCAGTGGCTCCCATGCTATTTACATGGTCCACATTGGCGCCCGATTTGATCAGCAGTTCAGCTAAATCCGTATATCCTTTAAAACAAACGCCCAATAAGGCGGTGTTGCCCGATCCATCCGTGGCATCTATACTGGCGCCTTGGGCCAAAAGTAATTCTGTAATTTCCTTTTGATTGTAGTATGTGGCCAAAATTAATGGGGTAGACCCCCTTTCATCTTTGGTTTCCAAGAGGGTTAGGTCATTTTTCAACAATGCGGAAACGGCAACCTTATCGCCATTTCTTACCGCATTGAAAAGCTCTTCTATCTTGCTCATTTGATCAATTAAAATTATAAAAAAACTGCCACAACCCTGGTGGGTGTGACAGTCTTTTGGGTTTAATTTTCCTTTTCTATTGAAGACCTTTCTTACGCAAGGTCAAATCGGTCCAAGTTCATGACTTTGTTCCATGCGGAAACAAAATCGCCCACAAATTTCCCTTGGGCATCGCTACTTCCATAAACTTCGGCAATGGCTCTTAGCTCTGTGTTGGATCCAAAAATAAGATCCACCCTGGTCCCGGTCCACTTCAAATTCCCGGTCTTGCGGTCATGTCCTTCAAACACCTCATCGTCATCAGAAGTTGCAGACCATGTGGTATTCAAATCCAAAAGATTAACAAAGAAATCGTTGGTCAAGGTTTCTGAACGATTGGTGAACACCCCATGATGGGATTTATCAGCATTGGTATCCAAGACCCGCATTCCGCCGACCAATACCGTCATTTCAGGAACGGTTAGGGTAAGCAATTGGGCTTTATCAACCAATAATTCTTCTGATTTCACGGAGTACTTTCCTTTTAAATAGTTTCTAAAACCATCCGCTACTGGCTCCAGGACCTCAAAAGATTCTGCATCTGTCTGTTCGGCAGAAGCATCGGTTCTACCGGGGGTAAAAGGTACGGTTATGTCATGGCCTGCATTCTTGGCCGCTTTTTCAACAGCCGCACAACCTCCAAGAACGATCAAGTCAGCCAGGGAAACTTTTTTTCCAAAGTCATTCTTGATATTTTCCAAGGTTTCCAAAACTTTGGACAACTGGGCTGGGTTGTTTACTGCCCAGTCCTTTTGTGGTGCCAAACGGATTCGTGCCCCATTGGCTCCTCCTCGGTAATCTGATCCTCTAAAAGTAGACGCAGATGCCCAAGCTGTGGATACCAATTGGGTAATAGACAACCCAGAGTCAAGAATCCTGGATTTCAATTCCGCGATATCTCCATCATTGATCAAATCGTGATCAACGGCAGGAACAGGATCTTGCCAAATCAATTCCTCGCTGGGTGCATCCGAGCCCAAATAACGACTTACCGGTCCCATATCGCGATGCGTCAGTTTAAACCATGCTCGTGCATAAGCGTCGGCAAATTCCTCTGGATTTTCCAAAAAGTGTTTGGAGATTTTCCCGTATTCTGGATCCATACGCAACGATAAATCCGTTGTCAGCATAAAAGGCGCATGTTTTTTCTCTGGATTATGTGCATCTGGAATAGTTCCGGCTCCGGCTCCATCTTTAGGTTTCCATTGATGGGCTCCAGCAGGGCTTTTGGTCAATTCCCATTCGTAGGCATAAAGATTTTCCAAAAACTTATGGCTCCATTGAACAGGGGTATCCGTCCAGGCTCCTTCAATACCACTGGTGATGGTATCGCTTCCTTTTCCAGAACCAAAGTTGTTCTTCCAGCCCATGCTCTGCATTTCAATAGAGGCCCCAGCAGGTTCAGCTTCCACATATTCGGCATCGCTGGCAGCTCCATGCGTCTTTCCAAACGTATGTCCCCCGGCTATCAAAGCCACGGTTTCATAATCGTTCATTGCCATTCTGCCAAAGGTTTCCCTTATGTCATGCGCAGCAGCAATAGGGTCAGGGTTCCCATTGGGTCCTTCTGGATTTACATAGATCAATCCCATATGGGCAGCACCCAATTGCTTTTCCAGCTCTCCGTCCTCATTATACCTTGCTTTGTTGCCCAACCATTCGGCTTCAGAACCCCAATAAATATCTTCTTCTGGTTGCCAAATATCTTCGCGGCCACCAGCAAACCCAAACATTTTCAGTCCCATGGATTCATGGGCAACGTTTCCTGCCAAGATCAAAAGATCGGCCCAAGAAATTTTCTTGCCGTATTTCTGCTTAACAGGCCATAATAATAATCTGGCTTTGTCCAAATTGGCATTGTCTGGCCAACTGTTCAAGGGTGCAAATCGTTGTGAACCCGTTCCACCTCCACCGCGGCCATCAGCAATACGATAAGTCCCGGCTGCATGCCAAGCCATTCGAATAAAGAATGGGCCATAATGGCCATAATCTGCCGGCCACCAGTCTTGGCTATCCGTCATTAGGTCGGTAAGGTCTTTTTTAACAGCTTCCAAATCCAAGGATTTGAACTCGGTGGCATAGTCAAAATCCTTATCCATGGGATCCGCCAGATTGGAGTGCTGGCGAAGGATGTTTAAATTAAGTTGGTTGGGCCACCAATCGCGATTGGTGGTTCCCCCTCCAGCTCCTTGTTTCAGCGTTCCGTTAAGAAATGGACACATGCCCTCGTCCATTCCATTTCCTGCTGAACTAGCTAATTCTTTGCTCATGATAGTATGTTGTTTTAATGTGATTTTTTAACCTTCATAAAGATAGGAAATCTGCTTTCCAAAGAATAGATAATTCATATTAAAATACTATTAAAACATAAGTATTATCTATTTATACTTATTTGATATTTTTCTTCCCAATTTCCCAATTTAGACCACATTTTGGCAGAAATGACCCCTTAAGCGGCGAAAATTTACATTATTTTTGAATTAATCCTGTTAACTCCGGATGACATATGTTCATAAAGATGTCCAATTGGATTATCTTTAAACGTCCATATAACATAGGTGCTTACAGTAATCTAAAATCCATCACACATGAAAAAATTGATTTTGCCTTTAGTTGCGCTGATATTATTTAGCTTCAGTGCTGATACCAATAAACTTTCCAACGATGATCGGAAGAAAGTGATTAAACACCTTAAGGAAACTCGGGATCAAATGTCCAAAGTTTTGAAAGGGTTGAGCCAGGCTCAATTAGCCTTTAAACCGGAAGAAGGTGCTTGGTCCATTGCAGATTGCGTGGAGCACCTGACCATTTCAGAAAATGCTTTTGGGGGACTTATCCAAAAAACTGTGGCCGCTGGCCCCAACCCTGCTTTGAAGGACTCCGTAAAAATGAATGACGAACAGCTCATGGGAATCATCTTAGATCGTTCCAACAAGGTGAAAACCGCCGAACCTTTTGAGCCTTCTGGGAAATTTGGAACCCCCGCGGAAACCTTACAGGCCTTTATGGATAAAAGGGAAGAGCACATCTCCTATATGGAAAGCACAGAAGATGACCTAAGAAATCTTTACAGTAGCGATTTACCCTTTGGAACCATTGACGGGGTTCAGCTGATTCTGTTTATGTCCGGCCATACAGAACGACATGTCAACCAAATGAAGGAGGTGATGGCGCATAAGCTTTTCCCTTCCAATGTGGATTGATTCAATGTTTAACAATTATTGGCAAACCCCTTCCTCTTTGGACGGGGTTTATTTTTTAATTTTGATTGGATAAAAAAGAACAGGAACATGAAACTATTTAAATCCTTTGCCTTGGTGGCCCTTATGCTCTTCGCATTTACCGCTACAGCCCAAAATAAAAAAGACCGTAAGATCATCAATGATGCCAAACGGGCCAAAAAAACCCTTTTGAAAGCCGATAGGGGTCTACAGCGATTCTTTGACAATTCTGCCGGCTACGTGCTTTTCCCCAACGTGGGCAAAGGTGGATTTATAATTGGAGGTGCTTCTGGAAATGGTGCTGTTTATGAAAATGGAGAAGTAGTAGGTATGGCCAATCTGAAAAAATTGAACGTGGGATTTCAAGCCGGTGGACAGGCCATTATTGAGATTATCTTTTTTGAAACCGCGGTTGACCTGGAACGTTTTAAAGAAGGAAAATTCCAATTTGCTGCGGAAACCAGTGCGGTTGCCCTGAAATCTGGAATTGCCTTTAATGCCAAATATAAGGATGGTGTTGCCGTGTTTGCCCTGCCCAAAGCTGGCCTTATGGCCGATGCTTCTGTTGGAGGGCAGAAGTTTGGGTATAAGCCTTTTTAGTTAAACTGGCCAGGGGTATAATCTCCTGGGGCATTTTGAGGTTGGTTTATGGTCCCGGCCCCTCCAGAGTCGTTATGGATGATCCATTCCGTAAAGTTGTAAATGGGGTTTCCTTGGGTTACTTCTGGCTTGCGAAGTGCCCTGCCATCTTCAAATTCGTGATTGGTGCCTGAGCCATCTTCGCCCACCACGCCAAAGACGTCAATTATGCTTCCGAAGGGATCCACAAGCTCAAGATTGTCATCTCCATTGGAATCTGCAGGGCTATTGGTAGAAACGCTCAAGTCAGGAGGGAAACCATAAACCAGTCCAAATTCTTCTGCATTGGGGGAAATTATAAGGGTGCTTTTCGCTGCTATGGTATAACCTGATAACTCAACAGAGGAACTTACCTCTGTTTTTTCATTGGTGTATCTGCGTAAGGTCCACAAATTCAAATCCAGTGGCTCACTGGACGAGTTGTACAATTCCACAAAACGGGCACCCGTATTATTATCTGGATCTGCCAATTCCGAAATGAAAATATTCTTGGATGTAAACTCGGTTATGATCTCTGGACACCGGTCGTTGGTAAAATCCAAATCTGTGGTATCCCTAATAACCAACTGATACTTTGTGCCCTCTTTTTTCAAAATCCCAGTGATACTTCCCTTGCCTTCTGGAAGCTGCACTTCCTGGAAATCGGCATAGCCGCTGGTCAATAACTCTATTTTGTTTTCCTCACAATCTTGGAGAGCTCGGATGGTCTCCTCTTGGGGTTCGGCATAGTTTAGGCCAAGTTCTTCTTCACCAAATTCCACATCATTCAATTTGATCAGGGTATTTAACCCAGCCTGATCTAACTGCGAAATAGTCATTGGAAAGGGTTCGACCAGCCCATTTTCATCACATGTAGCTATAAGATGGTCTTGAACTTTTAAAGCGGGTAATCGCCCTACGGAAACATTGCCAAAGGAAGTAAACGAGCTGCCAAGCCTCAAGGTTTCACCACTCTTTCCAAAAAACAATCCTTTTAGCTTGACAAGCACTTTAGTGCCAAGCGGGTAATATAGGTGCGCAGGACTTAGTTCCGCTTCCAAAAGAAGCCCCTTTGTGGGATTCTTGGTCTTATCTTGTAGATATACCTCATTGAAGAAGTTACCTGCTTCATCTGAAGAGATGACATAACCCTCAATGATCAAATCCTCTTGTATCTGAAATGTTTCATCAGAATACATCTCTTCCAATTCCTGAAACGTTGTGTTGGCAGACATAACTTTATCACAGTTCGGTTGTGGTACTTCGAAATTGGTATTCGGAACACAGGCTGAAATTATTGTTGATACGACCAACCCTTTTAAAACAATCCTCACTTTCATTTTCATTTGCCCATCTTTAAAAGTTTATAGCAAGATTTAAAAAGTAAGTCCTGCCGTAACTGTGCCAATATTTGGGGCCAAAAGATGGGGTTCCACTTAAATTATCTTGTAGCATTTGCCCATAATTTCCATTCCTACTCTGTTCATATCCCCCAGTCTTGAATACGGAATCAAATACATTGTTCACGCTCAAAAAGGCACTTATATATTTCTTGTTCACCAACCAAGACTTTCCTCCTACCAGGTTTAATAGGTAAATCTCATCCAACTTTTGTTGTTTTAACAATCTTTCAACATCGGCAGGGGTAACATCTGAAAGCGGTTCCTGTGTGTCAGGATCCAACAAGAAACTCTGGGTTCGCTTTATGGTACTTAGGTTTGCATAGCTTTGATCCATAAAATTTGCCGTCGTCCCCAGCCACCAATATTTTGGACTTCTGTATTCTACTCCAAGTGATAGTGCTGTTTGTGGTCCTTGAGCCAATTTCAACCCCTTTATTTTGGCTGTTCCCAATTGCACCTTCCCTTCGTTGTTAATTAGGTCTTCGTCATTGCCAGCAGTATCAAAATAGAGCTGAATGTCCGGGTCGCTGGCGTATACACAGCTGCCTAAATTACCCGCCACGGAAAGTTTAAGCTCGTTGGAGGCCTTATACTCCAAACCCAATTCCAAGCCTTTGTGCAACTTGTCCAAACCTGTAACCACTTCCTGAACAAAATCCGAGCCCAGGCCTGAATCCACGAAAAAGAAATTGACATCCGTTGCGTGTTGAAATCTGGTATAGAAAGCACTAATGCGACCTTTTAAATCTGGTAACCGGACATGGTAACCAACATCAATTGTGGATATAGCTTCGTTTTGAATATCAGGAACAATTAAGTTGTTCTCTCTTGGGTTAATAAATAGGTTTTGAAGTGATGGAGCGCGATTGATTTTTGCACCATTTATCATTATCCAATGCCTCCCGTTTAAGAAGTAGGTCATTCCCGATTTTGCGTTTAGTCCCCCAAAGGAAATTTCCTCCCCTTTACCTATTGAGGTATCGGGATATCGCTCATTTTGAAACAATCCATTCCGTTGCGCATTCCATTGAAACAGTGCTCCTGAAACAAATGCATTCCATTTTTTTCTTTTGATCTGCAATTGTGCAAACCCCTTGAGTCTTTTGGAATCCAATTCAAAGTTGTAGCCAATCCTATCCCCTTCGGTTTTTGCCGGATTCCCAAAAACATCGTTCCGAGTAGATGAAAAGGAATCGCTGTCATCTAGAAATTCGGCTCCAAGTAAATCTTTGATGTTGGCATAATTCTGGATACCCGAAACTTCTATGTTGGCACCTATACCCAATTCCAAACTCCTACCTAAATCCAATTGCATATTGCTCGCAAATATGAACCGTTCTTCGTTCTGTACATCTTCAGAAAGCACATAGGAAGCAGCCTCATCCACGGAATTGCTATTCACCGCATAAATTTGTTCCCAATCCAATTGCGGATGATCTAATAAAGCTTCCTTGGCCAAGTTTGCATTGGCAAAATCGGCACCAAAAGAACCATTGATATGATAACTGGGGACATATTTATAATAGGTAGGGTCAGGGTTTTGTGTATTAAAGTAAGCCAGTCTATCTTTTGCCACGCTACCATTCTGATACATCATTCCCGTAGTCCAATTCATTTTATTGGATTGAAGAAAGTGATTGACCATGAACATGGGTTCAAAAATCTTGCGTTCCCTTGAATTTCTAGTTTCCCCATTCTGAGTTCCCCAATACGGATTGTAGCGGTTCCCCATCAAGGCAAATACTTCCTCGGTCAGTGCTGCTGACCTACCTCTTCTATTGTTTGCCATAATTGTACTTATGACCAAACTGTTTTTGTTGTTCCATTTATATTCCAGAGCGCCAAAAAGGGAGTGGGCATCATACAAAGTACCTTCAACATAGCCCGAATTAGCCCATCTTCTGGAAGCGGAAAGGGAGTAGGCCCAACCACTTTCCAGTAGGCCTGAACTGTAGGTCGCCATTAGCCTGCTCTTATAAGTCCTGTTGGACATGGAGCTGGAAACTCGCAGACCTGATCTAAATCCAGAAGGTCTTATATCTATATTGGTGTTTCCCAAGATTCCACCGAAGGTATTTGGGTTTATTTCCAAGGCTTGGGTATACGTCTGATTTCGAATTACATCATTGAGTCCGCCCCAATTGTTCCATTGTGGTCTTCCATCCCAGATTTTGTTTAAAGGGATTCCGTTGATCAATACTTCCCCCTCCTGGGAATCATATCCACGAATCCTAAAAAATGCCTGTCCAAAATCAAATGCTGCTCGGGTAAGGAAGATATCCCTAGTGGACTGCAACATTCCCATAGATCCTGAAAGTAAACCTTCCTCATCCGAAAGTTCGTTATCTGTCAAGGTTATGAGATTGTCACTTTTTTCCAGGGTAATATCCTTTTCTAAAAAAATGTCTCCCAAATCAATAGCTTCGCCTTCAAGAAAAAGCTCGAATTTTTTGGGCAAGTAGTCAGGTGCCGATATATGAATTATAAAATCCTCCTTAAAATTCAGAACAATGGTAAAACTACCATTAACCCCAGTATGATATTCTTTTTGAAATCCTTCTACTTTTAAAGAAGCCCCCGAAACAGGAACTTGGTTTGACCCATCTTTTATGGTTCCTGAAATTTCTATACTGTGCTGGCCAAATAAGAGGTTGGAATAGCATAGCAGCACAAAGAACATGGCTGTTCTCATATGTTAGCCTTTGTAGGTTAATCAGAATAAAATTTGGGGTTATTACTAAATGTTTTGTAAGAAAAGCGAACAATCTTAGTAATTTTAGTACAGAAAACAAAACCCAAATGAAAATTTTAACCTACTCATTCCTACTATTGCCGTTTTGTCTATGGGGACAAAATGAAGCGAGCTACAAAATCAGAACTGTTGCTTTTTATAATGTTGAAAATCTATTTGACACCACCAACGACACCTTGATATTTGATGATGACCGCACCCCTGAAGGTGCCTATCATTGGACGGAAAATCGCTATGAGGCAAAAATTCAGAACATATCGCAGGTCATGGCCCAATTGGGCAAGGAAAAAAGCGGGACATCACCTGACATTCTAGGACTTTGTGAAGTGGAAAATAAAGGGGTACTGGAAGATTTGGTGAATCATCCCAATTTACAAGCAAAGGATTATGGCATTGTTCATTTTGACTCTCCTGATGCCAGGGGCATTGACGTAGCCTTGCTCTATAAAAAATCGGCTTTTATCCCCACCTCCTTTAAAAGCCATAGGCTGCTTTTGTTTGATGAAATGGGGGAACGGGATTATACCCGGGACCAGCTTGTTGTTGGCGGTTTAATGGATCAGGAAGAACTACATTTTATTGTGAACCACTGGCCTTCCCGACGGGGTGGCGCCACCAAAAGCCAGCCCAAACGGGCTAGGGCTGCCTTGCTTAACAAGAGAATCATGGATTCCATAAGAGAGCTGAACCCCAATGCCAAGATCATTGCCATGGGTGACCTTAATGATGATCCCAGAGACCATAGTTTAAAAAGGATACTAAGAACCAAAGGAACGGTATCCAAGTTGGACAGTCTTTCCCTTTTTAATCCTATGGAGAAAATGTACAAAAGAGGGTTGGGAACTTTGGCTTACAGAGACCAATGGAACCTTTTTGACCAATTTTTTATAACCCCCAACCTAGTCCACGAAAATGAAGCCGGGTTTTTCTTTTGGCAAGCCCAGATTTTTGCTCCCTCATTAATTAAAACCCAAAAAGGAAAATATAAGGGCTATCCCAAACGCACCTACTCGGGTAAAACCTACACCGGAGGGTACAGCGACCATTTTCCGGTGTATTTGTTTTTGATAAAAGAGGAGAATTAAGCTAAGGTTCTATAGATCAACAGCACCACCCCAAATTAAATGTTGGTCTCCTGTACCATGGTAACTAAGGCCTCCAAAATCATTTCCTCCTTCATGAACCTGATAGGTATTGAAATACTGGCTGGTCCATGAACCGTCAGGCCATTCAGCAATAAGGGCAAAGGTAATTGTACGACCTTCAATCACACCTGAAAATTTATTTCGTTTAATGCGATAATCGCTGGTTTTTATTGCCTTTCTGAACTTTTCTTTCCAGCCACTATTTCTGGCATGATTTTGCATTAATGTCAAGGCCTCTTTTTCCAATTTTTTATCTCGCTCAAAAGGCTCTGGAACCTTGTAGTTTGGAATTTTGCTAATCCATTCCAGGCCTTCGTCCACATTGGTCAGGAGTATTTGTTTTTCGGCTAGGGGCAAGGTCTTTTTGTGCATCCATCCTCCACCAGAACTGCCATCTGCCAAAGAATATCGTAACCCCAGCAACACGGAATTGTCCTTTTTTGACTTTATATATCCTTGATGCTTTAACAAGGCTTCACAAATGCGGGCCTGCTGTATGCTTATTGTTGGATTTTCTCCCTCTTCTTTAGGAAAAACACTGGGTTCAAAAACTGGATATCTTACAGATTCCCAACCCCTTTCTTCTTTGGAGGTTTTGTAATTGTAGTAATAATCCGCCTGTAGGCTGTCAATAAAATAGTCGTACCTCAAATGGGCATTTCTTGGTATTCCAGGGTTTACGGAAAACCTTTTAAAAATTTCTGCCGGACCCACATTGTAGTTGATGAACAATCTACAGAACAGGGGTTCCTTATCCATTTTGGACATATCATAGGTGGTAACAAATTTGCCTTCGTCCTCCCACTCCCTATCTATAGTTTCATGGGCAAAAACATAGCGTCCCAGGTTGTTTTTGTGGATTTCGCTGAAGAATTTTTGGCTCAAAAGCTTAGTGGTGTCAATTTCCATAGGTGGCCAATAATAGGGGGATTGGGTAATGTCTTTTGTTGAAGACCCTCCTGAACAGGCAATTAGTAAAATGACTGCTACACAACAGGATAAATAGGTTAAGATTCTCATGGTTTTATATTTAATTAATAGATACGCTACCGTGAGGTTGAATAGAGGTTGGACACAGGAATATCATTCCCATTAAAACACAAAAACCCTATGCGCTAGGCGCAAAGGGTTATGCTATAAAATCAAGATAAAGTTATGGAAAAACAGCTTTCCAACCAACGGTACCATTTTTTTCTATCTTTAGCCCATGACCGTGAGATTACCAAAAGACGAGGACAAGCATATTTCTGGGACAGACGATATCGCCCGTATTATGCTCAAGATATTATGGCGGCAGAATAAACTTCATCGCAAAAAGGAGTATTTCTGGACTGTAGGGTTAAACAATGCCAACGACATAGATTATATTGAATTGGTCACCATTGGAATCAGTAACAGAAACATTGCTGAACCAGTAGATATTCTAAGTCTACCTGTATCCAAAAAATGCAAAAAAATAATTCTTTGCCACAATCATCCTTCTGGAAGATTATACCCAAGCGAACAAGATATTTTGTTCACGGAACGAATTACCAAAGCAGCTGCAATCCTGGGAATAGAAGTTTTGGACCACCTGATAATATCGGAGAACAACTACGTCACCATTTAGGCCAAAAGTGAAAAGATCCCCGCTATGCGTCACCGCTAAAGCTTTTGGCTGCATGCAGCCACTGGAATGACAGTTTTAACTAAACCACTGTCCCCAAGGAATACGGCTTAGGATAAAAAGCAATCCCAATCCATAAAAAATGGTAATGCTCTTGAACTTGGCGTTACTGGTTTCTTTTTTCTTATGCTTGGACCATCCTATGGTGATCAGAGCCACCGCCAAGATGTTGATAAAAGGGTGTTCCACGGCCAATAAACGGGCTGCGGAGTTAAGGCCACCCATGCCCAAGGTCTGTATGGCCTGGAGTCCGTTGGCGGATACAAAGTAAAGGATAAGGCCTATTAGCAATTGAATGTGGGTCAAGATCAGGGCAAAAAGACTTATTCTTAAATCTTTGTGCATGGCGAACTCTCTTTTGCCCAAAAGCCCCATAAGAGCATTTACGAAGGCCAAAATTAAAATGGCCAAAACAATATAAGCGAAATAGGAATGCAGGTTCTTTAGAATTTCCATGAGTTGAATTTGTGAATCCTAAAAGTACGGATTTTGCAAATAAAAAACCCCCGCCTTTGGCGAGGGTTTGATATTATAAGGAACAGCTGTTAGAAATCGTATCTCAGCGTCAAGTTCCAAGTTCTACCCCATCCAAAATAACCTCGGTTAGAGACATTTAAACCATCATAGGTTTCGTCTCCTGCCTCAACCATATTGGCAGTTGTCAACCTTGAAATGTACTCAGTATCAAAAACATTGTTCATATTGGTTCTTACCTTCAATCTGTTGGCTTTTTCAGCTCCAACTGGAATGGTGAAAGTCAATCCAGCATCTACCAGGCTGTACGAAGGTAATTGCAAGTTTTCCTTGATAGCACCCACATCGGCATAGAGGTTGTCGTAGTGTCTAAAATCGGAGTCAAAAGAAAACATGTCATTAAACCTAACGTTTACCCCAAGTCCACCTGAAAGCTGGGCAGCACCACCCACTTTGCCACCATCAAAGTCGTTGTTCTCCGTGCTGATTACGTTACGCTCTTCATCAGTAACCTGGGTAACCGCTTCTCCTAGGTATTTCCAATCACCGATGGAGGCAAATGCATTAAATGAAATTACATCATTGGGTCTTACTTTGGCATCAAATTCAACTCCGGTGTGCAACTGTTCTGTACCAAAGTTTGTGGTAAACTGTACTACATCGTCCACAACATCAGAGCTGGTTACAACCCTATCTTTCCAAGAAGTTCTGTACACATTAACATTAGCGGAGAAAACATTGGTTCTGAAACCATATCCACCTTCCAAACCAAAAATCTTTTCGTTCTCGGTCAATGGATTTACCTGATTGGTAAAGTTTAGGTAGATGTTGTCATGGTATGGTTGACGGTTATAGTATCCAACATTGGCATAGAAGCTGTGTTGGGTAGTGGGCTTATAGCTAAAGCCTGCCTTGGCATTAAATCCAAAGTTGTTTACTTTTTCAGAATCCACCCCATCAGTGATTCCAGCCGGTAATGGCTCACCCGTACCTTGTGGAGATGTTCCGTCAATAAGGGATTGATCGGCATATTGGAATAAATCAAACCTTTGGTGGTACTGATTGGAAATAGATCCTTGGAAAAAGGTTGAGAACTGATCGGTGGCATACTCCAACTGTGTGAACAAACCACCATACGAAATACGCTCCTCGTTGTTGTAAGCAATTTTCTCAGTTTCATCATAGCTGTTGAAGGCTGCGGACCAACCTGAAGGTCTAAAGCTTTCCGTAGCGTTCACAAACTTGTAGGTTCCAAAACCTCCAAAAGTGTCATGGTTGTTGTTCTGGTCTCTTAGTCGAATATTTTCTCTCCAAGATTCCAATCCATGGAAGTTGGAAACTACCCTAAAGTGCTTTCCGTAGTAAGTTCTAAGGTCAAAACCAATATTCCAAGTAAGGTTATCGGAAAGTTGCTTTTCCAAGTTTGAAATTAACCCATACCAGCTGTGCAGGTTCATGGAAGCTCTTGTAATGTAAGCGTCATCCGCTCCAAAGTATACCCCGGCTCCATTAGGCACCAACGCATTTTGGGCATAAATAGCTTCATAATCTATTCTACCTTCATCCGTTCTAATTCTATTGCCACGGTCACCAGTTCCACCCCCGTTACCCCAAGAGGCGTAAAGCACAGTGGATAAGCTGGTTGTGGAATTGATGTTCCAGTCCCAGTTCAGGTTAGATACTGGTTTGTGGTAGAAGTTTCTTCTTTCTGTCAAGTACTCCCCATTGTATGTACCCCAGTTGTTGTTGTACTGCATTCCGTACTCCAAATAATCGGCAATGGGTTTGGTAAAGTTTTGATCATGAAACTGTGGAGCACCCGTAATCAAGAAGTTGAAATTATGCTTATCACTGGGTCTGTACCCAATAGATAAGAAATAGGTTTGACCTTCTCCATAGTTTCCTTCGTTGAAACCATCACCTTGCCAGTGGGAGAACATAGCACTAACACCCCACCCCTTTTCAGAGATTCCAGTGTTATATCCAGCAGAAGTCTTTAGATAATTATTGTTGGCCACTGTGGTGTAACCAAATCCACCTTCATTCATCTCGGTTGCCTTGGTCACAAAGTTCACTGTACCCCCAACCGATGAAATCGCAAGCTTGGAAGAACCTAGACCTCTTTGAATCTGAACCCCGGAAGCAATATCGTTAAGACCGGACCAGTTGGACCAGTACATCAATCCATCTTCCATACCGTTGATGGGTTGCCCGTTCAAAAGAAAGGCAGTATTATCCTGATCAAAACCTCTCACCCTCATATTGGTATCTCCAAATCCACCTGCTTGACCAGATACATAAACAGAAGGGGTGTTCACCAAGGTCATGGTCACGTCCTGAGTCCCTATTTTTTCCTGGATTACCTTAATCGGTACCGATGACACTGCTATAGGAGTTTGTCTATCACTCGCCAAATCTATGATTCCAGTTCCCACAACCACAACGCCTTCCAGCTCTTCCGCATCAGGAAGCAATGAGATGGTTCCTACGCTCCCTGCAGCGTTAAAAGAAAGGGTTTTGGAAACAAATCCAATGTAAGAAATCACCAAAGTACCTGAGTTACTTGATGCTTCCAGTGTAAAATTACCGTCAAAATCGGTTGATGTTCCGTTGTCCGTGCCCCTAAGCACCACACTCGCTCCAGGAAGCCCTGTTCCCAGTTCGCCATCCACTACCTGACCGGTAATGGTAACTTGTGAAAATGCCATGGTTGATGTAAGCATAGCCACAAATGCCAAGTAAATTGTTTTCATTTTCTAGTGTTTAAATAGTTTAAATAGCCCTGCAAAAGTGCTGTATTTCCAAGTTATCCCGATTAAGGGAAAGTTAAGAAAAAGCTAAAATATTAATATAAAATTAACATTTAAAATGAGCTGACAAAGAAGTATTTAGCTTTTTTCCCGAAGAATGCTAACCCGCTAATTTACTTCTTAAAATGTTGAAGAAGATGAAGTGTTGAACTGTCATGACTGCCAATTCCTGAATTCTCAATATCTGTCAAAATATTCTTGGCCAATTGCTTGCCCAATTCCACGCCCCACTGGTCATAGCTGAAGATGTTCCAAACTATTCCTTGAACAAAAATTTTGTGCTCATAAAGGGCTATCAAAGCTCCCAAACTCGTTGGAGTTAGTTTGTCAATTAGAATGGTATTGGTGGGTTTGTTGCCCTCAAAAACCTTAAACGGAAGTAAGGTTTCCATTTGTTCTTGGGACAATTCCTGTGCTTGCAATTCAACGTTGACTTCCTCTGCTGTTTTACCGTTCATCAAGGCTTCGGTCTGTGCGAAGAAATTTGCCATCAATTTATTGTGATGGTCCACATCCCCATGAAGGGATTCCTTGAATCCAATAAAATCCGTTGGGATCAATTTGGTTCCTTGATGGATAAGTTGGAAAAAAGCGTGTTGCGAGTTAGTTCCCGGTTCGCCCCAAATAATGGTTCCGGTCTCATAATTGGCTCGTTGGCCCGCTCGATCCACACTCTTACCATTGCTTTCCATGATTCCCTGTTGTAAATAAGCCGAGAAACGATTTAGGTATTGGGTATATGGAATAATTGCCTCGGTTTCGGCACCATGGAAATTGTTGTACCAAACACTCAACAATGCTAAAACAACCGGAATGTTTTCTGCAAATGGTGCTTCCTTAAAATGGATATCCATTTGATTGGCCCCTGATAGTAGTGCATCAAAATTATCGTACCCCACGGCCAACGCAATGGAAAGTCCAACTGCACTCCAAAGTGAGAAACGGCCTCCTACCCAATCCCACATGGGGAACACATTTTCCTGGGCTATCCCAAATTCATCAATTTTTTCCTGATTGGTGGAAACCGCTGCAAAATGCTTGGCAATATCGGCTTGGGAAGCGTGCTCCAAGAACCATTTTTTTATGGTTAGCGCATTGCTCAAAGTTTCTTGGGTGGTAAACGTTTTGGACACCACCACAAAAAGGGTGGTTTCTGGATCCAAGGTTTTTAGAACCTCGTGCACATGATCCCCATCCACATTACTGACAAAGTGGGTGTTCAGATGGTTTTTATAAAACTTTAGTGCTTCGGTGACCATTACAGGGCCCAAATCCGATCCTCCAATACCAATATTGACCACATCGGTAAATGCCTTACCAGTAAATCCCTTTTTTTCTCCTGATATCACAGCATGGGAAAAGGTCTTTATTTTCTCCTTAACCCCAAAAACCTCCGGGACCACATTTTGCCCATCAACCAAAACCTCATCCCCTTTTTGAGCCCTCAGCGCAGTATGTAAAACAGCCCTTCCTTCCGTCTGATTGATCAAATCCCCCTTGAAGTAACTGTCAATGGAGTTTTTCAGGCCTACTTCCTCGGCCAATTCCAAAAGCAAATCAACCGTCTCTTGGGTTATTCTATTCTTGGAAAAATCGACCAGAAAGTCTTCCCACTGCAAGCTAAACCTTGTGCCACGCTGCGAGTCGTTTGCAAAAAGCTCCCTTAAATGGGTTTTGTGGGTTTGGGTAAAATGATTTTGAAGTTTTTTCCAGGCTTGGGTGGTAGTAGGGTTTATTTTGGGTAATGCCATTTTACGGGTTAAGGGTTAGTTGGTTTTCTTCAAGCTCAGAGTCAAGCAAATCCTCGGTTTCTTTGGGTAGGAGGATATATTCAATACAATCCAACTGGGTTTTTAAAGGATCAATGTGCGCTAGATAATCGGTTCGCAAGGAGTCAGCAATGGGCTCTGCAGCAGGTAACTTTTCCCTAAGCGGATCCACCTGTCTTCCGTTTTTCCAAAATCTATAGCAGACATGGGGGCCTCCCGTATTTCCGGTCATCCCAACCCATCCAATTACATCGCCTTGGCGAACAAATTCCCCTCGCTTCACCTTCTGCTTTTTCATGTGCAGGTATTGGGTACTATAGGTGCCATTGTGCCGAATCTTTACATATTTGCCATTACCTCCTCTTCTGGTGGATTCTGTAACCGTACCATCTGCCGTGGCAATGATCGGTGTTCCAATTGGAGCAGCGTAGTCCGTTCCTTTATGCGGTCTTACTTTGTACCCATAATAGGCAATTCTTCGCTTTAAGTTATAGCGGGAAGACAAACGATATCCAAACTTGATTGGGGCACGTAGAAAGGTGCTACGCAGGTTGTTGGCCTCCTGATCATAGTAATCCAAAATGTTTTTGAGCGAATCCGTTACATACGGAAATGCGAATATGGGCCTACCCTTGTGTTCAAACAGTGCTGCCTTTATAGGTCCACGTCCGGCATATACGGAATCGTTGATAAAATGTTCGTCATAAATTACCTTGAACTTGTCCCCTTTTTCCAATCTAAAGAAATCTATAGTCCACGCATAAATTTCAGACAGATCAATGGTCACGTTGTAATCAACGCCAAGGTTATCCAAGGTTTCAGAAAGATTGTTCTCAATTACCCCACCAACTTCGCGCTCCACTGAATTTACCTTTCTTCTTCCCTTATAGGCATTGGCCGTGCTGTCCCTAAAATCAAAAACCGTGTAATTAATCTTGTCATTTTGATAAATGAAGACTTGAGCTGATTCAGAAGTGTCCTTGGATTTTAACAACACATAGGGTTTCCTGTCTATTCTTCTAATGTCGAAGGTATCCTTGTACTCTTCCGCAATATGAATGATCTTGGGGTAATCCACCTTGTTCTTGAGCATAAGTTCGCCAAAGGTTTCCCCTTTTTGTATGGTATCATAAACCACATTGAATTCCTCCAAATTGAAGCCAAAGCGTTTTACAATTGGCTTTTGAACCGGTTCCGCCGGCTCCAGTTGTTGTACCAATTCCTGTTTCTCCTTACAGGATACCAGTACCATCAATGCGAGAATTGCCCCAAAAAATTTCTGCATTCCTATCTTTTATTTGCCGGGTTAAAAATGTGGTCAACCCACTGTTTTCCCCATGTGTCCAGCTCATTTTCCGAGTACAAAGTTGGGAAAAATATTATTTTCTGAAAACTTGGGGGTAAAAAGTCTTTCCAATTGGTTCCTCCGGTAGCATCAACCTCCTTGTTTTCCTTGGCCAAATATCTATAGGCAGAGCCCATATGCATCAAGGGCCAATTTACATTGGCGTTGACATCCATCTCTTTAAGGGACTTGATCAACTGCCCATTTTTTCTGTGCTCTTCGGGCAATTGTAAGTACTTGTGATAGATAGTACTTTCTTTCACCTGATTGGATATTCGTAATAGGCGGGGGGTGTACCTAAACTCAAACTGTTTAAGGGTAAGTGTTTTTTCTCCGGTGGTTAAATCAGTGGCTCCTTTTTTCCAATAGATATGCTCAAAAAGCTCTTCAACACTGTTTTTCGCTGAAAAGGAGTCCCGTTCGGTATGGTGGACGAGATTCTCCAATGGTGTTGCATAGATCTCAATCATTCTATATTGGGCAGATTGAAACCCACTGGCCGGAAGCAATGCCATTCGATATCGGAGAAACTGTTCACGCTCCATCCCCTTGATCATGATTCCAAAAGAGGATATGAGTGCCTTGAAATAGCTGTTTATCCTATTGACCTTTTCAATGAAATATTGCACATCTTGGGACCTATCCTCTACGATTTGCTTTTGCTCGTGCAAAATGAGCTTAAAATAAAGCTCCGTAATCTGGTGATACATGATGAAGATCTCCTCATCGGGAAAATGGGTACGCGGCACCTGAATACTCAATAAGGTGTCTAAATGGATATAATCCCAGTAGGTAAGATATTTTTGGTAAAGGAGTCCGTCTAGGTAGGAACTTAGGTCTTGTCCAGAATTTTTGTACTTCTCTTCAAGCTTATTGATTTGGGACTCAATTCGCTCATCATTCCTCATTAACTACTATCTCATTATTATTTTAAACTGGTTTCGCAATCCGTTGTAACCATCCAAATCCGCTTTTAGGGAACCAACGGCCAAATCGGCCTTGATACGTATAGGAATTTTGTTGAGATCATTGGAAACCCATAGGGTAAGGCTCTCTTTTTCCTTAAATACACGGCCAGATTGTACAATGGGCCTAAATTTAAGACATTCTACCTTGCCAAACTTGGTGCGAATCACTTCTTTTCCCAAATATTTTAGTTTGAACTTGTAAATTCCCTCATCATCAAACAACATATCCAAATCAATGGACTTGCCCACTTCAAAATCATCCAGCCCATATCGGTTTCTCAGATAATAGGAGGCCGATAACAAATCCTGCACTTCCTTGTGTACCGGAATGTCCATGACCTTCCCATTTTTGTTGTCCGTTAAAATGGCTTTGTCCTGGTCATATTTAAAGTCGATTTCCACATCTCGGGTATATCCGCCTTCACTGATCTTACGGATGAATCGGTATGGTTTACCGTCATTTTTTCCAAAGTAACTCTCATATCTATCATCCACCTTAAAGAAAATACTGGCAAAGCCAGTGGTTTTTCCCAAACCCACCACATGGTATACGGGAACTTTTTCTATGGTGTCAGAAGTTAGGTGCAGAGTGGCGTAGCTCGCATTGAGAATACCATAGTGAATTCGAAATTTTAACCATTCCCCACTCTTGTATGCAGGAGATTGGCTTATTACTGTCATAGGGGTTAAAAGCAATAAGATTATAAGGGCAAAAAACTTTTTCATAACTATTTTGTCGTCATAAAATTAGTAAAATCACATGTTTAGCAGGTTAACTTACTATTACATAAACAAATCTTGTTCCAAAATAGTATGTATAAAAAAAGCCCAGTGTAAAAACTGGGCTTTTCCTAAATAACCAACCAAACTTTAAATTATGAAAAACCAATACTTAAAGTTATAAGGGAACCACCCCTTATGCCAACAATGATAAGCCAAGGTTTTGTAGGAAAATAAGTTTTAAGGTGACTTTAACTATCTTTTATCAATTTTGATATGGAAGGGAGAAAAAATTGACAGTTTTTTAAGAGGTTTTGCCAATAAATAGGGGATTCCCAAACTAAAACCAGTAGCCTACGCTAAAGAAAAAGTTGCTTTCAGAGACTTCCGGGCTCCAGGAATAGAAGATTTGGACCGGACCCAAAAAAGATTCCAGTCCGTAACCCAGGCCAAATCCTGAATAGGTGGGTTCCGAAAACCAGTCCCCCGTCCTAAAAAGATCATCGGCCACGTTGGCGAAGTTGGCCGTGAACAAGATGTGGTTCTTAGGAGCCACTTCATAATCCAAACGGCCATAGGCCTTCACAAAACTATTGCCAGGAAGGCTAAGAAAATCATAGCCCATAAAGGAGGTAAAGTTGTTTACAAAATCGTTGCCGTAGCCCCCAAGCACAAAATCGAAGGAAGTTACGCCCGATGTTCCCAATTTTACGCCACCTTCGGTTTCCAAATTAAGGGTCAAATTAGGAAATAGCGTAAATGCTGTTCCCATTCTTGCTTTTCCCACAGAAAACTCCCTAAAGTTATCGTTGAAATCCGAAGAGAAAAGATACAAATGGAAATCACTATCAAAGAAAAGTCCTTTGGTAGGGAAGTATTTGTCATCATAGGTATCCAAGGTGATTTTACCATAGGCACTGAAATAGCTTGAATCATCAAAAAAAGTGCGCTCCGAAGGTTCGGGCAAAAAGGCTTCCGCCGATTCATCCGCAAATTGATTCAAGGTTCTTGTGCTATAGCGGAGCAACTTGTGTTCCAAGCCCAGTGTAAATGCAAACTCTTCCCGTAATACAGTCTGTAGATATATTTGGTTCGTCAAATCCGTAACGTCCAAATTGACCTCACGGATGTTGGGGTCGTTGGGAGCATCAAAGTTGGTTCTGATCAGGCTATAGTCTATTTCCTCATTAAAATTTGTGAATTTGGAGTTTATCCCAAAACTCCAGTAATACCCTTTATCCAAGTAGTACTGCATATTGTAACGGATGTTGTCCCCCACAATAAAATCAAAGGAGGCCACATCGTCCTTGAGTAAAAAGTTCTTTTTGGTCAGATTAATCAGAGCGGAACTTTTATAAAGATCATCATAATGGGCAGACATTTTAATAAACATCTTTGTAGGGTTCTCTTTGAGTTTGAGAATCAGATCTGTGCCCAAACCATTGGATACCAATTCATATCTAATGGCCTTAAAGTTTCCTGTTGCGGATAAGTTGTTGATTCCCTGTTTTAGTTTTTCGAAGGCAACTTTTTCTGCCAGATTGAGCCGTAACTTACCCTTAATGTAACCTCGGGTGTAGCGGTCGTTCCCCTCCAAGATCAGACGGTTGATGACCAGACTATCTTTTACAGCAATCCTCTTTTTGGGAGTTGGGGTTATTTGCTGCTTAGCTGCAATCTCCTTCAACGCTTTCACTTGGGTATAAGCGGCTATCTCACCACTCTCCACAATTTCCATGCTCCGATCAAAATCGATTACGGAAAAGTCATCAATATCAGGCCTTATATAGATATCTGTCTGCTGCACCTTCTTTTTCATGTCCTTGACTGTTCTGTAGTTGTTGATCTGCAATAAAATCTCCGTAGCAGACTCCAAGGATTCCCTAGTGGCCAATCCATGCTGCACATCCACACCAATGATGATGTCCGCTCCCAAGGCCTTGATCTCATCTATGGGATAATTATTGACCACCCCTCCATCAATCAATACCTCTCCTTCAATCTCCGACGGCTCAAACAGCGAGGGAAAGGTTCCACTTGCCATAATAGCTTCCGGCAAATAACCTCTATCCAACAGGACTTCTTCTCCGGTTTCCACGTTGGTCGCCACGCACAAAAATGGGATAGGAAGACTACTGAAATCCTGAACATCCTTTACATGAAATAACAATCGGACCAGCTCATTGTAGATGTTTTGCCCTCCAGAGATAGCCTGCGGAAATGAAACATTGAAATTGGTAAAAGGCAATCCCAAAGCGTATCGTTCAGAATCTTCTTTCTCATAAAAAGTTTTGGCCCCCCTTGGTACGTTGTCCTGAATAAGCTCGGTAAAATCGGTCACCCTAAAAATGGAATCCAATTCCTGGGCGGAATAGCCCGAGGCATATAAAGCACCTACAATGGCTCCCATACTGGTTCCGCCGATGTAATCAATTTTGATTCCTGCCTCATCAATTACCTTGAGCGCCCCAATGTGGGCCAAGCCCTTGGCACCACCTCCACTAAGCACCAATCCTACCTTGGGAGACTCGTCCTGGGCCATGCCCAAAATCCCCATCAAAACAAAAATCACTAACAATACGCTCTTTAATCTCATGGGTTTTTAATGGAAGGATTTATAAATTTTTTTGGCCTTGGCCATACCTACAGATTCCGCAAGACTCTCAATGGTTGCTTCCTTGACCCTTTTTACTGATTTGAACTGTTTCAACAATTGTTCTGCCGTTTTCTTTCCAATTCCCTCTATGTTTTCCAACTCCGAGTCTATGGCTTCCTTACTTCTTCGGTTTCTATGATGGGTGATGCCAAATCTGTGGGCTTCGTTTCTTAGCTGTTGGATAATTTTAAGGCTTTCTGATTTTTTGTCCAGATAAAGCGGAATGGGATCATCCGGAAAGTAAATCTCCTCCAAACGTTTGGCAATGCCAATGATGGCAATTTTGCCTCTCAATCCCAAAATTTCCAAACTTTTCAAGGCGGAAGATAATTGGCCCTTTCCCCCATCAATCACAATAAGCTGTGGTAGGGCTTCGTCTTCTCCCAATAATCGCTTGTATCTGCGAAAAACCACTTCCTCCATGCTTGCAAAATCATCTGGCCCTTCAACGGTTTTGATGTTAAAATGCCTGTACTCCTTTTTGGAGGGTTTGCCATTTCTAAATACCACACAGGCTGCCACAGGATTACTCCCTTGGATGTTGGAGTTGTCGAAACATTCTATATGGGTTGGCTCTTCACTAAGCCTTAAATCGGCTTTCATCTGAGCCATGATTCGCTTTACATGACGGTCAGGGTCTGTAATCTTGATCTGTTTGAACCGATCTTGTCTAAAAAAACGTGCATTGCGTTCTGACAGTTCCAAAATTCTCCGTTTTTCGCCCAATTTGGGAAGGGTAATCTTGATATTGTCCTCCACCAGGACAGGAAATGGCAGATAAATTTCCTTGGATTGGGATTGGAAGCGCTGTCTAATTTCGGTTATGGCCAACTGAAGCAGTTCCTCATCCGTCTCATCCAGTTTCTTTTTAATTTCCAGGGTATGCGAACGAACAATGGAGCCGTGGGACAGTTGCAAAAAGTTCACATAGCCGTGGGTCTCATCAGAAATAATGGAGAACACATCCACATTGTTGATCTTGGGGTTGACCACCGTGGAACGCGCCTGATAATTCTCCAAGATTTCAATTTTATCCTTGATGAACTGTGCTTTTTCAAACTCCATTTGCTCTGCCAAGGTTTTCATCTGCTGCTTAAAATGCTGGATGGACCCCTTGAAATTTCCCTTGATTATTTGTCGGATGTTTTCAATCTGTCCGTGATAGTCTGCCTCGGATTGCAAGCCAGCACATGGCCCCAGGCAATTTCCAAGATGGTACTCCAAACAAACTTTATACTTGCCCGCATTGATTTTTTCCTCTGACAAGTCATAATTGCAGGTTCTAAGGGGATATAAACTTCTGACCAAATCCAGTAAGGTCCGTACGGTTTTCATACTGGTGTACGGCCCAAAATATTCAGAACCGTCCTTAATGAATTTTCGCGTGGAAAACACTCTTGGGAAACGCTCTTTTTTGATGCAAATCCAGGGATAGGACTTGTCATCCTTGAGCAATACGTTATATCGGGGCAGTAGTTTCTTGATCAGGTTGTTCTCCAGCAGGAGCGCATCGGATTCAGAGGACACCACAATGTGCTTAACGGAGTGGATTTTCTTTACCAAGACCCTTGTTTTGCCGTACTCCTGCTTCTTGTTAAAGTAGGAGGACACCCTTTTCTTCAGATTTTTGGCTTTCCCCACATACAGAATTTTTCCTTCCGAATCGTAAAACTGGTATACGCCCGGATTGCTGGGTAAAACACTTATTTGAACACTAATAGAGGGTAAGTCGGACATAAACTTCTCAAAAATCCACGCTCTAACAAAAGTAGGTTTTAATACTACTGGTTTTTTGTTAAAATTGATCAAATCCCTTTCGGAATTGACGGTTGGCAGCAGGGAATTCATGGATGTAAAATTGAACACCGTGCTTGACTCCTAATTTATTATTTTAATGCTCAATGATTCAGGCTAAATTCCTAAGAATGAAATTGAAAGCAGGAGCACAAAACTTTTTCATAACAATAGGTTTAAACTTTGTGGGAAAAGGCATCCAAAATAGGGGCTACATGTTAAACTGTTGCTAAAAATGATGCTGTTCATCGATAAAAAGTGCATTTCATGGTGATTTTTCCAATTCTTTTACCTACATTTAACCGTATAAATACAATTCAATGGAGAACTATGTTATCGTTTTGGGAATGTATTTGATTTTGATGCTGTTTTTCAAAATCTTTTTCTCGGTTTCAACTAGAGAATAGACCAAATCCCCCAGAACCCCCAACCCCAAAATTTTCAACATTCGATGTTGAAACGTGAACTAAGAAAAAAGTATAAAAACCTGAGATTGGGCATGAGTCCGGAACAAATCTCAGCGTCGAGTATCATTCTAGCAAATCATGTACTAGGAATCCCAATTTGGGATTTTTTTTATTTCCATACTTTCCTAAGCATTGAAGCCAACCAAGAAGTTGACACTTTACCGCTAATCACCCTGCTCCAAGGCCGGGACAAGAACGTGGTTGTTCCCAAAGTAGTTTCCAACAATTCCATGGAAAATTATCTGCTCATGGACAGTACCACTCTTAAACTGAGCAAATGGAACATTCCAGAACCTGAAGACGGGATACTGGTCCCAGAAAATAAAATAGAAGTGGTGTTTGTGCCATTGTTGGCCTTTGACCTCATAGGAAATCGGGTAGGCTACGGTAAGGGGTTCTATGATAATTTCCTCCGCAAGTGCGATGCAAAAACCGTTAAAATTGGCCTGTCTTTATTTGAGCCCGAAAATTCCATCCAGGACGTCCACGAAAATGATGTGGCTCTGGATTACTGCATCACACCAGAGAAAATCTATAAATTCTAATCTGAAGTTTCATCCTTCTGTTTTTTAGGGAAAGCTTTTTTGTTGAAAACAATCAAGATTCCTACACCCGTACTTATAGCGGTATCTGCAATGTTGAAAACGGGCTCAAAAAAACGGAATCGGTTGCCACCAACCCATGGAACCCAATCGGGCCAGGTACTATCAATCAAGGGAAAATAGAGCATGTCCACAACCTTTCCATGAAATATCTTGCCATAGGGATCATCAGCGAAAAGGGTGGCTACTTGGCCATGGCTGTCGTTGAATACAACCCCGTAAAAAACCGAATCTATAATATTCCCTACCGCACCGGCAAAAATCAGCGACACGGCCAAAATCAAGGTTTTGGGCGATTGCTTTCTTATAATATCCCAAAGCCAATATCCAATTCCAGATATGGCAAAAAGCCTAAAAATGGTCAAGATCAACTTTCCAGTAGATTCCGATATAGGAAGAAAATCGCTGAGTTTGGTTCCCCAAGCCGCGCCCGAGTTTTCAATGAAATAAATCTTGAACCACGAAAAAATCTCGTGTGACTGTTCATACAGGAAATTGGTCTTGATATATATTTTGCTGATTTGATCTATGATCAAGACCAACACAATGATTATTAGGGACTTCTTTAGATTCATACCTTCAAAAAGAGATTGCGCAAAAGTAGGGATATTATTTTGTTTTCTTAAGTTGTATGGTACCTTCCACTGTGCTTAAAATGTACTGGTTACTCCCTATTGGGATTTCCTCTTTTATTACCTGTCCATAGGTGGATTCTGCCTGAAAATCTCCTTGGGACGCCCTTACCAGAATATCTCCTTTTTGGGTTTTGACATCCACATATTCCCTCACATTGTTTAACCTACATGTTCCGTTCGCCAATTTCACTTCCAATTTTTCATAGCTGCCAAGGACATCAACATTGCTGCTGGTGCCGTAAAGGGACACATTCCTATATTCCGGGACAATAATTTCCAGAGCAATAGAGATTACCTTATGGGCACTCAATTTATCGTTGGGGTTGGTAAAGTTGGGGTGAAATCCAGTTCCGATTAGCATGGTTGCCCCCTTTTCTTCCAAGGTTAGCAGTAAATCCTTGGCATATTCACCTTCCATTTGGGCGGCAACATATACTTCATCTGTTTTGGCTGTTTGAAGGGTAACTTGGTAACAGAAATCAGCATTGATCTGGATAAATTCAATATCCGAATCCAACAGTGCTTTCTTGATTTCTTTTTGCCCATGGAGATTGGACAATCCAAATAAGCCCAAGAAAATGAACAGGAGTCTCATAAACAAAAAACGCCTTAAGGCGTTTTTTTATTTCTGCATGTTCTTGGCCTCTATGCTCAGCGTGGCATGGGGAACAAGCTTTAGCCGTTCCTTATTGATCAATTTGCCAGTGACCCGGCAAATTCCATAGGTTTTATTTTCTATACGCAACAAAGCGTTTTTTAAATCGCGGATAAACTTCTCTTGCCGAATGGCCAACTGGGTATTGGCTTCCTTGCTCATGGTCTCGGAGCCTTCTTCAAAGGCTTTGAAAGTGGGGGAAGTATCATCAGTACCATTATTGCCATCATTCATATAAGAGCTTTTCAGCAATTCCAAATGCTTTTTCGCCTTTTCAATTTTTTCCTCGATCAACGCTCTGAATTCCTCAAGGTCTTTATCAGAATATCTTACTTTTAAATCTTGCGCCATTTCTAGTGTTTTTGGATAAACAATTTTGTATTCACTTCGTCAAAGGCAATTGCTATACCTTCCTCTAAATTCTCTTCAAAATTAAGTTGGGCGGTCAGCGTCTCTGTCTTGATGTATTCTTCATTACTGGAAACCGCTTGTTCCACCAAACCGTCTTTCAATATTTTGATATCAATCTTATCGGTCACTTCAAACCCAGATTCTTTTCTAAGATTTTGAATTCTATTGACCAATTCCCTCGCAATTCCTTCTTTTTTCAGGTTTTCGTCTATGGTCACGTCCAAGGCAACTGTCAAGGCACCTGAACTAGCAACCAACCAACCTTCAATATCTTGCGAACTGATCTCTACATCGGTTAACTGTAAAATAATACTTTTATTTTCCAATTCAAGCATTAATTCGCCTTCTCGCTCAATTTTTTGGATTTCTTCCTGGCCCAATTGGTTTACTGCGGTGGCAATTGCCTTCATGTCCTTACCAAATCTAGGTCCCAAAACTTTAAAGTTAGGCTTTATTTGCTTTACTAAAATCCCCGAGGCATCATCCAGCAATTCAATCTCCTTGACATTCACTTCGGACTTGATCAAGTCAGCGACAGCTTCAATACTTTCTTTTTGGTCAACATCCAAAACGGGTATCATCACCTTTTGCAAGGGTTGACGTACCTTAATTTTCTCCTTCTGACGTATGGACAGCACCAAAGATGATATCTTTTGTGCCAACTGCATTTTCCGCTCCAGTTTTTTGTTGACCATTTTAGGATCAAAAACAGGAAAATCTGCCAAATGCACGCTTTCTACCCCTTCTTTTTGGGTGCTATTGTCCAAATCCTTGTACAAACGCTCCATATAAAACGGAGCTACAGGAGCAGAAAGTTTTGCCACTGTGGTCAAGCAGGTATACAAGGTCTGATAAGCGGATATTTTATCCTGTTGGTAATCCCCTTTCCAGAACCGTCTTCTGCTTAAGCGTACATACCAGTTACTAAGGTTCTCCTGAACAAAGTCAGAAATCATTCGGGTAGCCTTTGTGGCCTCATAGTCAGCATAAGCTTCATCCACTTTTTCAATCAACGAATGTAGTTCTGACAGGATCCATTGATCTATTTCTGGCCGCTCTTCCAAGGGAATGTCAGCTTCAGCATAGGTAAACCCGTCAATATTGGCATACAGCGCCATAAAGGAATAGGTGTTGTAAAGTGTTCCGAAGAATTTTCGTTTCACCTCAACAATTCCATCCATATCAAATTTAAGATTGTCCCAAGGGTTGGCATTGGAAATCATATACCAACGTGTAGCATCTGCTCCATGCTTGGGCAACACCTCAAAGGGATCCACTGCATTGCCCAATCGTTTGGACATTTTCTTGCCCTCTTTGTCCAGCACAAGCCCGTTGGATACCACATTTTTGTAGGAAACGGTATCAAAAACCATGGTTGCGATGGCATGCAATGTATAGAACCACCCTCGAGTCTGATCGACCCCTTCTGCAATGAAATTAGCTGGAAAAGCGACTCCGTCATCCACCAGTTCCTTATTCTCGAAAGGATAGTGCCATTGTGCGTAAGGCATGGAACCACTATCAAACCAAACATCAATCAAATCGGATTCGCGTTTCATGGGTTTTCCAGACGGAGAAACCAACGTAATCTGATCTACAATGTTTTTGTGTAAGTCTATCTTTTCGTAGTTGGCCTCACTCATATCGCCTACCACAAAATCTTCAAAAAGGTCTTTCTCCAAAACCCCAGCTTCCACGGCCTTGGCCATTTCTTGTTTTAGCTCTTCAACAGAACCTATGATCAATTCTTCTTTGCCATCGTCCGTTCGCCATATGGGCAATGGAATCCCCCAATATCTTGATCGGGAAAGGTTCCAATCGTTGGCATTGGCCAACCAGTTCCCAAAACGACCTTCACCCGTAGCCTTGGGTTTCCAATTAATGGATTGGTTCAGCTCAAACATGCGATCCTTGATATCCGTAACCTTCACAAACCACGAATCCAATGGATAATAAAGTACCGGTTTATCAGTCCTCCAGCAATTGGGATAACTGTGCAGATATTTTTCAACCTTAAAGGCCTTGTTCTCTTCCTTTAGTTTGATGGCAATCTCGACATCCACTGATTTATCCGGTGCCTCGCCATCCTCATAATATTCGTTCTTGACGTATTTGCCTCCAAGTTCCTTCATTTCAGGCCTGAATCTTCCCTGTAGATCTACCAATGGGACTGGGTTGTTATTCTCATCCAAGACCAACATGGGCGGCACAGGCGGTGTGGCTTGTTTGGCTACCAGGGCATCATCCGCACCAAAGGTGGGAGCGGTATGCACTATTCCGGTACCGTCTTCCGTAGTCACAAAATCCCCGCTAATTACCCTAAAGGCATTTTCAGGATTTTCATAAGGGAGGGTGTAATCCAACAATTGCTCGTATTGAATTCCCACCAAATCCTTGCCCACAAAACTCTGACCTACTTGATACGGTATCTTTTTGTCACTTGGGCTATAATTGGCAAAGTCATCTTCGCTTTCGGCTTCAAAAAACTTTCCTGCAAATTGTTTCCCAACTAAGGCTTTTGCAAGCACCACATGGATAGGCTCAAAGGTGTATTGGTTAAAACTCTTTACCAGAACGTACTCAATCTTTGGCCCAACTGTTAAAGCGGTGTTGGATGGCAAGGTCCAGGGTGTGGTGGTCCAAGCCATAAAGTAAATGTCGCCATCAACACTTTGTAAGAAGTCCGGTAGGGAATCCTTTTTGGCCTTGAACTGGGCCGTAACCGTGGTATCTGTAACATTTTGATAAGTTCCGGGCTGGTTTAGTTCGTGCGAGCTTAATCCAGTTCCCGCTTTAGGGGAATAGGGTTGTATGGTATATCCTTTGTACAACAATCCCTTGTCATATATCTGCTTCAACAACCACCAAACCGATTCCATATACTTGGACTTATAGGTAATATAGGGATCATCCATATCTACCCAATAGCCCACCTTCTCGGTCATTTCATTCCAGACATCGGTATAGCGCATCACTGCTTTCTTGCAAGCAGCATTGTACTCTTCAACCGAGATTTTTTTGCCTATATCTTCCTTGGTAATGCCCAATTCCTTTTCAACACCAATCTCAATGGGCAGTCCATGGGTGTCCCAACCAGCTTTACGCTTTACTTGGTAGCCTTTCATGGTCTTGTACCTTGGAAAAATATCCTTTATGGTCCTTGCCATTACATGGTGAATCCCGGGCATCCCATTGGCAGAGGGTGGGCCTTCGTAAAAAACGTAGCTTTCCTTGCCTTCCCTTGTGGAAACACTTTTCTCAAATATTTCGTTGGCTTTCCAAAAATCCAAAACCTCTTCGGACACCTTAGGTAAATCCAATCCCTTATATTCCGCAAACTTCATATGTACTGCTACTTCTTCTAGAATTCCAAGTTTGCAAAATTAAAAATTTAGATGGAATAACTGTTGCTTAAATGAGGGTTTTAAATGCTTTAAGTTGCTTAACCTAAATATGATATACTGCTCTGATCCAGTTCTTTTAAAATTTATATCTTGACAGCTTTAACACTAAACCATTATAATATGAAAAAAGTAGTAATTGGGGTCATGGCCTTGACCCTTTCCATGTCCGTTTTGGTATCATGTAAAGAGGCCACAGATAAGGCCAAGGAAGCGGCTGAAGAAACGGAACAAAGCTTGGAAGAAGCTGGTGACAACTTAAAAGATGCCGCCAATGACGCCATGGATGCCGTGAAGGAGGCTGGAGAAGATGTGAAGGAAGCAGGTGAGCAAGCCTTGGACAGCATTAACAAAGCTGGCGAGGAAACCATGGACAAAGCCAAGGAAATGAGCAATGACCTAAAGGATGCCGCTGACCAAACTGCAGATGACCTGAAAAAGGCGGCGGAAGATACCAAAGAGGCTTTGGATCATTAAAAATCAAGCTCCAACCAAAAATTCAGCCCCGATTAATCGGGGCTTTTTTTTAGAAGTTATAGCCCAACCCCATAATAACGTTTGTGCCTGGGGCAACAATTCCAGAGGAATAGGTTCTGTAGCGTTGGTTGGTCATGTTCTCCAAACTTAGCGTAGCTTTTAAGGCATTGGTTATTTGGTATTGCGACCTAAAGTTAAGGGTATACCAGGACGGGCTATATGGATTTCCATTTTCATCCACAGCATAGATATAAGATTTGCTCCGTTCGGATAAGGCTAAATCATTATACCCTATTTCACCGTTATAGTTGAGGAAAAAGTCGGTTTTCAACTTCTGATTTTGCCAAATCAAATGGACATCACCAAAGGTGGGAGCGGCATGTCGAGCGGCACTTTCCTCCCCAGTATCATCTTCTTCTGTCCCCTCGGTAATGGTCAAATTACTGGCAATGGCCCAGTTCTCATTTAAAAATGCCTCAAGTCCTACTTCCACCCCATACACATACGCTTTAGCTGCATTTTGAATGGCCTGGACGGTACTTAATTCCCCATTGTAGATAATCTCGCTTTCTCCGTTGAAGGTAAAATCCCTTCTTACCAAGGCATCAACCAAATAGGTATAAAAGGCTGCACCTTTGAATACTATTTTATCTTGGACATTTTTCCGAATCCCCAATTCCACGTTATAGGCATATTCGGGTTCCAACTCAGGGTTGGGCACCACCACCGCTCCCGGTTCAGAATCAAAGATTTTTCCAATATCGTCAATGTTGGGCGCTCTAAATCCGGTAGAACCGTTTAAGGTAATCTGTAAATCGGCCTTGGGAAACCAGCTAAATCCTACGCTGCCCGTAAGTGCTCCCGTAATCAAATCAGCCTCATCAAATGGAAAGGGATAAAAGGTTTTATCAAACTGGGCATCCACCCAGACCTGACTATACCGTGCCCCAGAAAGCAGGGTAAAATTGGGCATCAGCTTATACTCCCCGTTAATATAGCCGGCAAAGGTCTGCCAAGTGGCCCCATCGGGATATCGGGAGGCCGCAGCCGAAACCACATCGGTTGTAATATTGGTCTGGCTTCCTTCGGAATGTACTTTGTTGAAAATATATTCTGCACCATAGTACAGTCTGAGGTCTCCAATTTTTTTGTTTTCAAAGTCCAGGCTAACGGTAAGGGCATCCACCTTTTCCATTGTGGTAAATCGGTCTACAGCTTGAAAATTCCGATTGATCCTGCTTTCTTCAAAAAACTGGTAGGCGGTGGTGAGCTTTACCCCGTCATAAAATTTGTTCTTCCCTTGCTTGGTGACTTGAAAATTGCCCATAAACCACTTTTGTGGGCCATATTTCCATTCAGCGGAACGCAGTCCATCACCTGCATCATTGGGTCTGATCAATCTGTCATATCTGGAAAACTCCGAGGTTTCCGAGTAATGAAGTCCCAAATCGTAGTTCCAAGTGGCATTGGGCTTATAGGTGAATTTTTGCAGCAAATTGATTTGATCATATCCTGATGTCACCTGTTTTCTTGGATCGTTATTTTCCCGAAGCACGTCCATCCCATTTTCCCTAACCACAAATTGATTCCTTAAATAGGAATCTGGCCCGCTTTCTCCCATAACCAAGTCATCAAAATTGTTGTAGGTGATACTGGTGAAAGATGCCCAATGTTGTTGCCCAAGATTCAAATCCACATGCGCCGTGTTCTCATTATTGGCCGTTGCAAAGCGATACGTGGCGTTGCCCGATACGGTAAGACTGTCCGTAAACGAAAATCTGGGGTTTTTGGTAAAAAAGTTCATGACCCCTCCCATGGCGTCACTTCCATATATAACCGATCCTGGGCCAAAAATCACTTCCGTATTTCTGATGGTAAAAGGATCTACCGAAATAACATTCTGTATGTTCCCGCCCCTAAAAATGGCGTTGTTCATCCGTACGCCATCCACGGAAAGCAATAATCTGTTGGTGGCAAAACCTCTTATCATGGGACTGCCTCCACCCAATTGACTTTTCTGCACAAAAACCTTCCCGCTGTTTTGCAGCAAATCGGCAGAGGTTTGCGGATTGGTAAAGGCTATGGTTCTGGCATCAATGGATTCAATCTTTTGGGGAATATCCTTTTTTTGTTGCTCCCATTTGGACACGGACATGACCACTTCCTGCAATTCTTCAGGTTTCAATACCAGATAAACGCGGTTTCCCTTTTTCCCAATTTTAGCCCGAGTGGTCACCAGCTCCTCATAGCTGATGTGTCTAAATGTGATGCGTTCCTTGCCATCGAAAATATCCAGGTTGGCCTTCCCGTTTAAATTGGAAACCGAGGTTTTGGATTTATCCTCATTAAAGATGGCAATATTGGCCACAGGATTTCCTGTATCAGCGTCCAAAACAGTGATTTCTTGTGAAAATCCGGAAAGGGAGGCCATAAGGAAAAGGAGGACAAAACCAATGTTGCGCATACTACTCAAAAACTGCATTTAAAACGGCCAGTGACTTCGGTTTTCTAAATCCGTGCAAATGTAATTCAAAATACAGAATAACTTTTTTTAGCAATTCCTGTCTTTGGGGCCGGTTCATTTGTATCGCTTGAAGTGCATCAAAATTTATGCCCAAGAGCGTTTTGAAATGAACAATTTCATCTCCCTGGATCATAGGGTTAAGGGAAGGAGCGGTGACAAAACTCCCTTCCAATAAGTCAAAGTAGGGAGCATTTACAAAAGAAGTATCGGGATAGAACCCTAAAAACTTAGTGAGGTTCAATAAAAACAAAATATGAAAACTGGGTGAGGGCGTATTTTCATCCAACCAATGCAAGGTGTACTCCAAGTAGTTGAAAAGCGCCTTGTCCTCTTCCTGTTCTTGAATGCTATTCCCCAACATTTCGGCCAAAAAAAGTACCAAACTGTTCTTGATGATATCGGTATGAAGTGTCTTGTAAGGCACCGCAACTTTTACCTCTTTGATGCTTTCCAAGGTACCCTTGTTTTTATGATTGGCCACAATCTCCAACTGCATCAAGGGTAAAAAATAGGCGGCTTTCAACTTTCCCCTTTTCGAGCTGAGCACTCCTTTGAGCAGATAGGATTTTAAACCATCGGACACGGTAAAGGCCTTAACGATAAGACTGGTATCGCCATATTTTATGGAAGAAAGTACAATGGCCTTGGTAGTTACCTGCATCTGAAAAAAGGGATTGGTCCAATATAAAAAAAGTGGGCGATTGATCAACAACCGCCCACTTGGATTTTATGGAATTGGAATCTGTGTTTAGATAACCCCTTGGGCCAACATGGCATCGGCTACCTTCACAAATCCAGCAATATTGGCTCCTTTTACATAGTTGCAGTAGCCATCTTCTTCTTTTCCAAACTCGATACAAGAATCGTGGATATCTCCCATAATTCCCTTCAAGCGTTCGTCAACCTCTTCCCTTGTCCAGCTAATACGCAAGGAGTTCTGAGACATTTCCAATCCTGAAGTGGCAACACCCCCGGCGTTGGAAGCTTTTCCTGGTGCAAACAAAATTTTGGCATCGTGGAAGGCGTGTATGGCTTCAGGGGTAGAAGGCATGTTTGCCCCCTCAGCAACAGCGATACAACCATTTTTGATCAAGGTGGCAGCATCATCCCCATTCAGCTCATTTTGGGTGGCACAAGGTAAAGCTACATCGCAGCTTACTTCCCAAGGTGTTCTGCCCTTATGGTATTCTGCTGATGGGTACTTATCCACATATTCGGAGATTCTTCCCCTTCGGTTGTTCTTCAAATCCATGACGAAGGCCAATTTGTCTTCATCAATACCATCCTTATCGTAGATATATCCTCCTGAATCTGAAAGTGTCAATACCGTTCCACCCAAGTGCATTACTTTTTCAGCGGCAAACTGGGCCACATTCCCTGAACCGGAAATCACCACCTTTTTTCCTTCAAAGGACTGGTCTTGGGTCTTGAGCATGCTATCTGCAAAGTATACGGTTCCATATCCAGTAGCTTCCGGTCTGATCAGGGATCCACCCCAAGAACGACCTTTCCCGGTCAATACCCCGGTAAACTCGTTTCGAATCTTTTTGTACATTCCAAATAGGAATCCAATTTCACGGGCACCCACACCAATATCTCCAGCAGGAACATCCGTATTGGGGCCAATGTGTCTGTTCAATTCCAGCATAAATGCATGGCAAAAGCGCATGACCTCATCGTCCGATTTCCCTTTCGGATCAAAATCCGAACCTCCTTTACCACCTCCCATGGGAAGTGTGGTCAAACTGTTCTTGAATACTTGTTCAAAAGCAAGGAACTTTAGGACACTGGCATTCACCGTTGGGTGGAAACGAAGCCCTCCCTTGTAAGGGCCAATGGCCGAGTTCATTTGAATTCGGTATCCCCGGTTTACGTGAATTTCTCCACTATCGTCAACCCAGGCTACTCGAAAGGATATCAAACGCTCTGGTTCCACCATTCGCAAAAGGATATTTTTGCCATGGTAAATATCGTGTTTGACAATGTAAGGGATAACCGTTTCGGCCACCTCTTGTACCGCTTGGATAAACTCAGGCTCATGTCCATTTCGGGCAATCACCTCATCCATAAATGCTTTGATTTTTGCTTCCATATAACGGATTTCAAGTTTAATTTCCCCGACTTCGATTTCGGAGAATTTTAACAAATTAGGAATTAGAGGGCAAAATTATACTATTTACATAATTCAAATAGCCTTTTTCTGAAAATTTTTCAAAATTGACTATCCTATCGCCTGTTCCAGGTCCGCTATAAGATCGTTAACATCCTCAATGCCCACGCTCAATCTGATCAAGGCATCCACGACTCCACTTTTCTCGCGTTCCTCTTTAGGAATACTGGCATGGGTCATGCTTGCCGGATGGCCCGCCAAACTCTCAACCCCGCCCAAGGATTCTGCCAGGGTAAATACTTCCAATTTTTCCACAATTTTAATGGCATCCTCGTAGCTGCTTCCTTTGGTGATAAAAGATATCATTCCACCAAAACCGTCCATTTGCGATTTGGCAATGTCATGATTGGGATGGTTCTCAAATCCGGGCCAGTACACCTTTTCAATTTTTGGATGGTTCAAAAGGAATTTGGCAATGGCCTGACCGTTTTCACAATGGCGTTGCATACGTACGTGAAGGGTCTTTATCCCGCGAAGGGTCAAAAAACTGTCCATGGGTCCACATACCGCACCGCTTGCATTCTGAATAAAATAAAGCTGATCTGCCAAGGCTTTGTCCTTAACCACCAAGGCCCCAACAACCACATCACTATGCCCTCCCAAATATTTGGTGGCCGAGTGCATTACAATGTCCGCTCCCAAATCCAAGGGTCTTTGCAAATACGGAGTGGCAAAAGTATTGTCCACCGCCAAAAGCAAGTTGTGTTTTTTGGCCAAATCGGAAACTGCTTTAATGTCTATGATGTTCATCATGGGGTTGGTAGGGGTCTCTACCCAAATCAACTTGGTCTTTTCATTGATTTTGGCCTCAATGGCCGCCGGATCCTGCATTCCAATAAAGTGGAAGGTAATCCCGTACTTCTCAAACACTTGCTTGAACAAGCGATAGCTTCCCCCATACAAATCGTTGGTGGACACCACCTCGTCACCTGGGTTGAGTAATTTGATCACCGCATCCATGGCCGAAAGTCCGCTGGCAAATGCCAATCCGTAATTGCCATTTTCAATACTGGCCAGGGCATTTTCCAATGCCGTTCTCGTTGGGTTTGCACTTCTGGAATATTCATACCCCATATGCCCGCCAGGTGTGGATTGGGCATAGGTAGATGTTTGGTAAATAGGGGGCATTACGGCTCCATACGCCTTATCAGGTTGCTGTCCCCCGTGAATTGTTTTGCTATTGAAATTAAGTTCTCTTTTGCTCATTGTATATTAGTCTGATACAAATGTATTGTTATCTTTTGGAGTAATCAATGAAGTCTTATTTTTGAAGTCCATAAACCCCTTATAATGAACAAGTCCTTTTATCTACTCCTGCTTTTATTGCTTTCCCTTGGTTGCGAAAATGACCATAAACTTACTTTTGAAACCCAGCAGCTGGAAGGCGAATCCTGCGATGATTGCCCAGAGGTTCAGATATCCTTGCCAAAGGCCTTGGATGAAACCATTTTGGCAGAGGCCATTAATACAGCCTTAGAGGAAGAGGTCATAGCCATCCTCTCTTGGGACGAGGATAAAGAAATCGAAACAATGGAAGATGCCATCCGTTCTTTTTCAGGGAGTTTCAAGGAGCTTAAGAACAAATTTCCTGATGAAACTGTGGGATGGGAAGCCAAGATCAATTGCGATGTCGCCTTTGAGGACAAGGCTATGTTGACCTTGGTAATGAATGCATACACTTTTACAGGCGGTGCACACGGATACAGTGCAGTAACCTTCCTTAATTTTGATAAAATCAAGGGACAAGAAACGGAACAGTGGGAACTTTTTGAGGATGAAGAAGGTTTCGTGAACTATGCAGAAACCAAATTTCGAATCCAGGAGAGCATTCCACAAGACTCAAATATAAATGGCACGGGATTTATGTTTGAGGGCGACCAGTTTCATCTCTCCGAAAATCTGGGCTATACCCAGGACGGCATACAGTTAATTTACAATCAGTACGAGATTGCCTCTTATGCGGATGGCCCAAAAATCCTGACCATCCCTTTCGCTGAAGCCAACAAATACCTCAAACGACCCGTTAAAAACTAGAGCCTATACCCTTAAGGCCTTTTGAATGGCCAAGATGGCCCCAAGATGTATCCCATCGTGAAAAGTCAAAAATGCAATGGCGTCCTCCACGGATTCAAGGCCAACTTTTGGTGTGGTCATACAGGGTTCAAACGTGCTAAATACCCCTTTTGAATAATCGGCTTGCATCTGTTCAATAGTGCTGATCAGGTATTCCGATACTTTGCCAACTTCCGCTTCAGAGGGAATGGCCTCTGGCGCAGTACCCTTCCTGTAGGCATTTATGAGGGTTTCTTCTATAGTGAAGTCCAATCCACTCAACTTATAGACCAATAATTGTTGAGAGACCATTGCATGGGCAATGTTCCACCAGATATTATTCTTAAAACCATTTGGAATTCGAAACAAATCTTCCTTTGGGGTTTGCTCCAAAAAGCGTTTGAAGATAATCCGGTTCTTTAGGAGGATGTCAAATTGTTTTTCCATTGAAGGGAAATATTTCATTTTTAACATATCTATAAATATAAATATGTAAATGTTTTATAGCTTTGTTAAACAATACTTGTAGCAAGGTATTATTTTTTTGTTTTATAAATCGATATTTATGAATATCTAAATGTGAAATGTATGGAAAACTGTTTAAGCTGTACTTGCATAGAGCAGCCCGTTAAGATATCGTTCCGACAAGTATTAAATGAACATATCACAAAATTTCTTACGTCCTTTACTCTGGATGGCGCAGAGGACAGGTCAAAAATCAAATAAAGTAGATTTAGCATGAAAACAATTGGGATGATTGGGGGAATGAGTTGGGAATCCTCCAAAATTTACTATCAGCATGTCAATCAAATGGTTCGGGAAGCCGTGGGTGGGTCCCATTCGGCCAAAACTATTCTTACTTCAGTGGATTTTGATGAAATAGAGCAGTTTTCCTTTTCAGGGGATTGGGATAAAATCGGCGAATCCATGGCAAGCGAGGCCACAAAATTGGAACGAGCCGGTGCCGATTTGGTGGTGCTTTGCACCAACACCATCCACTTGGTGAGTGACCATATCACCAATTCCGTTTCCATCCCATTTCTGCATATAGCGGACGCTACAGGAGAGGCGATTCAGAAAAAAGGCTTGAAAAAAGTGGCACTTCTGGGTACCAAGTTCACCATGGAAAAAGACTTCTATACCAAAATCCTTAAGGAAAAATTTGATTTGGAGATTCTGGTTCCAACCAATGCCGAAATGGACACCCTACAATCCATTATTTATAACGAACTGGTCAAGGGAGTCTTTACAGAAGCGTCCAAAAAGCAATGCTTGGAAATCATTGCAAAATTAATTGGCCAAGGGGCGGAAGGCATAATTTTAGGCTGTACAGAATTGCCCATTCTTATCCCGTCGGAAGAAATAGCGGTTCCATCTTTTGATACCACTAAAATACACGCCCAGAAAGCAGTGGATTTTGCGCTGTCTTAATTTCAAATGCACGACCTTTGATTGAATTATTGGATAATATGGATTCCTATGTTCTTAGGAATCACAACTCTGGAAAATGAAAAAAATATACCACCTAGGAAGCTGCTCTACCTGCCAACGTATCCTTAAAGATTTGGAACCATTGGATGGTGTGGTGCTTCAAGAGATAAAATCGGAACCCATGACCGCTGAGCAAGTGGAACAAATGGCGCAATTGGCCGGAAGTTACGAAGCACTTTTCAGCAGACGGGCCATGTTGTTCAGGCAAAGAGGGCTTCATGAACAAAATCTCACGGAAAAAGACTATAAAAATCTGATTTTGGAACATTATACTTTTCTAAAAAGACCGGTATTGCTCTTAGAGGATCACATTTTTGTTGGAAATTCCAAAAAGGTGGTAGAAGCCGCCAAAGCCGCGCTACATTCATGAACAAACGTACCCTAGCTTTATTGGCCGCCTTGGGGGCTACCACCATCTATGGTCTTAACCACACCATAGCTAAGGGAGCCATGCCCGACTATGTGGGCCCATACGGGTTTATCATGTTGCGCTTGGGGGGTGCCTCCATTCTATTTTGGGCCATTTCTTTTTTGGGGCCCAAACAACATATTGAAAAAAAGGATTGGTTGCGCATACTGGCTTGCTCCCTTTTGGGGATGGCCATTAATATGCTGGCCTTTTTCAAAGGATTACAATTGTCCACGCCAATTAACAGCTCGGTGCTGGTGACCATCACCCCCATTATTGTAGTGGTACTATCGGCCTTGTTCATTAAGGAAAAAGTGACTTTGAACAAGGGATTGGGAATCTTCCTTGGTTTTGTTGGGGCTTTGGGTTTGATTTTATTTGGTGCTGAAATCCGGCAAGATGCACCCAATATTCCCTTGGGCAACATCCTTTTTGTAGTGAACGCAACGGTTTATGGCTCTTATTTGATCTTGGTAAAAAAACTGCTTGAGAAGTACCATCCCCTTACCCTGATGAAATGGCTGTTTACTATCGGATTTGTAATCGCCTTTCCGGTAACCTACCCGGAATATTCCCAAATTGAATGGGCTACTTTACCCCTATGGGTATATGGGGTAATAGCTTTTGTGGTTATCGGTACTACCTTTATGACCTATCTATTTAATGTGTTTGCCCTTACCCAATTGAGAGCCTCAACGGTAGGTGCCTTTGTGTATTTGCAACCACTCATCGGTATCCTTTTTGCCCTGTTTTCTGGCAAGGATGAATTGACCCCGGTCAAAATATTGGCCACGGTTTTGGTGCTTCTAGGTGTATACTTGGCCAGTAGAAAACCTAAGGCAAGTCCCTAGGCACTTTGGCATACTTGCGTGTATCCTCCTTGGTCAACACCCTAAAATCTTCTGCTTTTTCCTGTTGATTAAAAATTTCCAGACCCACCTTGGGAAGGTTTACCAGTTTTCTGGTCTTCATATCTATCCAGGAAAAGAACATTTCGCAATGCGCCAAGTGTTTCCCTTTGCTGTCATAAAAGTTATGGTGGAACTCAAAGAATTTACCTTCCTCACTCATGCCTTTGAACTCCAAGGAAACTTTAATGGGTTTTCCAGGAAACACTTCCTTGAAGTAGTAGATATGTTCATAAAAAACCACAGGGCCAATTCCATAGAATTCAAACTCCTTGTGCCCAAATCCAAGATGGGTCAAATATGACATCCGGGTATGACTCATAAAATTGATATAAGCCGAATTGGCCAAATGCCTGTTGGCATCCAAATCGTTCCATCGTACCTCGAACTCCTTAAAAAACATAGGTGGATTATTTGTTATGCATGCATAATATTTGTAAAATTACCATACTTTTCAGAAATGGGTCCCATCTGAAGGCACAATTAACCTTAAATTTAAAACTCCAAGAACATTATCATGAGTCAGAAAGCTGAATTTATCCAAGATTTAAGTTTACCGGCCATTGCGGCACCCATGTTTCTAATTTCCGGGCCCCGTTTGGTAATCGAGTGTTGTAAAAATGGGATTGTGGGCACCTTCCCTGCCCTTAACCAAAGAACCAGTGAAGGTTTTGAGGAATGGCTCATCGAAATTAAATCCGAACTTAAAAAATTTGAAGAGGAAACGGGTAAAAAGCCTGCTCCTTTTGGAGTCAATCTCATTGTGCATCCTACCAACCCTAGATTGGAGGCCGATGTGAAACTCTGTATGAAACACAAGGTTCCTTTGGTCATTACCTCTCTTGGCGCGGTAAGTATGGTGGTTAATGCCATTCACAGCTACGGCGGTCTGGTATTTCATGACATCATTAAAAAACGGCATGCCGAAAAAGCGGCCGAAGCAGGTGTGGACGGTCTTATTTTGGTCTCAGCAGGTGCCGGAGGACATGCTGGAAATATCAACCCTATGAGTCTGGTGGCAGAAGTAAAAAAGATGTTCGATAAAACCATCATCCTTTCCGGCTGCATCAGCACAGGCAAGGATATTGCCACCGCCATGCAAATGGGGGCCGATCTGGCTTATATGGGTACGCGTTTTATCAATACGGAAGAAAGCAAGGCTCCAGAAGAATACCGCAAAATGATCATTGAAGCGGGGGCAAGCGATGTGGTGTATACGGCAGCCATATCCGGTGTGCACGCCAACTTTTTGGCCGCCAGTTTAAAAGCCGCTGGAATTTCTGAGGAAGATTTGAAAAAAGACCATAAAATTGATTTCGGGAAAGAACTGGATACCGAAGCCAAGGCTTGGAAGACCATCTGGTCTGCTGGGCAGGGGGTTACCACCATAGACAACGTGCTCCCCGTTTCGGAACTTGTATCCACTTTAAAATCAGAGTTTAAAACCGCTATTGAGGAACAGGCCCAATTGCTGGAGCGCTACCCCAAAGACTAAGCTTATTTCTTACTTTTCTTTTGTATTTTGGGTAGACCAAAAACCATCTGAAGAAACATGTACATCAAAAGGAACATAAGCTGGGCGCTTATCTTAAGGTTTGCCTGGAGAAAATTAATTTTCTTTACCGTCTACGCCTCGATTGTATTTTATCTCTATTATTTTTTGAACTGGACCCATATCGATATTCCATTTGAGCCGATTTCCGTAATAGGTATTGCCGTTGCGTTTTACATCGGTTTTAAAAATAGCCAGAGCTATGATCGCTTTTGGGAAGCCCGAAAAATATGGGGCGGTATCGTAAACTATTCAAGAACCTGGGCCAATAACGTTTTAAGTCTGGTGGAAAATGACCGCGATGCCCAAATTGTTCTTATCCATCGCCATATTGCTTGGATCAATGCTTTGCGGATCCAATTACGGCAGCCTACCAGCTTTTCCAAAAAAGAAAATCGGGCTGTGGAACGATTGTTTGATCGCCATGGCGAAAGAAACCCTGTGTGCAGTGGCATGGATCATTTGTTGGGGCCTCAAGAAGTGGATTCCATTGAAAATCGTAAAAACGTAGCCACGCATCTTATAAAAAAGCAGGGGCTCCATCTAAAAAAGCTGTTGGCTGAGGAAAAGATTACTGAATTCGACAAACAAATCTTTCATGGCAATCTTGAGGAAATGTATAATCTTCAGGGGAAGTGCGAACGAATCAAAAACACTCCTTTTCCCAGACAATATGCCTATTTCAGCACTGTTTTTACGTGGATATTTTTGTTGCTGCTCCCTTTTGGTTTATTGAACGTATTTGCAACGGAACTAAAAGAACTTGACGCAGGAAACAATTGGTGGTATATTGTTTTGATGATCTTTTTTTCCATTCTAATTTCCTGGATTTTCTCCACCATGGAGAGTGTTGGCAGCAACAGCGAGGACCCCTTTGAAGGCCGCATCAATGATGTTCCCATGACTGCCTTATGCCGGACCATCGAAATTGATCTAAGGGATATGTTGGATGAACAAAACCTCCCGCCAAAAATCCAACCTATGCACAATATTCTGTATTAATGCCGCAGGTTTCCTCCACTTATAAGCCATCGCTTTTTTTTAGAAATGGGCACTTGGCCACTATCTACAATGGTCTTTTTAGAATCGTGAAAGGTGTTGCCCAAAAAAGGGAGCGCATAACACTTTCTGATGGGGATTTTTTGGACTTGGACTGGAGCTATGCTCCAAATACTTCCCAAAAGCTGGTCGTTTTGTTGCATGGCTTGGAAGGCGATGCCCAACGGCCCTATATCACCGGGAGTGCCAAGCTGTTCAACACTAAAGGATTTGATGCTTGTGCAGTTAATTATCGGGGATGCAGTGGGGAACCCAATTCAAAATATCGATCGTACCATAGCGGAGCTACCGAAGATTTGAAGGAAGTCCTTGACCACATAATCGCCACAAAGAACTATGAAAACATTTATTTAAAGGGATTTAGTCTTGGTGGTAATCTGGCCCTCAAATATCTGGGAGAGGGCAATGTGATTCCAAAGGAAGTCAAAGCTGCGGCGGCCGTATCTGTGCCTTGCAGTTTGCAAAGTTCCTGCGAAAAGCTATTGACGTTTGAAAACATGCTGTACGCCAAAAGATTCAAAAAACATTTGATTGGCAAGCTCAGGCAAAAGCAAAAAATGTTTCCCCATTTAATTTCCAATGCGGATATAAAGGCCATAAAGACCCTAAAGGATTTTGACGACATCTACACCAGCAGGGCGCATAATTTTAAAGATGCGCTTGACTATTACACCCAGTGCAGTTGCTTGCAATTTTTGCCTTCCATCCAAGTCCCAAGCCTAATCATCAATGCTGCCGATGACTCCTTCTTGGGTCCAAAATGTTACCCTTACGCGGAAGCCGAACAGAACCAAAACCTCCATTTGGAAATTCCCAAACATGGAGGACATGTCGGCTTTTGGGGTCAGAACGGAACCACCTATACCGAGTCCAGAGCCTTGGAGTTTTTTAATTCACACTGTCTTCAACTATCTGACTAGTTGTTATAGACGTCAAAATAAAGGAGTAAAAAGTTCTCTGCTATTTATATATCTTAGTAGCTGCAAATTCAACTAACTACAACACAATCTACTGAAATGAAAAAAATACTCCTGTTTTTATGTTTAGCTGCCTTCGTAGCAAGCTGTGGTGGAAAGAAAGAAGAAAAGAAGGACGGTTTTGAAGTAAGTCGTTCCAAAGCCGAGGACAAAAAGGCCGATGCCAGCGAAGGTGTTCCCGTTGACTTGGACAACAAGGGCGTGGGACCCATCAAAGAAGTTACCTTCGCGGATGAGATAGATCAAGAAATGGCTGCTCGTGGGGAGGCTAGTTTCAATTCCATCTGTGTGGCTTGTCATATGGTGGATCAGCGCATGATTGGCCCGGCCATGAAAGGTGTTTACGAGCGCAGAAGCCCGGAGTGGGTCATGAACATGATGCTCAACCCTGATGGTATGCTGCGGGAAGACCCCATTGCAAAGGCTTTGTTGAAAGAATATAACAATGCCATCATGCTCAACCAAAACCTGACTGAAGAACAGGCTCGGGATTTGGCGGAATACTTGCGCACGCTTTAAGCGCAAGGGCGATATAGGTAACGGTTCCCAATTATTGTGAACTCGGTTTGGTATTTCTAATCTTTCTATTGGAAAGGATTTAGTGGTTCACTTAAGATATTCTAACACATGAAAACCATTCTGCTTGCATTTGTTAGCTGTCTCTTTTTTAATGCCCTCCACAGTCAAAGTTTATTGGGCGCATGGGAGAATGTATACACCAATGAAGAAGGACAGGCTATAAAAAATGTGGTCATTTTTTCTGAAGGATTTCAAGTAGCCACTTGGTATGATGCCAATACAGGAGCCTTTATCAGCACCAATGGTGGAGGTTGGGAATTAAATGGTACTGTATTGACCGAAACGGTGGAATTTGACACTAAAAATCCGGATAGGGTTGGAACCCAAATCAGTTTCGAAATTGTTTTAACACAGAATTCCCTTAAGGTAAAAGATGAGGAGCGCACATGGAATCGATTGGACGATGGTACCCCTGGAGCGTTAGCTGGAGCTTGGCTCATGTCCGGGAGAAAAACAGATGGGACTTTACATCACCGAGATACCAACAGGCCAAGAAAAACCATGAAAATTTTATCCGGCACCCGTTTTCAATGGATTGCTTATAATACCGAAACCAAACAATTCATGGGAACCGGGGGTGGAACTTATACTACTGTTGACGGGAAATACACGGAAAACATCAAGTTTTTCTCCAGAGATAACACTCGGGTTGGGGCAAGCCTTGTGTTTGACTTTGACCTAAAAAATGGTGACTGGCACCATTCAGGATTCAGTAGCAAGGGTGCACCTCTTTATGAGATTTGGAGTTTACGAAAGCAATGAAAATCAATCCTAACATAAACGTAATTGATGTCATTAAGACGCCCAAGACGTTAATCCTTTGGTTGTTTTTATGGGTTCTGCCATTCCATTCCTTTTCGCAAAGCGAAGAAAAAACAGCGTCCTATTTTGTGGCCCTATACACTTTAGGCGAAAGCTGGGATACGGAAAAACAACCTCAAGAACAAGCGTACTTTAAAGAACATTCCTCCTTTTTGGCCCAACTGCGTAAAGAAAAGAAAATCGCTGTGGGAGCACGCTACAGTGATACCGGAATGTTGATCATTCTTGGCAAGGATCTTCAGGAGGTAACAGATATGCTTCATGCGGATTTGGCTATTCAACATAAGCTTTTTAAGCTGGAAATCCATCCCTTTGCTCCCTTCTACAAAGGATGCATTGAATAGTCAACGGGAATGAGCCGTTAAGCCTTACTTAGCCCTATGAAAATTCAGTTCAAAAAAAGAAAAGGCAAACCCAGCATACTCAACTGTGTTAGGGAAGATGGCAGTGTTACTTGGGCCCAAATACATCCAAATTTTGAAGCCCATGACCTTGCCCACTATGCCGTGGAAACCGTTTTGGGCTTTAAAAAGGCCTTTTACGGATTGCTGTCCGATGGGTCCAATATTGAGGATTTTGAATTGCCACGGGATAAAAGACCTGAGGCCTTGGTTCCTGCAAACCTACCTCCTGAATCGTTGCAAACCGAGCACCTAGTGAACCTGTTGTTGACCAACCTTCAATCTTGCGGGGAGTATATGGATCTTATCCCAACCCTAAAAGAAATTTTGACTCGGGAAGGTTTACCTTATCCCCATGGTCTTAACACGGATTCCTTAGCTGAAATTCAACAATCCTTTAATGACTTGTTGGCTAAATGGAATGCCTTGAGTGAGGGAGAAACCTTGGAATTATCCTTCGATAAGTAATTTGATATGCTAAATGTTTGTCAAAACACTGGGCGGTAACATCCAAAACGGTTAATTTGATTCCTTATTTATATGCATATGATAACCAAGAAACCTCTCGTCAGTGCTTTAGTGCTGTTTCTTTCCCTATTTTTATGTAACCCAATGAGTGCACAGGAAGAATTACCGTATCACGAAATTCCGGATTATCCCGAGGACTATAGTCCTGGGAATGTTGCCGCCCGAATGATAGATGGTCTGGGTTTTCGATATTATTGGGCCACCCAAGGTCTAACCCAAAAAGACCTGGAATACAAACCATCGGAAGATGGTAGGGCCAGTATAGAGACCTTGCGCCATATTCATGGCATGTCCAAAATGATCTTGAATGCAGCCGATGCTACACCCAATGTTCAAGTGGAAAATCCGCCAGAGCTTTCCTTTGAAGAACTTCGAAAGGAAACCCTGTTGAACTTAAAAGCCGCCAGCGCCAAAATGCTTGGGAAACAGGCAAAAGATTTTGAAGCAACAGGCGTAGTTTTTCAACGTGGTGACCAAGAGTCCAAATATCCCTATTGGAATTTGATCAACGGTATGCTATCGGATTGCATTTACCACGCTGGTCAAATTACCTTGATGCGCCGAGCGTCTGGCAATCCCATTCACCCAAAGGTTAGTATGTTCAATGGGAAACTAAGGAGTTAAACCTTATCCGCAACCACTTTATAGGTTGGATCTTCGAGGACGTTAACCTCAATGATGTCCTCTGCATTTTTCAGGAGGCGGATACAGTCCTTGCTCAAATGTCTTAGGTGTACCTTTTTCCCCGCTTTGGCATAACGTTCGGTGATTTTGTTCAAGGCCTCAATTCCAGACATGTCTGCTACTCGGCTTTCCTTAAAATCGATGATAACCTCCACAGGGTCGTTTTGCACGTCAAACTTTTCAGCGAACAAGGTGGTGGAACCAAAGAAAAGCGGGCCATAAATTTCATAGTGTTTAACCCCATCTTCATCTACATGTTTTCTTGCTCGAATGCGCTTGGCATTCTCCCAAGAATATGCCAAAGCCGAAATAACAACCCCCAGTAAAACCGCAATGGCCAAATTATGGGTTATGGCTGTGATCAAAGTCACCAATACCATTACAATCACATCAGAATTGGGCATTTTACGGAAAGTCTTGAAACTGGCCCATTCAAAAGTTCCAATGGCAACCATAAACATAAGCCCAACTAAGGCCGCCATAGGCAATCGCTCAATAAGGCTACTTCCAAACATGATAAATATCAAGAGCATTACCGCCGCGGTAATCCCTGAAAGTCTCGCTCTGGCACCAGAGGAAGTGTTAATCAAACTTTGACCGATCATAGCACAACCCCCCATTCCAGATAGGAAACCAGAAAGTATGTTTGCCGTTCCTTGAGCTACACACTCCTTGTTTCCACTACCTCGGGTTTCGGTAATTTCATCAATAATGTTCAAGGTCAGCAAGCTCTCAATTAAACCTACTCCGGCAACAATGGCGGCATAGGGAATGATAATTAGGAATGTGTCCAAGGTCATTGGTATTTTGGGAATGGACAAGGGTGGGAATCCACCTTTGATACTTTCACCTTCCTGCATGGTGTCGGCAACCGTTAGGGTATCAATCCCAAAACCGATAACAATGGCTGAAACCACAATTATGGCCAACAAGGAGGACGGAACTGCCTTGGTCAACTTGGGAAATCCCCAAATAATGAGCATGGTGAGCAAAGTCAAACCCAACATGGTATAGAGTGCAGGCCCAGAAAGTAGTTCAGAGGTACCCTTTTCATAGAAATTTGGGAACTGGGCCATAAATATGATAATGGCCAAGCCATTGACAAACCCGAACATCACCGGATGTGGTACCAAGCGAATAAATTTTCCCAATCGAAGTAGTCCTGCCAAAATCTGTATGGCTCCTGCAATGATCACAGTGGCAAAAGTGTAGTTCAGAATGGTGGTAGGGTCAATTCCTGGAAAGGTCTGTTTAAGTTCCAAGATCAAGCCTACAAAAATTACAGCTACTGCTCCCGTTGCGCCAGAAATCATGCCCGGACGTCCACCCAAAATGGAAGTCACCAATGCTAAAACGAACGCAGCATATAAACCAGTTAGGGGAGAAAACCCAGGAATCAGCGCAAAAGCAATAGCTTCTGGTACCAAGGCCAAGGCAACGGTCAATCCGGAAAGCACTTCGGTTCGGTAGTTTACCTTTTGGGAAAAATCGAAAAGATTGAGATACTTTTTCATAGCTCCTGTTTGAAGCCGGCAAAATTACCAATATTCCTTTAGTAGGCCATAAGTATCCTCATTTTTAAGGATTTGATAATCCTACCACTTCTTCAAACCCAATAATTTCTCTCCAAGTGGACTTAATTTTGCAGTTTCGTATTTCTCCTGTTCCCAATTCCGCGAATCACCTGGAAAGGCATATCCTTCGGGAGCCACACGGTTCTTCCACGAATTGATACGCCATTGTCTCAATTCCTGGTTTTCCTCTTCCGCGGGCATCATGGAAATGTATTGGGCAATCCTAACCTTGTTCTTGGATTTATTGGGCCTGATACCATGGGGTTCCGTACTGTTGAATATCAATAAATCCCCTGCCTCCATCTTTACTTTAACGATTTTATCTTCCAATCCTTCCAAGTCTGGCTGAAAGTGATCTCGATCTTCGGGCTGGGTCAATTTCCAGGTGTCATAATTTCGGTACAACCATGGAATACATTGGAAACCTCCCATGTTCTCATCTGTCTGGTCTGCCAGGGCCAAAACGCCTTGAACATTTTGCGGTCGGGTCTCGGGATCGTAGTCCCAATGGATAAATCCTTTTTTCTCCACTCCGGGTTGTAGCGGGAAATTCAAATTGGCCCTGTCAATGGTTACCCAAAGTTTTTCTGTGCCCCAAACATCCACAAAGGCATCATATACTCTAGGCATTTGTCTGTTGTTCCATAAATGCTGATGGTTATACACCTCTACCATTCCCGTTCCGGTGAGTTCCTTCATTTTCATTTCTGCCCTCGCGGGTGCGTACCACGTATTGGGGTCGTTGGGATCTTTTTCATCAAACTCCCATATAAAATCGGCAGTTGCCTTTGCTTGCTCCTTCGGAATGGCATTTTTTATTACGATATAGCCATTGTGCATCCAAAAGTCCCAATCTTCTTCTGAAAGTACCCGAAGTGACTTTCCATTAGATCGGTCATTTAGTCCGATCTTACTGCTCGTTGCTGTGGATGGATTTCCTGGAATTTCCTCGTGGGCCTTGTTGGCCATCTCCATTTTTGCTTCTTTTCCCATGTCTTCTATTTTTTCCGTTTCTAAATTCTATGGGATAAAGCTAGATAGCACCTTAGGGTTTCTCAACCTTCATATTGATATAAATTTGAACTATATTGATAATTTCAATCAAAATCTATATTTTAATAGACATAAAAGTGAAAATTGAAGATCCAATTAGAGACCATAGCACCCCATACCAAAAGTCCATTCCGACTTTTGCACCTCCCGCGTTTGAACCATTTGTTCTATTGGCATTTTCATCCAGAGTACGAGTTGGTCTATATTGAAGGCGCAAGTGCCACCCGACATGTGGGGGACAGTATTTCCAATTTTGAGGAAAGCGACCTGGTCTTTATTGGCTCCAATATTCCCCACTTGAATTTTGATTACGGGGTGCAAACGGATTACATTAAGGAAGTACTGCACATTAAACCCAGCTTTAAGGAGGAGCTGTTGACCAATATTCCAGAACTGGAATCCATCAATGCCCTTTTTGAGAAATCCAAATATGGAATCGTGTTTACTGGGGATACCAAAAAACGTATTGGGGAACGATTGAAAAAACTGCACCTGCTTTCTCCTTTTGAGTTGTTTATGGAATCCATCCATATTTTAAAGGAACTTGCCAGTAGCAACGACTGTTTTTTATTGCATGATTATCCCTTTGTGAATCGCTATCGAAAAAAAGAACAGGCACGATTAAGGGACTTACATGCTTTTGTGGACAAGAACTATCAGCGAAAAATTGAAATTGCCGAGGTAGCCGCCCTATGCAATTTGGGCAAAGAGGCCTTTTGCAGATATTTTAAAAAGAGCACGGGAAACACCTTTACCAATTTTTTAAACCAGTACCGTATCAGTCAGGCCAAAAGGTTATTACTTATTGGAAAGAATGTGAGCGAAACTTGTTACGAATGTGGATTTGAAAGTCTTTCGTACTTCAATCGGACTTTTAAAAAAATTAGTGGGGAAAATCCGTCCGATTTTAAAAGACAATATTTGGTTAATCTTAAAAGGAAGGTTTAACTCTTTACTATATATAAAAGAAGAACCGCCCCAAGCTGAGAACTTGAGGCGATTCTTAACTAAATAACCAACCAAAAAACTTGTCTAAATAGTCGAACACTATTTTTTCTCCTTACATTTTTCTTTGTCTTGTTACGTTCATTAAGGAAGATTTAACTTTTGAACGCTTTTTTCCCACTTTGTCCCCAGATTTCAAAAACTCGATATACCCTCTTCCTTGAAACTCATAAACCGTTTCGCTATCCACATGGTACAACTCAATGGTACTATCATCTATAACGTATAGCTCAAAATAGTCATTGCCCAAGAAGTCATAATCCAGTGTTAAAGTTTTGAGCGTGGGATCATTTGCCACATCAAATATTTCATAATCCCCTTCAAAATCCCATTGCAGATTCGATACTGCGGTTCCTGAACCATCCACAGAGGATCTAAAAAAGGCTCCATCCGTTCCAGATAAAAATTGAAGGAAATTCTCGTCATCAAATTCATTGATAGCCCCAACTTCACTGGTATAAGTCTTTTCCCATGCCTCATATTCCTGCAAAAAGTAATGGAGGTTGTCATAGAATATTTGGTCATAATCAAAACTGTTCCGCTGATACCCTCTAATGATGTATGAAGTATCCGAACGGGAATCATACAATTCCAAGGTATTGTTATTGACGGCAAAAACATCCAGCACCCAAACCCCGTCTACATCATGTTCAATTTCAACCGCACCAAACAAGGTTCCATAGTCCCCAACATCAATTCCCAATCCATTTCCAGTTTTTCCTATACCCACCAGGTTGTTGTTGGCCCTAATCGTTCCATAATCAAAGGATATGGTAAAGGCCCTTTGCAAAAAAGGAACTTCCCCACTTCCTTTGGTTGCATTGATATCCACATACCATAAATCGTAGGATTCCAGAACCAAGGCTGTATTGATTGGTGATTCTTCGATAAAGTCATCTTCAAAGACAACATCGGTATAGCATGAGCTGGCCAAAAGACCTATAATTAAGCTTCCAAAAAGTAGTTTTCCCATTTTCATAATCTAGACGTTTTGATTCAATTGGTATAAACCAAGCACCATGCCAAAACCTTAACCTTTTGATAATCAAGTAGTAATAGGTGGTTGAATATATTTTTTAGCTTTGCTTCCAAATTAGAGGGATGGACAAAAAACTTCGTTTTGGAGTCATTGGAGGTGGTAGTTGGGGAACTGCCATTGTAAAAATGTTGATGGAAACCCAAGATCAAGTGGCTTGGTATATGCGTAGCGAATCAGCTATTGATCATATTCTAAAGGAAAAGCACAATCCCAACTATCTGAGTTCTGTTGAGTTTGATATTTCCAAGCTTCAACTAAGCAACAATATGAACGCGGTGGTTAACGGCTCTGATGTGCTCATATTTGCTATTCCTTCTGCATTTTTGGAAGGAGAACTCAAAAAACTGTTTGCTTCTTTGGAGGGCAAAATCATTTTTTCAGCTATAAAAGGTATAGTACCTGAAAGTGGATTGATCGTTGGGGAGCATTTTCATGATGTCTATCAAATTCCATTCAAAAATATTGGGGTAATTACTGGGCCATGTCATGCGGAGGAAGTTGCGCTAGAACGTCTTTCATACCTTACCATTGCCTGTGCGGATGAGCAAAAGGCGCACTGGGTGGCCAATGCCCTTCAAAGTCATTATATCCGCACCAAAATTTCAGATGATATTATTGGCACCGAATACGCTGCCATGCTGAAGAACATTTATGCGATCGCGGCTGGAATTGCCCACGGGCTTGGCTATGGCGATAACTTTCAAAGCGTACTGATGAGCAACGCCATTAGGGAAATGAAACGGTTTATAGACAAAGTCTATAAAATGAAACGGAACATTAACAATTCGGCCTATTTGGGTGACTTGCTGGTCACGGGATATTCCACCTTTAGTCGAAACAGAATGTTTGGGAACATGATCGGGAAAGGGTATACCGTAAAGAGTGCCATGATGGAGATGAACATGGTAGCGGAAGGCTACTATGCCACCAAAAGTGCACACCTCATCAATCAAAACAGGATCAAAAAAACCAAAACCCCGATCATCAATGCGGTATTTCAAGTGCTGTATGGAAAGAAAAATCCGAAAAAAGTCTTCAAAAAGTTGACAGAAAAACTGAACTAGTTCAGCAAAACATCGTCGGCAATACTTTTGCCCCGTGGTATGGAGTTGTCCTGAATGTCGATTGTCAGGGCATCGTAGGATTTAATATGTTCCTTGTTTACGATAAAGGACTTGTGAACCCGCCTAAAATTTGAGGGGAGCTGTTCCAGTGTTTTTTTAATGCTTCCATAGCTTGTTATCTTGGATTTGTCCTCTAGGTGAAAAGTGACATAGTTTCCCAATCCCTCCACAAAGAGAATGCTACCCACGGGAACACGGTGCGTTTTTCTATTGGATCGGATTTCCAAAATCTCACTTTCCAAACTTTTGTTCTTTTCCTGCTCCAACGCCCACAGTTGAAACAGTTTTGCGCCCAGTACAAACAGCACCGTGGTATTGATCAACACGATGGCACGCACCAACATCATTATGCTAAAAAGTCCAGCAGAGGAATCGTTCAACAACAGCTCCTCGTAAAAAAGGTGGATAAATACCCTTTGCAACACCCCTCCCAGTAGCAGCGTTAAACCATAGCCAAGGAAAAACTCCTTGTATTTTCTTTGGAGCAAAAATTGGGGCAATAGATAATATAGAGTGATATAAACCGCCAAAATTCGGATGGGCAGCAATACAAACTCCAAATAAAAGGAGGCTAAATAGCCTTCCTCACTCACCCATATCAATCCAAATAATATATAGTACAGTACCCAGAATATGCAATGGGTGGCAATCCTTGATCCAAATAGATAAAAGTTGGTATTCGGTTTCATGAACAAGCTTTTCCTATGTCATTACCAAAGGGGCTTACGTATAAAAAACAAGGCCGTAGGCATAAATTGTCCCTTGTCTAAAATTAGGCAATCTACTTTTAAGGAAATCATAAAACATCAGTCATGAAATACTGTTCCTTATTTATCGCTTTACTATTGTTATCCCTATCCAGTTCCATCCAAGCACAACAACTGGGCAGAAGAAGCTCTTGGGAAGCTAAAATTCAAGGTCCACAAGCGAACAATCCAGGAGCCAAAATCCTAGAAATTGAAGACAACAGCCCGTTGGCCAAAGCGGGATTCTTGGCCAACGACATTATCATTGAAGTCAATGGCACTGCTGCCTCCTCTGATGAAAAGTGGACAGAGATATCCTATGGTCTTAGAGCCGAACTTCCCACAACGGTCAAGGCGATTAGAAATCAGAAATTGATTGAAAAAGAGGTGACTTTCAATCCCTTGGAACGGGAAATCCATAAAAATTTGGACACTTATTATGAAGAAGTGACCAGTTCCCACGGTATCACCCAACGCATCATTATCACCAAACCCAAAAAACAGGGAAAACAACCCGCCGTGGTGCTCATCGGGGGTCTAAGTTGTTCCAGTATTGAAACCTATCCAGGACGTAAGGGCAATTGGGTGCAGACCATTAAAGACCTGGTAGAAAAATCGGGAATGGTGGTCATGCGCATAGAAAAGCCAGGGGTAGGCGATAGTGATGGGGATTGCAGCCAATCTGACTTTCTAACGGATCTAGCCGGTTACCGAGCTGCCATAGCAAATTTCAAGACCAAGCCCTATGTGGACTCTTCCAAAATTGTGGTATATGGCTCCAGTATGGGCAGTGCGTTAGCTCCGCTATTGGCCAACGAGTATGATTTGGCAGGCGTTATTTCTGATGGAACTTTTTTTAAGACCTGGTTTGAACATATGTTGGAAATTGAACGGCGTATTCTTCAATTTAAGGGCAATTCAGAATCCGAGATCGTGGATAAAATGAACACATACTATATCCCACTTTATTATGGAATGATGATTCAAAAGAAAACCTATCAAGAAGTGGTGGATGAGCAACCTGCTCTTGCAAAATACAATTACCATTCAGCCGCCCATATGTATGGCCGTCCAGTTGCTTATTACCAACAGCTACAAGATTTTGATCTTGCCGGACAATGGGAAAAAGTCAAAGTTCCTGTTAGGATTTTAAGGGGTTCCAACGATTGGATCATGTCCTCATTTGACAATCAAATGATCATCGATGTTCTAAAACGAAATGGACATAAAGACCATATTTTGCATGAGTATCCGGGATTAGATCATTGGAACACCATTCATGAGAACCCCAAAAACTCTTTTGAAGGAAAGCCTGGGAAATGGGACGAGGGAACCATCAACCTTATTGTTAATTGGGCCCGGGAAATAGTGGGTTTAGCCCCCACGGCATTTCCATAACTCTAAGATTTGATAGTCCCCACTTTAATAGCATGTAAGTACTTCCCGAGTTCCTTTTTGGCCTTTGGGAATAAAAAGAGCAGTCCGATCATATTGGGAAAAACCATGGCAAGAATCATGGCATCCGAAAATTTAATGACAGCATCCAAGGTGATGGCTGCACCAAGTATGGTAAACATCAGGAATAAAAACTTATAGCTAAGATCCGTCCACTTACTTCTTCCAAATAGGTATTTCCAAGCCTGAAGGCCATAGTAAGACCAGGAAAGAATGGTAGAAAATGCGAATAGTATCACGGCTATAACCAACACAAACGAAGATTCCTGGATGGCATGTTCAAAAGCCTGGGAGGTAAGATTGATGCCCCCAATCCTGGATCCGTCCAGCATCAAAGCCTTGCCGTTGACCACGTCACCGTACACAAACATGCCATCCATATTAAAGAGGATGATCACTATGGCTGTCATGGTACAAATCAAGACTGTGTCAATAAAAGGTTCCAGCAGTCCAACCAATCCTTCCGAAGCAGCAAAAGGGGTGTTCACTGCAGAATGTGCTATGGCAGATGATCCAGCCCCGGCCTCATTGGAAAAGGCCGCCCTCCGGAACCCCTGAATCATTACCCCAATAAAACCACCTGTTACGGTAGCTTTGGGGGTAAATGCTTCACTGACTATCAAGGATAGTGCATCATCCACCAATGCCATATTGGAACAAATAATAAATAGCGCGGCCAACACATAGAGCAAGGCCATAAAAGGGACAACTTTCCCAGTCACATTGGCGATGCGTTTGATACCTCCAATAATCACGATTCCCACAAAAATGGCAAATATCATCCCAATAATGGTTCCCGAAGCTTCGTGTTCTATCTGAAATTGACCTATTATTTGTGCCGCTGCTTGATTGGTTTGAAAAGCATTCCCACCTCCTAAGGATGCACCAACACATAAGATGGCAAAAACACCCGCCAATAGCTTCCCAAAAGTTTTAAATCCTTGCCCCTTGAGCCCTCTGGACAAATAATACATGGGGCCACCAAATACTTTACCATTTTCATCAATATCCCGATATGCAACTCCCAAAGTACATTCCACAAACTTGGTGGACATCCCCAGAAGCCCCGCCAAGATCATCCAAAAGGTAGCACCCGGGCCACCAATGGATATGGCTACGGCCACCATGGAGATGTTTCCCAATCCAACCGTACCCGATACGGCTGTTGCCAAAGCTTGAAAATGATTGACCTCTCCCTGCTCTCCTTCTGATGCTGCAGCTTCCACTTTATCATACCTCCCCCGGACCACATTGATTGCTATTGGAAAAAGTCGCACATTGATTCCCTTAAAGTAGATGGTAAAGAAGAGCGCTCCCACAATAAGGAGAATCAAAACTATGGGGATGTTGGCACCACCAATGGGTACGGTGCCCAGTATAAATGCCTCCCACCAAATGGCAAAGGGCATGAAGGAATCATTGATTTGCTGATCCAAGCCTTGGGCCGACGAAAGCTGAGGTAAAAAAATAAGTAGGGGCAATAAAAAGAGATGCTTGAATTTCATAGATCCTATTTTAAAATTTTCGGGAAATTGAAAAAAGACGCTATGAATCAATGCCGTTGTCGGAAAAGCTTATGCGATGTCGGTAAGTCCGTAAGCCGACAAATATTTTTTAAGTTGCTGTTTTACAGGAATATGTTTTCTGGTGGAAGAATCATCCGAATCCTTCGATTTCTACTTTCCGACATTTCAAACAAGGTGTTTTTTAGGGGTATCAAATGCTGTTCCCTGCTCCAATTCCCCTTGCCAAAAAGTCCATCCAGAAGCGCATTCAGCAATCGCTTTATTTGATTGTAATCCCCTATGTCGTAGTTTCTTTCTCCTGCTGTGAAATTTTTAGGCTTTATCTCAAGCCAGGGTTTCTCACCACTTTTGCATCGCTGCGCAAACTCCAAAAGCAACGAATGCAACTTGGGAGTGAGAACAATTTTTCGCTCCTTGGTTCCAGGAAAACCGTTCAACACTACAGTGGACGTCCATTTTCCTGATATATCCTTCTCTTTGGAAAAAACCAAACTCAAATGAGCCGATTTGGGAATGATGTTTTCAGCCAACTCCTTGACCCAACTAAGTGCCAGTGCAAAAAACAACATGATCAAGCTTGTTTTGAAAATGGCTGAAAAAAGCAACAGTATATGCTCAGATTCCGATAGCTTAAAAAACTGGGCCACCAAAATAATCAGAATGCATACCAGCGAAAGCCAAGACAGCACTTTTAATCTTCTTTTTGCGAAGGATTCCCAAAGTACTCCTCCCAAAAAAATAAGGGTAAAAACCGCATAATACACGTCAAGTTCTTGGATATAGCCATATTCCCTTCCTACCACCAGTTTGTGAACCGTAAATGCCAAACAAAATAAGAATGGGACCCCAACAATGTATCTCCAAAAACCTCCCTTGATCACAGGCGCAAGGGGTTTGGGGAGGTATCTAAACCATGGTAAGGCCAGTAGGATGAACAAACTGTTAAACAAGGAGAATATACTCCGCCCGCTATCCAGATATAGGGCATTAGTCTGTGAAACTCCAGTAAAATAAACTTCCAACAAACCTGAAAAAGCCCAAGCAAGTATGGACAAGGCCAGCCAAACCTGTCCGAAATCATTTTGCTTTTTTCCAATCTGCCACCAAATTGCGATCAACGCAAAAAATGCGAAAAGGCAGACAGCAAACTGCCACCAGCCGTAGAAAAAGTAAAGGTTGGCGTCCATTGGAAACGCAGAAGTTTAATTTAACCAAATATAGGGAATTCCTATAGCTGCATTGGTTGGCAAAGGACGGGGCCTAAACCCTATCCAAAGAAAAATTGGAATGCGAATCAAGCTCGTGCAACAACGACTCCTTAAAGGATTGGGTTTCCTCCTTGGTATACCCAAATACCTGCTGGAATTCATCCAATACCGGTTCCATGAACAGTTTAACGCTCTCAATGTCAAAATAAAGTCTTCCTGTTCTTCGGATAAAGAAATCCATAGGGTTCAACACCATTTCATAAGCAATGGAAAACTTGGTCTCTGCACGAATCATCCGTTCATAGGCATCTTGCTGTTTCTGGGATTCGTAAAGTTCCAATATCAGCTCCGTTTGCTTCCCGTAGGTGGTGACGAGGTACCATGCATCGTACTCGGACAAACCATCCGCTTGTACACGCTCATGTACTTCTGCAATGTACTTTTTGACCTGTTTGAATTTCTTAAAATTGCTTCCACAGAGTGGAATATTCTCGGTTTTACTGGATGGAAGTTCCATCCCGTGGTCTTCTTGCATTTTTTGGGCAATCCGATTTACGGTTCGCTCCGCCATCTTGCGATACCCGGTCAGTTTACCTCCGGCGATGCTGATCAGTCCGGTATCCGAAGTGAAAATCTCATCTTTTCTGGACAGTTCTGAAGCCGATTTGCCCTCTTCATGAATCAAAGGCCTCAAGCCAGCCCAAGAAGAAATAATGTCCTCCATTTCCAAATGGATGTCCGGAAACATGTTGTTTACTGCGGAGATAAGGTAGATGGCATCTGCCAAATCGGTTCGAACATGATCCTTGTCCAGGTTAAAGTTGGTGTCGGTGGTTCCCACATAGGTTATTTTACCCCGTGGAATCGCGAACATCATACGCCCATCAGGCACATCAAAATAGACGGATTGTTTTACGGGCAATTTTTCTCTTGGGAATACCAAATGGACGCCTTTTGTCAAATGCAGGCGCTTACCCTTTTTGGAGTTGTTGATGATACGTAATTCATCTACCCAAGGGCCTGCGGCACTCACTACATATTTTGCATTGATTTGGTATTCCTTTCCGGATACCTCATCCCTAACCTTGACTCCTGACACCTTCTCCTTCTCATAAACAAATCCGGTAACCCTCATGTAGTTCAAAGCGTCAGCTCCATATTGAAGACTTGTCTTGATGTTTTCCAAAGTCAAACGGGCATCGTCTGTTCTATACTCTGCATAATATCCAGCCCCGTTCAATATCTTTTTGGGCAAGAGAGGCTCCAGTTTCAAGGCTTGCTTTTTCTCCAGCATTTGCCGCTTATCTTCTCCGGTTACTTGGGCAAGGATATCATATACCTTAAGTCCAATGGAGGTTAACCATTTCCCGTAAGAACCTCCCTCAATTAAGGGGAGCAGCATCTTCTCCGGCAATACCAAATGAGGGGCCAACTTGTGTACAATAGCCCTTTCGGAACCCACTTCCTTGACCAACCAAAAATCGAATTGTTTCAGATATCGCAGACCCCCGTGAATTAATTTGGTGGACTTACTACTGGTTCCGGAAGCAAAATCCCCTTTTTCCAAAAGGAGTACTTTTAGTCCTCTCGAAGCTGCGTCCAAGGCAATCCCCCCGCCAGTTATTCCACCGCCAATGACCACAAGGTCAAAGTCTGTTTTTATAGCCTTGTCAATCTTTTTTTTCCTTTCAAGGTTGGTGAAACTCAAGGGTGTTTCCATTTTTTGGATTTCTAGTTATTTAATGTACTCTTTTTCCAGGAAATAGTTCACCAAGGCCTCCTTCATCAAAATGGATTGCTCTCCTGGTTTTAGGGGAGGTAGTTGTTCTTTGACCGTGTAATGGGGCCAACCATCATCGTCATAAAAATCAAAGTCGTAATACCCATAAGGCTCCAACAATCTACAAATGGCAATATGCATAAGATTGACCTTTTCATCCTTCTTAAAAGTTCTATGGTAGTTTCCCAGTTCTTGTACACCTACCAAATAGACCATTCCGTCTATGTCCAAGGGGTCACCATCCGAAAATTGTTCAGACAGCTTTACGACCAATTGGTCCCATCGTTCCTTAAGTTCCTCGTCCCTTGCCATATCCCTTTGTTTGACGGTCACCAAAGGTAGTAATCAATATCCTATATTTGTTAAAATAGAAGCAATGAACTTTCTGGATATCGTTATAGGTGTTCTTCTGATATGGGGACTATACAAAGGCCTTAAAAATGGGCTTTTCGTAGAAATTGCTTCTCTTGTGGCCCTCATAGCAGGAATTTATGGTGCCATACATTTTTCATACCTCACAGCAGACCATCTGTCCGAAAACATGGGTTGGAATGGACAGTATTTAAAAATCACTGCCTTTCTTATCACTTTTTTTGGTATTGTTCTGTTGGTTCATTTTGCTGGCAAATTCCTGACCAAAATTGCCGATTTTGCAATGCTTGGTCTCTTAAACAAGGTGGCCGGAGGCATTTTTGGGATGCTCAAAGTGGCCATTATTGTCGGTGCCTTACTTATCTTCTTTGAACGCCTTACCGCGTCTTTTGATTTTATTAACGAGGACACCAAAAAGGAATCCCTTTTTTACCATCCGGTAAAAGAAATAGGTGCTCTGGTATTTTCTTGGGTATTGGAAGCTGAGCAGCCCAATCCAAATTCTGAAGAGAATCCAACGTCTTCAGACCAAAACATCATCATTTAAACGATAGATTTTCTCGACGAATGGAACCGGAGTTCATTCAGTTCCGATTGAAAAATGAGGCTTTTTGACCTCTTAACGGATAATTTTGTGTTCCCATGGAAAATTTATGGCTCGGGGAAGCTTCTCGGCTAGTTTAGCTCCTAGAACATATGGGGTGCCAGAACCACCCCAAAGCATAGCCCTGAAAATGAAAAGAGTATTTTACACCCTATGGCTGACGGCCGCCGTTATAGGCCTCACTATGTGTAGCAAGTCGTCTACAGTTGAAGAAGAAAAAGCTATTGCCGAATCCTTTCTTCAGAATGAAAAGATGACCGTGGACCCCCAGGAGATGGAAGCTGAATTGGTGAATCTGGTGAACGAGCACAGATCGTCCATTGGCGCAACTACACTACAAAACAGTCCCTCCTCTTATGGTCATGCCAAAGACCATAACAACTATATGATTTCCAAGAACGAGTTGAGCCACGATAATTTTGAATCCCGTGCCTCCAAGATTGCATCAGAAATAGATGCGGTAAAGGTGAGTGAAAATGTGGCCCGATATTATTCCACTGCCGAAAAGACATTGGAAGGTTGGCTAAATAGCAGCTCCCATAAAACCACTTTGGAAGGAGATTTTACCCATACCACTTTAAGTGTGCAAGTGGATAAACAAGGTAGGCCATACTTTACCCAAATATTTATGAAGGTAGCGGCGCAATAAACCTTTGTTATACTTCAATATAACATTAGGACCCATGCATAGCATGGGTCTTTTTGTTAAAGCCTATGCTGACAAAAAGGATTTTTATACCTTTCAAAAAATCTTGGACATGGCAGCACAAGCTCCTTTCAACCTAAATCAATGGATAGCGGAAAATAGGGACACCCTTAAACCTCCCGTGGGCAATAGGAATCTATATAAAGACGCTGGTGATTATATTGTAATGATCGTGGCAGGGCCCAATGCCCGTAAAGACTACCACTACAACGAAACGGAAGAACTGTTCTACCAATTGGAAGGCAATATTGAGGTTCACATTCAAGAAGAAGGACAAAAGAAAACAATGAAGTTGGGCCCGGGAGATATGTACCTCCATCCAGCCAAAGTACCCCATTCACCCGTGCGACATAAAGACTCTATAGGTTTGGTGGTGGAACGTAAACGGGACCACATGAACGTTGATGACGGACTTTTGTGGTTCTGCGACAACTGCAACCATAAACTTTACGAGGCGTATTTTACCTTACATGATATTGAGAAGGACTTTTTATCCCATTTTGAGCATTTTTATGGCTCCGAAGAACTAAGAACCTGTGATAATTGTGGAACGGTGATGCCTATTGACGAACGTTTTACCGCAAAAGATTGATGATGCTGATAATTGCCAAAACACTTATCGTTTTAGTTGCCATTTTGCACCTATATTTTTTGTGGTTGGAAATGTTTGCCTGGACCACCAAGGCCAAGAAAGTATTCCGTAAGTTTCCGGAGGAATTGTTTGAACCTACCAAAACCCTAGCTGCCAATCAGGGATTGTACAATGGTTTTTTGGCGGCAGGACTAATCTGGTCCTTACTCATTAAAAATCCAGAATGGCAAGTGTATGTTGCCATGTTCTTTTTGGGCTGTGTTTCTGTGGCAGGAATCTATGGCGCATTGACAGCTTCTAAAAAGATTTTTACGGTCCAAGCCCTTCCTGCGTTGATTGGATTGGGATTATTGGTCATCCATTTTTTCCTTTAGGAAATCTTCACTATGTTCATCGGGAATATTCGTATTTTTGCGAAATATAACAATACACCTATAAAAAGTTATAAATGTCAGAAACTGCAGTATCATTTGGAATAGATGAAGCTCTTCAAAAATTGGGCTTAAACCAAATAAACGAAGGTACTTCCACCGGTTCAAACAACTTCGGTTCAGGAGATGCCATAGCTTCCTATTCCCCTGTGGATGGAGCGTTGATCGGAAAGGTAAAGAGCACCACATCCGAAGATTACGAAAAAGTAATGCAAGCCGCCACATCGGCTTTCAAGGAATGGCGATTGGTTCCTGCTCCCCAAAGAGGTGAGATGGTTCGCCAATTTGGTGAAAAACTTCGCGAGCTTAAAGAACCACTTGGAAAATTGGTTTCCTATGAAATGGGGAAATCCTACCAAGAAGGTTTGGGGGAAGTTCAGGAAATGATTGATATCTGTGATTTTGCTGTTGGCCTTTCCCGTCAATTGCATGGGTTGACGATGCACTCGGAGCGACCTGGACATCGCATGTATGAGCAGTACCACCCGCTGGGAATTGTCGGAATTATTTCGGCCTTTAACTTCCCTGTGGCCGTTTGGGCCTGGAATACGGCTTTGGCTTGGGTATGTGGAGATGTTTGTGTTTGGAAGCCCTCAGAAAAAACTCCTATGTGCGGGGTGGCTTGTCAAAATATTATTGCCGAAGTTTTAAAAGAAAATAATCTTCCCGAAGGAATCTCCTGCTTGATCAATGGCGATTACAAAGTGGGAGAAATGATGACCACGGATAAAAGAGTTCCCCTGGTTTCAGCAACGGGTTCTATCCGCATGGGTAAAATAGTGGCGCAAGCGGTTGCTGCCAGATTGGGTAAATCCTTATTGGAGCTCGGCGGAAACAACGCTATCATTGTTACCCCGGATGCCGATATTAAAATGACGGTCATTGGGGCGGTCTTTGGAGCTGTAGGTACCGCAGGACAACGCTGTACCTCGACCCGTAGATTGATCATCCACGAATCTATTTACGATCAAGTAAAAGAAGCGGTGACCGACGCTTACCAACAACTTCGAATTGGAAATCCTCTGGACGAGAACAACCATGTAGGTCCCCTGATTGATACCGATGCGGTTGCGATGTATCAAAAAGCCTTGGAAGAAGCCAAGAAGGAAGGTGGTTCGGTATTGGTTGAAGGAGGGGTTTTAACTGGTGAAGGCTATGAAAGTGGTTGCTATGTAAAACCTGCTATTGTGGAGGCTAAAAACAGTTTTCAGATTGTACAGGAAGAGACTTTTGCACCCATTCTTTATCTTTTAAAATATTCAGGAAACGTTGAGGACGCCATTGAACAACAAAACGGGGTGGTTCAAGGTTTATCGTCTGCCATTATGACCAATAACCTTAGAGAGGCGGAACGATTCCTGTCCGCTTCTGGTAGTGATTGTGGAATTGCCAATGTAAACATAGGTACATCCGGAGCTGAGATTGGCGGGGCATTTGGTGGTGAGAAAGAAACTGGAGGTGGTCGTGAAAGTGGTTCTGATGCATGGAAAGTATACATGCGCAGGCAAACCAACACGATTAACTATACTACGGAACTTCCATTGGCCCAGGGCATCAAGTTTGATTTGTAGTCAAGTCTTTATAATGGAAAAAGCCCGAGTTATCGGGCTTTTTTTATGCTATTTAAATAGCGTTATTGCTGAGGTGCAATTCGTTTTACACGCTCATAAATGATACTGTACTCAAATCCTCCCTCGGGCATTATCTCTCCCATTTTGGACTTGGATATTACTTCTTGAAAAGCGGCGTCCATACCATCTGGATTGTATCTCAAATAGTTCATAACATCTGCCATGGTATCAAATCCATCCCATGTAAGTGCAGAAAACCTTGCTGCACTTCCCCTAGGGTACACAACCGACATTAATCCCCAGGATTTCATACCTAGATTGCCCTTTTTAATGTTTTGTTCATGAAGTGGTTTCCACAGGGCCTTGTTCTCTTCAATAAAGCCACTTCTATTTTTGGGCATGGCATAGTTTACCAAGGCATATTTATAATCCCCTTCTACCATGTCCTCTAATTGTAGCCAATAATCAAATGGTACTTTTGTAAAAGAGTTGGTCTCCACCAAATTTGGTGAAATACCCATGGTCTTTAGATTATCAGCAGACCATACCTCTGCCGGGTTGGCTTTTTCAAAACTCTCATATAGGTTTACAAAGACATAATTGGGTGCGCCTTCCTCTGTAACACCCACTTTTCTCCATAAGGACCATCCAGCCATTTTACCTTGGTCAATCGCCGTTTTGGCCACCTTGGCCCAATGATTGGTTTCTTTATCCAAAAATTCAGATTCCCGATCGGCTGGAACCACTCGGTACTGAAAATAGGCAACCTGTCCCATGGAACAGAAGCAGATCATAAATGCAAACAGTGTCAATAGTGTTGATCTCATAATGTTGGTTTTAAGGTTAACTTCTTAATATACTGAAAATCAATTAGATTTACCAAAAAACCATTGCCAGAATAAAGACGAACAAGCCGGTGGCTTTTCACACAAAACAAAAAATCGCAGCTCATAAGAAACCACGATTTTTAAACCAACTTAACTAACTCAAACTTAAATTAAACCCTATTTCAATGCCGGAACTTCGTCGGGAGAAATAGGGTTCCTTACCTAATATATATATGCAAATTTCCCATTATTCCGGATGAGGTCTCATCGGAATATTATCATTGGTCATAAAAATTGTATGATTGGTGTTTTTTGGTACTTCTTTCGTTGAAATGTTATCTTGCGCCAAACCAATTATTATCATAAGTCCCTCGGATTCTAGTGGTTAAACCCTGATTTTTTAGCATTTTTTTAATATTTTGTAGGAACGAACGCTAACTTTTGTTCCGATGTCCAACAAGAATTTATACCTGCTAGGGATAGTGGCTGTTATTGCTATCGGAACTTGGATGTACCTCAATCTCTGCAGTGGGTGTCTTAACGAAACAAATCAAGAATCCCCGCAATTGGAAAATTCGGTAGTTCTGAAACAGTCAAGTAATAAGCTCGCCTACCCTTTTGCCCTTAGTGACGGGAGCTTTACACTCAACATCACGGACAATTTTGATTTCCGTCCTTCCAACCCTACTTTTCTAATGCCCATTTCGAAAGATTTGAAAGATGGCATTGAGACCTTACGGAACTATTTGATTGCAAACGACTCTTCCGTTGTTAATATCATTGGACATTTTACGCCTAAAGAAGAAAACACTACCTCATATTCCAATCTTGGTTTGGCACGGGCACAATCCGTTAAAAACCATTTTATCATTTCGGGAATCCCTTCCGATCAAATTAAGGTGTTGGGAAAACTTGATGAGGAAATGGAAAAGGAAGGCAATGTTTATTTGGGAGCCGTGTCGTATGCATTGATTTGGAAGCAGGAACAAGAAAAACCTTAAACCACTAATTATGAGTGCTGAAAATATTAATATTTGGTGTTGGATTATTCCAGCTTTGGTAGGTCTAATTGCTGGCATCTTGGGTTATTTAATTGGAAAAGGCAAGGACGCCGGGGTTGTTGACTCTTCGGCAGAATTAGCGGCCCTGGAATCAGAGAATGCCCGATTGAAAGCTGAACTGGAAGCTTGCAACAAAAAGCTGGCCGATGAAGCTGCAACAGAAAAAACAAAAACCATTTCCAGTTCCCTTGCTCCTCCCTCAACAAGTAAATCCAAAGGATTTGATGCCAATGCAGCCAAAGCTGCCTTGAAAAGGCGAGTAAAGGAAAATGACTTGAAGATAGTAGAAGGTATAGGGCCAAAAATAGAAGGGCTGTTCCATAATTTTGGAATCAAGACCTGGAAAGACCTCTCGGAAATATCCACTGTAAAATGTCAAGAAGTACTTAATTCAGGAGGGGATCGCTACCGAATTCACGATCCAGCTTCTTGGCCCATGCAGGCAAAAATGGCCTATAAAGGGCAATGGACCGAGTTGGCCAAATGGCAAGACAAGCACAAATCGGGTAAATTCTAAGTTAGTTTCTCCCCCTTTCTCCAGGATAAAAGGTGTGAACGGGGTCGCTTTGCCAATACTCTTTAGTCTCCACATCCATCATGGTCAAGGCCCCCTTAAAAGCAGCTCCTGTGTCCACATTCCAAACGTTGGCTCCCTTTTGGGGTACAGCTTCCCCTATTTTGGAAAGTGGCGTGTGCCCAATAAACACCTCCTTGTAATGGGTTAACCTTTGCGGGAAGTTAGGATGATCGGGAGACATGCTGGAATCCAAGGCCTTGGCCAGTTCCCAGAGGGTCCGGTCCCAATAAAAAAGCTGTTCAAAATACTCGTATTCCACACCCTTTAAATTGGTATATCCAGCGTGCAGGTACAGTCTATTGTCCTTATCCAAAAAGTAGTTTTGCAGTCCAGCATAAAATTCCAAGTGCTCTTCCCATTTTTCCTTGCTTGCCGCCAAATAAGAGTCTCTTGTTGCCACGCCTCCATGGGCCAACCACTGAGGATTTTCTTTTTGGGTAAGCAACCACTCCCTGCATAGCTCGTCATGGTTGCCCCTTATGAAAGTACATTGGTAACGCTTGTCCAGTTCCATCAAAAAATCAACTGTTTCCACAGCAGTACTCCAAGCATCCACATAATCCCCCAAAAAAATGAGGTGATCATCCGTCGTCACCTTTGCTCGCTGTAGTAATTGCTTTAGCGCTTTAAAGCCAGAATGAACATCTCCAATTACCAAAGTTCTCATGAACCAAATTTTGGGCAATGATACACAACAAAAGCAAATTTGGACCAAAATCAAGCTAAACTTTCGGCGAAAACATATTTCCTCAATGGGGAATTCCCAATTTTACTTTGTAAGCTGATTCCTATTAATCGATTTTATTTAGATTTTTTTAACAATGGTGCTTCTTTTTGTTATATTGAAAAGCTAATTCATTTAATCTCATACTATATGAAAAGAACACTACCCTATCAACTTCTTTTTTCTTTTTTAATCTGTATGTCCCTTTCCTTCTCGGGTTTACAGGCTCAGAACCTAAAAAAGACACATGATGACGCTCCACAGAAAGGGCATAATCTGTATAAGCAAACCAAAATTTACGATAGCAAACAAGGGCCCGTTGGCGTTACTCCTAAGCCTATTGGTGATCGAGCCTTAGATCGAATGGCCTACGAGCATAGACAGGTTCAAGATCCGTTTACCAAAAAAATTCCAGAGCATATCAAAGAGCGGGAAGCAGAATTTGTTGGTAAAATTGACTCTACGGATATCCAATCCCAAATGTCCAAATCCTATGGGAGTGAAGCTTCAAAAAAGAAGTATTTCTACTTTAGGAATAGAGGGCCATTTAACGTTGGGGGAAGGACCAGGGCATTAGCCTTGGACATGAAGAACGAAAACATAATTTTTGCTGGGGGCGTCTCGGGTGGACTATGGAGATCGACCAATTCTGGCGACACTTGGCGCAAGGTAACCCGTAGAAGGCAATCCCCAAGCATTACGGCCATTGTTCAAGATCCAAGAAAAAACAAACAACATATTTGGTATTATGCCTCCGGAGAGCGTTTTGGTAACTCCGCTGGAGCACCAGGGGCTTTTTACCAAGGTTCCGGTATATTTAAATCCAATAATAATGGTAGAAGCTGGTTCCCATTGCGCAACACTTCGGATAATGACGTAACCTCTTTCTCATCCTTTGATTTGATCAACAGCCTGGTTGTGCATCCGCACACGGGTCATATCTATGCCGCAACTTTTGATGGTTTGTTTCGCTCCACGAATGGAGGGAGGTCCTTTGATGAAGTGCTCCCAAGTGGATTCGACAGCCAAACTGAAGTTATGGTTACCCCAGGCGGTACCCTTTACGGAACAGTGGACATTTTTGGAGGGGAAAATGCTGGGTTCTTCACCTCTGAAGATGGGGTGAGTTGGACCAACATTACTCCTGCAGGACTATTCCCTTCGTTCGGAAGAACCGTCATGGCATACGATCCATCTGATGAGAATAGAATTTACTTCTTCTCCTATGATTTAAGCAATGCGGGAGAGGCCTTTTTGTGGAGATACCAAAGAGATGCAGCCACCCCCGAGGAACAATGGATAGATCTAACGGCCAATTTGCCCATAGGAATTGGTGGCATCGCCAGTGATCTAAACTTGCAGGGAGGATATAATATGGTGGTGAAAGTACATCCTACCCATCCGGATATTGTCTTTTTGGGCGGCACCAATTTATATCGTTCTAATTCTGGGTTCACTACCCCAGCTGGATTTGAAACCTGGATTGGGGGCTACACCATTTTTAGTGACAGCTTTGGATTATATCCCAATCATCATCCCGATCAGCACAATTTGGTTTTTCTTCCATCCAATCCCAATAAGGCAATTTCGGCAAACGATGGTGGTGTTCAGGTGACCGAGGATATAACAATTGCCAGCGAACCTGTGAGTTGGACGTCCTTGAACAATGGTTATATTACCACTCAGCCCTATGCCATTGCCATAGACCCCGAAGGGAATAGTCAAGATGTAGTAGCAGGATTCCAAGATAATGGTACATGGTTCACCAACTCTACGAACGGAAAAGACCCATGGGAAGAGGATTTTGGGGGCGATGGTTCCTTTAATGCCATAGCTGATGGAGGACTGACCCGATATGTATCCGCCCAGTTCGGCGTAGTGTTCCGATTTAATTTTAACGAAGCGGGTGAGTTTATCTCGTTTACAAGGGTACAGCCTTCCAGTGCTAGTGGATTTGATTTTGTGGCTCCATTTATTCTGGATGCCAACAACGATAACATCATGTATATGCCCGCAGGTGACCGCATGTGGAGGAATAACAACCTGGATGAAATTCCTTTGTTCTCCAATGCCCCGACCACGGTGAACTGGGTGCGTCAAGATCAAACAGCCACGCCAGATGGTTCCTTGATTACTGGTTTGGATGTGTCCAAATATCCTGTGGCCAACAGATTGTATTATGGAACCTCAACGGGCATGATTTTCAAAATGGAAAATGCCAACATTGATGACCAACCCCCTGTGGATATTTCAACCGGTAAAGGTCTGCCCACTGGAAACATCAACCAAATTTATGTGGACCCCAACAATTCGGATAAAGTATTTGCTGTGTTTTCCAATTACAATATCAAAAGTATCTTCATGAGTAGGGATGCTGGTGAGACTTGGGAAAGTATCAGTGGAAATTTGGAAGAAAACAATGATGGTACAGGTAATGGCCCATCCGCTAGATGGTTCTCCATAGGCGGGAACAACAATATTTACTATGTAGGTACCAGTACTGGGCTTTATGCAACATACTACCTCAATGGGGATAGGACACGTTGGTATCGGGAGCCCTGTATTGTTGGAAACGTGGTTGTGCCTCAAGTGCGTACAAGAACAGATGGGTTTGTTGCTGTTGCCGCCCACGGAAATGGGGTTTACAATGCAAAATTCTATGCCTCCAAATCTCCAACATCCAAGCTTAGCGTAGCCTATTTGCTGCCAGACCTTGTACTGCCCATAAGTAGTCCAGATAGGGAAGTGAATGTAAAAGATTTATTTGTCCATTCCAGAGGACGGGATATTTCCATTGAGATGACCAATTCCAATCCAGAACTGGTCACTGCCGAGATGGATGGGGATATCATCAAACTGTCCTTTGCACCCGGTATGGAAGGAAGTGCTGCCATTGGCTTAATTGCCACATCTGGAAAAGAGCAGGTTGCGGAAGGATTTACGGTGACTTTAACGGAATTACCTATTTATGAGCAGAACGAAGCGGCCATAGGAAGTAGACCTTCCCAATTGTTCCCTGACTTTGGTGGGGCCCTGGCCCAATCCGCTGATGATTTCATTGTGCCTGCGGACAGTCAGTGGACCGTGAACAGTGTTGTTGCCTTTGGAGGTGCCAATAATAGCCCGTTGCTTACCAGTGCCAATGTGGTGATTTATGCTGACAGTGGGGGACAGCCTGGTGTTGTGGCTTATGATAGTGGCGCTGTGGTTCCGTCTTCAGAACCAACAGATAGCAATATCAGCATTGAGCTTCCCGAACCTTTGGTTTTGGAGGCCGGTACGTATTGGATATCGGTCTACGCCAATCTCAATTTCTCTCCTGATGCCACCCAGTGGTTCTGGTTGACACAGGCAGGTTTAATTGGCAACGAAGCCGTGTTTAAAGATGCGTTTGACCTTTTCGGTACAGGTGCGGTAGATTGGACGGCCCAGTCAGCGGCTTTCGGTGATGGAATTACGGATCAGGTTTTCCAGATATATGGAACAGTGGACAGTGGATCTTCTGATGATATTGCCATGCAAATTCCTCCGTCTGGCCAAGCTGACCAAGTCCAGCAAAACCTGGCGACCTTGGAGACGGAAGTCATCACTGCGGTATGGCCCAACCCATCCACGAACCAGTTCTATTTTGCTGTTAAAAACAATAGGGACAGCAAGGTTAGCGCCCAAATTTTCAACATTCTTGGACAAAAAGTCTTTGATCAGCAAAACGTGGATAGTTCGCAACCATTTATTTGGAATGCTTCCAATAATCCTGACGGGATTTACTTTGTGAAAATTAGCGGTTTGACCACGAATGAAAATTTTAAAATCATAAAAAAATAATAGGAGAAGAGTTTGAAAAAGGCGCGATGGTAATCGCGCCTTTTTAACATCCAATCCAATGGCTTGTTCCGTATATCATTAAAACGCAAATAATATGAAACCCCTAATCTTCATACTAGTCTTTATCTTAGGGCAGTCCTGTTCCAAATCGCAAGAAGGTTTGATGACGGAAAACTCTCAGATACAGGAACAATCCACGGGTCAAAATGAAGAAGTCAATGGTGCAAACAATGAACAAGAAATGTTGGGTCCAAATGAAATAGTATTTAAGATAAAAGTACTTTCGGCCGTTCAGGACAACAAGGAAATTTGCGGCATTGCCAAGGATCATCTTTACAAGATTGAGGTCTTGGAAATCATGGAATCTGGAGGGAGCCTCCAGCAAAAAGTTTCGGAAAATCAACAAATTTCAGTTGCTTTTCTTTTTGAACCTGGACAACTTCAAGCCGATTCAACACTAGAGGCCAAAGCGCGGGAATCCCTATGCCAAGATTCTTCCAAAACATATTTTACAGTCATAGCCCACAAAATTTTGGATTAGCCGCTTTTTTCTCCTTACATTGAGTCTTCTATTTAGATGTAGGGATGAAAAAAGTATTCTGTGTAGGTGAGTTACTAATTGATTTTGTTGCTGAAAAGCAGGGAAGTGACCTTACCCAAGCCACCATCTTTACCAAAAAAGCAGGCGGTGCTCCAGCCAATGTGGCCTGTGCCATTTCCAAATTGGGAGGCAAAGGTGTATTTATTGGTGCGGTTGGCGAAGATCCCTTTGGGAAGTTCTTGCTGGATGTCATAAAAAAAGAAGGTGTCGATGTATCACTTGTCCAAATTTCAAAAACCTTTACAACCCTAGCGTTCGTCTCACTTGCAGAAGATGGCGAGCGTGACTTTGTTTTCAGCAGGGGTGCCGATCGGGAATTGACCTACGACCCATCGCTTAGGAAAGATTTTCACGGTAACATTATGCATTTGGGGGCCGCCACCGCATTGCTGGGAGGTGAACTTGAGAAGGCCTATGGCAAATACCTTTTTGATGCGCTTACCAAGGAAATGTTTATCAGCTTTGACCCAAATTTCAGGGGAGATCTTTGGAAGGATAATGAACAACGGTTCATTAAAAAATGTATGCCGTTTGTAGAAAAATCCCATTTGTGTAAATTTAGTTTGGAGGAAGCCCAATTACTATCTGGAAAGGACGATCTATACCAGGCATGCGATTTCCTACATCAAGTGGGGACAAAAATCATTGCGGTGACCCTAGGCAAGGAAGGGACTTTGATAAGCATGGACAAAAACAAACAAGTTGTCCCTAGCATCAAAGTCAAGTCCGTTGATACCACAGGAGCCGGAGATGCTTTTATTGGTTGTTTGCTGAAACAAGTTGCAGATATGGACAACTTTGAACATCTCAAGGAAGACTTTGATTTGCTTCTTCCCATGGTCACCATGGCCAATAAAGCCGGTGCCATCACTACTACCAACTACGGAGCCATCCCCTCGCTACCATCTAGATCACAATTGGAAGCCTAATGAACCAAGCTGCTTTACATAAGCTCGTTTCAAATCGGCTAAATGTCAAAACTCCCAAGGCACTTTTTGATTTAAGGTTAAGCACCAATCTTAGCTTGATCCAACAGCTGTTCTTTTCGCTATATCCCGTAGAAAAACACGATAAGGATTTTGATAAACTCCTAAAACTTTTACCCAAGCTATATGACCTTCGGCCTGATGAACTTCAGCGTCAGGATCTGGAGCGCTTGGAAGCCGAATCCTGGTACCAAAGCCAGAACATTGTAGGGATGCAATTGTATGTGGAAAACTTCAACAAAGACCTGAAGGGATTACACAAAAAAATATCTTATTTCAAAGATCTTGGGGTCAATTTTATTCATGTAATGCCCATTACCACAAGACCTAAGGGAGAAAGCGATGGCGGATATGCGGTTAACAGTTATCTGAAGGTCGATAAAAAATATGGCTCCCAAGAAGACTTGCTGAAGTTAACCTCTGCCTTTAGGAAACACGGTATTTTATTGATGTTGGATTTTGTGGTAAACCACACTTCAGACGAGTATCCGTGGGCAAAAAAGGCCAAAAAAGGGGAGCAAAAATATCTGGATTACTACTACACCTTTGAAGACAGGACCATCCCCGACGCCTTTGAGAAGGTGCTTCCGGAAGTTTTCCCTGAAACCTCACCGGGCAACTTCACATTTGTCCCAGAAATGGATCGCTGGGTGATGACCGTTTTCAACAGCTATCAATGGGATCTGAACTATACCAACCCAGAAGTTTTTATGGCGATGCTGACCAACTTGGTCAAAATGGTGAATTTGGGTGTTGATGTAGTTCGGTTTGACGCCCTGGCATTCTTGTGGAAGAAAATAGGAACAATCTCCCAAAATTTGCCCGAGGCCCACAATTTAGTGTCCTTGTTCCGTATGTGTCTTCAGGTGGTTGCTCCCGGTGCTATTTTTTTGGCGGAGGCCATTGTGGCTCCCAAGGACATCATCAAATATTTTGGCGAAGGACCAAAACTGGGCAACGAGTGCGAAGTAGCCTACAACGCATCGCTTATGGCTCTTTTGTGGAACTCCATAGCAACCAAAAAAACAGGACTGCTGTATAAAAGCCTTACGGAAGTTCCTGCCAAACCAAAGGAATGCACTTGGATCAATTATATCCGCTGCCATGACGACATAGGTCTTGGGTACGATGATTCCTTTATCCGTGAAATGGGATGGGACCCAAAGCAACACCGAAAATTCTTATTGGATTATTATTGCCAAAGATTGGATTGGTCTCCTGCCAAAGGCTTACTATTCATGTACAATCCCAAAACAGGTGACGGAAGAATCACAGGCAGTGCCGCCTCTTTACTGGGATTGGAATCGGCTTTGGAAAATGAGGATAAAGAACTACTTGAAAAAGCTATCTCCAAAATCAATTTGCTACATGGAATCATCCTATCTTTTGGGGGCATTCCCATGATTTATGCCGGGGATGAAATTGCCACTTTAAACGATTACTCCTATACCAAAGATTCCAGCAAAAGTGGTGATAGCCGATGGGTGAATCGTCCCCAGCAAGATTGGGCCATGGTTAAAAAACTTGGGAATGGGGATTTGCCCCAGAGCAACGTATATCACACCCTAAAACATTTGATTTCCGTCCGTAAGGCGAACCCCGTTTTGGCCGACACCAACAATCTAGTCCTGCATCAGAGTGGAAATAATCATATACTGGTTTTTGAACGAACCCAAGGTGCCAAGAAAGGGATGATCGTCATCTGCAATTTTGATGAAAATCCGCAAGTCATAGATTCTGGTTGGCTGATGAAATTGGGGTATTTCACCAAGGGAAATCCAAAAGATCTGGTAGCTAACAAAAAAATTGATGTGAAAAGTGGGCTGTTGGAACTCCAACCCTATCAAATGATCTGGCTTAAAAAATCCTAATTGTATCTCACCTTTCGGAGTATTCGCAAGGATTCTTTCAGTGATTGATAAATATTGGAGTCCTGCCGCTTTATAAGTGGGCGGGCTTGTTCCATTTGCTCCTTGGCCTCTTCAAATCCATTCAGATAACAAATGAGGTAGGTGGCAGGCAAATGCATCAAATCTGCAGTCTCAACTTTGTTGAGCCCAATGTTCTTTTTTAATTTTTGCAATATTGTATTGTTGGTGTTCAAGACATGGTGCAGCGTTTTCTTGTCATATTGGGGTGGTTCAAATACGAGTTTGCTGTTGATGGTGTATTTCCCATTCTCAGAAAAGGTAATCACCATTTCTTCCAACGGATAATATTTTTGTTCGGCTCCCAATCCCAATTGAACAAACTCCAGCATGGTAAAGGAATCTTCGGTATAGTCAATCGTGATTTCATCCAAGGCCGAATAAAATAATTTGACCTGCTCATTGATCAGTTCGATATCCACCCTGGAAAAGTACGTCTTGTTCTTAACGGTTTTCTTGTTTCCTGCCCAGCATACCACAAACTGTTCCTTAAACACCTTGTAATCACTTGTAAGGTCCGCGTGTCTGTTGTTTATAAAATTGATGACCGCATCCAAGGTCAATTCTATATTATTGCGAGCGTGCTGTTCTATGGTAGCCACCGCTTCTGAATTGATGTCCTTGAGCTCAATATCAAAAGCTTTGGGAAGACTTATGCTTCCTTCCCTGAAAAAAACAGCTCCTCCGTAATACTTCCAGATATTTTTCCGAAGGGCACATACCTTGCCATTGGAACGAATGGTTACCAGACCCACTACTTTGCCTTCCGGAAGATGCGGAAAGGGGATGTTCTCATACGAAATTATGGGCGGGTTGTCCAAATAGGCGTTGACCAGATTTTGGATCTTGCTATCGTCAAAAAAATCAACCCCAACAATTTTATTGTCCTCATCCTCCACTCCAACCACAATAAAAGAGTTGTTCTTAGGGTTGCTGTTGGCAAGAGCACAAACATGTTTTAAGAATTTCGCCTTCCCTTCCTTTTCCCCAATGGCAATGAATCGTTTTTTGTCGTAAAAACTGTTTTCATCATTATGGGCAAGCAGGTTTTTAACCAGAAGGCGTTTGTTGATCATATTCTTTGGTTTCGGGTAGCGCGTTACAAGTTTCGGGTTGCTTGGTTAATCATACTTAGAACCCTTTCTTTCAGATTTTTTTAAATAGGTCATAAAAGCGCCCAATTTCTTTCCCAGCGTCAATGTCATATTATAAATGGCATCGAATTGTTTTTGCGAAATATGTCTTCTGTCCAAACACCTGTACAATTGTGAACGAAGCTCTCCACAAGATGCTTTGGATATGCTTAAAAACTGAATAAACTCTCGGTTGCCGTTTCTTTCATAACCTTCCGCAATGTTGTCCATAACCGAACCTGAATCCGAATTCATTTGATTTCTTAGTTCAAAATCTTTTGCCAGGGTTGTATTCAGCATAATTTGCCAAACTTCATTGCACAATTCTCGGGACATATTCCAAACTTCCAATTCCTCAAAACCCTTCATTTCTCAACTATTTAACTTCTGCACCCAACTTTCAACCCGTATCCTGCAACACTACAGTTTTTTGTTCACGATTGTACTGCCAGCTTGCGCAGTTGGCAACACCAACAAATCGGCGATATTTACATGATATGGTCTTGTAATGACAAAGTGAATTATATCGGCAATATCTTCTGCCTTTAGTGCTTGATACCCTTGATAAACGGTTTTTGCCCGATTGGCATCCCCTTTAAATCGAACATCACTGAATTCCGTTTCCACTAGACCTGGATTTACCGCTCCAACCTTAATACCATGTTCATTAAGATCAATTCGCATCCCTTGACTAATGGCATCAACAGCAAATTTACTGGCACAATACACATTTCCTTTGGGGTATACTTCCTTCCCTGCAAGAGATCCAATATTGATAATATGCCCTGCCTTTCTTTCTACCATTTGCGGCATGATCGCCTTGGAAACATGAAGCAACCCTCTTACATTAATGTCAAGCATGGCATCCCAATCGTCCATACTCCCTGAATCAATTTTGTCCATCCCATGGGCATTCCCTGCATTGTTGATCAACACATCTATCTGGCAAAAGTCTTGGGGCAAACTTTCCAAAGCCTTAAAAACCTCCTCTCGATTTCTAACATCAAAAGTTAGGGTATGAACTTCTGTTCGTTCACCCAATGTGTTCCGAAGTTGGTCTAAACGATCTGTTCGTCGGCCACATAGTACCAAATTAAATCCATTCTTCGCCAAAAGCTCGGCGGTTGCTTTACCAATTCCACTGGTGGCTCCCGTTATCAATACAGTCTTCGATTCCATAAATTAAGTTTAAGGTACTTCCTGCCCCTGGCTTGCTTCCAGAAGTGCAAACCAATCTTGTAATTCCAAATCCAATTGCACGGCTTTGGCCGATGAAGTTATTCTTTCCTTGGTGGTGGTTCCAATAACAGGTCTGGGAACGGCAGGATGTTTTAGCATCCAAGCCAAAAGAACTTCGCTTTCCTCCACCCCATATTTTTTTCCAAGTTGGGACAAGGTTTTATGGATCCGCACAGTTTGTGCGTTTTCCTCTCTAAAAACCAGCCCAAGAGGACTCCATGCCATGGCCAGTCTTTTATTGGCTATGCAATCGTCAAAAGTTCCATCGTACATGGGCGCCGTATGCGTTAAGGAAAACTCCACTTGATTGGCTTCAACTTTTACTACACTTTCCAGCATTTCTACCTGGGATGGTGTAAAATTGGATACCCCAAATTGCTTGATTTTTCCATTCTCCAACAAGTGGTTGACGGCCTCTCCAATTTCCGAAGGATGCATTAAAGGACTAGGGCGATGCAACAGGAACAAGTCCAAGTACTCCGTCTTCAGTTTTCGTAAAGACTCCTCAGCAGACCAAACAATGTAATCTTTGCTGTAATTATAGTGCTTCAGGCGGTTGTCCCTGCCAGATGTCATCTGAATGCCGCATTTGGTCACTATCTGAATTTGTGATCGATCTATCCCGCTTTCGGCAAAGGCTTTCCCAAAGTCCGCTTCGGTAGTATAGTCCCCATAAATATCAGCATGATCAAAGGTGGTAAGTCCGTTTTCCAGACAATGCTCCATTAATTCAATCATCCCATGTTTGGAAAGTTGTTTCCCCCAACTCCCCCATGTCATGGTTCCAGCAATAACTTTGGAATATTTACCTGTATTTTGCATCCGAGATGAAAGTATAAAATTAAACCCTTAAAACCTTCATAAAACTGGGCTTTCGGGGATTTTTTTAACCATTAATTAACAGATGGATTTTAAATAAATTTTCATTTTGCACATCTAGAAAAAAATTGACAGAAATACCTAAAGAATAAAAGGTTATATGGAAGAAAACACTACTATAGATATTAGTGCTGTGAATGAGAAAATTGCCCAGGAAAGTGCTTTTATTGACCTGCTCACCCAGGAAATGAACAAAGCCATTGTTGGGCAAAAACATATGGTGGAACGACTGCTTATTGGACTATTGGGCCAAGGGCATATACTTTTGGAAGGTGTTCCTGGATTGGCTAAAACCCTAGCCATAAATACCCTTTCCAAAGCAGTTAAGGGAAGTTTTAGTAGAATTCAGTTCACTCCCGATCTTTTGCCAGCCGATGTGGTGGGTACTTTGATCTACAATATCAAAGAGAACGATTTTTCGATAAAAAAGGGGCCTATTTTTGCCAACTTCGTCTTGGCGGATGAGATCAATAGGGCGCCCGCCAAAGTGCAATCGGCACTTTTGGAGGCCATGCAGGAGAAGCAGGTGACCATTGGGGATGAAACCTTTAAACTGGATGCGCCGTTTTTGGTAATGGCCACGCAAAACCCAGTGGAACAGGAAGGAACCTATCCACTTCCGGAAGCCCAGGTAGACCGTTTTATGCTGAAAACCGTAATTGATTATCCCAAACTGAATGAGGAGCAGCTCATCATTAGGCAAAACCTCAAGGGAGCCACAGAGGAAGTGAAACCCGTAGTTACCTTAAAACAAATTTTGAGCGCGCAACAGGCGGCACGGGAAGTCTACATGGACGAAAAAATTGAAAAGTACATTTTGGATTTGGTGTTTGCCACCCGATATCCCGAAAAATACAATCTAGAGAATTTAAAACCCCTGATCAGTTTTGGTGCCTCTCCAAGAGGAAGTATCAATTTGGCCAACGCATCCAAATGCTATGCATTCATTAAACGAAGAGGATATGTTATCCCGGAAGATGTAAGGGCTGTTGTACATGATGTGCTAAGGCACAGAATTGGGATTACCTATGAAGCCGAAGCTGAGAACATCACTTCCGAAGAGATCATCAACAAGATTGTCAATGAGGTAGAAGTTCCCTAGCAGGGAATTTTGTCTTACAGGTGATCTCCCAACAACAACCTACCATCACCTAAAACTGAAACCTAAATACGGTTTGCTTACTGATGGATACGAAAGAGTTACTTAAAAAAGTACGCAAAATTGAAATCAAGACCCGGCGTCTATCCGACCATATCTTTGGTGGGGAGTACCATTCTACCTTTAAAGGTAGGGGTATGACTTTCAGTGAGGTAAGGCAGTATCAATTTGGGGATGATGTAAGAACCATTGATTGGAATGTTACTGCAAGATATAATGAACCCTTCGTAAAGGTTTTTGAGGAGGAACGGGAACTTACCATGATGCTGATGGTTGATGTAAGTGGCTCCGAGTTGTTTGGAACCACCAACCAATTCAAGAAAGAGGTTATTACTGAGATTTCAGCAACGCTTGCTTTCTCAGCACTTCAAAATAACGACAAAGTCGGTTTAATCCTGTTTTCGGATGAGGTTGAGCTATTTATTCCGCCCAAAAAAGGAAAAAGCCATGTTTTGCGCATCATTCGGGAATTGTTGGAATTTAAACCGCAAAGTAGCGAGACCAATATTGCCGAAGCCCTGAAATTCTTGACCAATGTGATGAAGAAAAAGGCCATCGTATTTGTGTTGTCGGACTTCATTACGGACGACTATGACAACACCTTGCGGATTGTTGGCAACAAACACGACGTAACCGGGATTAGGGTTTATGATGCCAAGGAAGAGTCCATCCCCAATTTGGGTATGGTTCAAATGCTTGATGCTGAAACTGGAACGCTCCAACTGGTGAACACAAGATCCAAAAAAGTACGGAACGCTTATGGCACTTTCCATAAGGAAAAAGTGGAGTACTTCATGGATTCCTTCACCAAATCAGGTTGCGGCGTAATCAATTGTCGTGTGGATGAAAGCTATGTGAAAAAATTGTTGGGCTACTTTAAACGAAGAGGATAATGCAGCAGATAAGTTCCCCTATATCGGAAGTTCAAAGAAAATCTTCACTGCTGTTCGGTGTGGTTTTACTATATATCTTTTTACTTCCTTCCCTTGGGTTTTCGCAAGCTTCCAAAGTCACCGCGGAAATTGACACCACAGGGATCAAAATTGGAGAGCAAATCAAGTATACCATAACGGTAGAAACCGATTCCCTAAACGTAGTCCATTTTCCGGAAGGTCAAACGTTTTCCCCTTTGGAGTCTGTTGAGGCCATTATGCAAGATACCGTCAAAAACAACAACAGGGTAATCCTTCAGCAGATATATGCATTAACACAGTTTGACAGTGGATCGTATACCATCCCGCCACAGCGTATTGCCATTAATGAACAACCCTTTTTCACTGACTCCTTTAATATTAAGGTAGCCGATGTTGTGGTGGACACCACCAAACAGAAAATGTACGACATTAAGCCGCTGATCGAAGTGGATAAAAGTTACGCCAAAATATGGATGATCGTGCTTTGGGTGCTGTTGGCGTTATTGATTACAGGTGGATTGGTCTATTGGTTCTTTTTGCGAAAAAAGCCATTGACCGAGGAAGAAAAAGAAGCCTTGTTACCACCTTATGACCGTGCCTTGTTAGAACTGAAAAAGCTCGAAAATTCGAGGTATCTCATCCACGACGAATACAAAAAGTATTATTCCGAACTAACGGACATTGTACGTTCTTATTTGGAAGAAGATGTTCATGTTTCCGCTTTGGAAAGTACCACGGCCCAGCTTATTTCCAAATTGGAAATGCTCAAAGATGCAGGTCAGCTGGACTTGGATCATGAGACCATCGTCCAATTCCAAAAAATTCTCCAAACAGCTGATTTGGTCAAATTTGCCAAGTCAAAGCCATCCACTTCCGTAGCAGAGGAAGATCGGAAAATGGTAGAACAAATTGTGGTCAAGACCCATGATGCCCTTCCAGAACCCACGGAAGAGGAACTCATGCTTACAGAGGAATACCAGCTGGAATTGGCCAAGAAAAAACAGCGGAAACGTATTATTTTGGCGGCTGCCATTTTTGCAGGGCTAATTGTAGTTGGAGGAGCATCTTCCATAGTCTATTTCGGATTTAAAGAAGTCAAGGATACCGTTTTTGGACATCCTACCAAAGACTTGCTCGAAGGCGAATGGGTGGCCAGTTCGTATGGATATCCACCAATAGAAATTGAAACCCCGCAGGTGTTGATTCGACAAGAGGTGGAATTACCTACAGAGGCCGCCGAAGTGATCAAGTCGCACCAGACTTTTATGAATGGAAAAGTGGACGGTCTATTTTCTGTATCGACCAACTCCACCACTTATAAGGAAGCCGTAGATCCCAATTTTGAAGCGGTGGTTGAGGCCAATCTGGCCCAATTTGAAAGCATGGGAGTAAGAAATATGCTGACCAAGACCGATGAGTTCAATACAAAATCTGGAGTGGCCGGTTTAAAAACCTATGGGTCTGGTTCGTTCGAACATCCGGTGACCAAGAAATCTGCCAAAATTGAATATATGATTTTATGTTTTGGAGGTAAAGGATTTGTACAACAAGTCATCATCTATCATGAAAGGGGCGATGCCTATGCAGAACAAATAGTAGAACGAATGTTAAGTACCCTTGACGTAAAAACACAGGTGTAAATGTTTGATAATATCGAATTTGCAAACCCACAATTTTTTTGGCTGTTCCTTCTGCTGCCAATGGCTTTGCTATGGTATCTTTTCAAGCATCGGGAAGAAGTGGCCTCGTTAAAAATCTCAAGCATCAAAGGTTTTACTGTTAGTAGTTGGGCCGCAAAACTAAGACCGGTACTTTTTGTTCTGCGATTGCTGGCCTTGGCCTCCATAATTACCGCTTTGGCCCGCCCACAGATTGAGGATATTTCCACTAGGACCAAAACCACGAAAGGAATCGATATTGTTATGGCCATTGATGTTTCCTCAAGTATGCTGGCGCGTGACCTCAAGCCCAATAGACTTACCGCCTTAAGAAATGTAGCGGGTGAGTTCATCAAAAAACGCCCCAATGATCGGATTGGTTTGGTGGGATATGCGGGAGAAAGCTATACCAAAACACCTATTACAAGTGACAAGTCCATCGTGTTGAATGCGCTTCGGGAAATCTCTTATGGCGATTTGGAGGATGGCACCGCCATTGGGATGGGATTGGCAACCTCTGTCAATAGGTTAAAGGAAAGCAAGGCCATCAGCAAGGTGATCATTTTGTTGACAGACGGGGTCAACAATTCTGGTTTTATAGAACCCAAAACTGCAGCGGATCTAGCTGTGGAATTCGGAATAAAAACCTATACCATCGGCTTGGGAACAAACGGAAACGCCTTATCTCCCGTGGCTTACAATAGAGACGGCACCTTTAGATACGGTATGCGACAGGTGGAAATAGACGAGGCTTTGCTAAAAGACATCGCCAAAGTAACAGGCGGAAAATATTTCAGGGCAACGGACAACGAAAAGTTGGAGGAGATTTACGATGAAATCAACAAACTTGAAAAAACCGAGATAGAGGAATTCAAATATTACAAATACGACGAAAAGTACCGTCCCTTGATTTTCATTGCCGGTATTTTATTATTGTTGGAGTGGGCTTTGCGCAACTCCATATTTAGAAGTTTTATATAGCACAATGATTCAGCTTGACGAAAAAGCATATTTCTATCTTTTGGCCATTATCCCCGTAATGGTGGTGGCTTTCTTTTTTCTTCAAGTTTGGAAGAAGAGAACCCAACGCCAGTTTGCAGAAGTTGGGCTTTTGCGCAAGTTGGCGCCTAATCGTTCAAGTTTTAAGTCTGCGCTTAAACTCATATTTCTTTTACTGGGCCTAAGCTTTTTGATTTTGGGCTTGGTCAACCCCAAAATTGGAACCAAGTTGGAGACGGTTAAACGGGAAGGGGTCGATATTGTTTTTGCGGTGGATGTTTCCAAAAGTATGCTGGCGGAAGATATTGCTCCCAACCGACTGGAAAAATCCAAACGCCTGGTCTCAGAGATTATCAATCAATTGGCAAGTGATCGGATTGGAATTATTGCCTACGCCGGGCAGGCCTATCCGCAACTGCCCATTACCACAGATTATGGTGCGGCCAAGATGTTCCTTCAAAGCATGAATACCAATATGTTGTCCTCCCAGGGAACAGCCATCGATGCAGCCATAGATTTGGCAAGTACCTATTACAATGATGCAGAACAGACCAATAGGGTTTTGTTCATTGTTTCCGATGGTGAGGATCATTCAGAAAGTTCCACCATTGAAGCAGTGGACAATGCCATTCAAAATGGTATCCGCATTTTTACCATTGGGGTTGGAAAACCCAAAGGAGCACCCATTCCACTCAAAAGAAATGGAATTGTTGAGGGCTTAAAGAAGGATAACCAAGGGGAAGTGGTCATCACAAAGCTGAATGAGGCCGTACTTTCCGAAATTGCCCAAGAGGGTAACGGGGAATATATTGATGGTTCCAACACCGAAAATGCTGTGGAATATATCAAGGAACAGTTGAACCAAATGGACAAAAAAGAATTCGAGGCCAAGCAATTTGCCGAATACAAAGACCAGTTTCAGTGGTTCTTGGGCATAGGTCTTTTCTTTTTATTTTTGGACGTTTTCTTGCTGGACAGAAAAACCAAGTGGTTGAAAAAACTAAATCTTTTTAATGAACACGATGATGCATAAGCTAAGATTGATTTTGGGTCTCTTGTTCTGTACCGTTTGGGCTTATGGACAAGAAGGTGAAGCAGCCAAAGAGGCGGAGAAGGCTCTCCTAGAGTCCACTAATCTAACCTGGGATGCCAACAAAGAGCTGACCACCAATGACTTTATTGCCGCAGAAGGCGAATACAGAAAAGCCATTTCCAAGAGTTCGGACAACACTGTTGCGCCCTTCAATTTGGGGACTGCCTATTATAACCGGGAAAGTTTTGAGGAGGCCTTTGGCCGATTCAAACAAGCGGGAGAAAAATCCAAGGAAAAACCAGGTAAGCACAAAGCTTTCCACAACATGGGCAATGTGTTCATGAAGAACAAGGAATACCAAAAAGCAGTTGAAGCTTATAAGGAGGCCTTGCGCAACAATCCAACGGATGAGGAGACCCGGTACAATCTTGCTTTGGCCAAAAAAATGATGGAAAATCAACAAGACGAGCAGAACAACGACCAAAACGACGATAATAAAGACCAGCAGGATCAACAAGACCAAAAAGACAAGAACCAAGACCAAAACAACGACGGGGAAAACGACAAAGATCAAGAGGGGGAACAAGATCAGGATGAGAACAAAGATCAAGGCGATGATGGAGAAAATGGAGAAAACAAACCTGAGGAAAACACTGAGGGTGACGGAGACGAAAAGAAGGAGCAAGAGCAAAAACCCAGCGAAGGAGATCAGCCAGATGAGAAGCAACAGCAACCCCGCCCCAACCAACTTTCAAAGCAGCAGATACAAAATCTGTTAGAAGCCATGCAGAACGAGGAGAAAAAAGTACAGGAGAAGATGGAGGCGAAAAAAGTGAAAGGCAAAAAAATCAAAAACGAAAAGGATTGGTAATGAACATCAAATGGTCCATTTTATGGGTACTGATTTGTTCCCCAATCTTTTTGGGCAATGCTTTGTATGCCCAAGAAAAACAGGAAGAAGAGGTTACGTTTGAAATGAACCTCAGTAAGGAAAAACTAGGCATAAATGAGCGCCTAAGGGTGGAGTTTACCATGAACAAGGATGGAGACAATTTCAATCCACCTTCCTTTGATGGATTCAAAGTGGTCATGGGCCCATCCCAATCCATTAGTTCTTCATGGGTCAACGGAAAGCGAAGCTTTTCCAAAACCTACTCCTATATTTTGGTTCCTACCGCCAGAGGGAGATTCAATATTAAGCAAGCTACCATAGAAATCAGTGGCGAAACCTATAAAACTTTACCAAAGACGGTAGAAGTAACTGCTGCCGTGGACAAACCCAATGATCAGAAAACGGTGGACGATGTTGCGGATGAAAGCCTTCATTTGGTAGCAGAAGTATCCAATGGAAGCCCTTATTTGAACGAGGCGGTCACGGTTACCTATAAACTTTATGTGGGCCATTCCATTCGGGTGACCAACTACCGCTCCTTGGACAATCCTACCTACAACAACTTTTGGAGTCAGGAAATTGACGTTTCCAAACCCAAACCCATAAACACCACTTATAACGGTAAGCCTTATTTATCCGTTGTGCTGAAAAAAGTAGTGCTGTATCCACAGAAATCCGGAAAATTGGATATTGAGCCACTTGCTTTGGAAATTTATGTGGATGTGCCCACCAATAGAAGGGATTTCTTTGGGGGCAGAATTTACACCCAAACCACCAAAACGGTCTCCGCCGGAAGAAGAACCTTGAGCGTAAAGGCATTACCGGAAGCGGGTAAGCCAGCCAACTTTGGAGGTGCTGTGGGAGACTTTGATTTTAAGGTAACCACAAGCAAACAAAAGCTCAATGCTTCAGAATCGCTACAGGCCAAAGTGGAGGTTTCAGGTAAGGGAAACCTAAAGCTTTTCCAACTTCCAGAACCTGAACTGCCCAGTGCCTTGGAAGTGTATGAGCCTGAATTTGACGAGAAGGTGCGTACCATTAGTACGGGAATGGAAGGTAGGGTGGCCAATAACTACACCATTGTTCCCTCTTATAGAGGCAAATATCCTATTCCGAGTATCTCATTTAGCTATTTCAATCCTAAAACCTCAAAATATGTTACTGTTGATTCTGAGGAAATCAACATTGAGGTTCTGGAGGGGCCATTAAGTTCTTCGGGGGTAGATAATGCCGTGACAGCCAACAAACAATTCGTTGTGCCTTCAGGAAAACAGTTTCACTTTATAAAGCTGAATCCTAATTTAACAACAATTGGGACCAATTATTTCTTTGGCTCCAATACGTTTTACCTGCTGTTGTTTACCCCGCTCATCCTTATTCCGATTGTGGTGTTTTCATTTAAGAAAAGAGAGGCCATTGCCAGCGATGTGGTGGGAAACAAGATCAAACAAGCCAATAGGTTGGCAAGAAAGTATCTTTCCACTTCAAAAAAGGAGATTGGGAACAAAGAGGCCTTTTATGTTGCCTTGGAAAAAGGACTTCACAACTATTTAAAAGCCAAGTTAAAGATTGAGACCTCGGAATTCAGTAAAGAAAAAATCACCCAAATCTTATCCGAAAAAAATGTGGACAATTCGGATATCGAGGGATTTATTAGTCTGCTCAAAAATTGTGAGATGGCCAGGTACAGTCCATTCTCCAATGTGCAAATGCAAAATGATTATGAAAAGGCAAGTGAAGTAATCTCTAAACTGGACAAGCAATTATGAGACAGATCCTCTTGACCTTTATTCTTTGTTTATCGGTTGTTTTGGGAACTGCCCAAAACAGTACCTTGTTTAAACAGGCCACAGAATTTTACAATAAAGGAGAATATACCAAGGCCATTGAAAATTATGGGAAAATCCTGGAAAACGGGGAGCATTCGGCAGAACTGTACTTTAATCTGGGCAATTGCCACTACAAACTAAATGCCATTGGCCCAAGTATTCTGTATTATGAAAAGGCCTTGTTGTTAAAACCAAACGACAAAGAAATTCTAAATAACCTGGGTTATGCCCAGAACATGAGATTGGATGCCGTAGAAGAAATGCCCAAAACAGAAATTGCCCAACTCTACTTGGGACTGGTCAACTTTTTGTCGTTCGATCAATGGGCCTACTTGGCCGTGGCCCTCAGCTTTTTATTTGTTTTGGCCTATTTGGCCTATTTCTTTTTGCGTCCTGCCACCCAAAAGCGGATTGCCTTCATTTCCTGTATGTTTTCCCTTGTCCTAGGAGTTCTTTGTGTGCTGTTGGCCTATTTGCAGTTCCAAGAATTTAAGCATGATAATCCGGCAATAATCTATAGTAAAGAGGTTAAGATCAGCTCGGAACCAAACACAAATAGCGAAGCAGTCTTTACGTTGCATGAAGGAACCAAGGTAAATGTGGAGGAGGAGTTCAACGATTGGAGCAAAATTAAAATCGCTGATGGCCAAACAGGATGGCTTTTAAACGATAATTTGCGGTTATTGAAAGACTTTTAAAATTTATTTAACAGAGATTTTTTTCCATGCCGTTATTTTTGCACAAAAAAGTATTCCGTGCTAAGACTATTGGCTGTTCCTATTGTCTCGGTGTTGTTGGTCACAATTTTGATGACCTCGCCCTTTGTCCCCCTTTTGGGCAAGGAGTACTGTACCGCAATTATTCTTGGCTCATCGGAAGAGGAAAACAATGGCAAGGAAACCACAAGTAGCAAAAACTTTGAGAGCAAGTTTTATTCACTTTGGAACTTCTTCTCGGTAAACCCTTCTTTTAGTCAAGAGAAAGATGCTACCGCCATAGATTATGTTTTCCGGGTTTTGGATTATACCATTGAAATTCTTGACCCCCCTCCCAGGAGATTGATTTAATTTTTTCAAAACACATTAAAGTCAATTTCTAACTGTCTTCAGTAAACGCTTATAAACACTGAAGGCAACATTATCATATTATTTATGTTCAAGCATATTAAAAACGACTTGCCTGCAAGTATCGTAGTATTTTTTGTGGCATTACCCTTATGTTTGGGTATTGCCCTGGCCAGTGGAGCCCCCCTTTTCTCGGGCCTTATTGCGGGTATAATTGGGGGTATTGTAGTAGGGGCCCTAAGTGGATCCCAAATTGGGGTAAGTGGGCCGGCCGCAGGATTGGCGGCCATAGTATTGACCGCAATTGGAACCCTTGGAGGGTTTGAGAATTTTTTGGTCGCCGTAGTGCTCGGGGGCCTCATTCAAATGCTCTTTAGCGTTCTAAAAGCCGGGGTCATCGCCTACTATTTTCCATCTTCGGTAATTAAGGGAATGCTCACCGGAATTGGTATCATCATCATCCTTAAGCAAATTCCACATTTCTTCGGATACAGTGAAAATACTGAAGGTGATTTCGCATTCTTCCAGGTAGACGGGGAAAACACTTTTACCGAAATCATAAATTCCCTGAACTTTATTAGTCCGGGGGCAACCATAATTGCTGTTGTTGCACTGTCCATTCTAATTCTATGGGACAAGGTGCTCAGTAAGAAGTCCAAGGTCTTCCAATTGGTGCAAGGCCCCTTGGTTGCCGTGGTAGTGGGCATCCTGTTTTATGTTTTTACCAAGGACAATTCAGGCTTAGCCATTTCCGATAAGCTTTTGGTAAGTGTCCCGATCCCCGAAAGTGTGGAAAGTCTGGGCACGCTGTTAAGCTTTCCCAATTTTGGTGTTATTGGAAATCCTGAAATCTGGATCACCGCATTTACCATTGCCCTAGTTGCCAGTTTAGAGACACTGTTGTGTGTAGAAGCAACGGATAAACTAGATCCGCATAAAAGGACCACACCAACCAATAAGGAGCTCTTTGCCCAAGGAATAGGAAATAGTATTTCGGGACTTTTGGGCGGTTTACCCGTTACGCAGGTAATTGTTAGAAGCTCTGCCAATATCCAATCCGGAGGTAGAACCAAGGCTTCGGCCATCATACATGGCTTCTTTCTACTGATCTCGGTAATCCTTATTCCAAGATTGTTGAACATGATCCCACTTTCCGTATTGGCGGCCATCTTGTTCATTGTTGGATACAAATTGGCCAAACCGGCACTGTTCAAAAAAATGTATGAACTGGGCTGGAAGCAGTTTGTTCCCTTTGTTGTCACTGTTTTTGGTATTGTGTTCACCGATTTACTCATTGGAATTGGTTTGGGCCTTATGGTAGGGATTGTCGTCATTTTGCTAAAAAGCTACCAAAACTCACATTTCCTTCATATTGAGGACAAAAGCAATGGCAAGCACAAGATCAAAATGACCTTGGCCGAAGAGGTGACATTCTTTAACAAGGGAGCAATTTTAAAGGAACTGGACAGTCTCCCCAATGACACCTACCTGGAACTAAGCCTCTTAAACACCAGGTACCTGGACAATGATATTATTGAAATTCTAGAGGATTTTGCCTTCAAGGCAAAAGAACGGAACATTGATATCAAGCTAATTTCTAAACGGGGCGTGGAAGAAAACCCGGCAAGTTTTATCGAGTTCTTCAGAACCCGTCCAAAATCAAGTTTAAGTTTAAGTTAAAAAATCTATTATGGAAAATAAGAATTATAGAATTTTGGTCCTTTCGGATTTAAGAAAGACGACCGGCACAATCTTGAAAAACACGGCCAATTTGGCCAAAATGATCGGTGGCGATATTTCCCTGTTGCACGTTAAGAAACCTTTAGGGGTGGTAAAACAGGACAACCAGCTGTCCGCAGTACGATCTATTAACGATACTTACACCACTACAAAGAAGCAAATTGAGCAGTTGGTGAAACCTTTAAAAAAAGATTTTGGTGTTACTATAGACACCACCTTTAAGGTTGGTAACGTTAAGGAGGAAATAAATCGGCAAATCCAGGAATTACAGCCAGACATCATCGTTTTGGGCCAGCGAAAATCGGTCCCCATCAAGTTATTGGGAGATGGTATTACAAAGCATGTAATGTCAACTTTTGATGGACTGGTGATGATCGCCTCGCACGAGCAGCTTATGTCCAATAGCAACGAGCTTTCCATTGGGGTAATGAACGGTACCAAGGAAACTGTGGGCTTGGATTTAGTGGAAAAGTTGATCAAACAAAGTTCGCGTCCCCTAAAATCGTTTAAAATTGCCAACCGCGAAAGCCAGGCAGATACGGAAACACAAGGAGACCGATCTACGGTAGAATTTGTTTTTGAGCCCCAAGACAGTGCCATCAACAATGTGGCAACATATCTTTCCAGAACAAATGTTGACCTATTGTACTTGGATTTGGAAGGAGCAAGCCAGGCAAAAATCAATGTTAAGAATGTAATTGGTAAATTTAATGTGCCCTTCCTCTTGGCCGGAAAACGCAAAGTGGATTATTCAAATAATTTAAACTAAGGTAACACCATAAAATTATGATAACACAAACTAAAGAATCCCAGGCTGCTCTATCACCTCAGGCGGCATGGGATCTATTGAAAGAAGGTAATAGCCGTTTTGTGGAAAAGAAACAAACGGAAAGAGATTTGTTGGCCCAAGTAGCCCAAACGGCTTCCGGGCAATTCCCGTTTGCCACCATTCTAAGTTGTATCGACTCAAGGGTTTCCGCCGAATTGATCTTTGATCAAGGCGTGGGTGATATTTTCAGTGCGCGAGTGGCAGGAAACATTGTAAACGAGGACATTTTGGGCAGTATGGAATTTGCTTGCAAATTGGCCGGAACCAAGATTGTTGTGGTTTTGGGGCACACCGCATGTGGAGCCGTCAAAGGCGCCTGTGATGATGCCAAAATGGGAAATCTGACCGAATTGCTCAGCAAGATCAAACCTGCTGTAAATGGTGTGTCAGAACCAGCGGAGGCTTCGGAACGCACATCCAAAAACTTGAATTTTGTTAATTCCGTTGCCGAAAAGAACGTACAGCTTACCATAGATAACATTAGAACCCAAAGCCCTGTCCTAAAGGAAATGGAAGACAATGGGGAGATTCTAATTGTAGGAGGTATGTATGATATTTCTAACGGAAAGGTGAGCTATATGTAAATGGCAAACCACCGTCCCGAAAACCAAAAAGGCCAGTGTTTAACATTTCATTGGCCTTTTTTAATTTTCTAAAATCACTATCTTACAATACAACTATTTAACCAACTGTCAGGTATGTTCAAGCATTTTAGAGGGGATTTATTTGGAGGGATAACCGCGGGAATAGTGGCTCTGCCCTTGGCTCTTGCTTTCGGGGTAAGCTCGGGATTGGGCCCAAGTGCCGGATTGTACGGCGCTATTTTCATTAGCTTTTTTGCTGCGCTTTTTGGAGGTACCAATACTCAGATTTCAGGGCCCACGGCCCCAATGACAGCAGTGAGCATGGTCATTATTGCCGGGATTTTGGCAGTGCACGATGGAGATGTGAACAAGGCCCTCCCCATAATATTGGCCGTTTTCCTGTTGGCCGGTTTAATGCAAATTGGCCTGGGGCTTATAGGTTTGGGCAAGTACATCAAATATATTCCATACCCAGTGGTTTCAGGATTTATGACCGCCATTGGTGTAATTATATTGGTTACGCAGATTTTACCTGCAGTTGGGTATTACCCCAAAGAGGATACTGAATATGTAAGCCAGTTTAAAGCTGCCGCCGAAGAAGAAATTCTGGAAAACATCCTTAAGGAAGAAGCAGGGGAAGGAATCTTGGTTTTGGAAGATTTTGAGGAAACCATCAAGCGAGCTGGTAAAATCACAGAGGAAGATATGCAAAAAGAAGCCAAGACCCTGGCTGCCAAGGATGCCTCAGGGGTTCTGGGAACCTTAAAGGTTCTTCCAAGGGCCCTAAAAAGTATCAATTGGCTGGAACTGGGGTTGGCTTTGGCCACTATCTTCATCATCTATGGATTTAAAAGAATTACCACAGCCGTGCCCAGTACCTTGGTAGCTCTTATTGTTGTCTCGGGCCTTGCCTATGGTCTTGGATGGGACTATAGGCCTATTGAAAAAATCCCCGAAGGTCTTCCTGCTCTGCAATTGGGCATTTTTACCGAGTTTAAACTGTCCTCACTCACACCCTATGTGTTCACCGCACTCACCTTGTCTCTTTTGGGAGCAATTGACTCTTTACTCACCTCGGTTGTTGCGGATAACATGACGCAGACCAAGCACAAACCCAACAAGGAATTGGTGGGGCAGGGTATTGGTAACAGTATTGCCGCTGTTTTTGGTGGAATTCCAGGTGCGGGTGCTACCATTAGAACGGTAGTGAACATCAATTCCGGTGGTAAAACCCGTCTTTCGGGGATGATTGCGGGTCTATTGCTACTGGTAATTCTTTTGGCACTGGGCCCTGTTGCATCACAGATTCCAGCGGCGGTTTTGGCTGGTATTTTGGTTACCGTGGGCATTGGGGTAATGGATTATAAAGGACTAAAGGCCATCCCTTATCTGCCCAAAGACATCAAACTGGGCCCTTTAAAACTTAGTTCCGAAGTCATCATTATGCTAGTGGTATTGGTGCTTTCCTCAGTATGGAATTTGGTTTACGCCGTGGGCATTGGATTGGTTATCGCTTCTCTTATGTTCATGAAGAAAATAGGGGACCTCACCGCCACACGCTCAGTTGTAAAGCCTTTAAAAGAACAGCCGTGGGCAGATGAAAAGGATTTCCCCCAAAAGCTTAGGGAAGAAGTATTCATCAAACACATCAAAGGCCCGCTCTTCTTTGGTTCCACAAGCGACTTCCAACAATTGGCAGAGCAAATCCCCGATACCGCGTCCAATGTGGTTATCAGAATGGATCGGATGCAATACATGGATCAATCTGGTTTATATGCCATGGAAGATGTACTGCAGGACCTTAAGAAAAAGGACATCAATGTTTTGTTGGTGGGCATTCTGGACCAACCAAAATATATGATGGAGCGTATAGATATTATTCCAGATTTGATTCCCAGGGAAAACGTTTTCGAAGGTTTTAAATCCTGTATGCGATGGATTAGGGAAAATGTGAAGGATACGGACACCGCTTAACGGCGGTTTTAAGGAGTCATCTTGATTCAATTGACCAAATTCCCCAACGATACAGGGCCCATTTATTTGGAAACCATGGAAGGAAGGTTTCCGGTGGAACCTTTCAACACCTATAGCAATCTCATTTTTGTAGTGCTGGTGATCTATTGGGGATTGAAGGTGTACAAAAACCCAAAACAACATCAGTTTTTGGCATGGGTGCTCCCCATAATCGCCATCAGCTATGTTGGTGGCACTATGTTTCACGCCACCCGTAGCCACGAGTTTTGGCTTCGGTTGGACTGGATGCCCATTATGTTTCTCTGTTTGTCCTTGGTCATCTATTTTATTTTCAAACTGGCTCAAACATGGTGGTCTCGATTGCTCTTGATTGTGGCTATTTTGGGAGCTTCCTTTTTGTTGAGAACCCTCCCCATCCCATCAGGATTGCGAATCTCTTTGGGCTATGTGATTACAGCGCTTACCATCCTATTGCCACTGGGCTGGCATTTACATAAAACCCAATGGAAAAATGCGGGGCTGGCCAGTTTGGCCTTCTTGGTTTTTGCCATTGCCATTTACTTTAGAAGTATTGATCTTACCCAAACTTTTTTTCCTATGGGCACCCATTGGTTATGGCATTTCTTTGGCGGGGTAGCAGTTCATTTTCTCATAGCCTATATATTCAAGGACAATTTGCTAAATTTGTCGGCCAATACAGCCAACAAAGATGATTGAGACCATAAAGGAGCATTTGATTGAAGTTGAGAACTTTACTTCTGCATCCAAAGATGAAATTGAGGCTTTTCGAATTAAGTACTTAGGGAAAAAAGGGTTGCTGAATTCCTTCTTTGCCGAATTCAAAAACGTTCCGAACGAGCAGAAGAAAGAATTTGGACAGGTGGTCAACCAATTGAAAACCTCAGCCACCGACAAGGTTAACTCCCTAAAAGACGCTTTGGAAAACCAAGCAGAGACTGCGGGTAAATTTGGGGATTTAACGCGCCCTGGTGAACCAATCCCATTGGGAGCCAGACATCCAATTTCCATTGTAAAAAACCAAATCATAGATATATTTTCCAGAATTGGTTTCAATGTTTCCGAAGGACCTGAAATTGAAGACGATTGGCATAACTTTACAGCCTTGAACCTTCCGGAATACCATCCGGCAAGAGATATGCAGGATACGTTCTTTATCCAGACCGACCCTGACATTCTTTTGCGCACCCATACCTCCAGTGTCCAGGTGCGGTATATGGAAAACAACCAACCGCCCATAAGGACCATTTCTCCGGGAAGGGTTTATCGGAACGAGGCCATTTCAGCGCGTTCCCACTGTTTCTTCCATCAGGTGGAAGGACTGTACGTGGACAAAAATGTCTCTTTCGCAGATTTGAAACAAACCTTGCAGTATTTCACCTCGGAAATGTTTGGCAAGTCAAAAATTAGATTGCGCCCATCCTATTTCCCGTTTACGGAGCCTAGCGCAGAGGTGGATGTGTATTGGGGTCTGGAAACGGAAACCGATTATCGTATGACCAAGGGTACAGGGTGGCTGGAAATCATGGGATGCGGTATGGTGGATCCCAACGTATTGAAGAATTGCAATATTGACCCTGAAGTATATTCAGGATTTGCGTTTGGAATGGGTATTGATCGTATTGCGTTGCTACTTCACCAAATTTCAGACATCCGACTCCTGAGTGAAAATGACATTCGTTTTCTGGAGCAATTTAAAAGTTCCCTTTAAAAGCTGAATGGAACCCAAGATTACCGAGCTTAAAGAGAAACAACTGGTGGGTATGCATACCTCCATGAGCTTGGTTCACAATAAAACCTTCGAGCTATGGGGAAAATTTAGGTCAAGGATCCATGAAATAGAAAGCAGGGTTTCTTCCGATTTTATTTCCATGCAAGTATACGACCCTTCCTATTTTGTAAATTTCAGTCCCGCCTACAATTTTGTAAAATGGGCCTGTGTGGAAGTCCCTAATCCCGAAAACGTACCTGATGGAATGGAACGTTTTACGTTGAAGGGGGGTGCCTATGCCGTTTTTCATTACAAAGGTTCCAGTGCTGACACTTCCATTTTCCAATACATCTTTACGGAGTGGCTCCCCAATTCCAAATACCAATTGGACAACAGACCACACTTTGAGGTTTTGGGAAGTACATACAAAAACAACGATCCCCATTCCGAAGAGGAAATATGGATCCCGATCAAAGAAAAGTAGGCCATCCTAAACCTCACCTAGTTGGAAATAAACGCTTGGTTGGTTTTATCGCTATATTTATAAAGTGCATTATTGCATCGAACTCTATTTTGAATTCATTTCAGAACATTTTTTATCATGGGAAATCGTCTGCTTATTATCTTGCTTTGTTTGGTCCACAACCCCATAGTGGGGCAGAAAAACGAAGTTCATATCAATCAAAATCGATTGGAATCCCGGATTATGGAATTGGCCAAATTTGGGCTACAAGAAAATGGAGAAACCGAGCGGGTGGCTTTCAGCGATGCCGATATAGAAGCACGCAATTGGGTGGTACAAACCCTAGAAAACATGGGCTTGGCTGTATCCATTGACTATGCGGGAAATATTATCGGACTTAGAAAAGGCAAGAAAAAAGAGGCCAAAACCATTTCCTTTGGTTCACATATAGACCGGGTCCCCAACGGAGGAAATTATGACGGCTGTGTGGGTTCCATGGCAGCGTTGGAAATCATTGAAACCCTGAATGAAAACAACATTAAGACTAAACATCCTTTGGAAGTCATAATTTTTTCCAATGAGGAAGGTGGGGTAATGGGGAGCCGAGCCATGTCGGGTCATTTAAGCAAAAGTGCCTTTAAGGTTGCAAACTCAACCGGTTATACCATGGGTGAAGGTATTATGCGTTTGGGTGGAGATACATCCCAAATCAAAAAAGCCATTCGGAAGAAAAACTCCATGGCAGCCTTTTTGGAACTGCATATAGAACAAGGTGCCATCTTGGAAAAGGAAAATTTGGATATTGGGATTGTCGAGGGCATAGTTGGATTAAAATGGTGGGATGTGGTCTTCACTGGATTTGCCAACCACGCAGGAACCACCCCAATGAATGCTAGGCAAGATGCCCTTCTGGCCGCAGCCAAATTCGTAGTCGCCGTCAATGAGGTCACAAATAGCTTTGAAGGGGCACAGGTGGGTACTGTGGGCCGGATAAAAGCGGAACCGGGGGCACCCAATGTCATCCCCGGAAAAGTGGTGACCAGTTTGGAAATTAGAGACCTATCTTCCCAAGTAATAGAGCAAGTTTTTAATGCCATTCAAGCTAAAGCACAGGAAATAAGCAAAGCCTCCAACGTACAGATTGAGTTTATTCCCCTGGACACCACCGCCGATCCGGCGTTGACCGATCCAGTGGTGCAAAAGGAAATAGAAGCTGTCTCCAAAAACTTGGGGCTTTCCTTTAAATATATGCCCAGTGGCGCGGGTCATGATGCACAGGATATGGCCCATATTGCACCTACAGGGATGATATTCGTCCCCAGTAAGGGCGGAATCAGCCATTCGCCAAAAGAATTTACATCCGCGGAGGACATGGCCAATGGAACGAACGTCTTACTTCAGACCATACTCTCCCTTGACAAAAAGTTGGATTGACCCTTATCTATCTTGCTCCTTCAGCTTTAGAAATATTGCGTTGGCAATCAAAGCAATACTCATCCAATAGGTGCTCAGAATTACAACTCCTGAAAGCGGGAATGGGGATTTAAACTTATTGACGGCAATCATCATATCCGAAAACATAAATAAGAACACAGCGATGGCAATAAGTGCATATGCCACTATCCTTTTTTTAAACCAAAGTCCAAAGCCCTGCCAAGCCATACAGCAGATAGCCAAAATGTAAACGGCCACTGCCAAGGCCATATTCCCCAAATCAGGCTTCAGCCAAAAGAATATGGACAAACCCAATCCAAGAAAAAGTAAGCCGGAAATCCAATGAACACGAAAGCCCTCCAACACCACAAATCCGTAAGTCAAAAGCAGATGGGCTATCAGGAATGAGCCCAAACCAAATACGAAGAATTCATCCTGGAGCAAGAGTATATCTCCCAGCAAGCAGAAGATCAGGGCAGCAACCATAATATTCTTAAACTTGATCAAGCTTGGATTTTTTGCAAAAAATAAAAGGGAAATCACTAAAACAGTGGTCAATGGTTTAAGGATGCGATAAAGCATTTCCCAGCTCATACAATCTGCGAAAATAGCAGCGCACGCTGAGCAAAAAATCAGCAAATTTATCCACAAACGAAGCCTAAGCTTTCCCATCACCAATTTTTAAATGGATTTCTGCTGAGTTGGGAATTGTAGTACCTTACATCTCCTGTTACCTCCTGCCCCAACCAATCTGGTTTATCAAAAAACTCATCTTCATGTTGCAATTCCACTTCGGCCACAACCAGTCCCCGATTCTCACCAAGAAACTCATCCACCTCAAAAACATGATTTCCAACCGGAACTTTGTATCGGTTTTTTTCCAGGATAAAAGCTTCGCACAGATCAATTAAGTTGGTTGCCTCAGCTATGTTGATTTCGGTCTCCCATTCAAATCGGGTAGTTCCAGAAACGTTGCTAGCCCCCTTTACGGTCAAAAAACCCTTATCTCCCTTGATCCTTACCCGAACCGTCCGTTCTGGTGCCGTGTTTAAAAACCCTTGGACAATCCGTATCTGTTCCGTTGCCTGATGCTTATAGCCTTCTGATCTGACCAAAAATTTGCGTTCAATTTCCAAGTGTTCCATCAAACTAAATATAGCCTAAATTTGGGTATGGAGATGGACCTTCCATTGCGAAAAATTATTCATGTGGACATGGATGCCTTCTACGCATCGGTAGAGCAGCATGATAACCCGGAACTCCAAGGCAAACCTATTGCTGTGGGTGGAGGGTCCAAACGCGGGGTGGTTTCTGCTGCCAGTTATGAAGCCCGAAAATTTGGGGTTCGGAGTGCCATGGCCGGCTACATCGCAAAGCGAAATTGCCCTGATCTTATTTTTGTTCGGCCCCGATTTGACCGGTACAAAGAGGTTTCCCATCAAATACGCGAAATATTTTTTGAATATACTGATTTGGTGGAGCCCCTGTCTTTGGACGAGGCCTATCTTGATGTCACCGAAAACAAAAAAGGGAACCCTTCGGCCACGTTGATCGCCAAGGAAATCCGAAAGAAAATCCTGGACAAAACCGGACTAACAGCTTCTGCCGGCATCTCTATCAATAAATTTATTGCCAAGGTGGCCAGTGATTACAACAAACCCAACGGGCAAAAAACGGTAAACCCGGAGGACGTTGTTCCGTTCTTGGAAAAACTGGACATTCGAAAATTCTATGGTGTAGGGAAGGTAACTGCCGAAAAAATGTACAAGCTTGGTATTTTCACTGGAATTGACCTTAAGGAAAAGTCCCTGGAATTTTTGGACGAGCACTTTGGAAAAAGCGGGCGTTACTACTATTATGTGGTCCGAGGGGTTCACACCAGTGAGGTTAAACCGCATCGTATTCCCAAGTCTGTGGGTGCGGAACGCACCTTTAGTGAAAATCTCAGTAGTGAGGTATTCATGCTGGAAAAACTAGATCATATTGCCCATGAACTGGAGCGCCGATTGGAAAGATCCAAAATAGCAGGTAAAACCATTACCTTAAAAATCAAATACAGTGATTTTACGCTTCAGACACGAAGCAAAACCCTCCCCTATTTTGTGTCCAAAAAAGAACTCATCCTAGAGACCGCCAAGGAACTGTTGTACCAATCCAAGTTGGAAAATTCAGTTAGGTTACTGGGAATCTCTTTGGCCAACCTCAACACCGAAAAGAAAGAGAAAAAAAATAAAGAAGAACCCGTCTCCGTGCAGTTAAGGTTCGAATTTTAAGCTGTTGACAGGACTATCCGTCCCCTAGTATAGCACTTATATCTTGTTCATGGAGACAGCCACGGTCCAAACAAAAACTGAAGAGATAAAAATGCCCAAGGTGTTGGCCCAAAATGCCTTCTTTTTTTCAATTCCGAACAAATAAGAGGCTATGCTACCAGCGTAAACCCCTGTTCCTGGCAAAGGAATCATCACAAAAAACATTAAACCAAAAAATCCAAATTTCTCAATTTTCTTGCCTGATCCTGTTTTAGCACGCTTGGCTATGTAAAGGGCTGATTTTTTATAAAAACGCCATCTTATCAAGTAACGGTTGATGTGTTCCAGAAAAAACATCATTAACGGAAAAACCACAACATTGGCCAAAAAACAAACAACAAAGACCAAGTAACTATTGAGGCCCTTCATAATACCATAAGGTATGCCCACCTTGGCTTCACCAAAAGGAGATAAACTCCAAAGTACGGAGGTCAATAAGTCTAACATGGCAATTTTTTAATTTGCAAAACTAAGTGAAAATCAAGTTCCTTCTAGTTAAAAAAACATTAACCCCTGACTTTTGAAACTTTACATTGCCCATTCTGGACAGACCAGTCTTTTTTTATCTTTGATCCATGAAAAAAACAAAACTCAGAGAAAGGATAATCAACACTGCCGGAAAGCTTTTTTATTCCCAGGGTTACAACTCTACCGGAATCAATGAGATCATTGCCAAAACCGGGATAGCAAAGGCCACTTTGTACAGTCACTTTAAATCCAAGGAAGAAATTTGTATTGCCCATTTGACACAAAGGCATGAAGGGTTTCTCACTTCCTTGAAAAGTTATGTCTCCAGGCGAAAAAATGGCAAAAATCAGCTTTTGGCCATTTTTGATCTTTTGCAGGATATGTACAGAGAAGAAGGTTTTTATGGGTGCTGGGATCTTAAAACATTGGGAGAACTTTCCCCAAAGCAAAAAAAGATCATTACAGTCATCCAAAAACACAAAAAGGAGCTTTTGCTTTATTTAGGGGAAGTTGTTGGAGAAAACATCATCAATGTCTCCAAAGCGGAAATCGAGAAAATATCAGGAGGCATTTATCTTTTGTATGAAAGTGCCATCACGGAAAGTTACCTGTTCAAAAATGATTGGCCCATTTATATGGCAAAAAACATGACCCCCTCCCTTTTTGCCAATTCTGAGGTAAAATAAAAGCCCCTTCTTTTCAGAAGAGGCTTCTACAACCATACATCAATCCATCTACTTCACCGTCAAAATATTGTCTGTTGATGTTGGATTCAAAGGGCAGAAATATACATATTCGCCTTTTGATAGTTTAGTGGGCTTGGAGGTCTGGGAAGCTCCAGTTGCAACCGGTTTGGTTACATAGGCCGTTTGAATATGGTTCTCTGGCTTGCTTAAATCCTGTCCTTTTTTCACCAAAACAAACCCTACATCATGTCCAACACCGTTGTTGGCAATGTCAAAAACATAGGTTCCTTCAGAAACTGTGAGGTTCTTCTGGGTAAATTCACCAGGAGTCTGTTCCAATTTGATGGTTTGGACATCCTTGCCTTTTTTCATGCTTTCTTGTGCCTGTACAGAAAATACCGTTACCAAGGCCATCACTAAAATTGAAATTGTCTTTTTCATAATTACTTGTTGTTTTCTTGTATTTAATTAAACTGTTGCTTCCAAGGGTTGCGCCACTGGAAAATCCACAGGGATTTGTGTTGTGTTGTTTATATAATTGGAGATGGTTTTGTCACCAACCAAAACAATGGTGTCAATCAAGTTTTCTTTGGTCCATCCGGCATCGAAGAAATTTTCAAGAACTGCAGCATCGGTTACACCCCTGTTTTCGGTGATGTTTTTGGCCAGTCTGGCCAAAGCGTCCAATTTGTTGTCAAAAGAGGCCCTTCCAGTTCTCAATTCCAAAATTTGCTCGTCTGTATATCCATTCATTTTACCAATGGCGGTATGGGCAGACAAACAGTATTCACATCCATTTACCTCACTAACCGCAAGGTTCACTGCTTCTTTCTCTTTTGCTTTAAGCGATGTTTTGGCGTTGGCAAAAGTCAGGTAATTCCCTAGGGCATTTTCTGAATATGCATAGGTGGCATAAAGGTTGGGTACAAAACCAACTGCTTTTTCCAAGTTGTCAAAAATGGCCTGATTGGCACTACTTACTTCTTCTCTTTTTGGTACATTAAAATTGCTCATGATTATAAATTCTATTAATTGTTATATGGGTTAAAAATTCTTTACAAACGGTTTTTCTGCATCACAATAAAAATCGTGATGGTATTTCTGCTCGCAATGCGCGGGAGAAATAATCGACTTTGTTTCTGGTCTTCGTGCAGACCGGAAAATCTCAATGAGATTAAAAACAGATTTTTCCAGTGATTTCATCTTTACCTTTCTTTTAATTACTGAGCAAAGATGTGACGAAAAAGAAGGGAGGTGTTAGGAGGGATTTCCCGACCGCTTGCCAAAATTTCCCTTAGGGGGCTATGAGCAGGTTTTCTCTATATTCCGAGGGGCTCATATCCGTCATTTTTTTGAAGAAACGGCTAAAGTGGGCTGGGTCGTTGAACCCTAAATCGTAGGCAATTTCCTGATTTTGTTTTTCGGTAAAATGGATCAGGCGCTTGGCCTCCAACATAAGTCTATCCAATATAATCTGTTGGGGTGTTTTCTGATTGTAAATGGAAAAGAGGTTGGAAAGGGTCTTGGGTGACTTAAAAAGCATATCTGCATAGTCGCTTACCTTTCTTTTGGTTTTGTAATGGATGTCCACCAGATAGTTGAATTTGCGGATGGTATCAATTTGCGCATTGTCCAAACTCTTCACGATCAGCTGCTCCTTGGCCAATCGGGTGCTCATAATGATCAATCTCTTCAGCAGCATTTGCAACATATCCCCTTGAATATTGTCCGGAGTGGAAAACTCTTCCACAAAGACCTCATACCATAAATTGAATTTCCGCTGTTGATCGGCAGGGATAGAAATGATGGGCAGATCTTGGGTGCCAAAAAACAAGATGCCATTACAGGACACCTCGGCATCATGATCGGAGATACAATAGAATTCCCTATTGAACAATACCGAGGACAAGGGTAATTTGGTCTTGGCAAAAGACACTTGTTGTAGATAGGTAACGGTTACAATCTGATTGGGTTCCAGCATTAAATCAAATCCATCTACCTCAAGACTTATAGGTTCAAGGTTCCGGTTCCATAAAAACTTAATGGTATTGGCCGTTGATGAAAAGTAGTCTTTGTCTTTTCTAATGTCATCGGTAAGACCTAATATGGCTCCCAATTTTGAATCTGAATATTCGTATTTCATGATATGCAAGCTTGCCCTATTCCAAGCCTTGAAGATGGTTTTTCTGGACTTTAGTCCTTAAATACTGTTGATACTTACAGCCCTATTTCCAACTATAACACGTAAATTCTTAAACAAGAGTGTTAATGTTATCCGTAGATTTTCTGGTCCATATTCCTTTTTATAGTATTGGGCATGGAAAAGATGCGATTTTACGACGAAGCTGCACATACTTTTTACAATAAATTGGATGTGCATGGCTACCCTCTCCACTCCATGGATTTGTTTGCTCAATCTTTTGATCGACTTTCTGGTAACCTTGCCGATGTCAAAAGCTTGGAAAGCATGGCATTGTCCGAAAAATGGCATAAAATGGCCAATTTTGGCACTGAGATTCTTAAAAAAGATCGGGTAGTTGTCGTTACGGATACCCAATTGAACATTGTTTATGCCACACAGAATATGGTTGAAATGAATGGCTACCAACCGCATGAGGTTTTAGGTAAACAACCTAGAATGTTCCAAGGGGAGGCCACCTGTAGGGAAACCACAAGTCAAGTTTCCCAAGCCATTAAGGACCAACGACCCTTTGAAGTGGTTTTGACCAATTACAGGAAAGATGGCACCACTTACGAATGCCATATCAAAAGCAGCCCTGTATTTGACAAGGCTGGTAAATTGGTCAATTTTATTGCTTTTGAAAAAGTAGCCTAGAAACTACAGCTTTCTATTTCTGTTACCCTAAGGGTATTCACCATTCCCTTATCCTTGATGGGCATGGCTGCCAAGCTTATAAGCATGTCCCCAACATCCAAATAGCCTTTTTTGCAGGCAATTTGGTTTACATCCTCTATGGTCTCATCCGTGGAAACGTACTTATCGTACATGAACGCTTTTACACCCCATAACAAATTCAGTTGGGTCAGGATTCTTTTGTTGGAGGTAAACACCAAAATGTGGGCACTGGGTCTCCAAGCGGAAATCTGGAAAGCCGTATAACCACTATTAGTCAAGGTTGAAATGGCCTTGGCCTCTATTTCGTTGGCCATAATGGCGGCATGATAACAAACGGACTTGGTAATATATCTTTTTGTACGAATATGGGGTGGCGTCTGTGGAACACTGATCAGATTGGAACCTTCCACGCTCATCAAAATGCTGGACATTTTTTCGATAACCTGAACTGGATAATTTCCAACGGAGGTTTCTCCAGACAACATCACGGCATCCGCCCCATCCATAACAGAGTTGGCCACGTCATTGACCTCCGCACGGGTTGGGGTAAGACTGGTGATCATGGTTTCCATCATCTGTGTTGCAATGATCACGGGAATCCTCGCTTTTTTAGCCCGCAATACCAACTGTTTTTGAATGAGTGGTACTTCATGTGCAGGTATTTCCACTCCCAAATCTCCACGTGCAACCATGAGACCATCACAATAGGCCACAATCTTATCTATATTGTCAACCGCCTCCGGTTTTTCGATTTTGGCAATGATTGGAATCTTGTGCTCGGAATGTTTGTTGATCAAATTTTGAAGATCCATAAGGTCCTGGCTATGCCGAACAAAGGACAGCGCAATCCAATCCACTTCTTGGGAAATGGCAAATTCGGCATCTTTAATGTCCTTTTCCGTCAAGGCAGGTAGTGAGATATCTGTGTTGGGGAGATTAACTCCTTTTTTCGATTTCAAAGGCCCTCCTTGTACCACAACAGCCTTCACCTCATCCTTCCCATTGGTTGACTTCACTTCGAAAATCAACTTTCCATCATCCAACAAAATGCGCTCTCCCGGTTTCACATCCTGGGGAAAGCTGGCATAGTTCATATAAACCCTTTTGGCACTTCCTTCAAAGGGTTCCCCTGTAGCAAAGGTAATCTCATCCCCTGGTGCCACAACAGCTTCACCTCCCATTACCCCGACTCTCAATTTTGGTCCTTGCAAATCGGCAAGAATTGCGGTGTTGGTATCCAGTTCGTCATTCAATTCCCTAATGAGCCTAATACGCTCGGCTACATCATCATGTGAGGCATGGGAAAAATTTATTCTGAAAACATCCACCCCAGCTTCCATCATTTGCTGAAGAACTTCCTTCTTGCTAGTGGCAGGTCCAAGGGTGGCTACTATTTTTGTTTTTTTAACGGTTGGCATTGTTAAAAGATTAGGTTTCTTTTTGATTTTAAAGTTTGTGTTTCAAGCGGATATGCAGTAACCACTTTTGGAATGGTGTTAATAGCCTTTATTTTGTGAACCAGGGTAGGCCCATCCACGCCATCAACCTTCAAAAAGTAATCTACTTCCTTGCGTTCTTTGATCAAATAGTCCGCTCTGGAAGACGTTCTATCCTGAAAAAGTCCAATAGACGGAATGGTCTCTTCAACAGCACATTTGTTGGACATGAGGGTCCAAAAAGTGTCACTCAATTCATCGTCCCAATCAAAGACCGAAAAAGTGAGATCCTGATCAAATTGCAGGTCGTTTTTCCTTCTACTTAATTGAAGTCCACAGGCTAAATTAACGGCATAGCCCATCGCAAAATCTTCCAGCCCACTATGAATTGCAATAAGCTGAAAGTTGTCGTCATAAAAATCATCAGATATCTTATGGGTCGTCAACATCTCTTTTACACGAACCCCAAATATACTTCTATTCCCTTTGACAGCCTAGCTTAATGGGGACAATACCCTTTTTAACACAACGAAAACGTTTGAGTTTACGGTAATTTAAAGTCAACTATTTTCTATTCTGCTCTGGAGGGCAAAATAGGCTCTTTTGGAGGCTTTTTCCTCAGCCTTCTTTTTGGATGTGGCCCGGGCTTTGGCCATAACTCTTTCGTTGATGGTCAATTTAACCGCAAAATGTTTTAGCTCATCGTTGCCGGTGTCTTCGTAAACATCGTAGTGAAAAGTCTTTTTCTGCTTTTGGCACCATTCTATGAGCAAGCTTTTGTAACTGATTACCTTTCCTTCCAATTGTTCAATGTCCACATATGGCATAATAACTCTGGAATTGATGAATTTTTCGCAGTAGGTATAGCCCCTATCCAGATAAATGGCTCCTACAAGGGCCTCAAAAACATTGCCGTGAATGTTTTCCCCAAAGTGGGATTTGGGAATTCTGCTCTCTACATATTTAAGCAGTTTTAAATCTTTTCCAAGCTCGTTGAGGTGTTTTCTACTGACTATTTTGGAGCGCATTTTGGTTAAGTATCCCTCATCTCCTCCAGGCACCTTATTATATAGGTGTTTGGAAATAATTGTTCCCAGCATGGCATCTCCAAGAAATTCCAATCGCTCATAGTTCATGGGGTTACCGTCTTTATCCCTTTTATTTACGGAGCGATGTAGAAATGCCTTCTTATAGATTTTTATGTTCTTGGGTTTAAATCCCAGAATTGACTTAATACCTAAAAAAAAATCCCCATCCGATTTCGGATGGGAATTGAATATTTTGGAGGGAAATTTCATTACACTACAAAACTACCCTATTTTTTTGAACAGAACACAAGCGTTGTGTCCGCCAAACCCAAAGGTATTGCTCATGGCCACATTTACCTCCCTTTCCTGTGCCTTGTTAAGGGTCAGGTTCAATGAAGGATCAATGTTCTCATCCACTACACTATGGTTGATCGTAGGAGGAACCATACTGTGTTCCATGGCCAGGATGGAAGCAATGGCTTCTATGGCTCCAGCCGCACCCAATAAGTGCCCTGTCATGGATTTTGTGGAATTGATATTAATGTTGGGAGCATGTTTCCCAAACACTTTGGAGATGGCTTTCAATTCGGCCACATCTCCCAAAGGCGTAGATGTTCCGTGTGTGTTGATAGCATCTACATCTTCAGGGTTTAGTCCAGCATTCTGAAGGCAATTCTCCATAACCTTAACCACTCCAATTCCCTCTGGATGAGGGGCTGTCATGTGGTGGGCATCACTGGAAAGTCCGCCACCCAAAACCTCTGCGTAGATCTTGGCCCCTCTTGCCTTGGCATGTTCATACTCTTCCAAAATCAGGGCTCCTGCTCCTTCTCCCAAAACAAAACCATCCCTAGTGGCATCAAAAGGTCTTGAAGCCGACTCTGGACTATCGTTTCGTGTGGATAGGGCATGCATGGCATTGAACCCTCCCATACCAGCAATGGTAACCGCCGCTTCACTACCTCCTGTTACAATAACATCACAATGTCCCAATCTAATATAATTGAGCGCATCTATCATGGCATTGGCAGAAGAGGCACAGGCAGATACCGTAGTATAGTTAGGCCCCATAAAACCATGCTTGATGGAAATATTTCCAGGGGCAATATCGGCAATCATTTTTGGGATGAAGAAAGGATTGAACCTTGGAGTTCCATCTCCGCCGGCATAACCGATTACCTCGTTTTGAAAAGTTTCCAGTCCGCCTATTCCAGCACCCCAAACTACACCTACCCTAAATTTGTCAACCGTATCTAAATTGATACCGGAGTCTGCAATGGCTTCATCGGAAGAAACCAATGCATATTGGGCAAACCTATCTAGTTTTCTGGCTTCCTTTCTATCGAAATAATCTTCAGGTTTATAGCCTTTAAGTTCGCAGGCAAACTTGGTTTTGAACTTTTCCGTATCAAAATACGTGATGGGAGCGCAACCGCTTTTCCCTGTTTTTAGTCCTTCCCAATAAGCCTCCAAATTGTTACCTATAGGTGTTAACGCACCCATTCCAGTAACCACAACTCGCTTTAACTGCATTGAACTATTATTTACCCTTATGAACCTAAATTAAAAAAAAATTATCCATGTGATCCTCACCACATGGATAATTTAAAATCTTTAGTAAAATATCATAAAATTACTTGGCTTCTTCTATATAGCTAATGGCTTGACCAACAGTTGCAATGTTTTCTGCCTGATCATCAGGGATTTGAATGTCAAATTCTTTTTCAAACTCCATGATAAGTTCAACAGTGTCCAAGGAATCCGCACCCAAGTCGTTGGTAAAGCTAGCCTCAGCTACTACTTCATTTTCATCAACACCTAGTTTATCAACGATGATAGCCTTTACTCTTGATGCAATGTCTGACATAATTATATCGGTTTTAAAAATTTAATCGGGGCAAAAATATAAAACTTTGGATTAAATACACCATTTGTCGATAAAATGTGCCTCAAATTAAACATATTACATACACGTGCAGTAATTTAGCCTTTTAAACATGTATAGCGATTTGCAGGAGAAACCCAACGTAAAACAGATAGTTATTCTGGCATCCGGCAGCGGTTCCAATGCCGAAAAAATCATTACCCATTTTAGGGAACAACAAACGGCCAAAGTCTCAGCGGTTTTTACCAATAAAAGCACTGCCCAAGTACTGGATCGGTGCAAAAGACTGAAGGTTCCCGCCTACTCCTTTAATCGGGAATCGTTTGTGGGAACGGACCAGCTTTTGGGGATGATCCAAAGTCTTGAGCCAGACCTAATCGTTCTTGCCGGATTCCTTTGGAAGATTCCTGAAAGTTTCATCCAGGCATTTCCAAACCAAATCATCAACATACATCCTGCACTATTACCCAAATATGGTGGAAAAGGCATGTATGGCTCCAAGGTCCATGAGGCAGTAAAAGAAAATGGGGAAACGGAAACAGGTATCACCATTCACTATGTGAACGAGCATTATGATGAGGGCGCTGTTATTTTTCAAGCCAAAACGAAATTGACACCTGAGGATACCCCAGACACCATAGCCCAGAAGGTGCACGAACTGGAATACGAGCACTTTCCCAAAGTGATTGAAAAACTATTGACCCAACATGGCGAATAAGAAAAAATTCTATGTGGTCTGGAAGGGGAAACGCCCCGGAATATTTGAGAGTTGGGACGACTGCAAGGCTCAGATAACGGGTTTTAAAGGTGCACAATACAAGTCCTTTTCTACTTTTGAAGAGGCCAAAAAAGCATACAACGGCAATTATTTGGAGTACAAAGGAACTTCCAAAGGCAAAAAGGAACTAACCCAAGAAGAGTTGCTGCGAATTGGAGACCCCAACTACAATTCCATTTCAGTGGACGCTGCATCCAGTGGCAATCCAGGTAAAATGGAATATCAAGGGGTGGACACCAAAACCAAAAAAGTGTTGTTCAAGCAGGGACCATTTGAGCAGGGAACCAATAATATAGGCGAGTTTTTGGCCTTGGTGCATGGCCTGGCTTTTTTAAAGGAACGAAAAAGTGAGCGTGTGATCTATTCCGATTCCCGGATAGCCATTGGCTGGGTACGGAAGAAAAAATGCGGCACCAAACTGAAAAAAAACACCAAAAATGCCCAGCTCTTTGAACTGATAGAGCGAGCAGAAAGTTGGTTGAAAAAAAATAGGTACAACACCCCCATTGTAAAATGGGAAACCAAAGCCTGGGGTGAAATTCCTGCAGATTTTGGAAGAAAGTAGGGTCATATTCAACGGATTTCCCGCCATTTTCTTAATTAAATGTCAAGTGGTGGAAAATGGAATATCTAAACGTATATTTGCAGCAAATTTTAGCGCATGGGCAAATTGCTTATTGTAGGCAGTGTGGCTTTTGATGATATTGAAACGCCATTTGGGAAGAGTGATAAAATTCTTGGTGGCGCGGGCACCTTTATAGGTTTGGCAGCTTCACAATTTAAGGTAGAGTCAGCCGTAGTTTCTGTGGTTGGAGAAGATTTTCCTCAGGAATATCTGGATATTTTCACAGCACATAATATTGACATTTCTGGAATTGAGGTGGTAAAAGGAGGTAAGACTTTCTACTGGAAAGGCAAATACCACAATGATCTAAATTCTAGGGACACCTTGGTCACGGAGTTGAACACCATGGCCGATTTTAACCCCATTGTTCCAGACAACTTCAAGGATGCCGATGTGGTCATGTTGGGTAATCTTCATCCAAACATCCAATTGGGTGTAATTGCACAGATGAAAGAACGACCAAAACTTATTATAGCGGATACCATGAACTTCTGGATGGACAATACTTGGGATGAGTTGATGGAGGTCATTGCAAAGATTGATGTGATTACCATCAATGATGAAGAGGCAAGACAGATGACCAACGAATATTCCTTGGTAAAGGCTGCGGCCAAAATTCAAGAAATGGGTCCTAAATACGTAGTGATCAAAAAAGGGGAGCACGGTGCACTTTTGTTTCATAAAGAACATGTTTTCTTTGCACCCGCCCTGCCTCTGGAAGAGGTTTTTGACCCCACTGGAGCTGGAGATACCTTTGCTGGTGGATTTGCCGGTTATTTGGCCGAGTCCAAAAATATCTCGTTTGAAAGTTTGAAGAATGCCATTATCCATGGATCTAACCTGGCCTCGTTCTGTGTGGAGCGATTTGGTACGGAACGAATGCTGGAACTGGAGAAGCAGCAGGTGGAACGCCGCCTTATGCAATTTAAAGAATTGACGCAATTCAATATTGAGTTAACATAAATAACTGCCCTGACACGTTTCGGGGCTTTTTTATTTTGGTTTGTTATGAGTGATGCTATTAAGCACGAGTGCGGATTGTCCATGATCCGATTGCTTAAACCACTGGAGTACTACAAGGAAAAATACGGTACTGCATTTTATGGGGTCAACAAGATGTACCTCATGATGGAAAAACAGCACAACAGAGGTCAGGACGGAGCCGGTTTTGCCAGTATTAAATTGGACATGAAGCCCGGGGAGCGTTATATGAGCCGGGTACGTTCCGCCCAGCAGCAGCCCATCCAAGACATCTTTGCCCAAATCAATGACCGAATCAATACGGCTCTGGAACAAAATCCAGGTTTGGAAAATGATGTGGAGCTGCAGAAAAGAAACATTCCTTATATAGGGGAGTTGTTGATGGGCCATGTTCGGTATGGCACTTTTGGGAAGAATAGCATAGAAAGCGTTCATCCTTTTTTAAGGCAGAACAATTGGATGCATCGGAACCTCATAGTTGCGGGTAACTTTAATATGACCAATGTAAACGAGTTGTTCGAGAATCTCGTAACCTTGGGTCAGCATCCAAAGGAAATGGCAGATACGGTAACCGTGATGGAAAAGATTGGACATTTTCTGGATGATGCCGTGGCCAAATTGTACAAACAAATCAAGAAAGAAGGATATAACAAAAGGGAAGCTTCGCCCCTAATCGCGGAACGCCTGAATGTTGCCAAAATATTGAGAAAAGCCTCCAAAAATTGGGATGGGGGCTATACCATGGGTGGTCTATTGGGACATGGTGATGGATTTGTGGTTCGTGATCCCGCGGGAATCAGACCGGCCTATTATTACCAAGATGATGAGGTTGTGGTAGTGGCTTCCGAACGCCCTGCCATACAAACCGTTTTTAATGTACCCTATGATTCAGTTAGAGAACTGAATCCAGGACATGCCTTGATCATTAAGAAAAGAGGTGATGTTCATTTGGAGCAAATCCAAGAACCTACAGAAAGAAAGGCATGTTCCTTTGAACGTATTTATTTCTCCAGAGGGAGCGACAAGGAAATCTATCAGGAAAGAAAGATGCTGGGGAAATTGGTATTCCCACAAATTCTTCAGTCCATTGATAATGATTTGGCCAACACCGTCTTTTCCTATATCCCCAATACAGCGGAAACTTCCTTTTTTGGAATGGTCAAAGAAGCGCAGAACTACCTTAACAAACTCAAGGAGGAGCAAATCCTTGCTCTTGGGCCGAACATTTCCGGAGAAGAACTGCACAGCATATTGGACGTACGCCCTCGGATAGAAAAAGTGGCTATCAAAGATGCCAAACTGCGGACCTTTATTACGCAAGACAGTAGCAGGGATGATCTTGTAGCCCACGTTTATGACATTTCCTACGGATCTGTAAAAAAAGGGGACAACCTTGTGATCATTGACGACAGTATTGTTCGGGGAACGACCTTAAAGAAAAGTATCCTTAAAATCCTGGATCGCTTATCCCCTAAAAAGATTGTGGTGGTTTCTTCGGCTCCGCAAATCCGTTATCCAGATTGTTATGGAATAGACATGGCCAAGCTGGAAGATTTTGTAGCCTTTAAAGCGGCCCAAGCGCTACATGAAGATCATGGGACCACCGACAAGATCCGAGAAATCTATGAAAAGTGCCTTACGCAAACCGAATCCAAGGATAAAGAGGTGGTCAATTATGTAAAGGAATTCTACGCTCCGTTTACAGCAGACCAAATTTCAAAGAAAATTGCTGAAATCCTAAGTCCAAAAGGGATCAATGCAGAAGTCGATATAATTTATCAAAGTATTGAAGGGTTGCACCAAGCCTGTCCCAAAAATTTGGGAGATTGGTACTTTACAGGTAACTATCCTACACCGGGAGGGAACCGTGTTGTAAACAGAGCATTCATCAATTTTTACGAGGGAAAAAACCAGAGAGCGTACTAGTTTTCCCATTATCGGGACTCCCTGTGCATTTCATCGATGAAACGTGCAGATGAACGGATTTTTGCCCACTGGGCAACCTACAAACCTACTTTAGTATTGCCATAGCATAAGTAGGTTAAGTTCATGGTAAGATTTGGGGCAAAAAAGGTGGAAGCTATTCCACCTTTTTTATTTTCCATCCTGCTTTCCCCAACAAATTTCGTAGTCCTTTTCAACCACAATTGTATTTCACCCAGACAACTGGGCTTTCATCTAAAAGCTTGCTCCCAAAGCGGTGCTCTGTATTACATTTGGAGGACCATAGCATAAGTAGGTTAAGTTCATGGTAAGATTTGGGGAAAGCGACCGGGGAATACTCCGGTCGCTTTATTTTTAGGGGTTGCCCTAATTCCCCGTAGTCCTTTTCCTGAATTCCCGTGCGTTCAAACCCCTTCCCGATCCGTTCACCCAATTAACAGGAGTTTCATCTAAAAGCTTGTTCCCAAAACAACCCCTTGCCTTACTTTTGGAGCTACCATAGCATAAGTAGGTTAAGTTCATGGTAAGATTTGGGGAAAGAAGGCGGACATTGTCCGCCTTCTTTATGTTTGAATCCCAATGATTTACCAAAATTGTTGCTTAAATCTTCCCTTCCTTTTTTGGCTCCAATTCAAAAAATTCTGCAAAAACTTTTGTTATTTCTCACAATACCAGTAATTTAGTTTCGCCATAGCATAAGTAGGTTAAGTTTATGGTAAGATTTGGGACGAAAAGGGTGAGGGCTTCCTCGCCCTTTTCTATTTGGGGTGTTTGGGCACCAAAAAAGGAGACGCTTACGCGGCCCCCAATTGAAAAAAATCCAATTACCCCAAAAAATATTTTTCGAATACATCATTGCTTTGCTCAACTAGGCCAATTGACCTCTTAAGGTTTCACAACAAAGTCAGTATCACTTAGTGCGGTCTTACTCCCCACCTTTACAGTTACAGGGCCGCTCTTTGCACCATTCGGAACAGTTACCACCAATCTTGTTGTGCTTGCAGTTATGATAGAGGCTATATGGCCATTAAATTTCACCGTATTTTCTTCCATCAAATCCCCAAAATCCTTTCCTTCAATAACCACAATTTCGCCTATTGCGCCGCTCATCGGTTCCACACTTTCAATTTGGGTCTGCTTCCCTTTGGGACCATTAAGGCTATCGTCATTGCCACAAGAGAAAACAAACATTGCAAATAACAGGTTCAAAATCTTTCTGCTCCTCATCCCTGCGGTTTAGACCATAAAAGAAGTGCAATGCGCTTGGCCAAGAAGCTCCCAATTGACGAATGCCCCTTTTCACTTGACGGATGGGGGTTTTGGGTTAATACACACCCCTGTCCCTCTCTAAAGTGGAATTGGTTTCTGTCGCTTTTGGTATGTGCTCCCTTCTTGAGAAGGGAAGATTTCAGCAGGCTGAAATCAGGGATGTGTTTGTAAGCTCTCCACGAAAAATCCAAACCATTGGGATTCCTCCGCCTTCAGCGTTCGGAATGACAAGGAGGTCCTTAAAAAAATAAAAAAAGGCCGCTAATGCGGCCCCTTTAAAAAGTACTTTCATCCAGTCTCCACTTCTCGATACATCCCGAAGTAAATTCGGGACACTCGAAGTGACGCTTGAATTTCTAGTTCTTATTTATTGGAAGCATATCCTTCCGCCACCTTATCCCAATTGATCACATTAAAGAATGCGGCAACATAGTCGGGTCTGCGGTTTTGGTAGTTTAGGTAATAGGCATGCTCCCAAACATCCAAGCCCAAAATGGGGTGTCCCGCACAACCTGTATCTGGCATCAACGGATTATCCTGGTTGGGCGTGGAGCAGATTTCCAACTTCCCTCCTTTATGCACGCAAAGCCACGCCCATCCAGAACCAAATCGCGTTCCGGCAGCGGCACTGAACTGCTCTTTAAAAGCATCAAATGAGCCAAATGCCACATCAATGGCAGCGGCCAAATCCCCGCTTGGGGCACCTCCACCATCTGGCGACATTACCTCCCAGAAAAGGCAGTGGTTGTAAAATCCTCCGCCATTGTTTCTAACCGCACCATTGGACATATCCAAATTGGAAAGGATGTCGTCTATGGACTGTCCCTCCAAGTCCGTTCCGGCAATGGCACCGTTCAATTTTGTAGTATAGCCGTTGTGGTGCTTGGTATGGTGTATCTCCATGGTCCTGGCATCTATATGTGGCTCCAAGGCATCGTATGCATAGGGTAATTTTGGTAATTCAAAAGCCATAATTGTACTGTTTTTAAGTTATTATTGATTCCTGTAAAAATACGGCTTTATGGGATATATTTCATGCTCTCGGAGATTAACTTAAGGCGGGTAATCCGTAATTTGCAGGAAAATGTTTTTGGAGCCTCCCCATTTTAAAATATACAGCGCATCAGCCGGATCTGGAAAGACCTATTCCCTGACCAAGGAGTATCTCTTGCTATTGCTAAAGGATGGTTCCCCGTCCAAATTCAGGCAGCTATTGGCCATCACCTTTACCAACAAAGCGGTGGGGGAAATGAAGTCGCGAATTTTGGAAAGCCTGTATAGTTTTGGGTTGGACATGCCCCCTGAAAAGCGAGCTTCGCTTTTTAATGAAATTCGAGAGGAACTTTCGTTGAATCCTCAACAATTACAGCAACGTTCCCAAACGGTCCTACAACGGATTTTGCACAACTACTCCTTTTTTGAGATTTCCACCATAGACAAGTTCAACCACAAAATCATTAAAACCTTTGCCCGCGACCTACAGCTTTCGCAGAACTTTGAAGTGGAGCTGGACACCGATCTATTGTTGCACGAGGCCGTAGGCCGATTATTGGAAAGAGCGGGCAGCGATGAGGCCTTGACCCAAACCCTCATTGCATTTTCCCTGGAAAAAATTGATGAGGATAAAAGTTGGGACGTTTCTTATGATCTGATGGAAATTGGCAAGCTGCTTTTTCAAGAGGACCATGCCGATCATATTACATCCTTGGAAACCAAGACCCTTCAGGATTTTAAGGCAGTCCAACAAAAGATTTCCTCACAAATTGCTGCTTTGGAATCCCACGCAACCCAACAAGCCGCATTGGTATTACAGGAAATTGAACAGCAAGGTTTTGCTCCTGAAGATTTCCCCAGGCAAACGCTCCCCAACCACTTCAAGAAAATCCGCGGGAAGGAATTCAACATCAAAGTACTTTACGCCAACAAGCTGGAAGAGTCCCTTGAAGCTGGCAGACTGCTAAAAGCTTCGGACAAGCGGGATAGTTCCCAATTGGCCACTTTTGTTCTTGATCTTTATCGGACCATCAAGAAAACACTTTACCAACGCCATTATCTGCGTAACATTTATGGCAACATTGTTCCCCTGACCTTGCTGAGCGAAATCGCCAAGGAAATCAAGAACATTGAACTAGATCGTGAGGTCATTCCCATTTCTGCCTTAAACTCGCTGTTATCCAAAGAAGTCAGGAACCAACCCGTCCCCTTTATCTATGAGCGGATGGGTGAAAAGTACAGGCACTACTTTTTGGATGAGTTTCAAGATACTTCCAAAGTGCAGTGGGAAAACCTGGTTCCCTTAATTGGAAATGCCCTGGAAAGTGTGAACGAGAAAAACGAAGAGGGTACCCTTTTTTTGGTAGGGGATGTTAAGCAGGCCATTTACAGATGGCGAGGGGGAAAGGCGGAGCAGTTCCTAAACCTGATCAGTGGCAAATCCAGACCTTTTTCCATTAGTCCAACCACATTTGCTTTGGATACCAATTGGAGAAGCTACAGTGAAATAGTCCAATTCAACAACCAATTCTTTAGCACCGTTGCTCCTATATTAAGGAATACGGAATATCGCAATCTTTTTCTGGAAGGATGCCATCAGAAAACCAACGATAGGCAAGGGGGCTATATTGAATTTTCTTTTGTGGACAGTGAGGTTGATGATAAGGCGGAAGAACATTGTCAGCAGGTGCTCAATACCATTGAAACCCTACAAAATAAAGACTATGTGTATTCCGACATCTGCATATTGGTGCGGAAAAACGACCATGGCATGCTCTTGGCCAACTTTCTGTCAGAAAATCAAATTCCTGTTGTTTCCTCAGAATCGCTTTTGTTGAAAAACAATTCCACCGTGGACTTTCTGATTTCTCTGTTGAAAGTCATGGAGAATCCAGCCGATCAGGAGTCCACCTATGCCCTTTTGTATTATCTGTCCAAAACCTCTTCTGACCCCCATCATTTTATTTCCAGTCATCTGGACAAGGTAGCAGGATTACTGTTGAACGCTTATGGTTTTTCCATAACCGAGCTCCAAACCCAGCCCGTAATCACCATTTTGGAAAAGGCGATTCGATCTTTTGAACTTGCAAATGAATCCCAAGCCTACCTAGTTTTTCTGCTGGACGAAGTGCTGGTGGTTGAAAAGAGGGAAGGCCCGGGCATACATGCCTTTCTCAAGTATTGGGAACAGAAAAAGAACAAGCTTTCCATTGCAGCACCTGAACATATTGATGCCGTCAAAATCATGACCATCCATAAATCCAAAGGACTTGAATTTCCAATGGTGATTTTTCCTTTTGCGAATGCGCTGATCCATGACCCCAGAAAGCAAAAGAAATCTTGGGTGGGTGCTACCCCAAAGGAAAAAGAACTTGGACTGGATGAATTTCTGATCAACACAAAAAAGGAAATGCTCCAGTACAACGAAATCACTTCCAAGAACTATTTAGAGGAAATGGAAAAAACCGAACTGGATGCCCTTAATGTGCTCTACGTAGCCTTGACGAGGGCTGAAAAAGGACTTTTTGTTTTCTCTGAAACTGATAAAGCCGTTAACAGCTTGGAACAATGCAACTCTTATTCCAACTTGTTCCACTATTTTCTGAATCAACAAGGATCGGAGGAGAGCTCAGCGGGAAAGTTCATTTTTGGGGAATTGACCCAAAGGGATGAAGAACAGGAACCGACCATGCCAAGCAGCAGTATTCCATTTGTAGCAAAGGATGAAAGGGATACAGGTTTTGCCATTTCTACCAGATCTGTTCATTTATGGGATGATGAACGTAGGGAAGCCATAGAACTTGGCAATTTGGTACACCATGCCTTAAGCAAAATAAAGACGGTGGATGATATTCCTTCGGTTTTGGATGACCTTCAGGAATCAGGGCAGCTTACGGCGGCCGATTCAGCATACGTCCAAGAAAAAATTATGGGAGTTGTTGAACACCCCCAACTCAGGGGCTACTTTTCCTTGGAATACCAGATTTTAAATGAGCAAGAAATTTTACTGGGCAATGGTAAAACGCTAAGGCCCGATCGCATCGCCATAAAAGATGGAAAGGCAACGGTTATTGATTATAAAACAGGTAAACCCGCCCCTTCGCACAACGAACAAATCATGGAATATGCCGATGCTTTAAAAGCCATGGATTTTACGCTTGGACATCTTATTATTGTATATATTGATCACGAAATAAAACCCCTTTTCCTTTAAACAAAAAACTATGTACGGAACTATAAAACAACATTTGACCCAAGAACTGGACAACATTAGGGAAGCGGGCCTTTTTAAGAAGGAACGCATTATCACTTCCCCACAAGATGCTGTCATCAAAATATCCACTGGAGAGGAGGTAATCAACTTTTGCGCCAACAATTATTTGGGGCTTTCCTCCCATCCAGAGGTAATCCAAGCGGCCAAGGATACCTTGGACACCCATGGTTTTGGGATGTCATCGGTCCGCTTTATTTGTGGCACCCAGGATATCCATAAAAGCTTGGAGCAAAAGATTGCTGATTTTTACGGCACCGAGGATACCATATTATATGCTGCTGCCTTTGATGCCAATGGCGGGGTGTTTGAACCCTTGTTGACTGCGGAAGATGCCATTATCTCAGATTCCCTTAACCATGCCTCTATTATAGATGGGGTTCGATTGTGCAAGGCCAAACGCTATAGATATGCCAACAACGACATGGCCGATCTTGAGACCCAACTTAAGCAGAGCCATGAAGACGGTTCCCGCTTCCGAATAATAGTTACGGATGGCGTATTCTCCATGGACGGATTATTGGCTCCATTGGACCAAATATGCGACTTGGCGGACAAATATGATGCCCTGGTGATGATTGATGAATGCCACTCCGCCGGATTTATTGGCGAAACCGGCAGGGGCACCTTGGAAGAAAAAGGCGTAATGGACCGGATAGATATTATTACCGGAACGCTTGGCAAAGCCCTTGGGGGTGCCATGGGTGGTTATACCACGGGTAAAAAGGAAATCATAGAAATGCTCCGCCAGCGTTCTCGCCCTTATCTTTTCTCCAATTCCCTTGCTCCTGCCATAGTGGGCGCATCCATTAAGGTGTTTGAGATGCTGGATAAGGATACAAGCTTGCGGGATAAGCTTCAAAAGAACACGGAATATTTCAAAAAAGGAATGAAAGAGGCCGGATTCGATATCATAGATGGGGATTCCGCCATTGTTCCAGTAATGCTTTATGATGCCAAGTTATCCCAAGAAATGGCAGATATGCTCTTGGAAAAGGGTATTTATGTAATTGGGTTCTTTTACCCAGTGGTTCCCAAGGGAAAGGCAAGGATAAGGGTCCAGTTGTCGGCAGCCCATGAGAAGCATCATTTAGACAAAGCCATAGCAGCGTTCACCGAAGTTGGAAAAGCCTTAAAAATCGTTGAAGTGCATTAAAACTTCTATGTAATGCACCAAAAAAAAAGAAAATTTGATTTTGTTAATAAGTCTTAACAACTTACATTTGCTGCTGATAAACACTTAAACTTAAAATTTTGAGCATGAAACATCTTAGCAAATTATTGGTTGTTGCCCTAGTCTTTTTGGGCTTTAACAACGTACAAGCGCAAGACGAGAATAATCCATGGCAGATCAGTTTTGGGGTAAACGCCATTGACACTTACCCGACCAACGACGAGGACAACCCGTTCTCAAGTACTACTTTGTTCGATGAGTATTTCAATGTATCTGATCACTGGAATATTTTGCCTTCCGTTTCTTATGTGGCTGTTTCTAAATATATAGGGGATGGTTTCTCTATTGGAGCAAGAGGTTCTTTGAACAGACTTGAAAAAAACGGTGACCAATCCATAGACGATCTTTCACACTATGCTGTAGATGGTACCATCAAATACAACTTCCTAAAAAACACAACTATCGATCCTTTTGCTGAAATCGGTGGTGGTTATACTTGGATTGATGAAATTGGTGCTGGTACGGTTAATGGTGGTATCGGTGTTAACGTATGGTTCTCCGAGAACGTTGGTCTTACCCTACAAACCCAATACAAGCACGCTTTCGAAGATTTCTTGGTAAGACATTTCCAGCACATGGCTGGTATCAGCATTAAATTTGGTGGAACCGATACTGACGGTGACGGAATCTACGACAAAGACGATGCTTGTCCAGAGGTTGCCGGTTTGGAAGCTTTCAACGGTTGTCCAGATGCTGATGGCGATGGAATCGAAGATAGCAAGGATAGCTGTCCTAACGAAGCTGGTTCCAAAGAAATGAACGGTTGCCCTGATACTGATGGTGACGGAATCGCTGACAAAGACGATGCTTGTCCTAACGAAGCTGGTCTTGCTGCATTGGCAGGTTGTCCTGATGCTGACGGTGACGGTGTAAGAGATGGAGACGATCAGTGTGTTAACGAAGCTGGTCCTGCTGAGAACAACGGATGCCCTTGGCCAGACAGAGATGGTGACAGCGTTCTTGACAAAGACGATCAGTGTCCTGATGTAGCCGGTACTGTTGCCAACAACGGATGCCCAGAAGTAACCGAGGAAGTTCAAAAGCAATTGAACGATTACGCTAGAACTATCTTGTTCGATACTGGTAAATCTTCCATCAAAGCTGAGTCTACTTCAGTAATGGTTGACATCATCCAAATTTTGAACGAGTATCCTAACGCTAAGTTTACTGTTGAAGGTCACACTGACAGCGTAGGTAGTGCTAAATTGAACCAGTCTCTATCTGAGAAGAGAGCTAACTCTGTACGTGATTTCTTGATTGACAAAGGAATTAACGCTGGTAGATTGACTGCCATCGGATACGGTGAAGACAAGCCAATCGCTACCAACAACACAAGAGCTGGTAGAACTCAGAACAGACGAGTTGAAATCAACTTGATCAAATAATAAAAGGAACTTAGATTTCCTTGAAAAAAGGCTCCCGACAATGTCGGGAGCCTTTTTTATTTTTAATGCATGCAACAAAGCTTCCTCGAATACGTACTACATGATCTTCAGCAAAAGGGTGTGTCCATTCCCGAATGCACCTATGTACTTCCAAGTAAGCGATCAGGGACTTTCCTTAAAAAACATATGGCGCAAATCATTGGGAAGAACATTTTTAGCCCAACTGTGCTCTCCATTGAAGATTTTGTGACCCAAATCTCGGGGCTGTCCCAAGCTTCCAACGTAGATCTTATCCTGGAACTTTATTCGGTTTATAAAAAGACCGAAATAAAAGAACATGACGATTTTGACACTTTTCTGAAATGGGGACAGACCCTACTACAAGATTTTAATGAAATAGACCGGTACCTTATTCCACCAAATGATATTCTCAATTATCTATCGGCCATTAAGGAACTTAATCACTGGTCCATGCAAAAGGACAAATCTGATTTGGTCAAGAACTATCTCGCACTTTGGAACAATCTGAGCACGATCTATGGGACCTTTACCAAAACTCTCATAAATCAACAAAAGGGCTATCAGGGTCTTTTGTACCGATGGGCCGCAAAGCATATGGATACTGGCGATTCCATCTTTCAGGAAGCGCCAATTGTATTTATTGGGTTCAACGCTCTCAATACAGCCGAAGCCTTAATCATTCAGCACTATTTGGATAGTCCCTCCAATCACATTTATTGGGACATAGACGCTTATTTTCTGGACAGCTCTATGCACGATGCCGGATTATTTATTAGGAACTACAAGCAAACTTGGCCCTATTATCAACGAAATGATCTGGAAGGCATCCATCATAATTTTTTGTCGCCGAAGAAAATCTCGATTACAGGCGTTCCAAAAAGTATCAGCCAAGCCCAATATGTAGGAAATCTTTTGGCGGAAATACAAGAAGCCACCCCAGATGGCATTCACGATACGGCCTTGGTTCTGGCAGACGAATCGTTACTCAATCCAATGCTCCTGGCCCTTCCTTCTTCCATTTCCAAGGTGAACATTACCATGGGCTTCCCATTGAATAAAACAGTTTTGTATTCCTTCTTTTTGTCCTTTTTGGACCTACAGTTGGCGCAATCCGAAAAGGGGTGGTTTTTTGAAGATGTCCTTACCTTTTTCTCCAATCCGTTTTGCCTTTTACTTTCTTCTTCTGAAAAGGTGGATGCCCTTTCGTCAATCGCCAACGATATTAAGCAGCACAACAGGCTTTACCTCAACCATCCATATCTTGAAAGATACTCGGCCCAATCAGAGCTCTTGGGTTTGCTGTTTCCCGCTAATCCTACGACTCCATTGGATTGGATAAAACGATGTCTCCAACTCATCCAAAAGTTAAAGACCATTGGCCAAGAACAAAACGACCTTATGGAACTGGAGTATCTATACCGATTCCATAAGTTGTTCAATCAGCTCAAACAGCACATTGAATCCGTTAACTTCATCAAACAGCTAAAATCCGTAAAAAGCTTTTTTAAGCAATTGGCAGCTTTGGAAACTACCGACTTTATAGGGGAACCACTTTCCGGTTTACAGATTATGGGAATGTTGGAAAGCAGGAATTTGGATTTTGAAACGGTCATCATCACCTCTGTCAACGAAGGGATTCTACCAGCAGGAAAGTCTGGCAACTCTTTCTTTCCCTTTGATGTTAAAAGGGAGTTTGGATTGCCCACCTTCAAGGAAAAAGATGCCATATATACCTACCACTTTTATCGACTGATACAACGGGCCAAAAACATATACCTTGTCTATAATACAGAGCCCGATGTACTGGAGGGTGGTGAAAAAAGCCGATTGATTTCCCAGCTTTTAACGGATAAGAATATTTCGCGCTATATAAGCCACTCCATTGCCTCGCCAGAATTGAAAATCGATGCTTCCCCCATCCCACAAATTGAAAAAAGCAACTTATTGGTGGAAGACATCCGAACCTTTGCCAGTAATGGATTTTCCCCAACGGCAATAACAAACTATATCAGAAATCCCATGGATTTCTACAAGAAGAACATTCTTAAAATCTATGATACCGAGGAGGTGGAACAATCCATTGCGGCCAACACCTTTGGCACCATAATTCACGATAGTTTGGAGGTGCTGTACAGTCCATTGATCAACAAGGTGCTTGAAAAAGCGGACATGGAATCACTCCAAGACCAAATTCCAAAAGTGGTGTCTTCCCAATTTGCAGCAACGCTTCCAGGGGTAGATATCAACAAGGGAAGATACCTTCTAGTTTACCATGTGGTTTTAAAGTACCTTCAGAATTTCGTGGATATGGAAATGGTACAGCTTCAAAAACATGAGGTTAAAATCTTGGCGTTGGAAGAAAAGTACGAGTCAACCTTGCACATCCCCGCTCTTGATTTTCCCGTCAAACTAAAAGGGACATTGGATAGGGTAGATCAAGTGGACGGCACCATTAGGATTGTGGATTACAAAACCGGAAGAGTTGAACCGTCCCATGTAAAAATCAAGGATTGGGACACCCTCATTTCCAATTATGACAAAAGCAAAGCTTTTCAACTGCTATGTTATGCCTATTTATACTTTAGCAAACACGGTACAGAAACTCTTATTGCCGGACTGTATTCCTTCAAAAATTTAAGACATGGGTTTCTCCAATTTTCTACCTCAGATACTTTAATCAATCCAGAGACCATGCGCACCTTCGAAAAGTACCTCCATCAGATTATTCTTGAAATCTGTGATCCAAAGGTGGCCTTTGCAGAAAAGGAATCCTGATTATTTTAGGTCGGGACGAGTTGGTCTTACCTCAATTTTACTAGGCAAGGTTCTCGGATGCATTTGAAGCAGGTCTACCACTAATTTTCCTATGTCCTCAGCCTGAATCTTCCAAGCGTCTTTCTCCGAAGGTTCATTTCCATTAAAATAGGTGGCCACCGAGCCAGGCATAATGGTGGTTACTTTGACATTATATTTTCTAAGATCCAACATGGCAGCCTGGGTAAAGCCCACTACACCAAATTTTGTGGCATTATAGCCAGCTCCTTGAGGGAAAAAGTTAGTACCTGCCAAACTGGCCAGGGTCATATAATAACCTTCAGACTTTTTTAGTGCCTCCACGGAAGCCTTTAACGAATAAAAAACACCATTGAGATTCGTGTTGATCATCTGCTCCCAAGCTTTTTCAGAAAGTTCATCCACAGGTGCAAAATGACCAACCCCGGCATTCGCCAAAGTCAAATCCAATCGGCCCCACCGTTCCAAAATCTGTTCTACCGCCTGCTTCTCATCCAGCAGCTTGGTCACATCAGATGTAACTCCCAAAACATTTTCACCATCTCCCAATACCTCAACGGCCATTTTAACCCCTTCTTGGCTTCTACCACTTATTGCTACCTTCATTCCCTCTTCCAAAAGGCATTTGGCAACGCCAAGTCCTATCCCCTTGGTTCCACCCGTAATGTAGGCCACTTTCCCTTTTAAATCCATAATCATTAGTTTCAACCTTAAAATTAGGACTTGTAATCAAGTTGGAAAAACAATGTTCTTATAAATCCATTCCGCCAAAAATTTAAAAAGGTGCGGATAGGTTTTTAGCAAAGCCCAAAACACAATATTCAGATTTTTCTTACGTTTGAATTTTAATGCTTTTTCCAAGCCAATGAAAATCTCTAAACAGCTTGTATCCACCATCCAAAATCTACCTTTCCCTATTGTCATGGTAGACCAATGCTTGACTATTCAAGATTGTTCCGATAGATTCTATGAATTTTTTGGAATGGATCGCCCCAAGGAAGGCTTTTTGGATTTGGAAACGGTAATTGGCGAACTTCCACAATCCCTACTTGAACTTAAAAAGACGAAGCGCTTTCAAAAAACTCAGGTTAATGAATTCATAACCCACATCACCAGAAAAAACGAATTGAAATGGTACAAGATGGTGTTAAATCCGTCTTCCAAATCTACCCATTACTACATATATTTTGATGATGTCACCAAAAAGAAGATTGCACTAGACCTGTCATTGCAAGCGGAAAAGACCGCAAGAATAGGAAGTTGGGAAGTGGATTTAATCAATAACCAAATATTTTGGTCCGAAATGACCAAGGAAATTCATGAAGTTTCCACGGATTTTGTTCCCGACTTGGAGACCGGCATCAATTTCTATAAAGAAGGGGAACACAGAGATAAAATAATCCAGGTTGTTTCCGAGTCGATTGAAAATGGAACACCTTATGACGTGGAACTGATTATAGTAACGGCCAAAGGAAATGAGAAATGGGTAAGGGCCATAGGCAAAACCGAGATGATCAATGGAAAAGCTGCACGCATGTTTGGTGTATTTATGGATATTGATAAATCCAAAAGAAGCAATGACAAAATCAAAGTGCTTACTGATCGCATGAGGGTAGCCGTTGAAAGTTCCAACATCGGTATTTGGGACTACGATATTGTAAACAATAGTTTGGTTTGGGACGATAATATGTATGACCTCTACCAAATAGATAGAAACGAATTCAGTGGAGAAGTTGCTGCCTGGGAACAGACCATTCATCCAGATGATAAGGAGAAAAGCCTAAAGGAGGTAGAGCTTGCCATAGCCGGTAAAAAGGAATTCAATACTGAATTTCGGATTATCACGGCTGATGGGGTGGTTAAACATATCCATGGTCGTGGTAAGGTTTTTAGGGATGAAAATGGAGCGGCCTTACGAATGATAGGTGCCAACACCGATGTTTCACAAATTAAAAAGGCGGACAATCGGCTTAGACAATTATTGAATACCACGGAAAAACAAAATAAAAGCTTGTTGAACTTTGCCCATATTGTGTCACACAACCTTAGGTCAAATTCCAGTAATCTTTCCATGCTTACCGGAATGTTGTTGGATGATATAGCACCTGCTAAACAACAACGTTTCCTGGAAATGATCCGAATATCCTCTGAGCGGCTGGATGAAACCGTAGTTCAGCTCAACGAGGTTATCAAAATTCAAGGAGATCATAACCAAAAATCCCAATGGGTTTCCATTAAAACAACCTTGGACAATGTGTTACAAAGTATAAATGCCCACATTGCCGAAATCCAACCCAGCATTGAAATAGCGATACCAAAAGACCTCAAGGTATATGGCATAAGCGCCTACATTACCAGTATCTTCTTAAACCTATTGACCAATAGCTTGAAATACCGGGATCCTAAAAAGAAACTGATCATAAAAATAAAAGCCAAGGCCAAGGCCGATCAGACCGTCATTTCTTTCCAAGATAATGGCAAGGGAATCAATTTGGAAAAACATGGATCAAACTTATTTGGTATGTACAAAACGTTTCATGGAAACAAGGATGCAAAGGGTATAGGGCTGTTCATTTCCAAAAATCAAATGGACGCAATGAATGCACAAATATCTGCACAGAGCAAGGAAGGTCATGGAGCCACCTTTACACTAACTTTTCCAAAAACCAAAAACAACAAGCAATGACAAAACCCAAAGTGTTTGTGGTAGATGACGACTTTGTATTTCGTGAAGTTGCGGAGGTATTAATCAAAAGCTCAGGATTAACTGAAGAAATTTCGCATTTTGAGAATGGGCTCCAAGTGTACCAGGAACTGGTACAATTAGCAGAAACGCCTTCAAATTTACCCGAGTTGGTTTTATTGGATATCAACATGCCGGTAATGAATGGCTGGGAATTATTGGAAGAATTGAAAGATGGTCCGTCTGCAATTAAAACGGGAGTCCAAATCCATATCCTAACATCTTCAATTGCCCCTGAGGACCTGAATCTTTCCAAACAGTACGACTTTATCAAGGGATACATAACCAAACCTTTGACCAAAGCAGATTTGGAAAAGCTTTCCGAAGAGTTGAACAACGGGTAATCCTATCTGATCAGCATAACTACAGCACCAATCCCGGTAACAATCAAAATAAAACGTTTGTAGTTTTTGTCATTGATTCTTTTTACCACCAAGACCCCGGTAATGAGCCCTAGTGCAATAGCCGGCACCAACTTTATGTCTATAAGTATGGTTTCCCAAGTGATGGTTTTCCAAACAAAAATATGAAAGGGAAGTTTAAAGAGATTGGTGATGAAAAACAGCCAGGCAGCTGTTCCAACAAATTCGTTTTTTGGAAGTCGCATGGCCAGAAAAAATATGTTGGTAAAGGCCCCTGCCAGATTCCCTATCATCGTACAAATTCCCGCCATAATTCCTATAGGTCCCGCAAACAACCAATGTGTTGGTATTTGGCTCGATTTACGTTTGTCCCACCAAATCAAGAGTCCCAAACTGATAAAAATGACGATGACCATTCCCAGTTTAAATTCTTCTTCCGGCAAGTCCTTCCCAAGTACGGCCCCAATCAAAATTCCAGAAAGCATCCAAGGCAAGAACTTTACAATGTACTTCCATTGGGTGTGCCTATTGTAATAAATGACCGCAAAAATATCTCCTACTATCAGTAAGGGGATAATCAATCCCGTGGACATCCGTGCTCCAAACGCTAGTGCAAACAAAGTCACGTTAAAAGTGGCAAGTCCCTTGAGCCCTGCTTTAGATGTTCCCATAAGGAAAGTGGCACTAAAAGCTAGGCTCCAAGCCATTAAAGAAGGCTCCAATGTTGTCGATAGGGTCAAAGTTGATGTTTAGCGAACAATGGGCAAAGGTATCCCAAAAAATCATACCTTTAGTGGTTAACCAACTTTAACCAAATGGACATACAAACATTAGATTATTTCATAATCTTCGGATTTTTCGCAATTGTACTTTTCATAGGTGTGTACGTTTCCAAAAAATCTGGGAAAAACTCATCAGAATACTTTTTATCGGGTCGGAGCATGCCTTGGTGGCTTCTGGGAATGTCAATGGTGGCTACCACTTTTTCAACAGACACACCCAATTTGGTGACCGACTTTGTCCGGGACACAGGGGTTTCCGGCAACTGGGGTTGGTGGTGCTTTTTGCTCACAGGTATGTTGACGGTTTTTGTTTATGCCAAACTATGGCGTAAATCAAATGTCAAAACGGATCTTGAGTTTTATGAGCTGCGATATGGAGGAAAGCCTGCTAGCTTTTTGCGAAAATTTAGAGCCATTTATCTCGGATTGATATTCAATGTGATCACCATGTCGGCGGTAACCCTGGCAGCTATAAAGATTGGTGGGGTTATGTTGGATTTGGAGCCTTGGGTAACGGTGGTTGGTGCAGGATTGATTACCGTTGTTTTTAGTGCGCTTGGTGGATTTAAGGGGGTTGTTTATAGCGATTTCCTCCTGTTTTTTGTCGCCATGGTTGGTGCTATCGGTGCGGCCTTTTATCTTGTGAACCTTCCAGAAGTGGGAGGAGTCAGTGCCATGATGTCCAATGACTTGGTAAAGTCCAAAATGGATATCCTGCCTGAACTTAGCGATACCAAAATGGTAATTACCTTGTTGGTTATTCCACTGGCAGTGCAATGGTGGAGTTCCTGGTATCCTGGCGGGGAACCCGGCGGGGGTGGATATATTGCGCAACGTATGTTGGCGGCTAAAAATGAAAATCATGCCATTGGTGCTACCTTCTTTTTCAATATCATGCATTATGCGCTAAGACCTTGGCCGTGGATTTTGGTAGCCCTGGCCTCCCTGGTAGTATATCCAGACATCGCCAGTATTGCTGAGGCCTTTCCAAACGTGAGTGAAGATAAACTGGGTCATGATTTGGCGTATTCAGCTATGCTGACCAAGTTGCCCAGCGGGCTTTTAGGTCTGGTTTTGGCCTCCTTGGTAGCCGCTTATATGAGTACCATTTCTACCCAATTGAATTGGGGATCATCCTATATCGTTTTTGATTTTTACAAGAAACAAATCAATCCAGACGCTACTGAAAAACAAATGGTAAACGTAGGCCGTTTGTCCACCGTAATATTGATGGTGTTAAGCGCTTTTTTGGCCTTGGCCATGCAAAACGCCATGCAGATTTTTGATATGCTTTTGCTTTTTGGGGCAGGAACGGGGCTCATTTTTATCCTTAGATGGTTCTGGTGGCGAATTAATGCCTGGACGGAGATTTCGGCCATGTTCGCATCAGGAATCTTGTCCATCCTTTTGAAAGTGACCCCATTGGGTCCCATGTTGTTTGCCACAGATGGTGGTGTTTTTCCTGATTGGGGAGAAATTCCATTTGTAATGATCGTTACCAGTATCATCTGGTTAACGGCCACCTTTGTAACACAACCGGAATCCAAAGAAGTCCTGCAATCCTTCTACAAAAAAATACAGCCAGGAGGCCCTGGTTGGAGTAAGGTGGTTGAGGAAGCAAAAGATTCAGGAATTGAGATTGACAAGGGAGAAAAGTGGACCGTGCCTTCAGGAATAGGCGCCATGCTGCTTGGGGTAGTTTTGATTTACTCCCTAATGTTCTCTACAGGACATTGGATCTATGGCAAAACCACTTCCGCAATGATCATGTCCGTCATCGCATTGGTTTCTGGACTCTTGCTTATTCGAGTCTGGAATAAAATGAAAGATAACATATTATAAGACGGTATGAAGAACAGGATTCTGGCAGTAGATATTTTTAGAGGTTTGACCATTGTCTTGATGATTCTGGTGAACACTCCTGGAACTTGGTCCAATGTATATGCCCCTCTTTTGCATGCTAAATGGCATGGATATACCCCAACGGACCTGGTATTCCCATTTTTCCTGTTTATTGTGGGAACCTCAATTGTGTTCGCCTATAAAAACAAAAAGGCGGAAGCCGCTACGTATAAAAAGATTACCATTAGAAGTCTTAAGCTTATTGGATTGGGATTGTTCCTTGGCGCTTTTACCATAAGTTTTCCTTTTATCAAGGAATTTGCAGCTATCCGTTTTCCAGGCGTGCTCCAACGTATTGGGGTTGTTTTCTTTTTTGCTGCCATCCTGTTTTTAAATCTTGATTGGAAAAAACTTATTGGGCTTTCGGTTGCCCTGCTGTTGGGATACTGGGCCCTGATGACCCTTGTTCCAGTTGAAGGTGTTGCTTCTAGCTTGGAAAGGGCTCCCAACAATTTTGCCAACTATTTGGATGTGCAAATTTTTGGCACCCATAATTACAAACCGGACTATGACCCTGAGGGATTATTGAGTACCATTCCTGCCATTGTAAGTTCGTTGTTGGGAATTTTTACGGGTTTGATCTTGACTTCAAAAAGGGAGGGCAAAACCAAACTCATGTTGATTTTAGGTGCCGCATTGGTAGTTTTGGGACACCTTTGGGATCTTTCCTTTCCTATCAACAAAGCCCTTTGGACCAGTAGTTTTGTACTAGTAACCGCAGGTTGGGCCAATTTGTTTTTGGCTCTGATTTATTTCCTGACCGATGTAAAGAAAATCCAGTTTGGTAGTATTTTCAGATATGCGGGCGCAAACGCAATTGTCGTTTACTTTTTATCCAGCTTTATCACCAAGTTGTTTTATTTGATCAAGGTGGATGGCGAAAACTCTATTCATGGGTGGTTGTTCAACACCGTCTTTGTGCATGATTTCATGTCCATGAAATTCTCGTCCATGCTGTACGGTCTTGCCGTGGTTTCCTTCTACTGCCTATTGGCCTATGTAATGTATAAAAGGAAAATCTTTATTAAGGTCTAGATTTAAGAATCGAAATCTTTAATGGCTCCACTAATAGATGGTGGACTTAGTGTTCTGTCTCTTGTCTTGAGTCTAGCGTCTTACCTCTAACAGACGAGCCACATACTTTCCAATCACATCAAACTCCAGGTTAACTTTGGTTCCTTTTTTATAGGCATTAAATCTGGTATGCTCGTGGGTGTAGGGAATAATGGCCACGCTAAAGCTGTCCTTTTTTGAATCGACAACGGTTAAACTCACTCCATCAACCGTAATGGATCCTTTTTCAATGGTAACATTATTCAAACCGGAATCGTATTGAAAGGTAAATATCCAGCTTCCGTCTTTTTCTTCGGATGCCAAGCACGTGGCCGTTTGGTCCACATGGCCTTGCACAATATGTCCGTCCAATCGGGCACCTAATACCATGGCCCTTTCAAGATTCACCTGATCCCCAACCTTTAGTTCCCCCAAATTGGTCTTGTTCAGGGTTTCCTCAATGGCGGTTACCGTATAGGCATTCCCTTCTTTTTTGACCACGGTAAGACACACTCCATTATGGGCCACACTTTGGTCAATTTTTAGTTCTGGTGTTATTTTGGAGGATATTGTAATATTCAAATTATTGCCCTCGCTTTCCAACTTTTCTACCCTTCCCAAGGTCTCAATAATACCTGTAAACATGAATCTTTTTAATTGAGTAGTTTTGTAGCGTAAATGTAGCCATAACGGCATAAATTATATGAAGGAAAAGGGAAAAATAAAACTTGGAATCTCCATAGGGGATTTAAACGGGATTGGCTGTGAGGTAGCCTTAATGACATTTTTGGATCCCCGTATGATGGATTTTTGCACCCCTGTAATCTTTGCCTCCAACAAGACCATTTCCCAACAAAAAAACGAATTGGGATTGAATGTCGGTTTCAACGGGGTTAGGGATGCTTCCCAAGTAATTGAGGGGAAAATCAATATCGTAAATGTGTGGAAGGAAGTTCCCAAAATTGAGTTTGGAAAGGCAACTGAAGAAGGGGGCAAATATGCAATCAAGTCCCTTCGGGCCGCCGTGCAAGCCCTAAAGACCGATAAAATTGATGTGCTGGTCACAGCGCCCATCAACAAAAATAACATCCAAGCTGAAGATTTTAAGTTTCCCGGCCATACCGATTTTCTGGCCCAAGAGTTAAATGGGGAGAGCCTGATGTTCATGGTGGCAGATTCGTTACGCGTTGGATTGTTAACGGACCATATCGCCGTTAAGGATGTTGCCGAGGCCATAACCCCAAAGTTGATCAGGGACAAGGTTTCTACCATGGTCAATTCCCTTAAAATGGATTTCGGAATCAGAAAACCTAAGATTGCGTTGCTTGGAATCAATCCGCATAGTGGCGACAATGGGACCATAGGGGAGGAAGACGATAAAATTCTTAAACCTGCGGTGCAGGAACTGTTCAACAAAGGAATCTTGGTTTACGGACCCTATTCGGCGGACAGCTTTTTTGGCTCCAACACCCACCAAAATTTCGATGCCGTGTTGGCCGCTTACCATGATCAAGGGCTTATTCCATTTAAAACACTTTCCTTTGGCAAAGGGGTGAACTACACCGCAGGACTGTCCAAGGTGCGTACTTCCCCAGATCATGGAACCGCCTATGAAATTGCTGGGAAGGGAGAAGCAGATCAGAGTTCTTTCAAAGAAGCCGTGTTTACCGCCATACAGGTTTTGAGGAATAGGGAGGAGTATTTAACGCTCAATAAAAACCCCCTGCAAAAACAAAAGACAAAAAAGGCAAGTTAAAATTTACAGAACAAGGCCACAAATATGGTTTTGGAATTGTAGATTTATAAATAAGTAGTATCTTTGCCCCCGCCTTTATAGGGCTGGTACACAAACCTTAAGTGTATATATGATGGAGCTAAAGGAGTTTTTTATTCCTTTTTCAGGATTGAAGTTGGGTAAGCACACGTTTGAGTACAAAATTGACAATACGTTCTTTGAATCTTTTGAATACCAAGAATTTAATGATGCCGCAATAGCACTTACCGCCATATTGGACAAGATGAACAATATGATGGAGTTGGAACTGGAAGCGGAAGGAACAGTTAATGTGGATTGTGATTTAACAGGCGAACCTTTTGATTTGCCCATTGCATCGCATTTAAAACTGGTCATCAAATTTGGGGAGGAGTACAATAATGAGAACGATGAAATATTGATTATTCCCCACGGTGAGTACCGTATCAACATAGCCCAATATGTATATGAAATGTTGGTTTTGGCGGTACCTCCCAAACGCGTTCATCCCGGAGTTGCAGATGGGTCATTGAAATCAGAAATCTTGGACAAGCTGGAAGAGCTCCAGCCAAAAGAAATCAAGGAAGAATCAGATAAAACAGATCCCAGATGGGACGACTTAAAGAAGTTATTAACGGATAAATAGGTTACATAATGGCACATCCTAAAAGAAAAATATCAAAAACCAGAAGGGACAAGAGAAGAACCCACTATAAGGCCACTGCCCCTACCATTGCAAAAGATTCTGTAACAGGAGAAATGCACCTGTACCACAGAGCGCACTGGCATGAAGGTAAATTGTATTACCGTGGTCAAGTGTTGATTGACAAAACCGAAGAGGAAACTGCTGCCTAATGGCAGATTTCTTACAAAGAAACTACGACTCCCGTTGATGTACAGCGGGAGTTTTTTTATGGACCGCACTTAAATCCAAAAAAACCCTTTTTTGCCTAAAAAGTCATATAAAATGACTATTTTTCACAGCTTTTGGGTCAAATTTGGACGTTTTTGACAAAAAAAGACACTAATATGAAGAAAACTACGGCAGCTATTACAGCTGTGGGGGCGTATGTTCCGGAGTTTGTATTGTCCAACAAGGTGTTGGAAACCATGGTGGACACCAATGATGAATGGATTACTACCAGAACAGGAATCAAAGAACGTAGAATCTTAAAAGAGGAGAACCAAGGCACATCCTTCATGGCCATTAAGGCCGCTGAAGATTTAATTGCAAAACGCGGGCTGGATCCATTGGAAATTGATTTTGTGTTAGTGGCTACAGCCACCCCTGACCTCCCCGTTGCAGCAACAGCCGCTTATGTAGCATCCGAAATTGGGGCTACCAATGCATTCTCCTATGACCTGCAAGCTGCATGCTCCAGTTTTTTATATGGTATGTCAACCGCCTCTAGTTATATAGAGTCTGGCAAATACAAGAAAGTACTATTGATCGGGGCAGATAAAATGTCCTCCATTATAGATTATACGGACCGCACCACATGTATCATTTTTGGTGATGGTGCAGGGGCCGTACTTTTTGAGGCCAATGACGAAGGTTTGGGGCTACAGGATGAACATTTGCGTACTGATGGTGTAGGGCGTCAGTTTTTGAAAATTGAGGCAGGTGGGTCCATACTTCCAGCTTCCGAAGAAACGGTGCGGAACAAACAGCACTTTGTCAATCAAGATGGGAAATCGGTTTTTAAGTTTGCTGTGTCCAACATGGCCGACGTTTCTGCCTTGGTTATGGAACGCAACGGACTTACCCATGAAGATGTAAACTGGTTGGTGCCGCATCAAGCCAACAAAAGAATTATAGATGCCACGGCCAAACGAATGGGCTTGGAGCACGACAAAGTAATGATCAACATACATAAATACGGAAATACCACTTCGGCAACGCTACCCTTGTTGTTGCACGATTATGAAAAGCAACTTAAGAAAGGCGACAATTTGATTTTCGCTGCTTTCGGGGGTGGTTTTACCTGGGGGGCCATTTATCTAAAATGGGCGTACAATTCATAAATTGCACAACTAACTAAATCATATTCCATGGACATTAAGGAAATTCAAAGTTTAATCAAGTTCGTAGCCAAATCTGGTGCCAGCGAGGTAAAGCTGGAGATGGAAGACGTTAAAATTACCATCCGAACAGGTAGCACAACCGCTACTCCAGAGACCACCATTGTTCAACAAATTCCAATGGCACAGGCTCCAGCAGTACCTGTTGCTCCTGCTCCTGCAGCGCCTGAAGCATCCGCTCCTGCAGCCAGTTCTCCGGAACCTGCAGTGGATGATTCAAAATACATCACCATCAAATCTCCTATCATAGGAACCTTTTATAGAAAACCTGCTCCGGATAAACCAGCATTTGTTGAGGTAGGTAGCTCCATTAGCCAAGGAGATGTTCTTTGTGTTATTGAAGCCATGAAACTCTTCAACGACATTGAATCCGAAGTCTCCGGTAAAATTGTGAAGGTATTGGTGGAAGATTCCTCACCAGTTGAATTTGATCAGCCTTTGTTTTTGGTTGACCCATCTTAATTTAAATCACAATACCCAAGCTCCAAATACCAATAAACGTTTTGGAATTTGGAATTTGAGCGTTGAAAATTCAAGGTATTATGTTTAAAAAGGTATTGATTGCAAATAGGGGAGAAATCGCCCTTCGAATTATTCGAACTTGCAAAGAAATGGGAATCAAGACCGTAGCGGTTTATTCCAAGGCGGATGAGGAAAGTCTTCACGTGAGATTTGCGGACGAAGCTGTTTGTATAGGACCCGCGCCAAGTCATGAATCATATCTGAAAATTCCCAATATTATAGCGGCTGCGGAAATCACCAATGCCGATGCCATTCACCCTGGATATGGCTTCCTTTCTGAAAACTCCAAATTCTCCAAGATTTGTGCTGAGCACGAGATTAAGTTCATAGGGGCGTCAGGTGAACAAATTGACAAAATGGGTGATAAGGCAACCGCCAAAGAGACCATGAAAAAGGCAGGTGTACCTTGCGTCCCAGGGTCTGACGGTTTGTTGAAAGATGTGGATGATGCTAAAAAGACGGCCAAGAAAATGGGTTATCCTGTTATGATCAAGGCCACTGCCGGTGGAGGTGGTAAAGGAATGCGCGCCATTTGGTCCGAAGATGAGATGGAGAGCAACTTTGAAAGTGCTGTTCAAGAAGCCACTGCTGCTTTTGGCAATGGCGGCATGTACATGGAAAAGCTTATTGAAGAGCCTCGACATATTGAAATTCAGGTTGTGGGTGATCAATTTGGAAAAGCCTGCCACTTATCGGAGCGTGACTGTTCCGTACAGCGCAGGCACCAGAAGTTAACGGAGGAAACCCCATCGCCATTTATGACAGATTCCCTCAGGGAAGCTATGGGAGCAGCTGCTGTCAAGGCCGCTGAATTTATCAAGTATGAAGGCGCAGGAACTGTGGAATTTTTGGTGGACAAACACCGAAATTTCTATTTCATGGAGATGAACACCCGTATTCAAGTGGAGCATCCCATTACGGAACAAGTGGTGGATTACGATTTGATTCGAGAGCAGATTTTAGTAGCTGGAGGTGTACCAATTTCAGGTAAGAACTACTTGCCAAAATTACATTCCATTGAGTGCAGGATCAATGCGGAAGACCCTTATAACGACTTTAGGCCATCCCCAGGTAAAATAACCACCTTGCATACCCCAGGAGGCCACGGAATACGTTTGGACACCCATGTATATAGCGGATATATGATTCCGCCGAACTACGATTCCATGATCGCCAAGTTGATTACCACGGCCCAGACTAGGGAGGAGGCCATCAACAAAATGCGAAGAGCTTTGGACGAGTTTGTAATCGAAGGTGTGAAAACCACCATTCCATTCCATAGACAGCTTATGGAACATCCAGATTACTTGGCGGGTAATTATACCACCAAGTTCATGGAAGACTTTGAAATGGATCCAAAATATCAAGATTAAACCCAACCCCGATGTACATCGGGGTTTTTTATTAATATCAAGGGATAGTGTTTTTTAGATTAACTCTGGGAAGCATATAAAATTGATTCGAGAAAATTTGTGAAATTCGTGTCAAACAGTAATGGGCGTGCAACTTAGTTATTGGGAACATAAAACATGGTTTTCTAAAGTAGACTTTACCATTGTGGGAAGTGGTATAGTGGGCCTTAACTGTGCCTTGCATTTGAGGGAAAAATATCCGCAAAGTAAAATTTTGGTGTTGGAAAAAGGGAGCCTTCCTCAAGGAGCCAGCACCAAGAACGCCGGATTTGCCTGTTTCGGAAGCATCTCCGAAATCCTGTCAGACCTAAAATCACATACAGAGGAGGAAGTGTTTACCCTGGTTCAAAGACGCTACCAGGGCATCCAATTAATGCGAAAGCTTTTAGGGGATGACAATATAGGTTTTCAACAACAAGGAGGGCATGAACTCTTTCTGGACAGGGATTCCGCCTTGTTTGAACAATGCCTGAAAGAAATGGAGAACTTGAACAAGCTGCTTAATCCCATTTTTGGACAAGATCCCTTTGTGAAAAATGACAATCTTTTTGGTTTTGGACAGATTCAATCCAATTACATTACGCAGCAGTTTGAAGGACAGCTGGACACGGGTCAAATGATGAAGACCCTACTTCAAAAATGCCTAAAAAAGAGCATTCATATTCTCAACGGAATCACCGTTAAAGAGTTATCTGATTCAGGGACTTCCGCAATGGTGGGAACAAGTCATTTTGAGTTTAAAAGCAAAAAAGTGCTTGTGGCCACCAATGGGTTTGCCTCAAAACTGCTTCCAACCGAAAACGTGGTTCCTGCCCGGGCACAGGTATTGATCACGGCCCCAATCAAAAACCTAAAAATCAAGGGCACCTTCCATTTTGATCAGGGATATTATTACTTCAGGAACATAGATGACCGAATTTTGTTCGGGGGTGGCAGAAACTTGGATTTAAAAACTGAGGAAACTTCCAGTTTTGGTCAAACCAAACTGGTTCAAGACCATCTTGAAAAATTATTGAACACCGTTATACTGCCCCATCAACAAGTTGAAATCGCCCAAAGATGGAGTGGAATCATGGGTGTTGGAAAACAGAAATCGCCCATAGTCAAACAGCTCTCGAACAACATAAGTTGTGGTGTCCGTTTAGGTGGTATGGGAGTTGCATTGGGAACTCTGGTAGGAAAAGAGCTAGCGGAACTGGTATAGGTCTCATGTTTTTACCAAGGTTAATTTATAAGTCACAGCTTGACACGAATTTCTCGAATTTGCTCGAAGAGTTTAAAACAAGATTGTTGTTGTTTTCCGTGCTTTACCAGATAGATAAGTGTATTCTGCCAGCTTCTACTTTCAAATCATTCTTCCATCTAACAAATTGATGATCCTGGAGCCATAGGCCGCATTTTTCTCGGAATGTGTCACCTGAATGATGGTAACCCCTTCCTCATTCAACTGTTTGAACAAATCCATGATTTCTTCCCCTTGTTTGGAATTTAGGTTTCCCGTAGGCTCATCTGCTAGAATCAATTTAGGATTGGAAATCAAAGCCCTGGCTATCCCCACCAATTGTTGTTGACCTCCACTCAGTTGGGCAGGAAACAAATCCTTTTTACCAACAATATTAAATCGGTCCAACATATCCGCAACCTTGGCCTTACGTTCGGCCCCTTTTAATTTTTTGTACAGTAAAGGCATTTCCAGATTTTCCTGAACAGTAAGGTCATCCAACAAATGGTACTGTTGGAAAACGAACCCAATATATTCCTTGTATAGGTTGGCCCTGTGCTTCTCCTTAAGGCTATGCACCGACTCGTCCAAAAAATGGTACTCCCCTTCTTGAAACCCGTCCAACATTCCGATAACGTTGAGCAAAGTGGACTTCCCTGAGCCAGAAGGACCCATCACAGAAATAAATTCCCCTTCCCGTACTTCAAGGTTAATGTCCTTCAACAGAAAGATACGTTGGCCTCCAGAGTTGACCCATTTGAATATGTTGTTTAGTTGTAATAACATGATTTTATCTTTAGTAATTCTTATTCATCCCTAAGTGCCTCAACAGGGTTGACCGCCGCCGTTTTTATACTTTGCCAGCTAACAGTCAATAAGGCTATGCATAGCGCTGCCAATCCACTCAGGGCAAAAACCCACCAGCTGAGTGTTGTTTTGTATGCAAATCCCTGCAGCCAATTTTGCAGTGCATACCACGATATGGGTACGGCTAAAACAAATGCCACGCCCACCCATTTGATATAATCCTTGTTCAACATGGACAGAATTTGCGTAATTGATGCGCCGTTCACTTTCCTGATTCCCACTTCTTTTCTTCGTTGCTGCATATAAAAAACAGACATTGCCACTATCCCCATTACGGAAATAATAAATGATAATAGGGTAAAATATCCAATGATCTTGCCTGTTCGTTCTTCTTTGAGGTACCAATTGTTGATGGTTTCATCCACAAACTTGACTTCAAATGGAGTTTTGTTCAACAGACCATCGTATGTGGACTTTATCTCCTCCAAGGTTTTAAACATTCCCTTCCCATTAATCCGGACAAAGATGTTTTGGGGGTAAAAGGACTCCCCCAAATGCCTAAGCATTAATGGCCCTATATTCTCGCGCAGATGATTGAAATTAAAGTTGTTGGTAACTCCAATAATGGGGACAGTCAATTGCTCCATCTTGAAGGACACTGGATCATCCGTAATTTCCAATGCACTGATTGCGGCCTCATTGAGATACACTCCATTTTCCGCTTTTGCGACCTGGGTAGGGGTCATTTTAATATTGAAAACATTGAAAAAAGAAGAATCAATAGCGAATTCTTGAAAACTCATGGGCTTTCCATTGTAATCAAAAGTCTGATTGCTGCCTCCATCCAGAGGGCTTTGCCAGGTCAGCGAAACATCTTCAACCCCAGGAATGTTGAGCAGGGCATTTTTAATGGTCGTCTTTTCGTTCATCGTCCCTAAATATTCAATTTGTACGATGTTGTCTTTGGAGAATCCCAACTCCTTGCTGCGCAAGAAATTGGTTTGCTTGACGATGATCCAACTACAGATCAGCAGACCAATGGTAACGGTATATTGAAAAGTGATGAACACTTTGCCATAAACTGTTTTGGCTTTTTTCCTTAGTTGGCCCCGTACAACTTCAATGGGTCTAAAACTTGATATTTTGAGTGCCGGGATAATACCAGAAAATGCCCCAATAAGTCCAAAAACAGATACGATTTTGAGCAGATTCCAAAAACCAATTTTGGCATCCAGGTCAATTTGGGTGTTTAAAAGGGAATTGAAAACCGGTTCCACCAATTTCAATAAAAACAAAGAAAGTATTAGAGCAACGCCAGTGAGGAGCATAGATTCCCTAACAAATTGAAGCAGCAAACTTCCTTTGGAGCTTCCCAACAGTTTTTTAATGGCCACTTCCTTCCCCCTAAACGTTGCCTGGGCTATGGTAAGGTTGATGTAGTTGCCGATGGCCAATATCAGGATGAGCAAAACAATAATGGACAAAACAACTACCAAGGTTTTGCTGTTGCTTTGGGTCCCGTTGCCTTCTTTAGAGCTAAAGTAAAGCTCTTGGAGTGGGGTAAAAACCAGGGAGTGTGCCCAACCATCCTTATAAAGCCAATACTCCTTTTTGAACCTTTCCAAGATTTCTGGCGCTTTGGCTGGAAGGTTAGTGTTGGGTTTTGCCAAAAAATACATGCTCACGGAAGCAAATCCGTATTCTTCCAAAATGTTCTCAAATCCCCATAGCGTTTTGAATGCCTTGAAGTTAACAATGGCATCTTGGGGTTTAAAGTGTGTGTTCTTTGGAAAGTCGTCCATGATTCCAGTAACCATAAACTTGTGCTCTGTGTTAATGGAAACCTGCTTATCAACAACATCAAGGGTTCCAAAAAGTCGCAACGCCAAAGACTTGGACAAGACAATACTATTGGGGGTCTGCAGTACCTCTTTGGGTCTTCCTTTTATTAAGGGAAAGGAGAACATCTCAAAAAAAGAGGCATCAACTCCTAAATAATCAAACTTCATTTTTTGGCTATCCGTAGTGGAAATTCTGGCATCGCTGTCAAGAACCCTGGTAAAACTTTCAATTTCGGGAACACTGTTTTTCAGGTCTTGGGCAATGGGAGGTGAAAAATCAACCGCTTCATTCTCCATTCTATAAATGCGGTCTTTATTGACATGAAATTGATCCACGGCCAACTCCTCTTGAATATAGATGCTCAGAAGCAAAACAAAGGTCATGGAAATGGCAAAACCAAGTACGGTTACCATCCCATATAGTTTATTCTTCAGAAGATGTCGTATGTAAGATCTTATTCCCATCATTAGGTTTTTATTCGGTTCGTAAACTTTTAACCGGGTTTTGCGAAGCAGCTTTAATGGTCTTTGCACTAATTGTCAATAGCGCAATAAGCGTGGCCAGTACTCCCGACGCCAGAAAAAACCAGATGCTTAAATTTATTTTGAACGGATAGTTTTGTAGCCATTCGTCCATAAACCACCAAGCTATGGGCGAGGCAATTAAAAATGCAATAAACACCAGTTTTAAAAAGTCCTTGGTCAATAAAAATGTTATGTTGGCAACGCTTGCCCCAATAACTTTTCTCATACCAATTTCTTTGGTACGTTGCGTTACGATCAACAATGAAATGGCAAAAAGCCCAATACAACTTAGGACTATAGCAATGAAAGAGCCCGAGGTAATCATCGTGTTTATTTTCTCCTCCTTTCTAAAGGTGCGATTGACATTTTCGTCCAAGAAAGAACCTAAAAATTCAGCATTCGGTTCTATTTTGGCCCAGGCGTTCTTTATGGCGTCAAAGGATTTGGCTATGTTTTTTGGAGCGACCTTGACGTAAGCATAGAACAAAGGATAGTCCCTGCTCATCATCATGGATATGGGCTGAATGTTTTTGTCCAATTCTTCAAAATGGTAGTCTTTGACCACCCCAATCACTGGAAATCGTATGGAATCATTAAAACTTATGTAGGCCGTCAACGGGTCTTTTTCGCCAAACTCTTTGGCCATGGCCTCATTGATGACCACCCCTGAGCGGTCACTTGAATAGTCCCTACTAAAATTCCGCCCGGTAACAAGCTCTAAATCCAAAGTTTCCACATAGTCATAGTCTACGGTCAGGTAGTGGGTATTTATGACCCTGTTCTTGTATTCAAAGCCAAACACACTTTTAGAAACACTGCCGTCTTTTCCATAACCCAGATTGTTATCCGCCCCTGATATTTCCAATATGTCTGGATTGCCCGCTAGTTCATGGCGAAGGAGATCTAGGGCATCATAACTATTTTTCTTTCCATCCATGGGAAAAGAAACTACCTGTTCCTTGTTGAAACCCAAATCTTTATTTCGCATGAAATCAAGCTGGCTCCTTAGCACCAATGTCCCCGTAATCAGGAGGATGGCAATGCTAAACTGAACTACCATAAGGGTGTCCCGAACCCGATTTTCGCCTGAAATTTCAATTTTGCCCTTTAGGGACTGTAGGGTTCCCAACTTGCTCAACAGCATGGCCGGATAACCTCCAACAAGTAGTGTGATCAATATAACTGCCCCAGTAAAAATCAAGATAATGGTCGGGGTCATGATGACATCAAATGACACTTCGGAATCAAAAATGGTTTTGAACTGTTCTAGAAACAGGACGCTCAGGAATGCTCCAATACCTAGGGAAACCAAAAAGACAAGAAGACTCTCATTCCAGAATTGAAAGAAAAGATGTTTTCGTTTGGCTCCCAGCGTTTTTCGCATACCTATCTCCTTCAGGCGTTGCCCACTTTGGGCGACACTCATGTTTATAAAATTGACACAGGCAATAAAAAGAATCAAAAGGGCTATCCCTAAAACCAATAAGGGGCCACTTCGAACCACTTCCAAGGCACCATTTTTGAATCTTACGAAATTTTCATCTTTCAATGGTAAAAGTTCAAAGCGATAAAACCTGCCATCTGCATCCGGTAATGCACCGTCGCGTTTGGCATTGGCTATCCGCTGTGCAAAATTGATGTCTATGAGTGAACGCGTGGCAGGGTCAAATTGCCCGGGAGTCATGTTTTTGGATAGTTGTAGATAAACACTATGATATCTGGAATCCCATGCATCCATATTTTCTTGGTAGGAAGCTTCTTCTTCAAATCGCATTGCCACTTCAAAATCAATGCTGCTGTTTTCTGGGATATTGGCAACCACAGCACTAATGTTGAAGGGTTTGTCCTTACCATCAACAAGTACTTGGACCGTTTTCCCCACAGCATTTTCCTGGCCGAACAACACATGGGCCATATCTTCGGTAAGAACAATATCCGAACGTTTTTCCAATGGATTTTCCATTTTCCCCTTGACAACGGGAAAGGTGAACATTGAAAAGAAATCGGCATCCACCCAACTAACCTCCATATTCATTTCTTTCTCTCCATAGGAGATGATAACCTCTTCCTCTAAGTGGCGGGTCGCTTTTTCAATGCCCGGAACTTCCTTTTTTAAGGTTGGCATTAGCGGTACCCCATGGCTTTCACTAACCTGTTGCCCTTTTGGGTTTTGCCATATGGAGTACACTTTATAAATAGCGTCACCGTTCTCATGGAATTTATCAAAAGAGAGGTCAAAAAAACCGGCCATGGACAATAAAATTGCCACTCCGAATGCAACGGACAGACCTAGGATGTTCAATAAGGTGAAGACTTTGTTTTTAAGGAGACTTCTCCACGCGATTTTTAGATAGTTCTTGATCATAACGATGCACTTACTCTGTTCTAAGACTCTTTATAGGATTGGATTTTGCCGCTCTAATAGCTTGAAAACTGACCGTGACCACCGTGACCAGCATAGCCCCAATCATGGCCAAAGCAAAAATCCACCACTTAAGGATCACCCTGTACGGATACTCCTGCAGCCAACCATTCATCACGTAATACGCAATGGGAACCGCAATAAAACAGGAGATGATCACCAGCTTTAAAAAGTCTTTGGAGAGCATATTCCACACGTTGAAAACTGTGGCACCAAGCACTTTGCGCACCCCGATCTCCTTGGTACGCTGTTCGGCCACAAAGGAGGTAAGCCCAAACAGTCCCAAACAGCTGATCAAAATGGCTAGAGCCGTAAAAATTCCCGAAAGCCGTCCCACGCGCTCCTCCGCGGCAAACTTTTTGCCATATTCCTCGTCTATAAACTGATATTGGAAAGGCAACCCCGGAAAATGCTGATTGAATGCCCGCTCAATAATTGCCAGGTTTTGACTTGTGCTTTGTTTGGGATTGAGTCGAAGGTTATAAAAATTGGTGTAATCCTCTTTATTAAAGGCATATACTGCTTGTTTGACCGGCTTGTATGGAGATTGGGCAACCATATCTTCCACCACCCCTATGATCTTTACTGGAGGAGCTGGGTCTGTAGGTGCACTGTCCTTTAAAAGCACTCCAATAGGATTGGTGAGTCCCATATATTTCATGGCCGTTTCATTGATGAGAATAGCAGCGGAGTCAGAAGCAAATTCACGGGAAAAATCCCTGCCCTTGATAATCTTTAGATTAAGCGACTTGGCGTACTCAGGCGAGACGTCCGTCCACGCCAAATCTTCTTGAAATCCTTCAGGTTTGCCTTCCCAATCAAAACCGTTTCGGTTGGACCATACTCTTGTAGTGGGAGAGCTGGAGGATGACATTTCAATTGCTGCACCCGACGCCAAAAACTCACTCCGCATTAAATCGTATTTGCCCGTAAAATCTTCACTAAAAGTTGGGATTTGAATCAATCCTTCCTTGTCATACCCCACTGGTCTGTTCTTGGCAAAGTTGATTTGCTGCATAACTATTACGGTTCCAATGATAAAGGCCACGGAAACCGTAAACTGCAATACCACAAGAATTTTTCTGGGCATACTGGCATACTTTCCAGCCTTAAATGTTCCCTTCAATACGCGTACCGGCTTAAATGAAGACAGGTACAGGGCAGGATAACTTCCAGCCAAAAGAGCGGTCAAAAGCACAAAAATTAGTGAGAAGCCCCAGAAATTGATACTGCCCCATGGAAATTCTATGCTCTTGCGGGATAGATCATTGAATCCATCCAAGGAAATCAAGACAATAAAAACAGCCATGAGAAAGGCCAACATAACCACCAAAAAGGATTCACTTAAAAACTGGGAAATAAGCTGCCCTCTTTGGGAGCCAATGGATTTGCGAACACCTACTTCCTTGGCTCGTTTCTCGGATCGGGCCGTGCTCAGATTCATGAAGTTGATACAAGCCAAGAGCAAAACAAAAACACCGATAATGCCAAAAAGCCAAACATATTTTATTCTTCCACCAACCTGCTTGCCGTTTTCAAAATTACCGCGTAAATACCATTCTTGCATGGGAAAGAGAAAAAGCTGGGGGTCAAACTCGGCAATGTCTTCGCCGCTTTCTTTCTTTACATCCCTGATGGCGGCACTAATGGACGACATCGTCGTATTTTCTGCTATCTGCACAAACATTTGAAAAGAATTGTTCCCCCAATTATCCTCAGAATTCTTCACCCATTCCATGGAGGCCACATACTTGTCCCAGGGAACAATATAGCTTAGGTGTTTGAACGAATTGTTTACTGGAATATCTTCATACACAGCGGTCACGGTCATTGGGGACTCGCTATTTACGGTGATGATTTTACCTATGGGGTCCTCATTTCCAAACAAAACATGCGCTGTGGATTGGTTCAGCATGATGGAGTTTACATCCCTCAACCCATCTTTTTCGCCCTTTAGGATGTTTAGGTCCAGCATTTCCGGAGCCTCGCTTTGCATGAAATTCCCATCCCTGGATATGCTAGTTTCCATGTATTCCAAATACTGGGAAGTGCTCCAGGAAGACATTACAATATGCTTGAAATTTGCTCCGTACTCTTCGCGCAAAGCCTTTTCCAAAGGACGGGGAATGGCTGGCCCCGTGCCAATGGTGCCGTTGAAGTTTTCCGATTGGTAGATCTGTGCAATTTCCTCCCTGTTTGAAAAGTAACTGTTGTACGTAAGTTCATCTTCCATCCAAAGGCCGATGATCAATGTAACTGCCATCCCCAAGGCCAATCCTCCAATATTGATGATGGTATAGGCCTTGTTCTTTAAAAGGTTCCTCCAAGCAATTTTGAGATAGTTCTTTATCATGACTGACTGGTTTTGATTGATTGATTTATTCGGTTTGTATACTATTTACAGGGTTTGCGGTAGCTGATTTAATCGCCTGAAAACTTATGGTGAGCAAGGCCACGAACAAGGTTAGTCCGCCAGCAAGGATAAAGGCAAACATTGGAATGTTTATGCTATAGGCAAAACCATTTAACCAGTTGGTCATAAAATAATATGCCAGTGGTGAGGCAATTAGAATGGCGATGGCAATTAGTTTGAAAAAGTCTTTCGAGACCAACAAGGTTATATTATGCACACTTGCCCCAAGCACTTTTCGAATCCCAATTTCCTTGGTACGTTCCTTGGCAGTGAATGCTGCTAACCCAAATAGTCCTAAACAGGATAGCAGGACAGAAATCAACGCAAAATATCGCGCCAGGGTTCCCGTTAATATTTCCGCGTTGTAATTGGCGGCATATTCCTCATCCAGAAAGTCGTAATGCAACGGATTATCCGGGAGCACTTTGTCAAAAACTGCATGCACCGATGCTAAAGCCGCCTTGGTTTGGTTTCCATCCAATTTTATCATCATCTCTCCGGCATCATTGGGGTCCAAAAGAAATACGGTAGGCTGAATGGGTTCAAACAGCGAGCGGTTATGAAAATCTTCCACAACTCCAATAATGTGCCTTTGACTACCCCATAACTGTACCGTCTTTCCAATGGGACTGTCACCCAGATTCATTAGCTGGGCTGCAGTGTGGTTGACAACCAAATTAAGCGTGTCCTGGGTTCCTTCCCGATAATAGGCTCCATGTTTTATGGGAATTTCAAAAGCTTCTGGAAAATTGTGGGCCGTCCATAGCAAAGCAAATTCAATATTTTCCTGTTCCTGGGTTTTTCCTGGCCAACTTACCCCACTGCTAGAGGCTGGGGTTGATAACGGGGATGGTCCTACCAAGGTTACGTCCGCTATGCCTTCTGAAGCCATGAGTTCATTCCTTAAAGCTTCATATTTTTGGGTCAGGACCTCGTCTTGATGAATGGATATGATATGGTTCTTTGCAATTCCCAAATCCTTCTGATTGACAAAATCCACCTGCTTTTGGATGACCAGTGCCGAAATAATGAGCAACAGGGCCAGAGAGAACTGCAGCACTACCAATCCCTTTCGGAATGAGGTGGTGCTCTTTTGCTCTTTTCCCAATCCCTTTAAAGCGGCCACCGGTTTAAAAGAGGAAATAATGAATGAAGGGTACACTGCGGACAAAAACGTGGTCAAGAGAAAAACGCCTAGCAGAGTGAGCCAAAGCTGAGGCTCGGAAATATCAAGGCCAAGATTCTTATTGGTCAGTACATTTACAAAGGGTAACAGCAGCAAGGTAATCACAATGCCCACCAAAAAAGATGTTGCGGTTATCAATGAGGTTTCCGTGAAAAATTGCCCTATCAGCATGTTCTTTTTGGCGCCAATGGCCTTTCTGACCCCAATTTCGCTGGCTCTCTTGGTGGCATAGGCCGTGGAAAGGTTTATAAAATTGATACAGGAAATGACCAAAAGAAAAATAGCAGCCCAAGTGAAGATTCGAACATATTCAATACGACCTCCAGAGACTTGCGCTCGTTCATCAAATTGGTTGTGTAGGTAGTTATCTGAAAATTTTTGAAGTAAGATCCCTTCCTTAAACTCCCCAGAAATGTTTTCCTTGAACAAGGCCTCCACTTTGGGAACGACCTGTGCAATATTTGAATCTTCTCGCAACAAAAATGCTCCCTGCATGCCATTGTTGCCCCATTCCAATAGCCAATCGTTCTGACTAAGGTGGCGGTTGAATCCGTAGTAGAAATCGTTTTGGATGGAAGATTGACTTGGAAAATCCTCATAAACCATGGCCACCGCATAATCGCCATTGTCATAAATATGCACCGGACTTCCCAACGCTTGGGTCGCCCATTCATCTCCCCAAAATCGTTTGGCCAAACTTTCGGAAATAGCTATGGATTCCGGTTTGTTATCCAAATCATCCACATTTCCCAAAAGGATTGGAACTGTAAAATGTTTAAAAAATGCAGCATTGGTAAATGCGCCTGGTGCCCTAAAATCGGTATCCCCTATTCTCAGGTTGTCTTCAAAGGTGGCACCCAAAGTAATATAGTCCTCCACCTCTGGAAACTTTTCTTTGGCTTCGTTTAGCAACGGATAGGAAATGCCAGCGTACACATCCAAGATGCCATCTTCCAAAGGAATGGTTCGCTTCACGAGATAAAGTTGATCATCCTTTTCGTGATATTTGTTCATGCTGTATTCGTCAAAAACCCAAAGCAGCATGAGCACGGAAACGGCGATGGCGATTGATAATCCCACCGTGTTGATCAAGAAATAAACCTTGTTCTTTAAAAGGTTCCTCCAGGCAGTTTTTAAATAATTCCTAAACATGATTGTCCGATTTTAGACCCTTCGACTACACTCAGGGCTGGTTGATGATATTTTTTCTATTTCATTCGGTACGTAAACTGTTTACGGGGTTAACAATAGCTGCTTTAATACTTTGATAGCTCACGGTAAGCAGCGATATAACCACTGCCAAGACTGCCGCAAGTACCAAAACCCACCACTTAACTTCTATCCGATAGGAGAAATCCTCCAACCATTGGTTCATGGCATACCATCCTATGGGTAACGAAATCACAATGGCTACCGCTACCAATTTCAAGAAATCGGCGGAAAGCTTGTAGGTGATTTGACCTACACTGGCACCCAACACTTTACGAACCCCAATCTCCTTGGTGCGTTTTTCTGCATTAAATGCCGCCAGGCCAAACAAGCCAAGACAGGCAATTAAGATGGAAAGAGTGGTAAAGATGAAAAAGATTCTGCCCAAACGTTGTTCTGCCTTATAGGTCTTGTTAAAGGAATCTTCCATAAAGTAGTAGTCAAATGGCTGGCCCGGGGCCAATCTCCTCCAGATGTCCTGTACGCTGGTCAAAGCTCCTTGAAAATCTGCAGTTTCCAGCTTGATTGCCATAGAACCCGTATCGTTCCTCAGAAAAAGGCTGAGAGCCTCTATATCCTCACGGAATGGAGAGAAATGAAAATCCTTGACCACCCCTATTACAGCATAGAACTTTGGATTTTCCATTCCCCAATCGCTAGTGAAACGCTTTCCAAGTACTTCTTCTGGAGAAAGACCTATAGTGGCCAAAGCGGATTCATTAATGATGATGCTGGTGGAATCATTTTTGAACCGTCTGTCAAAGTCACGCCCGGCAATCAGATCAAATCCCATGGTGTTGACATAGTCTTGGTCCACATACCAGGTCTGCATACTTACGGCGCGTTCTTGATCGGTTACTCCATCTTCCGGGGCAAAAGTGCTATCGCTCCTAGAGGAAGGGGTCGGGAAAAAGCTTGTTAAGGTCGCATTTTTTACAAATCCCAATTTTTTGACCTCCTCCTTAAAGGACTCTGCCTGATCACCTACGGTATATACATCATTTACAACGAGTACCTGTTCTTTGGAGAAGCCCAAATCTTTGTTTTGAATGTACTCCAACTGTTGATAGACCACAAGGGTTCCAATGATTAGGAAGACAGATATGGCAAATTGGAAAATAACCAGTCCATTGCGCACCTTACTTCCGCCAAGGCTATTGCTGTTGGAGCCTTTCAATACTTTTACAGGGATAAACTTTGACATAAAGAATGCCGGATAACTTCCTGAGAAAACACCAAGCAGGATTCCCGCGGCCACAAGACTAAGCCAAAAAGCAGGACTCGCGTACGGGAACACAATTGCCTTGTCTGCCAAATCATTGAAAAATGGCAAAGCAATAACAGCCACCAAAATGGCCAAGAGCAAAGCTCCAAAAGATACCAGTCCCGACTCCACCAAGAATTGACGGATCAAATCAACTTTGTTGGATCCCAATGTTTTTCTCACTCCTACCTCCTTGGCTCTTTTCAGCGATTGGGCGGTAGAAAGATTCATGAAATTCACGCAGGCCAACACCAAGAGGAAAATGGCGATAAAGGATAGGATATAAATACTCTGGATATTGTTGTTTGGGCTTATTTCCGCAACCCGATCCGAATTCAAGTGAATATCCGTAAGCGGAATGGAATGATAGAACAGATGATTTCCCGCGGCCAAAAACTGTTCTTCAGTAATCCCGGGCATAAATTGTTGAACTCCCGGAATAACATATTTTCCTAAAAATGCACGGAGTGGGTTCTCCATATCAGAAGCTTTGGCAGACGGAATCAGCTTAAAAAATGTTTGGTAATTATTGCTGCCCCAATTTACCTCTCGGGAATCCTCATACCCCGACATTGCCATAAAAACAGAGTGATCTCTTAAAAACGAATTTTTGGGCATGTCTTCAACTACCCCAGCCACGGTAAAGGTCTGGGTGTTGTTCAGTTCCAAGGTCTGGCCCACAGCTGCGTTAATATTAAAGTGCTTTTCTGCTGCAGTTTTGGTGAGCAATAGCGTGTTTGGCAATTTTAGAGCGGTGTTGGGGTCTCCTGCCAGTAGTTTTAACCCAAACATTTTTAGAAAGGTGGAATCCACAAAAGTTGATTGCTGCTCTTTTACGTTCACCTCGGTTCCCGTGCGTTTGATCAGGACACTTCCTCTGGTACGAAACCTCGTAGTCAGTTCCACCTCAGCAAAATCATTGTCCAAAGCCTCCGCCAAGGGCGCCGGGGCTACAGCAAACTTGCGGTCCTCGCCTCCAAATTTGATGTCGGCATTTATCCGATGAATGCGATCAGCATCAGCAAACATGGTATCATAACTCAGCTCATCTTGAATGTAAAGGCCAATCAGGAGCGCACCTGCAATCCCAATGGCCAATCCAAACAAATTCAGGAAAGTAAAAAAGGGCTGCTTTTTTAAACTTCTCCATGCGATTTTTATATGATTTTTAAACATGACTGTTCGTTTTTCTATTTGGCCCTTCGACTTCGCTCTGGGCAAGTTGTTTATTCTGTTCTTAAACTTTTAATCGGGTTGGCTATGGCCGCCTTCAACGTTTGGTAACTTATGGTAAGCAGGGTAATCACCATGATGGAGAAAATAGCCAGGGCAAAAACCCACCAATGAATCTCTGTTCTATACGTGTAGCCTTGTAGCCACTGTTCCATTAAATACCAGGCTATTGGGGTTGCAAACAAGCCCGCAATTAGGATAAGCTTAAAGAAGTCCATCGAAAAAAGTGCCAGTATATTGGCAACATTGCTCCCTAAAACTTTTCGAATCCCAATTTCCTTGGTCCGTTGCCCCACATAGAATAGGATGAGACCATATAGACCCAAACAACCTATTAAAATGGCCAATGCCGAAAAGACTTTGGATAATGATAGGTAACGTTGTTCCGTTTCGTATTGTTCTGCCACTCGCTCATCCAAAAAGCGATACTCGTAGATATATCCCGAAAAAGCGTTGGACCATTCTTCTCCTATTTGCTCCAAGGTAAGCGCGGTATTGGTATTATTTATCTTGATGGCCAGTTCAGAAAACCAGGAGTTTTTGGCACCAATAAAAACTGGATTGATCGCATGGGTAAAATCGGTGTCATGAAAATCCTTGACCACACCAACAATGGTAGCTTTTACACTTCCTCCACTGGCTTCAAATTTTTTGCCCAACATCTCCTCGGGCGAATTCAAGCCCAGTTTCTCTCCCAATCTCTCATTGACCAAAACTTCTGCAAGGGAATCGCTTTCAAAGAAGTTACGTCCAGCAATTAAAGGAATGTCAAATGTGTTCAGGTAATTGGTGTCACCCGCCTTAATCTCAATACTAAATTCCTCTGGCTCTGCTTTGTTATGATATCTTATACTGGTTCCCCAATTGCTGTTGGACCCCCCAGGGCTGCTTAAACAAGCCGAAACATTTTTAACTCCCGTAATTTGACCAAGACGTTCCTTTAACCCATTCAGCTGAACCGGATCCAACTCGCTGGGAATGTCCACCATGACAACAAAATCTTTGTCAAACCCTAAATCAGTATTTACAGCATAGTCAATTTGTCTGGAGATGATCAAAGTAGCCGCAATCAAGGTGATGGAAATAGCAAACTGGGCAACTACCAATATTTTTCGGGTAGTTGCTCCCCCAGTATCATTGTGATCTAGTTTTCCTTTTAGGGCAAGGACGGGAACAATGCGCGACATGAGAATGCCAGGATAACTTCCGGAAAGGAAGGAAACTATCAATAATACCAAGGTCAAAAAGACAATAAATTGTGTGTTCAAAAGATTATATGCCGATAACTCAATCTGAAACAATGCATTAAACGACGGTAGAAACAGAATGGCCAATCCTATACCGATAAGGAGTGCAAACAAACCAATTACAAAAGTCTCAGAAAGAAACTGCCAAAACAGATGTTGTTTAAAGCTTCCCAAGACCTTTCGCACACCTATTTCCTTTGATCGGTAGAAAGCTTGGGCCGTTGATATGTTGATGAAATTGATGGAGGCTATGATGATCAAGAAAAGCCCGATAATCCCAAACACCCAAAGAAGGGTTGGATCTAAACCTCCATAGGCTGGATCTAAATGGGCTTCCGCTAAAGGCTGCAACCTATAAATATGTTTGTTTTTACTTTTTGCCCTATGCTTTATTGGGAGTTCCAAAAGCGCTGTTTCAATAGTACTTATATCCTGATTGGGCCTAAGCAGGGAGTAGCACTGAAGATTGGTAGTGATCCCGCCCCAGCTTTCCGAGCCTGCAAACTCAAAGAAATCCTTGACATTGTCGAAGGAAACAAACAGCTCACTTTTAAGGAAGGTTGTTTTTGGAAGGTCTTTTAAAATCCCTGTGATTTGGATTGTTCTATCATTTTCAAGCACAAAAGTTTCGCCAACAATGTCGGTTTTCCCAAATAGTCTGTTTGCAGCAGTTTCCGTTAACACAGCAGTATTGGGCGCTGCAAGGGAGATATTATTACTTCCGTCTACAAGCGGGAAATTGAAGATTTTGAAGAAATCTTCCTCGGCAAAAACAATGTCTTCCTTAAACTTGCTTTCCACCCCATTGATTTCCATGTCCACCACCAACCCATCATAGTTGACAATTTTTGCCACTTTTTCTGCATAATCGTATTCGTTCAAAAAAGTCTTTGCAAAAGCGGGAGGAACACTGGGGTCATATTCAATATCATCCCTGTGTTCCTCTGTGACCATCCTGTAGATCCGATCCGAATTTGCATGAAAATTGTCAAATGAAAGATGGTAGTTTAAGAACAGGTAGATCAGGATACTACTACCAAATCCTACCGCAAGTCCAAGGATGTTGATTGCGGTAAATACCTTTCTCTTGATTAAATTTCTCCAGGCAATTCGGAAATGGTTCTTAAACATGGTTCTCGTTTTTTGATTGTACCTGTGGTTTAACACAGGCTGATTTTTGATGCTGAATCAAGTTCAGCATAGATTGATGAATAAACTCGGGAGCACTTTTAAACCATAGCTCCCATTGGTTTGTTTTGACTTTGGGTTACAATTTGCCCATCGAAGAGGTTGATGACCCTGTGCGCATAATGCGAATCACGATCGGAGTGCGTCACCATAACGATGGTGGTCCCTTCTTGATTCAATTCTGTTAACAGGTTCATGACCTCTATCCCATTTTTGGAGTCCAAATTACCCGTGGGCTCATCCGCCAAGATCAACTTTGGATTGGTCACAACGGCACGGGCAATAGCGACTCTTTGTTGTTGTCCACCGGAAAGCTGCTGTGGAAAGTGTTTTTCGCGGTGCGCAATTTTCATTCGTTCCAAAACCTTTTTCACCTTCTCCCTGCGTTCACTTTTGTTCATCTTTAGATAGATGAGCGGTAGTTCCACATTTTCATAGACGGTAAGCTCGTCAATCAGGTTAAAACTCTGAAAAACAAATCCTAGGTTTCCTTTTCGCAATTGGGTGCGTTGGCTTTCCTTTAGCCCACCCACCTGATGACCAGCAAATTCATAGCTCCCCTCTGTGGGATTGTCCAACATACCAATGATGTTGAGCAAAGTTGACTTTCCGCATCCAGAAGGGCCCATAATGGCAACGAATTCTCCTTCGGCAACGTTGAGGTCTACCCCGTTTAGGGCCAGGGTCTCCACTTCTTCGGTTCTAAAGCTCTTTTTAAGTTGTTGTATTTGTATCATTTTTTGATTGTTATCTGATTTGACTTCTGTATGTAAAGACACCTCGCTTTAGCTTGATGTGACACTTCAACTTTATTTTAATACAATTCTTTCCGCGGTTCCAAAACTGTCATAGTTGGAGGTGATGACCCGTTCCCCCGGCTGCAGTCCTTCCAGCACTTCAAAATATCTCGAGTTTTGTTTTCCTATTCTGATATTACGCTTTAAGGCTTCGTTTTCATTTTCATTGACCACAAAGACCCACTGTCCTCCAGTACTCTGGAAAAATCCGCCTTTGGGCAAAAGCAAGGCCTCATTGGATGCTCCCAACTGCAATCGGATATTATAGCTTTGCCCCGTTCTTATGGTTTCTGGCTTTTCTCCTGTGAAGACCAAGTCCACCTGGAACCTTCCGTTTCTCACCTCTGGATAAACTTTGCGAACTCTAAGCCCATATTCGTTTCCATTTCGTTCCAAGGTGGCGGACAATTCCCGCTTCACCCGATCAATATAATGTTCGTCAATTTCAGCTTCAATCTTGAAATCTGTCAAAACATTGATTTGCCCAATACGCTGCCCTTGTGTAATGTTCTGCCCAATTTCGGCATCCAGAAAACCCAACTGCCCATCTGCGGGAGCACGCACGTTTAAATGATCCAAGCGTTCATAAACCATGGACAAGGTTTGTCGCATACGCTGCAAGTCCGCATCCAAGCTGGTCAAAGAGGTTTTGCGCAATTCATCATCTTGCTCGGTTTGTAGCTTAACAATATCAAATTGTCTTTTGGAGAGCTCATAATTTTCTTTGGACAACAAATACGCTTCTTTCGAAACCAATTCATCTTGATAGAGCGCTTCATTCTGCTCATAATTTCGTTTCAGTCGCTGAAGGTCGTATTCCGCAGTGGCCAAATTTCGTCTCCCCTCCACCTGTCTTGAATCAAAGGTGAGTTTGGTGGAACGAAGGTCGTTCTGCTTTAGGGCCAGGTTGCTTTCACTGGCAAGAATCTGTTCATAAAGCCCAATATTCTCCAACTTCAGAATAATGTCCCCTTTCTTCACCATGGTTCCTTCCTCAATCAGTTTTTCAGCAACACGCCCTCCTTCGTAGGCATCCATGTAAATGGTAGCTATGGGCGCCACATTGCCATTGATGGTAATAAAGTCGTCAAACTTACCTTCACTGACCTGAGCAATGGAAAGTCGTTCCTTTTGGGTTCTATAAGTTGATACCGAAGTGGAGAAAAGCAACTTCCATCCCACAAATAATAGCAATAGCCCCAAGGCGATGTAGCCATAGTGTTTTGGACGCAGTCCTTTCTTTTTTTCGAGTTGTATATCCATTTTACTTCTTAGTTGATATTAAAAATTGGTAGTCCATTATAGAAATCTATCGTGCTCTTGTTTATTTTCAAACGCAGTCCTACCTGTAAGTTCTCATTTTGTGCTACCCCATATAAATTCTTGGCCTGGAACAGATCCAACGCATTGATCAGCCCCTTCTCATATCTTTTTTGGGCTATGGTAAAGGCAAGCTCCTGGGCCTGCACCCTTTTATTGCTCTGCTCATATTCTGCCACCAACGCTCTTTGCGTCTGAACCAATTGTTGTAGCAGCTGAAACAGCTCTTGTTCCTGAATTTCCAAATTGTTCTTGGCCTGCAAATACGCAATCTTCTGTTGCTTTACTTGAGAGCGATTGGACCAACCCAAGCTTATGGGTATGTTGAGTTCCGCTCCTATAAACTTGGAGGTATTGTCCTTGATCTGTGTTCTAAAGGGAATAAGGTTGCCATCAGCGTCCACATTGGTCTCAAAATAACTGGTCCCAATTCCCGCAATGAATGCAAGGGAGGGATACAGGTTTCCTCTTGTGGCCTGCAATTGTTTTTTGGCAGCTTTAAGTCTGAATTCCTGAGATTTTACCAAGGGAACAAATCCTCTAGCCGTTTGGTAAAGTGAATCCAATGATACATCTTCGGTGTTGGCATCTCCAACCGATTCGATAGCAGTTTGCAATGTGATTTCCTCATTTTCCGTATAGTTCATTTCCTGAAAAAGCACCAGTTTGGCATTGGCCAACAAATTCTGGTTTTGTGTCACTAGTAATTTATCCCCCAGTAAATTGGATTCGGCTTCGTAGAGATCAGCTCCGGCCATCATCCCCAACTCCACTTGCTTTTGAACCAAATCGTAATTGGATTGGGAAATTTTCTGTTGCTCCAAGGAATTGGCCACAAGGCCTTCAAAAAATTTGATGTCATAAAAAGCGCTCATTACCCTAAAGGCCAACAAAAACTTTTGCTGGGTCACATCTTCCTGGGCCGCCTTATAAATAAACTTGGAGGCTTTGATTGCATTGATTTTTTGAAACCCTCGGAAAACATCCAAATTGGCTCCGAGCGAATAATTGTTTCTAAAAAACTCGGTGTTGACAAAATCGTTGGTGTTCGGGTCTTCAGACCTACCAAACTGTATTCTATAATCCGAGTAACCGGTGACACTGGGCAACAGATTCCGTACCGATTGTCTGTAACTTTCCTGATTGGAATCCTCAGTATAGGAAGTGTTCTTCACTTGAAGGTTATGGGCAATGGCATATGCCACACAATCATCCAACGACCACGTTTTTTGACTCACGGCGGCTGTTGAAATCAGCAAGGCTAAGAAGAAAATATGATGTTTTAAAGTCATTTTTTATTTACTGTGCCAAACTTATTACTATTCCTGTGCCAAATACATAACATGATGACTTTCAGTTTATTATAAAATTGCCTTTATTCATCGTACTGCTAATGTGTAAAATATTTATACAAAAAATGTCAAATTATTTTACACTTTCCCAAAACTATGTGGGTCAATTTGTAGTTTTAGATCCAAAGTCGAAATAAATATTCCATGACGGATGCCAAAATCTTAGTGATAGACGACAACAAGAGCGTGTTGAGTGCACTCGAAATTCTATTGCAATTCGAGTATAAAAGTGTGGAAACACTTTTCAACCCCAACCAAATTTCCTCTTTTGCCCACATGGATCAAATAGACATTGTGCTCTTGGACATGAATTTTTCGGCTGGGGTCAATACGGGTAATGAGGGGTTGTACTGGTTGAATGAAATCAAGAAAAAATCCCCCCATACCTCTGTAATTATGATGACTGCCTACGGAGCGGTGGATCTTGCCGTTAAGGCCTTGAAGCAAGGCGCATCAGATTTTGTTCTGAAACCTTGGAACAATGAGCGTTTGTTGACCACGGTTAAATCTGCATTTGAGCTCAGAAAATCCAAACAAGAAATTCATCAGCTCAAGAAAAAGGAAAATGAGCTAAAACAGGTCATTAATGAGGACAAGAATTTCATTATTGGAAATTCCCAAGCGTTGACTTCTGTGTTAAACTTGGTCCGAAAGGTGGCCAAGACTGATGTCAATGTTTTGATTACCGGTGAAAATGGCACAGGAAAAGAACTCATTGCCCGGGAATTACATCGACTGTCCATAAGAAAAGATGAACTTTTCATTGGGGTTGACATGGGCTCTATTGCAGAAAACCTGTTTGAAAGTGAGCTGTTTGGACATATGAAGGGTGCATTTACCGATGCCAAGGATGACCGCGCCGGTAAATTTGAAGCCGCCCATCAAGGTACCTTGTTCTTGGATGAAATGGGAAACCTCTCCCTACAAATGCAAGCCAAATTATTGTCAGCCATACAAAACAAATCTGTGGTTAGGGTAGGTTCCAACAAACCCATTGATGTTGACATACGTCTCATTTGTGCTACCAATTGCAATTTGCCACAGATGGTTGCAGACGGATTATTCAGGGAAGATTTACTTTATAGGATCAACACCATCAATATAGAGGTTCCTCCCTTAAGGGAGCGGGAAGGGGATATTTTGATTTTAGCCGATTTTTTTCTGAAGAAGTTCGCCAGCAAATATGACAAACCTGGATTGCGAATCAACAATTTGGCCCAGGAAAAGCTAATGGAATATCCATGGCCCGGCAATGTGAGAGAACTCCAGCACACCATGGAACGGGCCGTGATTCTTTCCGAAGGAAATGTGTTAAAGCCCACGGACTTTTTGCTGCACTCCAAACCCTCACAATCTTTTGATACCGGCCCGGCCACTTTGGATGAAATGGAGCAACAAATGATTTCCAAAGCCTTGGAACAGCACGATGGAAACTATAGTGCTGCTGCAGATCAGCTGGGAATTTCCAGGCAGACCCTGTACAACAAAATGAAAAAAAAGAATAGGTAATGGCCAGTCGGAATTTTTATTTGCAACTCATCTTTAGCGTAATTTTAATTGCGCTAACCGCCTTGCTCTTGGCCTGGTCCATTGTTAATCGCTGGTATTTTACTTTGGGTTTAACCGTAATTTTAATGATTGCCCAAGTGCATACCTTGATTCGGTTCATTAACAGAACCAACCGTAAAATCGCCTATTTTTTTGATGCCATCCGAAATGAGGATTTCACGCTCCGATTCCCAGAGAAGGTTACTATAAAATCGTTCAAAGAGCTCAATCAAAGTTTGAATAGGGTCAACGGGCTAATTCAGGAAGTGCATTTGCAATTACAGATCAGAGAGCAGTATTACCAAGAGATTCTAAAGCAGGCAAGTATAGGCATCATGACCTTTAATGAAAAGGGGCATATCCTTTTTTCCAATCCCACCTTGGAAAAACTGCTGAACTACTCTCCTTTAAACCATATTAAACAATTGGCCCAAGTTGATGAAGGGTTATATGAAGTTTTTAAATCGTTCAAGCCTTTTGAAAGGCGTTTGTTCCAGTTGACCAATGAACGGGAACAAAATCAACTGGCGCTAAAGTCGACTCCTTTGGAGCTGGATGGTCAATCTTTATTGTTGGTTGTGGTGCAAGATATTCATGAAGAGTTGGATGAAAAGGAAACCGAATCCTGGGTGCGGTTAATCCGGGTGCTCACCCATGAGATCATGAACACCATTACCCCCATTGCCTCTATTTCAGACTCTATCATCAAGTACTATCGAAAACAGGGTAAGCAAGTGGCCTTGGAAGATTTGGATCAAACCCAGATCAAGAACACCTTAAAAGGATTGGAGGTCATTAAGGAACAAGGCAGCAATCTTATGGATTTTGTGCAGTCCTATAGGAGCATGCTCAATGTACCCGAACCCAACAAAGCCATCGTTAAAGGAAGTAAGCTCCTGGAGAAAATCCAGGTGCTTATGTCCCCCAAACTGGAACAAGAAACCGACTTTCAGGTTAGCTGTAATCCGGAGAATTTGGAGTTCTTTATTGATGAAAAGCAAATCTCACAGGTACTCATTAATTTGAGCAAAAATGCACTTCAGTCTGTAAAAGAAACAGACAATGGAAAGGTGCGTTTGCTGGCTGGGGAAGATGGTGATGGCAACAAATTTATTCAAGTGGTGGACAATGGGCCCGGAATCCCTACTGAGCTTATTGATGAGATTTTTGTGCCCTTTTTTACCACCAAAACGGAGGGTACCGGTATTGGTCTAAGCCTTTCCAGAAGGGTAGTGCAACTGCACGGTGGAAGTTTAAAAGTGCATTCCATTCCCCATCAAGAGACGGTTTTCAAATTAACTTTTGCCTAAAAGCAACTATGGAAATCAAAGAATCCTTATTGCATTTCTGCCAAGACTATGTACGCCAAAAACAGGAAGTGCTCAAAAAAAGAGGTGCCTCATTACAGGAGTCCTTAAATTCAGAAACCAAGAGCAGTGCTGGAGACAAGCATGAAACAGGACGGGCCATGGTGCAACTGGAACAGGAAAAGTTGGGACAGCAGCTACAGGAAATTGAAAAAATGACCCAAGTCTTAAAACTAGTGGACATAGGCGCATCAACCCAAAAAATAGGATTGGGTAATCTGGTACAAACCTCAACTGCTCGTTACTTCATAGCCATTTCTGCGGGAGCTTTTAGACCCAAAAACGGAAGCCCTATCTTTTGTATTTCGCCAAGCACGCCCATCGCAAAATTGTTGTTGGGCAAAGAAGTTGGTGACACCTTTATGTTTAATGGAAAGAGCCATAAAATCCTAGAGTTGATCTAGGATTACTGTTTTATCCTAGTCCAACTCTGGAGGCTTCCGGTTGGTCTTTTTGTTCGCGGCTATTTTTTTGGATTGTAGCCTTTTTTCCACTGAGGATTTGGTTGGTCTTGTGGCCTTCCGTTTTTTGGTTTTCTTAAGCCCACTTTGCAACAAGTCATAAAAGCGTATCACGACCAGGTTCTTGTTCTGATGTTGGCTTCTGGCTTGGTCGGACTGCAATTTTAAAATCCCTTCCTTAGTCAATCTGGCATCCAATTTTAACAACAGCCTTTCCTTTTCTTGGTCTGAAAGACCCAAGGATTGGTAAATGTCAAAACTAAGTTCAACTTTGGAAGAGACCTTGTTCACATGTTGACCTCCCGCACCGCTGCTTCTTACAGCCTTAAACTGAAGTTCTTTCTGAATCTGTTCCTTGTTCAACTTGGAGTCTGCTATTGATGGTTTCCAAAGATACATTAAGGAAAACTGCTTTACCTGGTTTTATTTTCTTTGGAGAATTGAAATACAGAACGGTGCCCTCACTTTCTTCACATTCATTAAGGTAATGGCTTCCCTTAAAAAAGGAATTGGTCACAACCACTTTTAATCCTGAGGTTTCGGATACCTGGAATTCATGGGGGTAAATCAAAACGGACTTGTCAATTGCCGCATAGGATTTTAACATCCTGATAGGAACTTCGTTGACCTCCCCAAACAATGAGGCCGTGTAATAGTTTGGCGGGTTTTGGTATAGCTTTCTTGTTTTTTTGTCAGCAATGATTTTTCCATTTTCCAGCACTATTGTCCGGTCTGCATAGGGCAAAACATCGTTGGGATCGTGACTGGCGGTAAGTACCGTGATTCCTTTTTCCTTTAAATAGGCAAACAGATTTCTTCGGAGTGAATTCCGTTTAAAATTGTCAATATGTCCAAAAGGTTCGTCGAGTAATAAAAGCTCCGGTTCTTGGGCCAAAACCCTTGCCAATGCCACCCTTTGTTGTTGTCCACCGCTAAGGTTTTTGACCTTGGTCTTGGCACAATCCTCGAGTTCAATGAGCAGTAAAAGTTCTTGTATGCGTGCCGCATGGTTTTCCCGATCAAAAACCGATAGATGTTGGCCAATGTTCTCAGTAACAGTGGTGAATGGCATCAAATCAAAATCCTGAGCCAAATATTTCATATAGGATTCACCTGGCACAAGATTATAATTGGGTCCCAAAGCCTGTTTATCTCCCCAAAGCACATGCCCATTTTCAATATGCAAAAGCCCATATATAATCTTGAGTAATGTACTTTTCCCTGAACCGCTTTCTCCCATCAAGGCCATATGCTCCCCTTTGTCCACTTGAAAGGAAATATCCTTCAATGTGGCTTCATTTTGATAGGAAAAGGCATCAATCTGAACGTTGAGCATAAGGTTGAAAATAAAAATCCGTCTCTAATGAAACGGATTTTAAAGAGGTTACTGTATGGTTAATCCTTAAATTCTTTCAATACTGCCTGATTGGGAAGCTTGTCAAAGCCCATATTGAACAAGGTGAACCCAAAAATATCAGCGTATTGTTCAATGATCTTGCTTACTGGAGTACCTGCGCCATGTCCGGCATTGGTTTCAATGCGAATCAGGGTGGGATTGTCTCCAGCTTGTTTCTCTTGCAGCACTGCGGCGAACTTAAAACTGTGTGCTGGCACCACTCTGTCATCATGATCTCCCGTGGTGACCAAGGTGGCAGGGTAAGCCGTTCCCTCCGTTACGTTATGCACGGGGGAATAGTTTTTCAAATACCTGAACATCTCCTCACTTTCTTCTGCCGTGCCATAGTCATAGGCCCATCCGGCACCTGCTGTAAACGTATGATAGCGCAACATGTCCAAAACCCCAACCGCTGGTAAGGCCACTTGCATCAAATCTGGGCGTTGGGTCATGGTTGCCCCCACCAACAATCCTCCGTTGGAACCGCCCCTGATGGCCAAATACTCCTTGGAAGTATATTGATGTTCTAGCAGATATTCAGCTGCGGCAATAAAATCATCAAATACATTCTGCTTTTGCTGTTTGGTCCCCGCTATATGCCATTTTTTACCATATTCTCCCCCTCCCCTTAAATTGGGAACGGCATAAATTCCACCTTGTTCCATCCAAATGGCGTTGGCAATACTGAACGAAGGCGTAAGGCTAATATTAAAGCCACCGTAACCATATAGGATCGTAGGATTTTTGCCATTGAGCTCCAAACCTTTTTTATGGGTAATGATCATAGGTACCTTTGTACCGTCCTTGGAGTTGTAAAAAACCTGTGTGGATTCATAATCCTCCGGATTAAAATCGATATCGGGATTCCAATACTGCTCGTACGCGCCCGTTTCCACGTTGTATTTATAGGACGAGCTTGGGGTGTTATAGTTGGTAAAGGAGAAGTAGAACTCTTGATCCTCTTTTTTGCCTCCAAAGCCATTGGCGCTACCAACCCCTGGAAGCTTTACCTCGCGAACCAAGTTCCCTTGATAATCGTATTGCATTACTTTGGATATGGCATCTACCATATACTCGGCAAAGAAGTAACCTCCCCCTGTACCTGAGGTCAATACATGTTCAGTTTCCGGAATTACATCTTGCCAGTGCTCCGGTGTTGGATTGGATGCATCTGCAACAACAATCTTCTTGTTTGGGGCGTTTCGGTTGGTCACCATATAGAGTTTGGATCCATCTGTATCAATAACATACGTATCGGATTCGGTGTCGTCCAAAATAGTGACCAATGGATTCTCTAGCGAAGAAAGGTCTTTCATGAACAGCTTGTTCCCCGAAGTTGATGTTGCCGCCGAAATAAAAAGATATTTCCCATCCTCCGACACATTTCCTCCCACATAGCGATGCTTTTCTTCAGAAGTGCCGCCAAAAATAACAGGATCCTCGGATTGGGGGGTACCCAGCTTATGATAGTAGAGTTTATGCTGGTCGGTTTTGGCAGATAATTCACTCCCGTCAGGTTTGTCATAACTGGAATAAAAGAACCCCTCGTTGCCCTTCCAAGAAATTCCACTGAATTTGATATCCACCAAGGTGTCCTCCACAATTTCTCTACTCTCAGTGTCAATCACAATCCCTTTTCGCCAATCGCTTCCTCCTTCGGATATCAAATAAGCGGCTTTGGAACCATCTTTGGTAAAATTCAATGACATTAAAGAGGTTGTTCCGTCCTCAGAAAATTTATTGGGATCCAAAAAAACCTCTTCTTCCCCTCCCTCTTTTTTACGGTAAACTACATATTGGTTTTGCAGACCGTTGTTTTTGTAGAAGTAGGTATAGTCGCCCTCTTTAAACGGGGAGCCCACTTTTTCATAGTTCCACAATTTTTCCAAACGATTTTTTAAATCTTCCCGAAATGGAATCTGATCCAAATAACCAAAAGTTGCGGCATTTTGTTCCTTGACCCAAGCCTCGGTTTCCGAACTTCGATCGTCTTCAAGCCAACGATAAGGGTCTTTGACCTCGGTTCCAAAATAGGTGTCAACAGTGTCCACTTTCTTGGTGTTGGGATATGTCACGATTATGGGTTCTCTTTGGGGTGTGTTTTGACAGGCCGTCATTGCGATTACAGCAGTTAATAGACTGAATTTTTTCATTTTTATCTGATTGATGCCGATAAAAATACGCAAATATGCATTTCCCTTAACGGAAAATCAAAACGCCTGGAATTTAGGATACAGCTTCAGAAGTATTGGCCACCAAATTGTTCGCCACCAAATATTCTGCAATCTGCACGGCATTGGTCGCAGCTCCTTTTCTTAGGTTATCGGCCACAATCCACATGTTCAGTGTATTGCGCTGGGTCTCATCCCTACGGATTCGACCAACAAATACCTCGTCCTTGCCATGTGCATAAATGGGCATGGGATAGGTGTTGGTTTCTGGATTGTCCTGTACGATAATCCCTGGAGTGTCGCTTAGCAGTTGTCTAACCTCATTGAGATCAAAATCCTTATGGAATTCCACGTTCACAGATTCAGAATGGCCTCCTGCTGTTGGGATTCGAACTGCGGTTGCAGATACTGAAAAGGTGCGGTCATCCAGAATTTTTTGTGGCTCGCGGGCCAGTTTCATCTCTTCCTTGGTGTAGCCATTTTCCAAGAAAACATCACAGTGGGGCAAGGCATTTTTACCAATGGGATAGGGATAGGCCATTTCACCTTCTACCCCAGCAATTTCGTTTTCCAATTGTTGAACCGCTTTTACCCCGGTCCCGGAAACAGATTGATAGGTGGAAACCACCACCCGCTTCATTTGATATTTTTTGTGCAAGGGATCTAAAGCCAAAACCATCTGGATGGTGGAGCAATTTGGGTTTGCTATAATCTTATCCTCTGGGGTCAATTGGTCGGCATTGATTTCGGGAACCACCAATTTTTTATCTGGATCCATGCGCCATGCAGATGAATTGTCAATAACGGTGGTGCCCACTTCGGCAAATTTTGGAGCCCACTCCAAAGAAGTGCTCCCCCCTGCTGAGAAAATCGCAATCTCTGGCTGCGCGGCTACCGCATCTGCAAGGCCTATTACCGTATGTTCTTCGCCTTTATACAACAATTTCTTCCCAACTGAACGTTCAGAGGCCACCAACAACAATTCCGTTATGGGGAAATTACGCTCCGCCAATACATTCAACATTACTTCGCCTACCATTCCAGTGGCTCCAACAACCGCTACTTTCATTTTATCTTATTTTGAAGGAACAAATTTAGAACAGAATAGGTTCTAAACAAGCATTTGCACAAGTATTAAGCAATAAATAACAAAATGTTATAAATAAAACAACCATCAAGCTGTTAGCGAAACAACTTGACGGTTTTAGGATTACAAATGTGGTATAGCGGCTTCCCTATTGGGAAATCGTTTCATCTATTTTTTCAAGGCATCCCGAATCTCAACCAGCAATTCTTCCGTGGTTGGTCCTTTTGGAGCTTCAGGAGCAGGTTCTTCTTTCTTCTTCATCTTGTTCACCCCCTTTACAATCATAAACATAACAAAGGCAACAATGATAAAGTCGATTACATTGGTAACGAATTCTCCCCAAAGAACGGCCACTTCTCCTACCTTTTCTCCTGCGTCGTTCATGGTTCCTTCCTTTATAACATATTTTACATCCTTAAAGTCTGCATTGAACAGCAAGCCGATCAATGGTGATACAATTCCGCCCGTAAAGGAGGCCACTACTTTGTTAAATGCGGCACCCATAACGAAACCTACGGCGATGTCCACCAGGTTTCCTTTCATTGCGAAATCCTTGAATTCTTTCAACATAATTTTATAGTTTAAGAGGTTAATTAAGCCACAATGTAACCAAAAAAGAGGGTTTCTGCCAATTTAGTGCGTCAAGATTTAGGAGTTGATTATCACCCGTTTAACCCTTGGGGAAATGGCCGTCAATATTTCATAAGAAATGGTTTGGGCAGAGGAGGCAAATGCTTCAGCAGAGCGGTTAGGACCAAAAACCAACACCTCATCTCCCTCTTTGCAATCAATCCCAGAAACGTCCACCATGATCATGTCCATGCACACATTGCCAATAATCGGTGCTTTTTTGCCCTTGATCATTACATGGACCTTGCCGTTTCCGTAGTGCCTGCCAATGCCATCTGCATGCCCTAAAGGCAAGGTAGCTGTTGTTCTAAATCCTTCGGATTTAAATGCCCGATTGTACCCTACACTTTCGTTGGGTTCAATCCTATGAATTTGGGAAATTACAGTCTTTAAACTAGCAACAGGTTTTAGGTTTTTATCCACTTTATCCTCATTGCCATAACCATACAAGCCAATACCACTCCTGACCATCTCAAACTGAGCTTCGGGATAGTTAATGATTCCCGAAGTGTTGAGCATATGTCTAAAAGGGGTATAACCAAGTTTACCGTTAAGGTGCTCGCAAATTTTTTGGAACGATTGGATTTGCCTTTGGCTGAACTCTTTTTCCTTGGGATCCTCCGAGGCGGCCAAATGCGAAAACACAGAGACTACTTTTATTTCGGTTCGATCTTTAAGCTGTTCCACTATAAAGTCCACATCGTTTTCCCAGAACCCCAACCGATTTAGTCCTGTATTAAATTTAAGGTGAACAGAATACGCAGAGTGCTTCCCTTCAATAAATTGAAGAAAGGACCTTAAAAGATTTGGGGAATAAATGCTTGGTTCTAGATGATGTTGAATGAGTTCTTCAAAGTTGGCTGGTTGCGGGTGCAGTACCAAAATGGGACATTTGATTCCTCCTTCTCGCAGTAAAACCCCTTCCTTGGTATAAGCAACTGCCAAATAATCGACTCCCAAATTTTCCATTTCTTGGGCAATGGCAAGCATATCGCTACCGTATGCAAATGCCTTTACTACGGCCAAAAACTTGGTTTCTGGGTCAATCTTTGACTTTAAATACTTGAAATTATGCTCCAGCGCAGCCAGATTTATTTCCAGGGTGGTCTCACCAATCTTACCCATTGGCCGTTTTCTTTTTGGCATCCACTTCTTCGGCCTCAACTTCCATTTGGCTTACTTTTTCCTTCAACATGGCCTTATAAAAGGCAGCCCTGCTTAGAGGTTCGTACTCTCCAGTCTCTCCCAGAAGCACCAAATTTTCATCATTGGTTTTTCTAAAACTATAGTTAGCCAAATTTCCGGTTCTTGTGCACACTGCATGCACCTTGGTCACGTATTCTGCGGTTGCCATTAGGGCGGGCATTGGTCCAAAAGGATTGCCTTTAAAGTCCATGTCCAGACCGGCAACAACCACACGTACTCCTCTATTGGCCAAATCGTTGCATACTGTAACTATCTCATCGTCAAAGAATTGTGCTTCGTCAATCCCCACTACATCACAGTCATCTGCCAACAAACGGATGTTGGCTGCAGCGGGAACCGGCGTGGAACGTATCTCGTTGGAATCGTGGGAAACTACCCTATCCTCATGATAGCGCGTATCCACTATAGGTTTGAAAATCTCTACTTTTTGCTTGGCAAATTGGGCACGTCTCAAGCGACGGATAAGTTCTTCGGTCTTACCTGAAAACATGGAACCACAGATAACTTCTATCCATCCAAACTGTTCTTTAGGGTTAACCGTATTTTCGAGAAACATACCGTACTTTTAAACGAAATTGGGTAGTTTTTTCGTTTGATTCTAAGAAACACAAAACTACTAAAAAAATATGCCAAGGCTTTTGAATAAAATTTAACCTTTTGTTCGTAAGCTTGTAAGCAAAATCCAACTAAATTTATAGTAAAGAATAATGGCGATGATACGGAAATTAAGGGAGGAGTTGATTAAACTGTCCACGGACATTATAACAGCAAGAGAAGATAAAGAGCTTACAGAACTATATGACAAGGCCAAGGACATCTACGAAAAATTGGCCGTCTTGAAGTTTATAGATGAAAAATTGGCCGATGTTGAAGTGGATGTATCCAAAAATGTGATTGCAAAGCGGTTCGAGAAAATGGCCAATGCCGTTTTAAGTGGCAATATTGCTGTGCCCGAGACCAATCCCCATGAGGAAGACATCATCATTCCCGGAATGGACACCATTAAGGACATGGTTTCCGAAATGCCATCAGATACCGCTGTGGAACATGTTTTTACCGAGTTTGTGGCCAAGCCCGAAACCCTAAAAAATGAGAAGGAAATCCTATCCGCTCCAGATAACGAAGTTAGCGGTGCCAAGTCCTTGAATGATGCTTTGGTAAGGGATTTAAAAATAGGCTTGAATGACAAGCTTGCTTTCGTAAAGCATTTGTTCAATGATAACATCGAGGACTACAAACGGGTACTTTCCCAATTGAATACCATCAATACGGAAGAACGGTCCATTGCCTTTATCGAAAACATGGTGAAGCCGGAATACAGCAACTGGGAGGGCAAAGAAGATTATGAAGCCCGGTTTATGGCCTTGATTGAACGCCGGTTCGCATAAAATCCTTTTTCCATTTACTTTTTTTACTTTTAGGAAGACTTCAATCCTAAAGATTCTCCTATGAAATTCAAAAAAATTGCCTTTTGGTTGTCAACTGGTTTGTTGACCGCCCTAATGTGTTTTTCAGTCTACAATTATTTCTTTAATCATGATGCCATCAAAGGCTTTTTTGAGGCCATGGGCTATCCCACATATCTTATTTATCCCTTGGCCATAGCAAAGCTATTGGGTCTGTTGGCCATCTGGGGCAATTTTTCAAAATGGTTGAAGGAATGGGCCTACGCCGGGTTTTTCTTCAATACGCTACTAGCTTTTTTCGCCCATTATATGATTAGTGATGGAAGTCAAGGGGGCGCGGCAATGGCTCTTGTTTTTGTTTTGACTTCTTATTTCACAGGAAAGCAAGTAAGGCCTTAACTTTGGCCCATGGGAAAATTATTTTTGGTTCCTACCCCAATTGGGAATTTGGAGGATATCACGCTCAGGGCCATCAAGGTACTGAAGGAGGTAGACGTAATTTTGGCGGAGGATACCCGGACCAGTGGAAAGCTCCTTAAGCATTTTGAAATTGACACTCCTCTGCAGAGTCACCACATGCACAACGAGCATAAGCAGTTGAAATCATTGGTTCAAAAGTTGAAAGGCGGTACCCAAATGGCGTTGATTTCAGATGCGGGAACCCCAGCCATATCCGATCCTGGCTTTTTATTGACGCGTGCTTGTGTTGAAAACGGCATTGAGGTGGAGTGTTTACCCGGGGCAACGGCCTTTGTCCCTGCCTTGGTGAACAGTGGTTTGCCCAACGACCGATTTGTTTTTGAAGGGTTTCTACCCGTAAAAAAAGGCAGACAAACGCGATTGAAACTCTTGGCGGAAGAATCAAGAACCATGGTGTTTTATGAATCCCCACATAAACTGGCAAAGACCTTGACCCACTTCGTGGAATATTTTGGGGGAGACAGACCCGCTTCGGTTTCCCGCGAACTGACCAAGATGTATGAGGAAACAGTTCGTGGCACCTTGACTGAAGTGCTTGAGTACTTCACTAACAAACCCCCGAAGGGAGAACTGGTTGTGGTTGTGGGCGGAAAGAAACCCTAGTAAATTTTAGTATGCATCCGTTACGAAGACATATTGAAGAAGTCATTTCCTTGGAAGATTTAGAGTTCGACCATGTTCTTAGCCATTTCACTCCCATAAAAAAACGCAAACATCAGTACCTCATTCAAGAAGGGGAACTGATAGATAGAGAATATTGGGTGGTAAAAGGTTGTCTGCGGGCTTACGTATTGGATGAATCCGGACGAGAACATATCATTCAATTTGCGTTGGAAGACTGGTGGGTTACCGACTATCAGGCCTTTGAAAAACAACTAAAATCCCAAATCTATATCGATTGCCTGGAAGACTGCGAATTGCTTTACATCACTAAAGCAGACAGAGAAAAATTAAGCTTGGAATCCCATAAAATGGAACGATTTTGGGCCAAAAAAACCAAGTTCGGCTATATCGCCTCCCAAAACAGAGTACTTTCATTGCTCAAGAATACGGCCAAGGAGCGGTACGAATTAATGTCCGCCCAATACCCCAATATCATACAAAGAGTCTCCAAGAAAATGATTGCGTCCTACTTAGGGGTATCCAGAGAAACCCTCAGCCGACTTTATTAGACTTTTCTAGCACCCATTTGTGACCTACATCACTTCAAATTAGTGAGATAGCTCATTTCATACAGAATCTGTTGTTCCCAACTTTGCCTTGTTTTTAAAACAAACAAAATGCCTTACGTAAACATTAAGGTGACCGATGAAGGCGTCACCACAACACAAAAAAGGAAACTCATTCAGGGAGTAACAGAACTATTGGTCAATGTCTTGGACAAAGACCCAGAAACCACACATATAGTTATAGATGAAGTACATGTTAACAACTGGGGTGTGCGGGGAGAACAATATGGAGAATTAAAAAAGCACAACTAAAATGAAAGGAAAAACAGTAATTGTAACGGGAGCTTCCACGGGCATTGGATATGCCATAGCGAAGCTATTTATTGAAAAAGGAAGCAACGTTATCATGAATGCCAACAATTCAACACGGTTGGAAAAGGCATATCAGGATTTGGGAAGTCCTTCCAATGCCATTGCCGTAAGTGGCGATGTAGGCCAAAAAACAACAGGACAGGAATTGGTTCGGGTTGCCTTGAGCAATTTTGGCTCTGTGGACGTACTGATCAATAACGCAGGCGTGTTCCATCCGAAGCCATTTTTGGAGGTAGAAGAAAGCGACTTGGATCGCTACCTGACCACCAACTTTAAAGGGACTTACTTTACCAGTCAGGCTGTAATTCCAGAAATGTTGAAACAAGAAGGTGGCAGTATCATCAACATTGGAACTGTACTTGTAGACCATGCCATTTCCGGGTTCCCAGCTAGTGCGGCGGTTTCAAGTAAGGGTGCCATTCACACCTTTACAAGGCAGTTGGCTGCGGAATATGGGAAGGACAACATCAAAATCAACACCATTTCACCTGGAATCATCAGAAGTCCTTTGCAAGGTAAAATTGGAGTGGAAGATGCAGATAGCTTGGCGGGATTGCATTTGTTAAACCGAATTGGGGAGGCGGATGAAATTGCTGAAACGGCTTATTACTTGGCCCAAGCCGAATTTGTAACGGGAGAGACCATTAATGTGGCCGGGGGTCACACAGTGGGGCACGCCATTTAAAATCAGGGTTTATGTTTGGAAATAGTGTCAAGGAAATTGAAGCGGTCGTATCTGATTATTTCAAGGGAGTTTACCAAGGTGATGTTGAACTTTTAAGAAGCTCTTTCAGCAAAAACGCGATGCTTTATGGGGACATCAAAGGGCAACCTTATGAAAAGGAGTTGGACCCCTATTTGGAGTCTGTGAAGCAAAGGAAAAGTCCAAAAGACCTAAAGGAGGATTTTAAAATGGAAATTGTGGGTGTGGAAGTTATGGGCAGATTGGCTATGGTAAAGGCACATTTACCCATGCTTGGCTACAACTATTACGATTTTCTATCCCTATATTATACCGATGGAAAATGGTCCATTGTAAATAAATTGTTCGCCCATGTGGAATAAGACCAAAGTATCAGAGCTTTTAAACATTGAATATCCCATAATTCAGGGGCCATTTGGCGGTAGATTTTCTACTGCCAAACTGGTCTCAACTGTGTCCAATTTGGGAGGCATGGGTTCATTTGGTTTGAATGCCTATCAGCCTGAAGAGATTTTGGAGGTCAACACCGAAATAAAAAAGCGAACAGATAAGCCGTATGCCTTGAATCTATGGGTTCCTCTAAAAAACGACCCCATTAAAACCTTCACCACCGAAAATTTTGCAGCGATAAAAAAACAGTTTTTGCCTTTATTTAAGGCTGAAAACGTGGAAGAACCAGGCACAATCTCCTCAAGTGGGCCTGATTATGAATATCAAATCGAAGCTGTTATCCAATCCAAGCCCCCTGTGGCCAGCTTCATTTTTGGAATGCCCGATAGCGATGTAATCAAGGAGCTCAAAAAAGGGAGAAGCAAAATCATCGGTACGGCAACAACGGTGGAGGAAGCGCAGTATATTGAAGAAAGAGGGGCAGATTTGGTAGTGGCCACGGGAAATGCTGCTGGCGGACATAGGGCTGCGTTCCTGAATCCAGAGGCAACGTCCTTTTTGGAAACCCAAGATTTGCTCCCAAAAACACTTGAAAAAGTAAAAATCCCAGTAATAGCTGCTGGTGGGATTACCACATCCAAAGACATCAAAAATTTGTTTGCCCTAGGTGCCTCCGGTGTGCAACTGGGAACGGTGTTTTTGGCCACCGAGGAATCTGGTGCCAGCGGCGTCCATAAGAATCGGCTGTTTTCCAAAACTGGATATGAAACCACATTGACCAAAGTTTTTACAGGACGATATGGCCGGGTGATTAAATCCCCCTTTGTTGCGGATAATGTGAATACCAAAGTTGCTCCGTATCCCCTACAGAGTTCTTTTTTAGCACCCCTTCGTAAAAAGTATGCAGAAAACGGAAAAATGGATTTAATGGCATTTTGGGCAGGACAACCTACGGAAATTCTTAGACATAAAAGTGCAGGTAAGCTGTTCACTTCCTTGGTGGATGAGCTTAATGTGTCGTAATCAGGCGAGGGCCGAAAATTGCTCAATTTCGTTAGTTAACAACCCCATTTACGACCAAAACAGAACAGCCGCCCAACCATGGTCCAAAAACTAATTCCTGAAATCAACAAGGTATACTTCATTAACCAGTATACCCTCTTCCATATTTTATCGGGTTCCGGGAGCATTCAGGTAGACTTTAAAAATTACAACAATTGGCAGGACAAGGCCATCTATTTGGAAAAAGGGCAATACATCAAATTCCTGTCTGGGGACTTTGTGGTTAGAACCATAGAATTTCCCAATCAAGAAATTTTTGAAAACCAGGAGGTCAGGGTGCTGTTCAAACACCTCATCTCCCTGGGGTATATCAACTTTGATGAATGTGCTGAATGTCAAAAATATCTTTCGAGCACTGTTTTTGCAGAAAACACCAAAGGCATTATTGACGTATCACTAAAACAGTGGTATTGGCAAAACCCCTTTAACGCCAGTCAGAATGAATACCAGGTTATTTTTGATATTAAGGAAGTGGTGGACCAGGAATTTCAGAACCATTTGACCAATAAGGATTTGGTGGCCTTAATTCAAGATAATGGGTTAAATGCCCAAGCGTTGGTTAGGGACAAACTGGGAATCACCATAAAAACCATGTTGGCCAACAAAAGGCTTACGGAGAGCAAAAAGGATATCGCTTTTACCGAAAAAAGCATTCAGGAGGTCTCTTATGATATGGGATTCAAGGATCCTGCCTACTTTAATCGGGTATTCAAAAAGAGCACAGGGCAAAGTCCTTCGGATTTTAGGGAACAATTTGATTACCACAGAAAAGACCCCTTTGTGGAAGACCTTACCCATCTTTTACAACTACACCACAAAGAGGAGCGATCGTTGGGGTTCTATGCAGATAAGATGCACCTTTCGGTCAAGGCACTTTCCAAAAAAACCAGGGACAAAATGAACGATTCCCTGGGCAGATTAATCCGTAATGAATTGATAAATAGTTCCAAAAGATTGTTGGTGGAAGGAGAATCCATCAAAGAGGTTTCGTTGCAACTGGGCTTTGAGGAGCCCAACCATTTCTCCACCTTTTTTAAACTTCACACCGGACACAGTCCGTCCGAATTCAAAAATCAAAAAGTACAAGTAAATACGCCTTTTTTGTAGCTGCTAGGGGCGTTTATCGCCAGACATTTGCCATGTAATTACAACTTAAAATTTTGTTTAATACTAAAACATAGCAAATGGATATTAAAACCTTAGCTACCGAAATGGACAGCATTGTTGCACAAGGTGCAATTGTTGAGGCTGTAGAGAAGTTCTTTGCGGACGATGCAAATACTTCGGACTACAACCAGGTGACCACCTCCGGCAAAGCGCAAATGGTGGAAAAGATGAAGGGTTTTGCGGACGCCATTGCCAAGGTAAATGGCATAAAGCACCACAGGACCATTGTTGACGGAAACGTTACGGCATCAGAATTTACTTTTGACTTTTTGATGAAGGACGACAGTTCTATTTACTGGCACGAAATCATTCGAAGAATTTGGAATGATGAGGGTCAAGTGATCGAGGAAGAATACTTTAACGCTTAATCCTTCAACATGAAACTCAGGTTTATCACGCCCACGCTTCATGGGGTAGCGGATTATTCTGCAGGATTAGGTCTAATGATCGCACCCTTCCTGTTAAATTTGGGAGCATCTTCCCATCTGGCTATCTGGATTTCCGTACTATCCGGGGTTGCTGTTTTTGCAGCCAGCCTGTTGACAGATTACAGATTTAGCTTGTTACGGGTAATTCCGTTCCAAGGCCATTTGGCCATCGATCTAGTGGTTGCCGTAAGCTTTATGATCATCCCTTTTGCCCTAGGTTTTACCGGGCTGGATGCGGCTTATTATTGGTTCAACGCCACAGTGGTCTTTGTAGTGGTATCGCTTAGCGCGAGCAAATAATTCAAAACAATTTAAAAACAAAAACAATGAAAATTTTAAAAAACATCTCATTACTAATGCTTGCAATGGTTACCGTAAACATGGCCGTTGCCCAAGACAAAAAAGCAAACAACATTGACAACAGCAACATTGCCCTTCAAGGGTACAGTCCGGTCTCCTATCTGGATTTGGGGATTGCGCAAAAGGGACTTAAGGAGTTTAAGTCGGAACACGAAAAGGTGGTTTATTACTTCACCAACGCAGAACAAAAGAAAAAGTTCGACAGCAATCCAAACAAATACATGCCACAATATGGCGGATACTGCGCCTTTGGAGTGTATGCAGGTGCCAAGTTTAGACCAGACCCCAACAAATTTATTGTAAAGGATGGAAAGTACTTTTTGTACCTCTACAATATAGAATTGGATGCCCAGCAATTGTGGTTGGCCGAGAATAACCATAAAAAATTGGTTTCCAAGGCCAATACCAACTGGAGCAAGCTTAAAAACACCTATAACTAGTTCTTCATGATTGGTTGTGTGATGAGATACCCCGGCAGCTCTTTTGTTGGGGTATTTCGCACTTTTATGTAATTTCCAAGCTCAAGCAATGAAAACCCTTTTAGCCAACATCCGAGGTTGTGAAATTTGCAAGGCCCACCTTCCTTTGGGGCCTAGGCCCATTGTTGCAGCGCACCCCAATGCCAAAATCCTGATCATTGGTCATGCGCCAGGAACCAAAGTGCATCAAACAGGAATTCCCTGGGATGATCCAAGTGGGAAACAGCTCCGAAAATGGATGGACGTTTCGGATGAAACATTTTATGATGAAACCCAAATAGCCCAAATGCCCATGGGCTTTTGTTATCCAGGGAAAGGAAAATCTGGGGATCTGCCCCCGCGACCCGAATGTGCACCCCAATGGCATCAACAGCTTTTGGATCAAATGCCCAATCTAAAACTGACGATTTTGATTGGACAATATTCGCAACGCCATTATTTGGGAAATCGGATGGAAAAAAACTTGACGGAAACGGTTCGGAATTTTGGCAACTACGCTCCTGAATATTTTGTGTTGCCGCATCCATCTCCCAGAAACCGATTTTGGTTGAGCAAGAACCCTTGGTTTGAATCCAAAGTCGTTCCTGAACTTCAAAAACAGATAAGCGGACAGCTAAACACCTAGATTGTCACTTCGAGATGTCATCCTGAGCGCCCGCCGCCCAGAGTCTTTTGCGGAGGGCAGGCAGTCGAAGGAGCATCGAGAAGTCATTTAAGACTTGTGTCTCGAATTAGGTCTCGACTGCGCTCGACCTGGCAGAAAATAACTCAACCCGACGGAAGCTTTCTTTAGGCCGTCACTTCGAGTATCCCGAACGGATGCTGAGCGTACGCGTGTCGCTGAAGCTTTAGCGTAAGCATAGTCGAAGCATGTTCTGGAAAGTATCGAGATGTCTATTAATAAGAGATACATGCCCGCAACCGACTAAAAGTCTCTGGTTTCATGTTGAGGTAAGAGGCCAAATATTTCTGGGGAATTACCTTAAGTTCATCTGGGCATCGTTGCATAAAAGTTTTATACCGTTGTTCGGCAGATAAGGTCAAAAGCTCTACTTCTCTGTGCAATCTTCCAAACAAGATGTTTTGAAAAAATTCATGCCCCCATACATAAAACTCTTGGTGTTTTTCAAACAAGCTTTGATAATCTTCATAGGAAATAGCCAGCATTTTTGAAGGTTTTAAGGCTTCCAAAAAAGTATCCGAAGCTTGTTTTTTAATGAATGAGTCAAAGGCTCCAGATGGACTTCCCGAGTACGAAAAACCCAAAACCACCTTTTCCCCTTTTTCGTTGAGGATGTAGATGGCTTGCACCCCTTCCAGCACAAAATAGAAATAGCGTTCAATACTGCCTGCTTCGGTGATGAGGTCGTATTGGTTAAATGTTTTCACGGACCACAAAGACCTAAAATGTTCTTCATCTTCTGCGCTAAGTTGAACTTGGGAAAAGAATGCTTTTAATTGGGCAAATGAGGAATCATCCATTGCGGAAGGGTATTTTTCTCAAAAATAAACCAAAATAATCCTGTCCCCAATGTCACTTCGAGACGTCATCCTGAGCGCCCGCCGGCCCAGAGTCTTTTGCGGAGGGCAGGCAGTCGAAAGAGCATCGAGAAGTATTTAGGACTAGTTTCTCGGATTAGGTTTCGACTGCAGTCACACTCTACAGTAACTACATCAAGAAAGGCAGTCCAAAAAGCAACTGAAAACGTCATTCTGAATTCATTTCAGAATCTCACTAGATAGGTACCATTGTTTATGGGAAACTGAAATACTGAACTAAATTCAGCACAAGCTAGTTCAGTTTGACGAAAACCAAACCTTTTGACCACCTTCCTTATACTCATTTTTCATTGAACATTGTTCATTGCCCATTGTTAAAAGTCTCTTCGATTAGCTGCCAAAGCACCTTTACTTGGTACAGCGCCTCTTTTTCCTCGCAGTACAAGGGTTCATTGGAGTCGTAGACCACCACGTCGTGAACCCATTTTAGGGCTTTTACCCTATTGGGCCCATCCAGAGCATCTACATACTGCAACAGTTTTACTTGTGCGGGGGTAAGTTTTGGTACGTTGCCCTTTGTCATCCGCGAATTGCATTTCGGACACCGTTGATTCTCTTCACCATTTCTCATAATAAGGTGATTAAAAAGTTAAACAAAAAGGAAATGGAATTGTAGAATGTATCAAGGTATTGCCTTGCACAGTCCTGGGGTTTGTACCCATTTACCTATACCATATCTAGTTCGACCATGGTCAAAGGCATCTGCAATAATACGTTTCGCACTCTAAAGATACGGCTTAAAATAAAATGGTGGGATTTTTACGTCAAAAACCGGTAACTTCACTTATCGGATGAAAAAGTTGTCATTAACCTTAATATTTGGAATTTTTCTTCTCGGTTGTCAGAAACAGAGAAAAATATCAGAAATTGAAAATTGGATTTCTAAAATCGAATCTAGAACTGATTTAATTGAATCGATTACCGAGTTTGAATCGGAAATAAATGGAATGGATGCAATTGGCGGATTTGATATTTATACGGTTATGGACCAGGACAGCATCATTCTAAAGGTATATGCAAACATTGCTATGTCAAATGACTCGCTCACTGACTACGAGTTTTATTTTCAAAAAGACACTGTAGTATTTGCAAATATTCGGCAATACAAACAAAGTGGGCTAGATAAACAAAAATTGGATACGTTGACCGATAGTGATTTCTATTTTGAAAATGGCTACTTGGTTGAACGAATTGACAGAAAAAAAACAGAGTTAGAACCGCAAACCGTTAAGTGGTTGGCAGAATCTTACTTTGTTTTTGGACGGGATTACAAATAAAAGCTGCTGGTAAAATTAGCTACAACTCATTTTGCTTTACTGTTGCCCCAAAATTTCATCAATCTGCACTATATGCCGTTCCAAATGGCAGAGTAAAAACTCAAAACATTCGGGCAAATAAAAGTTGACAATAGGGCCAATGGCGGAAGTGATCTTGAGTTGGGTCACATCCTTGTTTCTACTTTTAAGAATGGCCTCTTTAAGATGGGCATGACGGGCAAAAAAAGTTTCAAAAACAGCATCTATTTTTTCTTGGGCCAATGGGTTGTCCAGCAAAGGTTCAAATCGTTTTAGGGTCTTCATTTTCCATTTTCGCTTCCCATTTTTGGGCCGTTGGCCGGCAATCACAAACTTTTGCCATGTTCTGGCCTTAAATTCGTTTGGGGCAGCATCTAGGTTGGGCATTTTGGAAAAAGCTTCGTCCAGTTTGGGCATATAAATCCCATAAGCAATGTTCAAATGTTCTATGACCTCAACCACATTCCATGATTTTGAGTGGAGAGCGGTGGTCAGTTGGGAAACATCCAATGCTTGGAGCTCTTTTACCTTGTTTACAATCTGGTTTAAGCGCTGAATCTGGTTTTCGGAAGTGATAAGCAAGCTTGCCATAACTGTTCGTTTTTTGATGCCAACAAAGTTCAGGCAAGTTGGGCCAATAAATGTTGATGCAAATCAAGAAATAGTGCTTTCAGAAATCTGAGACCGGATTTCAGCACCTGAATTACATTTTAACCCAAAACGTCAGTTCGAGTGATTTTGAGGAACGAAAAATCGTACTTCGGCAAGCTCAGCAGAACTATCGAGAACAGTGTTTGTGTTGAAATTCTTGTTTTCGATACGTCCCGGAACATGCTTCGACTTCGCTCAACATCCGTTCGGGACACTCAAACTGACGAATTTCATCAAACTACACCAGAGCCGTAATGTCTAAAAGCGAAGCGGTCTCAAATCTAAAGTCTAATATCTCATGTCTAACATCTTGACCTGTTGCGCTTCCCTATTTCCACATTAATGTTTGAGCTGTCTTAATCGCTCAATCGCATTTTGGTTTTGGGCATTCAACTCCAGCGATTTTTCAAAACTCTCAATGGCTTTTTCCTTGTTTCCTAGATACAGGTAACCTTCGGCCAAGCTATCAAATAAATTGGCAGAATTGGGATACAATTTCGCTGCCAACAAGAAGACATTTATGCCCTGCTCCGAAGTCTCAGGATTAAAAACGAGTTGCAATCCCAGCGTATTTAGATTCCCCTCCGGAAGTTCTAAGGATGAACTCGTTTGCTTCAAGGACTGATATAACTCATAGAGGTTTTCATAGTGCTGTTTTGATGCCAGATCGTTAAAATCCTTAAAGGACAAGGGTTCTGGCTTAGGTTCTCTGTACGTATGGGATATCAATCCTTCCCTAACCCCGTTGTCCGAAGGGTTGTTTTCTAGGAACGCCAAAGCCCTATCATCATTTTTCAAATAGGCATTTAAAAAGTTTAGCGCGTAGGTTGATACCCATTTATAAGACTCCATGATTTCAGCATCACTTTTATCTTGCCTAGTATCCCTTTGCTGAAAAAGAACCCCAAGCGTACTAAAATAGGAGTGGGTCAGATCATGAAATTTTAATCGGTACGCCTTGCTTTTCGAAATACTATCGTACAGGTCAAATCTAGTATTGAGCACTGAATCAATATTGTCTTCTCTAAGCACAATTTCGGGAATGTCCTTTTGGGCCATGTGGATGTACGGCACATCTATTTTGGCAGCATCGAAGAAAGGGGATTTTGTTAGCAGGGTATATTGATACCTTTCCGTACCGTCTAGACTCACAATTACTTTGATACGCTTGTTTCTTGTTTGTGCAAGGATGTTGGCAAGGCCACCAAAGCTAAATCCCATTACAGAAATTTTGTCCGTGTTAGCCAACGGGAATTTGGAAATCTCCTTTACTAAAAACTCCACATCCCTGGCCTGCGTTTCCATTTCTTTAGGGTTGTTGTTACCAAACCAACGATTTTCGGTTCCCCGGCTGGGGCTTGAGATAACAACATAGCCATGACTGGCCAGATATTCACAAAGTGCAAAATTCTCTATGGAAGAGGCTTGGAAACTTGGGGTGTATACCACCACAGGGAATTTGCCCTCGGCAAATCCTGCTTTGAGGTAAGCGGTAGTCTTTTCTTTTAGGTGTTTCTGATTTGCCAGGGTGTTGGCATAGTAAAACCAATTTAATATTTGCTCGTTGGGAAGATGTTCCCATTCCTCCTCTTCCTTTAAAATCTCCAGGTAGTTCAAAACCGTTATCTGTTCGGATTCGTCTTTTACTTGGTCAGCTGGATACCAAATGCTGATGGGAATTGGCCGAGCAATTTGGGTATTGGTGTAATCGTAGATTCGGTTGTAGGTTCTGGTGCTATCAGCCGTGGTGTAGTGTATAAACCCTACTTTGTGTTTTCCGTTGGTTAAGTCTATCTGCTTCAGCGAGGTTTGACCAAATACGTGATTGGTCTGTAACAAAATCAGAATGAGAACAGCTCTAAGAATCATCTTGGAAACTACGTTTCCAAAAAAGATACTGGTTTTTGAGAATTGTTACAGTTTATTCCTCATAATCACTTATAACCAAGAATAACATAAAACGTCAGTTCGAGTGATTTTTGTTGGCTGAGCGTACGTGTGTTGCTGAAGCTTTAGTGTAAGCATAGTCGAAGTCAAAAAAACGTACTTCGGTAAGCTCAGCAGAACTATCGAGACCTGCGGTTGAATTGAAATTCTTGTTTTCGATACGTCCCGAACCCCGTTCGGGACACTCAAACTGGCGGATTTCATCAAACTACACCAGAGCCGTAATGTCTAAAAGCGAAGCGTTCTAATGTCTCAAATCTAGCGTCTAATATCTAGTATCTAGACCCGTCATGCTTTCCTTTTTCCCAACCAATTCCCCCTAAATATTGTTCTGCGCTTTCTACAGCGCCATCCTCTATGGACGTTCCCATAGAATCGTTCCAGCGGTTAAGGTATCCAAACAGGGAAATCACCCCCAGCATCTCCACAATTTCACCTTCGTTCCAGTGTTCGTACAAGCGCGCTTTGATTTTGGCATCAACGGTATTGGGCACTTGGGAGGCTGCCAAGGAAAAATCCAATGCGGCACGTTCCGCTTCCGAAAAAGCAGGGTGGGTGCGGTATTCCCAAATATTGTCCAATTGCTCCTGTTCCGCGCCGTAACGTTCGGCAGCACGAATGGCATGCGCTTGGCAATATCTGCACCCTGTGGCATTACTGCTTACCCAGGCGATCATCCGTTTTAGTGCCGAAGTCACCCGGCCTTCATTGGCCATAACCGCTTTGTTCAGGTTGATAAATGCCTTTGAAATGGCGGGTCTGTGCTGCATGGTCAAAACCGAGTTGGGGCAAAAGCCCAAGGTTTCATTAAAGAATTCAGCAAGTTTTTTGGTCTCTGCGTCGTGGTTCGGATCTAGGGGGTTTACTAATGCCATGTAGAATTTTTAGATTTTAAAGAATGTCATGTCGAGCGCAATCGAGACATCTCTTTTTGTATTTTTGAAAGCTACAAGAAACAAAAAATTGACTTCATGACAAATCATATCACTACCAAATGGTTGGGCGAAATGGCCTTTGAAAGTAACAACCCCTCGGGACATACTTTTAAAATAGATGCAGGCCCTGATGATGGCGGAAAAGGAGAAGGGTTTAGACCCAAAGCCTTGATGCTTTCCTCCCTGGCAGGATGCTCCGGATTGGATGTGGCCTCCTTGATCAAAAAGATGAAATTGGAGGTGGATGATTTCAGTATTGAGACCATTGCCAACCTTACGGATGAGCATCCCAAATACTATGACAAGGTGGTTATTGAGTACCATTTTCATGGCAGCAACTTGAACGAGAATAAATTGCAAAAAGCCATTGATCTGTCCGTTGAGAAGTATTGTGGTGTCATGGAAATGTTCAGAAGGTTTGCCGAATTGGATATCAACACGGTTTTTCATCATAAATAAGTTCAAGGCTCAAGCACAAATACAGGTTCAAACTCAAGATTCAAGTAAAAAAATTGAATTACATTTAAGCTCATAATTCGACCTCATAAATAAATCATTCCAAGATTTGTGTAACGTCACTTCGAGTGTCCCGAACCTGTTTCGGGATGTATCGAGAAGTCAGTGGGGTAGAAAATGAAAAAATCATATTTATATATCCTCAAATGCTCAGACGGCACGTATTATACAGGTGTCACGTCCAATCTTGGAAACCGCATTCAAGAACATGCTGAAGGAAAATACTCCTCGAGTTATACCTTTTGGAGACGGCCTGTTGTTTTGGTCTTTTATTCAGAGTTTACATCTATCAAAATAGCTGTTGAAAAAGAAAAACAGATCAAGAAATGGTCAAGGGCAAAGAAAGAAGCGTTAATCGAAGAAAATTATCATCTCTTGCCAAATCTTGCTAAAAAGAAATTTCCATAACTTGTTCTCGATACTTTTCAATCTGGCCTTCTTCCTCAGTCCAGCCCGAAAAACTCGAACTGACGTTGATCATAATCCAAATTCATTATGCGCTGGACCATAAAACCTACACCTGATCCTGACACCATTGAAAACCTTGCCAAAGAACTAAAGGTCGAACCGCTGGTGGCCCATTTGTTGGCTCAAAGAGGAATAACCACCTATGAGGAGGCTAAAACGTTTTTCCGCCCGGAATTGACCCATTTGCACGACCCATTTCTCATGAAGGATATGGACAAGGCCGTGGAACGCATTGAATCTGCCATTGAAAACAATGAGAATATATTGGTTTATGGTGATTATGATGTGGATGGAACGACCGCGGTGGCCTTGGTGTCTTCTTATCTTCTGAGCTTTTATCCCAACGTTGCCACCTATATTCCCGATCGGTATGCTGAAGGCTACGGCGTGTCCATTAAAGGGATAGATTTTGCAACGGACAATGATATTTCCTTGATTATTGCTTTGGATTGCGGCGTAAAAGCTATTGATCAGGTGACCTATGCCAAGGAGAAAGGGGTGGATTTTATTATTTGCGACCACCACAGGCCTGGAGAACACCTGCCAGAAGCAGTGGCCGTTTTGGATCCAAAACGGGAAGACTGTGCATACCCTTATAAAGAACTCTGCGGTTGCGGAATTGGATTTAAGCTGGTCCAGGCTTTGGCCTCCAAACAAGGACTGACCGCCAAAGATTTGCTTCCCTATCTGGATTTGGTGGCCACTGCCATTGGTGCTGATATTGTTCCCATTACCGGTGAAAATAGGGTTCTGGCTTCCTTTGGACTTCAAGTCATAAACAGCAACCCCAGAACCGGGTTCAAGGCAATCATCGAACAAATCAACAAAAAATCCTTAACCATAACCGATGTGGTTTTTATCATTGCCCCCAGGATAAATGCCGCCGGGCGAATGAAACATGGGCAGCATGCCGTAAACCTACTGGTAGAGTCCGATTTGGAAGTCGCCAGAGAGTTCGCTTCGGAAATAGAGAAATACAATGCCGACAGGAAAAATCTGGACAAAAAGATTACCGAAGAGGCTCTGGAGCAAATTCGGGACCATGGGGAAGAAGACCAATTTACCACGGTAGTATTCCATGAAAGCTGGCACAAAGGAGTCATTGGTATTGTGGCCTCCCGACTTACGGAAACCTACTACCGACCTACCTTGGTTTTTACCAAAAGTGGAGACAAACTAGCAGCTTCCGCGCGTTCCGTAAAGGGTTTTGATGTGTACAATGCCCTAGAGGCATGCTCCGAATATTTGGAACAATTTGGAGGGCATAAATATGCCGCGGGGCTCACGCTCTCCAAAGAGCAGTATAAAAACTTCAAAGCGCATTTTGAAAAAGTGGTTTCAGAAACCATTAACCCAAAGCTGCTGGAGCCCGAACTTTCCATAGATGCCCAGATTGGCCTGGATCAAATAAGTCCAAGATTAATGCGTATCCTAAAACAATTTGCTCCCTTTGGTCCCGGAAACATGACACCCGTTTTTATCGCCGAAAAACTAATGGATACTGGGTATGCCAAAGGGGTGGGCGAAGATGAAAAGCACTTGAAACTTAGGGTTAAATCAGCCAACCCACTGAGTGGTATTGAAAAGTCATATGGGGCTATAGGATTTAACTTGGGTTCCCGATTGGACAAGGTTAAAAACAAAGGTATTTTTAATGCAGTATTTTCTTTGGAAGAAAATGAATGGAACGGAACTATTAACCTTCAATTGAAGCTCAGGGACCTTCGTTAAATCGCTATGGATCCATACGCAGCCTTACGATATAAGGAATTCAACATATTCTTGATGGTTCGCTTTGCCATGGTCTTTGCGTGGTCCATGCAATTCATCGTTATTGAATGGCAGGTGTACACTTTGACCAAAGACCCCCTTTCCCTAGGTATTATCGGGCTGATGGAAGTTATTCCAGCTGTTGGTATGGCCCTATTTGCAGGTCACGTTGTTGATCAAAAGGAAAAACGGAATCTGTTGATCAAATGCATTTTGGCGTTTTCCGTAGTTAGTTTGGGGCTTTTTTTTATAAGTGATCCCGATTTGGAAACCCAATTGGCCCCTAATACCATTTTGTACACCATTTATTTCTTGGTTTTTCTTGGAGGGCTGGTCCGAGCATTTATTGGCCCTACTGTTTTTTCGTTGATTGCCTTGATCGTTCCCAAAAAGATATACCCAAATGCCGCTACCTGGAGCAGTTCCACATGGCAAGTGGCTTCGGTTATGGGGCCCGCTTTAGCGGGATTCAGTATTGGTTGGATCGGGGTGCATTGGTCCATGTGTTTGATTTTTGGATTTTCATTGGTCGCGCTCATTTTCCTCCTTCGGATTTCCAGAAAACCCATCTTGAATCCTAAAATAGGAGAGCCAGTAATTGAAAGCTTAAAAGACGGATTACGATTTGTTTTTAGCAGCAAGGCCATTTTTGGTGCCCTCACCTTGGATATGATTGCGGTATTGTTTGGTGGAGCGGTAGCCCTCTTACCCATTTATGCCCAGGATATTTTGCATGTAGGGTCGGAAGGGTTTGGTATTTTAAGGGCCGCACCCGCGGTTGGGGCTGCCCTGACCATGTTGGGATCCACCAGATTTCCATTGCACAAAAACGCAGGGAGTAAATTATTATGGGCCGTGTTTGCCTTTGGTGTCTGTATTATCGTTTTTGGGGTTTCCACCTCTTTTTGGCTGTCTGTTGCAGCCTTATTTTTAAGCGGCGCTGTAGATGGTGTTTCCATGATCATCAGACAGACCATTTTACAATTGAAAACCCCGGACAATATGAGAGGCCGAGTGGCTTCGGTTAATTCTATTTTTGTGGGATCCTCCAATGAATTGGGTGCTTTTGAAAGCGGATTGGCGGCCAAACTATTGGGCACCGTAACCGCCGTGGTTTTTGGGGGTGTTATGACCATTTTGACCACGGGAACAACCGCCATTGTTTCCCCAAGTTTTAGGCGGTTGGACCTTTCAAAAGATGTGGAAGAGCACAATAAGGATTAGGATGGATCTTCAATTCTATCTCCTCGGGTATTGGGTTCGGAAATGACCATGAACTCCAAATTTTCCGATTGATCGTTCCTGATTCTATGGAGTGTGCCAGAAGGAATGTGGATTCCCGATCCCGCAGGAACCTGTACCAATTCGTTTGCTATTTCAAAAGTGGCTGTTCCCTTTAAAATTCTAAAAAACTGTTGGGCGTGTTGATGATAATGTTCCTTTTCTTTGGTGTTGGGCGGCATCAACTCCTCAATGATACTGAGACTTTCAGTCTTTACCAAATGCCAACCGCTACATTTATCTCCCCAGAAATAATGCTCACTGTTTTCTTTGGATGTTATCATTCCTCCAGCTTTTTTAAAGCTAATTGTTCACCATCAAAAACGGCATACGTAAAGTAGGAAATCCAGTCCCCAAGATTGGTATAGGTAGATTTTTCATTGAGCTTGATTTCCATGGGCAAATGTCTGTGTCCAAATATGAAATGATCGTAGTGTTGGGTTTCCAATTTTCGCTTGGCATAGAGCACCAACCATTCTTTGTCTTCCCCAAGAAACTTGGCGTCCGCATCCCCAGAAATGATTTTATTGTTTACAGACAAATGCCTCCCCAGCTTTACGCCCAAATCTGGATGAAGCCATCTGAACAACCACTTCGCAAAGGGATTGGTAAAGACTTTTTTCATCCGCTTAAAGCCCTTGTCATCTGGCCCCAAGCCATCTCCATGGCCAACAAAGAAAGAGGTGTTGTTGATCAAAAATTGCTGCGGTTTGTGGTAGACCGGAATGTTTAGTTCCTCTTCAAAATACCCATTCATCCAGAGATCATGGTTGCCTACAAAATAGGTGATTTGGATACCTCTATCCGAAAGTTCTGCCAGCTTGCCCAGTGTTCTGGTAAATCCTTTTGGGATTACGGTCTTATATTCAAACCAAAAATCAAAGAGGTCCCCCATTAGAAAAATGGCCGCCGCATCCTGTTTAATGGAGTCCAACCAAGCCACAAATTTTTTTTCCCGGGGCATGCTGTCTTCATTGGTGGGTGCACCCAAGTGATTGTCACTTGCAAAATAGACTTTCTTTCCTTCTGGTAGTGTTAGGTCTTTCATTGGGGTTAAAGATAACCAATAACTGAGCGGAAACTTATCTGTAAGTGTAAAGCAAATAGCTGCCTCCTATAACCAATAGCGGTGATGCAATCATGAAAAGAATGACACTAACGCGATAAAGTCCCCAAAAAGTAACGGTTTTCACATGGCTGCTGTCCCTTCGGTCATAAACAATTTTCACCTTATCTCCCACCCGATATGCTGGGGGGCTAGAGCTAATTGGGCTTTTATAGGTTTGGGTGGTGTTGGACCGGTCCTTGAACTCAAAAACTGGAGTATAGGTGTTGCCATCACTATCGCTGTTGGTCAAAAGAGTGGTGACCACGGCCGTTGTCCTAATACCTTCTTCCAGCAATTTTTGGGTCTTCCGATATTGCTGCGCTGCAAACGATGCCAGAATCAAGCCTAGAACAAAGAAGAACCCATACAACAAAATCCACATGGTGTACCTTTTTGCTGCCATTTCGGCTATCGTTTATACCTTCTTTTGTTCCGTACCCGGGTTACAATATAAACCACGATGACCAGTAAGGCCAACATGGGGAAAACAAGATCGCTATTTAAATATGAAAGAATGTCCATGCTTTTATTTTTTGAACTTTTCCAATGCTGTTTTAGTGTTTGGTGATAAAGCCAGTTTTCCAGATGCCTCAGCCCTTTCCATAAGCAACTGATCCCAGTGCGAAGTGCCTTCCCAAAGTACACGCTTCATCTCGGCAAGTGATTCAGCGTTATAGGTTGCCATTTTTTGAGCGTGAAACTCCAACTCCTTGTCCATTTCGGATATGGAATCAAACACCTTGGCGTATAGTCCTTTTTCCTTGGCCCAATATGCGTTTTTCCATTCTGTGGGCGCATAGGAAAGTTCTGCCAGACCTGATTTCCCCATTTTGCGCTCCACTGCGGGAGCAATGACCATGGGTGCTATCCCAATAGAAATTTCGGATAGCTTGATCGAGGCAGCTTCAGTGGCATATACATAGTCGCATGCCGAAGCAAGACCTACTCCTCCACCAACCGTTTTACCCTGAACCCGCCCAAAAATGGGTTGGTTACATTTTCGCATGGCGTTGATCACATTGGCAAAGCCCGCAAAAAATGCCTTGCCTTCCGCCAGATTTGAAATGGCCACCAATTCGTCAAAAGAGGCGCCTGCGCAGAAAGCCCTTTCTCCTTCCGATCTTAAAACAATTACAGAAACTTCCTTGTTTTGGGAAATCTTATCAAATTCAGATGCAAGCCTGGCCAACAATTCTGAAACAAACGAATTACTTGCAGGATGTCCAAACTCGATCCAGGCAATATTGTTTTCAATTTTTGTGTAGAGACTTCCGTTTATTCTCTTGGTTGACATATATTTTTTAGCAATCAGTTGTAAGAACTCAGAATATAAGATTACTAAATTAACGGTTTTGCACCAACGGCTTAAATTTTCTTCTGAATTTCCAGACCAATGCCAGTCCCCTGATCATCATCCAAACCACAAAGGCGATCCAAATGGCATAAAAACCCCAACCCAAATATTTGCCCAAATACAATGCCGGAACAAACCCAAGAAATGTAGCGGAAAGCAGAACGTTCCTTAAATACTTCATTTCCCCAAGTCCTTTAAAGAGGCCATCAAAAACAAAAGCCATGGTGTTCATGGGCAAACCAAGAATAACGATAAAGAAAATGCTATAAAAGGTGTTCAAAACAATTACATCATTGGAGAAAATTTCTCCTACGGAATAATAAAATACAAAGCCGAGAAGCATTAAAATTAGGCTTACCACCATTCCGTACTTCATGATCTTGGTTGCCAATCGCCAAAGTCCTTTGTAATCCTGCGCTCCCAATAATTTTCCGCCCATGCTGTTGCCCGCGGCGCCATATCCATCGATAAAAAAGGCGGCAAACAACCATAGGTTGATCGCAATGGTGTGCGCCCCTATAAAACGATCACCCAAGGCAGTGGCTTCCCTGACCGCTATGATCAATGCCGCATTCAGCGCAAGAGCCCTAACAAATAGATTGAGGCTCATAAAAATTAATCGCTTTAGTTCCTTGTTCAATGGGAAGACCAATTTTAAGCTTATCTCGGTTTTTTTGATGAGCAGCACAAAAACCATCAAGGCCATTACGGCTTGGGAAATAAGGCTGGCCCAAGCTGCGCCATCCAAGTACATGGCCGGGATAATTCCTTCTATGCCATATACAAATGCAAAGTCCAAAACAATATTTAGGGCTGCTCCGATCAATGCAATGATCATGGGATAAAAAGTATTCTGCAGCCCTCTAAAAATACCAAAGACCGCAAAAGTGAACAGCGTTAGCGGAAATCCCCAGACCCGTATGGAATAGTACGAGATACAATATTCCAAGATTTTGCCCGAGGCTTCGAACAAACTAAAAATTTCCTCAATAATGAAAATCGTTGAGAGCAGGACCACAATGCTCAACAGAATGTTGAAAAAAATAGCTTGGGCAGGTAGGTTTTTTACCTCCTCCAATTTTCCTGCACCCAAATATTGCGAGATAATAGCCGAAATAGAACTTCGTGTTTGGCCCAAGACCCATATGAGCATGGATAAAAACGAACCTACGATGCCCACAGCGGCCAGGGATTCAAGTCCATCAACAGGAATGTTGCCCACTATTGCCGTATCCGTTATGGAAAGAATGGGTTCCGCAATCCCTGAAATGGTGGCCGGAATTGCCAGCTGGTTGATGCTTTTTAAGTTAACTGTCGTTGCCAAAGTCGATGCAAGTTACAGCACTAGTTCGTAACAATGAAAAGGATGGCTACTTTGTTTGGGAAAGAAGATATTCCCCAGTTTTTGATATCCGCGTTGTTCATAAAACCGCTGGTTTCTCTTGTTCTGGGAGAAGGTGTCCAGCCTTACGGAAGTGAATCCTTTATGTTTGGATAGTTCTTCTGCAAAATCCATTAGTTTTTGGGCATATCCTTTGCCCTGAAGTTTGGGGTCCACACAAATTCGATGAATATAAGTGCTGTTACCGTTGGGTGTCAACCATTGAATAGGGACATACTCTTTGTCCATAAAAGTGGAAACCACAATTGCCCCAACTAGCTTGCCCTCAACTTCCATTACATAGAGCTCATCTCTTTTCAAATCTTGCACAAAGGCTTGTTTTGAGGGGTAGTGTTCATTCCATTGATAAATTCCATCGCCCTCCATTTTTGCCGCACAAGCACGCGTAATTTCAAGAATACCTTCAATATCTGATATCTTTGAGAGTCTTATCATGGATTGGTTTCAATTTAATTGTAAATTTAAGCTATAATCATAACCGCCAACGCATGAACAACATTCTTGTACCCATTGGAACCTCCCCTAATTCTTCCGACACGCTTCAATACGCCATTGACTTTGCCGCAAAGTTTGGGGCGCAGGTCTATGTCATGGATGTGATTACGGTCATATCCGCAGCAGGAAGTTTGGCCAACGTGGAACAAAAAGTGGCCCAAAGTAGCAAAGAGCAAATAAAGGAGGTCATTGACACGGTGAATACCGGTAAGGTGGACATTAAAATAGCCACTTACAATGGTGATATCGTGGATGGGTTGAAAAGCATCCATAAGGAGCTGGGCGTAGACTTGATTATTATGGCCCCTCGAAGCAACGATATCAAAGAAGAACTTTATTTGGGGAATACCTCTGGTAGAATAGTGAAACAGACCAACATACCTATACTATTGGTGCCCAAAGGAACCAAATTCAAGCCCATAAAAAGTATAATGACCGCCTTTGGTTCCGGAATTTTAAAACGGAGTCGTGTTTTAAATCCCTTGGTGGCCATAAAGGATAAGTTCAGGGCCAACATAAGTTTGCTTTTGGTAAAAAGACCTGGCTATTCTGAGGAAGATTTACAGGTTAATACGGCCTTATTGGATCTTAGTCAAAAATTGAACATTACAGAGCAAGCATCTACCTATTTGGGTGTTTTGGAATATTTTCAAAAAGAGCAACCGGACATGCTTTGCGTGTTCCGAAGAAAACGTGGGTTCTTCAAGAAATTGTGGGAAAAGAACACCATTCCCAAGTCTGAGTTTTTTGTTCCCATTCCTGTTTTGGTCCTAAGCGTTAAAAAAGTGTAGGCTTAGGCATTCCTATTTTGAAACTTTCATAAAAAGTCTTTCCTTTGCGCTCTCTGGGGGATTAGCTCAGTTGGCTAGAGCGCTTGCCTGGCAGGCAAGAGGTCACCGGTTCGAATCCGGTATTCTCCACAGTAACAGTAAGGCTTCAAGAGTTTTTAACTTTTGGAGCTTTTTTCATTTGCACGCAATTTGCACGCAAAACTGGTTTTAAATTAAGCTCGGTATTATTTGATTCAAATTGGGCTATTTCTATGCTTTTTAATCCTTTATAGCATAATTTTTTGAAAAAGTATCACATTTATTACATGCGTTAGCTTCAGTATTAGATTTATGAATCTAAGTCCCATAAAAGGTCAATTAACGAAACAAATAAAAGAGACCACAAATGTGACCGAATGACAACAGAATTTTTGAAATAGAAAAGAAGTTCAAAAAAAGGGCCGTTAAAATGAACTGTTTTTAAATGCACCGAAAAAGTTTTCTTTTACTAGAGAACTGTGTAGGCAATCAATCAGCAACAATCTTCGTTATTCTGAATAGGTGGACAAGCGACAGTACCGTAGGAACAAAAGACACAACAATCCCCTTCTTTTGGCTTAAGGACTTTTTTGCAATTGTCACATTCATAAAAGAATTGACAGGCCGTTGTTGGCATTTCCTCTTCTTTTTCAAGCCCGCAATTTGGGCAAGTAATTGTTGATATTAACTGAGGTCTCATTATTTGACTACTTTATAAGCTGTACTGTTTATGGCTTTTTTGATTGCGGGCAAATCGGTTTTGGTCTTGTCAAATTCCACTATGGTGTTGGCATTTTCGTAGCTGGTTTTTACCGAAATAATTCCATCCAACTTATTGACTTCACTTTCTACGTGTGCCTCACAACCCACACAAGTCATTCCCTCAACATAAAACGTGTGCTTTTCGATATTGGATTGAGAGACATAGACGATGTCCTTTGTGGGCTGTGCATAAAATAAGTTGGAATAGTACGGGAAGGCCAGCATCAATCCCGAAAATACGGTTACGATGAACAAAAATTGTTTGGATTGCCAAAATGTAGGTTTCGCATCATCGTCACAGGCACAATCTATTTCTTCCTTTGTTTTTGGCCGTAATTTCTGATACCATGCAAATACCAAAACAATAATGGTCAAGCCGATAAAATAGGGTCTAAACGGCTCGACCCAGGAAAAGGTAGATGCAATGCCGCTTGTTCCAGCAATCAGTGCCAAGACAGGGGTAATACAGCATATTGATGCTGCAACTGCGGTAAAAATACTGGTATAGGCCGCGGTGTTTGAAGTATTATTCGATGCCATAATTTAAACTTTCTAAGCTGTTTTCTTTCTTATCGAAATTGAACTGAAAATTCCATTTAAAACATTATCCTCACTCTTTACCAACGAATAATATAATGTTTGACCTTCACGTCTCGATGTGATAATTCCTGCATCCTTCATTTTACGGATATGTTGGGATACCGCGGGGACACTCATTTCAAGAATGTCAGCAATATCGCAAGGACACAATTCATTTTCTATGTTCAAAAGAAATAGGATTTTCAGTCGTACCTCACTTCCGGCAAGGGCCAAAATTTTGCTCATGGCCTTAAAACTATCGGAAGAATTTTCTATTGTCCTCTTGCACCGTGATATTTGTTTATGGTCGGCTTCATTCCGGGTACAGGTTATTTCCAAGCTCATCAATTTTAACTTAACGCGTCTACAAATATATCATTATTTAAGCAAATACTTATATACTAAAACTGTAGACATATTATTTAGGAAGTTGGATTGGTTCTTTGTTTTAGTTTTTATAGACGAATGCCTACCGAGTTTTTGTAGCACCAGTGAAAAAAATAGGGGACTATGATATTTCTATTTCGGATTCTGATTCCAATGTCCGGCAGCAATAAGTAGCCTTTTCATTTGAATAAGTTGGTCTTCATCTTTGAAATATTCATGACTTAGCATTTTTCTCAGTTGACCAACGGTTTCTTTTGAAGTTAATCCCTTTTTTTCAAAAAGTTCGGTAAATTTCTGAAGTTGCTCTAACTTGTACTTTGCCTTTTCAACAAATTGTTCCCCATTCTCAGAATCCTCGTAACTCGATTGAATTTCAAAATGTCGTTCTATCGTACCCGGTTTTCCAATTATCAATTTCTCAGCATTAATCTGAACGATTCCATTTGTAGTAAAAACATAGTCCCTATCGTGAACCATCCTATTAATTCTGGTTTGACCATCAGCAATACTGTTTGGAAAGATTTCTAAGTAGTATTTGGTATCTAAAGGCAAAGTTATTACTGAGTCAGGATTAAAAAGGCCTTCAAATCGAGTTGATTTTACGCCGCGTATTGATACCGGATTATCGCAAGTAATTAATGGTGCATCCTCATCATTGATTCGGTGGACATTTATAGTACAATCATATTTGAAATCCACAAATTCTTTCCATTTTTCCAAATGTTGAACCAAGAATTTAATCCTGTTACGCTCTTTAAATTCGTGTCTAACTTTACCAATATCCTTAATATTGAATTCGTGCTTTTCTTCTTCAAATGTAAATTTCACATCGCCGTTTTCGTCGGCGTACAATAACATTCTATCTAAAATTTGGTCGGTAAATGCGTTCTGATGATTAAGAAACCTCGGGGTTCTAAAATAAAGGGATAGGCAGACGTATAGTACTTGCCTTTTTTGCTCAGAGGTCAATATCTTCACATTTTCATCGACAAGTAGTTTATAAATCTTAGGGAATTCAGAATCGACGTGTTCGGCATAATGATATTCCAAATCGTATTTCCTATCAATCTCGGCATTCGGAATCGTATAAAGATTTTTCTGAAAGCAAATACTTTTTGTACTAATCTGTTCAAGAAGCAAATCATCTTCCAATCTGTAAGCATCAACAAAATAGTTGCCGTTATTACCTTCAACACCAAAATTTTTCAGGTAAGACCGTGGTATGTATTGTTGCTTGATGGGTTCGTTTTTAGCCATACATGAAATAATGAATTTTCATGAATGTACTAATTCCATTCCATCTTCTGCAATCGTATCGCATTCAATATAGCCAAAAACGCCACACCCACATCAGCAAAAACAGCTTCCCACATTGTCGCTAATCCACCTGCACCGAGAATGAGGACTATGACCTTGACACCAAATGCAAGCGCAATATTTTGCCAGACAATTCGTCGCGTTGAACGACCAATTTTAATCGCTCTTGCAATCTTACTGGGTTGGTCGGTCTGTATGATAACATCGGCTGTTTCTATAGCAACGTCGCTACCCAAACCACCCATTGCAATACCTACACCACTTGCTGCCAAAACGGGTGCATCGTTAATACCATCGCCAATAAATGCTACTTTGGTTTCGGGTTGCTTTTTGAGCTCTTCAACCTCATTGAGTTTATCTTCAGGCAACAGTCCGCCTTTTGCCCAATCGATTTTCAACTCTTTTGCAACCTGTTGTGTAATTGAGTCTTTGTCACCCGATAGCATTATAATTTTGGAAATTCCTGCATCCCTAATTTGTTTAATGGCTTGGTGCGCATCATCCTTTAATTCATCTGCAATGGTAACATAACCTGCAAATGTTCCATCTATGGACACCATAACGATTGATTCTACAATACCATCTGTTTCCGAAGGGACTTCTATGCTGTTTGAGGTCATCAAGGCTTTGTTACCTACCAATACCGTTTTCCCGTTGACCTTTCCTTTCAATCCCTTTCCGGCAACTTCCGATACATCTGTCGCTTCATAATCTGACCCGTCCGCTTTGTATTCGAGAATTGCTTTTGCGATGGGATGAGTAGATTGTTCTTCCATCGCCATCAGGTATTTCATAAATTCGGCTTCCTCAAATGTGATGGAATTGATTTCCTTGATTTTAAAAACGCCTTTGGTAACGGTTCCTGTTTTGTCCATTACGACCGTGTTTACTTGGGTCATTGCATCCAAAAAGGATGCACCCTTGAATAGAATACCGTTTCGCGATGCCGCACCCAATCCGCCAAAATAGCCCAGAGGAATGGAAATGACCAGCGCACAAGGGCAGGAAATTACGAGGAATATCAATGCTCGATAGAGCCAATCCCTAAATACATAATCATCTATAAAAAAGTAAGGCAGAAAAGTAAGTCCGATAGCGAGGAATACCACGATTGGTGTATAAATCCGTGCAAATTTTCTAATGAACAATTCGGTCTTTGATTTTCTGGCGGTTGCATTCTGCACCATATCCAAAATTCGTGCAATGGAACTGTCTTTAAATTCTTTTGTGGTTTCAATCTCGATTACGCCATCAAGATTTATGCTTCCTGCAAAAACAGTATCACCTTTAGCAATAGTATCAGGTTTGCTTTCGCCTGTCAAGGCAGCAGTATTAAAAGAACCCTTTTCAGAAAGCAGAATGCCATCAAGCGGAACTTTTTCGCCTACACGCACCTGTATCTTTTCGCCAATCTCAACAGTCTCGGGATTTACTGAAACAAAATCATCATCACGATAAACCAAAGCCTCATTGGGTCTTACATCGAGTAAGGCTTTTATATTTCCCTTAGCACGGTTAACGGCCGCATTTTGGAAGAGTTCGCCCACGGCATAAAATAGCATAACGGCTACACCTTCAGGGTATTCGCCTATGGCAAAAGCACCGAGGGTTGCAATGGACATTAAGAAGAATTCAGTAAAGAAATCCCCCTTTTTAATACTTTCCCAGCCTTCCTTTATTACAGGGAATCCCACAGGGATATAGGCTACCGTGTACCATACTACGCGAATCCATCCTTTGAAGAAAGGAAACGCATCAAAGTAATCAATAGCAATTCCGGCTATCAACATTACGAAGCTGAAAATAGCCGGTAGATAGGTTCTGAAATTTGAAATTTCTTCAGGGCTGCTATGGTTATGGCCATCGTCGTGACTGTGCTCGCCTTGTTGTTTTTTTGGTTCTAAGTCACGTAAGTTTATTTTTTTCTTTTTCATATGTTCTAATCAAGTTTGATATCATTTTAAAAACTACTTCGATAATTTCAATATTCTCAATGCACCGCGCATTACAAAAGTGAAAACGATGCCGCCAATCACTAAATCGGGCCATTTACTATTCAGAAAATAAACCAGCACCCCAGCTACTATAACACCACCATTAACAATAATATCATTGGATGTAAAAATGGCACTTGCCTGCATATGAGCCTCTTGACTCTTTGCCTTGTTGATGAGCCAGAGCGATATCAAATTACCTGCCAATGCGAAAATTGAAACGATAATCATCCATTGAAACAAGGGTGTTTCGGTATTGCTAAAAAACCTTCTCAAGACCTCTGCAAACCCAAGTGTTGCCAATGCCATCTGAAAGTATCCGCTGTATTTCGCAACCTTCTTTTTTCTTGAAATGGCACCGCCTACCGCAAATAGGCTTAATGCATATACGATGGAATCTGCCAGCATATCTAATGAGTCTGCCACAAGACCCATCGAAGAAGAAATCCAACCGGTGGTCATTTCGATAACGAAAAAGCCAAAGTTGATGCCCAAGACCCACCATAGGATTCTTTTTTGTTTGGATTGGTCTTCCATTACGGGTGGTTCGGCTTCTGTGGTTCCTTCTAAGGAATCCCCAAGTTTTAAGCTGGCTATAGACGTTTTTATCGCCTTGACGTCGTCCACGTGATATACTTCCAATTTTCTGTTTGGAATATCAAAATCCAAGTGTTTTACTTGAGCATAAGACTCTAACTTCATCCGAATCATCTGCTCTTCTGAAGGGCAGTCCATTTTAGTTATTATAAAAGTGCTTTTTTTCAAAATCAATCTAATTTGTTCGTTTGTTTATTAAAGTAAATTACTGCTGCATTTTTCGCATATTCCCGTAACCACGAGATTAACATCCTCTGCCAAATATCCATCTGGCAAATTGATATGCGGGATTTTTAGTTCCGTTAAACAAACTGTTTCGTCACAGTTAGTGCAATGAAAATGTAAATGCAAATCCTGTTCTATTTCACAATTACAGCCTTCTTCACAAAGTGCGTATTTAGAGATTCCAGTTCCGTCATCTATGTGATGCACCACGTTTTTTTCTTCAAACGTTTTTAGGGTTCGGTACAATGTGGTTCTATCCGCTTTTGCGAAAGCATTCTCAATATCAGTCAGGGCGATGGCGGCATCCCTATCGGCCATATACTTATAAATCAAGATGCGCATTGCGGTGGGACGCACGTTATGGTCATTTAATGTTTTTTCAATTTCAGTCATTTTGTGCGGTGTTATAATTGATATTTTTAGCTTTATTGTAGGCTTCATAGCCTTCTTTTGCAGCGTACGGAACGATAAGTAATGCCGCCACAGGATCTGCCCACCACCAGCCTAACCAGTTGACCAATAGCAATCCTATAAGTACGACCACGGTTTGGTATAAGCAAATAAAGGTGTCTTTAGCATCAGCCAGCAAGGCTGGACTGTCTAATTTCTTTCCATACTTTCTTTTGAAATAGATCAGGATAGGATTTACAACCAGGGAAACCAATAATATAATCAGTCCCATCGTGCTCCAGTTTGCGGTTTCTTTATTTATAAGCTTTGTAATGGAATCGTAGGAAATGAAAATACAGATGAGCGTAAAGGAAACTGCAATTACGTTTAACGTGATTTTTTGTCTTCGTTTTACTTTTTCTTCATCGATACCTTTAATCTCGCCGTGTAGTCGCCAGCCTAATGTTCCCGCACTAACCACTTCAATCGTGCTGTCCAATCCCCAACCTATCAGAGCCGAACTATTTGCTGTAAATCCAGCAATAAGCGAGACCGCAACTTCAATAACATCGTAGATGACGTTCCAAATCTGTAAGGTTCTTGCTACTTTTAAGTTTTTCTTTCTTTTTTCTTTCATTCCATTTTAATCATCGTCACCAAGTTCCCCTTTTTTCATCTCTCCCATAAGGTAATAGGCATTATTAAAGGCAAAATGAGTATTTGGGTCTGGGGTTTCAAAAAAACGTATGGCTATCCAGTCACCATCCTTCTCGCCCGTAGTGACTTCTACTGGTATAAAACTCCAAGTGTTGCCTTCCCTTTGCGCTTTAAACACATAATCCCTACCACCTTCTGTAATAATGGCACTTTCTGGTAATGCGGTTTCAGCGGTTTCATCGTTATCAACTTCAATCCTACCTTTAATGTACATTCCTGAGATAAGACCACCACCTTTGTTCTCAATTTCTGCGTGTACGTGCACCGCTTTAGGATCTTGCTCGAAGGTTTTTCCTACTGAATAAATTTCGGCAACGAGTTCCGTTCCTGGTCTTGATTGAACGCTAAATCGTACTTGTTGACCTTTCTTTACCCTATCAACATCTTTTTCGAAAACCATTAAATCTGCGTGTACGTGGTCTGTATCTACTATTTCCATTAGGTTGGTCTGTGGCTCCACATATTGTCCAGTTTTTATAAAAACTTTTTCTACAACCCCTGCAATGGGACTGCGCAATGCAACACGCTGGTAGATAGTGCCATTGCGCACGCCATTCACATTGATGTTGTACTGTCGCAATTGTGCTTCCAGCCCGTTTACCATTGCGGTAGATGACTGATAGTCTGCCGTTGCCTTTTGGAAATTCATACCAGATGCCACACCAGCTTCATAAAGCCTTTTTTGACGTTCGTATTCTTGTTTTAAAAACCGACTGTTGCTGTGTGCATTTAAGTAATCGCTCTGTATCTGTATGATGCTGGGATGTGAGAGATAGGCAACCGCTTGATTTTTTTTCACTTCATCACCTTCTATTACTTCTATGGATGCCACATTTGCTCCTGTTATGGCGGTAATGGATGCTTCGTTTTGGGGTGGTACTTCCAGCGTGCCATTTGCTTCTACATAACCGCTCATATAACGTTGTGAGAGCGTGTCAATTTCCATCTGTAAGGCTTCAAACTGCTGTGCCGTGAGCATTACTTCCTTAGTTTCGCCTTCCATATTATCTTCTTCATCTTCCCCTTCAGAGTGATTTTCTTCTGTTTCAGAATGGGTGGCTTCATCGTGGCCATCTTCAGTTTTTGACTCGCCACAGCTGAATAATGTCAATGCCATAAGCATTGTGGTAATCGGTATATATTTTAATTTTTTCATCTTTTTTTAGTTTTGGAAATATTGTAGTTTAAACAAGGCTTCTAAATAATTATCGAGTGCGTCCAGCGCATCCATTTCGGTCTGTATGGCATCACGTATAATTTGCGTGAATGCTGCATAATCAAGCGCACCTTCTTTGTAGGCGAGCAATGCGCCTTTGCGCTGGTCTATGGCAAGTGGCAGAGCTTCGGTTTTATAGAAAAACCAAGTATCTCGCCATCGTGTATAATTTTGCTGTGCTTGTGTATATTGGGATTGCAGCTCGCGTTGTTTGAATGCGGCATTGGTTTCTGCAATCTGTGCATCCAGTTTAGCAGCTTTTGCGCGGCTGCGGTCTGGGCCAGAAAACAGCGGTATGGAAATCCCTGCCTGATAGGTGTAGAAACCACTATCGCCATTTACACGTTGCAGGCCACCTTGCAGATTAAACTGGGGCAGTAAGCTTGCCCTTGCTGCATCATAGCTTGCTTGTGCTTCGTCTATACGCTTTCGCGAAAGCGATAACTCGGGATGTTCATCCAATGTATCATCAGTCTCTAACACCGAAATTTCGGTAGCTTCAAATTCATCAGCTACGGTGTACATCGTATCTGGTGTCAACCAAAGATTGAGTTTTTGTAATGCGATTAAATAATCTGTTTCTGCCTGCTGAAACCTGTTGGTTATCTGTAACGCTTGATTGCGCGCAGCAGCATATTCCAGTCTCGAAATGGCTTCGACTTCAAAATTGAGTTCTACAGATTGTGCAAATTGACCATAAATGCTGTCCAGTTCTCGATAAAGAACAAATTTCTTCTTTGCCTGAAAAGCTTCTGACCAGGCTTTTTTGACTTCCAGTTCTATCTGGATTTCAGATAGGTCAAAAGCTGTTTCGGCTAACTGGATGCGTTGTTGTTGCAAGCGTTTTTTGGCACCTATTCCCAATAGATCAATATTTTGTTGCCCGATACCTATCAAGGTATAAATGCCCTGACCATCTGCCACTTCTTCGCCACCTGTAAATACTTTAGTATTACCGAAGTCATAGGCATTGCCCGTGAGTGCGCTCTGTCTTTCTATTTCGAGTTGGCTCGTCTTGAGTGCTGGATAATTCTCTTTGGCAATTTCTACAGCCCGAGATAAGGTAATGGGTGTAATGCTATCCTGAACAATGAGGTCTGGCACAGGTGCTTGTGTTTGTTGCGCTTTCGCCAAAGCGGTACCACCTAACATAAAACCAAGTATTAAAATCGTGGTCAATGCTTGCGGATTAAACGAACCAATCTTGTTCTGGTCTTTGCGCTCACGTCGCTTTTCTATAAAGATATAGAGTACAGGAAGTACTATCAACGTGAGTAGGGTGGCCGTAAGCATCCCACCAATAACTACCGTAGCGAGCGGTTGTTGCACCTCTGCACCGGCTGATGTGGAAAATGCCATAGGTAAAAACCCAAAAATATCTGTGGTAGCCGTGAGCATAATGGGGCGAATACGTTCTTTAGTCCCTTGAAATATTCTATCCTTTATGCTTGTAACACCTTCTTCCTTTAAAGAATTAAATCGGTTAATAAGTACCAGCCCGTTAAGAACTGCGACACCAAATAGCACAATAAATCCTACACCTGCCGAAATACTAAATGGCATATCTCGAAGCCATAAAGCAAACACACCACCAATGGCCGCCAAGGGAATCGCGATGTAAATCATTAGCGATTGTGAAAAGGATTTTAAGGCAAAGTATAACAGTACAAATATCAAGAACAGGGCGATGGGCACAACAATTGTTAAACGATCCTTAGCGCTTTGTAGGTTTTCAAACTCTCCACCATAGGTAATATAATATCCTGATGGCAAGTCCAGTTCTTCATCTAACTTTTGTTGTATATCTTTTACAACAGACTCCACATCTCTGCCTCGTGCATTTACACCTACATAGGTTCTTCTATACGTATTGTCACGTGAGATTTGCATAGGTCCAGGCACGTATTCAATCTCTGCTATTTCAATAATGGGTACCTGGCTTCCATCCTTAAGATCGATGTACATCGTGCGCAGGTCATCAATACTTTTTCTATGGCTTTCATCAAATCGTACCACCAGATCAAATCGTTTCTCGCCTTCAAAAATGACGCCAGCGGTACCACCTGCAAAAGCAGTACTTATGTAATCATTTACTTTTTGAATATCCAGTCCATATTGCGCCATTTTATCTCGTCTGAACTTTACGGTCATTTGTGGTAGTCCAGCTGTACGTTCTGCACTCACATCGCCCGCGCCAGGAACGGTCTTTATAATAGCTGCCATTTCCTGAACCTTGTCTGATAACACCTCTAAATCTTCGCCATATAGCTTTACTGCAATATCCTCTCTTACGCCTTCTAAAAGCTCATTAAATCTTAATTCGACCGGTTGGGTAAATGATAAATTAACCCCGACGAGTTCATCATCCAGTTTATCCCTTATGGCTTCAATCAAACCTTCTTTAGTAGAAGCAGTTGTCCACTCGTCCATATCCTTATTAAGGATGATATACATATCTGCAATATCCATAGGCATAGGATCTGTAGGTATATCTGCCACACCCATACGTGCTGTTACCGTTTTAATTTCAGGAAAATTTTCTAATAGGATAGTTTCTATTTTCTTTGAAACTTCAATGGATTCTGTGAGCGAGCTTCCTGGTCTTATAAACGCCTGCATTGCTATATCTCCTTCATCGAGCTGCGGCACAAATTCTCCACCCATATTAGAAAATATAAATCCAGCAATAATAAGCAGAACAGCAGCAGATGATAACACGATAAGCTTAAGCCGTAGTGCGCCTTTTAATAATGGCTTATAAGCATTATGTATAGCACCAATAATTTTATCACTTATCTTTTCAAGCCAACGCTCAAATTTGCCAAACCAGCTTTTGGTGTTTTGAACTGGTTTCATAAAAAGCGCAGACATCATTGGGACATACGTAAGACACAGAATAATTGCACCTATCATAGCAAAACCAAAGGTGTATGCCATCGGTTTGAACATTTTACCCTCTACACCTGTAAGGAAAAGTATAGGTGTAAAAACTATAAGTATAATGATCTGCCCGAAAAAAGCAGAACCCATCATCGTGGTTCCGGCATCATAGGCTACTTTATCCATTACGCCTTGATTGAATTTTAGCTTTCCAGACCTAATCCGTTTTTGGATCTCATACACCGTTCCTTCTATAATAATCACGGCACCATCTATAATAATCCCAAAGTCTATAGCTCCCAAGCTCATTAAGTTTGCCCATACATTAAATTGCTTCATTAAGATAAAGGCAAAAAGCAAGGACAACGGTATGGTCGTGGCCGTTATGATGCCACCTCTTAAACTACCCAACAATAAAACAAGGGCAAATATCACGATTAGGGCACCTTCCAGTAAATTGGTTTTAACGGTATCGGTCGTTCTGGCAATTAGCTCACTACGATCAATGATAGGGGCGATAGTGAGACCTTCTGGCAGGGATTTTTCAATTTCTGCCATACGATTCTTAACATTTTGAATAACCGCATTAGGGTTTGAACCTTTTAGCATCATTATTATTCCTCCCACGGCTTCCTTACCGTCTTGCGTAAAAGCACCATAACGTACCTGATTCCCAAAATGGACGCGTGTTGCAACATCTCCAATAGTTACGGGAATGTTGCCCTCGTTAATAATCGAAATATCTTTAATGTCTTCCAAAGAGCGAATAAGACCTTCACCTCTTATGAAATTTGACATTTTATTTTTTTCTATGTAAGCACCGCCTGTATTCACATTGTTCCGAGCGAGAGCCTCATACACTTGTGAAATACTAATACCCAAACTATTCAACTTATCTGGGTTGACAGCGACCTCATACTGTTTAATACTGCCTCCATAAGAGTTGACCTCTACCACGCCTTCCAGTAATGTGAGTTGTCGTTTGATAACCCAATCTTGCACGGTGCGCAGTTCCATAGGCGAATACTTGTTTTCAAAACCCTCCTCTGGCTTTATAGTGTATTCATAGATCTGACCTAAACCAGTAGAGATGGGACCCATAGATGGACTTCCAAATTTTTCAGGGATAGATTCGCCCAGTTCGTTTAGTTTTTCCTGTACCAGCTGTCGAGGAAGATAGGTTCCCATATCGTCTTCAAAAACGATAGTAACTACGGAAAGGCCAAAGCGTGAGATAGATCTTATTTCTGTAACGCCTGGTAAATTACCCATAGATAGTTCTACGGGATAGGTTACGAACTGTTCAATATCTTCCGTTCCCAAATTGGGCGATTGTGTGATGACTTGCACTTGATTATTGGTAATATCTGGCACAGACCCAAGATTTACCGTTGCCATTGACCAGATACCGACACCTATAAGAGTCAATGTAAACAGACCGATTATAAATTTGTTATTGATTGAAAAATCAATGATTTTGTTAATCATAGATAAGGATGTTAATTCAGTTGAAATTCTTGTTGAGCACATTGAATAAAAAGCAATGCACAATGTTGACGAATCCAATAGATGGACACGTCAAAACAGGATATAGCTATCCTATGAAAACTGGATTATGCCCGAGGTGGCTGTAAAAGGGAAAGTGAAATATCCTTGCCCAAACTATCGAAGTGGATAAAATTTTCTAGCGAAACGATAGGCTCGATGGGTTCAAAAATAGCCAAACGGAAATCGATGGTATGTGAATGACAGCATTGGCACTGGCAGAATGGGGAACACAGTTCACAGTCTTGTCCGTGTTCGCCATCGAAATCCATTACAGAAACGACCTGTGTGCCTTCATCAACACTGCTGGCATCGCTACAAGGCACGAAATTGAGTGCCAGAAAGTAGATGGATAATATAATCGCAAAAAATTTCACCTTGCAAAGGTAAAAGAATTATAGTGCAATTGGGTTGCAAAGAATGGCTTTGAGCGTAGTTTTTTAAAAGGAACGATTTTCAAGACAGTATTTTTCAAAAAAGCACTAGACTTTCTTAAAGTAGTATCAAAGTATCAGACTTCATTAAGACAATCCAAAGATTAAAACATGCTTTTTTAAAGTGCCTATTTTCTAACTCCCCTAGTCTTAATTGTTGATAACTCTGCTTTCTTCCATTAAACCACCTATTTGCCCAAAATAAGAACAGTTCCATTTGGTATCAAATGAAACCAAATAAAACTAAGGGTTTATCAATACCATTATATTTGAACTATTTTAACATAAAAAACTGTATATCAATTATTTGTGAATAAAATCAATCGGTCAATCTTACTTTCCCTCCTCCTTATTTTTATCTTTATCCAAAGAATTCTTCAAAAGAAAACAAAAGCGCTTTTGTTCATTTCTAATCTTTAAAAAGAAATAAAATGGACAATTTTTTAATACTGGAACGGCTCGACCGTTTGGAAAGGCTATTGATCGCCAATAAAGAAGTGCTGACCTTCGATGAGACCTGTGACTATACCGGCATATCAAGAAGCTATCTGTACAAGCTTACCGCTGCGGGGCATATCCCGCACTCCAAGCCCAATGGAAAACTGATTTTCTTCGAAAGGAAAAAGATAGTGCGTTGGCTGCTGCAGAACCAACAGAAGCCTTTACCGGAAAGCAAAACGATCGGGGATTCGATTCCCTAGTCGAATTCCTCTTTAAATTATTTGTGGACTCACGATAATTTCATAGAAACCCTAAGATTTCAAAAATTTCAAAATATGAAAATAGTACCTTATATAAGGGTGGGCACGTCTTTCTATAAAATTGTAAAGTATCCTACCATTTCGGGACATTTCAACGAGCAGCTGGTTCCGTGGAACGAGCATATCATCAAGCAGGACCATGGCAAGGACTATCTGGGCAAGGTGCCCAAATATGACGGGTTCGCCTGTATTCCTTGCCATGTGAATTTTAAAAAGGAACACCATGGTTTCTACAATACCTATTCCCCTTTGACGCATGAACCGAAAGAGGGATGTATAATAAGGACACGGGGCTTTTTGAAGCATATCTTCGGAAATCAACTGGAGCTGGGACTGGACTATCTGAAACTCCTGTACCAAAGACCGGTGCAGGTGCTCCCCATCCTCTGTCTGGTATCCACCGAAAGAAACACCGGGAAAAGCACCTTTCTCAAATGGCTCAAGGAAATCTTTGGCAACAACCTGACCTATCTGACCAACGACAGCTTTGCAAGCCAGTTCAATGCGGACTGGGCCAACAAGTTGCTGATATGCGTCGACGAGGTACTGTTCAACAAGGAGGAACTCACCGAGCGAATCAAGTACCTGAGCACCACCAACCGGAACAAGCTTGAGGCCAAGGGCAAGGACAAACGGGAAGTGGAATTCTTCGGAAAATTTATTCTCTGCAGCAACAACGAGGACAGTTTTATCAAGATCGATGCCCATGAGACACGGTTCTGGGTGAGGAAGATCCCATCCCTTAAAAGGGAGGACACCGATTTCTTGGACCAACTGGCCCGGGAGGTGCCCGCTTTTTTGGATTTCCTTTCAAAAAGGGAATACAGTACCAAGCAAAGAACACGAATGTGGTTCACTCCAAAACAGGTGCATACACCAGCGCTGAAGAAACTGGTAAACAATAACCGGAACAGGGTGGAGAAGGAACTGGCCAGTCTACTGCTCAGTGCCATGGAAAAGTTCGAGATGGACTCCGTGGACCTTTGTCCCATCGATGCCCTGCACATGCTCAACCGCACAAGGGTCAAGACCGACCTGACCCAATTGAGGCGGTTGCTGAAAAATGATTGGAAACTGGACAACCAGCCCAATTCCAACAAGTACCAAAAGATCACCATCTGGAACAACGGTGAGATCAACACCGAGGACGCAAAAGGGAGGTACTTTACCATAAAAAAGAATTTTTTGGTCCAAAATTTTGATGATTTGATGACAGATTGATATAAGCCCAGTATTTATAAGGGTTTAGGCTGTCATCACTTTGTCATCATTCTGTCATCAAAATAAAAAATGATGACAGGTACTATGAAGAAAAAAACAAAAACGATGAAACGATGACAAAATGATGACGGGGAAACTACCAGTATTTAAAGGGCCTCCCAGAGGTTTGTCATCAAATCATCAAAAATCGATTAAAAACAGAACCATGAAAGAAAAAAGAATGGACTGCGAAAAAGCCCGCAACATTGACATCGTTTCCACGCTGGCCAAGTTGGGGCACTTTCCAGTCCGGAAAACGGAAAAAGAAGCTTGGTTCCTCAGCCCGTTCCGGATCGAGACCCAAGCCTCTTTCAAGGTATCATTGAAACAGAACTATTGGATAGACTTCGGAACCTTTGAGGGGGGAAGTACCATAGACCTGGTCATGAAAATGGAGAACTGTTCCGTAAAGGAGGCATTGGAACGATTGTCCGGGAACATGGACCATTTTTCTTTTCACCGGCGGCCGAATCCAACCAAAGCGGAACATAGAGTCAACCCGATTGAAATCATCGAGGAAAAGGAAATCGAGCACAGGGCCCTGCAAAACTATCTAAGCTCCAGAAGTATCTCGATCAAAACCGCAAGAATACTTTGCAAGGAAATCCATTATCGAATAGGAGGACGGACATACTTTGGCATCGGACTCCAAAACAGGTCTGGAGGCTGGGAACTGCGGAACAGCTATTGGAAAGGCTCCACCTCGCCAAAGGATGTTTCGATGATGGGGAACAAATCAAAGAAATTGGCGATTACAGAAGGCATGTTCGATATGCTCACCCTAATTGAGCTGATGGCGGATATCGTAAACAGCCATGACCTTCTGGTATTGAACACAACTGCCTTTGTAAAACGGATGATAAAAGAAATAGAGGATTATGAAAATGTAAAACTGTTTCTTGATAGGGACAAAACGGGATTGGGGATGACGGAACTGTTACTGGAAAAGTGCCCGAACAGTAGGGATATATCCTTCCTCTATGAAGGTTTTAAAGATATAAACGAATGGAAGGTAAAAAGCGCGAAGGATGAAGTTCGGAAACGAATTCAAGATGTGTCATTGTCATGACAAATCTTGCTTTTGCTCCCGTAGGTCGCAAAAGATGATGTGAAAATGAAGAAAGAGTTCGTACAGTTCCGGTGCTCGGTCTACGAGAAGAAACTGCTGAGGATCAAGGCCCGGAAGAGCGGTCTTTCCATCAGTGAGTACTGCCGCCGTGCCGCATTCGATGATAGGATAGTTGAAAGGATGACGGACGAACAGATAGAGGCCTATAAGCTATTGGTCAAATACCAACGGAACTTCAAGCTGATCACCAACATGTTCCGCAAGCGTAACCCTAGATTGGCCGAGGAAACGGCCCAGTTGGCCAAAGAGATACGACAACACTTTTTAAATTTCAAGAAATGATAGGCATGGGCAAATCCATATCGCACACATCGGCCTCCATGAGCTACGGGATGAACCAGGAGAAGGGATCGGAGATTATCCACAGCCAATATCTGGCCGGGGAGACCCCGAGGGAGATCACCGAGGAGTTCAAGGTCATCCAAGAACAGAATGAACTCTGCCGGAAGAACACGCTCAGCTTTGTGCTGAGCCCCACCATCGAGGACGGCAGGAAACTGGAAAGCGAACGACTCAAGGAAATGACCGAACGGTTCCTCAAGGAAATGAACCTCAAGCAGCACCAGGCCATTGCCTTTGTCCATAGGGACAAAGAGCACGTGCACGTCCACCTGTATGCCAACCGGATAAACTTTCAGGGGAAGGCCTATAACGACAGCTTCATCGGCAAGCGGAGCCAACAAGTGGCGGAAAGGGTGGCCAAACAAATGGACCTGACCACGGTAAGGGAAGTTCAGCAGGAAAAACTGTACCGGATGCAATATGTCCGATCGGAAATACAGAAGATCCATGAAAAGGTCATGGCCAAGGAACGGCCAAGGGATTTTGACCAGTATATCAAATCGATGGAGCAGAACAATGTAAAAGTCATCCCGAGCATCAACAGGCAGAACCAGTTGCAGGGCTTCCGTTTTGAGCATAAGGGAACGAACCTAAAGGGAAGCGAGGTGCACCGGTCCATGTCCATGGGCAGGATCGCCCGTCAAATGAACTTTGAAAGGAACATGGCACAGCGGATTGCCAAGGACAAGAGCATGCAGCTTTTGGGGAGGACAGTGAATGTCCCAAAAAGTTTGACCCAGACCATCATAAAAAAGACCATCAAACTGGCCATCAAAGTGGTCAGGGACACTGGAATAGGAATCTAAACAAAACAATATGGCAAAACTGGACGAGATAGCGGAACTGTTGACTGAGGAGATCAACGGATTTGAAAAGAGTATCGGCCGATTGGAAAAGGTTCATGAGGATTTCAAAAACCTTCCATTAAGGCCAGATACCAGCGAATTAAATGCTCTTCTAAAAGAGTATGGCAACAAACAAAAAAACGACATTAAGGAACAACAAAGACTGATGGAAAGGATTCTTCATAAAGTAGAGCGGTCCGTTCTCTTGCCCAGTTGGGCCATAAAACTTACTTGGGGGTTGTTGGTCACGGTCCTTTTGGTCCTTGGTTTTTCAATCTACAAGGTGTCAAGGATATCCAAGAAAGAACAGGTTGCATATGTAGAAGGTCAAGATGATGCAATTGAACACTACAGGACATTCTTTGAAGAAAGCCCAGAGGCAAAGGAACTATATCAAAAATGGCTGGAGGATAATGGCCAAAAGTAGGACAGCGCCCTATCCTATTTTTGCTTTACGCTTATCTTCCCAAACACTGCAAAAATAGGCCAGGATCCATGCGCTGAAGTTGTGAGTAAGGATTTGGGACTAGGAAGGGTTAAGGTTACAGTTTAACCAATTTCTGATTATAATTGTCTAGTATATTATTCGGCAGGGACTTCAGATATATTTGAGTAGTTGATAGTCGATTATGGCCAAGCATGGAAGAAATAGCTTGTAAGGGAACGTCCTGCAGCATAGCTTGGGTTGCAAAACTATGACGAGATACATATGAGGTCAACCGCTGCTCTATCTTGCATTTTTTTGCAATTTCTTTAAGCCCTTTATTATATCTCTTCCGTGCCCATAAGACGTCTTTATATTGAAGTTCAAATGTGGCTCTTTTAATGATTGGAAATATAAATTCAGACCTCTCTTTATCCTTAAGATAAAACGAGAGGATTTCCTTTAACTGAGGCGTGATGTTAATATCATAAGGCTTTGACGTTTTTTTTCTTTGGAATTTAATTCGGTTGTCAATGATATTTTGAACCCTTAAAAAAGCCAAGTCCATAAAGGAAATACCATAAAGCATGTAAGAGGCAAGGAAGTAATTTCTATAGTGAAACAGACTATCCGTTTCTTCCAGTTTTAAAAGCATAATTGATTTGATGCTTTTAATGTCAAGCGCTCTTTTTTCTGTAGGAGTAGTTTTAATCTTATAATGTGTAAAAGGATAAGCATCTCTAGAAACAACATCAGACTTAATGGCCTTGTTAAAGACCGCTTTGATTGTTCTCATATACGTCGATAGACTGTTAACAGAATTACCTTTGGAAAAGTGCCAGTTCTCAAATCTTTTGAGAAAATCATAATTGATTTCGTTGAATTTGATATCATTTCCATCAGCGAATTTCTCCAATACCTTAATTACCGCGTAGTATGTGTTTGCATTACCATAACGTTCAGCTGCTTTTAACTCATCGACAATATCCTCGCTAAACTTAAAAAATGAATCCAATGATGCGGTTTTTACAATCTTCTTCTTCAGCTGCAAAATGGATAAAAAGTTAAGCTCGTCCTTTTCGTTCAGGTCATTAATTATGTCGACCGCTCTGGTCTTTTCTTTTAAGAGTTGATTATTGAGTTTACTAACTGATGAAGTTCCTTTGAATGCTCTTTTAACTTTCTCGTTTTTATTATCCCAAAATTCCTTTTTTATTGATTGCCCTAAGCTTATGGAAGTTGTTTTTCGAAAATGGGTTAACCGTAAAATAATAGGATAGGAGTCATCTTTTTTCTTCCTACGCGTATCTAAAGAAAGTTTTATATTGGTATTCATCCTAATCAAAGGTAAAAAAAATTTGCACGCAATTTGCACGCAAATGGGTGATTTTATTTGAAATTAAATGAATACGAAATTATTTAAAATACTGAAAAACAATTTATTATGTATTTATTTGTATTGGATTGATATGGTAATCCTCTTGCTGGCAGGCAAGAGGCCACCGGTTCGAATCCGGTATTCTCCACAATTACAAGCACCTTGCTAAGAGGTGCTTTTTTTATGGGGTTTGTGGTCAACTTAATTCTCATTAGGAATGCCTATGGATATTTCATTGGTCTTGGGCTGATGCGTTCCGAAGTCTTTGGGAAAGACCACCGGTTTTCCCTATGGTTGTCGGACACGACTTACTTTCCGCCATTGGCCTTAAGATCATCAAGACATTGCCCGTCCAACTCGGGAACAGACCCTCCCGTAAGCATGTTCAAAAGCCCTTCACCGGTTTCGGCAGTCCAGTACATTAAGCAAGTGTCAACATCACAATGTCGCCCATGTTCCTCATCTTGATGGTCAACCTGCATTGTAGTGCCCGCATTGACCAATCCTAGGAGGTGGCCGAACTCATGGTTAATTACCACTGATTCCAAAGTTTCCAGGCTTGGACTTAAGGGCTGCCCGCTAAAACTTCTTATAGTTTCTTCGAATATTACAAACGAGGTGTTTCTGTAGGCTACACCCAATACGGACCCGCTATCCGTGTTCATGTCGTATTCGCCATCCAAAAAGATTCCGCTTACTGCTATTTTCTTATCGTCATTATACTCCTTTCGAACATCATCTTCCAAATTTCTGATGTCCGCAATAGAAAATACGGACTTTCCTGGTGATTCAATTTGTTGCTGAACAATTTCTATTCCGAATGGTTTGTTCAAAAGACCTTCGAGAAAGGTTTTAAGGTTGTCAAGTGAATCTTCGCTTGGAGCAAGGCCTTCAATATATATAATTTCTATAGTAAGCTTGTCAAAATCCTTATCTGAAAGTAGTTCATTAGCAGATTCACCTGTAGATTTTCTGTTTGCCGATATGTCAACAGTAACGGGGTCTCCATTTTCATCCTCTATAATACTAGTGTCCGGTGAATTGGAATCGCTGGAGCAGGAAAAAAATAAGAGGAGCACTAAAGCATGAAATAAAAAACGAGGGATTTTCATATAATGGATAATGATTCAATAAATACCCGGGTTTTAATAACGATTAAACGTTGATATTATTGCCGCCCAAACAACAAAGTCCCAATGATAAAATTATAAGCCTTCAGAAACCAATCCCTTAGAAAAAATCAACCCTCTATTGTAGCATACGGAGCTCTATTTTCGTTGATCATCTATGTTTTTCAATACATAGAAAGCGTAATTGCTTTACCTTTGTTTTATCAAAATTGGTTACGGCTGAAAGAAATGAAAGGGCGATTGGAAAAGTTGTAAGCGTGTATGCTAAGTTTAGAGCTAAGAAACCTCTCTTCAAACTTTGAAAATTTTAATTCGCGCGTCATTGTGGAAAACGGATCAAAGCAATTATTGGAAATCTAACACCTAGCCTCTAATTATCTCCAGTTCTGGTTTTGGAATTGGCTTTGTTATAAACTTGGTAGGGAACAGATTGGAAGGTTTAAGCTGTAAGTCTTCCCTTTATTTATCCCCTGCAAAAACAAAAAGCCCCATAAACATTTTGTTTACAGGGCTTTATTGACATTATAAGTGGTCCCACCTGAACCCTTTTTTTCTGTTAGTTGTATTTAGTGTAGTATAATTGCTTAACTTAGAGCATATAAGGGTTTACGCGAATATTGGGTAACAGTGTTTATCATTTTTTTTGATACAATTTGCCCCCCATTTTGCCCCCCTTTTCACATAGTTTTATCGAAATGAATACAAATAGAGCTAAACAGCGTTAAATGCAATTAACCTTTGTTATACGACAGGACAAGAAAAACAAAGACGGTAGTTCACCCGTTCGTGCAATTATCACTTTCAACGGTAATCGTGTGCGTAAAAATATTAATGGTGTTAAGGTACTTCCCAAACATTGGAAAAAAGAAAGAATAAAGCCAAACACCAAAGTTGAGCCATACAACAATCATATCGAATACAACCAGCAACTCGATGAGTTCGCCGATAGAGTCCATACCATTTTCAGATATTTCCATTTAAACCGTATTACTCCCTCAAAAGCACTTTTCGAACAAAAAATAGCTGACAAGACTTTCGGAGAAAACGCACTTGCTCCACAATTTTTCGAAAGTTTTTCCGAATTCATTGAGACTAGTCGAACAACAAAGGCCTTAGGGACCATTAAGAAATACAAAACCGTCAAAGGTTTTTTGCGTCAATTTCAAACCTTCTCCTCCTACTCACTCCATTTTGATACCATCAATATGGAATTCTACGAGAAATTCCGTGACTATTGTTTCGAAGAAAGAGATACTCTAAACAACTATTTTGGTAAACTCATCGCCATTTTGAAAACATTCATGAACTGGTCCTTTGAGAGAGGGTACCACCAAAATCTTGAATACAAGAAGTTCAAGCGCACAGAAGATAAAATAGAGGTTATTTATCTCACCATGGAGGAACTCATGCGCCTCTATAATTTTGAGTTTCACTCAAAAAAGCTCAGCCGAGTTCGAGATTTCTATTGCTTTGGTTGTTTTACGGGCCTTCGATACAGCGATATTAAACAATTGCAGCCTTCAAATATTTACGAAGACCATATTAAAATCAATATCGTCAAAACCCGCAAAATGGACCAAACCATTCCTTTGAATAAATATAGCCAAGAGATTTTGCAGCGATATAGGGACACGATTTACGAACCATTACCCTTATTCTCCAATCAAAAATTAAACGAACACATCAAGACTTGTTGCAGTAGGGCTAAAATTAACTCGCCAACTACGATTACCCGATATATTGGTCAGAAGCGCATTGACAAGACCTATCCCAAATACAAACTAATTACGAGCCACACTGCCAGAAAAACCTTCATTACAGTAAGTCTTATGCTTGGAATGAAAGAAGCGGTCATCAAGGAAATATCCAACCATAGCGATGAACGGTCATTCAAACGCTATGTCGATGTTTCGGAAAGTTTTAAGCAAAGGGAAATGGATAACACCTGGAACAAAATGGATGCCGTATTAAAATAGTCAGATTATGAAACTCTACTACAACTACTTTATTTTTAAATCGGTTTTCCATAACAAGCATACATTGTTGCTTTTCTTCCCTGCTATTGGGACAGCCATTTTCCTGCACATGGTAATTACCAACTTTGATAAAGTAATCTCAAATGAAATGAACTTAGAAAAGGGGGTCGCCATCATTTTTTCTGTGGCCTTTGTTCTGATTTGCAGATATTACATCAGAGGACTGAATAAACTCTCTCAGACGTTCAACGCTGTCAAATACTCCAACTTTTATACTGCTACCTTCAAACTATTCAGAGAGAAAGAAAAGAAACTGTTTTACCAATATGTTTTGGAATCAATCATCTCCAAAGACTTAAATCTGGAGAAGTTTGTCAAACAATTTGAGAACAGTCCAAAATGGCAACGTATACTTTTAGACGAACTGAACTCTGATTCTTTTAAGAAATCTCTGGTATCAGAACTAGACTATCATCGATTTAAAAGTGAGGTTTCCCAAAGATTTAAAAAGTCTGGATGGATTCGTGATTACCTCAATTACCGAACTTCATTCGAACGAGCTTTTTTTATTACCTCCAAGTATGCAACAGAATCATCCATTCTTAACAATATCGCTGGTATCAAGCAAGCAATAGTCAAGAACATAAACATTGTGAACAACGGGATTCAACTTGATGCCAAGGGTTTAAAGGAAGACATTCTTGATGTAAACAAAACCGTTAAAGAGGTTAATCTTAAATATCGGATGATCTTAAACCCAATGATTACCCAAAAACAATTTGCACTAATCTTAGATGGGTATGGGAGAGAGAGCTTAAATAATTTTAAAGCGGTTCGCTTTTCAGCATATTTTTCGGGGTTCAAGAGCTATGATAACTCAAAATATAATTGTCAAAACATTTTTAGGCCCTACACAATGGATTTGACCAAGGATGAAATCAAGGAATTTATTGCCTTGCTTCGCTACTTACAGGAGCGGAATGTCATCATAAATGATAAAAAGGTCAATTCGGATTTGAAGATGGCAGACATTGTTGAAATTTTTATTGACAATTGTCTGCTATCCTCTGAGACTATCCGCCGAAATTTTTCAGAAGGATTTGCCTACAAAAAGGATTTGTACCAAGATACCATCAGAAAAGTAAACTCAATAATTGATAAATACTTACCAACTTCTTAAAGAATATTTCTGGCTTAGTCTTTTGGCCTAAGACAAACATAGTTTCTCCGTTACCAACTATCGTTGGTAATAGAATTTGAAATACGCATGAATCTAGTTTAGCAGTGAAAAACAATGTTTCACACAAAATGCTATACTATGTCAAACCCTATACTATACGGCTTCACAAAGAAGGATTTAGAAAACACCATTGAACTGGTCATAAAAAGACTTCAAAAGACTTCATTAATACATGAATCACCGCTTCTATCAGAGGAGGACCGCTTAACACAAAAAGAGGCAGCGCAATTTCTAGGTAAATCAGAGCAATGCTTGATTAAATGGAAAAAGCAGAATAAAATTCCATATTACCAAATCGGAGATTCCCCCTTTTACTCAAAAAGGGAATTGTTAGAATATGCTAAGAGGAATCCACATTTAAGAAGACCCACCTCAAAATAACCCGTAATATGCCAAAAGTTCCATACATACGGGTCGGCACTACCTATTACAAGTTGGTCAAAAGCCCCTCCATTTCTGGGCATTTCAATGAGCAATTGGTCTCGTGGAACGAGCACACCATTAAACAAGATCATGGAAAAGATTTTTTGAGTACAGTCCCTAAATATGATGGCTTTGCTTGCATCCCCAACCATATCGACTTCAAAAAAGAACATCATGGATTCTACAATATCTATTCCCCTTTGGAACATTCCCCTTCAGAGGGACAAATAGGCACCACCAAGAAATTTCTGGAACACATTTTCGGAAAGCAAATAGAGCTTGGCCTAGATTATCTTCAATTGCTCTACACCAGGCCAACCCAGATATTACCAATCTTGTGCTTAGTATCCAAAGAAAGAAGCACCGGTAAAAGCTCCTTCCTGAAATGGTTGAAAGAAATATTCGGAAATAATCTGACCTACCTAACCAATGATAGTTTTGGCAGTCAGTTCAACTCGGATTGGGCAAACAGATTGCTCATCTGTATTGATGAAGTCCTGTTCAATAAAGAGGAGTTAACCGAACGTATCAAGTACCTGAGCACCACAAACCGGAGTATGTTGGAAGCAAAAGGTAAGGACAAGCGTGAAGTCGAGTTCTTTGGTAAGTTTATCCTCTGCAGCAACAATGAGTATAACTTCATAAAAATTGACGGGAACGAAACACGGTTCTGGGTTCGAAAGATATTTCCGCTCAAGAAAGAAGAAACCGACTTTCTGGAACGTTTAGTCCTTGAGATTCCAGCCTTCCTTCATTTCTTGAATACTCGGAAACTCTATTCGGAGCAGGCTACCCGAATGTGGTTCACCCCAAAACAGTTGCACACCACCGCACTGAAGCTTTTGGTACAACATAATCGTAACCGTGTCGAAAAGGAACTGGCCAGTATCCTACTGAGTGCCATGGACAAGTTTGAACTGGAATCAATCGACATCTGTCCGATGGATGCCCTAAATCTGTTAAGCAAAACGAGGGTAAAAACCGACATGACCCAATTACGGCGGTTGCTGAAAAAAGACTGGAAACTCGAAAACCAAAAAAACTCCAACAGCTATCAACGGATTGTTATCTGGAACAATGGGGAAATCAATATGCAGGATGCCAAGGGTAGGTACTTTACAATCACGAAGAAATTTCTGAACCAAAATTTTGATGAAACGATGATGGAATGAGTTAAGGTCAATGATGACAAACGTTACGGCCGTCATCACTTTGTCATCACTCTTTCATCAAAAATAAAAATGATGACAGAAAAAAGGAGTGCTAAACCAAGAACGATGAGACGATGAATAAATGATGACCCCTTTAAGACCAATGAAAACAATGGCTGACAAGAATTTGTCATCAAATCATCAAAATTCTAAACAAACACAAACGCTCATGAAAAAAGAAAGAATGGACTGCGAAAGAGCCCGTACCCTTTGCCTGATCACTACGCTGGCCAGGGCCGGGCACTTTCCAGTCCGGGAAACGGAGAAAGAAGCTTGGTATCTGAGTCCGTTCCGGTCAGAGACACAAGCCTCTTTTAAGGTCAACAAAAAAATCAACCGCTGGTACGACCATGGGGAGGGCATCGGGGGAAACACCATCGATTTCGTCTGCCAGTTAAACAATTGCACGGTAAGCGAGGCACTGAAGCTGCTTTCCACACAGAATCCCTCTTTTTCTTTTCACCAGCAGCCATCCATAAAGCTCCCGGAGAGCGGTGCAAGCAAATTAAAGATTATCAGAACCACTAAAATCAATCATATCGCATTGAGACAATACCTGAAATCTAGACATATTTCATTGGAAACGGCCCAAAAACTCTGCAAGGAGGTACACTATCGAACCAAGGGCAAGACCTATTTTGCCATTGGACTGGAGAATGTTGCCGGGGGTTGGGAACTGCGGAACAAGTACTGGAAAAACTCAACATCTCCAAAGGCCATATCTATTTTCCAGAGCGGCCATAAGAAACTGATTGTCACAGAGGGGATGTTCGACATACTTTCCCTTTTGGAACTCATGCCAACTATTCAAAACACCTGTGACATTTTGATATTGAACTCCACGGCACTTGTTGAAAAGGCTTTGGCTTACTTGAAGGATTATGACCAAATCAACCTCTTTCTGGACAATGATGGAACAGGAAAGAAGAAGACAGAATTATTATTGAAACAGTCGCATAACATCAAGGACAATTCCCATCTATATGATGGTTTTAAGGATATGAACGAATGGTTGATGGGAAAAACCAATAATGGTTTTGGGCAGGGAATTCAAGATGTGTTTTTGTTGCCACAAAAACAATCTTGCTTTGCTCCCGATGGTTGCAAAGAAAAAAAGGGATGAAAAGAGACTACATCAAATTCCGCTGCTCCATCTACGAGAAGAAACTGCTGAAAAAAAGGGCAAAAAGGGCGGGCATTTCCCTATCGGAATACTGCCGGAGCTCCGCCTTTGGGAACAGCGTTATCGAGCGATTAACGGAAGAACAATTGGAATGCTATAGGACATTAATTCAGTACAAGAACAACTTTACCCGAATAGGAAATATGTTCAGGAATAGGAATCCGCTATTAGCAAAGGAAGTGGAACTATTGGCCGAGGAGATACGGAAGCACCTTTACAATTTTGGGAAATGATCGGCAAGGGAAAATCCATAGCGCACACGGGCCAGTCCATGGGATATGGCTGGAACCAGAAAAAGGGGGCCGAGGTGGTCCACAGCCAGAACCTGGCCGGGGAAACGGCCAAACAGGTGACCGAGGAATTCAAGTTGGTGCAGGAGATGAACTCACGTTGCCAAAAGAACACCCTGAGCTTTGTGCTCAGCCCAACCAAAGAGGACGGGAAGGACCTTTCGAACAAAGAGTTGGGGGAACTGACCAAAAGCTTTATTGAGAAGATGCAACTTCAGGACAGGCAGGCCATCGCATTTGTGCACCGTGACAAGGCCCATACGCATGTACACCTTTACGCAAACCGTATAGGTTTTGATGGCAAGGCCTACAAGGACAGTTTTATCGGAAAGCGTAGCCAACAGATGGCCGAACGGGTCGCCATAGAAAAGGGACTTACCACGGTAAAAATGGTACAGATTGAAAAGGAGATGGAAACCTTGAATGTCCGCCAAGGCATCAAGCGCATCCATGACCAGGTCGTGGACAAGGAACGGCCAAAAACCTTGTTTGATTACATGAAAGCCATGGGGGAAAGAAAGGTTCAGGTCATCCCAAGCATCAATAAGGCCGGAAAGCTGCAGGGATTTCGTTTCGAGCACAAGGGGCACAATTTCAAGGGAAGCGAAGTGCACCGCTCGATGTCGGGCGGAAACTTGACCAAACAACTTTCACACGGTATGGCGCTCAACAAACAGTTGGAATCTGCCAAGGGATTGGCCATGGCTGGCAAGGCAGCGGGGCTGGTATCAAATGCCTCACTAAAATTGATAAGAAAAACATTGGAACAGGCCGCAAAACGGGCAATGGATAGTGGAATGGGATATTAATAGAAATAATTATGGGATACAAAAAACTGGACGAGGTGATGGAATTATTGACCGATGAGCTCGATGGGTTCAACAAATCCATCGATAGGCTTAAACAGCTTACGGAAAACGTCGATAACATAAAGATTGAGGCCTCCACGGATAACATACAAAAACTGCTCGAGAGGCATCTGACAAAGCTAAAGTGGGAACTGGAATCCATTGAAGGGAACACCATCGCTATCAAGAAAGCGGTTATAAACGCCAAGGTAATCCCAAGAACGTTGTTCTGGCTGACGATAGCGGTCTGGACGATTTCCCTTGTTACCATTTGTTATCTGGGAATAAAGGTCTCACGGTTGGATGCAATACGCGAAAAGTCCTTTGAGTCCGGACGGCAAGAGGTAATCACAACATTGAGGGGCTTTTTTGACGAAAATCCGGGACTATTGGAATCCTATGAGTCATGGCGGTTGAAAGGGAAAGAGACAGATTCCATTCAGGCCAAAAAGTAGGCTGCGCCCTATTTCGATTTTACTTTTCGCTTATCTACCGGAACGCTATAAAATCGAAACAGGATCCATGCGCAGAAGTTAAGGTATGATTTGGGACAAGTATGAAAATCACTATGTCCTGAAAATCGTTCGTTTTATGAAACCTTTTGAGAAAATTATGGTTAAAAAAGCGTGTGCAATCCATTGAACCCTTCCGACCGACTCAAACTAAAGAAGCCAATTATTTCTTCGAGAAGATGATGACATTTGTTCACTACTATATCAGCTTAGTTCGCTTTTCTTTTCCGCGCTATTCAAAAAACTGCTCACTCAAAGAAAGCTTTCTTATATCGGAAAATCATTCGTCCGCACCATCTTGACGGGCCAAGGAAATGGCAAGTTCGCCGATGGCTACCCCGGACACCCTCCCTTCCACATTGTCAAATTCATAATGGATGCCACCGTACACCCTCGAATCACCCGCCTCGATATACTGGCGTTGCATCTCTTCCCGTTGGTCTGGGAACAAATATCCAAGTACAGTGCCAGCCGTCGACGAAAATGAGGAATGCCCCGAGGTATAGGACGGAAAATTCGGAATGCCTGCTGAAGTCTTGATTTCGGGATCGATCTGTGACGGCCTGGGAAAGTAATATTTGTACTTGGCAAACCAACAAAGAATGCCACTGTCCATTACGGCCCGGTTCATTATCGAAAATGCCCGTGCGGTCCGTACCTCGCTCCATTGGGCATCGACCAACAGGTCTTCGGCGATGGCGTTCCAATGTCCCGGCGGGGTATAGGTGCCGCCGCCGTCTTCCCAAAAACTGGAGATGCGCCATTGTTCCCGTGATCGGTCCAACGAGATGCTCTTGACATAGGCAATATCTGCTTCAAAAGCCTCGGAGCCCACATCTGGGGGCGGTGGTGGCAAATGCGAAAAGACGGCCGTGGAATCATGCCAAGTCTTTACCCTGCCATACATAGGAAGTATCGGAAATACCTCGGGATTTGCCAAACTTACCCATGCGACAGGGATGGTCGATGGATTGATATCGAAAAAGGCCTTATACGTTTCCTGGAGATCTCCTGCCGCATCCATACGGTCTGTACGCGCCCTTTCCAGAATTTTACTGGCCACGAAAGTTCCCAATGACCATCCATCGGCGATATCACTTTGGGTGCCCGTTCCGCCCCATCGAACCGTGTTGACTTGTTCTTCGGCCAGCGCATCCAAAAAATCGGATTCCAGCGGGAACAGTGACTTCAAAACAGTTAGTGAAGTGGAGGCAATAACGGCATTTTCCGAGGGGTAGGAGGGCAAATCGGTAGTTGGAAAAACTGTATTTATCCTGTCATCGATTATCGACGGGGCAGGACGGTTTACGGTATATTTAAGCTTCCATGTGGCAATGAGCGCATCATGTTGCGCAACGCTGAGCATCGCATAGGCCCTTGCGGCAAATGGCGGGTTGGCCACAGGCTTCTTTGGGTCTTGAACGACCCCGGGTGGTGGCGCAATATTGTATTTGGCCACCAAATCCCGAAGGATACGGTTCCAACGAAGTACGCCACCAGCGCCCCAATATCGCACCTTGATTTCCTGATCGGCCGTCCTTCTCGCTGTTGCGGCTGCCAACTCCTCCAACTCGCCTTGATAGGCATCGGAATCGACCGTAGCGGGTCCGGCAAGGGAAAGGTCGTTCAGGTAGTCCGATTCGAGTACATAGGCCCAATCCCCCGCATCGGCATCCAAGGAGACGGCATCGGGAACGGTAAGTTCCGACAATTCAGGAATGTCTTCCTCACAGGAGAGGAAAAGGATAGAAAAACAGATGATGGCCACTATGGGCCCAAGGATCGGTATTTTTTTATGGTTCATTCTTCTAGGGTTTTCAACAATTGGAAATTGTACACCAAGGCCAAACTGATTCGGTTCGATCTGCCGATGTTCTTTCCGGACAACGTAAATCCGGTCGAAACGGCCAAGCCAAAGTTCTCAAGCTTGGGAATCGGATGGTATAGGGTAAACCCGAGCCGGGTAAAATCGATTTCATTGCTGGGAAAGGGTACCCCTGGGCCGATGTCGGTGCCACTCCGTGAATTTTGGTGTTGTAACCAAATATCGCCGTATAGCTTTCCGATGGTGCCGCCCGCCCTCATAACATAGTCCCACGCATCGGGCACACTGGTCTCGAAGCCCCTATCGACGGTCACATTGCCCCTGTTGGCATACCCCACCTGTCCGGTAACGAAAACACCATTTATAAGACGATAGTGAGCCAAAAGGCGGCCTTCCCACTGAGTCGATTGACTGCCTATGGAAACGGGCGCATCGGCAATGTAATCACTTAAGGGAGTGATGAAACCAACGGTGCCCAACAACGAAAAATCATCTTTCCCTGATATGTCAATATTCAAAAGGCGGCCCCGCAGAAACAAACTCAGGTCTTGAACATCGCTTTGGTCCGACCAGAACCCTTGGGTCGCCCGCGCCTCTATATATGGTAGCGAAACGATAAGGTCAAGGTAATCGGTGATTCCCCCAGCAGCAAAAAAGCCCAGTGAATTGGTCCTAATTGTCCCCAAATTTTCATTTTGGGTCTTACGGTCACCCACAAAATAAGTGTCATAAGATTCAAAAGTGTACCCCAGCGCTATGGTCACGTTTCCCTTACCACGCATAAACCCATCGACAAGCCCCTGTCCAGCGACAGTATGCATGCCTATGAACATAAAGAGAAATTTCAAATACGGTCGGATTCGGTCTTTGCCCATGTTCTTGGTCGGTTTTTATCCCAAAAGGGCCGATTATGGGTAATCGGCCCTTGGTAACTGCAATTCAAATTCAGCAGTATATCGGGAATCTTGAAAATTAACTAAACTCATAGGCAAAGATATTGGCACGATGTATGCCCAACGTCAAACGAAAATCAAATAATGCCAATAAAAGTTTAATAAGGCTAAGCATAGATTAACAGGGCGTATTTTTTGTTTACATTGACCCTGTGTTTCAGAAAAAGAAATTCTTTGGGCTCATTTTCGCCGTCTCGGCGATAGGCTTGGCCATTGTACAGTACCAATATCTCAAAATCGGACTGGGCTTGGCCCAATCTCAATTCTCCAAAAAAATCGTTGATACCCGTAACGGGATTGCCAAAGAGCTGTCCGCACGCAATTCCCTTACCTATACTTTGGGAAAGATGATAACCCAAGATGGTTCGAACCTCAAGATTAGCGTGGATAGCCTTGAAAGTGCTTCCCGATTCTATTTAAAGGACTATATCGCGTATCAACTGGCGCAGTCGGGAATCGATGCTCAATTTTCGTACCGCCTGTATTCAAGAACGTTGAACAGGGAATATTTGTCTTCCGATTCATTGGATTGGCAAAGCAGGGATATACGGAAATTCCCCATCGTGATGGAAGGATACCTGGCCGAACTATTGGATGACGACTTGGTGCTAGAGCTTGGGTTTGAGGACATCAACAGGTATTTTTTAAAACAGTTGAACGGATTGACCATACCAAGCTTCGTATTTTTGATAGCCATTATTGCAACCGTGTTATGGGTGCTGCATTCATTCTACGGACAAACCCGTTTGATCACCACCACCAACGAGTTCATCAACAATCTTACCCACGAGCTCAAGACCCCGGTTTTTTCCATCGGTTTGGCCACAAAGATATTGGAGGGGGAAGTGGCCAAAGAAAGACAACCCGTGGTCAACATGATCAGACAGGAAACCGACCGATTGAAGAACCATATTGAAAAGGTACTCGAACTGGCCAGTTTGGAATCTGGAAAGAACATCATGGTCTTTGAAGAAATGGACTTCAGGCCCCACCTTGAAAGAATCTGCCACGAATTCAAAATTCTCGGTGAATACGGCGAAGTTGATTTTTCATTTCAAATGCAAAAAGGCCCCTATCATATAAAGGCCGATATCTTCCACTTGAAAAATGCCATTGGCAATTTGCTCGAAAATGCCGTGAAATATTCCGAACGGCCCATGGTAGAGTTGCGTGCTGAGACCTACAAAGACCTGTTGCACATCTCGATTTCCGACAATGGGCAAGGCATCGCGAAGCGCGATAGAAAGCGTATCTTTCGAAAATACCAGAGGGGCTCCCAGGGCGGACTGCACAGAATAAAGGGATATGGCCTTGGCCTGCCCTATGTGAAAAAAATAGTGCGTCTGCACCGCGGCAGGATAACGCTTTCAAGCGAACCGGGAAAAGGCTCGGTTTTTACCATCATACTTCCAATGCTCAAAAAATGAAGAAAAGGAACAAACTTTTATTGGTGGAAGATGACCCCAACTTGGGGTATCTGTTGTCGGAATATCTGGAGATGAAGGACTTTGAGGTCGTTTGGGCCAAAAATGGTACGGAGGCATTAACCATCCTTGATGCTTATACTTTTGATTTGGCCATTCTGGACGTGATGCTTCCCGACACCGACGGTTTTGAACTAGCGCGAAACCTAAAAAACGTTGTGCCCGAACTTCCATTTTTGTTCCTGACCGCCAAATCTCTTAAAGTGGACGTATTAAAGGGATTTGTCGCTGGAGCGGTAGATTATCTTAAAAAGCCCATTGATGAGGAAGAACTGGTGGTGCGTATCGAGACATTGCTTTCACGTCTGGTTCAAGCGAAGGGTTCGGCACCTCTGCATCCTATCTACAACATTGGAGCGTACACCTTGGATACCAAAAACCAAGAATTGCATTTTGAAAAAGAGATTATCACACTGACCGGAAAAGAGTACGAACTGCTGATCTATCTTTATCAGAACCGCAACCAATTGTGCACCCACAAGGAAATCTTGACAATTGTCTGGGACAAAAATGATTATTTCAACAAAAAAAGCTTGAGCGTGTTCATATCACGATTGCGGCATCATCTGGGCAAAGATTCCAAGGTTCAAATCGAAAACGTACACCGCAGGGGCTTTGTTCTTCGAATAGAAAATTGATGCAAAACACTAGCATTATCTTCAATAATTATACAATCAACGAAAAATCAAACATAGATGACATATCCTTAAAATGGCGAGTTAATGGGATAGAATTTTTGAACTTTTCGAAAATGGAGTAAGTCTTTTAAAATGTTAAATTTCTGAAACTCCAACATGTCCATATCCTATAGTCAATAACACAATCACATCCGTCATTTTCCAATTTCCCAAAAATCATCTTCTTCAATAAAAAAGGATTTAAGAATCAATTCCCTTTAGGTTCAAAAGCTATGGTAAAACCATTGTATTGGAAACTTCGTAAATAAAATCGTGCAATGCCAACATCCAATGCCGAAGAAACTACAGGCCAACTTTCTTGATGCGTTCGTAAGGATTTGTTGTTCCCTGATTTGCCTCTGTTATCTGTTGGGGGCCTTGCAAATACCGGTATTGAGATTGATGCACGGTATTTCGCATTGGATGTCAGCGCACAGCACCCATTATCATCAAAATGCCAAGGAACATCATCATGTGTTCTTGGATTATGGGATGCCGCAAACAAGCCATGACCATGAAGACCCACATTCCCATAGGCTAATATCCTGGTTCAAACAGTTTTTGGACCATTCTGACACAAACGAAGGTACTCAGGAAAGGCCTTTCAAGAAAAGGATTGACAAACACCTGATTTCCCAAGACTGTACATCACCGCACTTTTTTTGCAATCGTTTATTTCGTCAGACTATATACATCATACCTATTGTTCCTGATCGCAAGGAAAAAATCCCCACTCCACCTCCCCAACACTGTTGAGCCAACAGTGGACATGCTATAATTATCCTCGCTATGGGGATTGGATGAGTTTTTTGTCTACCCAAAATATCATGCTTTCCAATTATTGAGGAAGCATCATTTTATTAAAAAACGGCAATGAAATGAGTCATAACCATTCTTGATATCTGACGGAATGGTTATTGACGCATTACACCCGCCTGCCGGACGGGCAGGTCTGGCCTGTAAAAAAACACTAAAAACAAACAGATGAAATATTTTATAATAGTATTGGCCTGTCTGGCCATACAGCACACTTTTGCCCAGACCCTTATGGGAAAAGTGGTCGATACGGAGGGTGCCCCCTTGGAAGATGCAGGTATCTTCAACAAGACCAGTGGGCGGCACGGCCATACCGATGGCACCGGAAGTTTTATCCTATCACGGACCAATGTCAACGATACGGTCCAATTTTCGCGCTTGGGCCATGCCACGCAAACACTTGTGGTCATCCCTTCAGCCTTGGAAAGCCCAATTACGGTCACATTGCCACAGGCCTCCATTTCGTTGGACCAAGTGGTCTTGGTCTCCAAAGTGGATGCGTTGAGCAAAATCGTCGATATCGACGTGCAGGCAAACCCTGTGAAATCGTCACAGGAAATCTTGCGGAAGGTCCCCGGGCTAATCATCGGGCAACATGCGGGAGGCGGCAAGGCGGAACAAATCTTCCTGCGCGGCTTCGATGTGGACCATGGCACCGATGTGGCCATCAGTGTCGATGGTATGCCGGTGAACATGGTCTCGCATGCCCACGGCCAGGGTTATGCGGACCTCCATTTCGTCATCCCGGAGACCTTGGAGAACATCAATTTTGGTAAGGGGCCCTATTATGCCGATCAGGGGGATTTCAATACCGCGGGATTTGTCGATTTGAGGCTCAAAAAGCGTATCGACGGTAGTATGGTCTCCGCTGAATTGGGCCAGTTCGGCACCCGCCGTTTTGTGGGGATGTTCGACCTCTTTGAGCAACAAAACAGCTCGGCCTATTTGGCATCGGAACTCTATTTGACCGATGGCCCGTTCGTATCGCCCCAGAACTTCAATAGGCTCAATCTTTTGGGACGTTACCTTTTTAGCCTTCCCGGCGAGCAGGAGCTGTCTTTGACCGCATCGCACTTCCAGAGCAAATGGGATGCATCGGGGCAAATACCCCAGCGGGCGGTGGACCAGGGCATCATCGGTCGTTTTGGGGCCATCGATGATACCGAGGGTGGGCAGACCAGCCGCACCAATGTTGTTGTGAACCACAGCAAACAGTTGAATGTGGGGCAAGTTTTGGAAACCGATGCTTTTCTTTCGCATTATGATTTTGAGCTGTTTTCAAACTTCACCTTCTTTTTGGAAGACCCCGAGAACGGGGACCAGATCCGCCAGTTTGAGGATAGGCTGCTCTTGGGTGCCCGAACGGTATTCAAAGATGAACGGGCCCGTGTGGGCAATCTGGACTTCAGTTATGAGGCGGGCATCGGGTTTCGTTATGACAACGTGGATGACAACCAACTCTCGCGCACCCTGAACCGCCAGACGACCTTGGAGCGCTTGGCCTTTGGCGATGTAGACCAGGTCAACACCCATGGTTTTTTGGGCGCTGATTTCAAATCGGGGGATTTTAGCTTCAATCCCGTGCTGCGGCTGGATTATTTCAAGTTTGACTATGTGAACAGACTGAGCGAGCTGTACGACAACCAAAGTGAGGAGAAAGTCGCCTTCAGCCCCAAGTTCAACACCATCTACAGTCCCACGGCGAACACCCAGTTTTTTTTAAAGACGGGCATTGGCTTTCATTCCAATGATGCGCGGGTCGTGGTGGCGAACAATGGGGAGGAAATCCTTCCCGCGGCCTATGGGGTGGATCTGGGCACCATAGTGAAACCAGTGGACCGTTTGGTGCTCAATGCCACCTTGTGGACGCTCTTTTTGGACCAAGAGTTTGTCTATGTTGGCGATGCCGGCATTGTGGAACCCAGTGGCAAGACCCGGCGATTGGGAGTAGAGGTGGGGGCCCGATATCAGGCCACCGACTGGCTGTACCTGTATGCGGATGCCAACTATACCCATGCGCGCAGTACCGAAGCGGGGGATGGTCAGGATTTTATTCCCTTGGCCCCCGACCTTACGACTGTCGGTGGCCTTGTTATCGACTGTGAAAACGGTCTTTCTGGGGGAATCAATTATCGGTATATCGATGACCGGCCAGCCAATGAAGACAATTCCATTGTCGCGGAGGGCTATTTTGTGACCGATGCCAACCTGAATTACAATCTGGGCAACTGGACTTTGGGGCTTGTCGTTGAAAATCTCTTCGATACGGCATGGAACGAGACCCAGTTCGCCACAGAGAGTCGGTTGTTCGATGAAACGGAGGCGGTGGAAGAAATCCACTTTACCCCTGGTGTGCCCTTTTACCTTAGGGGAAGTGTCACTGTGCGCTTCTGAACATATTCTTGATAAACTTTAAGCAATCTGTCAGGGTCGAGACCCTGACAGATTTAAAAATCGTTCGTTTTCTTAGACAGCATATAATTTCATACTGATTTAAAAATTCAGTTCAATTTTACACTTCAGGGGTTTGACCGCCTTATATTTGTGTTGTGAAAACGTCAGCCCTTTTGTTGGTTTTTCTGTACCTGATGGCAATGGTCCGTCCAATTGTTCCAGTGATGGACTATATCATCAACCAAGATTATATTTCTGAATTCCTCTGTATCAATCAAGAAAAACCTGAACTCCAATGTGGGGGCAAATGCTACTTGATGCAAATGCTGGAAGAACAGCAGGATGGTAAAAAAGAAAATCTCCCGAAGATTGCGATGGAGGAATACCCTATTGGATTTGTTGAACTTTACTGTTCTAGGAAAAAAGTAATTCCCCAAAGAGAACATGGATATGACTTTGGTTATACCAATCTCTACAAGTTGGTCAATGGTCAAAATATCTTCCATCCCCCCAGGCGTATCTGCTAAACTTTTACCGTTCATTTGACCTTTCAATTCTGGAAGTCATCTTATCACACAATACATAAATTTTAAATCATCATAATGAAATACATAATGATGGTTGTCCTGTTCTGTTTGGGTTTTGTGGCACATGCACAAAACAGCATACAGGGTAGGGTGACCAACGAAAAGGGCGAACCCATCGCGTTTGCCAATATTGCCATATTGAATTCTTCCATTGGAACCGCAACCGATGACAATGGGGAATTTGAATTGGATCTTCCATCGACGGATGCCATACTTCGTATAACGACTTTGGGATACGCTGCGGAGAACGTACAAATAGGTGGCCGATGGGATTTGAACATTACCTTGTCCAGCACTAACGAAAAGTTGGGCGATGTCACCGTATTTGGACGTAAACGTGAGGAAACTTTGCTGACCACGGCCATTGCGATAAGCTCATTGGACAGTAGAACCGTAGAGAATACAAGAACTTGGGACTTGGGAGGACTGACCGCCATAGTGCCCAATTATCTATATCAAGAATCCGGGGTTGCTTTTCAGGCCATCCAGACCATTCGTGGTATACAGGTATTCAGTGAAAATCCTGCGGTGGCAACTTATGTTGATGATGTCAACCAATTGGACATACTTGCCAATGGGTTTGCACTCACGGACATTGAGCGGATTGAAGTGCTAAGGGGTCCGCAAGGCACCCTCTTCGGCAGAAATGCCATGGGAGGGGTCATTAATATTATCACCAAACAACCTACCAACAGGACCGAGGGGTTTGTCGAGGCAGGTTTCGGAAATCTGAGCCTCCAGCGACATGCACTGGCCCTGCGAACGCCATTGGTAAAGGACAGATTGTTTTTTGGTTTTTCAAGCCTGTTTCAGAAAAGGGACGGATATTGGGAGAATGATGACTCATTGGCTTTTGTGCCAGATGCGTCCTTGAACGGTGAAACGGTCGGGGATTTCCAAAACCTATATGGTAACCTGAGTTTAAAATGGATGGCCTCACCAAAGTTCAGTCTAGCCCTCAACGTAAAGGGACAGCAGGACAGGTCGGATGCCTCAGGTTTCTTTGTATCGCAGCCCAATGAAGAAATTGCTTTTGAAACGCCCGACCGTATTTACCTGAGCCGATTGGCTAGCCATGAGCGAAATATTGTGAACACCGCCTTGGTCGGAAAGTATTTTACCGATAAACATACCTATACTTCAGTAACAACGTACCAGAATATTTCCCTTGCTTTTGAGGATGTGGACTTCCCTGGGTTCTTCCATTCCTTTGTGGATAATGAAATCGGGGAGAAATTGCCCCCACAAGAAGTCTGGAGCCAAGAACTGCGATTGAATTCCAATACTTTGGATTCAAAATGGCAGTACACTGCCGGGTTGTTTGGGTTTATACAAAATGCCTTTGAACCTTCCACCAATTTGGCCCAGGAACTGACCGATGCAGAGGCAGATGCCTTTGGTTTTCCGAGAGGTTCAAATATCATTTTTAGGAATGAGGGAAACAACAGTGGTATTGCTGCCTTTGGTGAATTCTCTTTGGACTTGACCCAGCAACTTGAATTCACAGGTGGACTACGTTATGATTATGAAAAACGAAAAGCCACATTCAATGGTTTTGGAGACTTGAATTTTTTGAATGGCGAATTGATAGAGACCAATTCTGATAACACGGAGGAGGGCGACTATTCAGCGGTATCACCAAAAGCCGCGCTTTCCTTTTCACCAAATTCAACCATGAACCTTTATGGTAGTTATACCCGGGGATTTAGAGCGGGTGGCATCAATGCCCAAAGACTTCCAGATGGCATTGACCAGACTTTTGACCCGGAATTTTCCAACAATTATGAAGTGGGGTACAAATTGAACACCACCGATAACCGTTTCAGGTTAGGAGCTTCCTTGTTTTGGATAGATTGGACGGATATCCAATTCTTCAATCTAGTGGCACCGTTTAGCTTTGCACGCGAAAATGTCGGGGATGCAAGATCTATGGGGCTTGAACTGGAAGCCACGGCAATACCTGTAAAGGGCCTGCAACTGGACGCTAGTTTTGGATACACGGACACTGAATACAAAGATTTTGAACTGGTACGTCAGGATTTCACTACCGGAGAGGAAATCAGAACGGACATCAGTGGTAATTCATTGGCCAATACTCCAGAATACACCCTTTTTCTTGGTGCACAATATGGAACCAGCCTAACTGATGAACTTCAAAGCACATTTAGGTTGGAATTGAGAAGTATCGGAAGCTATTTCACGGATATCCAAAACACCTTGGAGCAGCCATCATATAGCCTTCTAAATGCAAGGGTAAGTCTTGATTACAGGGATTTTATTTTAGCAGTTTGGGGACAGAACCTAACCGATGAGACCTATCTGGCCTTTGGAAATCCGGATACCAGCTTTGGAAGCCGAAATGTGCGTACAACTGCACCATTGACCTTTGGAGCGTCACTAACTTATAAATTTTAATCATGAAAAGAATACTATCAATAGCAATTATATTGGTCCTGTTGGCCTGTAAAAATGAGAGAACAGAAAAACAAGTTGTAAAGGAAGTTCAAGAAGAGGAAGAAGTCGTTAAAGCTGAGAGAAATCTAAAACCTGACGGCACTCCCTATTCTGATAAAGAGTTGGATGGGATGAGCCATGATGAATCGATGATGGTTTTGTACGAAGCCCCAAAAGATACCATCCAGACCATTGGAATTTTATTATATGATGGCTTCTTTACAATGGATGCGATGGGGCCATTGTCAGTACTCAACAGCATGTACCCCACCGAAAAAAGACTTATTGGCCGAAAAAGAGGGACCATAACCAGTAGCGATAAGGTGAAAATTGAAGTTGATTATGGCATCGACGATATTGAACAATTGGATATGCTCGTTATACCGGGAGGTTTCGTGGAGACTTACCAAGCTACGAAGGATGAAGAGTTGTTGGCCTGGATTCGTAAGATAGACAAGAAGAGCAAGTACACAGTGAGTGTTTGCACGGGAGCTTGGATTCTAGGAGCTGCCGGAGTTTTGGATGGTAAAGAGGCTACCACCCACTGGTATCGGGCTGAGGAAAACTTGGCTAAATATGGGGCCACATTTGTAAAAAAGAGGTACACTAATGACGGTAAATATTGGACAAGCGCTGGGGTATCAGCGGGGATTGATATGAGCCTTGCACTGGTCGACCAGATTCTGGGAAGAAACTATGCAGAATTCATTGCATTGAACCTGGAATATGACCCGCAACCACCCTTTGAAAGTGGTCATCCAGATAAAGCGGACAGAGTAGTGAGCGTAATGATGGAGAAGATGTTCGATGAAGGTTTGAAGCCATATAAAGACAAGGAATGAACTAGATAAGCCCGTTCTGCGGAGCGGGCTTTAAATCTTTTGCCTCAACTCGAAGGCTCTTAAAAGGGCCGATTTAAAGGACAAAATTCTGAATTGAATATGTGCTAAAGGTGTATGTCCCATATTTGGTCTTTTTTAGTAGTGCTGTTAATTGACCTTTAATGGGATACTTATGATATAATTTTCTGGTGGAAGACTCTCCGGTTAGAATTTACAAAGCTGCAATTAAGAAGCCTCCTTATTATAAAAATTGAAGAGTAGTGAAAAATTACTTACAATTTACCTTTAACAAGTTCCTCATGATATTTGTCCATCAATCTTTTGTTCAGTGTCAATAAGGGTACATTCTTTACAAAGAAATCTCCATCATCAGTCACCAGCGTAAAGCTATTTTCTTGACACATCTTATAGTAACAATAATCGTTGAAATCCAATTTCGGATAGTTGACGGCCTCAGTCAAATCTGCCTCTTTTAGCGTATAGTTTGAGAACTCTAGAGAGTCTGCCCTGGCTTCAATTTCATCACAAACAATCTGGTACTGGTTCTTGAAATGTTCGGTGGGGCGATATTTCGTTTTGAACTCATTGGGCAGCACCTTGGTATTTTCCTCTTTCTCGTACATCCGTAAGGCAACGGTTTTGAAATAGGTGTTGGTTACCTCTGAAATGGAAAGGGCGCTCACCGCAATCTTCGCAGAGGGAGAGCTATTAACTTTATCAAAGAACGAGATGTACTTGTTCTTCCTATTATTATCCTTAGAGAACTTGGGGGCTAAAATATCCAACCATATCATGGTATCAAAAAAAAATACTCCCTTGATGGGAGTAGTCTTGTCTATTCTTTTGATATCATAATCCATAACAGTTAACAGAGCTCATGGGCATCGTTTACCGCCTGATTGTAGACATCCGGATTTTTTGCATTGGCAAGAACACTGTCAATTTTTTTCAGAATAATATCTTTTGTTTCCGCCTTGTCAATAAAATCTTCTTGGAACAATCCATCAATAAAAAGCTTACCAATGCTGGCGTTTAAAAAAGCAGTGGAAACCCTGTTGATACCATCAAAAGAAAGGATATAAGCCTTTCCCTTGAGGTTCAAAAGAACATAGTCATACAGCTTCAGCCCATCGGAATGACTGATAGCATTTGACTGTTTGATAACCTCGGAAATGACCAATTTCATAGCTGCGATTTAGTCGGTTGATTGTTGTTTGTCTTACGATGATTCATTTTAAAGGTAGTAAAAATTTTGCACCTTCAGGAACCATGTTCCACCATCATAACGCCAAATTTGGGCGCAAAAGTATTTCAAACACCATAGAAAACCAAATTAATGGTGGTTCCTATGTGAAACGCGTTCATTGTTTTACAAGTATCAATTTTTATACCATTTTTGAATCCACATGCTTTATAAGCGTTGCCTGAAACAATTTCAAGACTGCCATTATTTTCTTCCATACTGGAGCGTAGTTCACAGAGGCCCAAGCCGCCAGGGGCATCAGTTTTGGTGGTGTTTCCTTCGACTAGAGCCCAGTCTATTGCCTTTGCATAAGTGTCGATTACCTCTACTTGAGCCTGGATGGGTTTAAGGAACCCGATACCGAGATCGACAATGGTAAATTTCAATATTCGCTTCGTAGGGTAATATTGACCGCATAAAAATATGGGATAATCCGCCTTAGCGTGGATTTCGTAATTGGTGAAAACCTCGATTAAGGATTGGATAATAGTCTCTTTGGATGCCTCATTCAAAGATAAATTCGGAAAATCGATGAAATCATTCTCGATGTATTTTACAAAATCATCATTATCCTTAGTATAAAATTCCTTGAGACGTATTGAGGTACCGGTATTCAATAAATGTGATACATCTGATTCAAATAGCCCATTTCCAAAAAGTACTCGAAATTGCTGCGTGGATTCGTCTAGATCGGCAACCAATTCCAAATTATTTTCTTTTTCCAACTTACGGACAATTGCTTGGAGTAGTGCAGCCATATTTGCATCAATCCAAGTTAAATCCCGAAAGCATACTGTAATTGAAGTATCAAAGTATTCCCTACACTGATTAAATAAAGCAATCAGTTTCTGATGCCCATAATGGGTGGTTGAAATGGAACCTCTAAGTTTAAACCTTAAATCTGTTTCTGTCATAACGGTCAAACCTTTGAGGTTAATAACCATTTAATCTGGTGGGCAAAGATAATCGATTTCCAGATTTTAACTTTATTTAGGAAAATTTTCGGAAAACTATATGTGGGCGGTTCTGGTATGAATAAAGGTCTTGAACATCTAGTGAATCTCCCGGAGAACAGTTTAAACCCTCAAAGTTATGTGGCCAATACCCTGGGCTATTTCTTAACATCGAATTTTATGCCCCCTTTTGTGCCCCCTTTAAAAAAACAAATCCTTCTAAATCAATGACTTAGAAGGATTTTACGTGGTCCCACCTGGGCTCGAACCAGGGACCCCCTGATTATGAGTCAGGTGCTCTAACCAACTGAGCTATAGGACCCGCAAATTGCGGATGCAATATTACTACTTATTTTTCTTCGTCGCAAGGTTTTAAACCGCTACTCTTCCTTTATCTCCTGACAAAGTTCTACCAAAACTCCATTGGTTCCCTTGGGGTGCAAAAACGCAACCAGCTTGTTGTCGGCCCCTTTTTTGGGTGTTTCGTTCAATATTTTAAAACCTTCTTTCTTTAACCGTTTTAGTTCCGATTCAATGTCTTCCACGGCAAAGGCTATATGGTGAATACCTTCGCCTTTCCTATCCAAAAATTTAGCAATGGGACTGTCCAAGGTAGTGGCTTCCAACAGTTCCACTTTATTGGGTCCCGATTGAAAAAAGGAAGTCCTTACCCCTTCCGAAGCAACTTCTTCCATCTTATAAGGTTCAACGCCCAACAGTTTTGCAAACAATTTGTTTGACTCCCCAATATTTTTAACGGCTATCCCAATATGTTCTATTTTATCCATATTTCTTGCTTTTTTGAATCGTTTGCAGGTATTTCTCTCCAAAATTAAGCACTGTCTTCTTATGATATCATGAGGTTCGTCATTTATTCCGTTATTTTGCAGTATGGAAACACAGCGGCAGAAGAAAATTGCGGGGATCATTCAAAAGGATATTGCGGATATCCTTCAACGGGCCGCAACAGATGGTGGTTTAAAAGGAACATTGATTTCGGTTTCCAAGGTCTACGTGACCACGGATCTTTCCATTGCCAAGGTCTACCTCAGTATATTCCCCAATGATAAGGCCAACGAATTGTTGGATGGGGTCAAGTCCAATCAGCCCCTGATCAAGCACGAGTTGGCACAGCGGACCAAAAATCAATTGCGCCGTGTTCCGGAACTTAGTTTCTATCATGATGATTCCTTGGAATACATCGATCAAATTGAAAAGTCATTAAAGGGAGAAGAAAACCCCATTGAGAACAGGGACTTGCTTGCCAAACGAAAGAAATCCTGATTTTGAACTTTCCATTTTATATCGCAAAGCGCTATTTACGGTCAAAAAGCAGTCAAAATGCGGTAAACATTATCAATTTCATCACTTTTTTGGTGATTGTTATTGGGTCTGCGGCTCTATTTATTGTGCTTTCGGCTTTTGCTGGGCTAAAAACCTTTAGTCTTTCCTTTACCAATACATTTGATCCCGATCTTAAGGCACTTCCCGCCTATGGAAAGCACTTTTCCATTGACCCAGAGGAAGAAAACAAGCTACAACAAGTACAGGGTCTGGCCAACTACTCCAAGGAACTGGAGGAACGGGTCTATCTCACGTTTAGGGACAAAAGCCATTTTGCCTACATCAAAGGCATTGATGGAAATTACAGATCTGTGACTGGCGTGGACAGCACGCTGTATTTTGGTAATTGGGGAATTACAGAATACAATTGTGTGGTGGGAATTGGTATTTATAATCTACTTAACGTTCCTTTGGATAATTACCAAACTCCTTTGACCGCCTTGGTGCCCAAACCAGGAAAGGGTTCTATTTCTCAACAAAGCTTCAGCTCCAAGCCTTATAATGAATTGCCGTTGGTTGTGAGCGGTGTGTATGCGGTTGAGGAAAATCTGGATAAAAAATATGTGTTTGCCCAGCTGCCCCTTGTGCAGTCTTTTTTGGAAAAGGACAGCACGCAAATCTCCGGAATCAACTTTAAATTGGACGGGCAACTTCCCTTGGAAGACGTACGAAGTGAGCTCAAGACCATTTTCGGCAATAAGGTGTTGGTGCTCAATAGACAGGAGCAGAACAGTACGCTTTATCGCATGCTCAATACCGAAAATCTTGCAACCTATTTGATTTTTACGCTGGTCCTGATCATTGCTTTGTTCAATGTGGTTGGGGCCATCATAATGATGATATTGGACAAACAACAAAACTCGAAAACCCTTTTTAGCCTTGGCGCCACCATTAAAGAGCTGCGCTCCATTTATTTTACCCAAGGTCTTCTGGTTACCACATTGGGCGGACTTATCGGGGTGCTAATTGGGTCACTTTTGATCGGGTCACAACTCGCATTCGGTTGGTTAAAGATTACACCTTCCCTTGCCTATCCTGTGGAATATAATTTGATGAATGTGGTGGTGGTGCTAAGCACCATTGTAGTGCTTGGGTTTATTTCCTCCAAAATAGCCAGTAGTAGGATTAGCAAACGTTTGATTGCTTCCTAAACAAACTGAAAATCTACGAATTTTTCCAAAACCTCATCGAATGCGGCAAAAACATCTGAGGAATCATCACTGGTCACCATTTTCATGCGGTACTCCTTAAAGTGGGGAATACCTTTGAAGTAATTGGTATAATGTCTTCGGGTTTCAAAAACCCCTAACTTTTCACCTTTCCAATCAATGGCCATTTGTAGATGCCTTCGAGCAGCTTCCACACGTTCTTCCATGGTAGGCGGTGCTAAATGTGTTCCTGTCTTAAAGTAGTGCTTCACCTCCTTAAAGAACCATGGGTTGCCAATGCTTGCCCTACCAATCATGGCTCCGTCCAAGCCAAATTCATCCCGCATTCTCACGGCCGCCTCCGGAGTGTCCACATCCCCATTTCCGAATACTGGGATATGCATTCTGGAGTTATTCTTTACTTCTGCAATTGGGGCCCAATTGGCGTCGCCCTTGTACATCTGCACCCGGGTTCGACCGTGAATGGCAATAGCCTGAATTCCCACGTCTTGTAATCGTTCCGCGACTTCCACAATCTTGATGGAATCCGAATCCCATCCCAATCGGGTTTTAACCGTAACAGGCAAATGGGTCCGCTTTACCATTTCCTCGGTTAGTTTTACCATCAACGGAATGTCCTTAAGAATTCCGGCACCAGCATTTTTGGACACCACCTTCTTCACGGGGCATCCAAAATTAATGTCGATTATGTCCGGCTTGGATTTTTCAACAATATCAACAGCCTTTAGCATGGAATCCAGTTCAGCACCAAATATCTGGATTCCCACAGGCCGTTCCTTTTCGTAAATATCCAGCTTGATCACACTTTTGGCCGCATCCCTAATAAGTCCTTCCGAGGAGATGAATTCTGTGTAGACCACATCCGCACCTTGTTCTTTGCACAAGGCCCTAAAGGGGGGGTCACTAACGTCCTCCATAGGAGCAAGCAGCAACGGGAAATCAGGGAGTTCTATGTTTCCAATCTTAGGCAAATCCTTCTTTTTTAGGATTGCAAAAATACAAAATACAGGAAAATCAGTAAGTTAGTTGGCCTCCAATCGGTCTCGTTCTTTTTTCTCGATGGCCCGCTCGTTATCCTGTAGCCTAAAGTTTCCGAAATTATAGGTAAACCCAAACCGGATAAACTGGGCCTCCGGCCTGCGTCTGTAAAAATTATCCTGATTAAGGTATCTTGAGGTGTATGTGGGGAGGTATTGCTCCAGTAAGTCTTCCGCCGCCACTGAAATACTTGCCCGATTGTTCCAGAGGGATTTACGCAATCCCAGGGTCAGATTTAACTGCTCGTCTGAGATATACGAACCAAACAAAAATTGCGATATATAAGTCATTGTAAGTTCTCCGGTAAAGGTGCCGTCCTTTGATAGGGTAAGGTAATTGGCCAAATAGCCATAAATCCCATCCACTTCGTTGGTATATTCCTGATTGTTGCTTTCCACTGCCAGAAACGTCTCCTCTTCATGAAAAAAGGAAGTGTACGCATACATAAACCAAAATGGGGTTATCCCCTTGCTGACCGTGAAATCCAAACCATAGGATTTACTGGCCAACATGTTTTGTTTTAACTCCACCAAGGTTTGCTCATCATTGTCCTGAAATACCAAATATCCAATATTGCGTCCGTTGTCTCTATAATAAATATCAACAAAGAACTCGCTATTCAAGGAGTAATTGAAGTTGAAATTATTGCTGAAACTTGGCCTTAAGCCGGGATTGCCCTCCTCAAAATCATTTTCGTTGAAAAAGACTCTAAAGGGGTTTAGGTCATTGTATTTGGGTCTGTCCACATTTCTTCCATAGTCAAACGCAAAGCTATGTTTATCTGATGGAGAGTATAGAATGTAAACGGAAGGAAAGGGCTCAAAAAAATCCACGGTATTGGTCTCATCAAGGGTTTGTGATGTTCCATTGGCTTCGGTTAGTTCCCCTCTAAGACCTAATTTCATGGACCATTTATCCCAGCTTTTAACCCAACTCAAATAACCTGCATAAACCTTTTCATCATAGGAAAACACATCGGACAATGATGGGCTTACGGTATTGTCCGATCCAATAAAATTCTGAAAGTCCACCCTGCTTTCGGAAGTAATGGAGGACATCTTAAGCCCTGTTTCAAATGAGCTGGTTCCCAAAGGCGTAGAGAAATCCGCCTGTCCAGTAAAGATTTGTATGTCCTGCTTAGAATCCGTGTCAAAGGTGAAATTCCTTATAAACATAGCATTGTCGTCAAAATAATTGGAGTTCAGATTTTGAAAGGATTCCCCATTATAGTTGGTAAAATGTCCATTAAAAGTGACTCTGGCACCTGGTTTCTTCAGTTTATGGATGTATGAAAGGTCAAAGGCCAAGTTGGAATTGTCCAAATCGGCAATATTCCTGGTGACAAAAGTAGAATCCAACTGCTGCTGTCCATCCCTAATTTCCGCATTTAAGTCTATTTCCCTTTCCTGTCCAAAATTAAAGGCCAAATTGGAGGTGAGATTAAGGCTGTTTCTTTCATCAAAATCGTAGTCCAGTATAAAGCTGGCATTCTGTGCTTGGGAGGACAACGTTTCATTGTATAAGGTGGTCCATCTCGAAAAAATCGAATTGGTGTCACCCATATAATTGGTTCCCTTTCTTGTTTTCCGCAATTCCTTTTTCGGGCTTATGGAATAGTTGGCAAACAGGTTAAGTTTGTCCGTCTTGAAATAGTGGCTCATCCCTGCTGCAAATTTTGGGAAGGAGGCCTGGGTATAGCTCCCGTTGATACTGCCTTTATATCCTGGCGTAATGTTTTTGGAGGTAACGATGTTCAATATGGGCCCGCCTTCAGCATCGTAACGCGCCGGAGGGTTGGCAATTACTTCCACCGATTTTATGTTGTTCCCGGAAAAGCCTTCCAACAATTCCTTTACTTCTTGACCAGAGAGGTGCACTTTTCGGTCATTCAGATAAACAGTGGCACTTTGCCCTTTTATCTGTAGGTCTTCCTGATTTACAATAACTCCTGGAGTGCTTCTCAATATGTCCCAAGAACTTCCCTGTGAAACAATAGTGTTCTCAACAGAAAAGACCAGTCTGTCTGGCAATCTTTGCAGCGTTGGACGCTTTGCGGTCACTACAACCTCATCCAGGGTATTAGTTTCCAGAGGAATAATCAAGGCTCCCAATGAAACGTTGCCGGCAATATCCAATGCCCTTGGTTCGGAGCCTCTGCCCACATAACTGGCCTGTAATAAATATAGATCAGGTTCAACCTCGTTTAAAGAAAAATAACCCACCTCATCTGCTGATGTTCCCATAACAAAAGTGGAATCAACTGCTTGTAACAAAAGGATGTTGGCATATGGAATTAAATTATTTTCTTGATCTACAACCTTTCCGCTAATCTGGTAAGTCTGTGCATGCAAGTGCGTGCAGGGGAAAAACGCCAATAAAAAAATAAAGGCAAGGTGTCTCATTTAGTCTTGGGGTTGGATATCAAATCTAAGAAAATATTTTAGAGCCATGTACGTCGTCATTGCGTCATATTTGCAAAAAACCAGTAGTCGGGCAGCTAAAAGAGCTATATTTGCAGTTGCTTTAAAGCCTTAGATTTTACAGGCAGTTATTGATATGGAGAGGATTAGGAATTTTTGCATCATTGCACATATAGACCATGGTAAAAGTACCTTGGCAGACCGGTTATTGGACTTTACAGGCTCTGTTACCGATCGGGAAAAACAGGATCAGCTGTTGGACAATATGGATCTGGAGCGGGAGCGTGGTATAACCATCAAAAGCCATGCTATACAAATGGAATACGTCCACGAGGGAGAAACTTATATCCTCAATCTTATAGACACCCCTGGACACGTGGATTTCTCGTATGAGGTTTCGCGATCCATTGCAGCCTGCGAAGGCGCCCTTTTGGTGGTGGACGCGGCCCAAAGTATCCAAGCGCAAACCATATCAAACTTATACTTGGCCCTGGAAAACGATTTGGAAATCATTCCCGTGCTCAATAAAGTAGATTTGCCCAGCGCAAACCCAGAAGAAGTTACGGATGATATTGTTGACCTTTTGGGATGCGCCCCAGAGGAAGTGATTCCTGCCAGTGCCAAAACCGGCATTGGAATAGAAAATATTCTCACGGCCATCATAGAGCGGGTTCCAGCTCCCAAAGGAAACCCAAATGAATCCCTACAGGCCTTGGTGTTTGATTCTGTTTACAATCCCTTTCGAGGTGTGGAAACCTATTTTAGGGTCATCAATGGAGAAATTAGGAAAGGGCAGAAAATCAAGTTTGTGGCCACCAACAAGGACTATTTCGCTGACGAAATTGGCACCCTAAAATTAAATCAGGTTCCCAAGCCCGTTATTTCCTCTGGAGATGTGGGGTATCTCATTACGGGAATCAAAGATGCGCGGGAGGTTAAAGTTGGGGATACCATAACGGATGCCAACAAACCAACCCAAAACGCCATTGAAGGTTTTGAAGATGTGAAGCCCATGGTTTTCGCTGGAATTTATCCTGTGGACACCGAAGATTTTGAGGAGCTTCGCTCCTCCATGGAAAAATTACAATTGAACGATGCCTCCCTGGTGTTTACTCCTGAAAGTAGTGCCGCGCTTGGTTTTGGCTTTAGATGTGGATTTTTGGGCATGTTGCACATGGAGATTATCCAGGAGCGATTGGAGCGTGAGTTCAACATGACGGTTATTACTACGGTTCCCAACGTAAGTTATCATGCTTACACCACCAAGGACAAGGAAACCGCACTTATCGTAAATAATCCTTCGGATTTACCCGATCCTTCAACGGTGGATCGTGTTGAGGAACCTTATATAAAGGCCACCATCATCACCAAGTCCGATTTTGTGGGCAACGTGATGTCTTTGTGTATTGAAAAGCGGGGTCAAATCACCAATCAAACTTATTTGACCACAGAGCGGGTGGAGCTTACTTTTGATATGCCCTTGGCCGAAATCGTTTTTGATTTTTATGACCGATTGAAAACCGTTTCAAAAGGCTATGCCTCTTTCGACTATACCCCAATAGGAATGCGAACCTCCAAATTGGTCCGAGTGGATATCTTGTTGAATGCACAGCCTGTTGATGCCTTATCCGCATTGGTTCATTTTGACAACGCCCATAGTATTGGTAAGAAGATGTGCGAAAAATTAAAGGAGCTTATCCCAAGGCAACAGTTTGATATTCCTATCCAAGCGGCCATTGGATCCAAAATCATTTCTAGGGAAACCATAAAAGCGCTTCGGAAAGATGTTACCGCCAAATGTTACGGGGGTGATATTTCCAGAAAGCGTAAACTCTTGGAAAAACAGAAAAAGGGGAAAAAACGCATGCGCCAAGTAGGGAATGTGGAGATTCCGCAACAAGCTTTTATGGCAGTCCTAAAACTGAACGACTAGGTTTAGCTTTCAAAATCTGGAATACCCTTGCATCCTTCGGCGACAAATTCCCTCGGGCTCATGCCTTCAAGCTCTTCAGCATTGATGGTCTTTACCTCTACATCTTTATATAATAAGGTATAGGTTCCATCCATTTTACTGCATATTTCGAGCTTGAACCCCAATTGATCTGCACAAGAAAAGCACACCGAAGAAGTGGTGACTTCAGGCTCGGCCAGTCTGTCTTTCAATAATTCCTCTGCGTCCACGGAACAGCCAACAAACAAAATGGCCATTATACCTGTAGAAAGTACTGTTTTTTTCATCTCTATAAGATTTAGGTTAAACTAAATTAAAGGTGAGGCAATGTAGCGGCCTAACAGCACTTTTTTAAGCCCTCAATTGACGAATGGGCGTTTTCAATTGACGGATGAGTGGATTTTTGCTAAAAATGTGGTTTTGAAAGGACTCCCGTGATTGGGATTTTAGTCAGCAACGATGGTTTTTCCCATGTACACCAGCTTGTAGCCATTCCCGTTTGGAGAAAAGTCCTTGCTGTTTGCGGGGATAACGTCTATGACCCCGGTTGGGGCTTTTGTGAAAACAGGGATGATCTCGCTATCCTTTTGGGCCAGATCGATCAGATCATCATAATGTTGTTTGTCCTTCAGGTCAATTTCTTGAATGGCCGGGTATTTCCGCACAACCTCAATCAATTTTATGAAGTCGTCCGTATGGGAGAACAGCCCCTCTTTTGGGTTATTGTCAGGATCGTTCATCTCATCTGAGTTTACCAATCTAAACGCCCCGTTTTCGCCAAATTGCCGTTGGAATTTTTCAATCGCAAATTCATTAATGTCCGAGTTTCCGGTTAAGGCCAGCAAAAATCCCATGTCGTTCAGTTCAATATTGTCCGCCAGCGAGTCCGAAAAAATATCCGCTGTCATAGCTTCAAGTCCCAAACGTTGCGCTTTTTCAATATTGGACTGGTTGTTATCTATTAGTACCACATGCCGATTGTTCTTTTTGAGATAGTTGCCAATGAGACGGGATACCTTGGAAGCGCCTATGATCAACACTCCTTCGGATTTCTTTAAAAAGACCCCCACAATTTTGGCCACAAAACGGGCTGTGGTCGCATTCAACAGTACGGTTCCCAACACTATCATGAACACCAAAGGTGTAATGTACTCAGCCCCTGGTTCCCCTTTGCTCAACAGCTTGGAGCCAAATAACGAAGCAATTCCCGCCGCAACAATACCCCTAGGGCCAACCCAACCAATAAAAAGCTTTTCATTGAGTTTCAAATCGGAACCCATGGAACTAAGAAAAACACCCAATGGCCGTATCACAAAAACAACCACGGCAAACAAAATGGCCGTATTCCAATTGAAAATTAGTTCCAGGTCACTAATATTAATGTTGGCCGCCAAAAGGATAAATAAGATGGAAATCAACAAAACACTTAGCGATTCCTTAAAATAAAGAAGCTCCTTCAAATTGGGCAAATTCATATTCCCCATGACCATTCCCATGACCACAACGGCCAGTAATCCCGATTCATGGGCAAACAAATCCGATTCCACGTAGACCAGCAGTACCACAGAAAGCGATACCACATTCAGCAGGTAATGGGGCACCAGATTTCTTTTGATTACAAACCCCAGGGCATGGGCAAAAGTGAAACCAAAGGTGGTTCCGAACAGCAGGATTTTACCAAACTCGATCAATGCCGTTTTGGTAAATGCCTGACCTTCACCCACACTAATAAACTCAAAGACCAATACCGCCACTAAGGCCCCAATGGGGTCTATTAGAATGCCCTCCCACTTAAGCACAGCGGAAACGTCCTTTTTTAATGGGATATTTCTTAGAATTGGTGTTATTACCGTTGGTCCGGTGACTATAATCAATGCAGAAAACAGGAATGAAATTTGCCAGGTAAGCCCAAAGATGTAATGCGCAGCTACTCCAGCTCCAAAAAAGGTTACTACGGTTCCCACAGTAATTAATTTTGTGATTACCGGTCCCACATTCTTTATTTCTGCCCGTTTAAGGGTAAGTCCTCCCTCAAACAGAATGATGCTGATGGCCAAGGACACAAAATAGTAAAGGCCCTCCCCAGGAAAAAGTCCCTTTTTCCCATTCCAAATAGGCTCTATTAGTTTGCCCCCATCCTCCGTGTACAAAGTGGCAATAGGGCCTACCAAAAGTCCGATCAGAATCAACGGTAAAATAGCGGGAAGTTTAAAGCGCCATGCCACCCATTGTGCAATGATTCCCAAAATTATGATGCCCGCAAGCTCTACCATGAGTTAGTTTTCTTGAAATTTAACGTTTTTCTTTTAGAATTTTGTCAAACTTATGACATTGGGTACTTCTTTCTTCATATTGTGATATTTTGAAGCCCCATTCCTAAAAAAGAACGATTGTTGAGTGTTCAGGAAACCAAGGAGTTGATCTATTTTGGAGAGTAGCTGACCAAACTTTTGAGGCAGTCCGGACCTATTTGATTTTTGTTAAAATAGGGCCAATAAACCTATGTTTTTTAACTATTTAAGGTCTGCTTTTCTTATTTTGCACGCCATTTGCTTTTCTGAATGACTATTTATCCCGTTGAGACCGGAAATTTTAAATTGGATGGGGGGGCCATGTTTGGAGTGGTGCCCAAATCCATTTGGAGCAAAACCAACCCGGCAGACAACAACAATATGATCGATTTGGCCGCACGTTGTCTTCTCATTGAAGATGGCAACAGGCTCATTTTGGTCGACAATGGCTTGGGAAACAAGCAATCTGAAAAATTCTTCAGTTACTATTATCGTTGGGGAAACCACAGTTTGGATGCTTCATTGGAAGCATTGGGGTTTCATAGGGATGATGTCACAGACGTTTTTTTGACCCACCTCCATTTTGACCATTGTGGGGGAAGTATCCAATGGAATACCGATAGAACGGGGTATGAGCCCGCTTTTAAAAATGCACGATTTTGGTCCAACAAAGAGCATTGGGAATGGGCTACCCATCCAAATGCTAGGGAAAAAGCCTCTTTTCTAAAAGAAAACCTTTTGCCCATGGAAGAAAGTGGCCAACTTCATTTTGTGGACCGGAAAGAAGGTGCATTTCAAGAGACGTCTGAGTTGGGGTTCGGCATTCTTTTTGCAGATGGACATACGGAAAAACAAATGTTGCCCCATGTTACCTATAAGGGTAAAACCTTGGTTTTTGTTGCAGATTTGATTCCAACAGTTGGGCATATTCCCTTACCTTACGTTATGGGTTATGATACTAGGCCCCTGCTAACCTTAAAGGAAAAGGCTAATTTTTTGAATACGGTTGCAGAAAACAATTACCTCCTCTTTTTTGAGCACGATGCGCACAACCAATTGTGCTCCCTCAAAAAAACGGAAAAAGGTGTGCGCCTGGATCAATTGTTTTCCTTTGATGAAGTATTCAATTCACAATAAAGTTTTACATTTCAATTAAAATCATCTATATGAATCGCAGTTATTTCAATCTTTCTTTCTCCATGGTTTCCGCTTCCATTTTCCTAATGGGGTGTGGTGCCACTACCCTTGTTTCAACACCTGTTGAAAATATAGATACCATTCCTCTTAAGGTATCGGAATTGTTAGAATATCAGAAAAAAACCTGGGGTCATGCAGACCTCATTGCGGACACCATTCCTGGCATGAGCGTGGACAAGGCCTACCGGGAAATCATCAAGAACAAAAACGGGAAAACCGTTATTGTGGCCGTAGTTGATTCGGGAATCGATATTGAACACGAAGATTTGGACGGGGTGCTGTGGACCAACAAAGGCGAGCGACCCAATAATGGCAGGGACGATGACGGAAACGGCTATATAGATGACATCCATGGCTATAATTTCCTGGGCGAGGCCTATAACGAACAATTGGAGTATGTACGTATGCTCCGGGTAGGTGTTGGGGATGCCTCTGCAAGGGCCAAGGCTCGCTTAAAACTGGACGAAGCTTATCCAAAAGCATTGCAGAACAAACAACAATACGAGCAGATTTTCCAAGTGGTTAAGGGTGCCGATGAGGCAGTGAAAAAAGAATTGGGTAAAAGTTCTTACACCAAAAAAGAGTTGTTGTCCATTGAGCCTAAAACAGAGGAAATGCAGCAGCATGTTGCCGTACTTACCCAAATGTTCTCCTATGGTGAGAGTATTCCCAGTGTAATGGAAGAACTCAACGAGGGCATTACCTATTTCACGGATCAGGTCAACTACAACCTCAACAAGGATTTTGACGGAAGACAGACCGTTGGGGACAATCCTTATGACTTTAGTGACAAAAAGTACGGGAACGGAAACCCGAAAAACAGGGTGGATACAGAAAGCCACGGAACCCATGTGGCCGGAATTATAGCTGCGGAACGTAACAACGGAAAAGGGGTGAACGGAGTTGCCAAAAATGTGAAAATCATGAGTGTGCGCGCTGTACCCAACGGCGATGAATATGACAAGGATATCGCCTTGGCCATTCGATACGCTGTGGACAATGGTGCCAAAATAATCAACTGTAGTTTTGGAAAATCCTTTTCTCCCAATGCACAATGGGTGTACGACGCCATAAAATATGCTGCTTCAAAAGATGTTTTAATTGTGCATGCTGCAGGAAACGATGGCAATGACTTGGACAATCCAGAAAATCCAAACTACCCCAACGATCATATGTTCGGAGCAATGGAAATTGCCAACAATGTAATCACGGTTGGGGCATTGACCAGCAGTTATGGTTCCAAAATGGTGGCAACTTTCTCCAATTATGGTAGCCAAAATGTGGATGTTTTTGCTCCTGGAGATGCCATTTATTCCACCTTGCCGAACAACAAATATGATTTCATGGGAGGCACTTCCATGGCCGCCCCAGCTGTTGCGGGCGTAGCGGCATTGGTACGATCATACTACCCACAGTTGTCAGCGGTACAAGTAAAACAGATTATTATCCAATCAGGATTGGGTACCAAAGCTTCCGTAATTGTTTCGGGAGATCCGGCCAACGCCTCAACTTTTGATAAGATTTCCAAATCAGGGAAAATGGTGAATGCCTATAACGCCTTATTGCTGGCAGAAAGCATCACCAAAGGAAAAGCAACCCTTAGCAACAACACCAAATAATATGAAAAAGGCCTGGTTTTTCTTTTCAATTGCTTTTGCCGCTGTGTTTTCACTGCCTGCGCAGAACACTTCATATTGGCAGCAGCACGTGGATTATACCATGGATGTTGAAATGGATGTAAAGACATTTCAATATACGGGTACGCAAAAACTAATTTATACCAACAACTCTCCCGATGCATTGAATCGGGTGTACTACCATTTGTTTTTTAATGCCTTTCAGCCTGGTAGCCAGATGGATGCCCGCTTGCAAAGCATTAAAGATCCGGATGGCAGGATGATGGAAAATGGGAAAAGCAGGATTGCTTCCCTATCTGAATCTGAAATGGGTTATTTGCATGTAGAAACCCTTACCCAAGATGGTCAAGCCGTTTCCTTTAAGGAAGAAGGAACCATTTTGGTGGTGGACTTGGCACAGCCCATTCCCTCGGGTGGTAAAACTACCTTGGATATGGCGTTTAACGGACAAGTGCCCGCCCAGATCAGACGGTCGGGCAGAAACAACTCTGAAGGGGTGGCCCTTTCCATGAGCCAGTGGTATCCCAAATTATCCGAATACGATTTTGAAGGCTGGCACGCCAACCCCTACATCGCCAGAGAGTTTCATGGGGTTTGGGGAGATTTTGATGTAAAATTGACGTTGGACAAAGACTATGTCGTTGGAGGCTCCGGTTATCTTCAAAACCCGCAAGAGGTGGGACATGGATATGAGGCCCCCGGCACCAAGGTAAAGACCAAGGGCAAAACCTTGACATGGCATTTTAAGGCGCCAAAGGTCCATGATTTTATGTGGGGAGCGGACCCTGAGTACATTCATGATACCTTGCAAATGGAGGATGGACCCACCCTTCATTTCTATTACAAAAACAATCCGGAAATCATAGAAAACTGGAAAAATCTACAGCCCAAAACGGCTGATGCCATGCGTTTCTTTAACAAGAATGTTGGCACATATCCCTATGACCAATACTCGGTGGTTCAAGGCGGGGATGGCGGAATGGAGTATGCTATGAGTACTTTAATCACAGGTAACCGTTCATTCGGAAGTTTGGTCGGTGTGATGGTGCATGAAATGGCACATTCCTGGTTTCAACATGCGCTGGCCACCAACGAATCCAAGCATGAGTGGATGGATGAGGGTTTTACTACTTTCATCAGCAGCCTGTGTATGAATGAGATCATGGAACAGGGCAAGGAAAATCCGTTTGAGGGTTCTTATAAAGGATACTACGCGCTCGTCAATTCAGGTCTGGAAAAACCGCAGTCCACCCATGCCGATCGCTATAGCACCAACTTTGCCTATGGTATTGCAGCCTATAGCAAAGGTTCCATTTTCCTTTCCCAACTGGGATACGTAATTGGACAGGATAAGCTCATGGAATCGGTGCGGAAGTACTATGAAGATTTTAAGTTCAAACATCCTGTTCCCAATGATATTAAGCGCACAGCGGAAAAAATCTCTGGAATGGAGCTCGACTGGTATTTGGTGGATTGGACCCAAACAACCAACACCATTGACTATGCGATTAAAAGCGTTGAGGCTTCTGGAAACCAGACCAAAGTAACCTTGGAAAGAATTGGGGATATGCCTATGCCCATTGATTTGTTGGTGGCCAATACGGATGGCTCCCAAGAAACTTATTACATACCTCTTCAAATGATGAGAGGTGAAAAGGATAATCCCTATCCCAACCTAAAAAGAACGGTGGCAAAAGATTGGACTTGGGCGCATCCCACCTATGAGTTGATCATAGACAAGCCCTTGGGCGATATCCAGGCTTTGGTCATTGATCCATCACAGCTCATGGCCGATGTAAATGGGGAAAACAACGTTTGGCAACCTTAAGACCAGAGCGGCCTTCGTTTTAGGGCGAAGTTCCTTCTTGGCGAGATAATTAAGTAGCACTAAAATGGCCTCCTTCAGCAAAAAAGAAAAACTCAAGAGCAAAAAGCTGATTGAGCAACTTTTTGTTGAGGGAAAAAGTGTAAAGGCCTTTCCAATAAGGTTGCTCTATACCAAATGCGAATTCGATGATGTTCAGTTCAAGGCTGGTGTTACGGCTCCAAAGAAAAAGTTTAAAAATGCCGTTGATCGGAATCGGGTAAAGCGCCTTCTCCGTGAATCTTATCGCTTGAACAAGCACCTTCTTTTTAACAATGTAGAGGGAAACTTTGCGTTTCTATTTTTATACCTTGGTAATACGATGCCTAACGCCAAGGAGGTGGACAAAGCCATGACTAAGCTTTTGGAAGCATTTATAAAAAAAGAATCCCATGAAAAATCTGATCAATAAAAGAATTTGGGTTCCAGTTGTAGCACTCACCATTTTGGTTGCCTCTTCCGGATTTAAAAGCGATTTCTTTGAGATAGCGAAACAAATCGAAATCTTTACTACGCTTTTCAAGGAACTCAACATGAATTATGTGGATGAGACAAATCCTGCAGAATTGATGGATTCTGCCATTAAGAACATGTTGGAAGAATTGGACCCCTATACCCGTTTTCTGAATGAACAGGATGTGGAGGCCTATAAAATCAACAACGCTGGCGAATATTCAGGTATTGGGGCCTTGGTCAGATCCTATGAGAGCAAATTGCTCATTGTTGAACCTTACAAAGGGTATCCTGCTGACAAAGCTGGATTGAAGGCCGGGGATGAAATCATAAAGATTGGAGATATTACGGTTGCCGATTTTGACGATAACGCCAGCGAATTACTCAAAGGGGCCAACAACACCTCCGTAGATGTCACCTTTGTAAGACAAGGAGAAACCAAGACCGCCACCCTAAACCGCGAAGGAGTGGAAGTGGATGCGGTTCCGTTTTATGACATGATCGACGAAAAAACAGGCTACATCGTTCTTTCCCGTTTCAATAGAAAGGCTTCCAGCCAAACCAAATCTGCACTACAGGATTTAAAGGGCAAAGGCGCAGAGCGGCTGATTCTCGATTTAAGGGGAAATCCTGGAGGACTTCTTACAGAAGCCATCAATGTGACCAATTTATTCGTTCCCAAAGGAGAGCTGATCGTAACCACAAAATCCAAGGTCAAAAAATTCAATCAAGAGTACAAGACCAAAAATCAGCCCGAAGATTTGGATATCCCGCTCGTGGTGTTGGTGGACGGTAGAAGTGCCTCAGCTAGTGAAATTGTTTCCGGGGGATTGCAGGATCTGGACCGAGCTGTGGTCATGGGCGCCCGAAGTTTTGGAAAAGGCCTGGTGCAACGCCCGCTCAAGCTTACGTACAGTACCCAACTTAAGGTAACCATTTCACGATATTATACCCCATCCGGTAGGTGTATCCAGTCCTTGGACTATTGGAACAGGGATGAAGAAGGTAATGCCGTCAGGAACACCCAATTTAAGGAGTTTACCACAAGAAATGGCCGTAAGGTACAGGACGGTGGAGGGGTAATGCCCGATGTGGAAATCGCATCCATAAAAACCAACAGCCTTATTGATGCATTACAGCAAAACAACATCATCTTTGATTTTGCCACGGATTTCTATTTTGACCACTCCTTTGACACGGTGGGTGATTTCACTTTTAAGGATTCCGATTTTGGGGCATTTAAAAAATATGCGCAAACACAGGATTTTTCGTTCCAAACAGAAACAGAAGCGTTATTGGAACAAACCATGAACTCCGAGGATCACTTGTTGGGTTCCAATGTCCAAGAAAAGTACAAGGATTTGTTATTGGCCATCAACAACGGTAAAATTTCCGCTTTGGATACCTATCAAAGGGAAATCAAGAAAAATCTTGAAGACGAAATCATCAAACGATATTTCTATAGGGAAGGTCTTTATCAATATTACCTGAAGCATGACGATGCCATTCTCAGTGCCACCGCCTTGCTCGGAGATGCTTCCAAATACAATGGCATTCTTCGGTAGGTCATGAAATGGTATAGTTCATGCCTATTTCTAATACTGATTTTCAACATTCCCTTATTTAGCCAACAACACTATGAAAAAGGGGAAATACACGATTCAATCCCGGTCAGTGGAGCCCAAAAAGAGACCTTTGCGCTCTATTTACCCCAGAATTTTTCCAGCCAGGAACTGAGCTCCATTGTTTTTATTTTCGATCCTGCCGCCAGGGGAGCGGCCGGCATTCAACCTTTTATTCCCGCTTCTGAAAAGTATGGTCATATCCTCATCTGCTCCAACAACTCCAGAAACGCCCCATACGAAAGAAACTTTGCCCTGGCCAACAACTTGTTCAACCATGTTTTTTCCCATTTTAATATTAAAGAAGATGAGATGTATGCTTCCGGTTTTTCTGGGGGTTCGCGTTTGGCAAGTGCCATCGCATCCCTGACCAATAAGTTTGCCGGAGTCATAGGTTGTGGGGCAGGGTTTTCAGGAATCAAGGAGCATATGCCGGCAGCCCACGACTATGCTTATGTGGGTCTCTGCGGAAACAGGGACATGAACTATAAGGAGATGGTAGAGAACAAAGGCTTCCTAAACCTCATCAATTTCAACAGCACCCTAATTACTTTTGATGAGGAGCATCGATGGCCACCACAAGAACAAATCCTGCGCGCCTTTGATTGGTTAAATCTTCAAAAGCTCAAAAAGAAAAAGCCCATCCCAACAGACAAATTACGGGCTCAATATGTAAAAGACTATGAGCTGGTAAAGCAGTTCAGAGCGGAAGAACGGCTTTTGTTTGAAGCAGAACAACTGGAACGCATCATCAAAGATTACAAAGGAATTTGGGACATCGACAGTATAGAAACCCAATACACACGCCTTCTGAAATCCAAGCCGCTCAAAAGGAAATTGGAACAGCTGGGAAAAACGTTGGAACAGGAACGAAAATGGGTGATGGCTTGGGACAAACAACTACGCGAGGACTTTGCACAACCGCAAAAAGTGAATTGGGAATGGTGGAAAAAAGAACTGGGAAAACTGGACAAACTCAAGGATAAGGAAAATGAAGAAGTTCAAAATATGGCCTATCGCATCCGGTTTGATCTGTTTGTTCGATTGTACTCAAGGAAAAACGAGTTGATTCATGCACAATCCAGTGCCCAGTCTACATTTATTGATGAGTTTATTGACCTGTTAAAACCCTATTAGGTGTCTTGGCATGGTTTTGGTGCCCGAAGAATAAACCAAAAACCATGAAAACGCTATTTTCCTTTCCAATATTTCTGCTTTGCACACACTTGATGCACAGTCAAAAAGTTTTTGCTGTGGATCGAGACTACAAAGCAGATATAAAAGTCTTTGTTGCCAATCGCGATTATAAGGCAGATCTGTTGGTTTATAAAGTTAACAGGGATTATAAAGCACAAGACAACAGGGGGTTATGGTTTTTCACTGATGCAGATTATAAAGCTGATAAAAAAGTCTATTTCGTGGATGCCGATTATAAGGCTGACCTGATCATTTATGTAGTGGACTCGGATTATAAGGCCAAATGGAGAGACGCATCCCTACAGCATTGGATGTGGTAGTGTAAACTGGCTTCAAATTCCCTATCTTGGAAGTGTCCTTCTTAATTAACGCCTAGGTGAATCCCGTTGAGCATCTTTTAAATCATTTTAGAGCCTCCGTTACCATTTCTTTGGAAGAGGCACGTCTTATAAAACAGCAGAGTAAGGTTATTGAACTTGGAAGAAAAGAGGTTTTACTTTTTGCAGGAGATACTTCCAAACACATGAGGTTTATATCAAAAGGGTGTATGCGGGCCTACTATATGGATTCCGAGGCTAAAGAACATGTAGTCCAATTTGGAATAGAGGGTTGGTGGATCAATGACTTATACAGTTACCTTACCCAAACCCCGGCCAAGCAATTTGTTCAGGCACTTGAGCCCAGCACCGTGGTTCAAATATCAAAAATAGCCCTTGACCAGTTGTTTCATGATGTCCCTTCCCTTGAGCGTTTTTTTCGGTTGAAGTTTGAAAAGGCTTATGTGGCTTTTCAAGAGCGAACCATGGATAACATGAGCAAAACGGCAGAGCAGCGATATCAGGAATTCCGTTCTAAGTACCGCGCCATAGAACAACGAATCCCTCAATACATGGTTGCCTCTTACCTAGGGATTACCCCCGAATTTTTAAGCTCATTGCGAAAAAATTCTCCTTAATCCCTCTTTCTTAAGATACCTTAAGATTCAGGCCCTTGCAGTTTAGAAACTTTGTACCATAAATCACGGTACAATGAAAAAGATACTTGCTTTAACGGGCAGTAACAGTCCAAATTCCATCAATGAAAAATTAATGACAGCTGCTTTGGAGGCGCTTCACTCGTCCCAAATCAAAAGGATAACCTCAACCACATTGGATGTGCCCCTTTATGGCCTTCAAGAGGAGGAAAAGGGATTGCCAAAACCCATTAAATTGCTTTTCAAGGAATTTGCGCAAGCAGATGGTTTTATTGTTGCATCTCCAGAACACAATGGGCTACCCACAGCTTTTTTGAAGAACCTTATTGACTGGATTTCGAGAATTGATCAAAAATTCTTTGGGGATAAGCCGGTTTTGCTCCTAAGCACATCCCCAGGATACAATGGTGGGGCTTCCAATCTAAAAGTTTTGGAAAAACTTCTGCCTATTTGGGGTGGGAATCTTACGGATTCGTATTCCCTTGGTAGCTTCAATCACAACTTTGACCCTGTCAATCATAAAATTACAAATGAGGAAGAGGCCGCCAAATTTGACGGCGTCATCCAGAACTTTTTACAAACACTTCATTCATAGAAAAATCAAATCATGGAAAAATCAAATCGAAACATTCAGGTAGTCAACAACTACTTTACAGCCTTTCAAAATGGAAATACAAATCAGGTGCTGGATTCCTTTCACGAAGACTGCCTTATCGTAAGTGTAAAAGAGCAACAAAGACCCAAAGAACAATTGCACGGCATCTACAAGACCAAAAAGGAAGCCAAACAATTTATAGCCAACATACTTGCCCTGTTCAACACCAAAAGTTTTGAAGTGGAACGAATTGTAGCGCAGGACAACGTGGTATTTGCCAATGGTTCTTTTAGCCACGAACTAAAAGCAACAGGAAAAATGTTCATAAGCGATTGGGTCCAATTGAGCATTATTGAAGATGATAAAATCAAGGAGTACAGATTTTATGAGGACTCCGCAGCCTTTGTTGAAGCTTCAAAGGTCTAGCGTTATGGATACTTTGAATCAAGAGATAGTCGCCCATCTGTTTGAGTTTTGGTCCGAAATTGGAAACCAAGCAGAATTCACCAAGACGGGGCAGGGATATACCTCCACCCTTGCCCCTTCCCATTCTTGGCCAAGTAAAGTTTTTATAACCGATTCCTCCAAAACGGACTTTGAATACATCCAACGAAGTATGCAGAATGGCATTCTTCCCAATTCTCTTTCCATTGGGGAGGACAAAACACTGATCGAAAAGTTGAAACTCGCTGGTTTCAAGGAAACCTCCCGGGTCAAGGCCATGTGTCTTTTATCAGATCAAAATCATCCCCGCGGGTTGCCTAATGCTATCGTTGTCGTAAGAAACTCAAAACATGCCCTTGAATTTGCCACCACGGCTTCCAAGGCTTTTGGTTATACCATTCATCCAAGTACGATAAATGCATTGCTTGGACATCAGCAGTTTCATTTATATTTGGGCATGCATTTAGGAACCTACGCCAGTTGCGGTATGGTTTATTTTGATGGTAATGGAAATTCAGGCATCCATATGATCGGGGTGCTTCCCATTTACAGGGGATTGGGACTGGGCAAAAGATTGACACAGGCCTTATTGTCCAAAGCTGGCGCATCAAGAACCAAAAAGGTTTTTCTGGTCGCTTCCCAATTGGGAGAACCTATCTATGCGAAACTGGGTTTTGAAACCTACGGTTCATTAGTAAGTTTTAGGGTCTAAGCAAATACATGTATACTATGGAAAACAAGGGGGCTTCTTTGGAAAAACAACGCATCGCTTTTGCAAGCAGTAAATTCTTGGCAACTCCCTTGGCTGGTGCCATTGTATGGGCCTTGGTTGGTATTGCTTCCCTTTTCCTTTCTGCTAAGGCCACGGTTTGGGTACTTTTCATTGGAACAGGGAGTATTGTGTATTTGGCCATGTTCATTTCCAAGTTTACTGGCGAGAACTTTTTGGCCAGGAATAAAACCAAAAACGAGTTTGATGCCTTGTTTTTTTATACCGTCGGGCAAGCCGTGATGGTCTATGCCATTGCCATTCCCTTTTTTCTAGTGGACTACACTTCACTTCCCTTAACGGTTGGAATCCTATTGGGTGGTATGTGGATTCCCTTCTCTTGGATCATTAAACATTGGGTTGGGATATTCCATGCGGCTACCCGAACCCTTCTGGTCCTGGGTCTCTGGTATGCTTTGCCTGAACATCGGTTTGTGGCCATTCCTTTTGGGATTGTATTGATTTATCTAATAACCCTCCTGATCTTAGGGCAACGAAGAACCGCAAAATAAGCTTTCTTCATTCCAGGCTATAAAGCCAAATGGGCCATCCATCAATTTAGTGCTAAAACGGACCTACTATTTTGTTATCTTTCTGGATATGGAAAAAATCTGCAGGGAGGAAATTCGAATCATTGCGAAAAATAGCAACTGGTCTACTTCTTCAGTGTCCAGGGCTTTACATGATCATATTTACAATACGTCTGGAGACTGGTTAAAATTTTTAAAAGTCTTCTTCTTGGGCCTCGGAGTCTCCTTTACGGTGGCAGGTATCATCTTTTTCTTTGCCTATAATTGGGATGCGCTGCACAAGTTTGCCAAACTCGGCTTGATCAGCGGCCTTTTTGTAGCCACCACCCTAACAGCGGTATTGGCCCAGCTGAATCCTTTGGTTAAAAAGGCCTTGCTTACGGCAAGTGCTGTTTTGGTTGGGGTATTCCTAGCCGTTTTTGGGCAAGTGTACCAGACCGGCGCCAATGCTTATGACCTATTTCTCAATTGGACTTTGCTAATTGCCATTTGGGTAGCCATTGTAAATTTTGCACCCCTATGGTCAGTTTTCATCACTTTAATAAACATAACTATTGTTCTTTATGCAGAGCAGGTCGCTCATGGGTGGTCCGATGTCTTTCTCCATGCCTTGTTGTTTGGGGTCAATAGCTTTATTCTCGTAGTATTTCTATTGGGTTCCGAATGGGTTAAAAACATAGAGCCCCCGGATTGGTTTACTCATTTGATTGCGCTGGCAGCCATTGTTTATGCCACCATGGGTGTCTGCATCGGAATTTTTGACCCGCCAGAAACCGCATTTTATATGCTCCTGTTTACTGTGCTCCTACTTTATTTGGTAGGGGTATTATATGGCTTACAGAACAAAAGCGCCTTTTACCTTTCCATCATTGGCTTTAGCTCGATTATTATGTTTTCCGCATTTCTGATCAAACTGTCGGATGATGCTGGAATGTTTCTGATTATCAGCATGTTCATTATAACCAGTGTGACCTTGTTAATCATGTGGCTCATCAAACTTCACAGAAAATGGAACGCACAAATCGGATAAAGACTTTTCTTGAAACCATCCAAAAAAAGGAAGGGGAACACTTTCAATTTGATGAAAGTGCCATTTTGGAAGCAATCAATCAGGATAAGAGCGAGACTTCCAGTTTGGCCATAAAGGTGCTCTCCATTTTTGGTGGCTTTTTGGCTTCCCTGGCATTTTTGGGCTTTTTGTTCATTCTAGGGGTCTACGACTCCGAAGTGGGAATGCTGGTGCTGGGTGTACTTTTAATATCTGGCGCTTTGATCTTGACCAAAATGTTTGATCGGCTCATCATAGACACTTTTAGCATCTCCATTTACCTTATAGGCTTTGCCTTGGTCATCATAAGTTTATTAAACTTGGAAGTAAATGAGGATGTGGTTACTCTTTTGGTCTTGATTACGGCCTTGGGCAGTTTGTTTGTTACACAGACCTATATGCTGTCCTTTCTCTCCATTCTTGGTGTGGGTGGCTGCTTGCTGATTTTGATCATTTCCAATGACCAGTATAATTTGATTCACCTGTACCTGGCGGTTTATGCGGTGTTGTTGGTATATTGTTTTCTCAATGAGGCCAAGTTCCTTACATGGGGTAATAAGCTTTCCAAACTGTACGGCCCCCTAAGAATTGGATTGCTATTTTCCTTTTTAATTGGATTGATTGCCTTGGGCAAACGAGATTTGTTTCCCATAGATCAAAACTACATCTGGCTCTCTTCAGTGGTATCTTTTTTGGCCGTGCTTTATTTGGTAAAGGATTTGATCAAGGTAGTTGGTGTGGTCTCCGGAAATACCAAAACCCTGATTTATGTCCTTAGTGTGGCAGTGCTGTTGCCCGCCGTCATGGCACCCGCAATCTCAGGTGCAATCCTGATCATATTATTGAGTTATAAAATAAATTACAAAACGGGTCTGGCTATTGGAATCATTGCTCTAATCTATTTTGTTTCACAATATTACTACGACCTCAACCTGACCTTGCTGACAAAGTCCATACTCTTGTTTTCATCTGGAGTGGTATTTCTACTTTTCTATTTGTTCACCCTTAAAATGACCAAGAAATGAACCGCATTCAGAAGATTGTAATATTGGCAAATTTGGTCTTGGTACTGGTGCTGTTCAGTAATTCTGTTGTTCAAAAAGAGAAACTGTTGGAGGATGGGCAGCTCATCCTTCTAGAACTCGCCCCAGTGGATCCCCGCTCCCTAATTCAGGGGGATTATATGCGGTTACGCTATGGCATATCTGGTGATATTGATTATGATAAAATCTCCAAAACCGGTTTCTGCGTGGTGACCCTCAATTCGGACAACACCATTGATCAATTTAGGGTACAGCGTGAAAAATTGCCATTGAACCCCGGTGAATTTTTAATCAATTACACCAAAAAAAGCTGGAACAACATCAACATTGGAGCCGAATCCTATTTTTTTCAGGAAGGTGAAGGAGAGAAGTATGTAAATGCCAAATATGGTGGTGTCAAAGTTGATGGAAACGGCAATAGTCTCTTGGTGGGCCTATATAATGAACAACTACAGTTAATAAAGTAACATATGGGGTTAGATGCTTTTTTCAACTATTTGTCCAAGTATGTTTCCCTGTCCCATGATGAAAAGGAGCTGCTCAAGCCTTTTTTACAACACAAAATCTACTTAAAGGGACAATACATAGTGCAACAAGGAAACATCTGTCTATATGATAACTTTGTGGTCAAGGGATGCGTGCGCACTTTCCATTTGGATAAGCAAGGGCAAGAACATATTATCAGGTTCGCCATTGAAAGCTGGTGGGCGGCAGATATGGGCAGCTTTCTAAAGCAAGCACCTGCAGACTATAACGTTCAATGTTTGGAAAAAACCGAAGTCTTGCAGTTTACACACCCCTCACTTCAAGAAATGTTTGGGTTGGTTCCAAAGTTTGAGCGTTTTTTTAGAAAAATTATACAGAATGCCTTTGTTGCCTCGGAAAAACGTATTGCTCTAAACTTTAGTTTGGATGCCAAAGAGCGCTACTTGATCTTCTCACAGTTGTATCCACAATTGGAACGCCGAGTGCCCCAATATATGATTGCCTCATACCTAGGAATATCCAAACAATACCTTAGTGAGCTAAAAAGCCATCTGGCTCGGGAGTGAGCTGTTTTGGTTCAACTGGCTTAACCAAATTAATTCGTCTATCTGATTTTTCATCCACTTTCCATTTGACAATTTTGTTCCGCATTTTAACATTAAAAAAAATCAAAATGTCAAATACGACTTCGTTATTCGGTTTTACAAGAACTTCGTCTCCTTTCAAGGCTTTTTTGTGGTCAGGACTGGTGGCAGGTATATTGGATTCAATTGCAGGAGTAATTGTCTATTACATCTATTTTGGCTTGAACCCTTTGCAGGTGCTGCAGTTCATTGCAAGCGGCATTTATGGTCCAAATGCCATTAATGGGGGAACGGGGATGATCTTGATCGGAACTTTTTTCCACTTTTTAATTGCCTACGTTTGTGCTGGCATCTACTTTGTCCTCTTTCCCAAAATAAAAGCCCTGAAGAACTCTAAAGTCACCAGTGGTTTAATCTTTGGTCTGGGGATTTGGTTGGTAATGAACCTTTTGGTCCTACCCTATACCAATATACCCAAAAGCCCATTTGATCTAAGCTTGGCCATAGTAGGAATCGTTTGGCATATGGTCCTTGTGGGTGTTCCCATTGCCCTGATAACATGGGAACACTATACAACCAAAACGGTTGATAATTCTGTCTAGTAAAAATCGACCTGTTATTGAAAGGCCAAAATTGCTGTGAAATTTTGGCCTTTTTTTTGATATCGACATATTTCGATATTTACTATATTTGAAAAGTGAATGTCGTTGAAATAAATAAAGTACTCTCCAACAAAACCCGGGTGGATATCCTTAAATGGCTAAAGGAACCTTCCAAGGAATTTCCGCCGCATAAGGAATTGGGGCATTTTAGATTTGGGGTCTGTGGGCAATATATTTTTGAGAAATCCGGCCTCTCACAATCCACTATCTCCAACTATTTGTCGCAGCTTCAAAATGTTGGACTCATCACCCCTACCCGCATTGGAAAATGGACCTATTTTCAACGCAACGAGAAAAACATTAAAGCCTATTTAAAGGAGATGAGCAAAGAGCTCTAAAAATTTTATTATGTTAAATCGATAATTTTCAATATATCAATATGAAAAATCTCCAAGAACAAATGCTTCACGAGTTGGAAACCAAATCCGACTTGACAACCGCCCACAACTATGCCAAATCATATATTGATACCGTGTTCGACAGAAATGTATACCCCTCCGAGGAAGCCCTGGAAAACTTGAAACGTTTTGAAGAAGACCTGCCCGAACAAAGCGGGGATTCCGCCCAAATTCTGGAACAACTGAATACGCATGGAGGTTCGGCCACAGTTGCTACTCTTGGTGGCCGTTATTTCGGATTTGTAAATGGCAGCTCGCTCCCCATTACCCTTGCGGCAAAGTCCCTGTCAACGGTTTGGGACCAAGCTCCAGCCATGCAAGTATTATCGCCTATTGGCAGTAAGCTGGAGTCCGTTGTTGAGCAATGGCTACGGCAACTGTTTAATCTGGCCGATAATACCGTCGCGGGCTTTGTCAGCGGTACTTCCTTGGCCAATTTTTGCGGTTTGGCGGCCGGGCGATTCCACCAGCTTGAAAAATTGGGATGGAACGTAAACGAAAATGGTCTAAACGGCAGTCCAAAACTGCGAGTCATTACGGGCAATCAAGCACATTCCACAGTAATTAAGGCCATTTCCTTACTAGGTTTTGGCTATAAAAATATTGAGTGGGTGGACACGGATGATCAAGGTCGAATCATCCCCTCCCAAATCCCGGAACTTGATGATAGCTGCATTCTAATTCTTCAGGCGGGGAATGTAAATTCCGGCTCTTTTGATGATTTTGAGGCAATTTGCAAAAAGGCGGCTGAAAAAGGAACTTGGATTCACATTGATGGGGCCTTTGGGCTTTGGGCCAGGGCCATAAAAAATCTCTCCCACCTTACCCATGGTATGGAACATGCCCATTCCTGGGCCGTGGACGCCCACAAGACCTTGAATACTCCTTACGACAGTGGTATTGTCCTTTGCAAACATCCCGAGGCACTAAAATCGGCCTTGCACATGACGGGTAGCTATATCGTAAAAGGAGAAGAACGGGACGGGATGTTCTACACCCCGGAAATGTCCAGGCGAGCGCGAATCATAGAACTCTGGGCTGCGTTGAAGTACTTGGGCAGGGAGGGAGTATCCGACCTTGTTGAAACCATGCACCACAGGGCGACCCAATTTAAGAATGAAATTTCAAAAGTAGCCGGCTTCGAAGTGCTGAACGATGTAGTTTTCAACCAAGTTTTGGTACAATGTGAAACGGATGAACTGACCCAGAACACCATGTTCAACATTCAGCAAGAACGGGTCTGCTGGGTTGGAGGTTCGCAATGGAAAAACCGAAAGGTTATCCGTGTCAGCATTTGCTCTTGGGCCACTACGGAAGATGATATTTCCAAAGCCGTAGCTTCTTTTAAACAATCATTGGCCAAGGCCAAAAAAAAATGATCATGAATTTCGATATAGACAAATCCATCAAAATTTTAGAGCGGACTCCAGCTGTTTTCAAGGCACTTTTCTACGAACTGGATGCCAACTGGGCCACCATAAATGAAGGTCCCCGCACGTGGAGTGCCTATGATATTTTGGGCCATTTGATCCATGGAGAGCAAACCGATTGGATTCCCAGGGCAGAAATAATTCTGGGTGATGGTTCCGATAAAACCTTTGAGCCTTTTGACCGCTTTGCACAGGAAAAATTGTCCCAAGGGAAAACCATGGAAGACCTGCTGGAGGAATTTACCAGCCTTCGGGAATCCTCATTGAACCAGCTTAAATCCTGGAAATTAAGTGAGGAGGATTTGGATAAAAAAGGTGTGCATCCCGATTTGGGGGAAGTGAGTTTAAGACAGCTGCTTTCCACTTGGACCGTGCATGATTTAGCCCATATTAATCAAATGAGTCGGGTAATGGTAAAGCATTATGCCAAGGACGTGGGCCCGTGGAAAAATTACATCAGAATCCTGAAGGACTTATAGAAAATCCTATTTTTGGGCATGCAGTTGACGGTATGTGAGCTTTTTGCCGGAGTTGGTGGCTTCCGATTGGGGTTGGAGGATACCGAACATTTTAAGGTGGTCTGGAGCAACCAATGGGAACCTTCCACTAAAATGCAGCATGCTTCCTTGGTGTACGAAGCCCGTTTTGGGGCCGAAAACCATTCCAACCAAAATATTGAAGAAGTGTCCACGGACGCAATTCCCGACCATGATGTTCTGGTAGGCGGGTTTCCCTGCCAGGACTATTCCGTGGCCACAACATTAAAAAATTCCAAGGGACTTATTGGAAAAAAAGGCGTGCTGTGGTGGTCCATCCATCGTATTTTATCCGAGAAGGAAAACAAGCCCAAATACCTCTTTTTCGAAAATGTAGATCGGCTGTTGAAATCCCCTTCTTCCCAACGCGGAAGGGATTTTGCCATTATGCTGAAAAGTCTAAACAACTTGGGCTATGCGGTGGAATGGCGTGTAATCAATGCGGCTGAGTATGGAATGCCCCAACGCCGAAGGCGGGTATTTTTTCTAGGCTACCACAAATCCTCACCCCTTTTTGAATCTCTGCGAAAGGCTCCAGCAAAAGACTGGATTTTGGAACAAGGAACGCTAGCCTCGGCATTTGCCGTTAAAGCTAGCTCGCAACATGTCCAACATTTTTCCATAGACCAAAGTTTGGTAGAACTTTCAGAGGAATTCAACGCTGAAAAAGGGCTTTCCCCCTTTTTAAATTCAGGAGTGTGTGTTGACGGACTGGTGTCCACCTTACAAACGGAACCGCATCCACAAAAAACGGGACAGGTGCTTGCCGATATTTTGGAAAATGGCAGTGCTGATGAAAGTCTGTTTATTTCAGAAGAGGAGCTGCCCAAATGGGAATATTTAAAAGGGGCCAAAAAAGAAATTCGAAGAACCAAAGCTGGTTTTGAATATAATTACAGTGAGGGCAGTATGGTTTTCCCAGACGCCCTTGATCAACCTTCCAGAACCATTATTACCGGAGAGGGCGGTAAGTCCCCTTCCCGGTTTAAACATGTGGTGCAAACACCAAGGGGATTGCGGAGGCTTTCCCCTGTTGAATTGGAACGGTTGAACATGTTTCCGGACAATCACACCCAACTTGAGGGCATTTCTGATGCGAAACGTGCTTTTTTTATGGGCAATGCTTTAGTGGTGGGTGTGGTTAAAGAAATTGGTGCTGCCCTGTTCCGGAAAGCCCAGGAATTTGAAGAGTAATTTTAAAGACGATTTGTCCAGGGAGCGACTATTTTCCCATTTTCTTGATGGCCAGTATCAAAAGTATTTGAAGTACTATTCTTTTAAACGCACTTCCAATATAGAAGAACAGCTTTTAGGTGTTGACCTGACCTTTACCCACAAACAAACGGGTGCGGTATACCACATTGACGAAAAGGCTCAACTGGATTATCTCAATACCAACCTCCCCACTTTTGCTTTTGAGCTTTGCTATGAAAAAGGTGGGGAACAGAAAACGGGTTGGTTCTTAGACGAAAACAAAAAAACAGATTTCTACTCTCTGGTTACAGGAGTTTATGCTGATGGGAAGGACTTATTTACTGCTTGCAACATCACCTTTGTAAACCGTAAAAAGCTGCTGGATTTCTTGAATTCCAAGGGCATGACCCGTGAAAAAATGATGGGTCTGGCGCGCTCCCAGCCTCATTATCATGGGAAAATGCAATTGGCAAACCTTGATTCCTATTCGGAAGGTTACCTTTTTTTCTCTAGAAGAAATAAGGTAGAAAAGCCCGTTAACCTTATTTTGAAATTGGAGTTCTTAGCCCGAATTGGTGTCGGAAAGCGATTTATTTAGTCGTAATATACAGCGATTTCATCCAGTCCTTTTCTATGGATATCCGGAACATAAGCTGGACTTTTTGGATAGCCTATTGGAAGTAATAAAAAGGCTCGTTCATTGCTCGGTCTATCCAGGATTTTAGTTAGAAAATTCATAGGGCTTGGGGTATGGGTCAGGGTAACCAGTCCGGCGTTGTGGATGGCGGAAATCAACATGCCACAAGCAATCCCAATCGATTCATTTACGTAGTAATTGTTGTGTTTTTCTCCATTTTCGTCAAACTCGTACACCTTTTTAAAGGCAATGATCAACCAGGGCGCTATTTCCAAAAAAGGCTTGTGCATATCGGTTCCCAAGGGTTCCAAATCCTTTTTCCATCGTTCGCTCATTCGATGTTCATAGCTCTCTTTTTCCTCGGCTTCTGCAGCTTGCCGTATTTTGGTTTTTAGGGCAGGATTGGACACGGCACAAAAGGTCCAGGGTTGCTTGTGGGCACCAGAAGGTGCTGTGGAAGCACTTAAGATTAAATTATCAATAATTTCCTTGGGAACATCTTGGTCCGAAAACTCCCTGACGGACCTCCGCTTGTCCAGCCATTCGTGGAACGTCTTGCTGTTCTGAATAGATTTGTCTTGGGATAATGATTTCGTAGTATACAAAACGTGCTTGTAGCCGTTAAGTAAAATATGGTCTGGTGCCGCCATCGTTCTTGGTTTGTTTTTCAATCAACCCTCAATTTACAACAACTGTTTGACTCAATAACTTTTCCTTCAACAAGCCAAAATCTATCCACATAATATCCCCGCTTTCTTCCTCGCCTTCAATATAGACACCTCGATGAAAAAACAAGTATTTGCCATCTGGGGATACGCTGGGACACATTTCGGTTTTTTCCGTATTGACTTCCGGTCCCATATTGATGGCTTTGGTCCATAGTCCGTTTTGTTTAAAACTGATATACAAATCACTTTCACCAAAGCCGGAATCATGTTCCCCATCAAAAATAATATAGCTTTCATCCGGCGCAATGTAAGGATGGGCAATCCATTTGCCGTCAAAGTTGATTGCGGTTCCCATTCTTTGGACGCTCTTGTACTGGCCCTGCTCATTGTCCGAGCTATAAATGCCCCCATCCCCGCGTTCTGCACCTTCATCTCGGGAGGTGAAATACAAATTCCCGTTTTCTGAGGAAGTAAGATACATCACAAATCGGTCTTTAAAGGGCGAATCCAAGGGCTCGGGTTCACCCCAACCGTTGGGAATTTTTTTGCTCATCCATTGATTTAAGCCTGAAGATTTGGTGGAATCTGGAAGGGGCCGTAGACTTCCAAAATACAGAATGTCCCCTTTTGGGTTGATATGTGGTTCGAAGTCCCATCCTATTTCCGGCGTAAAAAATGCCAATTCTGGGTCCGACCATTTGCCTTCTTCCAATTTCATGTGAAAAATCTCGTTGTCCGCTTCAGGCTTTCTGCGGGTAAAGAACATTTCGTCCATTTTCGGACTAAAGGTAATGGCAAATTCAAAGTTTTCCGTGGAGATGATGCCTGGCGCAAAAACTTCAGCGGTTATACCGGGTGGGGTTTGCCCAAAATAGGAGACTTCTTTTGTGGGCGGTTCTGCAGTTTTTGGCTGCTCTTTTTTGGTGTTGCAGGAGATTGTCAACAACACTGGTACGAGTGTTGAAAACAGAAGGTGGTTCGTTTTCATTTTTGACTTGATGAATTAGCGAAATCAAGATAAACCCTTTAGGTAGTGTTCGCTAGGGGTTTAACCTTTTGTTGGGAAACGGGAGCCCCCATTTTAATTGTTCAAAAGTCCTTCCAATCTTTCTTCAAATAAGAAATCTTCTTTGACCATTCCAATAATAGTCATGTTTGTGTTTAGCGTTATGTAGTTACATTCCCTCGTTTTGGGTTCTTTAAATCTCCTCCACCAACTGAATATTATTTCCACAGGTATCATTAAAAACGGCAACTTTTACCGTGCCCATTGTGGTGGGTTTTACGCTAAATTCCACCCCGAGTTCCACAAGTCGGTCGTATTCTTTTTGCACATCATCCACATCAAATTGGGTATAGGGAATTCCGGCTTTCATAAGCTCTTCTTGGTATACTTTTGAGGGTTCAAAATGCAAGGGTGCGGGCTCCAGTAAAAGTTCGGGGCCATCTTGGGCCTCTTTGGAGACCAAGGTCAACCAACGGTTACCACCATCCAACGGGATGTCCCGTTTTTTGATAAACCCAAGTTTTTCCGTGTAGAATTTTAGCGCTTTTTCTTGATCTAGAACGGGAATGCTTATTAAAGTTACTCTCATGTTTTTTTCAATTAGGATTAGAGCGGGAAAGTTCCAGAATCAAAACACTAAATGCTTCTTGAAAGTTGCTCTTTTTGATATTGATATGGGGACTTTCCTGTTTTCCTTTTGAAAAGGGTGCTAAAAGACCCTAAGCTTTGAAAGCCAACAGCAAAACAAGTTTGGGTTACGGACATTCCGTCTTTGAGATGTTCTTTTGCTTTTCCAATCCGTTTGTCTGTTACATATTGTGTTGGTGTTAGGCCATAATATCTTTTGAACAGGCGCAACAAATGATATTTGGATACGGCTCCAACGCTGGACAAATAGTTCAAATTGGAGTTGGCGCCATAGTTATTTTCCAAATACCGCCGGGTTCTAATTACGGCATTGATCTGTGATTGGTTTACATAAACCTTACGGCCAATTCTATGTATTTCCTTCTCGTAAAAAGTCATACTTTATCTAGCTATAGACTCATAAAATTAGGCATTTCAGTGCTTTATTGGGTTCGCACCATCCTCACATGCGGAATTCCGTCCTCTAAATATTCCGTACCAGTTTCCTTAAAACCCAAGCTGTTGTAGAATCTGAGCAAATAGGTCTGGGCGGAAAGTTCAATGGTTTTGCCAGGATATCTATTTTCCAAATCAGCAATGGACGCTTCCATAATCACTTTGCCATAGCCATATTGCCTTTCGTCCTGAGCCACCACCACCCTTCCAATGCTTGGATTATCAAAGTAATCCCCTGGGCCAAACATTCGGGTGTAAGCCGCAAGTTTGCCTTCTTTTGTTCCCAAAACATGGATTGCCTTTTGATCTTTTCCATCCACGTCTTGATACACACAATCTTGTTCCACCACAAAAACAGCACTACGCAACTGCAAAAGCTGGTAGAGCTCTTGGGTAGTTAATTGGTCAAAAGTTTTAATCTGTATTTCCATCAATCCTGAACAATTACACTTTTGGAATCACATTTATCAAACTCCGGCTGGATGTTTACATGATTGATGCCATGTTTATGATATACATGCTCTTCAATATCCACCAAAATCTTATCAAATTCAGATAGTTTGATGTCTTCCTTAAAATCGATATGCGCCTCCAAGTGAATTTCCTCTTCATTCAGCTGCCAAATATGTACGTGGTGTACATTTTTAACAGGTTCCAACGTACAAATGGATTCCACGATTTCCTTCACTTCAATGGTTGATGGGGTAAATAGCATCAACACCTTGGTGGATTCCTTCAACAAATCGTATCCCATATAAATGAGATACAGGGCAATGGCCATAGTAAGTACGGCATCTACCCAGAAAATTTGGTAAAATTTCATCAACACACCTCCTACCAAGACCGCCACGGAAGCCATCATATCCGTAAGCAAATGCAAATAGGCCGATTTCATATTCATATTGTCCTCTGAATCCTTTTTCAACAGCAATACGCTAAAGCCGTTACCCAGAATAGCGATCAAGGATAACCATATTACCAGATTAGACTCTATTTCCTGGGGTTCAAAAAAACGCTCCACAGCTTCAATCATCAAAATAACAGCTACCACCATTAAAGTTGCGGCATTGATAAAAGCGGCCAAGATTTCAGCGCGTTTGTAGCCAAAAGTCTTGTTTTTTGAAGCCTTTTTTCGTCCCAACAGAGCAGCAACATAGCTGATGACCAAGGAGAGGACATCACTGAAATTGTGCAGGGCATCCGACAAGAGCGCCAGACTGCCAGAAATAAGTCCACCTATTACCTGCGAAACGGTAATGGCAATATTGAGAACTATGGATATGAGAAGATTCCTTCCCTTTAAATCACTATGGGAATGCGAATGTCCATGATGGTGGTGGTGCCCCATTAATCCATCTTATCTGCAGGGAATTTTTTCTATGCGTCGCTCATGTCGACCGCCTTCAAATTCGGTGTTCAAGAAAGTTTCCACCATTTCCAGAGCTTGTGGTAACGCTATAAACCGGGCTGGAAGGCTTAAAATGTTGGCATCGTTGTGTTCACGGGCCAAAGCGGTAATCTCTTTGCTCCAACACAGGGCCCCTCTTACATTCTGATGTTTGTTGATGGTCATGGTAGCCCCATTTCCGCTGCCACAGATAACGATGCCCAAGTCTGCTTTACCTGCTTCAACATCATTGGCAACAGGGTGCACAAAATCTGGATAATCTACACTATCCGTACCATCGGTACCATAATTGGTTACTTCCATTCCTTTTGATTTCAACAAACCAATAATTGCCAGTTTGTAGTCTGTACCGGCATGGTCATTTCCTATAGCTATTTTCATTGTTCAAGATTTAGATTGGTAAATACAAAGGTACGATTCTTTTAAAGTTGGGATGTTGATAAAAATCACTTAATATTTCCATTGGCTTCATATTCAGAACTTTGAAAAAAATTGGGATTTGTTGATCGTTCGTAGAAAACTTGAGGGAATTAAATTTTTATTATTCAAAAAATATTGGCATTACATATTAAAATCCAAAATTGTGCGTTTAATCCATCAGAAAGTAATCAACTTTTAAGCAACAATTATTTCCCATAGTCAACAATAAATTTGGTTTTAGTTTTCAAAAAATCCATGTTGAAAACACTTATCAAATTATGTTCATTAAAAATCTAATCCGTTGATTTTTAATTTTCTTTTCCTTTGATAGTTTGTTCACAAACTTTCTTATCTGTTGAAGTCAATTTTTTCGTAAACAATTTATTCCACATTTCAACAAGCTATCATAATCATCATTTTTATAATTTTTAAAAAAGAAAGAAAAAAGAATATTAATATATGTTGATAAAGCAACTCTTGTGAAACGATTGTTTGCCATAAAATGATGCTGCCTTATTATAATTCGTAATTTTCAAAAAATTAAACTGTAGATGTCAAAGAAAAAGAAGAGAGCCACGAGTCAACGCAAAAACGAGATTACCAAGGGCATTTTTACAGTACTGGAGAAAGAACCCTCTAAAAGCTTTAATTACAAGCAGATAGCTTCAAAAATGGGTATTACAGATACCCGTGATAGAAACGCCTTGATCAAAAGATTAGGCCAGCTAAAGGCCACAGATAGGATTTTGGAAGTGGAACGCGGCAAGTTCAAGAAAAAGCCAACTCTACACACCTATTACACTGGAAAGGTGGATTTGACCACCAGTGGCAATGCCTATATCATTACCGAACATTTTGAAGACGACATTTTTGTTCCATACAACAAACTCAACAAGGCCTTGCATGGCGATATGGTTGAGATATTTTTGAGACCCAGACGCAATGGAAAAAAGCCGGAAGGGGAAATCTCCAAAGTGTTGGAACGTAGAAAAAGTAGTTATGTGGGCATTGTGGATAAGCAAAAGACCTTTGCTTTTGTAAGGCCTACCGATCCAAAGATGTATACCGATATTTTTATTCCCCTGGATAAGCTTAAAAAGGCAAAAGATGGGGACAAGGTGGTGGTAGCACTCGGAAATTGGCCTGATGATGCCGAATCTCCTTATGGAGAAGTCTTGGAAATTTTGGGAAAACCTGGAGAGCACAATACCGAAATCCATTCCATTTTGGCAGAATATGGTCTGCCGCATGAATTTCCCTATGAAGTGGAGCAGTTTGCCAAAACCTTGGATACCTCCATCAAAGAATCCGAGATTGCCAAGCGAAGGGATATGAGGGATGTATTGACCTTTACCATCGATCCCAAGGATGCCAAGGATTTTGATGATGCCCTTTCTTTCCAAAAGTTGGAAAATGGCAACTATGAAATTGGTATTCATATTGCAGATGTGTCGCACTATGTGCAGCCCGATACGGTTTTGGAAGACGAGGCATATGAGCGAGCGACTTCCGTCTATTTGGTGGATAGGGTGGTTCCCATGTTACCGGAAGTACTTTCCAATTTGGCCTGTTCCCTGAGACCCAATGAAGAAAAATATACGTTTTCGGCCATTTTTGAGATGGATGAAAATGCCAAGTTGATCAATCAATGGTTTGGACGTACTGCCATTAATTCCAATGAGCGTTTTGCTTATGAGGAGGCACAGCATGTGATTGAAACCAAACAAGCCAAGATTCCAAGGGAAATATCCATTCGGGAGGATGCATATACCATTTCCAATGAGGTTGTTGATGCCATTTTGACCTTTGATAAATTGGCCAAGATCATGCGTAAACAACGGATGGATGCGGGTGCCATTTCCTTTGATAAAATTGAGGTGCGATTTAATTTGAATGCCAAGAATGAACCGGAAGGGGTTTATTTTAAGGAATCGAAGGATGCCAATAAACTAATAGAAGAGTTTATGTTGTTGGCCAACAGGAAGGTTGCGGAGTTCATTGGCAAACAAAAAAAGACCTTTGTTTACCGAATCCATGACGAACCGGATGAGGAAAAATTAATGGCTCTAAACGGGGTTATTTCAAGGTTTGGACACTCCATTAACCTTAGGGATAAAAAGAGCCTGAACAGCTCTCTAAACCAGCTCTTAAGGGATGTAAAGGGGAAGAAAGAACAGAACTTGGTGGATACTTTGACAATCCGAAGTATGAGCAAGGCCATTTACACTACGGAAAATATTGGCCATTACGGTTTGGGCTTTGAATACTATACCCATTTTACATCACCTATCCGAAGATATCCGGATGTAATGGTACACCGGTTGTTACAACATTATTTGGATGGGGGCAAACCTCCCAAGGATACTTTGTATGAGGATAAATGCAAGCATTCTTCTGATATGGAATTATTGGCTGCCAACGCGGAAAGAGATTCCATCAAGTACATGCAGATTAAATTTATGGAAGACCACAGGGATCAAAAGTTCCTCGGGGTTATTTCCGGTGTTACCGAATGGGGCATTTATGTAGAGATTATTGAGAACAAATGCGAAGGAATGGTGCGTATTCGGGATATCAAAGATGATTATTATGTTTTTGATGAACGTAATTTTGCCATTGTGGGAGAGCGTACCAAACGAATGTACCAATTAGGGGACGAGGTCTATGTGATGGTAAAGGAAACGGATTTAATAAAAAGACATTTGGATTTTTCCCTTGTGGGTAGGAAAAAGTGATTTTTTTGGAATACATTTTGTAAACCAATTGCGCATAATACTTTGAAACATGAAAGCTTTAAGAATACTGATGCTGTTCATTTCGTTTCAGCTGATGCAAGCACAGGAAGAGCAGCTTACAAAAGAACTGGAATCTTTTTCAGAGGTAAAGGGTTTTGATGGAATTTCCATTAATCTCATAAAATCGGATGAAAACAAAGCCGTGATCAAAGGAGCCCATACACAAAAAGTGGCCATTGTGAATAACGATGGTGTGCTAAAAATTAGAATGGAAATTGACAAAATTTTTAGCGGTTATAGAACTTTTGTTGATGTATTCCATGCAGGGGAACTCGTGGTAATAGATGTCAATGAAGATGCCAAGATAAGTTCTCAGGAAACCATGGTTCAAAGTGTATTGGATTTAAGGGCTCAAGAAGGGGGAGAATTGGAAATCAACTGTCAAACAGAACAACTTTTGGTAAAAGCAATCACAGGCGGACAAATAGAAGTAAAAGGCTTTGCGGACACCCAAGATGTGATTATCAACACTGGAGGAGAATATAATGGCAAGGAATTCAAGACCAAATTTTCCACAATTACTGTGAATGCAGGCGGAAATGGGGCTATTTACGCTACAGAATACGTGAAGGCTAATGTTAAAGCGGGAGGAGAGGTTCTGGTGTATGGAGACCCTTTAAAGATGGATGAAAAGACGGTTTTTGGTGGGAAAGTAATTCGGATGGATTAGTATGATAGAAGACATTCAAGCAGCAATACCCTTGGGGTTTTTACTGGCCTTTATGATAGGCCCTGTTTTTTTTGTGCTTTTGGAAACCAGCGCAACCAAAGGTTTTAGGGCGGGCATTAGTTTTGATTTTGGAGTGATTGTGGCCGATATTGTCTTTTTGTTGATCGCCTATTTCAGTAGTTTTCAGCTTTTGGAAAATTTAAGCAACCAACCAGGTCTCTTTGTCTTTGGGGGCATGATTCTGCTGGTATACGGCATTGTTATTTTTGCGAAAAAAGCATCCAAAAAAGAAAACCTGAAAGCCTCCAAAGGCACCTATGCTGGGCTGATGATAAAAGGATTTCTTTTGAACTTTATCAATATAGGGGTACTGGCCTTTTGGTTGGGATTGATTGTGATCGTGGGGCCTAGTTTGGACAACAATCCAAATAGGATTTTAGTCTTCTTCAGTACCATGATCGTTGTTTATTTTATTACGGACATATTTAAGATTTTATTGGCCAAGCAGTTGAAAAAGTATTTGACTGCGGAAAGAATCGTGTTGATCAAGAAAGTACTTGGGTTGGTAATCATTGTTTGTGGAATCGTGTTGATTATCAAAGGATTTTTGCCCAAAGAAAAGTTTGATATCAAAGAAGGTATTGAACGCATTAGCGAATAAAAAAACCCAACCATTTGGTTGGGTTCTTGAGGCATCGAGCGGATTCGAACCGCTGTACAAGCTTTTGCAGAGCTGTGCCTAGCCACTCGGCCACGATGCCATTTCAGGGTGCAAATGTACTACTTTTTTTAGCTTACCCAAACCTTTAATCAGGTCTTTCGGCCTTTAAAACCACGCTTACACTCTGCACATCCCCTCCTATTGGAGGATTGATTTTTGCGACCTCTATTTCGGCTTTGGAAACCGTGGTCAATTCTATAAAAACACGATCTAGAATTCGTTTGGCCACGTGTTCCAAAAGATTGGAACGAATGGCCATTTCTTCCTTGACAATGTTGTTGAGATGAACGTAGTCAACTGTTTCACTGAGCTTGTCGGAAACAGATGGTTTGGATAAGTTGGTATATACTTCCAAATCTACCCGATAATCACTTCCAATGAGCATTTCCTCCTTTAAACACCCATGGTTGGAGTGCACTCTAATATTGTTGAGCCTTATTTTCCCCACAATTTTTGCTTTGGTGGGACAAAAATAAGTGAAACCCCGCAATTAGTACATACATCTACAATTGCTGATACCCTGGAAGAGATCCATACCCACTGTTACAACATGGGTCCCTGTGCTATATCCCAAAATTTCGTTGGTGATGACCTGATAGGAATAACCAAAGTAGAAATTGTTTTTTTTCAATCCTGCAATAGGGGCTATATACAAAGGTTTACCCAATTGATCGTTCAAGAAGCGATAGGTAACGCCCACATAATAATAATCTTCAAAATCGTGAAAACGGAATTTGGCATTTAAATCTGTCACTGATCGACCATCACTTTCAAAATATTGATAGAAAACCGAAGGCTCTATCTCCAGTTTGCTGTTTTTGTTTTTGGAAATACTATACCCTGCATAGGCGTAGTAGTTTCTCAAGGTGTTGGGTTCAAAAACAGGATTGAACTGTGCCAAATCCTTGGGCAAAATATTGGAAGCATTCAAGCTTATGTAGAACTTACTGAATCGATATAAGACGCCCAAATCAAAGTTGTGGTTGGTGGTAGCCTTATCGTCAGTTGGTCTTTGACCCCCAAAATCGGTAAAGTTTTCCACATCGATCCTAAACTGGTTGAAGTTATAGGAAATACCGAAGGACAGGAAGACATCCTCGTATCTATCCAAGGTCAAGTGGTGTGCAAAGGATACTCTGGCTCCTCGCTGCTTCGTTTCCCCGTTACTATCATTGTACATAAGCATCCCAAGGCCTGACCTATTACCTATTCTAGCATCTGCCGCCAAAGTTTGGGTGTCCGGGGCATCCTCAATACCCACCCATTGCGTAAGACCGTTAAGTCTAACCTTGATGTGATCGCCAATTCCCGCATAGGTTGGGGACATTAGAAAGGGGTTGTCCGCAATATATTGCGAAAGCTGCGGAATGGTCAGTTCCTGTGCCACTGCCCCGAGGGAGAGCAGTAGGATGAAGATTGAGGTTATGCTTTTTCTTAACATGATGCAGTAGGTTAAAGGATCAATTTCGATATAGGGTAAAGTGTCCAACCAATTCACGGTCATCATTCTCGCCTTGGAGCTTGATGATGTACCAGTAATCTCCAGTTGGGAGCTCACTGTTATTGTAGATTCCGTTCCATCCGGGATCGCCATAACGCATACGATAGAGCTCTCTACCATAACGATCAAAAATGATCATTAGTACGTTGGGGAAGGCTTCAAGATTGTCTGGCAACCAGTTGTCATTCATTCCATCTCCATCTGGAGTAAAGAAGTCAGGCACCTCAATATCAATGAATTCCATATAAATTTCCATGGTTACCTCACATCCGTTTTGATCAATGACCGTAACGGTATAGGCATCGGTTCTGTTGATTATGTAGGTGTTGTCCGTTCCGTTGTCCACTCCATCAAAGATGAAGGTGTAGTCTTCCAGACCTCCTTCGGCTACGGCCGTAATTTCATTGATGTTGTTGTTCTCCAACACCAAGGTCAATGGCTCAAAGCCGGTAATGCTGAAATCAATGGTATTGATACACCCGTTTGCGTGCGCAATGGTCAAGAAATGATCACCTGATGCGATGTTCATGAAGTCGGACGTCAGTTGAAGATCTGCAGGATCCGTGGAATCAATGGCGTACATCACATCTGATATAACAGAGGTGTCTTCAAAGACAATATCCAAACGGTTGGTTGGCAGATTTCCATCACACTCATAGATTGGGGTAACTTCCGCTGCAAGATTAACACCAGCGTTGATTTCTACAATGATGTTGGTTTCACAACCCTGTGCATCCCTTACGAACACCACGTGCATTCCTGCAGGAAGGTTCTGGAACAAGATTTGATCTTGAACAAAATCCGTATCCGCATTGGAATTCAAACTGGAGAAATAAGGTGCAGTACCACCTGTGATGTCCAATTCAAAGGATCCATCCGCACTATTGAAACAAACTTCGTGCATTACATTGATGGCCTGAGCTTGGATAGGTTCTGGCTGCAAAATCTCAAATTGGAAGGTTTCAAAACATCCATTTCTATCTTGGGCAATTACATCATAAATGCCAGGTGCCAAATCCTCGAAAGTTCCTACCGTGTCAAACTGATCCAAGTTAGGTGTGATGGCATAGAAAATTTCACCAGTTCCACCAGAGACTTCTACGGTGATGGTACCATCGTCCAAACCGGAACAAGTTACATCCGTGGATTCTTGTCTGTCAATTTGCAAAGGCGTAGGATCGGTTATATTGATAGCCGTACTGGTTACCTGACAATCCATGCTGATTACGTTCACAAAGTACGTTCCAGCAATCAATCCACTGAATTCACCGTCATTTTGTGGTCCAGCAACGGAGTTGGTGAGACCTGCATCCGTAAATAGTTCATAAGAGTAGTTGCCAAGACCTCCAACAGCTGTAGCTCTGATGGTGGCCGAGGCTTCACCAGTACAATTAATGGTTGCTGCACTGTCATCAATAACCACATCCAACGGAATGATTGGATCTACGGTCACTTGATTTGAAATCATGGCCTCACATCCAAAGGCATCCCTAACATAGTATTGGTATGCACCAACTGGAACGGTAAATGTATGGGTGTTTCCACCAGACATATTGGTATAAAGCACACCGTCTGAACTGAACTCGTAAGGCCCTGTTCCTCCAGCAGCCGTTAGCTCAATTTGTGCTTGTGCGGTACACGTTAGCTGTGAAAGCTGAATCAAATTGGCCATAACCTCAACAGGCTCGGAAATGGTAACCTGAGCGGTCTCTACACCGCAACTCCATCCATCAGAAACGGTAATGCTGTAGATTCCAGCTCCAAGGTTGTTGAAGGCAGCATTGCTTTGTGCCCCGGTTGTTGAAACAATGGTAGTTCCTGTTGGGTCGTAGGTGTTTAATTCGTACAAGTAAACCCCTCTACCGTTCAATACGTTTATAGCGGTTACTGTTGCGTTGGTGTCACCGTAACACACTAGAGTGGTTGGCGTGGCATCAATATCGGCCGTAATTGGCGTTGGTTGTGTCAAGGTAATAGGCTCATTGATTGTACAACCTGCAGTATCCGTAATTTCTACATCGAAAAGACCGGCAGACAAGCCCTGGAACACAAAGCTGACCACATTGGACACATTGTAGACCTGAGCGGTAGTGGTGTTGGTCAATTGGATATCATATGGCGCAAAACCTCCGGTAGGTGACACTTCTATTTCTCCTAAATTATTGGCACAGGTCACATTGGCTACCTCAATTGGTGTGGCGGCCAAGGCCATATCCGGAGATGTTATGGTTATGGTATTGGAATCCTCAACACATAATGGATTGGCGGTTTGGGTAACACGCACATAATAGTTGCCTCCTGGGAATCCTGCTATTGGCAATGGATTGGTGCTCGTATTGGCTGATCCTGTTACCCCCGTTGTGGTTCCATCAGAGTTGAAAACTTCGTAGTCATAAGCTCCTGTATATCCAGTTACATTGATTTCCAATGCACCGTTGGTGTCTCCAAAACAAACAGCAGGTGCTGTTGGCGTAGCCACCACATCGATGGTATCGTATGGAGCGATATCATAAGGAGCCGTATCCACATAACAACCAGTGGCGTTGTCCGTAATTCTGAACGTATAGCTTCCAGGCTGTGTCAACTCAAAGGTTGCTGTTACATTGGTTGGGGTTGCCGTTAGAGTTCCTGCAGGGTTTCCGACAGGCAACAATTCAAATGTATAGGTGTTGGCTGGGTTTCCATCATCCGTAATGGTAACCAAAACCTCTTCAGGGTTGGCACAAGTAATGCCGATGTTTTGTGTAACCGCAACAGTAAATACATTGATAGGCTGAATTGGAGCCACAACTGCTGTTTGGGCACAAGAGTTGGCATCGGTTACATAAGCTGTAATGTTTTGAACGACTCCTGTATCCACAACATCAAAAGTGTTGGAAGTTTGGAAATTCACATTGTCAATACTATACAGATATGGACCTGTTCCACCCGAAGCTGTTACCGTAATTGTTGAGGTATTAACGGCATTGCTTACGTTACACACAAAAGCTGTAGCCGAAGCAGAAACATTTAGTACCGTAGGCTCCGTAACTGTCTGATCAAAGAAATCATCACAAGACCTACCAGAAATAACTCGGGCTCTATAATCACCTTGAGGCAGATTATCAAAGACGTTGCTTGTCTGTGCTACTCTGTATGGCACTGCCAAATTTGTGATTTCGTAAAGCTCATAGGTATATACCGGATTTGGCACCGTAGCAGGGTCCAAAACAACAGTCAAGCTACCATCAGATCCGCCATTACAGCTTACAGGAGCCATAACCACATCATCGATTACAGGAGTTACTGGAGCATCCAGACCCTGGGTCAATACCACAGTACAAGGGGTTACCGTATCTCCATCAGTAATGGTGAAGGTGTATGTTCCCGCCTGTGTTAAGCCAGTAAAAACACCAGTTGTATTGTTTGCTGTGGTCAATCCATCTGGGAATAGCACATCATAAGTAAGGTTGGCGGAACCGCCTGTTACATTTATGGTGATATGACCGCCTGGATCTACCGTACAATCCATTGGTTTAACCACTGTTGCCGTAGCAGACATAGTTTCGATTAAGACCTCTGGACCAACCGTGGTAGTACAAGACCATTGATCCGCAATAAGTACTTCATATGAACCTTCTCCAAGACCAGAGAAAATTGGACTTGTTTGAGGCGAACCAACATTGCTGCCATTTCTGATTAGCTGGTAAGTGTAGTTGCTTCCTTGTCCTCCAGCTGTTCCAACTACTTCAATTTCACCCTGAAGCGCAGCACAGTTTTCTTGGTTGATTTGTAGGGTTGCCGTTATTGGGGTTGGGTCTACCAAATTTACATTGGGCAATTGGAACTCACATCCGTTTACGTCTGCCACCCAAACCTGATAATCCGTTCCTGCTCCAGCGCCACCTGCCAAACCGGAGAACTGTGGAGAAACCTGATAACTTCCAGGGAAGGTAGGTGCAGGGTTTGAAGCCAAGTCAACAAAATAGGTGTAGCTTCCCCAACCTCCAGCGGGATTTATAACTTCAATTATACCGTCGTTAAGTGCACAAGTAACATCTGTGACCTGAGTATTGGCGGAAATGCCCACGCTTGGTCCGGCAATTGTGAACGACTCTGTATAAACACAGGCAGAACCAGGAGGATTGGTGTCCGTCACTTCAATATAGTAATTACCAGCGGCCAATCCAGTAATATTGAAATTACCGTCGGCATCGCCGCCAGCAGTAACAACATCATCCGCCAAATTACCCGGGGTGTTGTTGATATCATAGTACAAAGTATAAGTGGTGGCACTTGCATAGGTTAGCGCCAATGCATCTTGTAGATCAAGCTCCACTGCTCCGTTGGTGTCTCCGAAGCAAGTAATGTTGGTAGTGTTGACCACAACCAAATCTAATATCTCTGGATCGGCTACCGTATGCGAGGTGGCCAAGACACATCCTGTAACCACATTTCTAACTTCGAAATTATGTGTGCCCACGGCCAAACCAGTGAAACTTCCAGAGGCTTGGAAAATTCCGGCAGGCAACAACCTGAACTCATAATTGGCAGGAGTTGTTCCAGAGTTGGTTATGGATCCGTTCGCGGTAATGGTAATATCTTCGCCAGCTAAACAAGTGGCAGCAGCGTCGACGGCAATACTGGCCGAAACAAGCTCATCAAAAGGCGCAATGGATTCAGTAACAGTACCCACACAACCATTGTCGTCATAAACATTGATGATATAGCTACCCCCAGCCGTATTAGTTTCAGTGTACACATTGCTTGGGCCCACTTGAACCACAACATCATCCCCTGTAGGAACAGTTCCCTGATCGTCAATGAACTCATAGGTCACATAGTTTCCACTTCCGCCGGTTATGGACGCCGTATCAACAGTGATTGTAGCGTTGTTCATGTTGTTACCAGTGGTACAACCGAACTCCACCACAGTTGTGTTTATGTTGGACAACACATCTGGTTGGGTAATGGTCTGTGTCTGGGTTGAGGTACATCCATTGGCCGCGGTTATTTCTATGGTATAGGTAATTCCAGCTGCAGTTCCCTCAAGCCCAGTGAAAGATGCGGTAGTAGGATTACTGCTTGTTGGCGCTAACGGGAAAGTGGCAGAACTTCCAGGCCCAGAAATAATTTCAAAAGTGAAGGGACCAGTTCCGTTATCAACGGCCGCAACATCAATAGTACCATCATCATTTCCATTACAAGTAACATCTGCGGTTGAAGTAATGTTGAAAGATGGCGTTAGGGCTGGGGCAACCGGGATATTGAACACCCTTGTACAAGGCGTGGAAGTCAGGTTGTCAAAGACTGTGATAGTATAGTTTTCAACAGTGGTTGTGCTAAACACAAACGGATTCGATGGAAGAGCCGTTCTTGCCACTACCGTTCCAGTACCATCCGTAATTTGATAGTCGTAATCGCCAGATCCCGCAAGGACCTCAATTGTTATTTCAGCATCTGGACTTACAGAGCAATCCAAGAGCTTGGTCAAGGCAACATCCACTTCCAAAACAGGATGCACAGTCACTACATCCGTATCGGTACATCCGTTACTGTCAAGAATGGAAATATTGTATGTTCCTGCAGCAACGTTGCTGAAAACACCTCCATTATCCAGATATGTAGTTCCTCCATCCAAAGAATAGAATATCTGTGCAGCACCACTTGTCGCATTGATAGTGACTGTGGCAGGGTCAGAACAGTTGTCCACATTGGTGGAATCAATTGTTGGGTCCGGGGTCAAGGTCAAGGCAACGTTACCCAAAGGAGTAGAGCAGCCATATTGATCTTCGATGGTAACATGATAGTTTCCAGCAGGAGAGTTGGCGGGTATCTCGATTGGATTATCTGAAGTTGATGTAATGGTTACAAAAGGAACGGGACCCGTTACGGTATATGTATAGGTTCCACCGCCACCAAAAGGGTTTTGAACCTGAATTAAACCAGGGTTATCACAACTAATGTTCTGTAGTACAACTGGGGTTCCAGTCAAAGGATCAAGCTCGTCCAACAGTTCATTTTCGGTTGCGCCCACACAACTGTCCAAGCCTCCGTCAACCTCAACTACCTCAATGAAGTAGTTTCCGGCACCCAAACCACTAACAGTTACGTTTTGCGGGGAAGTATATGGCACATTTCCACCGCTATTGGCCACTGCCACAGGGGATCCAGAGGTCATATCATAAACCGTCCATCTAAATTCTGTTCCAAATGGAGCTTGGTTGTCCGTTACTGTATATGTAATACTTCCATTATTGGCCCCACTACAAGATGGAGTAATGGCGGAAGTAATTTCTAAGGGAACTGTGATCAAGTCATTAACGTTTACATTACTTTGCCTAACGCATCCACCACTATCCCTTACATAGAAAAGATATGTTCTACCAGGAACCAACCCAGTCCAAATGTATCTACCATGACCTGCTGTCACAGGATTTCCAAGATTGTCCACACTGTCGCCAGGGAACCATGTTGCCGGTTCCAGGATTAAAATTACCGGGGTCATCAGAATAGGCATATTCATAGCCTGGAGCACCCTCGGACCCCTGAACCGTGACCTGTAGCTCGTTACAGTTTACGACCAAAGCCGAAATAGTAATATCCAGATCATCCAAAGGATAAGGAATCAAGAATGGAGGGAAATCTGTTTGACAAACTGTGTTGCCCAAACCATCCACGGTTCTCATGGAAGGATTAACAATATCTCCAGAATTATATCCAGTAATCACATCTGTGGTTCCGGGAACAGAGTTGTCGCCAGCAGTCCAGGTAGCACCTCCATCATCACTAAATTGAATAGTGCCTAGGGTAGTTGGGTATCCAGTAAATTGAAAACCAAAATCATTGGGATCTCCAGTACATGTGGCTGGAGTTACACCTGAAATGGTAGCAGTCAATTCATCAGGATTGGCAATATTTACAGGTGTATCTGTTACCAAACATCCAGTGGCATCGGTTACGTTTATGGTATAGTCACCAGACAGCAAATTGAAATAGGTTCTGCTGGTTACCAACACGTTGGTATCCGTCAAGTTACCTGCACCGCCATTGTCCAAATCAATAATTTGGATCGTGTAAGGGGCAATTCCTGAAGTTATATCAACTTGAATGGAACCAAAACCGTCATGACATTCTGGAGGGGTTGGGGTGCTTGTAATGGTTAGAGGAGTTGCTGGATTAACGGTCACCGTTTCCATGAATTCACAGAAAGGCACAGTAGCCGAATTATCCCTAACATAAACATCGTAGTCACCATCATTGCCAGCAGTTACCGCAAAGGTGTTGGTTGTGGTGAACAGACCTGTCGGACTGGTGGTGGTTGGCACGAATGCATATTCCAAATTGGGAACTCCGCCAGATGCAGTTACAGTAATGCTACCATTTGCACAGGTACTGATATCAACCACATCAACGGTGGCTACCAGGGCATCGTTAATGGTAATATTTTGCAAGGTTCCCGTACAACCGAACCCGTCTCTTACATTGATTGTATAGTTGCCAGCTGCCAAAGCAGTGAACGTGTGAGTTGTTGCATTGGCTGGTGTTGGGGTTATCCAAGGCCCGCCATTAAGGCTAAACTGGTAATCCCCATTTCCAGCGGTAACATCTACTTGGATGGTTCCATCGTTGCTTCCGCTGTAGCACGCTGTTGGTGTTGAGGTAAATGTAATAGGTGTTGGAGTAACCACAGTCAAAGCGGTATCAATGGGATCTTCACATAGATTGGTGTCCCTAGCTCTTATGATATAGTCCCCAGCAGCAAGTCCAGTAAACACATTGGAGCTTTGGTAAGCCGTTAAGATTGTTCCGATATTATCTTCCAACTGATATTCGTACGCTGGTGTTCCTCCCGCAGCCGAAGCTGTAATAGTTGACCCTCCGTTGGTACAAGTCAACACACTGGTAATGGAAGCTGTAGTCACAACTGCGGTTGGTTCGGACAAGGTCTGATTTAGGGTAATCAAACAGGTGTTATCCAGTATATCCCTAACTTCAATGGTATATGCTCCTGCGGCAAGGCCATTAATCGTTATTGGGCTAGTGGTTTGCGGAGCTGAATAACCACCACCGTTAACCTGGTATTCAAAACCATTGACAGCATCAAAATTTTCTATTTCAAAAGTGATGGAACCGTCAGTTCCAGCATTACAGCTGATGTCAGAGAATGTAGTTATGTTTGCACCAAATGCATTTCCAGGCTCTACGGTAACCGTGGTCTGGGTAACACAATCACTACCATAATTTACATCAATGGTATGTGTTCCCACAGCTACACTAGTAAACACGTTACCTGCTTGGGCCGCTCCTCCATTTAAGCTGTAGGTATAGGAGGGGTCGTTGGGCAATATGGTGATATCTCCTGTACCATCACAGTTGTAAGCCACAGAAGTGGTCAATGTAGGCTCTACAGGAAGGGGAGCTATAATTACATTTGGAAGGGTAATAAAGCAGCCAATTTCGTTAGCATCCCGTACCTGAATGGTATAGGTTCCGTCGGTTAAGCCAGTAAAGACATGACCGCCAGTGGTAGAAGCTGTCCAAGGCCCTCCATTAATATTATATTGGAAATCTCCTGAGCCACCAGTGGTAGGGGTAACGCTTCCTACGGAAATTTGTCCTAATTGTAAACAAGTATAGTTTTGGGTCTGTTGTGCCTCGGCCACCAATTGATTGGGCTCAGTAACAGTTACCGTCCCCGTGGCCTCACAGTTATTGGCATCCCTAATTCTTAAGTTATACGTTCCTTGGGTTAGGTTGATGAAGTTCCCAGAAACTTGATAGTTTGTTCCGTTGTCAATACTGTACTGATAAGGAGCTTCTCCTCCAGACGCCACTAAAGTGATAGTTCCATCAGACCCTCCAAAACAACTTACCGGAGTAAAACTTGGTGTAATTGCCAAGGGCGCATCTTGAACAATGTTAATATCAAAAGAAGCTTCGCAAAATCCAGCGGCTCCATTATTATCACGAACGTATACATCGTAATCTCCAGCTCCAGTAACCGAGACCGGGTTTGCTGCCGCAAAATCACCGGCATTTGGAGTGGCTCCGTCAGCTACAACGGCATAAACATAGTTTCCGTCTCCACCAGCTGCGGATATGTTGATATCGGTGTCTGTGGCACAAGCCGTAATATTGCTTGCTGTTGCAGTCACACTCAGCTCTGGGTCAATAGTTATGGATGCTGTGTCAGTACAGTTGTTCCCATCCCTAACCTCGATGGTATAAGTTCCCGAGGTTAATCCGGCAAAGACATTGCTTGCCTGGGCAGCCCCTCCGTTTAAACTATACTGATAATTACCATCGCCGCCAGAAGTTACGTTGGCTGTTAATGTTAATCCAACGGCATCGTCATAGCAGGTGTCGTTGGGAACAATTGCAAGAACTGGTGGAACAGCAGCATTCAATGTAAAGGTGGTATTGACCACACAACCATTGGCATCAGTTACGGTTGCGTTATACGTTCCGGTTTGGGTTAGGTTGTTAAATACTCCTGTACTGTTTGTTCCAAAAGGAGTAGTATCCGGATTGGTAAGGGTAAAGGTATTTCCTCCCCATCCACCGGTTGAAGAAAGTGTTACACTTCCATCCGTGATACAGGTGGGTTGGGTTTCTGCAGCACCTAGTGTTAAAGCCGCAGCAGGAGCGTTCACAGTAACATCTGTAGTGGCGGTACAATTGGTCAGGTTGTCGGTTACAACTATGGTATATGTACCATCATCCAATCCAGTCAAGGAAATGGTTCCTCCTGTTTGGTTGTTTCCAGAGAAATTGGCCGGCCCCGTTACGGAATAGTCATAGTCCGTGTTGAAGTCGGAAACGATAAAATCAACTTCTCCATCTGTATCCGTGAAACAGGTGATGTTGCTGACCAAGTTCCCAACCACACTGATTTGTGAAACAGGATCAATGGTAAAGGACTCATCATAAACACATCCTTTATTGTCAGTTACCCGAAAAGTATAGGTTCCTGGAGCAAGGCCATCAAAATCTGCGGTGTTCCCAGAGATAGAAGTGGCCGCAATAGGTGCGGGCGCGGTAATCTCAACAACGAAAGGCGTGTTTCCGTCAACAACGGTCACGGTCACATCAGAGGTTAGTGCTGGGCAGTTGGGAGTGCTAGCAGAAAAGGTTAAGTCTGAGGGAGGATTTAATGGGTCAAAAGTTATGGTGTTTGTAACAAACGTACAGTTGTTGGCATCTCTAATTGTAATGGCATAATTTCCATTGGTCAGGTTAGAAAATCGTTCCGCTCCAGCACCGCTAAAGAAGTTAACCCCATCAATGCTATATTCATAAGGAGCAGTTCCACCAGCTACATTTTGAGCTTCTATTATTCCGTCCTGAAGACAGGTGTAATCCTGAATGAGAACGGCATCTCCAGATACTCCAGAAGTAGGGCCGCTGATGGTATAATTCTCAAAATAATCACAGGAGGCACTTCCTTTTCTTTGGTTAAGACGAACTGTATAATCTCCTTGTGGAAGGTTGGTGAACAAACCAGAAGTGTTGGAAGCAATTTCCAATCCTGTGGCATCGTCAATCAAGAAAAATTCCACTTGATATCCATTAGTGCTAATCAGGTTGAACGAAATGGTTCCGTCTTCGGCACCAAAACAAGTTTCATCCGTAGCGGCAGTGGTGTAGTCCACTGAAGGTTCAAAGTAAATGGTTACCGTATTGGAAATGGCATGACAGTTGTTCCTGTCCACAACCACAAATGTGTAATCACCCGGATCAAGAATGTCAAAAATCACACTAGTCTGATACTCACTTGCTGGAATATCGTTTACCGTTGGGTAGGAAGTGACCGTTGTGCCGGATTCGTTTACATATGACCAAATGGCGTAGGTGTGTGGTGTTAATCCTCCAGATGAATCCATTTGGATATTACCTTCCCTACAGGTGATATGCTGAGATACCCTGGCGGTCAAGTCCAAATCGGTTAGATCATTGATGGTTACTTGCTCGGTATATGTACACCCATCATCAGTAGATACGTTCACATCATAAACACCGTCATTAAGGTTCTCAAAGGTGTAATTATTGTCTGCGGAAGGACCAAAAGTATCCACCACGGTGCCACCTTGTGAAATTTCGTAATAGTATTGTGGCTCTACATTGAGAACCGAAATGGCTATCTCGCCCAATCCGTTACAATCCGTATCTTGGGGAACAACATCTACCTGAAAATCCCTATCCAGAATACCAATATTATCTAGTACAAATACACAACCATCAACAACGCCTTGTTGTCTCATCTCAACCGTGTAAGCACCATTGGTAGTAATGTCAAAACTTGGGTTGGCATTATAAGGCACCAAAACGGTTCCAGTAGTTTGGTCAATTAACCTAAACTCATAGTCGATAGGCATATTGGTCACTGTAATGTTTCCATCGGAATTACAGATGATGTCCCTAGATGTATATTGTGGGTCTAATGGGTTTTTAAAAATGTTGAAATAGAATCGGCTAAAACAACCGTTTTGATAGTTGATTACCATTCTATACTGGCCAGCATCTGAAGCCAAAAAGTCGTTTCCGGTATCCACAATATTCCAAGTACACGAATTGTCCGTATTGGCACAATCTGCCGTGGCGGCACCACAACTGGTTTCATCCAATTGTTCCCATTCAATGCTATCAGCATCGGGGATGTTAACCTGAACCAATTCAGTATCGTTCAATCCACAAAGAAAAATTTGAGGAAGTTCACTTCCATCATTGGGACAGATAACAATTTCCCCATCCACTGTATTTGTGGTGTCATTGATCAAGGCTGTTATGGGGTTGGTTTGAGTCGTGCCAAAAAGCTCGACAATAATGATTTCGGTGAAATCCTTACAGGGATCTGCCACTTGCTTGTCCACCATGAAAGTTCCGGTTTCACTAACCAAGAACGTACTGGGGTCGCCATCTGGATCACCGTCATTTAAAACGGTGTCGCCAGCATCAATAAGGCTGTTTCCATTTTCATCCCGGTACCAGATATAGGCGTCAAAATTATCTCCAGCATCCAACAAGACGTCAGCCCCACAAAGCTGAACAGTTCTTGTGAAGTTACAGGCCGAAAGGTCGTCCAGCAAGAAGTTGGTCGCTCCAGGAGTGGTAAATCCGCAGTCATCAAAGTCGGATACACTGGGGTCATCACTAATTTGATTGGCATTGATAACCCCTTCATAGGTTGAGTAGGCCAAATTCTCAATAATATCCGTACAGGCGTCTATAAAATCAAAACAATTCTCTGCTACCTGTACCCGCATTCTGATTTCAGAAACCGGATCTCCTTCTTCCACTAAATTGTCCGGTATGGTGAACACAACCTCCCTTGTGGCATTATCATATGTCCATGTAACGCCTGCTGGTACGGTAATAGTGGTTTCGTCCAGCGTAACGTTTGCGGGTAAAATATCCCTTATCGTATAATTGGTGGCGTCATCATTTCCTGTGTTAACAAAGGAAAGCACGTAATCCAGGTACTGTCCGAGGTTTACCCCTAAGCCAGTAATGTCATTACCACCAATGTCCTCTACTTTCTTTTCCAGGACTATGGTTGGTTCGATGATTTCTACCCCAAAAGTCACTAAGAAAGATGCAAACCAATCCCCGCTTGTTCCCAATCTAAGGGTGGCACTTGTATCTCCGTTATCAATGATACTGTTACTTGGGTTGTTCAAATCAAACACATCAGAATCAAATCCAATTGCATTGGTGCTACTTACGTTTCTTGTGGTTACGTTGGCTCCATCTTCGGAAATTGTGGAGTTAAAGAAGTTGTTGTTGGGATTGGCCGCATCAGAGATATCGGTAAACGAAGCACTACTGTTGGAAACAATACCAAAGGTATCTCCGGAAAGCGAAGTTTCACCTTCCAAGGTGCTTACACCAATACGGGCATTTACAGGTCCAACAGGAATGGTGTTAAAGCCAGATACGGTTATATCAGCAGTTGAGTTTCCCGATTGGGTGGTAATCCCTTCATACCCATCAAAAACGGAAATGTACTTTCCTGGAAGCGTTGGGTTTTCATAAATAACAACCAAAGTCCACCCAGCACAACCATAAGTGGTAGCACCTCTTGTACCTCGTACATTACCTACAAAATAGTCGCCTGTAGGGTCGGCAAGGCCTTGAAGAATATTGGTTACGTTCTTGTAACATACATATGGATCATTGGGCAACGTATTATATCCGTCTACGATTATATCATCCTCTTCCCCAACCGGGTCGGCGGCTGTGTCAGCTTGTAAGTCTATATAAGTGGCACTTCCTGGCACCCTTAACTTTACTTGGGTTACATCATAGTGATTGGGGTCGTCTGTATAGCCGCTGACATATCTGCTACGATGATCACCGTCTCGCTCAACATCGTAGTTTCCCGCCCAGTATAATCCTGCCCAATAAATCTGCGAACAAGCAGGGAGAGATAGGGTTGAACTGCTGGAGTTAAAGGTTGAGGGATCGGAATCGATATCAACGTATTCCACATGCAAGCTGTTGTTACTCCCATTGCCGTTATAAGGCGTATTCACATCATGGCCATTGGATACAGAGTTCATGACACTGTTGGACAAAAACGTATAATCTCCCTTAATGTTCAAATAGGTATTTCCACCATCGTTAAGACGCGGTGAAAAAGGAACCTCTTGAGCTGCGGCATTGAAACCTATGCCAACAAGACATAGGACACCTAGAAGTACTTTATTAAATCGATTGGTCATTTTAACTATGGGAGTTTGGTTTTACCCGCATGATCCACATTTCGTCATCATACGAGGCATTTAGTTTGGAATAGTATGAGGTAAGGGCATTGGTCCAATTCTCATGTTTCTTGAGATAGACATACCTTAACTTGTTTTCTGGGTTTATGAAATAGCTGGCGTTTAAGCCGCGAGAGTTCAATTCCCTAACAAACCTCCTGGCATTGGAAGGCTTTTCAAAGACATTGGCTATGATGTAGAATCCAGAGCCAAGGCCATTGATTTTGTATGTTTTAAAGGTAACCTGACCGCTTCCTGTGCTATTTGTCTTGGTCACATTTTTGGTCAAGGTGTTGTCCCCATATTTTGAGGAAGCACCTTGTGGTCTAGGGGCTATATGATTAAGGGCGTCAATGCCATTAACGTTCATTACCCACGCATCGCCATTGTATGTGCCATTGAGCTGGGAGTGGTAAGCACCAAGCGCTTCACTTTTGTTCTTGAATCCTTCCAGATATACGTAGATCATTCCGTTTCGCGGGTTTACAAAGGAATCTGCGTTGATGTTCTGGCTTTGAAGCTTGGCCACAAATGCGTCTGCATTGTTTGGATTTTTAAACACATTGGCAATCAGATAGTGACCGCTTTCCACATTGGGAATATTAAACGGTCGGAACCTTGTGTTCTTCTTGACCGAAGCCCTGGTCGTCTTGTCTTTTTTAACCGTTGAGGTTCTGGCCACTGCTTTGTTTTTTGAATCACTTAAACGAATGACTTTCTTTGCAGCGGTTGTATTTGTAAGACCGTGATTGGCAAGAGGTTGTACAGGTCGCTTGGAAACAATATCCGTGCTATCCATATTGGCAAAGTAGACCTCTTTGGCCTTTTGTTCAAGGTCGGGTCGTTCTCCCCTAGTTTCACGTCTAACCATTTTCATAACGGTTTCGAACCTTTTTTCTAGGTCGCCCACCCTGGCCTGTTCCATGGAATCTTGGCGTAGCAATAGTTCGTCCAAAATGGCATCGTTTTCGGCCAGCTTGTTCTGCAAGCGCACTATTTCCAAGTCTTTCTCAGTAAGGCTTAGGTTTTCTTGTGGAATGCTGTCAGATGAAACCAAATCAAGTTCGTCATCCAATAACACACGGTTTTCGGTTAGGTTGGGCGTAAAGGAATAAGCAAGGGAAACTTCATGGCTCACCCCAAAGTTTTCAAAGTTGCTGGACAATCCCTTTTCTACCGTATAGCCTATGGAAAGGTTCTTGTTTAAATTGAAACCAAGACCTGCGGAAGCTCCATAGAAATCATCATACCCCGCTTGAATCCATCCAAGTTTTGGAAGGTCAAGGATGAGGTTTCCGCCGAGAGTCACGTCATTTTGGCCGGTTACCCTGGCCCTGGCCAAAGGCATTAAACGTGCTTGCTCAAGAATTCCAGCGGCATTTTCAAACGTATGGGTGTATTGCAAATGACCCGAGAAGGTCTTTTCATCAAATTCCGTTACAGATTCACTGGATTTAAGGTTGTAATCGAACAGGTTTTCGGCATAACCCCCAAAATCAAAATTTCCGAAGGAAAGGTTGAATCCTGGCTGAAATAATACCAATGAGCTGCTCTCCAATGAGTTTAAGAAAGGATCGTTGTCCAGAGCATTGGCCCTGTCTTGATTGAAAGAGCTCTGATAATAGGAAATATTGGCACCAAATGTGAAATTGCTTTTTGGACTTAATCGTATGCCATAGGCGTAATTTGCATGCACACCAAAATTGTTGAAAAGCCCCTCCCTATTGGTAAATAGGCTAAGCCCAACACCACTTCTATCGCTTACCCTTCCGCTATAACTTAAAAAGTATACCTGATTGTTGTCATCAAAAGATACCGATTGGTTTCTATGAAAAAGGTTGATATAGGATTTGTCCTCCCTAACGGTAGAAAATGTAGGGTTTATCAAAAACCTGTTGAATTTCAACAAGTTTTGGGACGGCACATCATATACCACAAAGGGAGTCTCTTCCTGGGCGCGGATTCCAGAAAAAGCAAGCAGTAAGAAGGTTAGTATTAGTAGAGGTTTGTTGGTGCGCATTCGCTTTATCTAATGACTGTTATGGTTCCTTGTTTCAGACTTTCCCCTTCACGAGTTACCCGGTAGTAGAAAATCATGTTTAGTTTGTTGAATTGGGTGACGGACTGAGGCCAGTTGTTTTCATAATTGGTCTGACTAAAAACCTCTTTACCTCGTTCGTCATATATGGTTACAAGCACGTCGTCTTGTCTTGAGTAGCTATTGGGCAATACCCACAAATCGTTGATTCCATCCCCATTGGCTGTAATCACATTTGGGATTGCAAATAGGTCTCTATAGGTTACGTTAATGACCCTGCTAACTGTACAGTTTCCAAAACTGGCCACCAATAGGTATTCACCCTCTTCCTGAAAGCCATAGGAATCTTGGGCCCCTAGAAGGTTGTTTTCAGCATCGAACCACTGATAGGACTCAGCCCCACTTGCAGTAATAGTTTCTGTATCGCCTTCAACAATAATAAGTTCCTCTGGGCGATCTAAGCTCAACAAGGATTCGTCAAAAGCGCGAACCTCAAGTTCATTGGAAACAATTGGACAATCATGGGTAAGAATTCGCAGTTGATAAACTCCTACTTCCGTGGCTGTAATGCTTTCTGTGGCTGTGTCAATGACTTCACCATCCCTTAACCATTCAAAGGTCTCACCTCCCAAGCTTTCGGAAGTGTCAAACCGAATAGGGTCAGCTCCTTCGCACAGAACGGTACCGTTTGCTGAAATAGACAAGGTTGTGCCGGCAGACATGGTAACATCAAGGCCATTGGATGTAGCATTGAAGCTATCAACTGTACCTGTTAAGGAGTAGTCTCCGTTATTCTCAAAATTGGAAATGGTCATGGTTTTGGACGTTTCTCCAGAAACTGGGCTTCCATCATGCATCCATTGATATGTAAAGACGGATTCCAGTTCTGAAGTGACATCCGTCTTGGCTCCTGAATCACTTACGGCATTGATGCGCAACAAGCTTAGGGTCACATCGCCAGTTTGGCAAGAAGTATAGGCTCCAGCATATTCCACAACAAACTCAAAGGATTCAGGTGCCTCAACTGTGGTGGTAGGAGAATCCACTGGGGAAGCCGAACATCCACCTCCAGTTTCGATGACGCGAACATGGTAATCACCTATTTCACTGATTTCCAAACTTGAATTTGTGGCATCGGTAATCGGCGAACCATCCTTGTACCATTGATATGATGGGCTGGTTGCTGTTGATGAGGCGGAAAGCGTTTTTGTTTGCGACGGCAGGAGCACTATATTGGAATCGTTTTCCCGTGTTACCTCAAAGTCGCCTAAGTTTCTTATTACCACAGAGGCAGAACGCTCCAAACAGGCCGATGGCCCATCTACTTCAACTTCGTAAGAACCTTCAAAACCTGAAACGGAGGTGTTAATATCAAATGTGGTCTGTTCCAAGGTTGGCCCCGAAACAACAGATCCATCCTTATACCAAGTATAGGTTAGCCCCATTCCACTAATATTTGCTTCCAATTGATAGGTATCACCTGCACAAAGGCCTACATCATCAGAGCCATTCAATGCAATGCCTGAACTTGAACCCGTTGTGATTTCAATGGTGTTGGAGAGGGTGTTGGCGGACCCTGAACAAACCGACCCGTAATCCAATTCAACATAGTACATACCAGGAGTAGAAACAGTTATACTCGCACCTTTTTCTGCGAGCAACGTTCCACTTCTATACCAATTATAGATGTAGGTGTCGGCATTGGATATGTTATGCGGTTCCAAGGTTACATCACCCGCACCACAAAGTTGTATGCTACCTCCAGGAGGGATGTCACCACTTCCATCTTGACTAATAAGTAAAGGTGAACTAAAATCCACGAAGTGCATAGGGTATGCATCAGAAGGCGGACTGGTCTTGGCTGGATTGGTACTTCTGACCCTCATTTTGTAGCTTTCTCCTCGAACCTCGTTGGGGACCTGGAACTCGAATTCAAAGTCGAATGTTGCGTTTTTGTCATCTACACGGGCAAGCTCAATTGGGGAGCCAAAGTTTCCATTGGCATCGGAAAGTTCTAAAACAAATTCGTTGTCGGAAGCCACCAAGGGTGGGCTCCAAGTAAAGTTGACAAAATATTCGTTGAAACTATCGGAAGCACAGGCAGCGGTCCAGGCAGAGTTACCTGCAAGATTGGGATTGTCCGCCGCAACAGGTTTGTTGAGTACTTGGGCAGTTAGCATATTTGCACCAAGTAACATCATTGTGAAGCCTATCACAAAAATGATGTTATATGAACTAGTTTTCCTCATCAGCGTTAGTTTTAAGAGGGTTGTGGCAATAATGCCTATGTTGTGCCCCTTAATGTTGTTCAGTTATGAGGGCGCCAAAAGCGCCAACTATTCCATATAATGTTCTAATAACAAATATGCTTTTATTTTCGTCGAACAGAAAGATATTGTTGTAGGGGGCTGTAAAAGTGTTGTGAAATGGCTTTCTTTGTATACACTTATGGGGTTGGAATAGCTATAAACCCTACATTTTGCTACATTTGCGCTTCAATTTTAGAATATGTCGGAAGAAGAGCGATCATTAAATTTTATAGAGCATATTGTCGAGGATGATTTGAAGGATGGTTATGCCAAAAAGGACCTTCGATTTCGTTTCCCCCCAGAGCCCAATGGATACCTGCACATAGGTCATGCCAGCTCTATTTGCCTCAATTTTGGATTGGGTTTGAGATATGATGCCCCTGTCAATTTGAGATTTGATGACACCAATCCAGCCAAGGAGGAACGGGAGTATGTTGAGGCAATCAAAGCCGATGTTGAGTGGTTGGGATACACCTGGGACACGGAATGCTATGCCTCTGATTATTTTGGGCAGCTCTACAATTGGGCTGTAGAGTTGATCAAGAAGGGAAAGGCTTATGTGGATAGCCAAACTTCTGAAGAAATCGCGAATCAGAAAGGAACACCGACCGAAGCAGGAACAGAAAGCCCCTTTAGGAACAGATCCGTTGAAGAAAACCTTAGCCTTTTTGAGGCCATGAAAAATGGCGAATTCAAGGAAGGTGAGCATGTGCTTAGGGCGAAAATCGACATGGGCTCTTCCAATATGTTGATGCGGGATCCCATCATGTACCGTATTCTGCACAAAGCCCATCACAGAACAAATACCGATTGGTGTATTTATCCTATGTACGACTGGACGCATGGGGAGAGCGATTATATTGAACAAGTCTCACATTCCCTTTGTACATTGGAGTTTCTGCCACACCGTGAGCTTTATGATTGGTTTTTAGACCAATTGGTAGATTCAAAAAAGCTGCGCCCTAAACAGCGGGAGTTTGCAAGGAGAAACCTTAGTCATACCGTTGTAAGCAAACGAAAGTTGCTTCAATTGGTGGAGAATGGCGATGTATCTGGATGGGATGATCCACGAATGCCAACCATCTCCGGATTGAGAAGAAGAGGATATACTCCCGAATCCATTAGAAACTTTGCTGACACTATTGGAATAGCAAAGCGTGAGAATGTTGTGGATGTTTCCTTACTGGAATTTCATGTCCGGGAGCATCTAAATAAAATTGTGCCGAGGGTTATGGCAGTTCTGAATCCGCTCAAAGTTGTTATCACTAATTATGAGGAGGGCGATGAGGAATGGCTGGAATCGGAAAACAATCCAGAAGACCCATCTGCTGGGAGTCGAAAGATTCCTTTTTCTAGGGAATTGTATATAGAAAAAGAGGATTTTCGGGAAGAAGCAAATCGCAAGTTTTTTAGACTGAAACTTGGAGGAGAGGTTCGGTTAAAAAATGGATACATCATTAAAGCGGAAAGCTGCACCAAGGATGAAGAAGGAAATGTCATAGAGGTTCAATGCACCTATGATCCCAAAAGCAAAAGTGGCAGTGGAACAGAGGAAAGTTTGAGAAAGGTAAAGGGAACTTTACATTGGGTCTCGATTCCACATGCGATAGAAGCAGAAGTGAGATTGTACGATCGTCTTTTTAATGATCCAAATCCTGACGGACATAAGGATAGAGACTTTATGGAGTTTGTGAATCCCAATTCATTGCAAAAGGTTACTGGGTTTTTGGAACCAAGCCTTAGAGATGCCCAACCTGGTGATCGGTTTCAGTTTCAGCGATTGGGATATTTTAATGTAGACTTGGATTCCTCTTCGGAAAATTTGGTTTTCAACAGGACGGTAACTTTAAGGGATACTTGGGCGAAATTGGAGCAAAAAAAGTGATATAGATTTTTGTTATTCCTAAAACAACACACCATTGTTTTTTACTATTTTGCTGGCTGGTTTTAAGCTTGTTTGAGGGCAAGTTGGAATTTGTCAAACCACTGATATATTTTTGGGTCAGATCGTTTATCAGAGGCGCTTATTTAAAGTTTCAATGAAAAATCCCGGTTTACCAAGCAAACCGGGATTTTTTATCGATAAATAATTTATGACCGAACTAAGACTCCTTTTTTGGATTTGTTTTTTTCATCTGCTCCCCAATCATATTACTTGCTGTAAATGAAGCCACCATATTGTTCAACATATCGCTTCCAGCTTGTGGGGAGTTGGGCAATAAAATTAAGTTGGTGTTGGTTTCCTCACCTATGGATTGCAAGGTGTCGTAATGTTGTGTAACCACGATCAAGGCGGATGCCTCTTGCGAGTTGATGCCAACCTTGTTCAAGACCTCAACAGATTCTTCCAAACCTCTGGCAATTTCGCGTCGTTGGTCGGCGATACCCTGTCCCTGCAGTCTTTTGCTCTCAGCCTCGGCCTTGGCTTTTTCCACAATAAGAATCCTTGCGGCATCACCTTCAAATTGGGCTGCAATTTTTTCCCGTTCAGAAGCGTTGATTCGGTTCATGGCTTCCTTCACTTGGGCATCAGGGTCAATATCCGTAACCAAAGTTTTGATAATATCATATCCATATTCCAACATGGCATCTTGTAATTCGGACTTAACGGCAATGGCTATATCATCCTTTTTAACAAAGACATCATCCAACTTCATCTTCGGAACTTCTGCACGCACCACATCAAAAACGTAGGAGGTAATTTGATCATGTGGATATTCAAGCTTATAGAAAGCCTCGTAAACTTTTTCCCTGATAACTACATACTGAACAGAAACTTTCAATTTTACAAAAACATCGTCCAAGGTTTTGGTTTCTACAATAACATCCAGCTGTTGAATTTTAAGGCTTAATCTTCCAGCTATTCGTTGAATGAAAGGGATTTTGAACTGAATTCCAGAGTGTCTCACACTGGTAAATTTTCCAAAGGTCTCTATAAGCACCGCAGTTTGTTGTTTAACGATGAAAACGAGGGAGATGAAAAACAAGAGCCCTACTATTATGAGAAGTGGGTACAAGAAAAAATTGCTCATGGATAAATAGATTTTAGATTAGACGTTTAAGGTACGAAACCCTTCAATATGATAGGTAGGCAAATTCACGCATTTGTTACAATGCGCGGCAGATGGTATTAAAATGAAATAGGAATTTTCAAGTTCGCGCCCAATTGTATGTCTGGGGCGTTGTTGACCAACATGTCCTGTTGTAGATAGACTGATATTTCAGTTTTCTTGGTAAAGGAGTAGATTAAGGACCAATAGCTTGGAAATTTATACAGGTGTCGGGCGGCTTCGTGCCATCTGGCAATCCGGTCAGGGCTCGATGGAACATAATGACTCTCCTCCTTTTTGTTGTTGTACGGAGTTTGTATACGATAGTTCAACCCAAAGGAATGGTGGGTGCCTTTCGGGGTTTGCTTGGAGTATTCCAAATGGCCTTCAAAACTCCCAAAGACTGAACTGGTTCCCAAATCAACCTGATTGCTGTTAAAACCGACCGTCCTTTTTTTTAAAATGTTGAGACCGAATCCGGCCAAAAATTGCCCTTTGTGATTTGGACTGAAGTTTTTTGTTCCTCCTATGGAGGCTCCCAGATCCAGGGACGTATTTATGGAGCTAAGGTTTAGTCCGGCGTGTGCACCAAAGTTGATGATTACATGATGTTTGGCAAACAAGTTGGAATAGGTGTAGAAGGCAGTTTCGATTCCCGAGAATATGAAGGAATCTTCCATTAGGTTAAAGGAGTTGCCGTGACGGTCAATGTATTGGATTTGTGCCTGATCCATTCCCACAACCCTCCGCCCAAAGGGATCCTCACCACCAGCCACATTGCTATGAAAAAACTCAATAAACTGGTCTCCTGTTATGGTTGAAAACGGAAATTTGCCCTTAGTCAATAGAAAGGATCGGGTGGAAACCCTAAGTTCGTTTTGTTCGTCCAACGGAATGGATAGGGTCAACCGGAAATCCTTGATTACACCATCATATTGGAAGAAGTAATATTCGGATGGACTCTCTGAGGGATTGAATCGGAAATCACGGCTGTAAAATGATAGAGCTTCCATTCTTGCTTGATCTGTTGCTAGACTTGGGACAAAAACATCAACGGCTTGCCCCCAGATATTTCCGCTACTCAGGTGAATGTCTAACAGTGTTGCATTGTCTGGTCTGGATTTAAAATTATGGGGCAAAGTATAAAACAGTATTCCAAAAGGATGGGTGGCCAAGGTGTTGGGTTTGGAAATACCATTTTTTAGGTGGAGGTCCTGACGTTTATTTTGGGCTGAAGTGGTCTGAAAGGGGGACACCACTATAATGCATACAAGAAGAAGCACTAAATGTATGTACTTGTACATGAGGTTTTTAGGAAGGTTGGTTATCTTCCTAAAAGTAGGAATTTATTTTTCTGCGGGCTTAATCAAGGGCTTTTATCCCCAATTCAATGCGGTTTATCGATTCTTTCTTGCCCAACAAGGCAATGATGTCAAACAAATGGGGGCCTTTTAGATCACCCACCAATAGGAGCCTTAGTGGACCCATGATCCTTCCGAAGGAAAGTTCATTGTCCGTTATCCAAGTTTTGATGTTGGATTCCAATGATGATGAACTCCAATCATCGGTTTGGGAAATAAGGTTTGCTGCTTGTATCATTAGATTGGATGTATCCTCCTTCCATTGTTTCTTAACCGCTTTTTCGTTGTAAGAAGCGGGAGCTTGGAAAAAGAAGTTCCCTAGTTCCCAAAGATCTTTAGTAAAGTCCGCCCGTTCTTTAATAAGTTCAACCACTGTAGTAATGTAAGCCTTGTCCGGCAGTTTATCCGTTTTCATTTGTCCTGCCAGAATGGGCATTAAATCGGATGCCAGACCTTCATTGCTTTTTTGTTGCAGATAGTGATGGTTGTACCATCTTGTTTTTTCTGGATCAAAACGCGCCCCCGATTTGTTTACGCGGTCTAGACTAAAACTATCTACTAATGAAGGTAAATCGAAGATCTCCTGTTCGGTGCCTGGATTCCATCCAAGCAGTGCCAGAAAGTTGACAACAGACTCGGGAAAGTACCCAGCTTCTCTATAGCCTTCAGAGTCGTTCCAGGATAATGGAAATATGGGGAAACCACCTTTCTCTCCATCTCGTTTGCTAAGCTTCCCTTTCCCTTCAGGTTTCATGATCAATGGAAGGTGTGCGAACTCAGGCGCTTTCCATCCAAATGAGTCGTAAAGGAGTTGATGCAGGGCTAAAGATGGCAACCACTCTTCTCCACGGATGACATGTGAAATTTCCATTAAATGGTCATCCACAATATTGGCCAAATGATAGGTAGGCATCCCATCACTTTTGAAAAGGATTTTGTCGTCCAGGACGTTGGTGTCGATTTTTATGGTCCCTCTTATGCTGTCCTGTAACTCTAGAAGTTGATCCTGCGGTGTTTTAAAACGGATGACATAAGGCTCCCCAGAATCCAGTCGGGTTTGGACCTCCACTGCGGAAAGGGAGAGGGAGTTGGTCAGTTTTAATCGGTTGTGCCAGTTATAAATAAAGGTCTTCCCCTTGGCCTCATGATCTTTTCTGTGGCCATCAAGGGCGTCTGGAGTATCAAAGGCGTAATAGGCATGTCCTTGACCTAGGAGTTGAAGCGCATATTTTTTATAGAGGTTTTTACGCTCGCTTTGACGATAGGGGCCAAATCCACCCTCTTTTCCAGGGCCTTCGTCAAACGGAATTCCACACCAATTTAGTGCTTCAATAATATAGTCTTCGGCACCTTCTACATACCTATTTTGGTCGGTGTCCTCAATACGGAGGACAAAATCTCCGTTATGTTTTTTAGCAAACAGATAGTTAAAGAGGGCGGTACGAACACCGCCAATATGCAATGGGCCTGTTGGGCTGGGTGCAAAGCGAACCCGAACTTTAGTGGGCATAGAAATTTGATTTGCCTGCAAAGATAGTTCGGTTTAAAAGACGAAAAAAGGCCTAATCGTATCTGTTTTGGGCTTTTTGTATGGGTTTTAACAAATAATTTTCGATTGTATTGTGTTGTATCGGGTATCTTGGTTATAAATATAAAAGAGTTGGGTGAGTATCAACACATATTGGATAAGCTGGAGGACTTCACAAAAAAGTTCTATACCAAGCGCCTAATTAAGGGAGTACTACTTTTCTTGTCTTTGGGCTTATTGTTTTGGATACTTGTTTTGTCCTTGGAATATATGTTGTGGTTAAATCAGCTTGGCCGGCTTGTTTTGTTAAGCGTCTTCGTAGTAGCGGAGTTGGCACTTTTGTATCAATTCGTTGTTGTTCCTTTGATTTTCCTGTTTGGCTTAAGAAGGGGAATTTCAAATAGGGATGCTGCAAAAATTATTTCCATACATTTTCCAAATGTTAGTGACCGACTTCATAATCTGTTAGATCTAGCGGATGACACAAACTCCAGTGAACTTTTGTTGGCTAGTATTGATCAGCGGGCAAAGGACTTGAAACCTATTCCTTTTGCTCGTGCTGTTAAGGTAATGGAAGGATTTAGATATTGGAGATATTTGCTTATCCCGGCTGTTATATTGGTTGGTTTTTGGATGCTAGGGGACATAAGTTCTTTTATGAGTTCCCATTCTCGAATTATCAATTATGATGTTGCCTATGAAAGACCCGCTCCTTTTAAGTTTGTTCTTTTAAATGATAAGCTTGAGGTTTTGGATTCAGAGCCGTTAGAGATTAAGGTAGGGGTTGTTGGCGATGCTATTCCGGAGGATGTTTTCTTGGTTACTGAGGGCAAGGAGATTTTAATGAAGTGGGATGGAAGTTCCTTTGTTCATTTGGTTAATTCATTTAGTGGGGATATCAGCTTTCATTTTACTGCGAATGGTTGGGATTCCAGGGTTTATGCGATACGCAAATTACAGAGTCCGGTTCTAAAGGATTTTGTTATGAAGTTGAAGTATCCTGCTTATTTGGCCATGGCTGATGATGTGATTTCGGGTACAGGTAATGGTGTAGTACCTGAAGGAACCCGAATAGAATGGATGATAGAGGGAAACAATGTTGACGAAGTTAGTTTTGGTTATGCCGACACGTTAGTTTTGATGGGTCGATTGGATGATGGATTTCTATGGCAAAGGCAGATTTTTGAAGATTTTAGGTACGAGGTATCAACCTCAAACGGGGACGTTAAGGATTATGAGCGATTGGGATATGAGATAGAGGTAGTGAAGGATGCTTATCCTACATTAAATATGGAACAAGCGGTGGACTCATTGAACCCTAATGTGCTTTGGTATACCGGCTTGGCCAATGATGATTACGGGATTAGGGAGATAAGGGTGGTGTGTAGTGCCGTAGGTAGTAAAGGGGAGACTCAAAGGCTGGTTTTGGAGCGACCCAATACTGCGGTAAGGGAATTTTATTATACGTTTCCTTCTGGATTGAGCTTGGAAGAGGGGCAGGATTATCTCATTTACTTTGAGGTGGTTGATAACGATGGTCTTCGAGGGGGAAAAGTTTCTAGAAGTCGGACGTTTGAAACGAAAATTCATGACAATAAAGAACTGAAAGACAATGAGTTAGAGAATTCCAAACAAAGTTTGAGAGATTTTGAAAGGTCTTTGTTGGAGTATAAAAATAATGGCCAGGCGGTAAGTGAGTTTAACAAGAAGGAAGTTGTGAACAAGAATTCGTCTTTTGAAAAGGAGGGGGAGATAAGGGAACTGTTACAAAAGCAACAGGCTCGGGAATTAATGATGGAGAAGTTTGCTAAGGATTTAAAAAGGAGTGTTTCTGAATCTGATAGAAATGACGAATTTAAGAGAATGCTTGAAGAACGTTTGGAACGGCAAGAATTGGAAGCTAGGAAGAATAAAATGTTATTGGAGGAACTTAACAAGATAGCGGATAAGATCAACAAGGAGGAATTAAAGAGTAAGCTTGAGGAACTTGGCAAAAAGCAAAATTCTGGTGCTCGAAATCTGGAGCAGATTCTTGAACTCACAAAAAGGTATTATGTAACAGAGAAGATGAAGTGGCTTTCACAGGAACTTGATAAGTTGTCTGGGGAGCAAAGCAAGCTTTCGGAAGAGGAATTTGGAGAGAATTTGGATGATGAACGTCAAAGGGATTTGAATGATAAGTTTGAGCAATTGTCCAATGAACTTGATGAACTAAGGAAGGATGATCAGGATTTACGTAAGCCTGTTGGTCTTGAGGTTACACCGAAGGATCAAGATGGGGTTAGGGAGGACCAAAAGGATGCATTGAAGGAGATACAGAACGGCACTGAAAGTGAACAGGGCATAAGTGATGAGGAGGAAAGGGAAAGAGCCAATAAGGTAAAACAGAAACAGAAGTCTGCTGCCCAGAAAATGAAGGAAATGAGTGAAGCTCTAGGTGAAAGCTCCTCTGGTGGCGGCGGGTCTGACATCGTGGAGGATGCGGAAATGTTACGGCAGGTGTTGGACAATTTAGTAGTGTTTTCATTCAAGCAGGAAACCCTGTTTGACAAGGTTAGTGAGGCAGATGTTGATATTTCACGCTTCTCTGAAACTGTTAGGGATCAGAAGGAACTTAGGAGACTGTTTGAACATGTGGATGACAGCTTGTTTGCGCTGTCTCTACGCAGGGTTGAATTATCTGAGTTTGTTAATGAGGAGATAACCGAGGTTTATTATAACATTGATAAGGCTTTGGAAAGTATTGCCGACAACCAAATTTATAAGGGTGCTTCATATCAGCAATATGTGATTAATGCCACTAATTCATTGGCTGAGTTTTTGGCAGATGTTTTGGGGAATATGCAGCAGAGTATGAAGCCTGGTCAAGGAGGTGGTCAGGGAAATGATTTTCAACTTCCGGACATTATTCAAGGACAGCAGAGTGTAAAGGATAAAATGAACGGTTCCTCAGGTCAGGGTAAATCGGGCAAGGAGGGTGAACAAGGGGGTGAAAATGGTGATGGCAAGGATGGAAGTGAAGATGGAAGTAATGGACAGCAGGAAGGTAGCAAGCAGGGCAGCAAAGAAGGTAAAAGTGGAGAAGAAGGTCAGGGTTCGGAACCCGGTGGCCAAAATGGATCTGGTCAGGAGGATGAATTGGGATTGAATGAAATCTATGAGATTTATAAACGGCAACAGGCACTGCGAAGGGAATTGGAGGAGCAGTTAAATAATTTGATTGAGAAGGCAGACAGAAATTTGGCTAAAAAGCTAGTTAGGCAGATGGAAGATTTTGAAAATGATTTATTGGAAAATGGGATTACCCAACGCACCCAAAACAAGGTGAACCAAATCCAGCATGAGTTGCTGAAGCTGGAGAATGCTGCATTGAAACAGGGAGAGAAGAAAGAAAGAGAAAGTGATACCAGTAATGATGAGTTCGCTAACCCTATAACTACCAAGCCATCACTTTTGAATAGGGGGAACAATAACATTGAGATTTTAAACAGACAAGCCTTACCTTTGCGGCGAAATTATGAAAACAGGGTAAAGGGTTATTTCAATAATGATTGAGTTTCATTATAAAACCGATTTTGAACTTGAGGAGTCAGTAAAATATGTTGATTGGATAGAAAAGGTTCTTCATTCTGAAGCTTTTGTCTGTGGTGAGATTGATTATATATTTTGTTCCGACGAGTACTTACTGGAACTAAATCAGGAGTACTTGAATCACGACACTCTTACCGACATAATTACATTTGACTACACAGATACAAACCGGATTTCGGGCGATATTTTTATATCTGTTGATAGGGTAATGGAGAATTCAATGGCATTTGAAGAGGCTTTTGAAAATGAGCTGAAGCGGGTGATGGCACACGGTGTGCTGCACCTTATGGGATATAAGGACAAAAGCATAGATGATGCCAAAGTCATGCGACAGAAGGAAGAGGAAAAGATTAAATTGTTCCACGTGGAACCATAGGTATGTTTGATAAGGAATACGATGTAATAGTTGTTGGTGGCGGACATGCTGGAGCTGAAGCTACGGCTGCGGCCGCCAACATGGGCTCTAGGACTTTACTGGTGACTATGAATCTGCAAACCATTAGTCAGATGTCTTGTAATCCGGCCATGGGCGGTATTGCAAAGGGCCAGATTGTAAGGGAAATTGATGCGTTGGGAGGTTATAGCGGTATTATAACGGACAAGTCTGCAATACAATTTAAGATGCTCAATAAGTCTAAAGGCCCTGCCATGTGGAGCCCTAGGGCACAGAATGACAGAATGAGATTTGCTGAAGAATGGAGGATTGCTTTGGAAGGAACTCCAAATGCCGATTTCTATCAGGAAATGGTGTCTGGACTGTTGGAAGAGAATGGCAAAATCGTTGGTGTTAGAACTTCTTTAGGAATTGACATTAGGGCGAAGGCTGTCGTACTTACAAACGGGACTTTTTTGAATGGATTGATTCATATTGGAGAAAAACGATTTGGCGGTGGTAGAGCAGGGGAAAAGGCTGCCACGGGTATTACTGAACAGCTAGTTGATTTTGGTTTTGATAGTGGCAGGATGAAGACGGGAACACCACCAAGAGTTGATGGAAGATCGCTGGATTATTCCAAGATGATTCCGCAACCAGGAGATGAAAAACCGGAAAAGTTCTCCTATTTGGACACCCAAAAATTGACTTCTCAGAGGGACTGTCATATGACCCACACAAGTGCGCTGGTTCATGATTTGTTGAGAGAAGGTTTTGACCGATCTCCTATGTTCAACGGAAGAATAAAAAGTATTGGGCCTAGATATTGTCCGTCCATTGAGGATAAAATAAATCGGTTTGCTGACAAAGATTCCCATCAAATTTTTGTGGAGCCAGAAGGATGGAATACGGTTGAGGTTTATGTAAATGGTTTCTCAACTTCGTTGCCTGAAGACATCCAGTATAAGGCCTTAAAATCTGTAAAAGGATTTGAAGAGGTTAAGTTTTTTAGGCCTGGTTATGCTATTGAGTATGATTATTTCCCTCCAACTCAACTACGGCACACCTTAGAAACCAAATTGGTGGACAACCTCTACTTTGCGGGCCAGATAAATGGAACTACGGGATATGAGGAGGCGGCATCCCAGGGACTCATGGCTGGAATCAATGCGCATCTTAAGATTAACCAAAAGGAGCCTTTTGTGCTTAAAAGAGATGAAGCCTATATAGGGGTGTTGATTGATGACTTGATTACCAAAGGAACCGAGGAGCCCTATAGAATGTTTACATCAAGGGCAGAATACAGAACCTTACTGCGTCAAGACAATGCTGATTTAAGACTTACCCCCAAAAGCCATGAGATTGGGTTGGCAACGGAGGAGCGAATGAGAAAGATGGAACAAAAAGAAGCTCAGTCCGATAAGTTCATTGAGTTTTTTAGAAAAACTAGTTTTGTTCCAGAGGAGATAAATCCAATTTTAGAGTCATTGGATTCTTCCAAAGTGAAACAATCGGATAAGTTGTTTAAGGTTTTTTCCAGACCAAGGGTAACTATGGATCATATGCTACAATTGGAGTCCGTTTCAAAATTCGTGGATGAAAATGATTTTAATTCTGAAATTTTAGAGCAAGCCGAGATACAAGTAAAATATTCAGGTTACATCGAAAAGGAAAAAAACAATGCAGATAAGTTACATCGCTTAGAAAATGTTCGAATTCCTGAAAACTTTGATTATGCCCAGTTAAAATCGCTTTCATCTGAAGCCAGGGAAAAATTAAAAGTGATAAAACCTGTTACAATCTCTCAAGCTTCTAGAATAAGTGGTGTTTCTCCTTCGGATATTAGTGTTCTTTTGGTTTTCTTGGGAAGATAGACCAAAAATGTTCCACGTGGAACAAAATATACCCTTGATTATTTTATTAGTTTCTTTCCACAGGGAATATCTGGAGAATCTTGTTCTGTTCAAACAAGCTTATAGTGTATCTTCGAAATCCCAGTAAAGAAGTTTAGTTGTCACCCTTTTATGAAGTTGTTTCTTAAAACCAAAGATTATTCCGTCTCCAATGAAGAGTTTGATTTGCTCTATGATTCGGAATTGGATATGCTGGTTACACAACCACAACCAGAAGATCTGTTTCGGTATTACGAAAGTGAAGCCTATATATCCCATACAGACGCGAAGACTTCCGTTGTGGACAAGTTATATCAGCTTGTAAAGAGGTTTAATCTAGGAAGAAAAATTCAAATAGCTGAAAATCAGAATATTAGAAGTAAAAGTCTCCTAGATTTTGGTGCCGGCACAGGGGATTTTTTAGCCACCGCAAAAGAAAGGGGATTTGAAGTTTATGGCGTAGAACCTAATCAAAAAGCTAGGGACAGAGCCAAACAAAAGGGAATTGAACTCAGTGAAAGCCTTTCGAATTTAAAAGGCAGTAAGTATGGGGTAATTACGTTATGGCATGTATTGGAACACCTTCCAAATTTGGATGGGCAGCTGGAGGAATTAAAGGAGCTTTTGGAAGAGGATGGCTTATTGGTTGTTGCCGTACCAAACTATAAATCCTTTGATGCCAAACACTACAAATCGCATTGGGCCGCTTATGATGCACCTAGACATTTATGGCATTTTTCACGAACATCCATTTCCAAATTGTTTGAGCGGCATCAAATGGAGGTAATCCAAACACATCCAATGATTTTTGATTCCTTCTACGTATCCCTGCTATCAGAAAAGTACAAGGGAAACAAATTCTATTTCTTCAAAGCATTTGCCATAGGCCTATGGTCCAATATGAGTGCTTGGTTTAGCAAGGAGTATTCCTCAGTGATCTACCTCATCAAAAAGAGGCAATAGCCATTTTAAGCTGATTTACGGACATTTCGGGCTTTATAGCAAACCTATTGCCCGTGTTCAAAAAATAAGCGCACAGTATGCGTGTTAAGACTTCAAGAAAATAATTGAACCTTATCGACTCCCCCTGGAACAATAGATGTTTTCTATAGGCCTTGATTTGGGCCATAACGACTTATCAAAAAGATAATGAGGAGCATTAAAAAAGCTTTTCTATTTTAGCGCATCCTTAAAAGAAAAAGATGAAAAAATTAGTGATGGTTGTTTTGGCGATGAGCGCAATGGCTTGTCAACAGAACAAAATTGGATATGTAGATAATGTAAAACTGCTGGACGATTATCAGGAGAAGGTAGATATTGAGGCAAAGTACAAAACCAAGGTTGATGCCTTGACCAAAAAAAGGGATAGTATTTCCCAAGCTTTTCAATTGGAGCTTCAGGAGTTTCAGACCAAATCGCAAAAAATGTCCCAGAAAAGTGCTCAGGAGGAATACGCCTTGTTGCAACAAAGAGGGCAATTTATGGGACAGCAACTACAACAGGAAGAACAGCAATTACAGTTGAGCAGTCAAACCGAAATGGACTCATTGGTAAGCAAAGTAAGAAAGGAAGTTAAGGAGTATGGAAAAGCCAACGGCTTCACCTATATTCTTACTGGGGGAACAGGAGGCGCCGTGCTTTACGGACAAGACCCTCAAAACCTTACAGATGCCATTGTCAAAATCTTGAACGACAAGTACAAAAAGTAAGACCTAAGAAAAAATCAAATTAGGAAATGGCCCGTTCTTTGGAACGGGCTTTTTTTATTTGTAATGTTGAATACCGAGGGATTCATAAAGTTCCTTCGCATCGAAAACTTTACCGTCCTTAATGGTAAGTTCCACCCGTCGGATATCACTGATGTTTTCAACTGGATTTCCATCAACCAAAACCAGATCGGCCATTTTCCCTTTTTCAACAGATCCCAACCGATTGTCCATACCCACATTTTTTGCGGATACAATGGTGGCGAGTTGAAGTACTTCGTTGGCAGGAATACCGGCCTTCACATAATTTTCCAACTCCTTGTGCAAAGCAAATCCTGGCATGGCGTCTGTACCGGGAAGAAGCGTGACCCCATTGGAATGCAGGTTCTCAAGAATTTCCAAGAGTTTGGCAAAAGAATCCTTGTACTGTTGCTCCTTCCCTTCGGGAATGGGAAGCCCCCCAGAATAATAGCCACGTTGAACTTGGATGGGCAGACGGTCTATGATAGCTTCAAATTGGGGGTCTGGCTCTCCAGCTTTTGTAGAGAACATACCCTCAAAAATGGAAACTGTGGGGTCTATTTCTATTTCTTTCTCCTTTAAAAGTTGGACAAATGCTTTGAATTCAACCCCATCCAAATCCAAATTATGGGTGTTTTCGGCAACAGCAGAAAACCGCAAAGGCGTTCGGGTATCAATAGTATCTGACAAGAAGTTCAAAGCGACCATGTTTACGTGCTGAATTTCATCAAAACCATCTTTTATCGCATCTTCTGCCAACATATGCGCAGGAATATGCCCACTGAGCTTCATGTCCAAATCATGGGCTTTTTGCACAAGTGGCTTTACCCAGGAGGGATCAATGGAACTGTAGAGCTTAATTTGATGATAGCCGTGGTCCTTATAGTTTTGGATTGCTTCTTCCCCTTCGGCAACATTGGTAATGGTAAGGCCAGGTCCAGCAAAGGGCCCTTTCTGATCTATGAACCCAGCCAAGGTAACCACCCGAGGCCCAATATTGCTGTTTTCATCAAATTGTTTTTTGATTTCCAGAAGCTCCATAGAATTGGCCATGTCCCTAACCGAGGTCACGCCAGCTGCCAAATGCAATATGCCATCCTCTTTTTGCACATGGCAATGGTTATCAAAAAGCCCTGGCAAGAGCGTTTTCTCGGTTCCATCGATTATTTTGGTTCCTTCTGAAAGGTTTGGAGCCACGCTGGAAATTGATTCAATTTGGTTCCCATTGACCACCACATATTGGCCAGGAACAATACGTCCATTTTTTGCATCGAACAGGTTCACATTTTGAATCAGGGTTTTAGCTTCGGGAGTTTCTGTTAGTTCCTTGGCCAAGGAAGCAAAAAATGCATCTTCCTTTTTCTTCTGGATTTCCAATAAGGATTCAATCATTCCGGAATGTTCTTCGGAAATGATACTCAACCAGGAAGAGACGGAGGCAAAAATCCGATTATCCTCATCAATCCATTCATAGAATGGGGTAAACCCAAAACCTGTGATTTCAACCAAACGCAAAGGAATGGAATCCACAGTGATGGTTTCAATATTTGAAATGGCGGCCGTTCCACTGGGGAGTAATTCCACGGTATGGTTTTCAGCAGAGAGCAGGCGACGAATCAACAATTCGTTATCCCCAAGTGTACTGTTTACACTGGAATAAAATGGACTGCCGTCTGTTGCTTTTTCACCAGCTTCGGAGGTGCTTTTCCATTCTGCTGAGCCATTCAGGTAGGAATAGGCCTCTGCAACGGTATCTTTTAAATAATTGATTCCAGTAATTTCCAAATAGGAAATGTTGCCCGCCTTATCCAGTTTGATTTTTTCCAAAATCTCAGGGCCTCTTCCCCGATCATTAAACTCAAAAGTATATACATAGTTGCCCAAGGAATCCATTGAACTGGTATGGGAACCGGCAAGGTTGTCGCGCATGTATACTTGATAGGTTTGGGAGGCATATTCCTTTGTTGAGTCGGATCCTTGACAGGAAATCAAGAGTGCTATCAGAAGTAAGGGAAAACACGTTTTCATGAGGTTGAATTTGACTAAAATGTTATTGTAGAATGTAAACCAAAAAGATGGCCAAAATAAGATAAACGACAATGGTCTTGGCCCCTTCATAATCCTTGGCAATTCGTTGTCCAAGAAGCAGCATCAATAAGGTGATGGAGGAAAGGATCGCACCACAAAATGCCATGGAGCCGCCTCCGGAATACAGAAATTCATAAATACCAATAGCACATAAAACCCCTGAAGCCAATTCCCCAAAAAGAACCACGCCAAGGAGTACGGGCACCATGGCTTTGAAGACCGTTTTGGAAAAGTGTCCAGTAAGCCAGCTTAGATTGCCCTTCCAATCCAAGATTTTGTCAAATCCGCTCTGTAAAAATGTAATGGTGAGGCCTGCGAGCAAAAGTACTTGTGCCGCATTGGATGTAAAGTGTTCCATGATATGTTGGTTTTATGCCGCTTTGGTATGAAGCAGACGAGTTAGTTTTATAGACAGGTCCGTAAAGATGATTTTGGCATTCCCATTGCGTTCCACGTGAAAAATGGCCTTTTCCAGTTCCTCAACTATGGCCAAGATGTTGTTTTCATGTATAAAGGGAGCAAACTTGTTGAGATCAAATCCCTCCAAATGGATTTTTAGATAAACCAAATCATTGGCATTGTAATTCAGAAGTAGGGCTTGTCTCATTACGGTAAGACAATAGTGCAAAAATTGCTTTTGTACTTCCCGTCCGGTTTTGGCCACTTCATCACTCCACATAATAAGTTCTTGAATTGCCGTTTTATTGCCTTTTGCCTTAAAGGCACTTCTTACCCATTGTACAAACCAGCGTTCAAAAACTAGATCTTCGGAATCTTTGTTGAGCAGATCCAGTGCCTTGTTGAAGTTGCCGTTGGCTTCTTGTGCAATGGAATTGGCCTCGGAATCGGCCACACCCTTTTGTAGCAATGCATTTAGGATTGCAGTTTCGGGCAGGGGCGGAAAATGTAAAATTTGACAGCGTGAGCGAATGGTGTTGATGATCAACTCCTCATCCTCTGCAATTAGAAGAATAACTGTTTTTTCTGGAGGCTCCTCAATCAATTTCAGCAGTTTGTTGGAGGCGGAGATGTTCATTTTTTCGGCTATCCAGATAATCAAAACCTTGTATCCCCCCTCGTATGATTTTAAGGAGAGTTTTTTAACCACATCCTGAGCTTCATCAACTCCAATTTGACCTTGCTTCTTTTCTATCCCGATCAAGCGGTACCAATCAAAGAGGTTTCCATAAGGTTGATCCTGCACAAACTGTCGCCATTCTTCCAGATAATGATCACTGACCGCATGGGATTTAACTTTATCTGAATTCGAAACAGGAAATGCAAAATGAAGATCGGGATGGGTAAGTGAATGGCACTTGGTATTGCAGACCACATCGCCTCCCTCATTTTCTCCGCCAGTGTTTCCGCAAAGAAGGTATTGCGCATAAGCAATGGCCATGGGAAGTGTTCCGCAACCCTCAGGGCCAACAAAAAGTTGGGCATGCGCAACCCTACCGGTTTCTGCAGTGGTCACCAGGTGTTTTTTTATATGCTCGAGCCCCAAAACGTCTTTGAACAGCATAAGCCAAAGATACATTTTTTAGGTTCTGTGTGGTTTCCCATCTTTTTTGTTGAAAGTTTAAAAATATGGCACATCCCCAAGGTGGAGAAAGTAGGAAATCTTTACATTTGGGCTTACCTTAAACCAAGATAGATGAAGACCATAGATGATTATAATTTTGAAGGGAAGAAAGCACTGATCCGTGTTGATTTTAATGTGCCGTTGGATGGGGATTTCAATGTAACCGATACCAGTAGAATTGAGGCGGCCAAGCCAACCATTCTTAAGGTTTTGGAAGACGGTGGAGCTGCTGTTTTGATGAGTCATTTGGGTCGGCCCAAAGGGCAGGCCAATCCGGACATGTCATTGTCCCATATCGTTGAAAAGGTTTCAGAAATTATTGGGGTACAGGTAAAATTTGCCAATGACTGTATTGGAGACACTGCGGAAGCTGCTGTCTCCGAGTTACAGGATGGCGAGGTATTGCTTTTGGAAAACCTTCGTTTCTATGCGGAAGAAGAGAAAGGGGATTCAAGTTTTGCAGAATCGCTTTCCCAGTTAGGGGACATTTATGTAAATGATGCCTTTGGAACAGCGCATAGAGCACATGCCTCAACAACCATAGTAGCCAACTATTTTACGGATGCCAAATGCTTTGGGTATTTGTTGGCCAAGGAAATCAAAGCGATTGAAAAAGTGATGCAAACAGGAGAGAAACCTGTTACCGCCATTTTGGGCGGGGCCAAAGTTTCATCCAAGATCACCATTATCGAAAATATTTTGGACAAGGTGGATAACTTGATCATTGGTGGCGGAATGACCTATACGTTTGTCAAAGCCCAGGGAGGTACGGTAGGCGATTCTATTTGCGAGGACGACAAAATGGAATTGGCCTTGGACATTTTAAAGCAGGCCGATGAAAAAGGAGTAAAGATTCATTTACCCGTGGACGTCTTGGCCGCGGACGCATTTGATAACGGGGCCAATACCCAATTTATGGATGTGAATCAGATTCCCGATGGCTGGCAGGGTCTGGATGCCGGACCACAAACTCTGGAAAACTTCAAGCAAGTTATTTTGGAATCCAAGACCATACTTTGGAATGGACCTGTAGGTGTTTTTGAAATGGAAAGCTTTGCCAAGGGAACCATCGCTGTGGGAAATGCTATTGACGAAGCTACCCAAAGCGGGGCGTTTTCTTTGGTTGGCGGAGGGGACTCCGTAGCCGCCGTGAAGCAATTTGGGTTTCAGGACAAGGTCAGTTATGTATCTACTGGAGGAGGTGCCATGCTGGAGAGTTTAGAGGGCAGAACCCTACCTGGAATTGCTGCAATATTGGGCTAACCCACACGTTATGAATTAATAGGAGAAATCCTAAAAGTGTTAGGTTTTTGACCGAAAACTTTAATTTTTCGGAAAAAAACCCCATTTTCGTTTGCCCCAAAATCAAACCCAATCCAGCATGAACCAAGTTTTTAGAAAAGCTGTTATAGTGGCGCTGATATTCTCAGCTCCATTGATGAACGCCCAAGAGGCGAAGTCTACAGCGACTACCCAAACCGATTCTGGGGAGCAAAATGCACAGATTACCGATTCCGTTTCTACCCCCAATGCGAGCTCATTCGAGATAAAAAATACCGAAAAACCTATTGATGGTGTTCAGGTGATTGAAGCCAATGGCGAAAAAAAGTATGTGCTCAAGGATAGGAAAGAAGCCAGAAAATATGATAGTCTTTGGTTGAGGGAATTGCATCAAAGTGCCCAACTGTTCAGTGAGTTGGAGCTGGAAATTATCAACCCGAACGAGGACGAAATAGAAATGGTAGACCTGCCAACGGATACGCTAAAGGCAAGGTTGGCCCTGTTGGACGAAAAAACACCCTTCAATATTTCTTACAACTCTTCTTTGGAATCTGTCATCAAATCCTTTTTAGTCAGAAAGAAGGACTTGATGCAACGCATGATCACGGCAAGCCAATTTTACTTTCCATTATTTGAACAGGAACTGGATAACCATGATATTCCCTTGGAAATAAAATATTTGGCCATTGTGGAGTCTGCCCTAAATCCAAAGGCGCGTTCCCGAGTTGGTGCAAAAGGCCTTTGGCAATTTATGTATGGCACAGGAAAAATGTATGGGTTGGATGTGAGCAGTTATGTGGATGAACGCCACGACCCCATTTTGGCCACCAAGGCAGCCAGTAAATATTTGTCCAAATTGTATGACATTTTTAATGATTGGGATTTGGCTCTTGCGGCCTATAATTCTGGCCCAGGAAATGTGAACAAAGCGATTAGACGTTCTGGGGGATATAAAAACTATTGGAACATCCGTAGAAATCTTCCCCGTGAAACAGCTGGATATTTACCCGCTTTTTTGGCTACAATGTACATTTTTGAATATGCGGAGGAACATGGCCTGCATTATAAAAAGGCAGAACGACCCTATTTTGAAACGGATACAATCCATGTAAAGCAACTGATAACCTTTGACCAGATTTCCAAGTTGGTGGATATAAGCACTGAAGAACTGGAAATGTTGAATCCTTCCTACAAGCTCAATATCATTCCAAAGGTAAAGGGGAAGGACTATGCATTGCGATTACCGGTGACCAAAATTGGTCAGTTTGTAAGTAATGAAGATGAGATTTATGCTTTTGTAAAAAAGGAGCTGGATTCCTTGGAAAAACCTTTGCCCCAATTTGTTGAGACCAAGAACCAGATTCGCTATAAGGTTAGAAGTGGGGATTATTTAGGAAAGATTGCAGAGCGATACGGCGTAGGGGTAAGCCAGATCAAAAGATGGAATGGATTGCGAAGCAATAATTTAAGAATTGGGCAGCGACTGACTATTTTCCCAAGGAAACCCTATATCCCTAGAAAAACGACGCCCAAGCCAACAGCCTCAAAGACCAGTTCAGGTTCTGTGGCTAGCGGCAACAAGGTTCATACGGTGCAAGAAGGGGACTCCCTTTGGACCATTTCCAGAAAGTATCCTGGAGTTTCCATTGAAAATCTTCGAGAATGGAACGGTCTTAGCGGGAACAATCTTAAACCCGGCACAAAACTAAAATTGTGCGATTGTTCTTCGTAAATTGAACACGATATGAAAAAATTTGGAACACTATGCTTCACCATTTTTCTTTTGGTGGGGATATCATGTGGGGATTCTGGCCCCAAGAAACGCTTTTTACCCCCCTCTACCGGAGGAATCAACTCTTTGATGGTTGTAATGGACACCGAACTGTGGAAGGGCGGTGTAGGAGATAAGATAAGGGAGCATTTTGCCGCACCTATCCTAGGACTTCCCAGGGCGGAACCCAAGTTCACCATTACCCAAATACCCCCTCAGGTATTCAAGGGAGCTACGGCGTATTCGCGATCTGTTCTTTTTGTGGAACAGGATTCGGTATCCGCCGCCCACATAAAGACAAACGTGTATGCCAAACCTCAAAGGATTGCCGTGGTTACTGGGGAAACCTATAACGATTTGGCCGGTAATTTGGACTCTATTGCAGGAATGGCCATTGCCGCTTTTAAAAAGGTGGAGATTGCAGAGGCCCAACGTAGGTTTACCCGCTCTCTTACCAAAGAAACGGTTTTCGAAGACGAATTCGGAATCAGTTTAAAGGTGCCTTCGTTGTATACCGTTGGAAAGCATGAAGATAATTTTGTTTGGATGGATATCCAGATACCCAAAGGCTCCATGAATATTTTGGCCTATGAAATGCCATGGGACAGTTTTGCCACAGACTCCACTTTTGTTCAGGATATTGTTAAAATGAGGGACAGTATTGGAAAGAAATACATTCCAGGACCGTATGATGGCACTTATATGATTACGGAAAAGGCTTTTTCGCCCTATGTTTTCCCAGCTCAAGTGGGTGGAAAGAAGGCCGCTGAAACGCGAGGTACCTGGGAAATTGAGGGATATCCAATGGCAGGTCCTTTCGTCACCTATATTATCAACGATAAGGAAAACAATCGAAAAATGGTACTGGAAGGTTTCACCTTTGCACCAAACGAGGAAAAGCGTGATTATATGTTTGAACTGGAGGCCATCTTAAAGACAGTGGAGTTCAAATCAGGACCTTGAGGAAATAGGATAAAATAGAAACAGAAAAGCCCAGTATGCCGGAACATACCGGGCTTTTTTGTTCTCTAAATGCTTAAACGTAATTTTTAGTCAAAGGCAAATCCTGTAGCAATTCTGTAAACAAAAGCATAAAGAACTATAAAGAACATGATGAAACAGAACCAGGAAAAGGCCTTAAAATATTTTTCCAAGAGAATATGACCTAAGTTTCGGAATCCCTCTAAGTAGATTTCTTTAATGAGTACTAGTTTTTTCATAAGTATAAGTTTTAAGATTTAAAGACATTACAAAGATTATGCAAGCTCAAACCGATCAGAAAACAATGGGATAAACGGGCGTAAAAATTTGATAAATGCAATCAAATTAGTGGAAAACCCCACTAACGTAGAACTTTCATCGACCAACGGTAAAGGGAAGTATGTTGCTTTATCGAGAGACTTGATCGATAAAGTGCATGGACGGATTTATAAACTAAAAAAGGCCCCGTTTTCGGGGCCCAATATTTGGTTGATTAGTTGTTACATGTTCACAATGATAAATTCCGATCGGCGGTTTTCGCTGTGTTTGGTTCTGCCGCACCGTACTCCATCTGAGCAGTGGTTGAGCAGCTGCTCCTCTCCGTAGCCCACAGCACTTTCTATCCTGCCAGGGTCTATCCCGTGTGCAATAATATAATCCCGTGTTGATTTGGCCCGTTTGTCAGATAGATATTTGTTGTACGCGCGGGTACCAATGGCGTCCGTATGGGATTCAATTTTGATGACCATATCGGGGTATTCGGTCATGACCGCTACCAGTTTGTCCAATTCTTGCGCTGCTCTAGATTTAATATTGAATTTGTCAAAATCAAAATAGATGGTCTCCACCTCTAGCTTTAAGACCCCCTCCTCTTCTGCAATGATCTCTTCCACAGGAATAAGCGATTGTATCAATGAGATATCCTCATTTTCTTTGGTGTCAACATTGGTTGCAGCATCAAAATATCCTTTTTTAACGGTTTTTAAAGTATACCGGGTTGTCGGCTGAAGGTTCTTGAAGATAAAACTTCCATCTGGCTCTGTTCGCAATTGTGCGATTTGGATTTCGTCCTTATCGAAAAGCATCACTTCGGCCTCGTCAATGGCTTCACCCGTTATGTCGTCCAAAACATTTCCAGAAATGGCATTTAGGTTGAGGATGTTTTTAAAGGAATAGATATCATCATCTCCCTTACCACCTTTTCGGTTGGAGGCAAAATATCCTTTTTCGCCACTTTCGTCAATAATATAGGAGAAATCGTCTCGGTTGCTGTTTATGGGTTCTCCAAGGTTGATACCTACACTAAAGATTCCATCAACATGATCAGACTTATATATGTCCAATCCACCGAGCCCCATAGTTCGGTCCGAAGAGAAGTAAAGCGCATCATTGGTGATGTATGGAAACATTTCCTTTTTACTGGTGTTAACAGTTCGCCCTAGGTTTTGGGGCTCTGAGAATTTGCCATTGCCAAGAATATCAGCCACGTAAACATCAGTTCCCCCAAATCCACCAGGTCTGTCAGAAACAAAATAGATTTTTTTGCCGTCAGGACTTACCGAAGGATGCCCCGTGGAGTAGTCTTCGCTGTTGAAAGGCAATTCAACAGCCTTGGTCCATTCGCCGTCCACTAGTTGGGACTTATAAATTTTAAGGTGGTTGATTCCATTTTTGCCCCGCTTTAATTTTTTACCATAGTTGTTACGGGTAAAATAGATGGTTTTTTGGTCAGGGGAGAAGGATACGGAAGCTTCGTGATATTTGGTGTTGATTTTCCTTGAGAACTTTTTAGGCTGGGTCAGATTATCGTTCTCAACATCCGCTTTTGCCACATAAAGGTCCAAAAACGGTTGGTTGTTCCAGCGGTATTTTCTGGTGGCAAGAAAGGAGGAATCCAAGGAAGAAGCAAAAACCACTTCAGAATCGTTATGGAACATAGGTGAAAACTCGGAATATTTGGAGTTAATGGCCAAATTCTTGACCTCCACCAACCGTGGACTCTTCCAAGTGGTTGGGTCTTTTCCTAGCTCGTTCAGGGGCTCGTTTCGTTTTTGCCTAAACAGTTGTGTAAGTTTGGCGGCCCTGCGGTAACGTCCAGTACCCTTAAGAGCGTGGGCATATTTAAAAAACTTTTCTTCGGAGATGTCATCAGTAAAGGTCAAATACAATTCATGGTACCATTTATAGGCTTTTTCCATGTTGCCGGAGAAGTAGTGTGAGTCCCCTGCCCTGGACAACAGCTCAAAAGTGTGTTCTGCTTCACTTTTTTCAAGAACAATGTCGAAAATACGTGCAGCTTCTGCATACCACATCTTATCAAAGAATTCGTTGGCTTGCTTTATAAGCTTTTCCGTTACTCCTTTTTTGCGTACAAATTTGGAAAGGGATTTATTGCTCATCCCCTCCAGATGTTTTAAAAATGCGGTTTGGGAGGAATATGTTTCGCGAACGCTTTGGGTTTCCTTGTATAGATCTTCATCCTCAAATTGCAAAAAGGACACAGATTGGGCATTAAGCCCCAAGGCCAGCATTAGGAATAAAATAAAAACAGGTCTTTTCATAGTCCCTCCTTCTGAACTACACACCATTTGGTATGGTTGCTACATAGGCCTTTTACCTATTAGTAGCATATCTACCGCTAAAATAAAATATGGTATTAGCGCAAATAAGTTTTTGTTGTGAAAGGGGGGAATTATGGCATGAACTAGTCAAATATGTTGTTTTTCATCGACAATCCCCTATAAATACAGGGAATTCGTGAGTAAGAAAAATCTGCCAAAAAAATGGATTTAAGCTTCGGGTTCCTTGCCGCTTTCCAGCTTTTCGTCTTCTTTGGAAGCATCTTTGAATTCTTTAATGCCGCTTCCCAAACCTCGCATGAGTTCAGGAATTTTTTTGCCTCCAAACAGCAAAAGAACAACTACCACAATAAGTACAATTTGCCATGGGCCTAGCATACCAAGAAAAAAAGTTTGAGCAATCATAATCGCAATGCCTTTAAATGAAAGGTAAAATTAGTAAAAAGAACTGTAAGGCTCTAGGTGATTAACGAAAATTAGCAGTTTCAGCAGTTTCTGGAACAAATAGTTGCTCAAGAAGGGGTTTTATAAAAGCTTAACATCTATATAAAAATCTAAGGCTATCTTTGTCCATCATGGCAAAGGACAAGAAGAAAAGAAAAGAAATCAAGCAAAAGCTTCTGCACAAGTATCGTTTGGTGATTTTGAACGAGAGCACTTTTGAGGAGAAGATCTCATTTAAACTGAGCAGACTCAATGTTTTTGTTACCGGAACTCTTTTTATAATCGTCCTAATAGGACTGACCACCTTGATCATTGCCTTTACACCCTTAAGGGAATACATTCCGGGCTACTCTTCAACTCGCCTAAAAAGACAGGCTACGGAGCTTACCTATAAAACGGATTCCTTGGTCACTGTGCTCAATTATACCAACAGGTATTTGGACAATGTGCGTTTGGTCCTCAGAGGAGACGTGGAAAACAATGAGGTCAACCGGGATTCGCTTTTTGAAAAGTACAAATTAGATCCTTCAACGGTGGATTTAACCCCCATTCGGGAGGACCTGTTGCTTCGGGAAGAAGTGGACTTGGAAGACAAGTACAATCTTTTTGAAAGGAACATCGAAAATGTAGGCACCTTGTTGTTTGCCCCACTTAGCGGAACGATATCGCAAAACTTTGACCCCAATAGCAAGCATTATGCAGTGGATGTTGTGGCGCCCAAGGACACTCCCGTTAAGTCCATAGCTGATGGAACGGTACTTTTTTCTGAATGGACGGCAGAGACGGGCTATGTGATCATTGTTAAACACCAGGATGACTTGACCTCCGTGTACAAACACAATGGCTCCTTGAGCAAATCACAGGGAGACTTGGTCAGGGCAGGGGAAGTGATTGCTTCTATTGGAAATACCGGCGAATTGACCACGGGGCCCCATCTTCATTTTGAACTTTGGAAAAAGGGCAAGCCCGTAAACCCACTAAATTATATCGACTTCAAATAAATGTCCCTAAAGTCATTTGCAGCAAAACTTTTTGCCAAAAGAATAGCCAAAAAAACAAGGGCATGGTCCAGCAACCCTATCCAAGTTCAGGATAGGCTGTTTCAAAATCTAATTGCAAAGGCCAAAACCACCCAGTTTGGTTTAGATCATGGTTTTGATGAGATTAAATCGCATGCGGATTTTACCAAAAAGGTTCCTGTACGGGACTATGAGGAGCTCAAGGACTACGTGCATAGAATTATTGATGGCGAAAAAGATGTGCTATGGCCCGAAAAGCCGGTTTACTTTGCAAAAACTTCCGGAACTACTTCTGGAGCCAAATACATACCCATTACCAGGGAATCCATTAAAAATCAAGTTGAAGCCTCCAGAAACGCAATTCTGAGTTACATTCATGAAACGGGGAACGCAGATTTTGTGGATGGCCGTATGATTTTTTTACAGGGAAGTCCGGAATTGGAGGATAAAGGAGGTATAAAATTGGGGCGACTTTCTGGAATATCGGCCCATTACGTTCCCAACTATTTACAGAAAAATAGACTTCCTAGTTGGGAAACCAACTGTATTGAAGATTGGGAAACCAAAGTGGACAAAATTGTAGAGGAGACCGAAAATGAAAATATGACAGTCATAGCCGGCATTCCGTCCTGGGTCCAGATGTATTTTGAAAAGCTGAATGCTAAATCAGGCAAGAAAGTAGGGGAGCTTTTCAAAAATTTTCAATTGTTCATTTATGGAGGAGTGAATTACGAACCCTACCGGGCCAAATTTGAGGAATTGATGGGTAGAAAGGTGGATAGTATTGAATTGTTCCCTGCAAGTGAAGGCTTCTTTGCTTTTCAAGACTCCCAGAAGGAGGAGGGAATGCTCTTATTGCTTAATGCGGGCATTTTCTATGAATTTATCAAGGCGGACGAGTTTTTTGACGAAAACCCCAAACGAATAACCATTAAGGAGGTGGAAGCCGGGGTGGACTACGCCATGATTATTTCAACCAATGCTGGACTGTGGGCCTATAACCTGGGAGATACCGTTCGGTTTGTTTCTACAAAACCCTATAGGGTTGTGGTATCTGGGCGAATCAAACATTTCATTTCTGCTTTTGGCGAACATGTAATTGCCAAAGAAGTGGAGGAAGCCATTCAAACGGCCATTTCAAAGTCAGATGCCATTGTCAATGAATTTACTGTGGCACCACAAACTTCCCCACCTTCTGGAGAACTTCCCTATCACGAATGGTTAATAGAATTTGAAAAGCAACCCTCTGATGTGTCAACCTTCATTTCCCATTTGGAAGAAAGTATGAAGGGCCAAAACAGCTATTATTTGGATTTGATCGCTGGAAATATTCTACAACCGCTAAAAATTTCCAAAGTACAAACAGGCGGATTCCAAGAATACATGAAGACCATAGGAAAACTGGGCGGACAAAACAAGGTGCAACGTCTTTCCAACGACCGTAAGGTGGCTGAAGGCCTGCAACCTTTTCTCTTGTAGAATTCATGAATTATTTTGATTCGATTTCACGAGGTAGCCACTTGACACCTCAAGTCAATTAAATATACTGTAAGCGTAAAACGAGTAGCGGCATTAAAGATATTTGAACAAGCGGGAACTCCCTTTGCGAATTTTATCAGGTAGGGATAACTCTTAAAACTTGATTTTATAACACTTTCTATTCAATTCGGGCATAAAAACATACAGGTTAAAGGTTGAAAATATCTTAAGAGCGATTAATTTTGACTTGTGGTTGGCAAAATCTTTCCGAATGCTGTCTAAAGATTTGGAAACTAATTAAAAAGGTGAAGCAAGAAGTAATCGGATAGCATTGAAATCAACGATCGGGCTATTCGTGAAAAATTAGAACTTAAGAAACATGAGCAAATACTATTTGAACTATCTGGATGAACTGGAATCAGAGGCCATATACGTACTTCGTGAGGTATGGGCGCAATTTCAAAATCCAGTGATTTTATTTTCGGGCGGGAAGGATTCCATTGTCGTGACCCATTTGGCGAAAAAAGCATTTTATCCGAGCAAAATCCCTTTTGCCCTGATGCATGTTGACACAGGCCATAATTTTCCTGAGACCATAAAATTTAGGGACGACCTCATAAGCGATTTGGGGGTTAGGTTGATTGTGGGCTCGGTTCAAGAATCCATTGATACCGGAAGGGTTGCCGAGGAAAAAGGAAAAAACGCCACGCGGAATGCACTTCAGATTACCACGCTCTTGGATGCCATTGAAACCAATAAGGTGGATTGCGCAATTGGTGGAGGTCGAAGGGACGAGGAGAAGGCCAGGGCCAAGGAGCGCTTCTTTTCGCACCGTGACGATTTTGGTCAATGGGATCCTAAAAACCAAAGGCCCGAATTATGGAATCTTTTCAATGGGAAGCACTTTGAAGGAGAGCACTTTAGGGCATTTCCAATTAGCAATTGGACAGAAATGGATGTTTGGAACTACATTAACCGGGAAAACATAGAAATCCCATCCCTGTATTTCGCCCACGAAAGGGAAGTGGTATGGAGGAATGATTCCTGGATTCCAAATTCCGAGTTTTTAAAGTTGGAGGACAACGAAAAAATTGAAACCAAAAGAATTCGATTCAGAACCCTGGGCGACATTACCATTACGGGGGGTATAGAATCGGATGCAGATACTGTGGAAAAAATTGCCCAAGAAGTGGCCGCTATGAGGCAAACGGAAAGGGGCAACCGAAGCGACGACAAACGTTCGGAAACTGCCATGGAGGATAGAAAAAAGCAAGGTTATTTTTAGACAGACAGACAAATGTTAGACAACAATCAGTTATTACGATTTACCACTGCTGGAAGTGTAGATGATGGAAAGAGTACCTTAATTGGGCGACTCCTTTACGATTCCAAGTCCATTTTTGAGGATCAACTGGAAGCCATTGAAAACACGAGCAAGCAAAAAGGACATGCGGGTGTTGACCTAGCACTTTTTACGGATGGGTTGCGGGACGAACGGGAACAAGGAATCACCATTGATGTGGCCTACCGCTACTTTACCACCCCAAGACGGAAATTTATCATCGCGGACACACCAGGCCATATTCAGTATACCAGAAACATGGTAACAGGGGCCTCTACGGCCAATGCCGCAATTATTCTGGTAGATGCCAGACATGGGGTAATTGAACAAACCAAACGACATGCGTTCATTGCCTCCTTGTTACAAATTCCACATATAATTGTGTGTATAAATAAAATGGACTTGGTCGACTTCAAAGAGGAAGCCTACAACAATGTAATTGGCCAGGTCGAGGAGTTTTCATCCAAATTATTGGTGAGAGACGTTCGTTTTATTCCAATAAGTGCCCTATTGGGGGACAATGTGGTTAACAGATCGGAACATATGGACTGGTATCAAGGAGCACCTTTGCTACATACGCTTGAGACCATGCACATCAGCAGCGATATTAACAAAGTGGATGCCAGATTCCCTGTGCAAACCGTTTTGAGGCCTCAAAGTGAAGAATACCGTGATTATCGCGGATACGCTGGCAGGGTTGCAAGTGGCGTGTTCAGGAAAGGGGATGAAGTGACCGTGCTACCATCTGGGTTTACTTCAAAAATAAAATCTATTGATACCAATAATGGAGAGTTGGAAGAAGCTTTTGCCCCTATGTCCGTTTCCATTACACTGGAGGATGATATTGACATAGGCCGAGGCGATATGATTGCACGCTCCAACAACAAACCAGAACCTAGTCAAGATGTGGAAGCCATGCTTTGTTGGTTGCACAATGACCCTGCCAAACCAAGAGCAAAATACACGATCCGGCATACCTCCAATGAGCAGACAGCCATGATCAAAGAGGTTGTTTATAAAATTGACATAAATACGCTCAATAGAAAACCAGACGATGTTGAATTGGGAATGAACGATATCTGCAAGGTCAGAATAAGGACCACAAAACCATTGCTGATAGATTCATATAGGGAGAACAGAACCACGGGAAGTTTTGTTTTAATTGATGAGAATACCAATGAGACGGTGGCTGCCGGTATGGTAGTTTAACCAACAAATAACAGGCTGTATTCCAGAATGCATTGTTTGAGTTTGTTTTCAAGCATTCTGCTGGCTTGTACCTTATTCTTATTAGATTTCGCTTTTAGGCTCAGCTTTCGTAGGAATTCATGTATTTTTGTCGCTAAATTATGATGACCACCAAAGTAAAACAGGCGACCCGCGCACAGGAATCCACTAATGCCATAGAGCGACTTTATATTACCATGCGCCATTTACTGAACCGCGGGTTTTATAAACCATCGGGCGTATCGGGCAATGCGCTTAGGACTGCCCTTCTGTTGTTAAGGCCTGAGATTTATGGTTCTGTTGCAGAGGATAAGGCAGAACTGAACGGACTTATTTATGTATTGGAGCGATTGCCAGAAGGCATAGAGGAATGCCGATTTATCAATCTTACCTCGGATGAGGGATTTTCCAAATCACATTTGTCAGCCATTATTCCTCCTAAAAGAAGGAGGAATTGCTATCGGATAGACGAGGAGCAAATGAATATTGAGATTACTCGTGGCCGAAGTGATATCTATGATATTCTCACCCACCTTACGTTTCTTTACATTGAATCGGGAAAGATCTGCAAACGGGTGTTGGTGAACCAAACCGAAACCATTCGGGACTGGGATAAGCTTTCGGAGTTTATCACTAGTGAAGAAAAGAGTAGTGCCGAAAGGGAAATCGCCATGATTCATGCTGCCAACATTCTAGGCAGGACTTTTGAGGAGGTGGTTGAGATTCAGGATAAACTTAGAACTCAGGAAAATCCAGATCGCTTTTTGGATGTGATTTATTGGCTTGGGAAGTTGGCCATAGAGGAAGAAACAACGGGCTTAAAACGGACCATCACTTTTAGCCCGCTATTGCGTGAAAGATTGGGGCATCATATTCATGGAGAACGATGGGCGGACCTGATCAAGCAAACACTGGTCAAAAACAATTTAATGGATAGGCCTTTGCATATTATTAGCGCCAATATGCACAGCGTCATGAATTCCCTGTTCGCAAAAAAGACCTTGTCCAAGGAATTACCGGAAACAAAATCCTTGGACATTTATGAAGCTTTGAGTTCGTCTAAAAACAAAGGGTTAAGAAAAAAAGTGCAGCAAGTGGCTGAAAAGAACGGGATGTTATTTTTGGATGACAAGTCTGGAGCCAACATCGATGTTCAAATCTTTGACTCGGCCAAATTTGGTGCCAATGCATGCTGTTATGACTTTCCAGATGGAATTTCTGAGGCGGACAAACCTGTTATCTTTGTAATGGACTACGCATTTGGCGAACAGGCGTATGAGACTATAGACGAGCTATTAAAGCCAATAGAGAACAAGGGAAAGAAGCAATTTTTGAATGTGGATTCCATTTCCATTATGGGAAAGGCTGGAATTTTGGAAGGCGGCAAGGGGGATTTGATGATTCCTTCGGCCCATATTTTTGAAGGATCTGCGGACAATTACCCCTTTGACAACGAATTGTGCAAGGAAGACTTTGAAGGGCATGACCTTCTGGTTTTGGAAGGAGCAATGGTAACTGTTTTGGGCACCTCCTTGCAGAACAAGGACATCCTCAAGTTTTTTCATGAATCTACCTGGAACGTGATCGGCTTGGAGATGGAGGGCGTACATTATCAAAAGGCCATTCAATCGGCTTCAAAGATTCGAAAAAGCATTAAAAAGGATGTAAAAGTGCGTTATGCGTATTACGCATCAGATAACCCATTGGAAACAGGGAGTACCTTGGCATCGGGTGGACTAGGAACCACAGGGGTAAAACCAACGTACTTAATTACAGATCGGATTTTAAAACAAATATTCAATTCATAAGATGGCAGAACAACCCGTAAACAACAACAATTCCGACGAAATGGATTTGGGACAATTGTTTCAGATGATCGGAAGGGCTTTCGAACGTTTTTTCAATTTTATTGGCAGCATTTTAAAAGGGGTTTTCCATTTGGTGATTCTGCTTCTCTTATTTATTCAAAAGAACTTTATCATTTTGTCGATGGCATTGGTAATTGGTGCTATAGCGGGCTATTTCTTGGATAGAAATTTGCCGGAAAAATATGTTTCCAAGATGGTGGTGGAACCCAATTTTAACAGTGTCCAACAACTGTACAATAATATTGATTTTTACAATGATTTGGCCACGGCTCAGGATTCAACGACTTTGGCCACAGCGCTTAACATAACCGAACATGAAGCAGGGAGTATTAGGAAGATTTATGTGGACTCTTATTCGGATGAAAATCAAAAAATTGAGCTGTTTGACGACTTCATAAAGAACTTGGATACTACGACGATCAAAACTATTGACTTTGCCAATTATCTAAAAAACTTCAATTCACTTGACGCAAGATTTCATCAGATTTCGGTGGTGAGCACCGATAATAGAGTGGCAAAAAAGTTACAGCAGGCAATAATTGAATCCATTTCCGTTAATGACTACTTTAAACTGCAAAAAAGAATCAACGATAAAAACCTTGATTTACAGGAAAAAATTTATCAGAAGCAATTGACTGAAATTGATTCGCTTCAAAGTCTGTATAGAACTGTTCTGATTAAACAGGCCGACAAGCCTATGCAAGGAACCAACATTAATTTAGCTGAGAATGGTGAATCCCAAAATAAGGAATTAGCTCTGGTGCAAGAGAGAGAAGTGCTCAAGGAACGTTTGGTTGAATTGAACAAGGAACGAGCCAACAAATCTGAAATTCTAAACATTATTAGTGACTTTCCAACTCGCGGTGTAGAGCAAGATGGATTCTGGAAGAATTATAAATTTTTACTGCCCATGATTTTAGTGGGTGCTGTGATATTTATCTTAGCCATTCTACAATTGAACCTTTTTTTAAGCGAATACAAAAACAAAAAGCAACAATAACTATATTATGACATTTGAAGGAAAATCATTGTTGATAACCGGGGGAACAGGCTCCTTGGGAAAGGCATTGACGCAGTACATTTTAAATAATCACGCCGAAATCAGAAGACTTATCATTTTTTCTAGGGATGAGCAGAAACAATTTCAGATGGCTCAGGATTATCCAATAGAAAAGTATCCTCAGATACGTTTTTTTATTGGAGATGTGCGGGATAAGGCAAGATTGATAAGAGCTTTTAAAGGAGTGGATTATGTGATACATGCGGCGGCAATGAAACACGTGCATTTAGCAGAATATAATCCTGAAGAATGTATTAAAACCAACATTGGTGGTGCACAGAATGTGGTTGATGCTTGTTTGGAAACCCAAGTTGAACGAGTAGTTGCACTATCAACAGATAAAGCATGTGCACCAATAAACCTTTATGGAGCAACCAAACTAACTTCAGACAAATTATTCATTGCGGCGAACAACATTAAGGGTAAAAATCCAATACGGTTTTCGGTGGTCCGGTATGGAAATGTAATGGGCTCCAATGGTTCGGTCATCCCATTTTTTATTAAAAGGAAAAAGCTGGACAATAAGCTTCCTATTACAGATAAGAATATGACAAGATTCAACATTTCGCTTTCAGGCGGTGTTGAGATGGTAATGCATGCATTGGAAAATGCTTGGGGGGGTGAATTATTTGTTCCAAAAATACCCTCATATAAGATCATGGATGTGGCACAAGCCATAGGGCCCGAATGCGACAAACCTGTTGTTGGTATTCGACCTGGTGAAAAAATACATGAAGAGATGATCACTCCTTCAGATTCTTTTTATACCTATGATTTGGGCAAGTATTTTGCCATTTTACCTGCAACACCAAATTGGGACTTAACAGAATTTATTCAAGCTTTTAATGCGACTAAGGTACCCCAAGGATTTAGCTATAATTCTGGAAATAACGATGAATGGGAGACCATAGATGGATTAAGGGAGTTGATTAAGAATCATGTTGATGCAACATTTGAGGTATAGATGAATAAAAACCCAATTCCATATGGCAGACAGGACATTGATGATTCTGATATTGAAGCGGTCATTTCTGTCTTAAAAGCAGACTTTTTAACCCAGGGTCCGAAAATCCAGGAATTTGAAAACGAATTTGCAGGATACATTGGTGTCGAATATGCCGTTGCTGTAAGTAATGCCACGGCAGGGCTTCATTTATCAGTGGCTGCTTTAGGCCTAAGAAAAGGAGAAAGAATTATTACCACGCCCATCACATTTGCCGCTTCTGCAAATTGCGCCAGATACATGGGAGCTGAGGTTTGGTTTGCAGACATTGATCCAGAAACATACCTAATTTGCCCCACAAAGACAAGAAAACTTCTTGAAAGCAAACCAGAAGGTTTTTTTAAGGGGATTATTCCAGTTGACTTTGCTGGCCTTCCTGTTAATTTAGAAGAGTTTAGAAAAATAGCAGAGGATTTTGGCTTGTGGATTATAGAAGACGCGTGTCATGCACCCGGAGGGTTTTTTACAGACTCTTCAGGGAACAAACAAATGTGTGGAAATGGACATTATGCGGATATTGGGGTTTTCTCTTTCCATCCGGTAAAACATATTGCCTGTGGGGAAGGAGGGATGATTACAACTAACAACGAAAACCTATATAAAAACCTTCTCAAGTTGCGAAGTCATGGAATTACCAAGGAGAACATGAGCGAAAACCATGGGGGATGGTTTTATGAGATGCAGCTTTTGGGTTACAACTATAGACTTACGGATATTCAAGCGGCATTAGGAATTACCCAGCTGAAAAAAAACCCTAAAGGAGTTATACGAAGAAATGAGATTGCAGATAATTACAAAAGCGCGTTCAACGGAAAAGTAAAATACCAGACACTCCCAGACAACAGCTATAATGCCCACCACCTCTTTGTTATTGAAGTGGAAAATCGAGAAGGGCTCTATAATCATCTGAGAAACAACGGGATATATGCCCAAATACATTACATACCTGTGCATACTTTACCCTATTATAAGGAGATTGGATATGATGGAGCAGACTTGTCCAATTCAGAAAACTATTACAAACGATGTATAAGCCTGCCCATGTACCCTACATTAGGTACTGAAGAACAGGAATTTGTAATTTCCAAAGTACTACAGTTCATCAATGGGTAACTTATGTATCATACCAGCAAGGGGAGGCAGTAAACGAATACCAAAAAAAAACATCAAAAGTTTTTTGGGCAAACCTATTATTGCCTATTCAATAGAGGCAGCTTTAGAAAGCAAATTGTTTGATGAGGTAATGGTATCTACAGATAATGCAGAAATTGCGGAAATTGCAAAAAACCATGGTGCAGAAGTACCATTTCTGAGAACTAAACGCAATGCAGATGATTTTGCAATTTTAGTAGATGTAATATATGAAGTCTACCAGGAGTACTCAAGGAGAAATATAAACTTTACGCATGTATGTTGTATACTGCCCACAGCACCCTTTGTTGGGCCAGATAACTTAAGAAAAGCTTATGAAAAGCTGGTGCAAGAACAATATGACTGCGTTTTGCCAATATTGGAGTTTTCATTTCCAGTACAGCGTTGTTTAAAATTGGAAAACAGTAGGGTTTTGATGGTTCAGCGAGAACATTTAAACACCAGATCTCAAGACTTAGATAAACGGTATCATGATGCAGGTCAATTTTATTGGTTAAGAGCTGAGTCTTTTTTAAGTGAGAGAATTTTGTTCACCGATAATAGCGGTGCGATCATAGTTTCTGGGTTATGTGCTCAAGACATAGATACGGAAACGGATTGGAAATTAGCCGAATTAAAGTACAAACTCATGCTTGATGACCAAGAAACTAATCTTTAGGGCTGATGGAAATTCGACGATTGGATTAGGTCATTTGTACAGATTATTCAGTCTGGTTGAAATAACAAAACACACTTTCGATTTTGTGTTTTTAACACAAAATAGCACAACAAGTTCGGTAATTCCGAAGGAATATGCCACTGTAATTGTTCCAAATGGTATTCGAGTAGAAAATGAACCAGAGTGGTTGGCGTCTACCTTTTCTCCCAAAGAATATTGCATTATTGCAGATGGGTATCAGTTCAACGGAAAATATCAAAATTTACTAAAACAAAAGGGCTTTGGTCTTATGTATATTGATGATTTGGCCACAGAGCATATGTACGCGGATATAATTATTAATCATTCTCCATATATACAAGAAAAGCAGTATTTAAAGGAGAGTTATACGAAGCTGGCACTTGGGACGAATTACGCCTTGGTTAGGCCTCTTTTTTTGGAAGCCGCAAAAGTGAACAGGATAGTTGATAAAATTGAAAACGCATTTGTGTGCTTTGGTGGAGCGGACCCATTCAATCTTACAATTAAGGCAGTACGTGCATTACTGCAGATACCAAGATTTAAGAAAATATATGTGGTCTTAGGGGGCTCTTATCGCGAAAATGAAATTTTTGACTTAGAAAGAAAACATACAAAGGTTTTAAGTGTGAATAAAAATGTCTCTCAAAAGGATCTTTTGAACATAATGTGCAAATGCCACTTTGCAATTGCATCTGCGAGTACGATTTTATACGAACTTTGTTGTGTTAAAATGCCAATTTTAAGCGGGTTTTATGTTGATAACCAAGAATTGATTTACAAAGGTTTTTTACAAAATGCTGCAATCTATGGAGGGGATAATATGAAGAACTATGAAATTTCTGATTTTTTGTATAGGATTGAAATCGTTTTGGGTAATCGTGATTTCAGCAATCTAATAAAGGAGCAAAAAAAGTTATTTGATGATGAAATAGCTGAACGACATCTAAAACTAATTGGAACCCTATGATATCTATTGGAATCCTTTGCAGTGGACTACTAGGTTTGGGAACACTTGTAAAAATAGCAGAAGATTATCCCATAAAATTTATTATGACGGATCGCAATTCCGAAGGAGTTATTAGTTTTGCTGAACAACATCTTATTCCGTTCTATGCGGGTAATCCTAGGGGCGGAAAAGGGTTTGATTTTTTAAAGGAATTTGAGGTTGATGTGATTGCATCTATCAACTATCTTTTTTTGATTGAAGAAGATATTATAGGGCACTCTAATAAATTGACCTTTAACGTTCACGGTTCTTTATTACCGAAGTATAGAGGACGGACCCCACATGTTTGGGCCATTATCAATGGAGAGAAAAAAACAGGAATTACAGCACATCAAATAGATGTAGGCTGCGATACTGGAAAAATAATCCACCAAATCGAAATACCAATTGAGGAAGAAGATACCGGAGCTCAAGTGCTAAAAAAATATTCTGAGGAATATTACCCTCTGGTAAAAAAGGTTTTACAAGATGTTTTAACCGATCAGTTGAAATTGATACCTCAAAATGATGCTGATGCAACCTATTTTGGTAAACGAACACCAGCAGATGGTGAAATTAACTGGAATTGGCCTAAAGAAGCAATAAAAAACTGGGTAAGGGCCCAAGCATTTCCTTATCCGGGAGCATTTGCATTTTGCGATGGACAAAAAATCATTATTGACAAAGTATCAATTTCAAAGGTTGAAACAGAATCTGAACAAAAGAACGGCGAGATTATCCAAACAGCACCAACAGTGGTTGTCAAAACTAGTAATGGTGCACTTTCACTGGATGAAATTCGCGATGCGAATTTCACCTTAACTGTTGGAAAAATATTAAGAAATGAGAATAGGGAATAAGAACATTGGAGGAAAAAACCCATGTTTTATCATAGCGGAATTGTCTGCCAATCACAACGGAAATCTCGCTGTGGCGATCGATACCATTAGAGCGGCAAAAAAAACGGGTGCAGATGCCATCAAATTACAAACGTACACCCCAGACACGCTCACCATTGATTGTGACAATAAGTATTTTAGAATTGAAGAGGGCACCCTTTGGGACGGTAAAACACTCTACGAATTATATGGAGAAGCTTATACCCCATGGGAATGGCACAAAAAACTATTTGAAGTGGCTAGTGAAGAAGGGCTCATATGCTTTTCATCACCTTTCGACTTTAGCGCTGTTGACTTTCTTGAAGAATTGAATGTTCCAGCTTATAAAATAGCCTCATTTGAGATTCAGGACATTCCTCTTATTGAATATGCCGCTTCCAAAGGTAAACCAATGATAATCTCAACTGGAATTGCTGAAAAAAATGATATTCAATTAGCGGTGGATACATGTAGAAAAGTAGGAAACAATGATATTGTTTTGTTAAAGTGTACATCGTCATATCCAGCACCATTGGAACTGGCAAACTTAAACACCATTCCAGATTTAAAAAAAGAATTTGAAGTTGAAGTTGGGTTTAGCGATCACACATACGGTTCTCTAGCACCAACTGTGGCAACTACTTTGGGAGCAAAAGTGATTGAAAAACATTTTATTTTGGACAAGAAAATTGGGGGTCCGGATGCAGATTTTTCTTTGGATGTTGATGAATTTACAGCTTTGGTGAGGCATATTCGAGACACAGAAAAGTTGTTAGGGAAAGTATCATATGAAATTTCTGATAAAGTAAAAAAGAATCGGAAATTTGCAAGATCCCTGTTTGTAGTAAAGGATGTAAAGGCTGGAGATATCTTAACCAAGGAAAATGTTAGATCTATAAGACCGGGCTACGGTTTGCATCCTAAGTTTTTGAACGAGATACTTGGAAAACAATTCTCCAAAGAAGTTAAGAGAGGAGAGCCGTTGGAAAAAGAGATGATTGAATTCAATTGACAATATTCAATACAAAAAAGACAAGATTAAAATTGATTTATGCCTAATGTTTTTTGATCATGAAGAAAATTGCTTTTGTTGAAAGCCGATATGTTACCTACCTATATGATGCGATAGCGGAAAGACTTATCAAAGATGGATTTGAGGTTCATTGGATTGTTTTGAACCATCAGTTTAAGCCAATTCATGGGCATTCGACCATGCTGAAATATCCAAGAGGGAGGAAAATGGAAAGGCACCGAAATGACTATATCAAGAAGGTAATCTCTATAGATAGGCAATTACGATTTTTTGATAAGACGAGCACGGAACATTTTTATTACTATGATGTAAAAATTTGTGAGGCAATAGATAAAATTAGGCCTGATATAGTCTTTGGAGAACCCACTGCGTTTCATCATCTAATTACGTTGGAAATATGTAGGCAACGTGATATTCTGTACCTTTTCCCTGGATCCTGCAGGTACCCGATAAACAGATTTGCTTTTTATAAATATGATTCACTGGAACCCTACATGGGTAGTATGGAGTTAATGGACAAGGCAACTGCTGTTAAAACAATTGAACAAATAGTATCGAGAAAATCACCGCCCAATTACATGGTGTTGCCGAAAATAAGTTATAAGGATAAAATAGCTGACAAAGCCAAAGTACTCAGGGGCTTTCTTGAAGGAGAAAGAAATAATACTCCCCCTCCACTAATAAAAGTAAAGAAAAACAAGTTAAACAAGCTTAACTTGGAGAAATGGGATGAGATTGGAATTAAAGAGTTGGACACTTCTAAGTTTATAATGGTATTCCCGTTGCATATGCAACCCGAATCCAGTATTGATGTATGGGGCAGAAAATATTCAGACCAAAACCATACGATAAAAGAGATTGCAAAGCAACTGGGAGCGGGTGAAATATTATACATTAAGCCCAATCCTAAATCTTCTTTTGAAATTAACGAGGAGCTGATAGACCTTGTCCGTAAAACCAACAATATAAAGGCACTGCACAGTACTATTGGCATGAATGCAATTTTCAATTCGGTTGATCTGTTTATCAATGTGGTAGGGACAATTGCCATTGAATGTGTTTTGGCGAACAAACCCATAATTAGTTTGGTGAAGACGTATTTCAACGATACGGAAAACTCCTTCAATATTTCTTCCTTTGACGAAATACCTGAAATAGTTAAAACGGTTCAGAATAAAAACCACAGGAAGTACAGCAATGAGGAAAAAATAGATTATATAAACAGATTGAATGCTGTAAGCTATAAGGGAGTTATTGCAGATACTTTTTTGAACAAAAATTGCGTAGAAAAATCTAATATTGACAATCTTCATGAGGCTTTTTTACATGTAATTCAATAAACTTTCTAAAAATGGGATATTCTTGTTTTGATTAAGAGAAACCTTCTTTACTTCCTCACCTTTGGTTTAAGCAAATCCACTGTTTTTTTCGCCCCTTTGTTATTGACGGAATTTATGACTAAGGACGAATACGGCAAGGTAGAATATGCGCTCGGCGGTTTAGGTTTTATTATTAACACTATTCTAGGTTTTGGGATTCCTGCGTCCTACGCCTTCTTTGTCTTAAAAAAGGGAGACTTGAAATCCAAAACAGGATACAGTCTTTATATTCTGTTCTTGTCTATTTACTTCTTGCTTATTCAAGTACTGTTTCCTTTGGTTCCCAGACATATTTATTTGTCTTTGGTTATAAGTTTCATATTGGCAAATCAAGTATATTATTCATACGTTTTTAAGGCAGAAGGAAAAGGGATATATGCTACCTTGATGGATTCTGGAGTTTATATTGTTATATTATTGGTAATCTTGGGAAGTACTATTGTTGGTTCAAAGATTGACCTTGATTCCTTTTTTGCACCAATGTTAACCTATAGTGCGGCCTTTGTTGTAAAAGGCATATACGATAACAGAAAGTTGATTCTAACAAAGGCACTTTTGCAACTTAAAAAAATAGTTTCGTATAGCCTTCATCTATTGATTGGTGCGTTTGGAATAATACTACTTTTAAATTCCGGAAGGTTCATTCTGGAGTTTTATTCAGATAAGTTTGAAGAAATAGGAATCTTTGGGTTTTATCTTAGAATTTCAGGTATTTCCCTAGTGATTTTTCAGATGTTATTCATTCTTTATTTTAAAGAAATGTATGTAAGAAGCATTAAGTATTTGGACAAAATATTTTCTTTTTTCCTGATTTTTATGCTGTTATATTCAATAACTAGTTTATATGTTTTGCCCTTGATTTTAGACCGCTTTTCTCAATTTTTCGGTGAAACATTTTCCTCGAACCGAACTTTGTTCAGTACGCTTACTTTTTTCACCTTTTTTTGGACAGGTTACAACCTTGTTTCAAACATTGTGGTTAGGGAAGGTTTAGCAAAAAACTATAACAGTTACCTGTTGGTCATTGTGGCCTTGTTTACGATAGCCTTGATATTGGTTCCGGGAATCAACGTGAAAATATTTTCAATGATTCAGTTGATAATAGGGGCATTGGTCGTTTTTACGCAGCAAATATTATTGTTTAGAAAAGGATATTTTCTTAGTAGAACAACATATACATTGATTTTAGGTGTTGTTCTTACCTCTATCTTTGTATTGATTTATTAAGTAATAAACGATGGAAACGAAAGTAGCATCTCCAATGAAATCTGCCATTTATGGTGTTATTTTTTGGGCGTTACTTTACTTAGTTTCTCCAATAAATTACAAGTACCCAATATCTTTTACAGCCTTTTTTTTATTGGCATCTTCATATTTACTCTTTTTTACCGGCTATTTTTTTGGCGGTAGAATCAAATTAATAAAACTTCCGCTTGGGACACCCAAGGAACAAAAGTGGCTCTATTATTTCTTTTTTTTGGTGTCTTTGTTCTCAGTAATATTTATCATAGTAGATAAGTTTTTATTGAGAGGAGTAAGCCTAGGGACAGGTGCCTTTGAAAATAGGGAAACACTTCAGAATTTCCCTCCAACAATTATTGGTGTCATAGGCAATGTTTTTAAAGCAAGCGTGTTCCTCACCATCTTTTTATACTATAAATTCAAGATTAAAATTCGGGTGTTTGAAATTGCCAACTATTCCTTTCTAGTATATTTTATATTGGAAAGCTTTTTAATGGGGTCAAGGTCCACACCGGTTTTTTATTCAGTTCTGACATTATTGATTTTAATGCACTTTGGCAAAATCAAGATTAAGCTGAAATATTTGATTCTATTGCTTTCTTTAGGGATTGCTTTTTTTGTGGTTCTTACAGAGGTATATATATCTAGGACTGTTGAATTCATGGAAACAAGGGAACGAGCCATTGAGTTTATTCTTATGAAAGGAAGTTACATGGATTACACAAATTTGGACAAAGGATTTGTAAAGTTTGTCCTCTCATTGGATTCTTACTACTTACAGTCATTTTTTGTGGGCTTGGCTTCCTTTTTGGCCTATTACCTACATAGTGTTGTAGAGTACTCCTATCTTTTAGACCATTTTGATTCATCAGCCCGAATGGGCACCCATACTTTTTTTGTAATAACCAAATTCTTCGAAATAATTTTAGGAATATACGATGGGAGAACTTATGAATATATACCAAGATTGGGCAAGTACACTACTTTTTTTGGGGACATTTACATGGATTTTAAATATTTCTCCCTAGTGTTCATGCTTTTCTTTGGCTTTTGGCAAGCCCAGTTATATAAAAGGGCGGTTAACAAAAATGGCTTCGCGATAATTCCGTTACTTCTTTTTTTATGTATGCTGAATTTTATTTTTCCCGTTTTTAACTTGATATCTGGAGGTAATGGCCTCTATTTAATAGTTGGATTCTTAATTTTAAATTTTGTTTATAGACTTCTTTCCCATATCAATTTTAGTAATTCTGCAGGGTGAACAATGTTAGATGGAAAATGGCATGGAATGTTTTGAGCTGTATAGCCTTTTTGGGCTGTGTTGACAACCATGCACCGATTACGAAGCACCGAACTAAAGAATCCATACAGAAAGATGCGATTAATGATTCTGCATGGGTTAAAAACAAAGAATATGCGTATGGCGATATTAGAAGATATGGCTTTGTTAATAAAACGCTTTCCCAAATACAGTTGGATTCCATTATGGAACTTGCCGATCAAGGAATTAAGATTGTTTTTCCTTCAGGATCATATCCTATAGATTTTAATATTCATAACAGAGAGAATATAAAATTTCATTTCAATGGTTCCACCATAACCGGCAAACTATCATTACACAATGCTCAAAATATTGAGATTACTGGAGACCTAGAAATATTGGATATATTGTTTCTCAGAGATTCAAAGCAAATAGTTTTTGAAAACATAAGCGTAAGTACGGATATTGATAAATGCAAGAGCAAAAAAGCGAACAGGGGGGTAAACATATATTCAGGCTGCAACAACATATCATTTGATAAGCTTAACATTTCAAACTTTGGTGGTGAAGGTGATTTTTTTGCTTATGCCCATGCGGCTCTAATGATTCATGGATTTGAGAATACTCCGGAGAATATAAGAATCAAGAATATTTTGATCGAAAACTCTAAAAGAACGGGAGCCTATATATCAGGAAAAAACCATGGGATAGGCAGGATTGAAGTTGTAAACTATGGCCTGAGCAACCGTTCTATGGACAGCAAACCCGTTGAGAAAGCATCTATAGGTGAGGAAAAAATATATAGTGGAATCTGGATGAATTTGACGGAAAACAATTCAATAGACACGCTGATTGTGAGGAACCAAAAGTCAATGGGAAACTATAGTGTTATTTTTGATGAAAGTTTGGGAACCATACCAAATATTATTAAGACTATATCCTTGTCAGATCCTAACATCCATAAAACAGATTATAATTCAAACATTCTGGTTCTAAATGAGTTTTAATTGGTTTTTTGAACATAGGAATTACATCTACCATTTTCTGTTATTTTTTTTGGTTGTATCCCTTCCATGTGGTTTTAAGCCTAGCACCATTACTTTGTATATTTTGATCTTGTTTTTTTTTCTTGATAAAAAAAAGAACATAATTGTCAAAATCCGGATGTTGCTTAGAAGTAGATTGGTTCTTTTGTATGCGCTGTTTTTCTTAACACAACTGGTTGGATTAGTCTATACGGAAAACCTTCAGGCAGGGACACGTAAAACAATGGTATTGTTGCCATTTCTTGTTTTGCCCGCCATTATTGTAGGTGAAGCAAAGAATGTTTTTGTAACAAAGCTCTATTCCGCTTTAAAATTTGCCGTTCCGTTGGTCTTTGTTGTCATGGCCCTACTTTACTTTATAAGTAAAGATTTCCATGGCCTGGGAAGTTTTGTACAGCTTTGGTTTGTAAATCGATTGGGAATAAGCCAGTTTTATCTTGTGTTTCTATTATTGCTGCCAATTTTTTTCTGTGCAAAGGATATCGAAAATAAGAACGCCCTGTTGAACACAATCTTGGTGTCTTCCAGCTCCTTTTTTATATTGTTGATGAATAATTTTACAGGTCTTCTTTTTTTGGTAGTGGCCCTTGCGTTGTTCTTAAGAAATTTGTTTCGCAACGCATCAAAAGGCTATTTCTTGGTAATTATGCCAACTGTAATCGTTATTTTGCTCATGGTTGTTTTGGCAAACCCAACCATAGAAAAAAAATTTGACCCCTTGATAACAACTAGTATGGAAATCAATGAAATTAAGGTCAAGAATAAATATGGCTACACAAGAAACACCTTTGAACACAGGCTATACATACACTATCTGGCAATCTCTGATTTCAAGAACAACTTCCCAATTGGTGTTGGTACTGGGGATACCCAGGAATATTTAAATCAACTTTATCGGAAGAACAACTTTCTCGTGGGAATAAAGCGTGAGTTAAACGCACACAGCCAATATTTGCAGGAGTATTTGAAAACAGGCCTTTTGGGATTTTTGTCCTTGTCATTGCTTTTTTTTTACATGTTGAAGCACTGTCAAAGTAGAAATTCTATTTTTTTCTTTTATATCCTATTTTTTGCTGTGGCCTGCGCAATGGAGAGCTACTTGAATAGGTATCATGGGGTAATCATTTGTTCTGGCATAATACCTCTTTTGATGATTTACGGAGCAAACAAAGAAATAAAATAAGTTAAGTTGTCCGGTAGACAGAAACTAATTCTGAAAAATTTTTTTGTATTTCGAAATACTGGCTGCATCTTTTGAGTCCGTTGGCGCCAAGACGTTGTCTTAATTCCTCATTGTTAATCAATCTGGCTATATATATGCGGGCTTCCTCGAAGTTGTTATAAAGATAGCCAGTTTCTGTATGTGCCACCGCATCTTTGTTTCCAATCACGTTTGAAGCCACAACAGGTTTACTAAATGCCATTGCCTCCAAAACAGCAATTGGCAAACCCTCCCAGAGAGAGGTTTGCAAATAGATATCCACTTTGTTAAGGTGTGCATAGCCCTCCTTTTTATCGGTGAACCATCCTGTAACTTTTACATTGGGGGCGGTGATTAGGTGTCGCAATTCACCATCACCTATCCATAAAAAATTAACTTCTGGAAAGGTCAGGGCTATTTCATTAAAGAACTTTGGGTTTCGTGCAAAAGTCAGCCTACTTAATATACCTATTGTGACAACCCCATTACTGTTTGGAGAATAATAGTCCGATAATTTTGACAGATCTACCCCATTTCTAACAAGTATTGCATTACCCAACTTTTTAGCATATTCCAGCTCTGTATCACCACAGGCCACTATAGTGGATCTGGAAAGAAAAGAAACTAGTTTTTCAACACCATAAAAAAACCTCCGCTTAACAACTGAAATGTCCTTTCTTAAAAAAGCAAAACCATGGGCCGTATAGAAAACTTTGATTTTAGCTCCAAGCAAAGTAGATACCAACCTTCCAAGAATTCCTGCTTTTGAAGAATGAGCATGGATTACGTCAGGATCTAATCTTTTGAGCTCCTTATATAACGCAATAAAACTTTTTGAATCTTGAACTGGATGTATTTCTTTGGCCATATTCAGCTCAACTAGGGTCGTAGACTTAGGAATGGAGGTTATGTCAGTCCCCTTTCTTAGCCCACTATATATGATAATATTGTGGACATCCTTATCCTTTGCGATGACAGAACTCAAATCTTTTAAATAAGTCAACACTCCTGTTGCCAAAGTTTCTGTAATATGGACGACCTTTAATTGCTTCATTTAATTAATTTCGCCAAAATTACTTCTAAAAAGAATTAGAATGGCAAATTATTTGATATTTGGAGGAAGCGGCTTTATTGGTTGGCACTTGGCAAATTATATTGCGGATCATTTAAAAGGAAATGCAGTTATATTTGATATTGAAAACGCCAGAAATTCGGATATAGAGTTTGAAAGAATTGATGTCAGAAATAGTATATGCTCGAATTATTCTCCCAATGGCGAATCTGTTATTTTTAATCTAGCTGCCGTACATAGAACCCCTGGCCACCCGTCAAATGAATATTTTGAAACCAATTTGCAAGGAGCAGAGAACGTATGTAATTATGCAAGAGAGCACAAAATTAATACCATCGTGTTTACCAGTTCAATTGCGGTGTATGGCACATATGAGCAACAAAAGAACGAGAATACCATACCCATGCCAGATATACCCTATGGAATATCCAAGTTAACAGCAGAGTACATTCATCGATTATGGCAATTGGAGGACCCTGAACAAAGAAAATTGATAATTGTAAGACCTGGCGTTGTATTTGGCGAACATGAAAATGGAAATTTTACAAGACTGATTAACTCGATATCAAAGGGCCGTTTCTTTTATCCAGGTAGAAAAGATACAATAAAAGCGTGTATTTATGTAAAAGACCTAGTAGAGACAATGATGAACATGCTTTCAAACGAAAAAAGCGGTATTCATCTATATAACATGACCTATGACCCGCCTCCCTCTATTGAAGAAATCTGTGGGGTTATAGGTGAAACGGCTAAGGTTAAAAAACCAAAAGTTAAACTGCCCGCAACCATTCTGCTTATGGTTTCCAGAGCCGTTTACACAATTACACAGAATGAAAACTTCCATCCAGACAGGGTCAAAAAACTAATGGTGTCAAACAACATAAGCGGAACAAGGCTGAACGATGAATATTCTATGAAGTATGGATTGCTGGGGGGGATTGTCAATTGGATGAAAGAAACGGGATTTGATCAAAGAAAAAAGGAAATCCATTAAAAGGATCTAATCAATTTTCCAACCTAGCCTGTGTTTTGGTTATCTCCTTCATTGCCGTATCATTTGGCTTTACACCAAGCTTACAAAGCGGTATGTGCAAACTGAATTCTATTTAATCAGTTTTCATTCACAAGTCCATTTATTTGAAACTCCATTCGCTGTGCTGTGATTAATACAGGGTTGCATGGTTAACTAAAACGTGTGTCCAAAACATTAATTTATCGTTAACCAATCCTTAAAAAAGCTACTTTTGTGGTTGGTTTTAGGGACCGACATAATTTTAAAAAGCAATAAACCAAATCCTATGAATGAAATTCTAAATCAACTCTCACAGAATTTTGATGAATCTTTTTCAATAATTAATTATGTGATTAATATTATCATTTGTGCTATTCTATTATACATCCTGTCAATTTTATATGTAAAATTTGGACGATCAATATCAAATAGATTTCAGCTGGCACGAGTTCTGATATTGGTGGGAGTAACCACTTTCATAATAATTTCCATTGTAAAATCTTCCCTTGCTTTGTCGTTGGGTTTGGTAGGTGCCCTTTCCATTATTCGATTTAGGACAGCAATAAAAGAGCCAGAGGAATTGGGTTATTTTTTTATGGCCATATCTATTGGTCTTGGTCTTGGGGCCAATCAATTGTACCCAACAATATTGGGATTTGGCGTCTTAGCCGTAATTATTGCGTTGTCTAGCTATAAAAAGGGGAATAACCTATCGCAAAATTTGTTGATTACATCAAAGTTGGGTGAAAATAATCGCTCCAACGCTGATGAAAGAATAAGTGCCATCGTAATGAAAAATTCAAATCAAGTAGAACTGAAAAGAATGAAATACGATAACGATGCAATTAACATCAATTTTCTAGTGAACATAGATTCTTTTGAAAATATCAGAAAAATTACGGATCAGCTAAACGACTTGGACAAAGACATAGAAATTACCTTTATAGATAGTGAAATCTAAATTGCTTATAACCGAATTTTCATGGAACTAAAACGGGCAAAAACCAACAGAAGACTATTTTTTGTTTCATTATTGATCATTGCAATTACAGCATCTTCTTTTATAGTGGATTTCAATGGTCGCACCAATGTTCCGGCTAAGAAGAACAGTCTGAATTCCAAAACACAAATCGCAGACAATAGAATTGACTATGAACAACTAATCGCCAATAGAATCAATCTTATCCATGAAGACTCTATTTTTAGCATACATATAGTTGAACAGCTAGGGATAAACAATTTGATTTTTGCGTATAAAAACCCTTTGCAAGGGCGGCAGAAAAGTGACATTTTCTTTGTTCACCTATTTTTAAAAGATTCCACAAAGTTGATTAGCGGTAAGTTCATCAACCTCGATTTCCCAGCCCCCCAACCCGTACAGAAAATGATAGGTGGTACAAACCATTTCTTTTTTACAAGACCATTGGTATCAACTAGGTTTAAAGGAAGATTTATTGATGTAGATGATATTGAGCACATAAACACCGGCAGGTATTCTCCAGGAATAAACCGTTCGCAAAACATTCTTAATCTTAAACCCTCGGGTATATCGCCAATCGAATTGACAACTAACACCTTGCCTAAGGTTAATATATATGTCAAGGATAAAAGTTTCCGAAAAATACGTTCAAAGAGGGAACAGGCGATCAATGATGGTGTGCTTACAACTGAAGAAGATGACATGGTTAAGGGCAAAATAGCACTTCAAGGACAATCGGAGTTAAAAGCAGAATTTAGGTTGAAAGGAGACCTTACTGATCATCTAAGGTCTGAAAACAAATGGTCGTATCGCTTTATTATGGATGGAGAGGCAACTTTTAAGGGGCTTCGCAAATTCTCGATTCAGCATCCAAGGGCAAGAAACTATCTGTGGGAATGGCTTTTTCATCGCACCATAAAGAATCAGAATATCATAGGTCTTAGATATGATTTTATAGATGTCAACATCAATGTAGATTACGGGGTGGATTCCGTACAACAAATTCCTATGGGAATTATGGCTCTAGAAGAATCTTTTGATAAGATTTTAATTGAAAACAACGGACAACGGGAAGGTTTGATTCTTGCCTTTGATGAATCCCTATTATGGGAAGACAGAAAAAGGCAAATGAGCTCCGGGCTTGATTTGTCCGCTAGATCGGCCAATTTGGTCAATGTGTCGAGTGCCCCTATAAAAGTCTTTAATCGTAACAAAGTACTATCAGACCCCAAACTGGCAAAGCAATTTAAGATTGCTAAAGATTTACTGGATGGCCTGAAAACTGGGAAATATAAAATATCGGAGGTTTTTGACGTGGAAAAACTTGCCTCTTTCACAGCTTTATCCAATTTGTTTGGTGGGCAACATGGACTTATATGGCACAATCTCAGAATTTACTATAATCCAGTTACTAGCAAACTAGAGCCAATTTCATTTGACACGGATGGAGGAAAAAAAATAAGCAAGTTGCAAAACTATCCCATGTCTTCCGGAGACGCTGAATATGAAAGACAGTTGATGAAAAAGTTGGAAATGGTTGCTAACGAAGAATTCATAAATGATATGGTGGGAAAGCACTATGCTAAATTGGATTCTACATTGATCAATTTGAATTCAGAGTTTGATATAGAATTTGACTTGTCAGTACTCGAATACAACAGCAATTTTATTAAGAAACAACTTAATCCTGAAAATGTAATCACCGCCGGCTTGATTGACTTTGACAAAGATCGTATGGCCATTGAAATTCAAAATCTGACTCCATATGATATCAAAATGGAAGGTTTGGTGAACAAAAAGGGAAGAATGCTTAGCACAAATGTTAATCAAGCACTGATAAAGGGCGATGAAAGAAAGGTCGTTGTTTTTCAACTGAATAAGCATTTTGATAATGCCTTCGTGTCGAAAAAGAATAAAAAAGGAGGGTTTAGGTTTCCAAACGACGTGGACAAAATCAAGATTAGCTATTATTTGGATGGACTTGGGATTGACAATCTGAGGGAAGGGGATCTTATTCCATACGGCACCAGTCAAGATTTGGATGAAAGTGTCAAGAAGCGTAAGACGATGTTTGAGGCCAACTATTCACAGTTTAGTTTTGTTAAGAAAACTGGCAATGAAATCACTTTTATCCAAGGTGAACACTCTTTGAATACAACAATGGTAATCCCCACGGGAATGAAAGTTGTAGTTGAAGAAGGATTTTCTTTGGACATTAAAAATGGAGCGTCTTTGGTTTCCTTCTCTTCAATTTTTGCTAAGGGATCAAAAAAAACTCCAATACATTTTTATTCGAGCGACGGTTCGGGGAAAGGAATTTTTATAACTAATACCAAAAGGAGTTCCAGACTTGAACATTGTCGTTTCTCAAATTTATCCAATCCAGTAATTAACCAATGGGAGCTTTCTGGAGCTGTAAATTTTCATGAAGCTACAGTTGAAATTAGCAACTCCGTTTTTGAAGGCAATAATTGTGAAGATGCCTTAAACATTATAAGGTCGGACTTTCTAATTACAGAGTCGGTTTTTCAGAACACATACTCAGATTCCTTTGATGGCGATTTTGTCAAGGGAGAGATTATAGATTCCGAGTTTATAAATTCTGGAAACGATGGAATAGATGTTTCTGGTTCGGAAATAACGATTAAAAATGTTCGCATTGACAACCCATCCGATAAAGCCATCAGTGGTGGTGAAGGAAGTGTAATTAAAGGAGGAGGAATCAAAATATCAAACGGAGAGATAGGAATAGTCAGTAAGGACCTTTCCAGGGTGGAACTTTCTGATATTGAAATTTCGGGCACGAGGCTGGGACTTTCTTCGTTTCAAAAGAAAACCGAATATGGACATGGACTAATCAAAATATCAAATCTTAAATTGAAGAACATTGAGGTAGACCACCTAGTAGAAAATGGTTCAACATTGACCATAGACGGAATTCCTGTCCAAACCGTATCTAACAATGTAATTGATCAAATGTATGGGAATGAATATGGTAAAAGTAGTAGATAACGTAGCGCATGGCCCAGCATATCACAATCTAAGGTTTGAACGTAAATTTGTTTACCCAAACGCTATCGTTGATGATGTGATTAACAATGAGGTATTAACCAATAGCTTTGGATTTCGAGAAATATTTCATAAAAGAACGGTAAACAACATTTATTTTGATGATTGGAGCCATACCTTTTATAAAATGAATATATCAGGTGATGGAAAAAGGGAGAAATTGCGTCTAAGATGGTATGGCGATGCCTTTTATGAGGTAAAAGCCCCAACTTTAGAAATAAAGAAAAAATATGGGGAGGTAGGTGACAAGTATTCTCATAAAATAAAGAACCTTGAGTTTGATTTGAGATTATTGCCAATTGATAAATTGAGCCATTTTGTTAAAGGAAATATTGATGACAACTCGCTTTTGTCCAAAATGGAGTTATTGTTCCCTACGCTGTTTAACTCATATGAAAGAAGATATTTTCTGTCTGATTGCGAAAAGTTTAGAATAACAATAGATTACAATATGGTTTTTTACAACCCAAATAGTAATCCATATTATCTTACTGAATCGAAACTCGAAGACATAATCTTAGAACTAAAGTATAATACGGCCGATGATATGGAGAGCAGGGAAATTACCCAGTCGCTCACTGAGCGTTTATCCAAGAATTCCAAGTATGTCCGGGGATACGATATCTTGTACCACTAAAAGGTGCACAGGAGATGGTAATGCCCAATGTTTAAGCAGTTCATCATTGTGTCTTTCATGGCCAAAATATCCTATAGCATGTATCTGACAAGTATTGGAATGGAAAAAGCCAAACATAACATTGGTTTTTTATTTCTGTTATTAGGTCTATTACAATGTACGTCCAAACCTGATGTTTACGACATACCTGCATTTTCATCCAACAATGTGGTCAATTGCATCATAGAAATACCTGCGGGAACGAATAAAAAAATAGAATTTAACAAGGAGACAAAAAAGTTTGAGATCGATAGGAAACATGGGCAAGAAAGGGTAATCAACTTTCTGTCCTATCCGGGCAATTATGGCTTTATACCATCTACCTATTCAAACCCAAAAAAAGGAGGGGATGGAGATGCACTTGATGTAATTGTTTTATCAGAATCAAGCGAAACAGGTACCGTAATGGAGGTGCTGCCAATAGCGATATTTAAGCTTTTGGACAACGGGGAACAAGACAATAAGATTGTTTGTATACCCTTGGAGGAAAACCTAAGAACAATTAACGCTCCAACTTTTGATCAACTAAAATTAAATTATCCAAAAGTCATTACAATATTAGAAACATGGTTTTTAAATTATGACATTAAGGATGTACTTCAAAGTAAAGGATGGGGTGATGAAAAGGAAGCATATTTTGAAATTAGGAAATCTCTCAAAAAACATTGAATTCCGTTTCGGACCAGTTTTAATTATAGAGGTATATTTGTTTTTCAATGTATCCTAATCTTTTGAACAGGTGTTTTTTAGACAGCATAGATTTTCAAACCTCATCATCCCTATATCTTACCTTGTAGATATAGCTGTTATAAATTTTCTAGCATATTGGCTTCCCATCCAATTTCAAACACCAGCGCTTTTCCATGCCTATATTACCGTGGGTTGGGTAGTGATATCATTAAAGAATGAATTTTATAAGATATATCGCTATACAAAAGTCACCAACATTCTCATTCTACTTTTCACACAATTTGTTTTCTTTTTTTTAATACTTTATGCTTTTATAGGCTTCTTTAAACAACCAATAATAAGTCGTTTGGCGTTAGGTCAGTTCTTTCTATTTGTTTTCATAGCGGTTTTTGCCCTAAAATTTTTGAACTATACCTTATTAATGAAATATAGGGAACGGGTTAAGGGAAACATTAGAAACGTTGTTGTCATCGGCAAGAACAAAAAAACAGACCAGTTAATTTCAGTCTTTCTTGAAAGGGCGGATTTTGGATATAATTTTTTGAAACAATTTTCACCAGGTACTACAGGTTTTAATACCAAGGAATGTTTCGATTATATTCTAATAAATCACGTGGATGAAATATACTGTTCGGTGGCAAACTTAACAAATAGCCAGCTGGCCGAGTTTATCAATTTTGCTGATAACAACTTAAAAACGCTCAAATTTATACCGGATAATAAAAATATTTTTGCCAAAAAATTAAAATTCGAATATTACGATTATATTCCAATTTTATCCCTTAGGGATATTCCGCTTCATAGCCCAATAAATGCCTTCTTAAAACGCAGTTTTGATATTGTTTTTTCTTTGGTCATAATTGTGGGCTTTCTCTCATGGCTTACCCCTGTTTTGGCAATTTTGATCAGATTGGAGTCAAGAGGGCCGATTTTTTTTAGACAAACAAGGAATGGCATAGATAATAGAGAGTTCTACTGTTATAAATTCAGGTCTATGGCTCCAAATAGGGACGCGGATAATCATCAGGCCACAAAAAATGATATGAGGGTAACAAAGGTTGGGAGGTTTATTAGAGCAACCAGTATTGACGAATTACCTCAATTTTACAATGTCTTTTTTGGCACCATGTCTGTTGTTGGGCCTAGGCCTCACATGGTTAAGCATACCAATGAGTATTCAGACAGGGTTGATAAATATATGGTAAGGCATTTCGTTAAACCTGGCATAACCGGATTGGCACAGGTTAAAGGATATCGCGGAGAAATAGAAAGTCATTCAGACATCCAAAATAGAATAAAGCTGGATATATTCTACGTTGAAAACTGGTCAATGTTCCTTGACCTAAAAATCATTGTTCAAACTATAATTAACGCCATTAATGGTGAAGCCAAGGCGTATTGATATGAAAAAAACCCTTATTACAGGAGCAGCTGGTTTCTTGGGATCTCATCTTTGTGATCGGTTCATTGCCGAGGGGCATCATGTCATAGGCATGGACAACCTAATCACGGGCGACCTGAAGAACATTGAACATCTTTTTCCGTTGGAACGTTTCGAGTTTCACCACCACGACGTGTCTACCTTTGTGCATTATGGCGGGGACTTGGATTACATCTTACACTTTGCCTCTCCTGCAAGCCCAATAGATTATCTGAAAATCCCAATTGAAACCCTAAAAGTGGGTTCTTTGGGTACGCTTAATCTCTTGGGCCTGGCCAAAGAAAAGAATGCCCGTATTTTGGTCGCTTCCACTTCCGAGGTATATGGTGATCCCCTTGTTCATCCCCAGAATGAGGAGTACTATGGAAATGTGAGCCCCATTGGCCCTCGTGGTGTTTATGATGAGGCCAAACGTTTTATGGAGTCCATTACTATGGCCTATCACCGTCATCATGGTTTGGATACCCGTATAGTTCGGATTTTCAACACCTATGGCGCCAGAATGCGATTGAATGACGGCAGAGTGGTGCCGGCCTTTATGGGGCAAGCACTACGTGGAGAGGATTTGACTGTTTTCGGGGATGGCTCACAAACCAGATCTTTTACCTATATCGACGATCAAGTTGAGGGAATTTATCGCCTACTGATGAGCAGCTATGTTGAACCAATTAACATTGGAAATCCTGACGAAACCACAATCCTCGAGTTTGCGGAGGAAATCATAAAACTTACGGGAACCAATCAAAAAATTGTATTCAAGCCGTTACCAGTTGATGATCCCCTGCAGCGGCAACCGGACATTTCGAGGGCGAAGGAAATCTTAGGCTGGGAACCCAAAGTGCATCGTTCCGAAGGCTTGAAAAAGGTTTATGAATACTTTAAATCCTTATCTCTGGAGGAATTGCACCAAAAAGAACATCGAGATTTTTCACATTTAAATGGGAAATAGGGATTGTCGTTTCGAAGAAGTGGAGCGACTGAGAAATTTAACAATTAATTTTGGAAACCAATTCCGTGTTACAGTTGAAATGATACCTTTCTTGCGGAATTACCTTTGAATTGAACTATTTTTGCCAAAATTTTGATTGATGAACATTCTTGTCCTTGGTTCAGGGGGTCGTGAACATGCGATTGCCCATAAGATTTCACAAAGCCCAAAAATCAACAATCTTTACGTCGCTCCTGGTAACGCGGGCACTTCCCAAATTGCCAGCAATGTTGAGGTAGGGGTCAATGATTTTGAAGGAATCAAAAAGTTGGTTTTGGACAAGAACATCAATCTGGTTGTTGTGGGGCCGGAAGATCCGTTGGTAAACGGAGTGCACGACTTTTTCCTGAACGACCCAGAACTACAAAATGTGTCCGTGATTGGTCCGCAAAAGGCAGCTGCGGCCTTGGAAGGGAGCAAGGAATTCGCCAAAGAATTTATGATGCGACATAACATTCCTACCGCTGCCTATCAAAGTTTTACTTCTGATAATCTGGAAGAAGGTTATGCCTTTTTGGAAACTTTGCAACCTCCTTATGTCCTCAAGGCAGATGGTTTGGCTGCTGGAAAAGGTGTTCTTATTCTCCAGAACATCGAAGAGGCCAAAAAAGAACTTAGTGCCATGTTGCTGGATTCCAAATTTGGGAAGGCCAGCGCAACAGTGGTAATCGAAGAGTTCTTGAACGGAATAGAATTAAGCTGTTTTGTACTAACGGACGGAACCAATTATAAAGTCTTGCCCACCGCAAAAGACTACAAACGTATTGGCGAGGGAGACACAGGATTAAATACAGGCGGTATGGGGGCCATTTCTCCCGTTCCATTTGCGGATAATGCCTTCATGCAAATGATAGAGAAGCAAATTGTTATACCCACCGTAGAAGGCCTTAAAAAGGATCAGTTGCCTTATGTTGGATTTATTTTTATTGGATTGATCAAGGTTGGGAATCAACCCAAGGTTATAGAATACAATGTTAGAATGGGAGATCCGGAAACCGAAGTGGTTATCCCAAGGGTGCAAACAGATTTGGTAGACATTCTGACCGCGATGGCAAATGGAACACTAGATCAAATTGACCTTCAAATTGATGAAAGGGCGGCTACCACGGTTATGGCTGTTTCAGGCGGATATCCAGAGGCATATGAAAAAGGCAAGGAGATAACGGGAATAGATAAGGTGGAAGGTTCTTTGGTTTTCCATGCGGGAACCAAAACCACAGAAGGAAAAGTGGTAACCAATGGCGGAAGGGTAATCGCTATAACTTCCTTTGGAGATGATTTCCACCAAGCCCTGAAAAAATCCTACAACAGTATGGAAAAACTCCATTTTGACGGGATATACTACCGCAAAGACTTAGGATTTGACCTATAGCCAAATAGCCAGGATTATCCTAAAAAAGAAAACGAATATCGGGGAGATCTTATAGGTAAGTGTGGGAAGTGATACTCTTGTCTTCCTCGCCGTTGTCATTGAAAATCTTCAACTCCTTCATCCAATAAACCATGGCTACAAAACCGATAATGGTAAAGATCCAGTTTACAGTATTGGAGGCCCACCAGCTTTCCATAAAGCGGAATAAATCATAAGGGGCAAAAAGGTAGTTTACAAATAAGTCTTCAATGCCGTAAAAAAACTTGCTCATGTTGGCTATATTTACTTTGCAAAAGTAGTAAAACCCGCGATGATTTCAAGCTTTTTCGGAAAAACAAAACCCATAAACTACATTGTTTTGTCCGTCTTTTTGGTTCTGTTCTATGGCTTGTTCCAAATTCTTCAAATCCATGGTAGCGAAAGGAATCTTTCTATCCCATTGGAAGTCTTGACCTTAGGCACTTTGACCCTGACCATTTTTGTGATCAATCAGATTATTAAAACGGAAAAAGTCACAGAGTTTAGCTCCTATGCCATGTTGTTTTTTGTTTTGCTCTTGGTCGCATTTTCGAACATCATTCAGGATAAAAACGCAATTTTTGCCTCCTTTTTTCTATTGCTTGCCATCTGGAGACTCTTGGCTGTTAGGTCCATCAAAAATGTGAAACACAAGATTTTTGATGCTTCTTTTTTAATATGTGTGGCCAGTTTGTTCTATGATTGGGCTATTGTGTTCCTAATTTTGGTGTTTGTGGTGATCAACGTATATGACAGGAAAACCGTAAAAAATTGGATAGTTCCCTTCATGGCCATTTTTACCGTTTTTGTTTTAACATTTGGGATTATAAGACTGTTTGGCAATTCTGATTTTTATCTAATGCACTATCAATTTTCCTTTGGCTTTTTGCAAGATGGGTTTTTCGCCCAAAAGGGAGTGCTGCTGTCGCTAATTTATTTATCGCTGGTGGGGGCTTTGGCCTCGTTGGTGTTTCTTCAAGTAAGAAGAAAGGGGGGTGGAAGACTGGTACCCTTGCGCATTTTGTTTCTGGCTTTTATTTTGGGTGCCATATTTTGTTTTCTCACCCAAAACGGAACAGCCACTATACTAATCACTTTTTTCCCTGCCGCTGTTTTTTTGACCAATTTTTTGGAAACCATCAAGCGTCCACGAATCAAGGAATTGGTTTTGGCCGCCTGTATAGTGGTTCCTGTTTTGCTTTTTGTTCAAAGCTTAAACCAATAAACCATAAAGCAATATCTTTGCGCAAATTGATACAACATGTTTAGTGCATTTGCTTATAGCATTTTTCAGGAAAGTATAGATACCTATCACATTAAGGACGACGTATACCAGGATTTTGCAAATCCTTATCCAAAGAATCAAATAGAGCATTTGTTATATCGAAAAAACTGGATAGACACGGTGCAATGGCATTACGAAGACATTATTCGTGATCCCGCCATTGAACCTACTGCGGCTCTGGATTTAAAGCGAAAAATCGATGCCAGCAATCAGGACAGAACAGATTTGGTCGAGTATATTGACAGTTATTTTCTTCAAAAATACCAATCGGTTCAAGTGAAGAATGATGCTACCATCAATACAGAAAGCCCAGCCTGGGCCATAGACCGTCTTTCCATTTTGGCATTGAAGATTTACCACATGCAGGAGGAGGTGGATCGTACCGATGCTTCGCAAGAGCACATTGAGAAGTGCTCCGCCAAACTTGTTGTGCTACAAGAACAGAAAAAGGATCTTTCTTCCGCCATTGATCAACTATTGGCCGATATTGAAGCGGGAAACAAGTACATGAAAGTCTACAAACAGATGAAAATGTACAACGATGATGAACTAAATCCAGTGCTTCGTGGACAAAAAGGGTAAACCTGTCCACATTTTGGTCATCCGGCTTTCGGCCATGGGTGATGTTGCCATGACCATTCCTGTTTTAAGTGCTGTTTTGGATGCGCATCCGGAAGTGAGATTTACCGTTCTCACCAAAAAACATTTTGCTCCTATTTTTTCACAACTGAATAGGGTATCTGTATACCATGCTGAGGTTAAAACCAAGCATAAAGGCCTAATTGGGCTATGGCGATTGTACAAGGAACTGTCCAAGTTTAAGTTTGATGCCGTGGCCGACTTTCACAATGTCCTCCGAAGTCGTATTCTGAAGAAATATTTTGCCCTGGATGGGGTACCCTTTGTTCAAATTGACAAAGGAAGAAAAGAAAAAAAGGCATTAACACGGAAATCCAACAAAGCCTTCCATCAATTAAAGACCACCCACCAGCGATATGCGGATGTGTTCTCCGAACTGGGTTACCCAATTAATTTGGAGGATGCAAAACCCCTTGCTCGATTACAGCTTTCAGAAAATGTGCTGAAAGCGGTAACACAAGATGCCAAGAAATGGGTGGGCATAGCGCCTTTTGCGGCCCATGGAGGTAAGATGTACCCCTTGAAACTCATGAGGGAGGTCGTAAAAGCCCTTTCGGATACCGATAGGTACAAAATCTTGCTTTTTGGGGGAGGTGCCAGCGAAGTAGAACAGTTAAACGCCATTGCGGTATCCAATAGTAACATTCAAAATATGGCGGGGAAGTTGAGTTTGGCCGAAGAGTTGGAATTAATATCCAATCTGGATGTAATGCTTTCCATGGACAGTGGCAACGCCCATTTGGCGGCCAACTATGGTATTCCAGTGGTAACGCTTTGGGGGGTTACCCATCCCTTTGCGGGCTTTGCCCCATTTGCACAGCCCAAGGAGAATGCGCTGCTATCAGACCGAAATACATTTCCTTTGGTTCCAACCTCTGTATATGGAAACAAACTGCCAAAAGGATACGAATCTGTGATGGAATCTATTCCACCCCAGAGAGTGGTGGATAGGCTTATCAACGTATTGGAGAACTAAGAGGAAAATTTTCGTCCGTTTGAGTGGCAAATCAAAGATTTGGTATATCGAAAACAAGAAAATTTCGGGCTTTAAGCACTTCTCGATACTAAATGCTTTCAGCATTTAACTCGAAGTGACGGATTCTACACCGATTTTCGCCACTATCTGCCACAGGATACGAATCCGTGATGGAATCCATTCCATCCCTATAGATGGCGGATAGAATTATAAGAATATTTGAGCTTTAATATCGTCTAGGTTCGGCATTAAATTTGATTACCGTTTGCCGATTTTACAGAAATAGGTGTAAATCGAGCGAAATTGCGTTTCGCATGGCAAAAAAGAGCATGTAGCGGTAGGATTTAGCAGCGGTTTTGTGATGCAATCACAAAAATTTCCTTAAAATCGACTTGATTTTTTGGTTCGTTTTGTATCAAGACAAAATGAACAGAGAGAAATTGTTTCAGAACAGTTTAGAACACTTATGGATACTAAATTTCAAAGAAATTTAACTCGAAGTGACGTAGTCTTATTGCAATTATGCCACCACCCGTCTTTCCTCAATAGCGTTAAAATACAATTTTAGCTGCTGCACATAATTATACTTCAATTGCCTATTAGTACTTTCGGATAAAAGCGTTCGCATTCCCAAATAAGAGGCAATAATATAGCTTGCAGCACCTTCGCAGTCTACATGGCGGGCAATATAGCCATCCACTTTTCCCCGTTTTAGGATGGAGACCAAGTTGACTTCCCATACTTTTAGGATATCCCGCAAATAGGTGGCAATTTCTTCATTTCGCTTACTGAATTCCGTGATAAAATCATTCAACATAAAGCCATAGGCAATTTCATTGGATTTACCGGGCTCCAAGGCCTTCTCAATACTGTCCAAAATTACCGGCAACGGATTTTCATGGGTATTTAATGGTTCTACCAAAAGGGCGTACACCTTTTGCTGCACTAGATTTTGCACAATGGCAATAAAGTAATCCTCCTTGGATTTAAAATGATGGTAAAATGCACCTTTAGATAAGGAGAGGTCTTTTAAGATGTCATCCAGATTGGTGTTGTAATAGCCTTTTTCATGGAAAACTTCCAGGCCTTTGGCACACAGGCGGTGCATGGTTTCGCGTTTTTTTAGGTTTTTGTCCATAAGATTTGGGTTTTGGGTTTTTCAAAAGAATTCCCAGCGGTTTAAGCTGGAATCTTTTGAGTTGTCATTCCACATTTTATGTGGAATCTTAACAAGCGAATTTCATTTTTCCGAAATTCCTTGATTAGACTGTTAAGTCGGTTACAAAGTTTCCCCAGTTTTGGCCCAGACTCAAGAATCAAGGACGTATTTATAAGAAAAATCGGCGAAGTGACCAAAAAGACCCTAAATCTGGCAAGGTGAAAAAATGGAACCGACCCGCGGGTCGGTTTAAACGGGCTCTTTTAAAGACAAAAGGTATGAGTAAACTATTTACAACAACTTATCGGTAGTAAATTTTTGGGTTCTCCAATACCCCTAAAAGGCATTTCATAACCCTATAAATCAATAATAATTTAAAAGGGTGTTCACTTTAGGCAAATGATCCAACTGTCAAATAACATCAACTTAAAGTATAGTGTACAATATGTAAGAATCTAGTAACCATGTGGTAACTTCAAAATTAAAGGCGTGGACTAGTTTGCGCCTTAATGAAAAACCTTAATATAATCTTCGTGCTATCCACATTGGCCGCGATGGTTCTAATACTTGAACTGGACAATGGGGAAGCAACCTTAAGAACGGGGGATATTTCCTTTATATCTTTCAAATCAACAAATGAAGATGGTTTTGCCATTATAACTTTTGTAGACCTGCCCCCTGGAACTAAAATTCGGTTTATTGATTCGGAATGGAATGGGAATCATTTTGGGTTTGATGAAAACGATGTTTTATGGCAGACTGGCGATAAATTAATTGAAGCAGGATCTGTAATAAGTTTTATGGATTTAAACTCGGAGCAATCTTCTGTAGATCACGGAAAAATACTCGGTACGATGAATTTGTCGAGTAAAAAGGAAGCAATATTTGCTTATGTAGGAGATGAAAGAATGCCAACCAAGTTTTTAGCTGCATGTGCAAACAATTCAATAGGCTACAAAACCCTCATAAATACGGACCTGGTTGAGGGGCAGACGGCAATTACATATCCCGAGGGCACAACTTATGCTCGTTATATTGGGCCAAGCTACTATCAAAACAGCACTAAGTTCCGCGAGGCACTGAATCATATGGGCAACTATTTTCTTCAGAACTGATAGCTATTATTAAGTAAGGTTTAAGGGATTCTTTTTTGGGATTAAGAACATAAAGCCAAAACCGATAAGCAAAAATTTAGATAGGATTTTTAATCAAAATTTCCCGAACTTCATCTCTACAAGTTCGTTTAGGCGCATTTTGCCATAAAAAATCATCTTTAGAAGTAATTCTTCAATTTTAACCTACATTATGAATAAAATTTTCAACCCTATTTTCCTTCTCTCTACATTCACTTTTTGGCAAAAAGAATCATAAGACTATTATTAATTTATATAACACCTAAAAACAAAGAATAAATAATGACAAAACACACGCTTGCTGCAGTCTTGACCTTATTCATAGTTTCCATTCGGGGCTATTCGCAAAAAATGGAAACCTTAAGACATCAAATAGAGAGCATTATAAATTCCAAAAACGCAACTGTTGGGGTGGCCATCAATGGGATGGATGGTAAAGATACCTTGAGCATCAACGGTCAAAGGCACTTTCCTATGCAAAGCGTGTTCAAGTTTCCAATTGCATTGGCCATTTTGGCTGAAGTCGATAAAGGACATCTTTCGCTAGACCAAAAAATCGATATCAAGAAAAGCCAATTATTACCAGGTCTTTGGAGTCCACTCCGAAAAAAGTACCCTGAAGGGGGCTCCATCGCCTTAGATGAAATTATAAAGTATACGGTCGCCTTGAGTGATAACGTGGGTTGTGATGCGCTGTTAAGACTACTGGGCGAACCTCAGGCAGTTGAAAGATATTTTGCCAAACTGGGCTTTACCGATTTTGCGGTTAAGATAAATGAAGAGGTCATGCAGGGCAATTGGGAACTTCAGTTCTTAAACTGGACAACCCCAAAAGAAGCCAACAGGATATTGGCAGCATTTTATGAGAAGGGCAACAACTTGCTTTCCCAGGAGAGCTATGATTTTATCTGGAACATAATGAAAGGAACCAAAACTGGAAAGAAACGATTAAGGGGGCACCTACCTGAGGAAACCATAGTGGCGCATAAAACAGGTTGGTCGGGAAAACATAAGGAAACAGGAATAACCGCCGCAGTGAACAACATCGGGATTGTTTTCTTGCCTAACGGGGAGCATTTTACCATTAGCGTCTTTGTCACTGAATCATCTGAAAGCCTTGAGGCCAATGAGAAAATAATAGCGGACATTTCCAAAGCAGCTTGGGATTACTTTATGGAGAAGTAAACGGCCCAAAGACATGGGAGGGATTAGGCCACCGTTCCTTGGCAACTGCTTCCCGCTCCTGCAGTGCACCCATAACAATGTTGGGATATCACTATGTTTCGGTCGTTTAGCAAGTCCTCATTATAATCTTTTATGTGCTTCACCTTGCTGGCAACTTTCAGTTCCAACATTTGGTTAAAGTCACAGTCGTACAACCAGCCGTCCCAACTTACCGAAATGGTGTTGGTACACATGACATTGGCAACCGCTGCAGGATTATAGGCCTCCACCAGGGCATACATATAGTCCTCATAGTTGTCCGATGCAATCAAATAATCCAAGAAACGGGATATGGGCAGATTGGTGATGGCAAACAGATTGTGGAACTGGATTCCAAAGTCTTCATCCAGAGCTTTCTTAAAGTCGCGCTCCATGGCCATTTGGTCACCAGGTAAAAAAGCACCCGAAGGATTGTAGACCAAATCCAATCGCAAATCACTTCCCGGCATGCCATAGCCTACGGCATTCAGTTCCTGCAAAGCTTTGATGGACTTGTCAAAAACCCCATCCCCACGTTGTTTGTCCGTTTTACCACGGGTGTAGTGCGGCATAGAGGAAACCACATGAACATTATGCTTTTTAAAGAACTCTGGAAGGTCATAATACTTCTTGTTGGCTCGGATTATGGTGAGGTTACTACGCACAATAAAATCCTGGATACCCGCTTTGGCAGCTTCCTCAACAAACCATCTAAAATTCGGATTCATTTCTGGGGCTCCCCCAGTAAGATCCAAAGTATGGGCACCTGTATTTCTGATGACTTCCAAACACAGCTCCATGGTTTCGCGCGTCATGATTTCCTTCCGATCGGGCCCGGCATCCACATGGCAATGTTCGCAGACCTGGTTGCACATGTATCCCACATTGATTTGCAAAATTTCCAACTTATTCGGTCGCAGAGGGAATTGGCCTATCTCCGCAATCTTATCCTTAAAATAAGGAAGTTCACCATCAGCAAAAATTCCCCCATTCAGGATTTCCAATTGCTTGTTGGTTTCCGCAAGCTCATTTTCCCTGGCCTTAAGGGATTTTTTGGCTGCCTTTTTTATTTGAGGTAATATGCTTTGTTCCATTTGTGTATACTCAATTATTTGGTCTTGTTTCTAGAAGCGAAGCGGTCTAACATCCAAGTGCGCAGCGCGTCCATACTTACATAGATAATTTGTTGTACTTGTTCATCATTTGTACCCCATGCACTAGGGTAGCACCACTTTCAATGGCGGCTCCGGCGTGTACCGCTTCCATCATTTCCTCTTTGGTGATTCCTCGCTGTAACCCATCTTTGGTATAGGCATCAATGCAATACGGGCATTTGACCACGTGTGCCACTGCAAGGGCGATCAAAGATTTTTCACGGGCACTAAGTGCGCCTTCCTCAAAGACTTTTCCGTAGTAATCAAAAAATTTGTTGCCCAATTCCTCGCTCCACTCGGTGATTTTTCCAAACTTCCGCAAGTCCGCGGGATCGTAATATGAATTTGCCATTTGTTTTGCTTTTTTGGTTCGTAAATGGAAATAACGCTAAAGCACTATTTCAAATAAATTAACAGGATAAGAACCTGTGAACAGGTTCAAGAATTAGTGGGATTAAGCAAAACAGAAAGGAGATCCTTTATTGTAGGGAGTTTGTTGAACAAGGATTGCAGGAGCAATTTCCATTCGTTGGGAAAAGTGCATCCTTTGGGAGAGTAATTTGGAAAACAGTATCATCCATTTGCTCCCAAGGGATTTAATATAATTGGTAAGTCGTTTAATATCTTTTATAGAATCGATATCCGACAAGGTCTCCAAAGTAGCCCATTGGCACGTAATGGAATCAAAATAAGAAAGGGTGTTTTGAAATAAGAACGAGGTCTGCCAGGGAAGGGATTCCAACCCATTGGCGTCAAAATGTTCCCTTGTGATCCCAAAAAGGTAAAATCCACCATCCATTGACGGGCCCAGAACCACCTTCTTTTGTAAAAGTAGCGTTGAGGCTTTTTGTATATGACGCTTTCCAAGGTGTGGGCTGTCGTTTCCAATGGCAATGACATTAAGATAACCTTTATCAAATATGGCCTGAATGGCATTCGCAAAGCGCTGTCCGAAGGAATGTCCGACTTGCTCCTTTTCTGAAAAATGAAAATGGGGAAGATCAGTGGCCTCAATAACCTTTATAACGCGTTGATTGAGGGATTCCAACAAACCGCTGTCCACATGCATTTTTTTTGCGCGAATATCCTCTTCGGCAGAATTGGCGAAGAGCAAAATGGCGGTATGTTTTGTATGTTCTTTGATTAAAACAGCTAATATGTAAGTAAACTTACAACAATCTAGACTTCAATTTAGGTCGAAAAATGGGTTTTCAGTTTACAATTTATACCGCTTTTTCCAAATTTTAACAAACCGACTCCCCAGTCGGTCAACGAAAAAGGCACCTTCGAAAAAGTCTAGATTAAAATCGATGACATTTCGATAAAATGCACAAACCATCCCAATTTGGGTTTCAAACCGACCCGCCAGTCTGTAACTATCCCATAAATTTTCAGGCAAAAACTGGATTTTTCCCATGCGGGCACTAATTTTATAGAGCCTTAAATCGCAATGCAATGAGCAAAACAATTTCCGATGCAAAATCTGTTGGACTTGTGCTATCTGGAGGTGGAATCCGAGGCATGGCCCATATTGGTCTGCTCAAGGCGATGGAAGAAAAGGGCGTTCGGGCCCAGCTAGTTGCAGGTTCAAGCGTGGGTGCCTTAGTGGGAGCGCTCTATGCCAACGGAAATTCCATTGAGGAGATGTTGCAGTTTTTTAAGGAGACTCCTTTGTTCAAATACGATTTTTTTGCCATCAACAAGCCTGGTTTTATAGACACTGAACGTTATTTCAAGATTTTTAAGGGCTATTTTCCAGAAGATTCTTTTGAAGCATTGCGAATTCCATTGTTCGTGGTGGCTACCGACCTCCTTAAAGGAGAAGAAAGGGTTTTTTTTAATGGAGAACTGATTAGGCCCCTGCTGGCGTCGGCGGCCTTGCCGCCAGTTTTTAGTCCAATAGAAATTGAAAAGACCCTTTATGCAGATGGCGGGGTCATGAACAACTTCCCCAAGGAATATGTGGATGATAAGGCGGATTTCATCATTGGCAGTAATGTCTCCATTGCAGATGAAATTGATAAAAGGGCCATCCGAAATTCTATTTTATTGGCGGGAAGGGTCACTGGTTTAATGATTTATGCCTCCAGTCACCGGAAATTGTTGGAATGTGATATCAGTATTGAGCCCAAAGAGCTGGAAGGTATTGGGGTTCTGGACAAAAAAGGGATAGAAAAGGCGTTTAAAATAGGATATGAACATGGGAGCAGAGCCTTGGATTTGGCCCTTACCTTACCTTAAAACCAAGTCAAATTTACACGAACCTGCCTACCAGCAGGCAGGTTTCACGAATTGGACGAATAGAATCTTATTTTAATGGAACGACGCCAATACCCTTGACCCTTGGCTTTTTTGCCCCTTTTATCTACACATCATCATAATCCACCTTCAAAGTGGGCGTCAACGGATGTGCCTGGCAGGTTAGGATCAGCCCTTCGGCAACTTCCCCGTCAGTTAGGATTTGATTTTTCACCATCTCGGCCTTTCCTTCCGTGATACGGGCAATACAGCTGCTGCAAACACCGCCCTGACAGGAATAGGGGGCATCTATTTTTTCTTTTAATACAGCATCGAGTACAAGACTCTTTTTATCCATGGCGAAAGAAAAGGTCTCGTCATCAACGAGTACTTCCACTTGGGTTTTTCCGTCCAAGTTTTCGGCCAAAGTATCTTCAGATTCTGATGCAGTAAATAGCTCAAAGAGAATTTTATCTTCAGAAATACCGTTGTTTTTCAAAGTGTCCGATACCGTATTGATCATCTCCTCTGGGCCACAGAGGTAGAAGGCATCAAAAGCCGTTTTTTTGAACTTGTTTTTTACAACAAAGTTGACTGTTGAGGTTTCAATCCTTCCAAATAGAGCACCTTCTTCTTGGGAACGACTGTACACCTTTTGAATAAAAAACCTATCGGAATATTTTTCATGCAATTCTTCCAAATCCTTTAAATACATGGTTTCTTCCGGAGTCTGGTTCCCAAAGACCAACACAAATGTGCTTTCGGGATGAGACTCCAAAACCGTTTGGGCAATACTCATTATGGGAGTTATTCCACTACCCGCAGCAAAGGCCGCAACATTTCTTGGGGAAGAATTCGGTTCAAACACAAATCGACCCTCCGGCACCATTACCTCCAGTACATCCCCGGCCTTTAATTGCTCATTGGCATAAACGGAAAATGTACCGTTGGGTACTTTCTTTATCCCCACGGTGATTTGGCCAGATGCGGGGGAAGAAGAAATGGAGTAGGCTCGTCGGACCTCGGCCCCGTTCACCTCATGTTTTAGGGTGATATATTGACCAGCGGTAAAGGAAAATGTATCTTTTAGGTCAGAGGTTATTTCAAAAGTAAGTGCAACCGAATTTGGGGTCAATGCTTCAGTCGAAGCTATTTTTAAAGCATGGAATTCGCTCATTGTAATCAATTTTTGTGCAAAACTACGGATTCGGGCTATTCTGTGGGGTCAAATTTGAAAAAAGAGTACGTTTTGTAACAAATGAAAGGAATGGGCTACTAACCAATCGATAAACCTCCAACCATGTTTGAGCACTTCGTAAACCTTCAGTGGAAATCCTTTTTTAGATCCTCTTCGTTTGGAAAAAGTCTGGCGTTGAAAATTGTGATGATTTGTTTTGGGCTTTGTATGATCATCACCGTTGTGTTTATTGGGGTCTTTTTATATCGAATTCTAAGAAACATATTCCCCCAGGAAAATCCCATGTGGATGCTGAGCCAATTTATGGTGTATTGGGTACTGATAGAATTGTTCTTTCGGTACTTTATGCAGAAACTACCCGTAATGGATGTTAAACCATTGTTGTCCTTGCCCATTAAAAAAAGTGCCATTACCCATTACATTTTAGGAAGGTCAGGGATTTCGGCTTATAATTTAATGGCTTTGTTCCTGTTTGTGCCTTATGCCGTAGTGCTGTTGTATCATGACTATCCTATACTTAATGTTGGGCTATGGTTGGTATCTGTTATGGCCTTGGTATTGTGCATCAACTATGTAAATTTTATAGTGAACAAAAGCGATAAGGCCTTAGGCTTTATTGGTGGTCTTATCCTAATGTTATATGGGCTTGATTATTTTCATTTGCTTCCTGTCAGGGAATTTTTTGGCCCAGTGTTCCATGGTCTATACCAATATCCAATTATGGTTTTGGCACCCATTACGCTGGCCGCTTTGGCCTATTGGATCAATTATCGCCATTTAAGAAACAGGATATTTTTGGATGCTTCCCTCAAGACCAAATCCAAGGAAGCGAAGACGTCCAACATGGCATGGACACGCCGCTTTGGGGATATGGGGACTTTTCTGCAATTGGACCTTAAAATGATTTGGCGCAACAAACGCACCAAGGCACAGGTTTTTATATCATTGCTTTTTGTTTTCTATGGATTGATTTTTTATGCTCAGGAAATTTATGCGACCATGGTTCCCATGCACGTGTTTTTGGGCATTTTTATGACAGGCATTTTCCTGACCAATTTTGGCCAATTCATACCAGCATGGGACAGTTCTTATTACGGGATGATGATGTCACAAAATATACCACTGCGAAAGTATTTGGAATCCAAAGCAAGTTTGATATCGGTAAGTGTGGTGGTCATGTTTCTGCTTACTATTCCCTATGTTTATTTTGGATGGAACATTTTGGCTATCAATTTTGCCAGTGCCCTGTACAACTTGGGAATCAATATCCCGGTTATTCTCTACTTTGGGTCCTTCAACAAAAAAAGAATTGAGTTGGATAAAAGTCCGCTTGGCAATATGCAAGGCACCAGTGCCACGCAATTTTTGATAATTCTTCCAGTGCTCGGCTTACCTATTCTATTGTTTACGGGACTGTACTTCCTAATCTCTATGGAGGTTGCCATAGCCACATTGGGTCTGCTCGGGGTTTTGGGATTTGCCTTCAAAAACAGATTACTAGATCGGATAACGGAACAATACAGAATCAAAAAATATGGTATGTTGGCCGGCTTTAAGGAAAAAGGTGGCTAAAGATTGTTAAGTCCCTTGTGGTTTGACACGAACCTGTCTACCGGCAGACAGGTTTCACAAATGACACGAATTGAATTTGATAAAAAGTGGATTGAACTTGATTTTTGAGCTTGAATTTTAATACAGAACTTGATATTTAACACATGATAACCGCAAAAAACCTCACCAAAAAATACGGGTCGCAGCTAGTATTGAATATAGAATCCCTGGATATTCCCAAAGGGCAGAGCTTTGGCTTGGTCGGGAACAATGGAGCTGGGAAGACTACCTTTTTTAGTCTGTTATTGGATTTGATCCAACCCACAACGGGGCATGTGGAAAGCAATGGGATTCAGATCAACACCAGCGAGGATTGGAAGCCGTTCACCTCTGCCTTTATTGATGAATCTTTTTTGATAGGCTATTTGACCCCGGAGGAATACTTCTATTTTATCGGTGACCTACGCGGCAGAAACAAAGCCGATGTGGATAAGCTCTTGGCCTCATTTGAGGACTTTTTCCATGGGGAGATTCTGGGGCAAAAGAAATATCTGCGCGACCTATCCAAAGGAAACCAGAAAAAGGCGGGCATTGTGGCGTCCTTTATTGGCAACCCGGAAGTGGTGATTTTGGACGAGCCCTTTGCCAATTTGGACCCCACAACCCAAATTCGACTCAAAGCTATCATTAAAGAACTGGCGGCAAAAGATGGAGTAACCGTTTTGGTTTCCAGTCATGATCTGGCCCATGTGACAGAAGTCTGTGAGCGCATTGTAGTTTTAAACAAGGGAGAAATTGTAAAGGATATCCAGACCTCTACAGAGACCCTTAAAGAACTGGAAACTTTCTTTGGAGGATAGCTTATTCAACCAGATAGGAAGAGGTTGCCGTGTGTTTAACTTACTGACTTGAATCTAAAAACACATCCCTGATTTCGTAGCACGAAATCTTCCCTTCTCAAGAAGGGAATTCAAATCTAATAATGAAACAAACTTCCCTCTAGAGAGGGGCAGGGGTGTGTCGTTCTCAATACATCCCGAATTTTATTCGGGACACTAGAACTGAGGGTCTCGAAAAAACTGTATCAACTCCAAACCCCCATCCATCAATTCATATGGGGCATCCGTCAATTGGGAGGTGTCTGCTTGGACATCATCATTTTACTTTATGGTTTAACCATAAAAACCCAAATGATGAAAAGAATTGCGCAATGGGCCACTGCGGCCCTATCAATGATTTTAATAGTACTGGCCTGTGGCAAAGATGATGGGCCAAATGCACCAGAGGCCAAAGCTCCGAATATCACTAGCCATACGGAAAGTGGCCCTGTTGGATCTACCCTTATAATAAACGGCACCAACTTTGGCGCTTCCATTGCTGAAAATACAGTGACCTTAAACGGGGTGGCTGTTTCGCTAAGTGATGCCAAAACCACCAAATTAACGGGTGAGGTGCCTGCAAATGCCACTACAGGCAAAATCAAGGTGACCACCGCTGGAGGTTCCGATACCAGCGATAATGATTTTGAGGTGACCATCCCTGATGAAAATACCACCCTATCCCTGAACAAAACCACTTTGACCCTGTATCCGTATGAACATTATATAGAAACCTTGGAGGCCACTACCAATGTGGAAAGCCCTACAATTAGTTGGATGAGTAGTGACACCGATGTAGCTACTGTAGACGAAAATGGAGTGGTAACCCCCTTGACCTTGGGAACCACCACCATCACCGCTTCCCTTAATGGGGTAACTGCGGAATGTGTCATTACCGTGGCGGATGGGCCTGTAAACTCTTTAGAAATTACTCCAAAAGAAATTGAACTATTTAGGGAAGATACCGTAGAATTGGAACTTACCATTGAGGCTGAGGTGGAAAGTACTGGTGCTGCGGTTTGGATCTCGGATAATGAAGACGTAGCAACTGTGGATGAGGAAGGACAGGTAACTGCAATTTCACCTGGGGAAGCAGAAATAACCGTGACTGTCGACAATGCGTCAACAAATCGCTTGATTACTGTTAAACATGATGTTATTGCTTTCGGAGTGGAAAGTGATGGATCAAAAAACAGGGCCGCGGTATGGAAAAATGGTGTTGCAGATTATTTGACCAACGGTGATAACAACGCTGAAATCTTGGCTGGATTTGTGGATCCGGAAACGGGAGATACTTATGCTTGCGGTTATGAAGTTATTGGTTCCAAGACAGTAGCTAAATATTGGAAAAATGGACAAGAAACTAGTTTAACAGAAGGGAATACGGATGCCAAAGCTCATGATATAGCATTACTTAATGGTAATGTAATTACAGTAGGTTATGAAATGAATGATGAAAATGTACAGGTGGCCAAGGTTTGGCAAGATGGGAATGAGCTATATGTTCTTACAGGTGGGAATAACCATGCCGAAGCACTTAGTGTTGCTATTGACAGTGATAATAATATCTATTGCAGTGGTTACGAGAAAAATGGGAACTATAGAGAAGGTAAAGTATGGATGAATGGTAATACGGTTGATACTCAAACCAATGGCAATTATGACATACAGATTTCATCAATTGATATTGAGGATGATGTAATTGCGATGTGCGGACATGAGAATGATGTTAACAATGTTGGCACGGCAAAACTGTGGATTGTTGGACAAGGCCTCGAGCTTACAGAGGGTGATAACAATGCCAGAGCATATGATACGCTTATTCATTTAGAAAACGTTTACGTAACCGGATTTGAATTTCAGGGAACGGCTATTGCCAAGTATTGGAAAAATGTAGAAGAAGAGGTAGAGCTAACTGATGGTGAATATTATGCCATAGCTCATTCAGTGTTTGTTCATGGCAACATTGCATACTTCTCAGGATATGAAAGAAGTGGCACAAACGGAACCATAAATGTGGCAACATATTGGTGGCGAGATGGAGAAGGCGACATTGTAACAGAAGAGCTTACAGATGGCACCTTCAATGCCAGGGCTTACGATATTGTTGTATGGTAGAATCTGTTCCAGCATAGGATGTAAAATAGTTTTTCGAAATTCAGGGATGTGGCAATGGGTTTGTTTAAAATTAAAACACATCCCTAATTTCAACAAGTTGAAATTTTCCCTTCTCAAGAAGGGAGTTCAATCCTGACCACAAAAACAACTCCCCTCTAGATAGGGGCAAGGGGTGTGTAAAAAAACACCCAAATAATCAGTTCGAACCTGCTTTTGTCGGCAGGTTCGAACTGACTTTAAATTTTTATCCTCCCATAACAGAAGGGTCATAGAAAAACTGGGCTTTGGTGATTTGCCCATTTTCCACTTGGTACATACAGAATTCTTCCATGTTTATTCTACCTCCCTGTTTAAAGGTCACATCACTGGTCATAGGCACCACAAAGTGGTTGCCCACTACCACTGGATCACCTACGGTTCCGCCATGGGATTCTTCAATATTGCTGGCCCATTGGGCAAACCCTTGAAGAATATTGTCCAACCCTTCTGTTCTTTCGTTGGGTACACCCGGCATCTCCACGCTCACGGCATCTTTGGAATAAAGGCCGTAAGCTTCCTCATATTTGCCTTCCCTACAAAGGCCCACCAGTTTGTCTGCTACTTCTTGTGTTGTCATTTTGTTTCTGTTTTTATGATTAATAAATAAACTTGTTTTCAATCCAATGCTTGGCTCAGATAGGTATTCAAAGGTTTGATGGCTTCAAAATGGGATAAGACCTCCTCCTGAAGTTTGCTGCTTCCATAAAAGGGCTCCAAAGGAAACTCGGCCATGGCATAGAACTGTTTGTGATAGATCAAATCTGTTTTTTCTGCTATGGGAACTAGACTTTTATCCAAACGCTTCGCTTTTTCACCCTTGAGCTTTCCAAAGTTTTGAGTAAAGGAGCTATCAGAAACAAGCTGTGTCAAAGCTTCGGGATTATCAGCAATAAGCTTCCTAACTTTCTTCAATTCCGGTGGACGTAGCATAAAAAGCCCACCGCCTACATGGATGTTTTCCGCATCAATGCCCAAATAATACCCTGGTAATATAGACTTTTTTCCGTTCGGGGAGAAGCCAGCTTTGAGCAATAAATGATAGGGTGATTTATCCTTGGAAAACCGAACATCCCTGTTGATACGGAACATGGCCTTTTTGGGGTCGGTAAGAATTCTATGGTCCCATTCGGTCAAGGCAGGAATCAATTCTTCCAATAGATGCAAAAAAGGGTTTTTTACATCATTTTCATACCGCTTTTTATTGGCGTGGAACCATTCCTTGTTATTGTTCCTGGCCAAGTCCTTAAAAAAACGTGAATAAGCTTTCGTAATCATGGGTGTTCACTTTTTAGTTGATCAAGGGCCAAAAGGGCGAGATGTTCCCAGTTTTGGTGCTGTTCAAAATCAGCTTCGTACCAACCTTTTAATGGCCCTTTGTTCTTGAAAGGGTTAAATTCCATAAGTTCAACTTCAATTCCTTCCACAGCGGATGGCGAACCTAGCTTGAAAACCATTTTATCTTTCTTCGAGAAAAAGGCAAACACCTTCTTTTTATAATGAATGGCCTGGGAACTCATCATTTTGCCTTCAGTGACATCAGCCTCTTGCAAGCAAAACTTATCCCGTATTTCCAAGAATTTTTCGAACTCCATATCCCAAAGCTACAAAAGAGGCCTATGCAGGTATAAGGGGAAATATGACACTTGTAAGGGTTGATTGTGCCAAGTATTCCCATTACATTTATAGTGTAAAAAAGCTGATAATGAAACATGTAAGCATATTGGTGCCCAAGGGCAATGCCATTTTAAGCAGTGTGGTGGGCCCATTTAAAATATTGATGGCCGCTAATCAGTTCTTGAAAAAAGCCGGGATTCGGGAAGATGATTTTTTTGAACTGCATTTGGTGGGTTTGGATCATGACTATTCATTGTACGAAGGACTTTTTAGTATACACTGCGATAGTACCATAGATGATATTAAAAAGACGGATTTGATTCTTATTCCGGCCTTAAGGCCGGACAAACTGGATGCCGATTTGGATCAGAACAAGGATTTTATTCCATGGGTTTTAAATCAGCGACTCCAGAACAATGCCGAAGTGGCCAGTATGTGCATGGGTGCTTTTTTGTTGGCCCAAACGGGATTGGTGGATGGGAAACAATGCTCAACCCATTGGGCGGGAATGGAAATGTTCAGGAAAATGTTTCCTCAAGTAAACCTGGTCTCAAGCAAAATTGTTACCGATGAAGATGGGATTTACACCAGTGGCGGAGCCTATTCCTTTTTAAACTTGATGCTTCATTTGGTCGAAAAATACTGTGGACGACCTGCAGCTATTTATCTCTCCAAGTTTTTTGAGATTGATATGGATCGGCAGGACCAGAACCAATTTGCGATTTTTCAAGCGCAAAAAGATCACGAGGATGATGCCATAAAAGAAGCTCAGAAGTACATTGAAAATAATGTGAAGAGTAAAATATCTGTGGAACGTTTGGCAGAGAAATATGCAATCAGCAGTCGCAATTTTGTGCGAAGATTTAAAAAGGCTACCCAGAACACCCCATTGGAATACATTCAAAGAGTGAAGATTGAGGCTGCGAAAAGGAGCTTGGAATCTACCCAGCAAAACGTCAATGAGGTGATGTACCAGGTAGGTTATGCGGATCAAAAAGCCTTTCGGACTGTCTTTAAAAAATATGTGGGACTTTCCCCAGTGGCATACAAGTCAAAATACAATAGAAGCAGGACCAATTTTGAAAGCCCCTCTACTTGGTAATCGCTGCTTTTTTTTAAAAGGCAGGGTCGTATTCCAAGCTACACATCCCTGATTTCGCTACTCGAAATCTTTCCCTTCTCTAGAAGGGAGTGTTTTAAAAATATTCAATTTAAATTCCCTGTTGGAGAGGGGTTTTGGGTGCGTACAAAAGCCAAGAAGAAAAATTATTGCATTTTACCGATGAGCCTTATAATAATCTGGATGTTTTTCAGTTAAGGTTAGACACGATTATCGATAATTTTGAAGCTTCAACATATCTTTTTTGGCGCAATTGTCTGCGGAGGATTGCTTTTTAACTCCTGTTCCACAAAAAAGGACAAGTTCCTTAATCGCAATTGGCATGCCCTAAACACCAAATACAACACCCTCTACAACGGCAACATTGCCTTTGAGCAAGGAAGGGAAGAACTCAACGCCAATTACCGTGATGATTACTGGAAAATCCTACCAGTGGAACGCTTGGAGGTGACGGATGAGGTGAAGTTGGACTCTGAAGACAACAACCCCAATTTTATCATTGCCGAGGAGAAGGCCACCAAGGCCATCCAAAAGCACAGCATGGACATTAAGGATGAAGAGCGCAATCCACAAACAGATGAGGCTTTTCTTTTATTGGGCAAGGCCCGATATTTTGACCAACGCTATATTCCGGCTTTGGAATCTTTCAATTACATCCTGAGAAAATATACCGAAAGCGATAAGCTGAACGAAGCCACCATCTGGCGGGAGAAGACCAATATGCGTTTGGATAACCCTGAACTGGCCATCAAGAATCTGGAAAGACTGTTCAAGTTTGAGCGTTTGAAAGACCAAGAACATGCCGATGCCAATGCCGTGATGGCGCAGTGCTATATCAACCTAAAGGCTAAGGACACGGCCATCCAAAAGTTAAAAATAGCCCAGGCCTATACCAAAAAGAACGCGGAAAAAGGAAGGTACCTGTTCATCATAGGCCAACTGTACAACAATTTGGGGTTCAAGGATAGCGCCAACTACGCTTTTGACAAGGTGATTGCCTTGAACAGAAAATCCCCTAGGGTCTATATGATCAATGCCCACCTAAAGAAAATCCAGAACACGGAGATCACAGATACCAATCAGGAAGAATTATGGGAATATCTGACCGAGCTGGAAGAGAATAGGGAAAACCGCCCTTTTTTGGACAAGATCTATCGAGAGATTGCCCAGTTCCATTTGAACACCCAATCGGACAGCTTGGCCATTGTCTATTTCAACAAATCCTTAAGGGCCAATACAGGGGAGCGTAAATTAAATGCGCTCAACTATAAGGATTTGGGGGATTACTATTTTGATCAAGACGCTTACAAAACCTCCGGAGCATACTACGATAGCACGCTGACCAACCTTGTGGTGAACACCAAGGAGCATCGTCGGATCAAGAAGAAGTTGGACAATTTGGAAGATGTGATCAAATACGAGGACATCGTTCAGCATGCTGATAGTGTAATCACTTTGTATGAAATGCCAGAAGCAGAACGCAAGGCTTATTTTGAAGAACTTATTGCAGAACTCAAACGCAAGGATGAGGAAGCGGCCCAAGCAGAACTGGAACGGACAACCGCTGGCTTTGCCACCTTTGCGGAATCCAAGGGAGGACAAGAAAACAAGGGCAAGTTCTACTTTTACAACATTACCAGTTTGGGCTACGGAAAAAACGATTTTAGAACTCGCTGGGGCGATAGGGCCCTGGAGGACGATTGGCGCTGGAGCAATAAAAGCAGAACCTTGGTTTCGGAAGCTACCGGAGAAGTTGTTTCCGCAGATGGTCAGCCCGCTACGGCAATTTCGGAGGAACAAAAATATTCTCTGGATTTTTATTTGAGCCAGATACCCACGGATGAAAAGGTGATCGACAGTCTTTGGGGGGAACGCAATTTTGCCAACTATCAATTGGGATTGATCTATAAGGAAAAATTCAAGGAGAACTTATTGGCTGCGGGAAAACTGGAAAGAGTGCTGGCTTTGAATCCAGAGGAGCGCTTGATCCTTCCGTCCAAATACAATCTGTACAAAATATATGAGGAAACGGGCAGTCCTTTGGCACAGAACATGAAACAGGACATCATCACGAACCATCCTGATACCCGATATGCCGAAATCCTGTTGAATCCGCAAGCGGTTTTGGCCGGGAATACGGATAGTCCGGATGCCAGATACGCCTCACTTTATAAATTATACGAACAACAAGAATATCTTCAGGTAATAACGTTGACCCAGGACTACATCAATAAATTTACGGGGGATCCCATTGTTCCCAAATTTGAAATGTTGAAGGCAAATGCCATTGGTCGCTTGCAGGGATTTGAGTCGTTCAAAGAAGCACTAAATTTTGTGGCACTTACTTATCCCAATAATCCAGAAGGGAAAAAAGCTGAGGCAATGGTTGCCGAACAACTACCCAAATTGGAAACTAAGGAATTTTCTCCTGAAACGGGATCAACTGGGGCTGGGAATTGGAAAGTAGTTTTCCCATTCAAAATAAAGGACAACGAAAAAGCGTTGAAATTAAAGGAACGATTGGAGGCATCCATCAAGGACCTCAATTATAAAAATGTGGTTTCCAAGGATATTTATACGTTGGAAGACCAATTTGTGGTAGTGCACGGGTTTAAGTCAAAGGACTTTGCCTTAGGCTATGCAGAGCTTATAAAAAAGAATAGGGACTACCGCATCTACGATGAGAATTTTGTAGTTTTATCCAACAATTATAAAATCATACAAGTACACAAAAACTTAGCTGCGTACAAAGCGCAGATTTTAACCCCAAAACCCTAGAAAACAATGTTTTCAGACAACAAAAAACCTAGAACTATGAACGAGTTTGGAGGACAACCCAACAGAATTGAAAAGAACACCAAAATTAAGGGTGATATTACTTCAGAGGCCGATTTTCGAATCGATGGTAAACTCGAAGGCAACGTAAAAACTTCCGGAAAAGTGGTTATCGGAAAAGATGGCTACATCAAAGGAAAAGTAGAATGTGTAAATGCCGATATTGAAGGGAAATTCAATGGCGAACTTCAAGTAAATGACCTACTATCCCTTAAGGCATCTGCAATTATAGAAGGAACGGTTAGTGTTTCCAAGTTGGCAGTTGAACCTGGAGCCACATTTAATGCTGCTTGTACCATGGGCAAGGGAGCTTCGGCACCAGCTGCAGCCTCAACACACAAACTGCAGCCCAACAAGACCAATGAACCAGCAAAAGTCTCCTAAAAAAAAGAACAATTTTAAGAATGCCGCAATGCTTTCCGGTATTGCGTTTGAAATGGGAGCCATAATTTTTCTTGCCGTTAAGGGAGGGAAATGGCTGGACGCCCATTACGGGAACGAAAAAAATATTTTCACGGTAATTGCCACTTTATTGGGAGTGGCAATTTCTATTTGGGTAGTTTTGCAACAGTTAAAACGGATAAAATACTAATGCCCAATCTCAATTTGCCCACCAAATTTATTGCACTTCTTCTGTTATTATTGCTCCTGTCCTTCGGAGCACATTTAGGCATTCTGTCACTCAGGGACCTTCCTCTTTTTGACAACCTTATTATGCTTTCGTATGTGGTCAACGCAATTTTGGCCGCCGTAATTTTCCTCTTGCTGTATAAATTCAGGGAGAAGTTGAAGAATCAGATTGGTTTTTTGTTCATGGGCGGAAGCCTGCTCAAGTTTGTTTTTTTCTTCTTGCTTTTTTACCCCACGTATAAGAGTGACGGCGATATGTCCGGCTTGGAGTTTGCCGCATTTTTTGTTCCCTACGCCATCTCACTTTTTTTGGAGACATTTTACACTTCCAAAATGCTCAAAAACCTATAGGATAGACCTTAAAATTATCCCACTCAAGGTGCTCAAAAATAAAAGTTTGAAAGCTTTTTTCTTTTTGTGAGAATGACTTACATTTGCACCGATTTTGAGAGACCGATATTTTGAGCGAAATGCGAAAAACTTTTTTTACGAGATTTCTTCTTATTGCAGCACTATTTTTAGGTCAGTTCACTTTTGCAAGTGAAACCAAAGAAGAAGCCGATGGACACGGCAAGGACCTTAAGACAGAAATTAAGGAATACATCGCCCATCACCTTCAAGATGCCCATGATTTTTCTTTGTTTTCCTATACCAAGGAAAATGGGGAGCACAAATATGTTGGATTTCCATTGCCAGTTATTCTTTGGGATAACGGATTGAAGGTTTTTTCCTCTTCAAAATTCCATCACGGCGAAACTTTGGCCGAAGTTGATGGCAACTATTACAAGCTTTATCACAGCAAGATATATAAAACAGACGCAGAAGGGACCATCCATTATGATGAAGACCACCACGCTACCAATGTAAAACCTTTGGATTTTTCCATTACCAAAAACGTGGTGATGATTATCGTAACGGGCTTGTTGATGTTGTGGTTGTTCTCCAGTTTGGCAAGATCCTATGGCAAGAACAACGGCATTCCCACAGGTGCAGGTCGTTTCTTCGAACCCATAGTCCTATATATTAGGGATGATATTGCAAGACCAAACATTGGGGAAAAAAGATACAGGAAGTACATGCCTTTCTTGTTGACCATCTTTTTCTTTATCTGGTTTTTGAACATTTTTGGATTGACCCCCCTTGGAATTAACGTGACAGGAAACATTGCCATCACGGTTTCTTTGGCCATCATGACGTTTTTGATTACGAATTTCACGGGAACCAAGGATTACTGGATGCACCAGTTTGATCCATTGGGTAAATCCCTGCCTTGGTATGGTAAAATTCCATTGTACATTATTTTGGTTCCCATCGAATTGTTGGGATTGATCATCAAGCCATTCTCATTATTGATTCGTTTGTATGCAAACATGCAGGCAGGTCACATCGTATTGATGAGTTTGATTGGATTGATGTTCATTTTTAAGAGCTGGTTGGGAAGTCCTTTGTCATTTGGACTGGCTTTCGCCATCTCTTTGATTGAAGTATTGGTAGCCTTGCTGCAAGCATATATTTTCACCATGTTGTCCGCGCTGTATTTCGGATTTGCCTCTGAAGAACATGAGCACGACCATGAGCATGAAGCAGAGGTTGCACATTAAAGAATGAGGAAAACTGTCACTTCGAGCGCAGTCGAGAAGTGCTTAAGATTGAATATTTAATTTTTAAACTAGATAGATATGGAAATTCCAGTAATGGTAGGTGCAGGTTTGGTAGTGATCGGTGTAGGTCTTGGTATTGGTAGAATCGGTGGTTCTGCTATGGAGGCTATCGCTCGTCAGCCTGAAGCTTACGGAAAAATCCAAACAGCGATGTTGATTGCAGCAGCGTTGATTGAAGGTATTGGTTTCGCTGCCCTATTCGCAGTATAATCAAACCCACAAAGTAAAGGCTGTAACGGTTGGTTGCAGCTTTTACTTAGTTTAAGAATTCAAAGTATAAAAGCATAGAATAGATTATGGAAAAGTTATTGGAAGAGTTTTCGTTGGGATTGTTTTTCTGGCAGACTTTATTGTTCGGACTGTTGTTGTTCCTACTTTGGAAGTTTGCATGGAAGCCCATTCTTAATGCAATCAATGATCGTGAGGAAGGCATCAAAAATGCCTTGGATGCTGCTGAGGAGGCCAAAAAGGAAATGCAGAACGTTACTGCGGATAGCGAGAAGTTGTTGAAGGAAGCTAGAGCTGAGCGCGAAACCCTTTTGAAGGAGGCACGCGAGATCAAGGACAAAATTGTTGCCGATGCCAAAGAGCAGGCCCAAGTGGAAGGCGACAAAATGATTAAACAAGCCCAAGCAACCATCGAAAGTGAAAAGAAAGCTGCCGTTGCCGACATCAAAGCGCAAGTAGCCAATCTGTCCATTGACATTGCCGAGAAAGTAATCAAGGAAGAACTATCCGACAAGAAGAAGCAAGAAAAGCTTGTTCAGGATATGTTGGGTGACATCGAATTAAATTAATAGTTAAAGGTTAATGGGTTAATAGTTTGTGTTCAATAACAATTAACCGTTAAAAAATAACCAAACAGAATGAGCAATAACAGGGCAGCCGTACGTTACGCAAAAGCAACCTTGGATTTCGCTATCGAAAAGAAAGCGGCCGATGCCGTTGAAAAAGATATGCGAAGCATTGCTGCTACCATCAACGATAATGCCGAGCTTCAGAACCTGTTGGGAAGCCCGGTCATTAAAGGTGAGGCAAAAAAGGAGACGCTAAAAAAGATATTCAAAGGGTCTAACCAAATTACTTTGGGCTTGATCAATACTTTGACCGACAATAAAAGGATTGCTCTGTTGCAAGAGGTGGCCTACAAGTACATCATCCTTCATGAGCAATGGAAAGGTGAGGATGTGGCCTATGTGACCACAGCGGTTCCACTGACGGCAGCTTTGGAAAAAGAGGTGTTGGCTCAAGTGAACAAAATCACTGGAAACAAAGTCACTATAGAAAACAAGGTGGATGAAAACATCTTAGGTGGGTTTGTGTTGCGCATTGGGGATTTACAGTACGATGCCAGCGTGTCCAGTAAATTGAACAGTTTAAAAAGAGAGTTTACAAACAGTCTATAGTCCTTCGCTACGCTACGGACTATAAGCGATTAACAAAATAGAAATAAAAACAAGACGTATAGTATCTAAAGTCTATCGTCTAAAGTCTAATATCTAGTCAAAATGGCAGGAGTAAAAGCCGCTGAAGTATCAGCAATTTTGAAAGAACAATTATCAGGATTTGAGGCATCCGCTTCCTTGGACGAAGTAGGTACCGTATTACAAGTAGGTGACGGTATTGCACGCGTCTATGGACTTTCCAATGCTCAGTATGGTGAGCTTGTGGAGTTTGATGGGGGAATGCAAGGAATTGTATTGAACCTTGAAGAGGATAACGTCGGTGTGGTATTGTTGGGTCCATCCAAAGAAATTTTGGAAGGTGCTACCGTAAAAAGAACACAACGTATCGCATCCATCAATGTGGGTGAAGGAATTGTTGGCCGTGTTGTGGATACCTTGGGTACCCCGATCGATGGTAAAGGGCCTATAGCTGGTGACACTTATGAAATGCCATTGGAGCGTAAAGCCCCTGGGGTAATTTACCGTCAGCCGGTAAACGAGCCATTGCAAACCGGGGTTAAGGCTATCGATGCCATGATTCCGATTGGTAGAGGACAGCGTGAGTTGGTGATCGGTGACCGTCAAACAGGTAAAACCACCGTTTGTATCGATACCATCTTGAATCAAAAAGAATTTTACGATGCCGGTGAGCCTGTATATTGTATCTACGTTGCTGTAGGTCAAAAGGCCTCAACCGTAGCTGCCATTGCAAAGACTTTGGAAGACAAAGGAGCTTTGGCTTATACGACTATCGTAGCAGCTAACGCATCTGATCCTGCCCCAATGCAGGTATATGCACCATTTGCCGGTGCTGCGATTGGGGAATATTTTAGGGATACAGGACGTCCAGCCTTGATCATCTATGATGATTTGTCAAAACAAGCTGTTGCTTATCGTGAGGTTTCCCTTCTTTTGAGAAGACCTCCAGGACGTGAAGCATACCCTGGTGACGTATTTTACTTGCACTCAAGATTGTTGGAGCGTGCTGCAAAAGTGATTGCGGATGATGATATTGCCAAGAACATGAACGATTTGCCAGATGCGCTTAAGCCAATGGTAAAAGGAGGAGGTTCTTTGACTGCACTTCCAATTATTGAAACCCAAGCAGGTGACGTTTCCGCCTATATCCCAACCAACGTAATTTCCATTACGGATGGTCAGATATTCTTGGAGCAGGATTTGTTCAACCAAGGGGTTAGACCAGCGATCAACGTGGGTATCTCTGTATCCCGTGTAGGTGGTTCGGCACAGATCAAGTCCATGAAGAAAGTAGCGGGTACTTTGAAATTGGACCAAGCACAGTTCCGTGAATTGGAAGCTTTTGCCAAGTTCGGTTCTGATTTGGATGCCGCTACCTTGAACGTAATTGAGAAAGGTCGTAGAAACGTGGAAATCTTGAAGCAGGCCCAGAACGATCCATTTACCGTGGAAGATCAGGTGGCCATCATCTTTGCAGGTTCTAAAAACCTATTGAGAGATGTTCCTGTGGACAAGGTAAAAGAGTTTGAAAGAGACTTCATCGAGTTCATGAATGCCAAGCATAGAGATGTATTGGATACCCTTAAGGCTGGTAAATTGACAGATGGGGTTACTGATACTTTGACAGCGGTTTGTAAAGACCTGTCTGGAAAGTATAGTGCATAACAATTGTCATTCCCGCTGTCATCCTGAGCGCAGTCGAAGGAAAGCGGGAATCCATCATAATAAGATTCCGCATCAAGTGCGGAATGACAAATAAAAAGAATGGCAAATCTAAAGGAAATACGAAATAGGATAGCATCGGTAAAGTCGACCATGCAGATTACCAGTGCCATGAAAATGGTATCTGCTGCCAAGTTGAAAAAGGCCCAAGACGCCATTACCGCTATGCGCCCCTATGCAAACAAACTTACCGAATTGCTGCAAAGCCTTAGCGCAAGTTTGGACGGGGATGCCGGAAGCAAATTTGCTGATGCAAGAGCCGTGAACAAAGTATTGGTAGTAGCCATTACATCCAATCGTGGGTTGTGTGGTGCGTTCAATTCCAACATCATCAAACAGACCAATGCATTAATCAATGACACCTATGCTGGAAAACAGGTTGATGTTATTGCCATTGGTAAAAAAGGGAATGATATACTAGGAAAGAATGGGAATGTTGTTGCCAATCATAGCCAAGTTTTTGATGATTTGACCTTTGATAACATTGCCACCATTGCTGAAACTTTGATGAACCACTTCACGGAAGGGGATTATGACAAGATTGAATTGGTCTATAACAAGTTCAAGAATGCTGCGACACAGATTGTGATGACCGAGCAGTTTTTGCCTATTGTCCCTGTAGAAGGAGATAACATAGGTGCTGCCGATTACATCTTTGAGCCTTCAAAGCCTGAAATCGTGGAGCAATTGATTCCAAAGTCGTTAAAGACCCAATTGTACAAAGCGGTCCGTGATTCCTTTGCCAGTGAGCACGGTGCCCGTATGACGGCAATGCACAAGGCAACAGATAACGCCTCCGAACTTAAAGATCAGTTGACGCTTACCTATAACAAAGCAAGACAGGCTGCTATTACCAATGAAATTTTGGAAATTGTTGGTGGTGCGGAAGCATTGAACAATTAGGCGAAACAAAGTGCAGCCAAATAGCTTAAGAGCTGAGGCGTTGAATAACTAAGCTTAAGAAATACTTTCAGAAAAAATGCCGCTTCATTGAAGCGGCATTTTCTATTTCTGTCAGTTCGAGCGCAGTCGAGAACTAATCTTTATAATAACTAACGGATTAATGATTTTCGGCCATTCTGGATTCATGCAAATCAATATAGTACTGGTTAAGCTCATCCGAATCTTTATACTGAACCCGAAGTTCCTCCAATTTTATCTTTAGCTCCTTCACCACTTCCGTATAAGCTGGATCACTGTAAACATTGTTCATCTCCTGTGGATCCTTTTTACGGTCATAGAGCTCCCATTCGTCCACATCATAATAGAAATGGGCCAATTTATAATCTGTGGTGACAATCCCGTAATGACGCATCACCTGATGTTCAGCAGGATATTCATAATAATGGTAATAAACCGCATCCCGTGTCCATTTCTCCTCGTTCGATGTCAAGAGGGGCATTAAACTTTCCCCTTGCATATCATCCGGAATCTCTATTTGTGCTGCCTCCAAAAAGGTTTGTGCAAAATCCAGATTTTGTACCATTTCCTCATTGGTGATTCCCGGCTTTATTTTGTTTGGCCATCGAATCAACAATGGGGTTTTAAAGGATTCATCGTAAATAAATCGCTTGTCAAACCACCCATGTTCTCCCAGATAAAACCCTTGGTCCGAAGTGTAAACCACCAAGGTGTTTTCCGATAGCTCATTTTCATCCAAGTAATCCAGGACGCGCCCCACATTATCATCAACAGAGGAAATACAGGCCAGATAATCCTGCATATAACGTTGGTACTTCCAAATCATCTTTTCCCTATCGCTCATGGAGGGCCAGTTCTCTTCAAAATCCTTGCTTATGGCGTCCAAAAAGGGTTTTAATTGGACTTTTTGCTCTTCCGTGGCACGGTTGTATTGGTTATTAAAGGCGTTCACCAAATCTGGTACTTCTGGAGTCACCTTGCCCATGCTTGCAATGGTTTCTGGCCATACCTTGGTGTCATAGACATACTTCATGTGGGTCAATAGGTTCATTTCCGCAGTTTTTGCTGCTGAACCCCTATTGCTATAATCATCAAAAAGTGTCTCGGGAATCGGAAATTCCTTCCCATAAAATTCCTTGAATTTTTCAGGGGTGGGCCACCAAGGTCTATGGGGGGCCTTATGTAAATACATAAGCATGAACGGCTTGTTGGGGTCTCGTTTTTTATCCAACCAGTTGAGCGTGATGTCCGTTGTGATATCCGTAGCATAACCTGTTATGGTGGTATCCCCATTTTGAGTGATAAAATCAGGATTGATATATTGACCCTGACCCGGAAGAATCATAAAGTCATCCACCCCTTTGGGGTTGTTTCCAAAGTGGAGTTTGCCAAACATAGCAGTTTGATAGCCCGCCTTTTGGAACAACTGGGGAAAAGTCACTTGCGTGGTATCAAAAGGCATTAAATTGTCCACTTTGCCATTGATATGGGTGTGCTTTCCCGTTAAAATTGTGGCTCTGGAAGGAGCGCATATGGAGTTGGTGACACAGGCATTGGTAAAGACAATACCCTCCTTTCCTATTCGATCAATATTGGGGGTTTGGATCAGATGATCACTGTAGGCACTTATGGCCTGATAGGCATGATCATCCGACATGATAAACAGAATGTTGGGCCTTGTTTGATTTTCAGCTTGGGCTTTATTTTTCTTCTCTGCACAGGAGACTAAAAATAGGGTTGAAAAGATGAGGTAAAATGCTTTTGAAAAGGTTTGCATTGGGTTGATTTATTTATACAAGTCAAAAAGGTACAAATTGTTCCGCTAAAGCTATAACCAAAACGATTTGCGTAACTTGTACGCTTCAAAGGAATGATATCATAACAAGGAGTTTCTATTGAACCCACTTAAGCGGCTTTTTAAACAGACTTTTATCTATGGCCTGGCCACCGTTTTGCCCAGGGTGCTTTCCTTCTTCCTTCTTCCCTTGTACACCTCGGTTTTTGAAAACGCGGCAGGTTATGGGCAGTATATCAACATTTATGCTTGGATAGCAATATTCAACGTTTTTTTGGCCTATGGAATGGAAACCGCTTTTTTTCGGTTTTATCACAAACAGGAGGATAAAAAGTCGGTCATTTCCACTTCTTTGATTTCCCTATTATGTTCCTCACTGCTGTTTTTGATTTTGGCTTTGGTTGTCAAGGAGAACTTGGCCAATATCACCAACATCAATGTAGATTACATTAAGTTTACCACTTACATTTTGGTGTTGGATGCCTTGGTAATCATTCCTTTTGCATTGCTAAGAGCTCAGGAAAAACCGATGAAATATGCCATGCTGAAAACCATCAATGTGGCAATAAATCTTGGGTTCAATGTATTTTTCCTTTTGATTCTCCCTGGACTCGGGGAGCAAAATCCAGAAGGGTTTTTGGCGGGAATGTACCATGAGGGATGGGAAATTCAGTATATCTTCATTTCCAACATTATCGCCAGTGGAATAACACTGCTGTTGTTGTTGCCAACCTATTTTAAAACCTCCTACAGCTTCGATTTTTCCATTTGGAAAGGCATGCTCAAATATGCAGGGCCCGTAATGGTAGCGGGAGTTGCTTTTACCATCAATGAGGTATTTGACAAAATTCTATTGACCGAACTTTTGCATCCTGATGTGGCCGAGGCCGAAGTGGGCAAATATGGAGCCTGTTATAAATTGGCCCTGTTCATGACCCTTTTTGGAACTGCATTTAGAATGGGGGTTGAACCCTTCTTTTTCAGCCATGCCAATTCAGAGAAACCCCAAAAAACATATGCGCAGATCACCAATTACTTTGTTATTCTGGGAAGCCTGATATTGCTCACGGTGATTGTGTTTATCGAGCCACTGGGCAAATTGCTGATTCGAAACGCCACCTATTGGGAAGCATTGCGGGTGGTACCCATTATTCTTTTAGCTAGTTTTTGCTTGGGAATCTATCACAACTTATCTGTATGGTATAAGGTTACGGACCAGACCAAGTTTGGCGCTTACATTTCCTCAATTGGAGCTTTGATCACCTTGATCGTTAATTTGGCCTTTATTGATAAAATTGGATATATGGCTTCCGCCCTTGCAACCCTGGCAGCTTATGGAAGCATGATGCTCATGTCTTATTATTTTGGGAGAAAGTATTACCCAGTTCCCTACAACATGAGAAAAATCGTTTTCTACATGTCCGTTTCTTTGACTTTTTCGGCCCTCGCCTTCTATGTTTTTAACCGAAGTTTAATAGCTGGAGGCCTATTACTTTTATTATTTTTGATGTTAGTTTATAAAATGGAAGGAGATAAGTTAAAGACCATATTTTTACAGCGTGAAAGTTAAGATCATCAATAAATCAAACCACCCATTGCCCCATTATGAAACTATAGCTTCGGCTGGTATGGACCTAAGGGCAAACATCGACCAACCCATTATCTTAAAATCCTTGGAAAGGGCCATAATCCCAACGGGTCTTTATATAGAACTGCCTGTTGGCTATGAAGCCCAAGTGCGACCTCGTAGTGGATTGGCAGCCAAAAGAGGAATCACGGTTTTGAATGCCCCGGGTACGGTCGATGCTGACTACAGAGGGGAAGTCGGTGTTATTTTGGCCAACTTGTCTGCTGAGGATTTTACCATTGAGGACGGTGAGCGGGTGGCCCAAATGGTCATTGCCAAACACGAACAGGCCGAATGGATTGAGGTGAAGGAACTTTCTAATACCGATCGGGGTGCTGGCGGTTTTGGAAGCACGGGCTCACAATGATTTCCCGTTCAAGCAAAAATGAATTAGTGAAATTCGTGTCAGCCAACATCAAGGAGAACCCATTTTTTAAGGAGCTTAAATAGGGTTTCCCCTAGAAAAGAATATATAATTAAAAAAAGCTGCTAAAGCAGGCGTAATATGAAGATCATAGTACCAATGGCGGGACGGGGATCTCGCTTAAGACCACATACATTAACCATTCCCAAACCATTGATTCCGGTGGCGGGAAAACCTATTGTACATCGTTTGGTGACGGATATTACTAAGGTGCTTGGTGAACAAATCGAAGAAGTAGCCTTTATCCTGGGAGATCCTGCGTTCTTTGGCGATGATGTGGTTGAGAGCCTAATAGACTTGGCCGAAGAATTGGGCGCAAAAGGATCCATTTATAGGCAAGATGAACCGCTTGGCACAGGACATGCTATTATGAGTGCCAAGGAATCCCTTAGCGGCCCTGCGGTAATTGCTTATGCGGACACTTTAATTCGTGCGGATTTTGATCTGGATAAGTCGGCCGATAGCGTAATATGGGTAAAACAGGTAGAACGCCCGGAAGCATTTGGAGTGGTCAACCTGAATGAGGACAATGAGATTGTTGAGCTGGTGGAAAAGCCAAAGGAATTTGTATCTGATTTAGCGGTCATTGGCATCTACTATTTTAAAGATGTTGGAGTCCTGAAAAATGAGCTTCAATATGTACTTGATAACAACATTGTACATGGCGGAGAATATCAAATCAATGATGGAATCAAACGGATGATGGAGAAGGGCATGAAGTTTGTTCCAGGAAAGGTGGATGAATGGATGGATTGCGGAAACAAAAATGTAACCGTAGAAACGAATCAACGGATGTTGGGCTTTTTGGAAAAGGACGGCGAAAGTTTGATTGCTGATTCAGTAAAACAGGAAAACGCAAATATCATTGAACCCTGTTTCATTGGCGAAAATGTAATACTAAAAGACACAACCGTTGGCCCATACGTTTCAATAGGGGCGGACACTGTGGTAGAGAACTCTACTATTAAAAACAGTTTGATCCAAAGCAACAGTAGGATTTCCAATGCCAATCTGGATAATGCCATGATTGGCAATAATGTGGTTTTTGATGGCAACTTCGAATCCATAAGTATAGGGGACTATTCCGTGTTGATATAAATAGCTGGTATGTATAAGTGATGGACGGATGAAAAAGCACTTTAATTTTTGGACTGTATTGGTCCTGATCCTCGGAACGGGATACACAAACTATGCCCAGGAAGAAGAGAGCGCGGAAGTCTATCTGGAGGAATATACCGACGAATTTCAAGAGACTTTTTTTGAGGCGGTAAAGCAGAAGAGCATCCAAAATTATGATAAGGCCATCAACCTTTTTTTGGAATGCAAGCAGTTGGATGTTTCAAGTGATGTTATTGACTACCAATTGGCCAAAACCTATTTTTTGGACAAGCAATATATCCAAGCCCAAGAATATGCCATTGCAACCCTCCGGGCCAAATCAGGAGATTTTTGGTATTTGGAAAACCTCGTCAACATTATTGAAGCACAAGGGAATTCTTTGGAATCGTTGAAGGAGCGTTTGCCTATGGAAAATTCGAAACTAAAGGAGAACCTGGCATTGATTTATTTCAAAAAGGCTAAATATGGCGAGGCCCAAAAGGTTTTAAAGGAAATGGGCAACTCTAAATTTGCCAATGAGCTTGGATTGAAAATAAAGGATTCCTTAAACAAGAACTCCAAGACAAAACCTGCAGAGGAAAATACTCCACAAGAAGATGATCCAGTGACCCAAAATATTGCTAAAATGGAGGAGCTTTTAGGAATATCGGATTATGATGGGTTGGAAATAGTGGCAGAGGAAGCACTGGAGGCTTATCCGTTGCAGGCTTATTTTCACTATGCCTATGGAGCAGCCCTTAATGGAAAATCGGACACGGCAAAAGCCATAGAAGTGTTGGAAGGAGCTTTGGATTTCTTATTTGATGACGATGCTCTTGCCAATAAAATATATAAGGAACTTTCCAAGGCTTACACCAAAATTGGAAATTCATCCAAGGCAACAGAATATCTTAACAAAATAAAACCCGGATTGTAATGATGGGCATTCAGTTTAATCTAAAAAACCTTTATCCCGCAATTGCGTTGGCCCTGCTAATGGGTTTTACCGCTTGTAAATCCGCCAAGAGTGTAACTGGCGGTGAAGTGGATTCTAGGCTATCTACCAAACGGATTATTGAGAACCATTATGCGAACCAGCTTGAATTCAAAACTCTAAGCGGGCGGGTCAAAATTGATTATTCTGATGGTGAGGATGCCCAAGGCGTCACGGTGAGTCTCCGAATGGAAAAAGATGAGGTGATATGGATCAGCGCTCCATTGGGAATGGTTAAGGCTCATATTACTCCAGAGCGGGTATCTTTCTATAACAAGCTTCAGAACGAATATTTTGATGGGGATTTTAGCTACCTAAGCGATTTGTTGGGGACAGACTTGGACTTTACCAAGGTGCAGAACCTGCTTTTGGGCACAGCGGTTTTAGATATGAGGGATGAAAAATATACTTCCACAATAAATGGGAGCAATTATCAGTTAAAACCTAAGAAGGCCAGGGAATTGTTTAAGATTCTGTTCCAGTTGGAACCTGGAAATTTTAAAATTCATTCCCAGGAAATAGCGCAGCCCGAAAACAATAGACTGCTTACAGCTGAATATACCTATCAGGATATTTCTGGAAGTGTATTGCCCAATGAAATTCATATTGTTGCATTGGAAAATAATGAGAACACAAAAATTGACCTTAGTTTTAGAAACCTGGAATTGAACAGACCCTTGAATTTCCCATATAAAATTCCGAAAGGGTTTGATAAAATTATATTAAAGTAATATGTTCAATAAACTCCCATATTGTATTTATCTATTGCTTTTTACGTTGATATGCGTTGGTTCAATATCAGCCCAGACGAGTGAACAAAAAGCATTGGAGGCCAAAAGAGAGCGACTACAAAAAGAAATCAAGGAAATTAATAGATTACTTTTTGCGGAAAAGAAGGAAAAAGGGAACGTGCTGGATCAAATGGAGGCTTTGGACAATCGAATCAATGTTCGACAGGAGTTGATCCGTGTAACCAACCAGCAGTCCAACTTACTCAATCGACAAATCAATGTGAACATCAGAAGCATTAGCAAGCTTCGGGAAGATTTAAAGATCTTAAAGGAGGATTATGCACAATTGATCCGCAAGACCTATCAAAACAAAGCACAGAACAATCGTTTGATGTTTTTATTGTCGGCAGACAATTTTTTCCAAGCTTTTAAACGACTCCAATATATGGAGCAGTATGCAAAGCACAGAAAAAAGCAAGGAGAGGATATTCAGAAGAAGACAGACCAATTGGCGCAGCTGAACCAAGAATTGGTCGAGCAAAGAAAGTCCAAGGAGCAATTGCTAGCGGAAAACAAAAGAGTAAAAGCAAGTCTGTTTGATGAAATCCAAACGCAAAAAGATCTGTTGCAGAGCATTCGTCAAAACGAGAGCAAGTATACTGCAGCCATTCAGAAGAAGCAACGAGAGGCACGCAAAATTGACCGGGAGATTGAGCGACTTATTAAAAGCGCGATTGCTAGCACGAACCGAAAGGCAGGCTCTTCAAGCTCAAGAACCAAGTTTGTATTGACCCCAGAGGCCAAATTGGTGGCGACAAATTTCTCGGCCAACAAAGGAAAGCTGATTTGGCCGGTGGAAAAAGGGATTAAAAGTCAGGGCTATGGAGTTTACGCCGATCGCTTTTATCCGGGAATAAAACATAGGAACAATGGGGTTACCATTGCAACGGATAAAGGAAGTAAGGCCCGGGCGATTTTTGAAGGAGAGGTTATAGCTATTATTGCTGTGCCAGGAGGCAGTAAAGGGGTATCAGTAAAGCATGGTAATTATATTAGCACCTATTATAATCTCACCAATCTTTACGTGAAAAAAGGGGACAAAGTAACGGCCAAAGACGTTCTTGGAGACGTTTATACCAATCGGTTTGATGGAACCACCAAACTTAAGTTCTATCTTTATCAAGATACAAATCGATTAAATCCAGAAGACTGGATATATCAATTATAGCATGGGAAAAATTACTGATTTACAGGGATCTTTTGAATTACACAATGGGGTCCAAATGCCATATTTTGGTTTAGGCGTATATCTATCCAAGGATGGGGAAGAAGTGTCCAATGCCGTTAAGGTAGCCCTAAACCATGGGTATAGACATGTGGACACGGCCTCCATCTACAACAATGAGGTGGGTGTTGGGTTTGGCATCAAAGAAAGTGATGTGTACAGAAAGGATGTTTTTGTGGTAAGCAAGGTTTGGAACGCTGACCAAGGATACGACTCCACACTAAAGGCATTTGATGCCAGCTTGGAACGGCTTAATATGGATTATTTGGATTTGTATTTAATCCATTGGCCCAAGGGCAAAATCTCCAAGGATACCTGGAGGGCGCTGGAACGTTTGTATAAAGAAAAAAGGGTTAGAGCTATTGGAGTAAGCAATTTTTTGCAGCATCATTTGGAAGAACTTTTAGTTGAGGCGGAGATTGTTCCCATGGTGAACCAAATGGAATTTCACCCCTATTTGGTGCAACAGGATTTGATTGATTTTTGCAAGGACAAGGGCATTCAATATGAAGCATGGTCACCCATGATGCAGGGAAATATTTTTGACCTTCCTGAATTTAAGGACTTGGCAGCCAAGTATAACAAATCAGCGGCTCAGATTGTGCTGCGATGGGATCTTCAGAAAGGGGTGGTCACCATCCCAAAGTCGTCCAAACCGGAACGCATTGTTTCCAATGCAGACCTTTTTGACTTTGAACTGAGCACGGAAGATGTTCAAGTATTGGACAATCTTGACCGTGGCCAGCGCTTTGGGCCAGACCCAGATAATTTTGATTTCTAAACAGAAAAAGAATCGTGTAAGGCTCTAGCAGCACTTGTTAATTTTTGGAATTGTCACTTCGAGCGTAGTTGAGAAGTGCATGAAATTCACAACTCAAAATAGGTCTCGACTGCGCTCGACCTGACAGTATCTAAGAAGTGAATAGAGCCTTCAATTCAGAAGCATCTGAAGGTTTCATTTTGCCTGCTAGAACCAAACTCAACTGCTTTCTTCTCAAGGCGGCCGCAAACCGTTCTTTTTCCTGATCGGTTTCAGGTTCTAAAGGAGGTACTTCGGTAGGAATTCCCGTATCGTCAACCGCAACAAAGGTGTAGATGGCTTCATTGGCCTTGGCGCGTTCCCCCGTAAAACGGTCTTCCATCCATACATCAATAAAAATCTCCATAGAGGTTCTAAAGGCTCTAGAGACTGCGGCCTCCACGGTAACAACGCTTCCTAGCGGAACGGAACGGTTAAAGGCTACATGGTTCACAGAAGCCGTAACCGTAATCCTACGGCTATGTCTTCTGGCAGCTATACTGGCAGCCCGATCCATTCGGGCCAAAAGTTCGCCACCAAACAGATTGTTCAATGGGTTGGTTTCACTGGGCAAAACCATATCGGTCATAACCGTTCTAGATTCACTGGGTTTTTTTGGGCGCATACCTAATTTTTGCGCAAAGATATTGAAGAGAATTAGGGTATTAAAGAAAAGAGACGGGGATTATCGCTCAGATAACAACCAAGCATCTGGAGATTCCGTTCTTTTGATCTTTTTAAGATAGACTAAGGCTTCCTTGGGATCCTCAAAACTGTCATAGGCCACTTGATGAAGCCCAAAGCGATTAACACCCAAATAAAAGGCGTTATAACCCTGTTCTTTTAGCTGAGCCACCTTCTTTTCGGCATTTTGTTCCACACGGAACGCTCCGGCAATAACATGGTGTTTGCCCAACTGCTTTTTGGTTACCTTAATATTTAAAGCTGGAAGTTCAAAGGGCGCACTGTCAAAAAAAGTGGCCTCCTGAATATGCTGTTCCACCTGATTCCGAGCAGCCTCCTGGGTGGCCAATTGGCTTTCCTGCAATTGTTGGTAGGCTCTAAAGGATGTGGTTCCCACTGAAACAGCCAATAGCAGAATGGCTGCATATTTTAACCAAGGTCTAAAAGAGGATTGTTCTCTTTTTTCCGGGGTGATAATAAATGGAATTCGCTCTTCGAGTTCCTCCACTTCTTCTTTAAGGGATTCCCTTTGAATAGGAGTGGCCGCAAACGCGGACAACCCAAAAGAAGAGGTTAGAAAGTTGTTTTTGTTCTCAGGCTGAAACTGCACTTTTTGCTCGTTATTGAGCCATAGTTTTCCAACCCCAAAAAGTTCGATGCCATCTCCTTGGTTCAATCTTTTTTTCCAATCCTCGGCAACGGCTTCCACTTCAGAGAGTATCTCGTCATAGGCTAGACCTTTTACCTCGGCAATATGCGAAACCAAAAGTCCGTCGTTCTTGCTTAACTGCGTATTAAAGGAAACAGACTTGGTGGGAGGAATCAAGGTGTTGGTGGACAAATCCAAGGCTGCAGATTTCCCATGGGCCAAAAAGGCACCAAATTCGGGAACCACCACACAATTATAATTGTACAACAAATTTTCTATGTACGAGTCGATACGCATCGCCACAAATATTGCAAAAAAACCCTGAGGACAAAATATGCCAGATAACTTTTTATTAACATTTGAAAATCTGTACTTTGTGAACAACTTAACCTACTTAATAAATGACTGAGGATGAATTTCTTGCGGCTCTTCGGCTGCAGGCTGTACCAAATATTGGGGATTTAACCGCCAAAAAACTGATTGCCCACTGCGGTAGTCCAACAGCAGTTTTTCAAGATAAGGTGCAACACCTATTAAAGATTGAAGGCATTGGAAAAATGACCCTTAAGGGACTTCATGATTCCAGCTATGCCCATGAAGCAGAAAGTGAGTTTGAATTTGTTTCCCGGGAGAAGTTGGCTTGTTCCTATTTTATGGACACGACCTATCCTGATTATTTGAAACATTGCGCGGACGGGCCACTGCTGCTTTTTCATCGAGGCAACATCGACTTAAAGCACAAGAAAATAATCAGCGTTGTAGGTACAAGAAACATTACCAATTATGGCAGTGCGTTCTGCGAGGCCTTTGTTGAAGAAATTGCTCCTTTGAATCCCATTATTGTAAGTGGTTTTGCCTACGGAGTGGATATCACGATTCAAAAATTGGCATTGAAGCACGGTTTGCAGACCATTGGTTGTTTGGCTCACGGATTGAATCAAATATATCCTAAGGCGCACAAAAAATTTGTTTCCAAAGTTGAGGAAAATGGTGGGTTCCTCACCGAGTTTTGGAGCACGAGCAATCCTGACCGCGAGAACTTTTTAAAACGAAATCGAATTATTGCGGGTATTAGTGAAGCTACGCTCGTAGTGGAATCGGCGGAAAAGGGAGGGAGCTTGGTTACCGCGGATTTAGCCAATGGCTATAACCGGGAAGTTTTTGCAGTTCCAGGACGGTATTCAGACAAGTGCAGTATTGGCTGCAACAATCTTATTAAGCGACAGCAGGCTCATATGCTAACTTCCGCCGCGGAACTGGTTTACCATTTGGGATGGGAGTTGGAAACAGAGGATGCCAAAACTCCTATCCAAAAACAACTTTTTGTGCAACTGGATGAAACCGAAAAGTCCATTTATTCTTATTTGCAATCGAATGGGAAACAGTTGTTGGACTTGGTGGCAGTGGAATGCCAATTGCCCATTTTTAAGGTTTCGTCCACACTCCTGTCCATGGAAATGAAGGGCTTGGTTCGCGCCCTGCCGGGGAAGTTGTTTGAAGCTATCTAAAACGTAACTCTGAGCGAAGCGAGGAGTAACAAATAATCAATTACTATGAACTATCTAGGGTGGCACACATATTATGTATACATTCTGACCAATAAAAACAGAACAGTTCTCTATACTGGGGTGACCAATAATTTGTCCAGGCGTTTATCGGAACACTCGGACAATATCAAACACAATAAAAACACTTTTACAGGACGTTACAAATGCAAGCACTTGCTGTATTATGAAAAATTCACATGGATACATGATGCGATAGCCAGGGAAAAAGAGATTAAAGGTTGGCTACGAATCAAAAAATTGAATTTGATTAAAATGGTAAATCCCAATTTGGAGTTTCTGGAAAACTTATTTCTCTGAAATACATAGCCGCTCCAGAAACAAGGTTAGGGTCAAAAACTACTCCTGTTATGTCATACTGAGCGAAGCGAAGTATCTAATTGCTGCACGTGGGATTCTTCACCCTCATATTGTTCGGCTTCAGAATGACATTGTAACCATCAATACCCAATTTTCCCCCGTACCCGTTCCAAGACTCCATCTGCCACTTTTTTGGCTTTTTCAGCTCCAATGGCCAAAGCCTCATCCACCTCGTTTAAATGGTTCATGTAGTATTCAAACTTTTCCCGGGGTTCGGCAAAGCGTTCCATGATAAGCTCGAAGAGGGCTTGCTTGGCGTGTCCATAACCGTAGTTTCCCGCAAGATAGTTGGCACTCATCTCCTCAATCTGATCGGGTTGCGCCAAGATTTTATATAGGGCAAACACATTGTCGTTGGTGGGATCCTTGGGGTCTTCCATGGGCGTACTGTCCGTAACGATGCCCATAATTTGTTTCCGAAGCTTTTTATCAGGTTGAAATAGATTGATCAGGTTCCCTTTGCTCTTACTCATTTTCTCGCCGTCCGTACCTGGAATGTACATGGTCTCTTCCTGCAACCTTGCTTCTGGAAGCACGAAGGTTTCCCCAAATTGGTGGTGGAACCTAGAGGCTACATCCCGCGTCATTTCCAAATGCTGCAGTTGATCTTTACCAACGGGAACGTATTCTGCATCGTACAGTAATATATCCGCAGCCATGAGCATGGGATACATAAAAAGTCCCGAATTTACATCCTCCAAACGACCCGCTTTGTCCTTGAACGAGTGGGCCAAGGTAAGGCGTTGGTAAGGAAAGAAGCAGCTCAGGTACCAGGCCAGTTCTGTTACCTGGGGAACATCACTTTGTCTGTAGAAAACGGTCTTTTCAATATCCAGACCAAAGGCCAACCAGGTTGCCGCAGTGGCATAGGTGTTGTTTCGCAATTCCTCCCCATTTTTTATTTGGGTAAGGGAATGCATATCCGCAATAAAAAGAAACGATTCATTGTTGGGATCTTGTGCCATTTGAATGGCAGGAACAATCGCCCCTAAAATGTTTCCCAAGTGCGGGGTGCCTGTGCTTTGGATTCCGGTTAAGATTCTGGCCATGCCTTAATTTTGGCCGTAAAAGTAACAATCCGCATGCGATAAAAAAAGCAAGGATAGACCGCTTACCTAAAAAGAGGGTAAAATGTTATTTTTTAAAGAGGCCCGCTACAAAAAGAATCACCACGGCACCAATAACTCCAGTAATCAAGTCGCCCACTAGACCAGAGCCGATCTGGACACCCAGCGTGCCAAAGAGCCAGTTGCCCACAGCACCACCAACAATACCCAGGATAATGTTGATCAAGGCACCAAAACCGCCGCCTTTCATGATTTTTCCCGCCAGCCAACCGGCCGCCGCTCCAACTAAAATGGCATACAAAATTCCCATAATCAAGTTTTTAAGGTTGTTTCCTTAAAGATATTCAAAAATTCTACTTTTGAAATATGGTTCAATTTTTCAGGAACATTGGGCATGTCCTTTACCGAATTTGGTTCTATGTGTTGGTTGCCCTTCCCATCTTTCTCTTTTTCCCATTTTTACTCCTGACCGTCTTTTCCGAAAAGACCTATCCGCAGTTTTTTTGGTTGGCCCGAAACCTATGGGCCAGACCCATTTTATATGGCATGGGCTGTTTCCCAAAGATTGAAAGGGAACAACAAATGGAAAAAGGGAAGAGCTATATGCTCATATCCAACCACACCAGTATGTTGGATATTATGCTGATGTTGGTGGTAAGCAAGAACCCCTTTGTTTTTGTGGGCAAGAAGGAGCTGGTAAAGATTCCCGTTTTCGGATTTTTCTACAAACGCGTTTGCATTATGGTGGATCGAGACAGCATTAGAAGCAGAACTGGAGTATATCTCCGGGCGCAGCGAAGGTTAGATCAAGGACTCAGCATTTGTATTTTTCCCGAGGGCGGTGTGCCAGAGGAACATATTGTTTTGGACGCCTTTAAGGATGGCGCTTTTAAGATGGCCATTGCCCATAAGATTCCTGTGGTTCCCATTACGTTTTACGATAATAAAAAGCGTTTTTCCTTTACTTTCTTTAGTGGGGGGCCAGGGCGGGTCAGGGCCAAAGTACATCCCTTTTTTGAAACGGGGATTTTGGGCGAGGAAGATAAATCCACTTTACGGGAAGAAGTGAGGGAGGTGATATTAAATGAGCTGGTTTAACACACCCCAACTCCTCTCTAGAGGGGAATTTTTTTGTGGTCAGAATTGAATTCCCTTCTTGAGAAGGGAAAATTTCAACTTGTTGAAATCAGGGATGTGTCCAAAATCAGGGATGTTTTTTTTCATGATTGTGGATGTAATCCTCAATTGCACGGAGTACATTATCCATATCCTTTAAAACCTGTTCATCTGAAAAGCGCAATACGCTTATTCCGAGCTTCAACATAACAGATTCCTTGACCTTGTCCTTTTTGAACACCTCAACTAACTGATGGGAATAGCCGTCCACTTCAATACCAAGCATCAGTTCATGGCAAAAGAAATCCAGGATGTAATTGTCTATGGGTTTTTGGCGATGGAAATCATAACCATATAGTTGTTTTCGCTTTAATTTTTGCCATAGGATAATTTCGGCCTTGGTGGAATTGTTCCGTAGCTGACGGGCCAGTTCTTTGAGTTTTGGGTTGTAGGGAATTATTTTTCTTCTAGCCATTTTTACACACCCCTAGCCCCTCTCTAGAGGGGAGTTTAATCTTGATTTTTTTGGCCACCCTCCCTTCTTGAGAAGGGAAAATTTCAACAAGTTGAAATTAGGGTTGTGTTTTTATAGAAAAAGAACCCCAGAAATCAATATTTTCTAGGGCTAACCTTCAAATAATTTATGGTTGATAAATGTGACTAACATCCGTTGTCTTCACCAGCAAAAGTCCAACCTTTTTCGCTCTCCAAGTAAACTTGGGCATTGTAGGCTTCTTCGTCGCAGTGCCCCATCCCGTCCATGCCAAAAGTAATATTACTCGGCACATTTTCTTGATTGGCCCAACCTATAATTGTATTGGCATAGTTTTCTGGGGAAAATCCTGAATGGGACAGCATATGCTTCATGGATTCAACATTTGTAATATCCCAACTTCCCAGATTTTGGTCAAAAAGGACAGCATCCTCAAACATACTTTCCATGGAAGTAACATTGTGAACCTTCCATGAACTTATATCTTGATTAAAAGCACTCGCACCTTGGAATATGTATCTCATATCAGTCACATTACTAATATCCCAGTTACTAATGTCTTTGTTGAATGAGGATGCAAACCTAAACATACCATTAATGTTTTGCACCTTCGTCATATTCCAATTACCAATATCTCCATTAAAAGTAGATTCACTAAACATGTTTGATAGATTTGCAGCTTGAGAGAATTTGGGAATATCGGTTGCATTATACACCATGTCCACATAGTGGAAGGCGTTATTCAAAGATACCCACTCGTTTGTGCCCCATTGTTCAAGGCTCTTAAGTTTATGGGCATAATCCTCAAGCATCGTAAGCCCTGGGAATATCCCATTTATAACCACAGTATAGGTACCGGCGGTAGCATAGTTATGGCTTAAAGAGTAGCTAGCCGCAATATCTTCAATGATTTCAATGGTACCATCCCCCCAATCAATAGTAAAACTATAGGTTAGTTCTTCGTCTGTTCCAATAATAATTTTTTCATTTTCGGTAGTGGTTGTCCATGTAGTGATAAATGAAGATGGCTCCAATGCTAGCGGATGGTCTACAACATTTAGAACATTTATGGTTATCTGTGCTTCATCAGAATCTTCACTATCAGTGACACTAACGGTAATCGTGTGTGATGTGGCCGTTTCAAAGTCTAGGTTTTGTCCTTCGGCCAAACTCAGCTTACCATCTTCAGTAATTTCAAAAAGGCCACTGTCATTTTCAACAATGGAAAAGGTTAAGGAGTCGTTGTCATTGTCTGAGGCAGACAAAGTTGCAATGGTCTGGTCTTCAGGGGCGTCTTCGTCTACATTTATTTCACCAGGATCATTGAAAGTTGGTGGTGAATTCTGTTCTGGCTGTTCAGGGGTGTCGGTTTTGCTGTCATCTATACTACAAGCTAGAACGATTAAAGTTAGGGATAGGGCCAAAGCAGCCCATTGCGCAATTCTTTTCATCATTTTTTAGAATTATGGTTTAGGCCATAAAGTAAAATGATGATGTCCAAGCAGACACCTCCCATTTGATGGATGCCCTATATGAATTGATGAATGGGGGTTTTGGGTTAATACACACCCCAACCCCTCTCAAGAGGGGAATTTTTGGGATTGCCAGTTCAAACCTACTTATTGTCGGCAGACACGATGCTCAGGATGACAGCTCGATGTGACGTGGATATTCTTAACACACCCCTGACCCCTCTCAAGAGGGGAATTTATTCTTATCTATTTTGCAAAGTCCCCCCTTCCAGAGAAATGAAATTAATCATGGGTGTTTTGGAAAACCTTCCCTTCTTGAGAAGGGAAAATTTCAACTTGTTGAAATCAGGGATGTGTCCAAAATCAGGGATGTGCTCAGTGATTATGGGCATAAAGATTTGGTAATGTAAGCGATACAATTGCTTTTTGGCTACTCGTATCCAGATAGTCCTCCTTACTTATCTGATACCCTTTATGGGTATTTAAAAGACGGATTTGATCCAAAAGTTGTGCATTGCGTTCCTGATATTGGAGAGGTGGCTCCAACAGGGTATTTATTTCCTTGTGCTCATGCTGGATTTCCAATAATACCCGATCTTTTGAAAGCTTAAAGACAATGTTCAGATGAACTTTGGTTCGATTACTGGACATCAGGTTTTCGATGGTGTTTTCCAACAAGGTTTGGATAAGTGTTGCGGGAACCATGGCATCCCATTGCGCCACAGGATTCGCCACGGCCAAAGTGAATTCAAATTGATCGTCATATCGCAACTTTTGGAGTTTCAGGTACCAGCCCAGCATTTTTACTTCTTCTTGAAGATTTACAACCTCGTCACCCAAATGTTTGAGGTTAAAGCGGATTAGCCTACTAAAGGTGGACAAATATTCCAAAGCCGATTTTTTGTCCTCGGAAGTCACATAATATTGGATGGCATTAAGCGCGTTGAACACAAAATGGGGATTGAGTTGGGAGTTGAGGGCTTTTAGCTTCAACTCCATCATTTCTTCCTTTATTTTGAGTAGGCTTTCCTGTTTTTCCCGTAACGCCCTGTTCGCACGCACACTTTTGATTTTTATAGCGCAAATGGAAGCTACCGCCGATAACATTTTTAGGTGGTGCTCGGTAAAAAACCCTTCTTCGGGATGTTCGCAATCAATTACCCCATAAATGATATCCTCATTGGAAATGGGCACACAGATTTCGGATAACCGCTGATCGTCATCCACAATATATCGGGAGTCCTCGGAAGTGTTTGGAACAATTTCCGCCTTGCCCGAAACGGCCACTGCACCAGTAATGCCCTCCCCCAAACCTATTTCAACCGGATTGTACAGATTACGATCCTTTGGATTTTTTGGGCCGTAGGCCGCCTTTTGTACCAACAGCTTTTGGTCTTGATCTATCAAATAGACCACACAATCCACAAAACCCAGTTTGGCAATGCAGTTTTTGGCAAGATCCCACAAAATCTCATCCTCATTTTCCTTTCCCAGCCAGGACTTGGAAAAATAGATAAGAATGTCCTCAAATTGGTTAGTTTTCAAGTATAAGGGACTTAGAAGGCAGAGTAAATTAAGGATTTTTTGCCACTGCGACACATTTTACAAACAAGTTCAAGGGAAAAATCTGACGAGCCTCAAATGAAGATATAAAAAAAACACCCCACAGGAATGCAGGGTGCTTCATGATTGTCTAAAGGGACAATCGACCTAACCAACGTCTTTGTGCGGTTCAGCCCAACAGGAAATATAGGTGGCCCCTGTTTTTTTAAAATTTGAAGCTGAAACCACTATAAACTCCAACCGAGAACGGTCTGAAGGAGCCAGAAGTATCGGAAAACGTATTCAACTGATATTTGAAGACCGGTTCCAGATTCAATTGCACTTTAGGCGAAAACTTATAGTTGAACCCAAGCCCAACATTGGTACTAAAATTCATGGAGTTGGCATTGTTGGCTTCACCCACTTCGGTCACTAAACCTTCGGACTCCAACAATACGGAGTTGTCCACCAAGAAAAGGGAACTTACACCACCAATTAGGTCTACTCCAAACTTTTTATCTATAAGACTATAATTCAGCTCCAGGGGAATTTCCAAATAACCCAAATTTTGGATCATCTTTCCATCCAAAACCGCACTGGAACTAAAGTTAACTTCTTCCTTATCCAAACTAAGGGCGCCCTTGTCCCTACTTTCCACAACAATGTTCTCGGATTGTCTGGCATAATCAATATTGTCAATAAGATTAACAGAGGAGCCATCCAAAGAAGAGGAGAAAACCACATCATTGGTGTCGTATCCAAAATTGACACGGTGCACTCCTGTACGCACCTTTAATTTTTTACCCACCTCATAAGCCACAAAAACACCATAGCTTAGATCTACGTTTCCTGATTTGGAATTGGAAGCAAAGGAGGAATGCACTGGAGACCCTTCCCCCGAAGCACTAAAGTAAACAGGCGCAATGGATGGACCAACGGACCATTTGCTGCCTGAGCTTTGGGCGACCACGTCTTCTTCCTGCTCTGCAATGGCATCAAAAATGGATTGTCCTTTATCCGTGGTATCATCCACCTGATTTTGGGCAATGGCTTCTTCTTCCTGGGTTGCATTCTCCAGCAAATTGGCCTTGGATTGCTGCTGATTTGAATCGGTGGTGGCTACAGCTTCTTTTTCAAGTTGAGGTGCCAAATCCAACACATCCTTGCGCTCCTTATTTTGCACTTCTTGACCAACAGGATTACGTTTTTCCGAAGATTCGGTAGCAGCAACATTAGCGTATTCATCGGTTTTTGGTGCATCTTTCCTTAACGGATTCGCATTGGTCGGATTCTGGTTACCAGTCAATGAACTTTCTGCAACTTCCTGCCCGCTCACAAATTGACTTGGATTGGAGCTTACCGAATTGGATTTTCCCTCACTGGTTTCTACAATGGTATTTTGGTTGGAATCCAAGGAAGTGTTTTCCTGAGTGTCCACCAATCCATCTTCTTCAGAAATAGTGGAGGGTTCAACCTTGTCCGTAGCATTGTTTTGTTCATCAAGGATTTCGGTGTTTTCCGTTTCCGAAATGATAATTGGTTCATTGTTGTCACTGTCACCAAATGGATTGATCACATACAACAGGATGGCCAGTACGGCTGCAGCTCCCCCAAGCCGCCACCAAATAGGCACAACCCTTTTCTTCTGTTTCTTTTTGTCCAAAGAGGCTTCAATGGATTTCCAGACTGCATCATCCGGAACCTCCTGAAAGTCTCCCAACTTTTCTTTGAACAATTGCTCTAAATTCTTTTTCCCCATCTAAGCAATGTTTATGTTTTCCTTTTCTATCTTTTCTCTCAAGATCATCTTGGCCCTCGCCAAGTTGCTCTTGGAGGTGCCTGTGGATGTCCCCAACATCTCACTGATCTCTTTATGGCTATAGCCATCCAATACGTACAGGTTAAACGTTAACCTATATTTATTGGGCAGTTCCTGAATGTACCCCAGTAAGGTGGAAAGGCTTATGTCTGTCTGCTCCGTATCTACTTCCACCTCTTCGCCAACATTTTCCGAGACTACATCCAGGTACTGCTCTTTTCTATATTTCTGAAGCACCGTGTTCACAGTGATTCTTTTGATCCACCCTTCAAATGACCCATTGAACTTGTACTGATCGATCTTGTTAAAGATGGTCATAAAGCTGTCGTGCAAATTATCCTCGGCCTCCGTTCGGTTCCGCGAATACTTGAGACACATACCGAAAAGAATACCGGAATATTTCCGGTACAATTCGGCCTGCGCCTGCCTTTTGCCTTTTTTGCAATTATGTATCAGCTCGTTTATATCCAAATGTTGGTCAATTTTGGATTAAGGATGCCCTTAATGTAATGATTACTCCACTACGGGAATGGTAAATTCCAAAAATTCGGAATCATCGTTTTCATCCTGTCCAGTATAAAACCTAAAATGGTACTCCCCGGTATACAACACTTGAAAATCAAATGAAGCATTAACTTCCTGGACTACCTGAGTGCATGCCGTATCATCGGTCAGAACAGAACCAATAACAACCACTTCTCGGTCGGTTTGGGCCGTTCTGGCCACATCAAATCCCTCAAAAAATGTACAGCCGTTAGGTCTTACATAGGTGACCTCAATGCTGTAGGTTTCATTCAGTTCAAAGGATTCGGGGACGTTGGCATCTACAATGGACAAGGTAGTAAAACGAAAGTTTTGACCATCATCCAAATCACAGGCATTGAACAGCCCCGCTGTTCCAATAAGCATGATAAGCATTATTGCCTTTCTCATCATAAAAATTTCCTTTTTTATTCCTAGATGAACAGCAATCATAAGGGTTGCGTAAGATTTGCAACCTTAAATCCAGTTATTTGCTGGGAGTGTTATGCACTTACCAAGGAAATGGCTTCCTTGATCTTGCCCTCAAGCTCCTCGGAAAGCTCTGGATTGTCTTGAAGCAATGCCTTTACGGCATCCCTTCCCTGGCCTAGTTTGGTGTCTCCGTAACTGAACCAGGAACCGCTTTTCTTCACAATTTCATAGGCCACTCCGAGGTCTAGGATTTCCCCAATTTTCGAAATGCCTTCTCCGTACATAATATCAAATTCCGCAGTCCTAAAGGGCGGTGCAACTTTATTCTTCACCACTTTAACACGGGTCTTGTTTCCTTGAACATCCCCATCCGTATTCTTGATCTGGGTAGAGCGACGGATGTCCAAACGAACCGAAGCGTAGAATTTAAGGGCGTTACCCCCTGTAGTGGTTTCGGGATTCCCGAACATGACCCCAATTTTTTCACGTAGCTGGTTGATAAAAATGACCGTACAATTGGTCTTGCTAATGGTAGAGGTCAACTTACGCAAAGCCTGCGACATCAATCTTGCGTGCAACCCCATTTTGGAATCTCCCATTTCCCCTTCAATCTCACTTTTTGGGGTCAGGGCCGCAACAGAATCCACAATAACAATATCTATGGCACCAGAGCGAATTAGGTTGTCCGCAATTTCCAAAGCCTGCTCCCCATGGTCGGGTTGTGAAATGATCAGATTGTCAATATCCACGCCCAATTTTTGGGCATAAAAACGGTCAAAGGCATGTTCAGCATCAATAAAAGCGGCGATGCCCCCATTTTTTTGCGCCTCGGCAATAGCATGAAGTGTTAAGGTAGTTTTACCAGAAGATTCAGGCCCATAAATCTCGATGACTCTACCTCTTGGGTAGCCACCAACGCCCAAAGCAATGTCCAAACCTAGGGATCCAGATGGGATAACATCCACATCCTCGACTACACTATCTCCCAGTTTCATGACAGCTCCTTTGCCATAGGTTTTGTCCAATTTATCCAGGGTTAGTTTTAAGGCTTTTAACTTTGCTTCTTTCTCGTTGCTCATGGTATCAAATTATTTGGAAGGCTAAAAATACCATTTCTTTTGGCACGCAACAACAGCCTCACGCAACCTTTTTGAACAACTGTATCTAAACGGTACTAACTCGTATTATCATAGCGGGCCCAACTAGGGCTCGTTGCCTTTGGCAAAAGGGAAAATTTGCGCTATGAAAAAGGATTAATCGGTTGGGAGGGGTTTCTTTTTAAGAAACCCTTTTTCTTTTTTAGCCCGTTGGATTTTATAACTTTGCCCCACTTTTAGACCATCTATTCTTTAATCTTAACTATTGGTATAGCATGCAACTGTACAATACATTAAGTGCAAAGGAAAGAGAACAACTCATTGAAGAGGCCGGCAAGGATCGGCTCACCATCTCTTTCTACAAATATGCACACATTGGAAATCCACAGATTTTAAGGAACCACTTATTCATTGCTTGGAACGAAATGGATGTTCTGGGCCGAATCTATGTGGCTTATGAAGGGGTAAACGCCCAACTTTCTGTTCCCGCGGAAAATTTTGATGCCTTTAAAACCCATTTGGACAGCATTTCCTTTTTGGAAAATGTCCGGTTGAACATTGCCGTGGAGCAGGACAACAAATCTTTCCTTAAACTCAAAGTGAAGGTACGCAACAAAATTGTGGCAGATGGCTTGAACGATGACACTTTTGATGTCACCAATAAGGGTGTTCATGTTGGGGCTGAAAGATTCAACGAACTTATTGAAGACCCTGATACCGTTTTGGTGGATATGCGCAACCACTACGAAAGCGAGATAGGCCATTTTAAAAATGCCGTAACCCCAGATGTGGACACGTTTCGGGATTCTTTGGACATTATAGAAGAAGATTTAAAGGAACATAAGGAAGACAAGAAATTGGTGATGTACTGCACCGGGGGTATCCGCTGCGAGAAAGCCAGTGCCTATTATAAGCACAAAGGCTTTAAAAATGTATTTCAGTTGGAAGGTGGCATCATTGAATACACCCGCCAGGTAAAAGCCGAAGGTTTGGAAAACAAATTCTTGGGCAAAAACTTTGTGTTTGACCACCGTAGGGGAGAGCGTATTTCCGAAGATGTGATAGCTAACTGCCACCAATGTGGCAAACCCTGCGATACCCATGTAAACTGTGCCAATGAGGCCTGCCATTTGCTCTTTATCCAATGCGAGGACTGCGCTAAGGCCATGGACAATTGCTGCTCCACAGAGTGCCAGGAGGTACATGCTTTACCTTACGAAGAACAAAAACGCTTACGGAAAGGCAAACATGCCAGCAACAAGATTTTTAAAAAGGGCCGTTCGGAAGTATTGAAGTTTAAGAAATAACCTCCCGTCAGTTCGAGTGTCCCGAATTTACTTCGGGATGTATCGAGAATAGCTGTACGATGTCAGTTCGAGCGCAGTCGAGAACCAATTCATAGGTTGATTTTGTAGACATCTCGACTGCGCTCGATGTGACGGCAACTAGAACAACACACCCCAACCCCTCTCGAGAGGGGAACAGTTGCAAACTCCCTTTTTGAGAAGGGAAAGATTTCGGGCAGCGAAATCAGGGAAGTGTTTTTAAGGAAAAATAACCCCAGAATGCACAGCTTTCTGGGGTCTTTAGACAAACTTCAACATTATCTTGGACCAGTCACATTGAGAATCCCTATTTATAGCCCAATCCAGTCCGTTTGGGTCTGTTAACACATCTTGAGCTGCCATCCAGAGCCCCGCCATGACAGGGACGGGCAGGCGGTCGAAGGAGCAGTCGAGAGGTCTCTACCCGTCAGTTCGAGTGTCCTGAATTTATTTTGGGACGTATCTAGAACCACACACCCCAACCCCTCTCTAGAGGGGAACTGCTGCAAACTCCCTTCTTGAGAAGGGAAAGATTTTGCGGAGTGAAATCAGGGAAGTGTTTTTATGGAAAAATAACCTCAGAAAGCACAGCTTTCTGGGGTCTTTTTTAGCCTTAAGATGATTGTTGTGATTTACATATTACACCCATCGTCGTCGATGGTCCATTCTTTGGTGTTAACCAAAAAATTTACGGCTTCCAGGGCTTCAGCGGAACAGCGCTCAAGACCTTGGGCGCCTAAATCAATCCCAATGGGAACACCTTGAAGATTTGACCATCCTATCAGCGTCGCTTCATAATTTTCGTTAGTTAGAGCCGAATTATTAAGCAGGGCGAACATAGTGGCCCCCTGTGCAAGTGCTATTATTTTCCAATCTCCTAAGTTTTGGTTAAAAGAAGATGCTCCGTTAAACATGACAGCCATATTTTCTACTTTGGAAACATCCCAACCACTAATATCTTGATTGAATGTGGACGCTCCATCAAACATAAAAACCATATTGGTTACATTTTCAACAACCCAATTACCAATGTTTCCATTGAAGGAAGAAGCCCCGCTAAACATATTTCCCATAATAGTAATTGTGCTCACATCCCAATTGCTCAAGTCACCGTTAAAAGAAGAGCAACCACGGAACATGGCCCAGAGACTTGTTACATTCTCTAGATCAGGGGCATCTGTGGCGTTATAGACCATATTGGTGCAACCTTCAAAAGCATTTGAAAAACTACTCCATTCAATGGTGCCCCATTGTTCTATACTCTTAACTTTTGTGGCATCGGGGTTGTTGTCCCACAGTATTCTGGAAAACGCCCCATTTTCTACGCCATCTGTGTTTATGGATATGGTGTATGTGTCCGCATACTCATATTGGTGGTCCGGCGGAGAGTCGTTATCATCAATTTCTTCAATAGTGCCATCACCCCAATCCACAATATAAATATAATCGCCTCCTTCGGCCGTACCAATTTCAACATACTCATTGGCCTCGGTGGTCTCCATAGTAAAAACAAAGGAGCTTTTCTCCAATCGGTATGGCGCGTCAATAACATTCTCCACCACAATGGTAATGGTTTCCTGAGAAGTAGCTACATCATCGGTTACTTCAATGTTCACGGTATATTCGGTCTGGGTTTCATAATCCAGCGTCTTGTTGGGAATTAAACTTAGAACCCCATTTTCTGTAATTTCAAACGGGGAGATTTCATCGGTTATGGAAAACGTAATCGGGTCGCCATCCTCGTCATTGGCCTCCACTGTGCCAATTTCAAAAGCATCATCTATGTCCTCCTTAACCGAAAAGCTTTGACCTTCGGTAATGGTCGGCGCTTGGTTTACGTTGGTCACGTTTATAGTGATGGTCCCTGTGGCGGAGTCCGTGTTATCGGTAACGCCAATGGTAAGTGTGTAGGTGTTGGTGGTGTCATAGTCCAAACTTTGGCCTTCGGCCAAACCAAGTTCTCCGTTGCTCTCACCAATAATAAAAGGGCCTGCATTCCCGCTGATGGAATAGGTCAGTGGGTCACCGTCTGGGTCGGAGGCCTTTACCTTGCCCAGATTATCACCAGGTACTTTGGTTTCGGCAACATTAAAGATTTGGTCTGGGTTAATGCTTGGAGCTCCGTTTGGGTTTGGGTCTTTGCCATCGTCCTCGCTACAGGCTAGCAGGGCCAAAGCAAAGATTGTCATAAGCAGTAGGGTTTTCAATTTCATAATTTTTGGGTTTAAAAGTTAAAGACCCAAAAGTGCTTCCTAATTTTTGTTCAGCTCCAACCCAACTAACGGATGCTAGTTTTGAGTTGATGGATGCTGGTTTTGGGTTGACGGATTTTTTGCTGGAAGCACGGAAAATGACCAGCTTTAACCATGGGATTCAGACTACCAATAGTCAATTTTAATTGTAACTATTTTTTAGTTACATATTTTGTTTTACCTTTGCCATGAGCAGAATTGATAAACTAATAGAGCGATTTAAAAATGTTCCAAAAGATTTTACTTGGAGCGAACTGATTAAAATCCTTGCTCACTTTGGATATCACGAGATTAGAAAGAAAGGAAAAACAGGAGGTTCTCGGGTAAAATTTGGCAATAGTGTCAAAGAAATTATCAGCTTGCACAAACCCCATCCCGGAAACATTGTAAAACAATATGTTATAAGGCAAGTGCTGGAAAAACTGAATCTATAGGTATGGGAAGTTTTTTAGAATACAAAAATTATATAGGCTCCGTGGAATTTAGTGCGGAAGATAATGTGCTATATGGCAAGGTTTTGGGCATAAACGATTTGGTAAACTTTGAGGCAACTTCTGTTGATGAACTTAGGGAGTCCTTTAAAGAAGCTGTTAATGATTATTTGACCACCTGCAAGGAAATAGGCAAAGAACCCGATAAATTTTATAAAGGGGTGTTTAATGTGCGTACAGGATCGGACCGGCATAGGGAGCTTGCCCTTATAGCCGGTAAAAGAAACCTAAAGCTAAATGAGGTGGTGAATGTTTCCTTTGAATATTTAATAAAGCACGAGGAGAAAGTATTTGGCGAAGCTCAATAGCAGATGACACAGAAGTAGCATTTCTCCACTGCCCAATTTATGCTATCTTTACCTCAAGATTTTTTATGAACCCTTTTTAGAATGATGCTCCAGCATCGCTCTAAATCAAGATATTAAATATGGGATGTAGCAGTTGTTCAACCGGCAAGGATGGACAACCGCGGGGTTGCAAGAACAACGGTACTTGCGGCACGGATGGTTGTAACAAGCTTACAGTCTTTGACTGGCTTTCCAATATGTCGCTGCCCAATGGTCAAAAACCTTTTGATTGCGTTGAGGTACGATTCAAGAACAGTAGAAAGGAATTCTTTAGAAATGTGGACGGCATTCCACTCTCCATTGGGGATGTGGTGGCCACCCAGGCCAAGTCGGGTCACGATGTGGGGATTGTAACTTTGACCGGGGAGTTGGTCAAAGTACAGATGCGAAGAAAAAAAGTGGCGCTGGACGACAAGACCCTTCCCAAGATTTATAGAAAAGCGTCACAACGCGATGTTGACATCTGGCAAAAAAGCAGAAGCAAGGAGGCCGAAATACAAAAGCGATCCCGTGAGATTGCCATTTCACTTAAACTACAGATGAAATTGAGTGATGTGGAGTTCCAAGGCGATGGTTCCAAAGCTACCTTTTACTATACCGCTGAGGAGCGAGTGGACTTCCGCCAGCTGATTAAGGATATGGCCAAAGCCTTTGGCATTCGGATTGAAATGCGCCAGATTGGGTACCGGCAAGAGGCCCAGCGTTTGGGCGGGATCGGTTCCTGTGGTCGTGAACTTTGTTGTTCCACTTGGCTAACCGATTTTAGATCGGTAAGTACGGCTTCGGCCCGGTACCAACAATTGGCATTGAACCCCCAAAAATTGGCAGGGCAATGTGGGAAGCTCAAATGTTGCCTCAATTACGAATTGGACATGTATCTGGAGGCACTGAAGGATTTCCCATCACAGGACAGCAAGCTTCAGACCAAAAAGGGAGTTGCCTTTTGCCAAAAAGCGGATATCTTTAAGCAGACACTGTGGTTTTCCTATCGAGATGACCCGGCTACCTGGCACGCCTTGGACAAAGACCATGTGTTGGAAATCTTGGAACTGAACAAGAAGAATGAAAAGATTGCTAGCTTGGAGGAATATGCCCAAGACAATGTAAGCGACGAAAAAATGGCCTTTGAAAATGTGGTGGGGCAGGACAGTCTTACGCGTTTTGATCGCCCCAAGCGAAAGAAACGCAACAAGAAAAGAAGAAAAAACAAACCAAAATCTTCTTCCAATGCACAATAAAATTTACTATGCCTTGGTTGTATTCCTAGGCTTGGTATCGTGTAACAGCAATCTGGTATTTTCTGAATTTGAACCCATGTCCAATGGCAAATGGCAAATGGATCAGCTGGTAGATTTCCAGTTTTCAGAATTGGATTCGGAACAGGGCCATAACATGTTCATCAATATAAGAAACGACAACACCTATCCGTTCAGCAACCTCTTTTTGATCACGGAACTGGAGTTTCCCAATGGGCAGACCCAGAAGGATACCTTGGAATACAAAATGGCGGAGCCCACCGGGGAATGGTTGGGCAAAGGATTTGGCAGTATCAAGGAAAACAAGCTTTGGTACAAGGAAAACATCGTTTTTCCAGATTCTGGCGTATATAAATTGAGTGTGGCCCACGCCATGCGTAAAAATGGCGAGGTAGAAGGTCTTCACATTTTGGAGGGCATTACCGATGTAGGTTTGGAAATTGAAAAAAGCACCCAATAAAGCAATGGCAAAAGCTAAACAGAAGAAACAAAAGAGCTTTCTTCCTTTCATTAAATGGTTTTGGATTCTTTTCGGAGTCGGTATTTTCTCAGCGGCACTGATATTTTTATTGGCATCTTGGGGCGTATTTGGCACAATGCCCACCTTTGAACATTTGGAAAACCCAAGCACCAATTTGGCCACTGAAATTATCTCTTCCGATGGGGAAACCCTGGGAAAATTCTATTTGGAGGATAACCGTACAGATGTTGCCTACAATGAACTGCCCCAAAATTTAATAGATGCTTTGATAGCCAGTGAAGATATACGCTACTACAATCATGCGGGAATTGATGCGCGGGGAACATTGAGAGCGTTTGTCTTTTTGGGGAAGCGTGGAGGGGCAAGTACCATAACCCAGCAGTTGGCCAGACAACTTTTTGTGGGGGTCAGTTCACAAAACATTATAGAGCGAATTAAGCAAAAGGCTATGGAGTGGGTAATTGCCACTCGTTTGGAACGAAGTTATACCAAGGAGGAAATCATAAGCATGTATTTGAACATTTATGATTTTGGTAACAATGCGGATGGTATTCGATCCGCGGCAAGAATTTATTTTGGAAAAGAACCCAGCGACCTCAAAATGGAAGAGTCTGCAATGTTGGTCGGCATGCTTCAAAACTCATCGCTTTATAATCCTTTGCGTCGAGAGGAACTCACCAAGAACAAGAGGGACATGGTTTTGGGCCAATTGGCAAAGAATGAATACATCAGTGAAACGGAAAAAGATTCATTACAAGCTTTGGAGATAGATTTGAACTATAATCCCGAATCCCATCGTGAAGGTTTGGCCACCTACTTTAGAATGTATATGCAAAGGAATTGGCTAAAAAAGTGGGTGAATGAAAATCCGAAACCCGATGGTGAGAAATACAATATCTATTTGGATGGGCTAAAAATATATACCACAATTGACTCTCGCATGCAAAAAAATGCCGAGGAGGCTGTGGAGATGCATATGAAGAATCTTCAGGCCGAGTTCTTTCATCAAAATACGCCCAAAAGAAATCCAACGGCACCTTTTTTGGACATTACCAATGGAGCTATAGATACCATTATGCGGAGTGCCATGAGGCGTTCTGACCGTTGGCGTATCATGTCCAGTCAAGGAAAGAGCTCTGAAGAAATTGAAAAATCTTTCCATGAAAAAACGGAAATGAATGTTTTTGATTGGAACAGTGACTCCTATGAGAAAGACACTATAATGACTCCCTTGGATTCCATTCGTTACTACAAAACTTTTCTGAGGACGGCGATGATGTCCATGGAACCTCAGACAGGCCATGTAAAAGCTTGGGTTGGAGGTGTGGATTACAAACATTTTCAATACGATAATGTGATTCAAGGTGCGCGTCAGGCGGGGTCTACATTTAAGCCGTTTGTATATGCAGCTGCTATTGATCAGCTTCGGTATTCGCCTTGCGATTCGCTTCCAGACAATCAGTATTGTATAGAGCCATTGAAGCATGGCAATATGGAGGCGTGGTGTCCCAAAAACTCTGATGGAAAGTACTCAGGGAAAAACAGGACACTTAAAAATGCACTGGCAAACTCGGTGAACACGGTGACGGCACAATTGATAGACCAAGTAGGTCCAGCATCTGTTGTCAATATTGCCAAAAACATGGGCTTGGGCGATAATATTCCAGAGGTGCCATCCATTGCTTTGGGAACCCATGATTTTGGAGTTTATGACATGGTAGGTGCTTATGGAACTTTTGCCAACCAAGGAGTATATGTAAAACCGGTTATGGTTACCCGTATTGAAGACAAAAATGGAACCGTACTATACGAATATGTTCCCGAGACCAAAGATGTGTTGAGCAAGGACGTGGCCTATGCCATGGTAAATTTAATGGAGGGAGTGACCCAGGGAGGTTCTGGTACCAGATTGCGACATACTTTTGCCAAAGAACAGCGGGTTTACCAAGATATTATAACAGGATACCCGTACGAATTGACCAATCCCATTGCCGGAAAAACAGGAACCACGCAAAATCAAAGTGATGGATGGTTTATGGGTATGGTACCCAATTTGGTCACGGGAGTTTGGGTAGGAGGTGATGATCGATCCATTCACTTTAAAAGTCTTACTTACGGTCAGGGGGCTTCCATGGCCTTGCCTATTTGGGCATTGTACATGAAGAAGAACTATGAAAATGAAGAGTTGGGGGTGTCCACGGAAGCTTTTGAGGAGCCCGAAGGGTTGTCCATTAATGTGGACTGTACCAAAGTTCTTGAGGAACTCAAGGAAGAAACGGATACTGAAGACGATTTGGACGAGGATATAGGCTTTTAGGTCAAAGGAAAAAACACTAAAAAAATGAGCTCCATGTGAAGATTCTTCCTTGGGGCTTTTTTTCTGCCACTGGAATCACAACGTTAACGACGTAGATTCTGTGGCATTGTCATTCCTACGACCACGTGCCGCCTGAAGCTTTAGCGGAGGCGCAAAGCGGGAATCCAAATGGAACAAAACATTGATACTTTCTTTTGAAAACAAAACGGTTTCAGGAATTCTTTAATTATCGTAATTTCAACAGCAATAAAATTGGAATTGGATGATCAAGAAAACTGTAGCAACTGTGGAACAAGCCTTGGAAGGGGTAGCAGATGGAATGACCTTTATGTTAGGAGGGTTTGGGCTCTGTGGAATCCCGGAAAATGCCATTGGGCAATTGGTAAGGTTAGGAATTAAGGACATTACCTGTATCTCCAATAACGCAGGGGTTGACGATTTTGGATTGGGACTTTTATTGCAACAGCATCAGATTAAAAAAATGATCTCTTCCTATGTGGGAGAAAATGATGAGTTTGAACGGCAAATGCTGAGCGGGGAACTTGAAGTGGAATTGACTCCCCAAGGCACTTTGGCAGAAAAATGTAGGGCTGCCCAGGCCGGATTCCCGGCATTTTATACCCCAGCGGGTTATGGCACCGAGGTCGCTGAAGGAAAGGAAACTCGTGAATTTGATGGCAAGATGTATGTTTTGGAACCTGCATACAAAGCAGATTTTGCGTTTGTAAAAGCATGGAAAGGGGATGAAGCGGGCAATTTGATTTTCAAGGGGACGGCACGAAACTTTAATCCTTGTATGTGTGGTGCTGCCAAGATAACGGTTGCGGAGGTGGAGGAATTGGTTCCTGCAGGAAGTCTGGACCCCAACACAATTCATATCCCTGGGATTTTTGTACAGCGCATTTTTCAAGGAGCGGAATATGAAAAGCGAATTGAACAAAGAACAACAAGAGAAAGAAATTGATAGATGAGGTTAACTTATACTTGTTCCTCCTGTAAAAGGGTAAATTATTTAAAGAATAGGGCAGAAACCAGACCTGAGCTGCAGAAAAAACTTGGGCGGGACGAAGTTCAAGTGAATTGCGATGGTTGTAGTAAACTTGACAAAAAACATATTAACAGAATTACTGCAGTAATCGACCAAAGAATTACTTTGATAGGATTGATTGTTGGAGGGATTGCAAGTTTTGTTTTGATTTATTATTTCGGGTTAATAGCGGCCATTACCTTATCTTTTCCAATAGTAGTTTGGAGATATGAAAGTGAAAATGCCCACAAGTTTAACTCATACGCTATTAAAAGATAATTATGCTTGATAAAAACGGAATCGCAAAACGGATTGCAAAGGAAGTCAAGGACGGATATTATGTGAACCTAGGCATAGGAATACCCACTTTGGTGGCCAATTTTGTACGGGAAGATATCAGTGTGGAATTTCAGAGCGAAAATGGAGTGTTGGGCATGGGGCCATTCCCGTTTGAGGGCGAAGAGGATGCCGATATTATAAATGCTGGGAAACAGACCATAACCACCCTTCCAGGAGCGTCTTTTTTTGACTCTGCCTTGAGTTTTGGCATGATTAGGGGGCAACATGTGGATTTGACCATTTTGGGAGCTATGGAGGTGGCAGAAAATGGCGATATCGCCAATTGGAAGATTCCGGGCAAGATGGTAAAAGGTATGGGCGGTGCAATGGATTTGGTGGCCTCGGCTGAGAACATCATTGTGGCCATGATGCATACCAATAAGGCTGGAAAATCCAAATTGCTCAAAAGATGTTCGCTTCCACTAACAGGAGTAGGCTGTGTAAAGAAAATTGTTACCAATTTGGCCGTATTGGAGGTGACCCCGGAAGGGTTCAAATTATTGGAAACGGCTCCTGGGGTATCTGTGGAAGAAGTGGTGAACGCTACAGAAGGTAAACTACAGGTAGAAGGGGAGATTCCCGAGATGCAAATATAGTCCCAATACCTATCGGTTTGTTTACCACAATATAGCGTACCTACACAACATTTTTTTTAACTAAAATTTCTTTTGCGGTATTTTGGCAGTGTTGAATATTTTTCCCAAATTAACCACCCTTAAAATCAACACCATGGCACCCAAATTTTTCCGCTCCTCCGTAGAGGACAACGTTCAAGTTTACAGAAACGATTTTTTCACAGGATTTATGTTATTGATCAAGAAGCTTTTTATGCTTTAAGATTCATAAAATGAAAAAATGTAAGGGCCAACAAAATTGTTAGGCTCTTTTTTTATTCCATAATTTAGAGGGATGAATCAACCCTCCAATCATTTAAGTTTTCGGGAATGCACGCTGTCGGATTTGGATGCCTTAATCCAAATATCCAAAGACACTTTTATTGCAGCATTTGAAGCGGAAAATGAACCCGGAGATTTTAGGGAGTATATAGCATCAGCATTTAGCAGGGAACAACTGCAAAGGGAACTGTTGAATATCGACTCCCAATTCTATTTTGTTTTTGAAAACATGGATTTGGTGGGCTACTTCAAAGTGAACAACGGCCAAGCACAAACAGATGTCAAAGACAAAAATTCTCTGGAATTGGAACGGATATATGTCGTTGATGGCCACCAAGGCAAGGGCATAGGGGCATGGATGCTCCAACAAATTATCAATTTGGCCAAGTATAAAGGCATGGGTTATGTTTGGTTAGGGGTTTGGGAACATAACCCGGGAGCCATAAGATTCTACCAGAAACATGGGTTTACCAAGTTTGGCACTCACCCGTATTACATCGGGAACGACAAACAAACAGATTGGTTGCTTCGGTTAATGCTTTAATATGCCATCCAAAAACATAATGTCTCCTTCGGACTGCAATTTCCTTGCTACGGAGTTTTCCAAGGCTGCATGGATGAGTAGGGCCAGCGCCATGGAGTTACCCTCGGTTAAACTGTTGGTTCTATAAACCAAGTCCCTTACAGTGGAAAAACTGATACTGCAACCTGAAGCAATGTTGGCCAGATTGTCCTTGTTCAGGTTTCTTCGCAAAATGGTGGAAAGTTCCTGTCCAATGGGTTTACCAAAATCGGAGCTGGTAAACATTTCTTCATTTTTGATTCGTAGGTCGGAAGATTTGAGCGTGCCCATACATGTAAATTGTTAAGTTAAACTTGTAATAAATGAAATAATTCCCTTTTTCTATATTTGATCGTAAGGGAAGTACAAAGGTGAAGTTGAGAATTACGCATTTTCATGGGTATGCGTAAAAATATTACACAAGATAGTGATTTTATGCACATAATAAAAGAATTAAGACGAAAAAAAGGAATAAGTCAAACAGAATTTGCCCATGCCATTGGTGTTAGCCTACGAACCGTACAGCTCTATGAGAGAAGAGACGCCAATATTCCAAATAAGAATTTAAAGAAAATTGCCCAATTTTTTGAAATGACCATACCCGAACTCGTCATTCATGAGTTCCATGACCCCAACGATACCTATGGAAAAAAGAAACCATACGCCAAACACGGTAGTGTTTTCTATCCTTTGGAACACGGAAAACTATTGGTAATGTCCCCTTTAGTGCTTATGGAGCAGCAAAAGGAATATATTACCCGGGTAAAAACAGGTCTTGTTTCCCAAAATGCCTTCGAAACGGGGTTTGTGATGGACTCCATTGACGATGAACTTCATATGGCTTTTGAAATAACGGGGAATTCCATGTATGACGGAACCATAGATTCCATTCCCAACAAATCCATAGTTCTAGGGGTAGAGGTGGACGTCAAGGAGTTTGCTTTGGAAAACAATGGGCTTTTCAACAAATCGTATGTTTTGGTCTGCAAGGACCGTATTATTTGTAAGCGCATCACCAACTATAATTTTGAAAAAGATGTTTTCCAGTGTAGCAATCTAAACAAGGCTCCCGAGTTCCAGGATTTTGAGCTTTCGGGCAAGGATGTACTCCAAATCTTTCGGATTGCTAGAAGACAGCTATAACTGCTTAAATTCGTTGTAGTATTTCTGCCGCTTGGTCTAGGACATCTTCGGTTTTCCCAAAACAAAACCTCAGGAACCTCTGATCGTAATCTGGACCACAAAATACCGAAATGGGAATGCTGGCCAATTGATATTCCTTAATAAGGCGTTTGGCAAAATCCATGTCTTTCTCATCAGTGATTTTACTATAATCCAACAATTGAAAGTAGGTTCCAGCAGAAGGCACGGCATCAAACCTTGTACCTTGGATGGCATTTAAGAAATGATCTCGCTTCTTTTGATAAAAATTCCCTAGTTCAAGATAATGTTCAGGTGTTTGCAGGTATTCATTCAATGCAATTTGAAGCGCATGGTTTACGGAAAAAACATTGTACTGGTGAACTTTATGGAACTCTTGCATCAAAGCTTTGGGCGCCACACAATATCCAATTTTCCAACCCGTAACATGGAAGGTCTTTCCAAACGAGGAACAAACAATGCTTCGAGAGGCCAAATCTGGAAATTTGGATACACTATGGTGCTGTTCCCCATCAAAGGTGATATGTTCATAGACCTCGTCACTCAGCAAGATTATATTGGTATTCTTAAGGATTTCCTGCAATTGTAGCATATCCGATTGGGACCAAATGGTGCCTGTGGGATTGTGGGGCGTATTAATGATCACCATACGGGTTTTAGGAGAGATGGCCTTTTTAAGTCCATTCCAATCTACCTTAAATGATGGCCCTTCCAATGCAATGGGAACCACAATGCCACCAAATAGTTCAATGCCGGGTTCATAACAGTCATAGGCTGGACGAAGTACAATAACTTCATCCTTGGGCCGAACAAAGGCCGCAATGCTGGTGAAGATGGCCTCGGTTGCCCCTGCGGTAATCGTAATCTCTGTTTCGGGATGGTATGATTTACCGTACAGACTCTCCGTTTTTTCTGAAATGGTTTCCCGTAGCCTTAAAATACCTTGCATGGGGGCGTATTGATTAAAATCGTCTTGGTGAGCCTTGTCTACCAACCGCAGCAATTTGGAATCGGGGGAGAAATTGGGAAACCCCTGGGATAGGTTGATAGCGTTATGTTCCTTGGCCAACTGACCAATAACCGTGAAAATAGTTGTGCCTAAATTGGGCAATTTGGAGTTGATTTTAATCATTCGGTTTGCTTTTTTAGGGATACAATTACCTCATCCAAACAACGATCAAGCTCTTTTTTGATTTCACTTTCCCAAAATCGAAATACGGAGTACCCCATTTCTTCCAAGGCCTCGTTGACCTCTTGATCACGCTGCATGTTTCGCTCTATTTTGGGAATCCAGAACGCTTTGTTTGTTTTGATTTTGAGCTTGCGTTCCTCCCAATTATGACCGTGCCAAAACTCCCCATCAATAAAAATGGCTGTCTTGTACTTTTTAAGCACAATGTCCGGCTTTCCAATCAACTTTTTATAATCTATGCGATAACGGTAGCCTGCGGCCCATAATGCTTTTCTAAAAGCCAGCTCTGGTTTGGTGTTCTTGCCGCGAATCTTGCCCATGATCTTGGAACGTTCCGGGGTGGTATAAAAACCGGACTCCTCATTGAACCGAGGAACTTTAATGCGCTCTTTGGGATAGTTTTTGGGCATGTTTCAAGATAGCAAAAAGGGAAGCTTAAATTTCATTCCGATGGGATTTCTTGTGCGGATTATTTCTTGGAATCCTTCCGTATTTCCAGTTTATAACCAACCCCATGCACATTGATCAGATTGATATGATCTTCGTCCTTGAACTTCTTTCTGAGTTTGGAGATGAAGGTGTCCAAACTTCGACCTACAAACACACCCTTGTTTTCCCAAACTTCCTTGAGTAATTGATCACGACTAACCACTTGGTTGATGTTGTCGGCAAAAATTTTAAGTAAGTCCGTTTCCTTTGCGGTTAACTTAATATCCGCACCATCCTTGACCAATTTGTTCTGATCTGCATAAAAAGCGTAATTGCCAATGAGTATAGAGGTCAATGCATTTTGGGGTTCTATCATTTCCTTTCGCTTTACCAGGAAAAACAGACCTATTCCTAAAGTGCCAAACACCACTAGCGTATACCATGGCGCACTCAATTTGGATTCTTTGAAATCTGTGGGCTTGGAAAAAATGACATGGATGGAATAGCAATTCATAGGGAGGTTTCTGCCCAAACAGGGGACAATGTTCCGCTCTTCACTATTTGAGATCGCATAGCTATAGTTCACTTCATTTTGTTGGCAGTCCACTACTTCCACCAGATAGTCATTGGGCAGGTTCATGGCCTTAAAATTTCGCGCTACCGATGCCACTAAGCTATCCGGAACTATGGGTAACTCCATTTCAAAAGTTAGCTGAAAACTTCGAGACCCATTTTGTATTACCGGCAGGACCAATGAGCTGGAATCCCGGCTTTGCAACAACAAGGTGTTTCCTGTATTCCTAAGTGCAACCTTTACCCGGTTAGAAAAAGTGTCATCTTGATTTTTTGGCTCATTTTTGATCACCGCAAAAGAAAGTGCAAACACGAACAACACGCTATATATATAAAGTACAACTTTCATTTATGGCGGATTTTTGTCAAATTAAAAATTTGCAATTTTTTGCACTTCATTTATATTTTGTTCACCTCTCCTGAGACCCCCAAACCTAGATTTGTCCAAAACAAAACAATGAAAAAAATCATCTTATTAGTTGTGGGCATTGGGTTTAATGCCTTTATGTATGGACAAGGTACCATAAATATTGATACAGAAAAGAGCGTAATCAAATGGTCGGGATCCAAATTGTTCCAGTTCAATGAGCATTATGGTACGGTAGCGTTTTCAAAAGGCACCATTTTTTGGTCAGGCAATATGGTCATGGGAGGCTATTTTGAGGCGGACATGAATTCCATTGTCAATACCGATGGAAATTACAACGATATGCTGGTATCCCATTTAAAAAATGAGGATTTCTTTGATGTGAAAAATCATCCTCTGGCCCAATTAAAGATTGTTGAGGCCTTGTATGTTGAAGAAGACGAAATTGAGGTTGAAGCGCTGTTGACCATAAAGGAGGTTACCCATCCCATAAAGTTTAGAATGAGTGTTGAGGAGCGTGATCAAACCTATGTGTTTAAATCCAAGTTTGCAATTGACAGGACCCGTTGGGGCATTAGTTACGAATCCAAAGGGATTATTGGAAGTGTCAAGGAAAGCATTATTTCAGATGCAATCGCTTTTGAGGTGGTTTTGGTGACCAAACCAGGATGTTAAATGAAAAAACTTTTCTTTTTTCTGTTGTTGTACACCTTGACCCATATCTGTTGTAAGGAGCAGGTTGAGAACAAAGAAACCCTATGGACCATAGCTTGGAGTCCCGACGGGAAATACATTGCAACCGGGGGCAATCAAGAAGTGTTGAAAGTATTTGATGCCAAGACTTTTGAACTGTTGAAAACTTACCCGGTTCCAGGGGTGCAACTAAGTCGCCTAAAGTGGCATCCAAGCAAAAATCTTTTGGCCGTTATTACCCAAGGAAGAACCTTTAAAGCCAAAATACTTGATTTGGACACTGGGAAATGGAGAGAGCTGCAGGATTTGGAATCGAGCTTTAGAGCACTGGACTGGAATCATACGGGAGAACTGCTAGCTGTTTCCGAACTTGAAGATACGGTGTCCGTTTATACCATGCATGGAAGCCGTGTAAGTCGATTTTTGGCCGACTCAAAGGGAGTTGCTGGCTTGGATTGGCATCCTTCAAAAAACATTATGGTCACGGTTGGAACGCAGATAGGAATCTATACCCAACATGGAGATACCATAAATGCTTTTGAGCCAAGAAACGTGGAAACCTTTCTGCTTTGCGTGGAATGGCATAAATCTGGGGATTTCTTCGCGGTTGGTGACTATGGGGATTTGGAAAAGGCCGAGGTCAAATTACTGCAGTTTTGGAACAAGGAAGGCGTTATGCTTAATACAATTGACGGAAGTCCCGGAGAATACCGAAATATTAGATGGAACCCAAATGGAAAAAGATTGGCCAGTGCAAGTGATGCATTGCGGATTTGGTCCCAAGCAGGAGAGCTTATAGCTGAATCGGCGTCGGCAAATGATTATCTATGGGGTGTAGATTGGAGTCCTGATGGAAAGTTCATAGTAACTTCAAGCAGCGAGGGAAAGATTGCTTTATGGGATAAAAATGCCAACCTCCTAAGAGTTATTGATGAATAAAAAACCCAAACTCCTTAAGGAATTTGGGTTTTGGTTTATGAGTATTGGAATTTTATCCTTTTGTTGTAGCAGAAAGATATTCGCGGTTCATACGGGCGATGTTCTCCAAGGAAATGCCTTTGGGGCATTCTACTTCACAGGCTCCTGTATTGGTGCAATTTCCAAAACCTTCCAAGTCCATTTGGCGAACCATGTTCTGTACACGATCAGCGGCCTCCACCTGACCTTGGGGCAATAAGGCAAATTGGGAAACTTTAGCTGAGGTAAACAGCATGGCACTGGCATTTTTACAAGCTGCTACACAGGCTCCGCAACCAATACAGGTTGCGGCATCCATGGCTTTGTCCGCATCTTCCTTGGGAATGGGAATGGCATTGGCATCCACGGTATTCCCAGAGGTGTTTACCGAGATGTAACCACCCGCTTGTTGAATTCTGTCAAAAGCACTACGATCCACAATCAAATCCTTGATTACTGGAAAAGCTTTGGCCCTAAACGGTTCTATGACGATAGTATCCCCATCGTTGAACTTTCGCATGTGCAATTGGCAAGTAGTGATCAATCTATCGGGCCCGTGGGGTTCCCCATTGATTTGTAACGAACAAGTTCCGCAGATACCCTCCCTACAATCGTGATCAAACTCTACAGGTTCCTCACCTTTTGAAACCAGTTCTTCGTTTAGGATATCCAGCATTTCCAAAAAAGACATATCGCCCTCAACGCCATCTAGGGTATAATCCACAATTTGACCCTTAGTTTCGGCATCCTTTTGTCTCCAAATTTTTAGATATAACTTCATAGCTTTTATTTGTAAGAACGTGTCTTTAATTCGATATTTTCGTAAACCAAATCCTCCTTGTGCAACTCTGCATCCTTGGGTTCACCCTTAAACTCCCATGCAGCCACATACTTGAAGTTCTCATCATCACGCAAGGCCTCTCCTTCTTCGGTTTGGTATTCTTCCCTAAAATGACCTCCACAAGATTCTTTTCTATGTAAGGCATCCTTGGCAAAAAGTTCTCCCAATTCCAAAAAGTCGGCAACCCTTCCGGCTTTCTCCAACTCTTGGTTTTTGGAATCGGCTTGACCAGGAATTTTTACATTTTCCCAAAAATCCTTTCGCAATTCGGCTATTTCGCCAATGGCTTCCTCCAATTCTTTTTCGTTTCTGGACATACCACATTTGTTCCACATGATTTTGCCCAACTTTTTATGATAGTAATCCACAGAATGGATTCCAGTCCCTGACATCAATTTTTCCAGACGACCCCTAACTTCGTTTTCGGCAGCTTCAAATTCTGGAGAATCAGTTGAAATGGTTCCTGTACGGATATCATCAGATAAATAGTCACCGATGGTATACGGCAGTACAAAATAACCATCTGCCAAACCTTGCATCAAGGCTGAAGCTCCAAGTCGGTTGGCACCATGGTCACTGAAATTGGCTTCGCCTGCACAGTAACAACCAGGAATGGTGGTCTGTAAATTATAATCCACCCAAAGACCACCCATGGTATAGTGCACCGCAGGGTAGATCATCATTGGGGTCTTATAAGGATTCTCGTCCACAATTTTTTCATACATCTGGAAAAGGTTACCGTACTTGGCTTCTATAATTTCCTCTCCTAGTTGTATAATGGTTTCTTTATCTGGATTTTTAATACCGGAGGTCATGGCTTTTTCCTTACCGTAACGTTCTATGGCGGCGGCAAAATCAAGATAAACAGCTTCGCCGGTTTTGTTTACACCAAACCCAGCATCACATCTTTCCTTGGCGGCTCTGGAAGCCACGTCACGGGGAACCAGATTTCCAAAGGCGGGATATCTACGTTCCAAATAGTAATCGCGTTCTTCCTCGCCCAATTGTGTAGGCTTCAATTTCCCTTCCCTAATGGCAATGGCATCCTCCTTGCGTTTCGGCACCCAAATACGACCATCGTTCCTCAAAGATTCTGACATCAGCGTCAACTTGGATTGATGTTCTCCAGAAACCGGAATACAGGTTGGGTGGATCTGCGTATAACAAGGATTGGCAAAGAAAGCTCCTTTTTTATGGGCTCGCCAAGCTGCCATCACGTTGCTTCCCATGGCATTGGTGGACAAAAAGAAAACATTGCCATAGCCCCCAGTTGCCAAAACTACGGCATGGGCACTATGCCTTTGGATTTCTCCGCTAACCAAATCACGGGCAATAATGCCCCGAGCTTTTCCATCCACTAAAACCAAATCCATCATTTCATGGCGGTTGTACGCTTGGATTTTCCCTCGATTGATTTGTCGGTTCATGGCCGCGTAGGCACCTAAAAGCAATTGCTGTCCGGTCTGTCCCTTGGCATAAAAAGTTCGGGAGACCAAAACCCCGCCAAATGAACGGTTGTCCAAAAGACCGCCATATTCACGGGCAAAGGGCACACCTTGTGCCACACATTGATCTATGATATTGGCAGACTCCTCAGCCAAACGATATACATTGGCTTCCCTGGAACGGTAGTCCCCACCTTTGATGGTGTCGTAAAACAATCGATAAGGGCTATCCCCGTCTCCTTGGTAGTTTTTGGCTGCATTGATACCTCCCTGTGCTGCAATGGAGTGCGCTCTTCTGGGAGAATCCTGGTAGCAAAAAGTCTTCACATTATAACCCAACTCGGCCAATGTGGCTGCCGCGGCTCCACCTGCCAATCCAGTTCCAACCACGATCACGTCAATGTTTCGTTTGTTGGCCGGATTAACAAGATTGATGTCGTTTTTGTGCTTGGTCCATTTATCGGCCAAAGGACCGGATGGAATTTTGGAATCCAATATGCCCATAATTAATGTGTTATTGGGTTAAGGTGATGGTACAGTGCAATGAACACGAACGCTAATGGCACTACCACCGCAAATATTTTTGTAAAAGATTTAATGGCTGGGGTGTATTTGTTGTTCACTCCCATGGATTGGAAGGAGGAAGAAAATCCGTGCCACAGATGCAGACTTAGCAGCACAAATGAAACCACATAAATGATGGTTCTCCAAAAAGGGGCAAACTTTTCAACTGTTTCTGCATAATATCGGGTAGGGTTTTCAGGATTCATTTCGATGTATTTGTAGGTCATTTCATGAACCCAAAAATCGTAGAAGTGCAATCCCAAAAATGCCAAAATAACCAGCCCGGAATAGATCATGTTTCTGGAAACCCAGGGAGCGTTGGCGCTGCCACTATATTTTACATAGCTGATTCCCCTGGCCCTTTTGTTTTGTAATTCAAGACCAAACCCCATCACAAAATGTACAATGACCCCAATGATCAAAATGGGTTGCATGAGGTATTGCACCAGTGGGTTGTATCCCATAAAGTGGGAAGCTTCATTAAAAAAATCGGGGGAGATGACCGATGCTAAATTGATGGTTACGTGCAGTACTAGAAAAATTACCAGAAAGAGACCCGAAAGTGCCATCACTACCTTGCGGGCAATCGAAGATTTTATCAATCCACTCATTAGCGTTGGTTTTAACTACAAATTTACGTCACGATTGAGTTTTTAACAAGCTTTCAACGGCCATAAGTGTCTTATTTAGACCGATTATAACCTATGCTTGGAATGGCTTCAACTTGAAGCATTTAATTGGACCAAAATTCCAACAACTGGGAATTTTAACCGATATTACAATTGATTTATAACCGACCAAAATCCCTTATGGACATTGCCATCTTATCCGTGAGCCTTAATGTACACTCTACCAAGAGGATTGTTGAGGAAGCCCAGAATGCCGGACATTATGTGGAGGTTATTGACCATACCAAATGCTCTGTAAAGTTGGGTGAGGGGAACCCCCAGATTTATCTGGATGAGGAAAATGTGACCAATGAGTTTGATGCCATTATCCCAAGAATTGGAGCCAAGGTTACCCGGCACGGAGTAGCCATTGTAAAACAGTTTGAAATGAACAATGTGTTCAGCACGGCACGTTCCCTGGGGATTACCAGGGCAAGAAACAAGGTGCGCACTCTACAAATTATGGCACGCAAGGGCATACCAATTCCCGAGACGGTCTTTTCCATCAACCCTGATAACATTGAGGAGCAGATCAAATTATTGGGCGGGCCACCGGTAATCATTAAGCTTCAAGAGGGAACCCACGGGATGGGAGTGATTTTGGCCGAAACCAAAAAATCGGCCAAGTCCATTATAGATACACTTTACAAGATGGATACCAGCATTCTTTTGCAACGCTATATTGCCGAGGCCAATGGGGAGGACATCCGAATTATTGTGGTGGGCAACCAGGTGGTGGCCAGCATGAAACGAACCAGTGACTTGGATGATTTCCGATCCAACGTGCATCGAGGGGCCGACACCACGGCTATCAAACCTACCGCCAAGGAGCAATACATAGCTTTGAACGCCACTAAATATTTAGGACTTGGCGTTGCTGGGGTAGATTTAATGCGCTCCAAAAAAGGCCCAGTTTTAATTGAGGTCAATGCCTCTCCCGGTTTGCAAGGCATTGAAGCTGCAACTGGGGTTAATGTGGCCAAGCACATCATTCAATTTGTGGAAAAAAATGGGTATCGAAAGCGAAAATAAAACCATTGCCATCAATGGAGAGCGGGTAGCTCCGGGACAGAATAAATTGATACAGATAGATATTGCCCGATTGCCAACCGGCACCTTGATTCATATTCCCGTGCATGTTTTTAATGCAAAAAAAGCAGGCCCAACGGTTTTGGTACAGGCAGGCTTGCATGGCGATGAAATCAATGGCGTGGAAACGGTCAGAAGAATGCTTCAGAACGATATGTTTGATATCAAGAAAGGAGCTGTAATTGTGGTACCGATTCTAAATATTTTTGGTTTTATACATTTTTCACGGGATGTTCCGGATGGGAAGGACGTGAACAGGAGCTTTCCTGGAAGAAAAACGGGTTCCTTGGCCAGCAGGATTGCCTATACCTATACCTCTGAAATTTTACCCCAAATCGATTATGGAATAGACCTTCATACGGGAGGTGGACAGCGATTCAATTTTCCGCAGATCAGGTATTCCCAAGAAGACATGCAAAGCAAAAAATTGGCGGAGGCTTTCAACGCTCCCTTCTATTTTGCTTCCAGATTGATAGCAGGATCGTTCAGGAAGGCTTCGCTCCAGATGGGAATCCCCACCATAGTGTATGAGGCAGGAGAAAGCATGCGTTTTGATGAAGGGTCAATTGAGCAAGGAATCCTTGGAATTAAAAATGTGTTGAATTCCCTGGGAATGCTCTCCAAAAAAACGGCGTCACGGGAACGGCAGTCTATTGAATTAAATAAAACACGCTGGCTCAGGGCTTCCAGGGCAGGGATGTTTATTCCTCAAAAAAGCAATGGGAGTGCCGTGGTGAAAGGTGAAACCATTGGGATGATCACCGATACGGACGCCAAAAAAAACAAGAAAATAAAAGCGCCCTTTGATGGATATATCTTTTGCATTAACCATCAGGCAGTGGTGAACCAAGGAGATGCCCTATTCCATTTAGGGTGTTAAATGGTTGGCTGTTCGTTTTTAGCCTCAATTTTTGATATGCTCCAATTAATGGCAGTATCCAAATCGGAAAATTGACGAATGTTGTTCCTAAAGAACATCTTTTCCATGATAATACTGGCAAGCCCACTTTTGTTATAGGCAACCACCGAGTAGAGTTCCAGTTGGTTTCTATGTGTATAAAATTTGATCCAATCTGTGGGCACCACAGAGTAATTGTGAATTCGGTTGGAAATATAGGCGATGGGTCTGTCCCGTCCAATCACTTCATAAGCGGCATCGATGACCTTTTGGGCCATGGCCCAGTTAAAGACCACACCTTCCTTGATTTCGGAAATAACAAGCCCATCGAAAAAATAGAATACCCCAAACTCATATTCGCGGATTTCCCGAATATTTTTAAAGAATGCTATTTCTCGAACACGTTGCATACGTTCCAAAAAGGGGTAATCGGTTAAAAAGATTGAAAAAGGTTGGTTGGAAACCATAAAAATAGGAATAATTGGACGCTATCCCTTGTTTTTTGATAGATTTCATCAAAATTTATTGAAGCATAATCTTTTTTTAATGATGAAAACATGCTACGAACACCAATGAAAACCCATAATTTTTTGGCGATCATAAATAGCTCAACCACCATTTTTCCCTATGGGCTGTCTTATAGTTGTTGTACCAACTACAAATGGGATAAAGCGCAATAATGAGCACAACCCAAATAAGATAAACTACCCAGAGATCAAAGCCATATCCCTGTAATTGGGGCTGGAGGGTAATCCAAAGATCGATCACCATATCAGAAAAACTGAAGCCTGTCATCATTGCTGCAATTACAGCCAATGCATGAATTACATAAATATGGACGATGTAAAAAAACATTGGCACCCTGCCAATAACCACCATTTTTTCGGTCCATTTGTTCTGCCAATTTTCTACAAGGGCCAAGAACACCAAAGAGGGACCAAGTGTTATCAGCAAGAAATGCAGGGATGGTGGATATTTGGTAATGTTGAAAAAAGATGCAATGGTGAGTCCAACTGAATCCTGTGTGGCCCAATGATATGAATCCCCATAAATATTGATGGCCCTAAGAGCGAAAAACAGGAGGGTTAACCCCAAACCTATCTGCAGCAATCGGGAAATTCTCAGTTTGGGATCAAAAGAAGGTTTATAAAGTTCGCCCAAATAGTAGCCCAAGGGCATTACAAAGATCCAGGGAATCATGGGATATCCAACGAAGATTTTGATAAATCCCATGTCAACAAGATTAAATACGTGTAAAAAGGACCATAGCCCTGCTGCAAAAGGTGCGGCAGGGGCCACCGAATCCAATAAATTATGCCCAAAAACAGCTACTAAACAGATAACAATGCCCAATTTTTTGGGAAGATGTATGAAGCCCGCCAAAAATATCATACTTATCCCCAGCACCCAGATGACCTGCAGGAGTACTCCTGAATAGTCCAATTTGAACATCCAAGCTAGCTTAATAATGGTAAACTCGGCAATGATCAACCAAATCCCTCTTTTCAAAAGCCAAACGGAAAGTGATTTTTTAGTTCTACGCTGTCCAACAAAAAAAGCAGAAGTTCCGGCCAGAAAGACAAAAACCGGGGCGCAAAAATGGGTCACAAAACGGGTCCAGAATAAGGGCACGTTGGTCTGGGATAAATCCGAAGGATCAAAAAAGTAGGCGTCGGCATGGAAATAATCACGGACATGATCCAAAGCCATGATGACCATTACCAATCCGCGTAACATGTCAATGGACTTAATGCGTTTCCGTCTATCATTCTCCATGATGTGAAAAGTTTAGGTTGATGTATTCGCCAGTGCTAAAGGGTTCAACCAAAAGTGGGGGAAGGATGCAATTGAACCATCAAGAGTTCTAAATTTAAGAAAATCTTTAATTCTTTATAGCTGATTACCAAACCAATACACTTGGAACTATTCCTCAAGTTGATTAGGTGAAGAAAGTCCCACAAACCTGATGGAAACTACTCTATGGAGAATTCAATTTTTTGGGTTTGTCCATTTCCTGAAATTTCCACCATATAGGCCCCTTTAGGGAGGTAGGTTTTTCCATCCTTGGCTTCTTCCAATTTCATTTTGTTTCTTTTAAGGAAGTTGCTTTTCCCTTTTTTGGAGAACGCCAAATCATAGGAAAGGATGTTTAGTCCTTTTTCAGCCTCCATTTCAGTGGAGCTGACTTCTGTGCCATTCACGGTCAATACTCGGGCAACGCAAGAACCCGGAGCGGAACAATAGAAGTTAATGTCCAGGCCTGGTGTTTCCGGTTTGCCCCAAGTGTAGGTAGCGTTGCCCCAACTCTTGGAATGCTTGATGGCATCTACCTCAAAAACGACCAAATTTTTGGAAATAGCTTCCGGGGTCATTTGTTGCAACACTGAAATATCTGCCTTGTAGATACTTCGGCCATGGGTCCCAACCAAAAGATGTTTGGCCTCGGGCTGAATGACCAAATCATGTACGGCCACATTGGGCATTCCATTTTGGAAAAGTTCCCAGGTTTCCCCACGATCGAAGCTGGTGTACAAACCGTTATCCGTACCTGCAAACAGTAGATTTTCATTTTCGGGATCCTCAACCAGCGCATTTACCGGTGATGCAGGAATATTACTTGAAATATTCTTCCAAGACTTTCCATAGTTCTCACTTACATATATATAGGGAGTAAAATCATCCGAGCGATAGCCGTTCAAGGTGGCATAAACCCTTTCCTTTTTGTGTTTGGATGCTGCCACTTCACTTACCCATAAATTTTGCGGAAGGGAACCAGAGATAAGGTCCCAACTTCCACCTCCATTTTTGGAAACCTGGATCAGACCATCATCACTACCAGTGTACAATAGCCCAAATTTGAATGGCGATTCAGATAATGTGGTCAGGGTGCCATAGGCCACATTACCGGGTTTGCCTCCCTGGGTCAAATCGTTGGAAATGGTCTCCCAATCATCTCCTTGATTCAATGAACGATGCAGTTTATTGCTGCCCAGATAGAGGATGTCTTGGTTGTGCTCCGACAACAGGATGGGGGTTTGCCAGTTGAAACGGTACGGAGATTCGCCCAACTCATGTTTAGGCTGAATGTACTTTTGCTTCCCATTCTCCAGGTCCAAACGGTAGTAATTTCCAAACTGATACCCTGTATATACTGTATTGGAGTTTCTATTGTCTATCTGGACCTGCATGCCATCCCCTCCCAGAATGGATTTCCATGGATTGGCACCACTTTGGTGCCATCCCCGATCTTCCTTATTGTTGTGTGCCCCTTTCCAAACCCCATTGTCCTGTAAACCGCCATATACATTATAAGGTTCTTCATGGTCTATATTGATGGCATAGAATTGTCCCACTTTGGGCGAATTGTTTTTTACCCAATTTTCCCCATCGTCATAGCTGATGTTGAGCCCCCCATCATTACCGTTGATCAAGTGCCCTGGTCGTTTTGGGTTGATCCAAAGCGCGTGATGGTCCACATGTACATTTTCCTTGCCAATGGATGTAAAGGTATCCCCTCCATTTTCAGACTTGACCAGAGGCACCCCGGCCAAATAAATATGGTCTTTGTTGTTGGGGTCTATCCTGATTTGCGCAAAGTAGTAACCGTAACTATAGAATAGGTCATCAATATAGTTTGAATTCATTTTTTGCCAGCTGGATCCTGCATTGTCACTGCGATACACTTCCGCACCAATTACAGGGGTATCAAACAACAGCGAATTCGCATTTTCCAAATACTTGGCCAGATCAACAGGCTTCACTGAGCCACTGCGCACCAATTGTTTTACGTTCTGGGCCCGATACTTTTCCTGAAAGCCGTTGGTCTTCAGATATTCGTTCAGTTTTTTATCATCCAAAGCAAGAAAGGCTTCCACATCCATTGTCTTAAAGTCGTCCTTGGTCAACCCATCCTCTTTTTTCTTCTCTCTTTTCTCCCGTCTAAACTGGCTATCATGAACGGCATAAACAGTGTTATCATCAAAAACTGCCAGTCCAATACGGCCAACGCCCTCTCCAGTTGGGAAACCGCTGCCCTCAGTGCTGATCAACGTCCAGTGGTTACCACCATCCACACTTTTGTAAATACCCGAAGCGGAGCCATTTCCAGTAAAATTCCAGGCTTTACGGTCCTTTTCCCAGGCCGCGGCATATTGTATATTGAAGTTGTTGGGTGCAAAGGCCATATCTATAATTCCCGTTGCATTATTTACAAAAAGTGTTTGTGTCCAGGTTTGTCCACCATCTGTGGTTTTATAGATTCCTCTCTCCTTATTTGGTGAATAAAGCCGCCCCGTTACCCCTACAACAACCTCATTTGGATTGTTGGGATTGATCAAGATCCTGCCAATATGGTGCGAATCGTTCAATCCCATATTTTGCCAAGTTTTCCCTTTGTCAGTGGATTTTAAAATGCCAATGCCTGCATAGGAAGAACGGGAGGAATTGTTTTCACCCGTTCCCACCCAAATGGTTCCATTGTTCCAGTCCACAGCAATATCCCCAATATTTTGGGTATTTGAATTATCCATGACTGGGGTGAAAGAAATCCCATTGGTATGGGTGTGCCATAGTCCCCCGGAAGCATAAGCCACATAAAATTCTGTTGGATCATTGGGGTTGACATCCAAATCCACTACCCTACCACTCATCACGGAAGGGCCAATATTTTTTAGGGGAATATTTTTAACCAAGGACGTTTCTGCCATCTTCGTTTTTTGTGCCAAAGCTTCAATTATGGTACCGGCCTCGGTAGGCTTTTGTTGTGCAGGAATCGCTTGAAAAAGAAGGAGCAATAACGGGAGTAGGAATTGTTTCATGAACTAGCTGTTTTGTTTCAATGTGGAAGGTATGAATTTGTCATCGGTATAGCAATTACCTACATTTGGACAAACCTTTTTGAAACATGAAATACCACGCGATCAGCAATCAGCTTTTTTTTAAAAACCGCAAGAAATTTATGGCTCAAATGCAGTCCAAAAGTATTGCTGTGTTCAATTCCAATGACATTTATCCCATTAGTGCGGATAGCACCATGGCCTTTGAACAACACAGGGATATTTTTTATCTAAGTGGGGCTGATCAGGAGGAAACCATGTTGTTGCTTTTCCCAGACGCCATGGATAAAAAACACAGGGAAATCCTGTTTGTTAGGGAAACCAATGAGCATATTGCCGTTTGGGAAGGAGCAAAATTGACCAAGGAACAAGCGACGGAGGTTTCCGGAATTGAAACGGTTTATTGGCTTACCGATTTTGACAAGATCTTTTTTGATTTGATGACGGAAGCAGATACCATTTACTTTAATACCAATGAACACTACAGGCAGGCTGTGATAACGCAAACTAGGGAAGATCGCTTTATCGAAAAGTGTAAAAAGGACTTTCCCGCGCATAGATGGGCGAAGAGCAATCCTATTTTACAGCAAATTAGAGGGGTAAAGGAACCAGAGGAAATTGCGTTGATGCAGCAGGCCTGTGATATCACCGAAAAAGGATTTAGAAGGATATTGGGATTCACCAAACCTGGGGTTTGGGAGTATGAAATGGAAGCAGAGTTTCTCCATGAATTTGTAAAAAATCGCTCCAAAGGCTTTGCCTATACCCCGATCATTGCTTCGGGAAACAATGCCAATGTATTGCACTATATCGAAAACAATCAACAGCTTAAGGACGGGGATTTGATTCTTATGGATTTGGCAGCGGAATATGCAAACTATGCCAGTGACCTTACCCGGACCATCCCGGCAAACGGGAAATACAATGCCCGGCAACGTGCGGTCTATGATGCCGTGCTTCGAGTGAAGAACGAGGCTACAAAAATGCTGGTGCCGGGAACCATTTGGGCCGAATACCACAAAGAAGTGGGCAAGATTATGACCTCGGAGCTTTTGGGCTTAGGACTATTGGACAAGGCGGATGTACAAAATGAAAATAAAGATTGGCCTGCCTATAAAAAGTACTTTATGCATGGCACCAGTCACCATATTGGATTGGACACGCATGATTATGGGGAACTCAAGACCCCTATGAAGGCCAATATGGTGTTCACCGTAGAACCTGGAATTTATATTCCCTATGAAGGCTTTGGGGTTCGATTGGAAGATGATGTGGTCATTCAAGAGAAAGGGGAGCCATTTAATCTTATGCGGAATATCCCAATTGAAGCGGAGGAGATAGAGGAGTTGATGAACCGGTAAACAACGGCAAAAATAGTTGGACTCTTCGCTGCGCTCAGAGTGACAAATTAGATAATTGAAAAGATGCGATTTCTAAGCTTACTTCAGGTAGACATAAAGCAAAAAATGGAGGAAGCCCCGGATCAATGGTATGAGATAGGGGTGGTTATTGGGTCATACTTGCCTTTTGTGGTTTTGGTGGGGATTGCTTATGCCATTTATCATTACAATAGAAAGAAAAGGGGCTAGCTCGAAACATCCTGTTTCTTGTTTGGGTTGAGATTGGAGATTATGAACATCACTAAGGCAGGCAATACCCAGCCCATATGGGCTTCACCCAAAGGAATATATTGAGTAAGTCCAGAAATGGATTCGCCCCAACCTATGCTTCCCAAAAAGTCTGGAATGCTAAATACAATGGTAGTGATAACCACCCACTGGAAGACTTTGGCCGACGCCCACTTTTCCGGGAGCACATTCAGTATGATCAGCACAATGGTAATGGGGTAAATAAACATCAAAGCCGGTAAGGCCACAGCAATGATATATCCCACGTTGAACTGCCCCATCAATACCCCGAGGATACAACCTACAATAGCTGTGATGGTATAGGCGGTTTTGGAGTCGTTAAAGCGTCCGCTGATAAAATCTGCTGTACCCGTAACAATTCCAACGGCTGTTGTAAAACAGGCAAGGCTCACCAGGACGCTAAGCAATAGTGCAGCGGTGTTTCCCCAAGTTTTTTGGCTGATGCCACTAAGCAGTGCTGTTCGGGAAATTTCAGAATCAAAAGAATCAACGAAGAGCGATCCTGTTAAGATCAAGCCTGCATAAATAAGGAACAACCCAAGACCAGCAAACCATCCAGCTCTTGCGATAAGCCCTTTTTTGGTTTCATAGGAAGCCTGCTTGTCCTTTAGGTTAATGGATATGATAATTACCCCACCTACCACCACAGCGCCAATGGCATCAAAGGTTTGATAACCTTCCAAGATTCCGGCCGTAAAGGAATTGTTGAACTGGGAAATTCCAAAGTTGAAATCCAAGCTAAATATGGCTGCCCCCATGATCAGCACCAGCACAATCAAAATTCCTGGGGTCAAAAATTTACCTATCACATCCAAAATCTTGGAACGGTTGACCACAAAAACGTAAACCAGCACAAAATAGACGATACTGGTTAGCAGGGAAGAGGAATTCCAAATGGGTTGTATGGCCATTTCATGGGTGACAGAGGCTGTTCTGGGAGATGGCAACGCAATGGAAATGGCGTACACAATATAACAATAGACCAAACTGAATGTGGGAGAGACCTTCTTGGCAAAGTCGAACATGGTGCCCTGCAATTTTGCATGGGCAAGAATTCCCAGAATTGGAATAAGAACCGCCGATAAGCAAAACCCAAGGGCAACCAACCACCATAAATCTCCAGACTTAAAACCCAAAAGCGAGGGTAGAATAAGATTACCTGCGCCAAAAAAAAGGGAGAAAAGTGCAAACGCGGTTACGGCGACAGTTTTTTTGTTCATAAAGTGTTAATAATTTTTTGTTAAAATAAATCAAATAATTATATTTCGAACAAGTAAGTCAACGGCGGAAAGCCCCTTTTTATCGATAAGTGTGTATTTCATCGAAAAAAAACTTTTTCAGATAGGTTCACAAAATAAAAAGTTATCAACAGCCGTTGCAGTAATAAATGTCTAATCTAAAACATTAGAGTTATAAAATAGAATTACAGTTAAATGTTACCGCATTTTTCGATCCCCAAATCGTTTGAATGCTCCCAAACAAAACCAACTTATGAAGACTTCCTCCTCCCACAACCATGGCAACAAATTTTCTTCTTTCTTCTGCAACATATTTGGACACCACTATGTAGTTTCCAAAAAGGTTACAGAGCATATTAAAGAGTACAAATGCCTGCATTGTCAAAAAGAAGTGACCACGGATGCAAGTGGTAAACTTTCTGCTTTGACCCCACAGCGACAGGACATCAATAGTACTCTGGCAGATATGTATCGCAAAAGACGCAATAGACAAGTTCCCCAAGTGGCATAGTAAGTGCCACGCTTTTAAAAAATTTCAAGGGTTATCCCGGAAATTAAGTAAGCAACTCGTTCAGTGCAGTCGCGTGCCCCAAGACCGTCTTTCGAGTGTTGCCCTTGTTTTCGGGATTTTTATTTGTTGAAGGAACTCCAACCCTGGGCGGTCAATGCAATTTTTGTGTTGGCTCTTGTGATCAAATGGGTTCCCTCTGCTTTTGAGGTCATGTGACCAATTACCGTTAGGTTGGGATTGGCCTTGATCTTTGGGAAATCCGCTTGGTCGATAGTAAAAAGCAGCTCGTAGTCCTCCCCGCCATTCAAGGCTATGGTTGTGGAATCCATTTTAAACTCTTCGGAGGTGGAAATTACTGTAGGATCCAAAGGAATCTTATCCTCAAAAAGATTGCAACCCGTTCCACTTTGCTCGGAGAGGTGCAAAATTTCCGAAGAAAGTCCGTCGCTGATATCAATCATAGCGGTTGGTTTTACCTCAAGCTTCTCCAGTAGTTCCACAATGTCTTTTCGAGCTTCAGGCTTTAACTGCCTTTCTACAATATAAGAGTAGGGGTCAAGATCGGGTTGGCTGTTGGGGTTTACCTTGAACACCTCTTTTTCACGTTCCAAGATCTGAAGCCCCAAGTACGCACCCCCCAAATCTCCGGTTACAACCAACAGGTCATTGGGTTTGGCACCTGATCGATAAACCAAATCATCCTCATTGGCAACCCCAAGTGCTGTTACGCTAATCAACATCCCCTTGGTGGATGAGGTTGTATCACCTCCTACTAAATCCACCTTGTAAATTTTGCAAGCTTGGGCAACCCCGGCGTAGAATTCTTCAAGGGCTTCCAAAGGAAATCGGTTGGAAACTGCAAGCGACACCGTAATCTGCGTTGCAGCGGCATTCATGGCATAGATGTCCGAAAGGTTTGCCATTACGGCTTTATAGCCCAAATGTTTTAGGGGCATGTAGCTCAAATCAAAGTGTACGCCTTCCACCAAAAGATCAGTGGACACAATGGTTTTTTGGTTCTTAAAGTCCAGAACCGCAGCATCATCTCCCACCCCTTTCAAAGACGAGGGTTGGGTCAATTCAAAATGTTGGGTCAGATGTTTGATCAAACCAAATTCACCTAATTGCTCCAGGGCAGTTCGCTGAGCATTCTTGTTTTCTAGCATTTTGCAAAAGTAATTAGGATAATTATAAAATGGTATCTTTAAATTGAACTTAAAATTGCTTTGAAATGGTAAAACCTCACTTTACCATCCTTTTGGTTTTCATTATACTATCCTGTTCCAGTGATGATAGCTTTGTTTCGCCCATGGACAATGGAGGAAATAATGGAGGAAACAATGGGGGTAACAATGGCGGGGGCAGCACAATAGATATAGGAAGCGGAGATGTAACACGTGGGGCCACACCTTGTGAAAGTGGAATGGCGGCAATTTATCCCTGTGATGGATATGATTTGGTGTTCCATATGAATTTGGGTTCCTTAAGCGCAGGTTCCGGGAATGATATCTGGGGCTGGACAGATACCGAAAACAGTAGAGAGTATGCCTTGATCGGCCTAAACAACGGAACCGCTTTTGTCGATATCACTGACGCTTCCAATCCCATATATATTGGAAAAATGCCAACGGCAACGGATAATAGCACCTGGAGAGATGTTAAAGTCTATAATAACCATGCCTTTGTTGTTTCGGAAGCCCCCGATCATGGGATGCAGATTTTTGATTTGACCAGACTTCGGAATGTTCAAAATCCGCCGCAGGTTTTGACAGCGGATGCGCGTTACACGGGAATTGGGAATGCCCATAATATTGTCATTAATGAAGAAATGGGCTATGCCTATCCCGTAGGAACGGCACGAAACGATGCCTTTAACGGAGGGGTTCATTTCGTTAGCATTCAAAGCCCTACCAGTCCGTCTGGAGTTGGCGGTTATGGGGGCAACGGATACACCCATGATGCCCAGGTGATTACCTATCAAGGGCCGGACACAGACTATACCGGGCAAGAGATTTTTGTTGGAGCCAATGAAAGCCAAATTGCCATAGTGGATATCACGGACAAATCCAACCCAGTAGGGATATCTACTTTGTCCTATACCAATGTGGGGTATACCCATCAGGGATGGTTTACTGAGGATCACCGTTACTTTATTTTGGGAGATGAACTGGATGAACCCGATTTTGGATTCAATTCCCGAACCCTCATTTTTGATTTTTCCGATTTGGACAACCCAAGCCTGCACACTACCTATTTAGGCCCTACAGGTGCTATAGACCATAACGGCTATGTGTTGGGAGATGAGTTTTTCCTGGCCAATTATTCCGCGGGACTGAGAGTCCTTGACATTTCGGATATTGAAAATGAGAATATTTCGGAAAAGGCTTTTTTTGATACCCTTCCAGCTAACAATACTGCTGGATTTGATGGGGTTTGGAGTGTATATCCCTTTTTTGAAAGCGGTAAAATTGTTATCAGTGATACAGTTGGTGGCCTCTTTGTCATCCAAAAGGCCAATTAAAATTGCACCATGAAGAAGTTAGTAGGAATGTATATGCTGGCAATGCTAGTGGGTTGCCTCAATGACGATTCACCAACAAACCTTCCCTCACAACGAATCTTTGAGGGAGAGGTGGATTGGATGATAAGTTTTGGAGGTAGTGGCGAGGATACGGCTCAATCCGTGATCCAAACTTCAGATGGCGGCTATGCGGTTTTAGGTTATAGCAATAGTATGGATGGGGATTTGGCAGGTAAGTCCACCAGTGTTAATGACTATTGGTTGCTGAAGCTGGATCAAGAAGGTAATCTAAGTTGGAGCAAAACCTACGGAGGAACCAAAGATGACCGGGGGCAGTCCGTGATTCAAACCAGGGATGGGGGCTATGCTATAGTGGGCTATGCCATGAGTGATGATGGAGATGGGAGCAACAACGAAGGGTTCCACGACAACTGGATTTTGAAATTGGACAATTCTGGGAATATTCTTTGGGAAAAGAGCTTTGGATTTTCTGGTCACGACCATTCGTATGATGTGGTTGAGACGGCCGATGGCGGGTTCTTCTTCTCAGGTTTTTTGGATGTAACCTCCTCTGGCGGAGCAGGGAATGAGGGTAAAGGCGGTTATCTCACAAGGCATGGGGTTGGTGAATTTTGGGGAACCAAATTGGATGCACAAGGCAATCTGGAATGGCGCAGATATTTTGGAGGAACCAACAATGACCGCTCCTATGGTGTGGTTCAGGCGGACGATGGTGGATTTGTTCTGGCGGGAGCTTCGGAAAGCGATGATTTTGATATTACCGATCCTAAAGGAAGCTATGATTTTTGGGTGCTCAAAGTGAGCAATCAGGGAGAATTACTTTGGCAGCAGTCTTTTGGAGGAACAGGCATTGACAAGGCCTATGGTATAGCCAAAACTTTGGATGGTGGCTATGTGGTTACTGGAAACACGTTCAGTGCGGATACGGATATTTCAAAAAACAATGGAGAGTCTGATGTGTGGTTGATCAAGGTAAGTGATACCGGCGCATTGATTTGGGAAAAAACGTATGGAGGAACAGCCTTTGATGCCGCCCAGTCCGTGAGCATAACTGCAGAAGGAGGCTTACTGATTGCGGGAAATTCCAAAAGCTCGGATGGAGATGCCCTGGAAAACCAAGGAGAAAACGACCTTTGGATAATCAAGACGGACGCATTGGGGAACATTGAATATCAGCAAACTTTCGGGGGTTCCGGCATTGAATTTGGATTTGATGTGGTAGAGAGCCACAAGGGCAGTCTGCTCCTTGTTGGTGAAAGTGCCAGCGAAGACTTCCCAGGGCTTGTGCCAAAAGGAATGACCGATCTTGTGGTCATCAAAATAAAATAATGGCTATTGAGTTGCCTTTTTGCTTATACTGGATAGCGCATTCGAGATCATTTCTGCAATGTCATTTTTATTGGCAATATGATGTCGTTTCAATAAATAGTCAGGGTCATTGTACGTTAGAAAGACCTTTCCGTCAATGTCTTCCCAAACCAATATTTTTTGAGGTAGATCAATAGCTATGGTTCGGGACAGCTGCATTAAAGGAGTCCCAAGGTTAGGATTGCCAAATAGGATCAGTTTGGTTCTGGGAAGCTCTAAACCTACCCTTTTTGCATTGCTGCTATGGTCAATTTCAGCAAGTATTCCAATTTTCGGATTGTTTTCCAACGCATCCCGAACAATCTGATAGGTTTTCTCAAAAGATTGCGCACTTGTTAACTGAACAAGACCTTGACTTGTTTCTTTATCGCTCATTTTAAAAAAGATTGATTTTACAATAGGATTGAATATTCAATTTATGACACAACCATGAGTCGCTAAAAATAGAGAAACCTTATTGTAAGATTCGTTATTATAATGTTAGGAACTATGGTAAAACCCTACTAAACACCTATATTTGTAGGCTATTTAGAATAAATTCAAGTAGAATGATAAAAGTTTCGGAAACAGCCAAACAAAAGGTAGTTAGCTTGATGACTGAGGAAGGCTTCGATGCATCCACGGACTTTGTTCGGGTTGGAGTAAAAAGCGGAGGTTGTAGTGGATTGTCCTATGAACTGAATTTTGACAAATCCGCAGCAGAAAACGACAAGGTTTTTGAGGATAATGCTGTACGGATCATCGTAGATAAAAAGAGCTTTTTGTACTTGGTGGGCACCACGCTGGAATATTCCGGGGGACTAAACGGTAAAGGCTTTGTCTTCAACAATCCCAATGCCCAAAGAACATGCGGGTGCGGAGAAAGCTTTTCACTCTAATTGAACATTGTTAATTGCCCATTGCACATTGGCTAAATGTAAAGTATGGCTTATACAGAGGAAGAATTAAAAAAAGAACTGGAAACCAAGGAATACGAGTATGGTTTCTATACAGATATTGAATCGGACACCTTTCCCAAGGGATTGAGCGAGGACATTGTAATTGGCATTTCCCAAAAGAAACAGGAGCCGGAGTGGATGACCGAATGGCGTCTGGAGGCCTTCCGTGCTTGGAAGGCGATGGATGAACCGGAATGGGCCAACGTGCAATACGAGAAGCCAAATTTTCAGGACATCTCCTATTATTCCGCACCCAACAAAAAACCCAAGTACAATAGCTTGGACGAGGTAGATCCCGAGTTGTTGGACACTTTCAAGCGGTTGGGAATTTCCTTGGATGAACAGAAAAAGTTGGCAGGTGTTGCGGTAGATATTGTAATGGACTCTGTTTCTGTGGCCACTACCTTCAAAAAGACCCTGGCAGAAAAAGGAATTATCTTTTGTTCCATTTCTGAAGCAATACAAGAGCATCCGGAATTGGTCAAAAAATATATCGGGACCGTGGTTCCGCGTAAGGATAATTTTTATGCGGCGCTGAATTCCGCTGTGTTTTCCGATGGATCGTTCTGTTACATTCCAAAAGGGGTACGATGCCCCATGGAACTTTCCACGTATTTCAGGATCAATCAAGCAGGAACAGGTCAGTTTGAAAGAACCTTGGTGATTGCTGACGAAGGCAGTTATGTAAGTTATTTGGAGGGCTGTACCGCACCGTCTAGGGATGAGAACCAACTGCACGCAGCAGTCGTGGAGCTGATTGCCCTGGATGATGCCGAGATAAAATATTCCACGGTTCAGAACTGGTTCCCTGGCGATAAAGAAGGTAAAGGGGGCGTATTCAACTTTGTGACCAAAAGAGGGATTTGCGAGAAAAATGCAAAAATTTCTTGGACACAGGTGGAAACAGGTTCCGCAGTAACCTGGAAATATCCATCTTGTGTGCTTAAAGGTGACAACTCCATTGGGGAATTTTATTCCATTGCCGTAACCAACAATTTCCAACAGGCAGATACGGGAACCAAAATGATCCACTTGGGCAAAAACACCAAGAGTACCATTATTTCCAAGGGAATTTCTGCAGGACAATCACAAAACAGTTACCGTGGTTTGGTTCAGGTGAATAGTAGGGCAGAAAATGCCCGGAACTTTTCACAATGTGACTCGCTTTTGATGGGTAACCGCTGTGGCGCCCATACTTTCCCCTATATCGAAGCAAAAAACAAGTCGGCTCAAATAGAGCATGAGGCCACCACCAGTAAAATTGGGGAGGATCAAATTTTCTATTGTAACCAAAGGGGGATTGATACGGAAAAGGCCATAGCCTTGATCGTAAACGGTTTTAGTAAGGAGGTTTTGAACAAGCTTCCCATGGAGTTCGCCGTTGAAGCCCAAAAATTATTGGAAATAAGCCTGGAAGGCTCAGTAGGATAGCCTCGACTCCGCTCAGCTACCTATCAGGGTGATTGAGCGTAGCCGAAATCAAATAATTCAAACTAAGAAGACAATTTTTGAAAATGCTAGAGATAAAGAATTTACACGCCAGCGTAGAGGATAAAAAAATCCTTAAGGGAATCAACCTTCAGGTGAATCCGGGAGAGGTCCATGCCATTATGGGGCCCAATGGTTCCGGGAAAAGTACCTTGGCTTCGGTAATTGCAGGTAAAGAAGAATTTGAGGTTAAAAAAGGGAGCATTGCCCTGGAAGGTGAGGATTTGGAAGAGTTGGCTCCCGAAGAAAGAGCGCATAAAGGAATTTTTCTTTCCTTCCAATATCCCGTTGAAATTCCTGGGGTTTCCGTGACTAACTTTATGAAAACAGCCATCAATGAATCCAGAAAAGCAAGAGGCTTGGAGGATATGCCTGCCAACCAGATGCTAAAATTGATCCGTGAAAAATCTGAGCTGTTGGAAATAGACCGTAAGTTTTTGTCCCGATCCCTCAATGAAGGATTTTCTGGAGGAGAGAAAAAACGGAATGAGATTTTCCAAATGGCGATGATGGAGCCTAAGCTGGCTATCTTGGATGAAACCGATTCCGGATTGGATATCGACGCACTTCGCATTGTGGCCAATGGGGTCAACAAGTTGCGTGGCGGAGAGAATGCCATCATTGTGATTACCCACTATCAAAGATTGCTGGAATACATTGTACCGGACTTTGTGCACGTATTGCACGACGGAAAAATTGTAAAATCGGGCACCAAGGAATTGGCTTTGGAATTGGAGGAAAAAGGATATGACTGGATAAAGCAGGAGACGGTTGTTTAAAACAGAAATGAGATTTCAGATGTCAGATATCAGAAATTGACAAACTGATAACTGGTAATTGATAATTGATAAAGAATGGATTTAAAAGATAAATTACTTTCTTCATTTATAGCTTTTGAGAACAATGTGGATTTGGACAATCCCATACACGAAGTTCGGTCAGAGGCCATCAAGAATTTTGAGGAAAAAGGGTTTCCTTCCAAAAAAGAAGAGGCTTGGAAGTATACTTCCTTGAACAATCTTCAAAAAGTGGACTTTAGTGTGTTTCCCAAACAGGAAAATACGCTGGAGTACAAGGATATCAAAAAGTATTTCCTTCACGAGATAGATACTTACAAGATTGTCTTTGTTGACGGGGTCTATAGCTCGTACTTGTCTGAAACCACCCATGATGGGGTAGATGTCTGTTTGATGAGTGCCGCCTTCAGCAAGCCCATGTACAAGCAGATCATAGAGCTTTATTTTAATAAGGTGGCCTCCAAAGACGAGTCGCTTACTACCTTGAATACAGCCTTTAGTAGAGAGGGAGCCTATATTTATATCCCAAAGAACAAGGCGCCAAGAAAGCCCATACAGATCATTCATTTTGCCACTGGAAACGAGGCGGCTTTGATGCTTCAGCCCCGGAATTTGATCATTGCAGAAGAAAATGCTGAGGTACAGATTATTGAACGTCATCAAAGCTTAACGGAAAATGAAGTGTTCTCTAATGCCGTGACAGAGATTTTTGCAGCCAAGGATGCCATTGTGGATTACTACAAAGTTCAAAATGATGCGAAGACCGCTTCCTTGGTGGACAATACCTATATTTCCCAAAAAGATAACAGCGTTGTTCGGGTACATACCTTTTCCTTTGGGGGGAAACTAACGCGCAACAACCTTAATTTTTATCAAAACGGGGAACGAATTGATTCAACCTTAAAAGGGGTGACCATTTTGGGTGAAAAGCAACATGTGGATCATCACACCTTGGTACACCATGCGCAGCCTAATTGCGAAAGCCATCAAGATTACAAGGGAATTTTTGGGGAAAGGTCCACAGGAGTTTTCAATGGGAAGATCATCGTAGATCAGATAGCCCAAAAAACAAATGCCTTTCAGCAGAACAATAACATTCTGCTCAGCGACAAGGCAACAATTAATACCAAGCCCCAATTGGAAATTTTTGCAGACGATGTAAAATGCTCCCACGGCTGTACCATTGGTCAGTTGGATGAAGATGCTTTGTTCTATCTACAATCCAGAGGAATTCCAAAGAAGGAAGCCACCGCATTATTGATGTACGCCTTTGCCAACAATGTATTGGAAAGTGTTAGGATTCCGGAGTTGAAAAAGCGGATCAACAAGATTATCGCAAATACCCTGGGAGTACGTGTTGGATTTGATCTGTAAGCTATGTTGGAAGTAGGCTTGGATATCCAAAAAATCCGAAAGGATTTCCCCATTTTGCGAAGAGAGGTGAATGGAAAGCCGCTAGTGTACTTGGACAATGCAGCAACATCCCAAACCCCTCAGCAGGTCATTGATGTAATTGTGGATTACTACCACAGGTACAATGCCAACATCCATCGTGGGGTGCATACCCTGTCCCAAGAAGCTACAGATGCCTATGAGGCTGCCCGGGGAAAAATCCAGACCCATTTCAATATTGCCAAAGCTTACGAGGTAATCCTAACTTCGGGAACTACCCATGGTATCAACTTGGTGGCCAGTGGATTTACTTCACTGCTCAAAAAAGGAGATGAGATTCTGGTCTCTGCCATGGAGCACCACTCCAATATTGTGCCTTGGCAGATGTTGTGTGAAAGAACTGGAGGCGTATTGAAGGTCATTCCCATGAACGAAAATGGGGAATTGGTCATGGGAGAGTTTCATAAGCTGCTTTCAGACCGAACCAAACTGGTATTCTGCAACCACGTATCCAATGCCCTAGGTACCGTAAATCCCATTGAAGCAATTATTGAAGCTTCCCATAAGGTAGGAGCTGCGGTGTTGATAGATGGAGCACAAGCGGCGGCCCATATCAAGGCCGATATGCAAGCTTTGGATGTGGATTTCTATACAGTTTCGGCCCATAAAATGTGTGGCCCAACAGGGGTTGGAATGCTTTATGGCAAAGAGGAATGGTTGAAGAAATTGCCCCCCTATCAAGGTGGAGGGGAAATGATTGCCGAGGTTACTTTTGAAAAGACCACCTATGCCGATTTACCACATAAATTTGAGGCCGGAACTCCCAATATTTGTGGCGGAATTGCTTTTGGTGCGGCACTGGACTATCTGAACGGCATTGGAATGGAAGCCATTGCCCAATACGAATCAGACTTACTTGATTATGCCACGGAGCAGCTGTTAAGTATTGAGGGACTTCGGATTTATGGTACAGCAGAGGACAAGACTTCGGTGATTTCATTCAATATTGAAGGCATTCATCCCTATGATATTGGAACCATCTTGGATAAATTGGGCATTGCCGTACGTACCGGGCACCACTGCGCACAACCTATAATGGACTTTTATGGAATTCCTGGAACCGTAAGGGCAAGCTTTAGCTTCTACAACACCAAAGCGGAAGTGGATGTGCTGGTGGAAGGCGTTCAACGGGCCAGGAACATGCTGATTTAATCCCATCTACTATTGGTGATAACTGCAAACATCAAATCTTTTATTTGCGAAAACACGAGGAAACTGCAAATATAAGTTATTATATTTGCAGTTATGTACGCTAAAAACCTTAACGAATTTGTTTCTGGAAGTTGGATTCAACAATTTAAGTACAAGAGTTTTTCGCCAAATGAAATATGCTTGCAATGGATAATAGCTGATCCAGAGATAAACTATTTAAATAGTTTGGCAGATAGATATATAGGCAGGTTGGATGCTTTTTCGGATAGAATTCCAAATCTTGATTTCTTTTTAACCACACATATTGCCAAGGAAGCTACTTTGTCCAGTAAAATTGAAGGGACACAGACTTCTATTGAAGATGCTTTTGTCAAGGAAGAAGATATTGAACCGGAAAAAAGGGATGATTGGTTAGAAGTTCAAAATTATATAAAGGCAATCAATCACGCTGTAGCAGAAATGGAAGAACTCCCCATATCTTCAAGATTAATAAAGCAAACGCATAAAATTTTGTTGGATGGGGGCAAGAGGAAAAGAGAAGCTTCCGGGAGAATTTAGAAAAAGCCAAAATTGGATTGGTAAAAGTTTAAAAGAAGCGGTTTTTGTTCCCCCTGTCCATCAGGAAGTGAACAGCTTAATGTCAGATTTGGAAAAACTGATACATTCCGAAAAAATGGAACCAGCTATTTTTATACCCCACCTAATAAAAATTGCCATGGTTCATTATCAGTTTGAAACCATACATCCATTTCTGGACGGAAATGGGAGAATAGGCAGATTGTTGATTACCCTTTATTTGGTGGACAAAGAAATCTTAAAGAAACCAATACTATATCTGTCCGATTTTTTTGAGAGAAACCGAAGAGACTATTATGATAACTTGACAGAAGTCAGAACCCACAATGACATCAAAAAATGGGTGACGTTTTTTCTAAATGGGATAATAGAAACCTCAAAAAAGGGAGTCGATACTTTTGACAAACTATTAAAACTAAGAGATAAGATTGAATTGCAGGAATTGGTAAAATTGGGAAGAAAACAGGAAGACGCGAGAAAGTTGATCAATCAACTGTACAAGTCTCCATTGTTAACAATTAATGATGCCGCAAAGTTTTTGAAAGTACACAACTCCACGGCCAATCGATTGATTACAGATTTGGAAAAATTGGGTATACTAAGGGAATATACCGGAAACAAGCGCAATAGAATATTCATATTTGATGAATACATCGGTTTGTTTTATTCATAATTATGTTTGTTAGGTTTATGCCAATTTTTTGACTGACAGCAACCCTAATCGTATTTTTGAACAAAATTTATAAATGACCATAGCTGAAATACAGGAAGAGATTGTTGACGAGTTTTCCATGTTTGATGATTGGATGCAACGGTACGAATACATGATTGAACTGGGCAAATCCCTTCCCTTGATAGAGGAGCAATACAAAACCGAGGACAATATCATAAAAGGCTGTCAAAGCAAGGTGTGGGTACATGCCGAACTGGACGATGAGAAATTGGTGTTTACCGCGGATAGCGATGCCATTATTACCAAAGGAATCATTGCCATTTTAATCCGGGCTTTCAGCAACCAAAGGCCACAGGATATCATAGATGCCGATACGGAATTTATTGATGAGATTGGACTTAAAGAACATTTATCGCCCACACGGGCCAATGGTTTGGTAAGCATGATCAAACAATTGAAGTTGTATGCGGTGGCCTATCAAACGCAGTTGAATTGAGTTTAGAAGGGTAAGAGTTTAGGAGTTTATAGGCCTTCTAAACCAATAAACATCTAAACACCTAAACTAAAAAAATGAGCGAAGAAACCACTATAGACACCCAAGAACTCGGCGAGAAAATCGTTGGGGTATTGAAGACCATTTATGATCCAGAAATTCCAGTGGACATTTACGAACTGGGGTTGATTTATGATGTGTTTGTCAACGAGGATTATGATGTGAAGATTTTAATGACCTTGACCACGCCCAATTGCCCGGTGGCAGAAACTTTACCGGTTGAGGTAGAGGAAAAGGTAAAATCCTTGGATATGTTAAAGGATGTGGAAGTCGAAATCACTTTTGATCCCCCTTGGACCCAAGACTTGATGAGTGAGGAGGCGAAGTTGGAGTTGGGACTTCTTTAAGCAGCAAGATGTGTTCCGAACGGATGCTGAGCGTACGCGTGTCGCTGAAGCTTTAGCGTAAGCATAGTCGAAGCATGTGCGGAATCCAGTTAGTTTAAAAAGATTCCTGTTGGAGTTTATACTGAGCCTGACGAAGTACAGGAATGACAAATGGAAGGAGAAATAAAAAACAGAGTAGCAGAAAGCAAACTGATCACCTTTGACCTTGAGGATCTATACCAAGAAGGCCGCAGGGAAGTATTGGATATAAAGGACTGGTTGCACGAAGGGTTTATTCTCCGCGAAAAAGAATTTAGAGCACATCTTGAAAGTGTGGATTGGTCTCAATACCAAGATGTCTATGTGGCTTTGACCTGCTCCACGGACGCTATAGTACCGGGTTGGGCCTATATGTTGGTGACCTCCAAATTGGCCCCTTTTGCCAACAAAGTGGTAATAGGCAATTTAGAAACTTTGGAAACTTCATTGTACCAAGAACAACTTTCCCAATTGAACTTGGAGTCTTTTAGGGATAAGCCTGTAATTATTAAAGGTTGTTCCAACAAACCCGTACCCGAAAATGCCTATATCATGGCCATGACCCAAATACAACAGGTTGCCAAAAGCGTAATGTATGGAGAAGCCTGTTCTGCGGTGCCTCTTTATAGAGAGAAATAATTAAGTCCATACTAATCAGCTACAGGCATTAAGAATACAACTACTATTTATTTCACAAAAATCGAGAAAGCTCTAGAAGAGTCTCCATTAGTGTTCAAAGTGAAGTAAAGCTCTCCATTTTTCCAAACTTTGCCTACATCCATGTTTCCGATTTGTTCCCAGCCAGCTACATATATATTCGTGGAGTGCTTAAAAATAGAGTTTGCGTCTGCATGCCCAACACCTTCAGTTAAATTAGTACGTGTCCCATTTTCCCATAATATCGCGATCTCTCCTTCCCCAATTCTTTCAAAGCCGCATGCATAAACCTTCCTGCCATCAAGAAGAATTGAGTTGGCCATGGCTAGATTCAATCCGTTGGTTAAAGTATTTGAAGATCCATTTGTCCAAACTGTTGCGAAATTGCTTTCGAAACCGGCAGCAAAAACAATATCATCATAGACAGAAACTGAGTGGGCATTGCCATTTTTAGAAAGATCGGCAGGTATTCCATTCTTCCAAACTTTTGCGACATCAACACTTTCAACCGATTCATATCCTGCTACATAGATGTCGCCATCATCAACAAATACAGAGTGAACACGTGAAGAATAGGTTCCATCTGTAAGTGTGTACAGAAGTTCACCGTTTTTCCATACTTTGGAAACATCGGTGTTTTCCCATTCGCGCCCGGCTACATATACGTTTTCGGCTTCGACAAATACAGATCTGGCCTCTGCATAACTTAGGCCGCTGGACAGGTGCATAGGGACACCATTTTTCCAAACTGTCGCAAATTCATAGGGACCATTTTCATTTACTGACTCCCCAGCAATATAAACATCTGAATTGTGGACGAAAATAGAACCCGCTTGTGTAGCTTTTTCTATGATGAAAGGTTCGTTGTTAATCCATAGGGTTACATTATAGGTGCCTACATTGTCATTAAATTGACTGCCAAGAACGTAAATATTAGGTTCTACATTTACATAACAACTCTTTATCACATTTCCAATTCTTGCATTTATATTTGTTGCACCTGTTTGTAATGCAGTAAGGTTGCCCGTATCATCAACTGTGACAATATCTGGATTCTCAGAAAACCATTTTATTGTATCTGAATGTTGCCCTGAAATGGTCGCAGTTAAGTTATAAACTTCATTCGTATGCAAATTCAGATTATTCTCACTAAGAATTATATTTAAAGTGTCTATATTATCTGCAGTAAAATCCAATTCATTAGCAACTATTAAGGAATCCACCGTATAAGTAGTTTGCCCCGCTACAGCAATGCTTATAGCGCCTGAGATTGCTCCATCAGGTATAGTAATAAAGATTTCCGTTTCAGTGGAACCCGTAACCGTGGCAACGGTGTTTCCAATCTTTACGGTTTTGTCGGCTATTGAGCTTCCAAAATTCCTGCCGATTATCCTGATACTTTGTCCCACCTGGCCTTCAATTGGACTGAAACCTTCAATTTGAGGTGCTCCTAAATTGGATTCTATTGTACTTATATCCTTTCCGCAAGAAAAAATCATTAAGCAAAATGCTATTGGCAAAAGCACTGTTTTTTTCATAATTTAAGTTTGTGGTTAAACCCTAAAGGAATGTCCAAAACGTCTATTTTGGCTCCATCAATTGACGGATGCCCTGTTTGGATTGATGGATGGGGGATTTTGGTGAAGGGTTAAAGTTGAAAATGGGAAATTGTTCTTTAGTAATCAGTAATCAGTAATCAGTGGACAGTAGGCAGTTGACAGTTAACGGTTAACAGCATCAAGCATCAAACATCGATTATCAGATAATGTACTTGTATTTGAGCTTGAACTTAACATGAGAGAGCAAGTTAAAACTGGACTAGATGAATGGTTGGATGCTATGATTTTTGGAATTGATTCTTTAAACACCAAACACCAAACACCAAACACCAAACACCAAACACCAAACACCAAACACCAAACACCAAACACCAAACATCAGTCATCGAGCATCGAACTTAAATTTGAGCTTGAACTTTGGTCTTAATTCCAAGTTTCTATGTGACCTTTTTTATTTTTGCGGTTCTAAGCATTAAACTCCGTACTATGAACAGACTACTTTTTACAGCAGCACTGCTTACAACATTTTTAACTCAAGCCCAAACGGCCGAGGAAATCAAAGCCGAAATGGCCCCAAAAAAGGATTCCATTGCCGCTATCCAAGGTCGGGTGGATGCCCTTCAAGCCCAATTGGATGCCCTGCCAGGATGGAAGGTGGGTGCCTTTGGAACCATTGGCGGAAGCTTGTCTAACTTTAACAACTGGTTTGCCCAAGGCCTTCCTAACAACAGTTCGGGAACTATTGGGTTTACCGTAAATGCGTTTGCCAACCAACAGGAAGAAAAATTCTTTTGGCGCAATGCGGCCAACATCAATTTGGGATGGGTAAAATTGGACGACAAGGACGATCCTACCGATGATGACGGATTCCGCGAAGCAACGGATGTGTTCAATATCTCATCGCTTTATGGGAGAAAACTCAGCGATAGGTTTGCAGTTTCCGGATTGGGTGAATACCGAACCACTATCCTGAGCAACTTCAATGACCCCGGGTATCTGGATTTGGGTGTTGGGGGTACTTGGACACCCATTACGGATTTGGTGGTGGTTGTTCATCCATTGAATTACAACTTTGTGTTTAGCAATGAGGACACCATATTCAATTCTTCATTGGGAGCAAAGATTGTGGCTGACTACACCAAGAAATTGGGAGCCGTGAGCTTTAAGACCAATTTATCCATGTTCCAAAGCTATGAGAGCGGGGATTTAAGCAACTGGACCTGGACCAACTCGTTTGCCTATACCTTATGGAAAGTGATAGGGGTTGGGTTTGATTTTGGTTTGCGAAACAACAAACAGGAGACCCTCAACTATATTGTAAACAATGCTCCAACACCTGACCCAACCGCAACCTTTGATTCCATTGATAATGAGTTGCAAACGTATTGGACCTTTGGGTTGAGCTATTCATTCTAGCTTTTGGTTCATTATAAACGACTGCTGACGTCAGTTCGAGTGCCCCGAATGAAATTCGGGATATATCGAGAACCCCAAGGAGCTTCAATACTTGGCTTAATGGTCTGACACGAACCTGCCTGCATGCCAAAGGCATGTAAACCGGCAGGCAGGTTGCTCGAATTGGCTCGAAGGACTAATTAACTTAAGCTCACTTCCACAATCAAAAAAGCCCTCAATCTTGAGGGCTTTTTTGTGGGGTTATTTTAAAAATTTGGGGTGTTTTGTGCACCAAGATCTAAGTAGGTTAAGCTTATGGAAGACCGGTTGTAACACTAACACTTAAAAACAATATGAAAGTAGCTTATCTGTTGTTTGTGCCTAAACTTTTGTTGTGAACAATCCAAAAGTTGTTGTGGAAAAGTTAAGGTTTTCCGTTTGTCGAAGAAGCATGTAATTTATCTGATCAAAAATCAGTACTGATCCAAATGTTCCGGATATAAAAAGTTGTTGTACGGGAACCGGGTAACGTGAATATCGCGCACTTCATCGTACACCCGTTTTCTAAACTCGTCCAAATTTTCCTTGTTCAACGCGGAAATAAAAAGGGCGCGATCACCAATCTTACTGAACCAGGTCTTTTTCCATTCTTCTATTGTAAAGTGCGCCTTGGTTTTTTCCGTGACCAAATCGTCATCTTCGATTACTTCCGCTTCGTATTGATCAATTTTGTTGAAGACCATAATGGTCTTTTTATCCGCACTTTTAATCTCATCCAGGATTTTATGGACGGAGGCAATATGTTCTTCAAAATTGGGATGGGAAATGTCCACCACATGTAAGAGCAAATCCGCTTCCCTTACCTCGTCCAAGGTACTTTTGAAACTCTCCACCAACTGGGTGGGCAATTTTCGGATAAAACCAACGGTGTCGCTCAGCAAAAAAGGAAGATTGCCAATAACCACTTTTCTGACCGTGGTATCCAAGGTGGCAAAAAGCTTGTTCTCCGCGAAAACGTCACTTTTGCTGATGACGTTCATTAGGGTAGACTTGCCTACATTGGTATAGCCCACCAAAGCTACCCTGACGAGAGCACCGCGATTACCTCTTTGAGTTTCCATTTGGCGGTCGATCTTGGACAGTTTTTTCTTTAACAACGCAATTCGATCGCGAACAATACGTCTATCCGTTTCAATTTCCGTTTCCCCTGGACCACGCATACCAATACCCCCACGCTGACGTTCCAAGTGGGTCCAAAGCCCGGTCAAACGTGGAAGCAGATATTCATATTGGGCCAGTTCCACCTGAGTTCGGGCATAGCTTGTTTTGGCACGTTGGGCAAAAATGTCCAGGATCAAACTGGTTCGATCCAGGATTTTGCACTTGAGGATTTTCTCAATATTATTCTGTTGGGCTGGGGAGAGCTCATCGTCAAAAATGACAGAACCTATTTCATTTTCCTTGACATAGTGCTGCACTTCTTCCATTTTACCGCTACCAATGTATGTCTTTGGATTGGGTACCTCAATACGTTGGGTAAACCTTTGGGTGACCTCCCCACCGGCTGTGTAGGTCAAGAATTCCAATTCATCCAAATACTCTTTAACCTTGGCATCATTTTGATCCTTATTGATTACTCCAATAAGCACCGCCTTTTCATAATCTATGGCTTTCTTTTCTAGCATTGAATAAAATAATGAGTGTTTTTGAAGCTAAGGGTTTCTATTTTGAAACCAAAGCCAACAACTCTGTTATTTGGATTCCCGCTTTGCGCCACCGCTAAAGCTTTTGGCGGCACGCGGTTGCGGGAATGACATTTCATAGGAGCCTCGTGGTCGGCCACAAGGAATCCTTTTCTATTAAAGTGCAAATCTAATCAATGTTTTGGAAGCTGTTTTTTGTACTTTGTGTTTTTAAACACTATTCCATTTAATTCCACAGAACTGATGCATCAGGAAGACCAGTTTACCATCGCTTTTTACAATCTTGAAAATTTCTTTGATACCCATGATGATCCCCATACCCTGGATGATGATTTTACCCCAGAAGGAAGAAAGGAGTGGAGTGAATCCAGGTTTCGGAAAAAGTCCAAGAAGCTGGGAAGGACCATTGCATTGATGGGAAAAGACTATAGCTCCGTGCCACCAGTATTGGTTGGGGTGGCCGAAGTGGAAAACAAAATTGCCTTGGATGCCATTCTTGGAACAAAGTCGATCAAGGAAGAGAATTATGATTATGTCCACTTTGATTCTCCGGATGAGCGGGGAATAGACACCGCATTGATCTACCATAAAGCCCATTTCAAAGTTTTGGGTGCGGAGACCATTCCGTTGCTGATTTCCAATGGTAATGGGGATAGGGATTACACCAGGGATATTTTATATGTACATGGAAGGTTACATGAGGAGGAGATACATGTCTTTGTTAATCATTGGCCCTCCCGAAGGGATGGAGCAGATGAAACAGAGCACAAGCGCATCAAAGCTGCGGAAACCGTTTTGAATAGGATCAATGGTTTGGAAAGCGAGAATGCGAATATTATCGTCATGGGAGATTTTAACGACGACCCCAATTCCAAGAGCATCAAAACCCTTATGGACTCTGGATTGTTTGTGAATCCCATGCAACAACTATTGTCGCCTGCAACCGGAAGTGCCAATTACAAAGGGGAATGGAGTTTGTTTGATCAGATCTTGGTTTCCCATAGTTTTTTGAACTATCAAAAAAGAACCCATAGTTTTAAAAAGGCCAAAATCTTCGCGCCAAAATTTTTAAAGGAATGGAAAGGAAAATATAAAGGCAACCCATTCCGAACCTATGTGGGGAAAAAGTACCTGGGAGGGTACAGTGATCACTTCCCTGTTTATGTAGTTTTGAAGGAAAATCGATAAAAACCAAAAGAAAGAAAATTACTACACAACACCTTTTAGAGGTTTCACAACACCTCTTTCTAAAAACCCATGTATTTCATCGAATTAAAAGGGTTTTTCGTCGATGATTTAACGGCCAAAACTATTTTTGTAGTCCTAATCTTACTTATTAAATATCATGGACGGCAAAAATTCTACTAGGGCAAAAGGGCTTTTTACCTCCGCTTTTTTTCTTCTCTTTTCTTTTTTTTTGGGACATGGTCAGACCTCGGACCAGCAACAATTTATCCGTTCCACATATGATCAAAGTAAGATGGCTTCCTTTATTTCAGAATGGAAGGAAGAACAAAATACCAAGGAAACCCAATTACGGCAATTGATTGCGGGGAAAGCTTGGAAACAAGTAGAAAAGCAGAAAGATGGTGCCGTAGTATCTCTCCAGGATATCGGAACTGATGGTACACCCATATTTTATATCACCCTCAACGACCCAACGCGTCAAACCTCACGGGCGCATACCTTATATAGTAATGGACTTTTGGATTTGGGCTTGGACGGTACTGGAATGACTGTTGGAGTTTGGGATGCAGGGGTTAGCCTGACCACACACCAAGAGTTCAACGGGAGGGCCATGAATGGAGATGCCAGTGAGGAAGTGGATGCACATGCTACCATGGTAACGGGAAATTTGATTTCATCTGGAATCAAACCCAATGCCAAGGGAGTGGCCTATCGGGCACAGGCGATCTCACATAATTGGACAAGGGATAAAATTGAGGTGGCGGAAGCCGCCATGAACGGGCTTTTGATGAGCAATCACTCTTATGGGATTAAATCCGACAGGGTTCCCGATTGGTACTTTGGAGCCTATATCAGGGTTTCCCAGGATTGGGATAAAATCATGTACAATGCGCCCTACTACCTCATGGTAACTGCCGCAGGAAATGCCCAAAAATCCTTTGACAATGAAAGTCCCATTTACGGAAAGACTGCAGATGGGCATGATCTGTTGTTGGGTTTTGCTACGTCCAAAAATGGGTTAGTGGTGGCCGGTGCCAATACGGAGATTGGAAGCAAAGGCGAGCTCAAAAATGTGAAGGTAGCAGCCTACAGCAGTTTGGGACCAGTTGATGACGGAAGAATAAAACCAGATTTGGCGGGAGATGGGTCATCCATTCTTTCTGCTTCTTCAGAAAGTAATACAAGCTATAATACTTCTTTTGGAACTTCCATGGCAGCACCTGGGGTAACCGGTTCGTTGCTTTTGCTCCAGCAATATCACGAAGAATTGTTTGGGAGTTATATGAAAGCTGCAACACTGAAAGGTTTGGCCTTGCACACGGCAGATGATGTGGAGACCAAAGGCCCTGACTATAAAATGGGCTGGGGGGTTATGAATGCCAAGACTGCTGCGGAATTACTTCAAAATAGGGAATACAGCAGTATGGTGGAGGAAGAAAGTCTTTCGGAAGGTGAAACTTTTTCCATGACCATTGAAGCTAGGGAAGGACAAACCTTAATGGCTTCCATAAGCTGGACCGATCCCGAAGGGGAATACATCAACAGGGGAGAGATGAACAATGGGACCGCTACCTTGACCAATGATTTGGACATTCGAATTTCAAAAGACGGGAAAACCTATTTCCCTTGGAAATTGAACCCTTCAAGAGCCTTGGATGCTGCAACCCAAGGCGATAATCTTGTGGACCCTTACGAGCGAATTGAAATTTTAAATGCTCAAGGAACTTATACCATCACTGTTTCGCATAAAGGGAGTTTGAAAAATGGATTTCAAGATTTTTCCTTGATCCTATCGGGGGTTAAAGCTTCGCTTTGTGAGACCTCTGTTCCTGAGGGATTGGATTTACTCTTGTCCCATGCAGATGGAGTTACCGTGGGATGGGAAGAAGCGGCTGAAACACTGTTTGAGCTCCAGTACAAGACCTACAGTGAAAATGAGTGGCAGTCCCAATTATTATGGGAAAACAGTACTGATATTTCCAATTTGATTACAGGACAGGTTTATCAGGTAAGGCTACGTTCCATTTGTACCGAAAGTGCTGTTTCTGATTTTTCGGATGAAATCCAGTTTGAGTTTAAGGGCGAAGAAACGGAATTGTTCACCTACGAACGATTATCGTACGGGGAAGAACTTTCCATCACTGTATTTCCAAATCCAGCGATAAACCAAATTGCGGTGGATGCCACACTTTCGGAAGATGCCATGTATTCCATAATTACCACATCGGGAAATACAATTAAATCAGGGAAGGCCAGAGGACCTATTAATGTCTCCTGTTTAGCCTCCGGATTGTATGTATTGATGGTGGAAGACCATGCAGGGATGCGAACAACAAAATTCTATAAGAGCTGACCTATGACAACTTTCAAAAACCTTAGAACAGGAGGTGTGGTCATCTGCGAAGAAAAAACCACCAGATTCCACTTGAAGGCCTTTTTTCTTAGACTCTTTTGATTTCTTGTTCTTCCAAGAGCGTTTCATTCCGTAGACGGAGGAAAACCTGTGCCGTGGTCACCACATCCAATTCACAATAGGAGATAATTCTGTCCAAGTCGTTGTCCTGATAAAAGACTTCTCGGACCATGCTGCCGTCCATATCTTCCTTGGGTGAAGGAACCCCCAGCACATGTGCCATCAATTTTAATGAGGTATAATGTTTGTAGTCTCCAAATTTCCAAAGTTCCATAGTGTCCAAGTGTGGTACTTCCCAGGGCTTTTTTCCGAAAAGATCCAGCTTGTAGGGCAAATTAATGCCGTTAATGACCATTCTGCGGGCGATATAGGGAAAGTCAAATTCCTTGCCATTATGTGCACAGAGTAGGTGTTTGGCTTGGTTAAAATGGTCTTTTAACAGCTGTTTGAATTGTTTGAGCAACTCAATTTCCTCTCCATGAAATGAGGTGACCCTAAAATTTCTGGAATCTCCATTACATGTAAAATAGCCTACAGAAATACAAATGATTTTTCCAAATTCTGCCCAAATCCCTGCCCGTTCGTAAAATGCTTCAGGAGTGAATTCTTCTTTTCGTTGGTACTGTGTTTTTTGGGCCCACAATTGTTGGGTGATTTCATCCAATTGCCCAAATTCCGGTTTCTGGGGTACGGTTTCAATATCCAAAAAGAGGATATGTTCCAGGTTAAGTTTGTAAAGCATGGTCAAGTATTAAAAAAGAGCCATCTGTTTAGCAGGGCTCTCATGTTCCAAAAGCCATTTTTTGCGGTGCAATCCGCCAGCGTATCCGGTGAGGTCGCCATTGCTTCCAATGACCCTGTGACAGGGAACAATGATCCAGAGTGGGTTTTTGCCATTGGCGGCCGCTACTGCCCTAATGGCTTTGGGGTCGCCTAAGCGTTTGGAAAGCTCAAGATACGAAATAGTTTTTCCGTAGGGGATCTCTTGTAGCAATTCCCATACTTTTTTTTGAAATGAGGTGCCCTGAGGTTTCAGAGTTAGGTCGAATTTTTGTCGCTTTCCCTCAAAATATTCCCGAAATTGGTATACGGCATCTTCCAGCACTTCTGGAATTATTCCGACAGGTACATTTTCATCCAAAACTCGTGCAGAAATAAGCCCATTTTCATCTCCCTTGAATTCTGAAATTCCTATAGGAGTTTGTAAATAAGCTACTTCCATTATTCCACTTCATTTATATCTTCAATAAGTCCTAATCGCCTTGCGCGGGATTCCCAATTCTTTCTGGCTAGTACTTGAAGATCTTCTACATTGTCACTTTCGTCCATAATTTCCAGTCCCAAGAGGGTTTCAATCACATCTTCCTGGGTTACCAATCCGCTTACAGAACCGTACTCATCTACAACCAAGGAAACATGCTCATTTTGTTCCACGAACTTTTCAAAAAGCTCGGGAATAGGCTTGTTTCTATTGGTCACCAAAATTTCCCGTTTGATGGTTCCCAGTTTTTCCTTCCCTTTTTTATTGATAATAGCCTCGAGCAATTCGTCCTTTAGGAAAAAGCCCGTGATGTTATCCATACTGTTTTTATAAAGTGGAATCCTGGAAAAGCGCAAAGGTCTATTGGCTTCAAAAAACTCATGGATTGTGGTGTCTTCCGAGGCTATTTTCATAACAGTTCTGGGTGTCATCACATCTTTGGCCAGGATTTCATCAAATTTCAATAGGTTTTTTATCACCTTGGATTCTGATTCCTGAAAGACCCCTTCTTCATGTGCTATATCGGTCATTGCCGTAAAATCCTCCCGGCTAAGGACACTTCCATGATGCCCCTTTTTTCCGATAAGCCTGGTAAACAGTTGTAAAAGCCACATCAACCCGGTCCATTTGAGGAGAAATACCATAATTCCTAGGGCCTTGGCCGTAAAATTGGCCAGTCGCTTCCAGTATGTGGCTCCAATGGTTTTGGGAATGATTTCGGAAGCCACCAAAATTAAAATCGTCATTATGGTGGACACCACACCGACCATCAGGTCTTCGGTAAATTCAATGCCAAAAATTGTTCTCGTGGTATTCCCATATACGTTGGCGTAGGCTACTTTGGCTTGAACTCCTACCAAAATGGCACCAACGGTATGCGCAATGGTATTTAGGGTTAAAATGGCAATCAAGGGTTTGTCCACATCCTTTTTCAAGGTTTCCAATTCTACCGCATATTCTTTTCCTTCCTGTTTTTTAAGGTTGATAAAGGTCCGGGTAATGCTAAGCAGAACCGCTTCTAGAATAGAGCATAGAAATGAGAAAAAAATGGAAATAAAAGCGTAAAAAAGGAGAAGACCCATTGGATTTATCTAGTTGCACTAAGGTAATGATTCGGATTGAATTCCAGCTACGTCATTTGGCAAGAGCGGTGTAAAAAACATCTTGGAGCGCTGTTCGTATATTAAGACTATAGAGTTTACGATGCGTACGCGAAGGGTATACCCTATTGGACAAGAATATAAATACCAATTGGTTTTCTGGGTCGGCCCAAACAAATGTTCCTGTAAATCCAGCATGCCCAAAGCTTTTAGGACTAGCCTTTGGGGATGGGTAGGCATCTGCTATGGCCAAGGTGTCATTGCCCAAAAGTGGTTTGTCAAAGCCCAATCCTCTGCGGTTTTCATTTTCAGGATACTGCACTTTTATAAATTCCTCTACTGTAGTTTTGGATATGATTTGTTCCCCACTCAGGGTGACACCAAGATTTTGGTAAAACAACATGATCTTGGCCAAATCCTCCGCTGTTCCAAATAGCCCTGCATTGCCCGATATTCCACCTAGAAGGGAAGCATTTTCGTCATGGACCCAACCATAGGTCAAATCTTTTCTAAATAGTGTGTCCACTTCTGTGGGAACAATTTTATTGGGATAATTCTTTGTCTTAGGGTTAAAGCCCAAGGTTTTGCTGCCAATGGGGTCGTAAAAGGTAGTTTTTAAATAGGTCTCATAAGCTGTCCCGGTTAGATTGGAAATCAGTTCCGGGTAAATCAAAAAGGTAAGTCCTGAATAACGGTACTTTTTGTCTGCAGAAACTTCAGACCTATTGATCATCCTGTAGATTTTTCTGAGGAACCTGTTTTTAACGTAAAGTCCTTCATACACCTGTTTTTGAAATTTTTTGGATGGCTTTGTACGGATAAAACGTTTCTTGATTTTTTCTTTTTTCATCACCTTTTCCAGAAAGATGATGTACGGAACCAAACCTGCTTGATGGCTCAGAATCTGACGAAGGGTCAAATCTTTTTTGTCTTTGCGTTTCGCCCAGGGTTCCCAATAGGTGCTAAAGGGAGCATCCAAATCCAGTTTTTGCTCATCCACCAACTTCATTAGGGCGGGCAGGGGTCCGGTAATTTTAGTTACTGAGGCGAGATCATATAAATCGTTCAGACCTACTTTTTGAACGCTGTCATAAGTGTGGTAACCATAAGCTTCGTGAAAAATCACCTGGTTGCCCTTGGCAACTAGAATTTGGGCACCTGGAAACGCCTGTTCCTGGATTCCGAGCAGCATGATGGAATCTACTTGCTGATTAATATATGATTCATCCATGCCCAATTGGGATGGACTTGAATGTTCCAAGTTGGTTTGGGCAAAATTTTGCCCATAACAGGTAACTAAAAAAATCAAGAGAAGCATGGGTTGTTTCATAGGACGGTTATAAGCTTTAAAGTTAACCCATTATGCGGATAAAATCCTTGGCAAAATAACTGGCAATGATATTGGCCCCGGCCCTTTTGATGGCTGTGAGTTGCTCCAGCATCACCGCATCATGATCTAGCCAGCCTTTTTCAGCAGCGGCCTTAAGCATGGCATATTCACCGGAGACTTGATAAACGGCTACGGGTACGTCCACTTCATTCTTGATTTCCCGGACAATGTCCAAATAGGGTAACCCTGGCTTAACCATCACAATATCGGCTCCTTCATCCACATCCATTTGGGTTTCCCGTATGGCTTCAAACCTATTTGCCCAATCCATTTGATAGGTTTTTTTATCCTTGGGCACATCGGCGATATCCACCGGTGCTGAATCCAAAGCATCCCTAAAAGGGCCATAATAGGCACTGGCATATTTGGCGGAATAGCTCATAATTCCCGTGTTGTGGAAACCCTCATCTTCCAAGGCTTCACGAATCGTCAGGATTCGGCCATCCATCATATCACTGGGAGCTACAAAATCCGCTCCGGCCCGGGCATGGGACACGCTCATTTCTGCCAAGACTTCAGAGGTTTCATCGTTTAAGATTTGACCTTCGGCCACAATACCATCATGTCCGTAGGAAGAAAAGGGGTCTAGGGCAACATCGGTCATGACCAACATTTGTGGACAAGCATTTTTGACTGCTTTTATAGATCGCTGCATTAATCCATTTGGATTTAAAGCTTCTTTGCCCGTGTTGTCTTTCAATTCATCAGCGACTTTCATAAAAAGCAAAACGGCACAAAAGCCCATTTCCCAAAGTTCCTTTACTTCCCTTTCCAGATGGTCCAAACTCATGCGGTAATAGTTGGGCATGGAAGGGATTTCCTCCTTAATACCCTTTCCCTCAACTACAAAAAGGGGAACCAAAAAATCATCGGGGGTAATCAGGGTTTCACGAACCAGTCGTCTAATAGATTCGGAAGCTCTAAGTCTTCTATTTCGAATTAATGGAAACATAAATACATGTATTTTAAAGCCAAGGTTTAATAATAGATTCTATTTCATTATAAGGCTTGTGCCCAAACCAATGTTCAAGGACGTTGTATGCATTATCAAATAGCACAAAAGTGGGGGTGCCTCGAAATTGGTTCAATGTAAAAGTAACAGGGATTATGGGATTGGTGGTTAGATAATCCTTGATTTTAAGATCAAATTGCTGTCGCTCCTCCGCTGAAGCTTCGGAATAATTTGGGAAGTTGTTTCCAATGTAGGAGATATTTTCTTGGGTAATGAAAGATGCATCGCTCAACACATCCATGGCCACAGGAAAATCAATACTTGAAAGCTGAAAATCGTCGGGATGGGATTCAGCTGCCTTTTTGGTTTCTCCCACCAGTTTTTTTTCTGACAATAACAGGCTTGTATTCGCATGGGTATTCAATTCAAAATCCTCAAATGCAGTACTCAATCCCAAAAAACTTAATTGCTCACCGAATGTCTTTTGGAGATTGTTTACCGTTGGAAAGCCATAGAAAAAACAACCTGGGCAATTCACTTGAAAAACGAAGAGTAAATTCCGTTTTCCAGGAGCAAATTCACCTTGTAAAAGGGAGGCATATTCCAGTCTTAGTTTTTTCATGTTTTAAATCGTGGTCTGACACGAACCTGCCGGCAGGCAGGCAGTTTTCACTAATTTTTGCAAATGGCCTTGTTAGGAGCGCATGTTTTAGATTTCAATTTCGCCTATCAGATACGGTACCGCCGTCCCGGATATTTTTACCCTGTCACCCAGATGTTCACAGAGCAAGTCGCCGCCTCTTTTTGATAATTGTCTTGCCGTGAGTTTGGTTTTACCCAATACTTTGGACCAATAGGGAGTCAAGGTGGTGTGTGCCGAACCGGTAACCGGATCTTCCGGAATGCCACATTGAGGAAAAAAGGCTCTTGAAACAAAGTCAACTTGATCTCCAGGCGCGGACACAATTACTCCTCTGCAATCCAACTGATCCAACAAATGAAAGTTGGGCTTAATGGCCTCAATTTCCTGTTGGGAGTTGTAGATCAATAGATAGTCCGTTTTTCCTTTGATGGTTTTAATAGGGGTAAGCCCGATGGCATTGTTGATTTCTGAGATTCCCCTTAATGCTGCTGTTTGGTCCGTGGGAAAATCCAAGGTCATCAACCCATTGGAATGCTGTTCCACGGACAAAGCCCCGCTTCGCGGGGAATGAAAATCAATAGTTTTTTCATTTACTCCATGATAATTGAACAGCACATAAGCGGTGGCTAAAGTAGCATGTCCACAGAGATCCACCTCTGTTTCCGGAGTGAACCAGCGCAATTCAAAAACATTGTTTTTTTGAACTACGAAAGCAGTTTCTGCCAGATTGTTTTCCTCGGCAATCTGTTGCATCAATTGGGAGTCCAGCCATGAATCCAAAATGCAAACCGCAGCTGGGTTGCCGCCAAAAACATGGTTGGTAAAGGCGTCTATTTGGTATAGGGTCAGTTTCATTTTCTCACAAAATATGTGCTCACGGGTCAAAACCAAATTTACGATTAAATTTATCCGCGGCTGTGATCCATTTTTTTGGAGCCTTAAATCGATAGCCCACGTAAAACTCCAAAAAACTTATTTTATCATCCAATCTTGTAACCCTATCGGTATTGTGTTCAAGGAATAGGACATTGGCATTGGCACCTATGTAAAACCGTTCCGAATTGTATCCTAAAGCCCCCCTGAATATAGCTTCGTAGAGGACAGAAGTATTGGTTTTAATTTGGGAACTGGTCATGTTCATCCCAATTCCGGTTGTTGCACCGGCACCCAGTATATAGTTTTTGGCAATCACCAAATTATAGTGATATCCTGGTCCAAAGGCCACATCATAGGAATTGGCATTGCTTTCAAGTCCGGCATTTTTTAAGCCATATCTGGTGTAGTAAAATGTAAATCGTGGAACAAAACTTCCGGCGCTTTTTTTCTGCCATTCATTTTGAAATCCTACCGCCCGGAACGAAAATTTTGTATTGAAAATATAAGCCGTTGTCCCTCCAATTTTTAACGTGCGTAAGTCTGGAAACCTCACACTCCCGTCTTCGGTAATCGCGGAAAACCCTTTTTGGGCATAAAAATCCAAGGTTTGCATCCATTGGTTCCAAAACGTTCTGAAATTTAGGGTAAACAGTTTTGAGCCCTCATTGTCTTGGTTGTTTGAAATAAATTTTGGGGAATAGCCCAAATCCAGTTCTAGAGAACGAAACAAAAAAGAGACCCCTGAATACGTTTTCTCGTTGGGTTTTAATTTTAACCGTTGACCGGTTTCCGTATCTGTAATTAAAAAGCTATTGGAAGTGTTTGAGAGTCCTATGCGAACTGTAAATTTTTCTGGAAAGCTCTTGATGTAAGAATCTGTGGCGACCGTATCCCTGTTTTGGGAAAATCCCAATAAACATGGAAAGATCAAAAACCATATGAAGTAGAATTTTATGCCCATTTAATGGGGTTATGCAATACTTGGATCAATTTCTCTTCTTCGCTCCCAGGTTTGGGACGGTGGTCATATTGCCATTGCACATGGGGTGGAAGGCTCATTAAAATACTTTCAATACGGCCATTGGTTCTTAGGCCGAACAGTGTACCCTTGTCGTGAACGAGATTAAATTCAACATAACGACCCCGTCTAATTTCCTGCCAATCCCGTTGTTCTTGAGTATAGGGAAGACCCTTTCTTTTTATAACAATTGGTATATAAGCTTCTAAAAAGCTATTTCCCACCTCAGTTACAAAGCTATACCAGTCTTCCATTTGCATTGTATCCGTTTTTTTGCAGTAGTCAAAGAAAAGGCCACCAACACCTCTTGCCTCATTGCGGTGCGCATTCCAAAAGTACTCGTCACAGCGCTTTTTATAGTTCGGATAAAATTCTGGGTTATGGGCATCACAGGCTTTTTTGCAAACCGAATGAAAGTGTCTGGCATCTTCTTCAAAAAGATAGTAAGGTGTCAAATCCTGCCCACCCCCAAACCATTGATCCACTATGTTGCCCTGTTTGTCATACATTTCAAAGTAACGCCAGTTGGCATGTACGGTCGGCACCATTGGACTCTTTGGGTGTATGACTAAACTCAAACCACAGGCAAAGAAATCTGCATCCTGAACCCCAAAATACTGCTGCATGCTTTTAGGAAGTTCCCCATGAACGGCAGATATGTTTACACCTCCTTTTTCAAAGACGTTTCCATTTTCGATTACCCGGGTTCGGCCTCCGCCTCCTTCCGGACGTTTCCACAAATCTTGTTGAAATTTGGCCTTCCCATCTATCTCTTCCAATTTGGAAGTTATGGTGTCTTGTAATTGCTCTATGTAGGCATAAAATTTATCTTTCATCCTTTTCAGTTATATGGACCAGACTGTTTTCCAATGAAGTCAGGTTGGTATTAGCGGTTATTAAAATAGATCCTGTGGCCATCGTCTTTAAGAGTTCAATTGCCTTGGTTTCGGTCTTAGTTTGATTGGTTTTAAAAAATTCCTGGCCAACTTGATTGTTATGCAAGTCCATTAATCGGGCCAGGTGCCAATTAGGAAAAGCCATTTCATGCCAGTCGGTTATTTTTTGGGTCCAATTCAAAACCCGATTTTGGTTTTTACTCCACTTGTTACATTCCTTGGCAATGAGGTAATTCCATAGAGCATGCCTAAAGGCATTGGCTGGGCCATTTTTGTAGTGGGCCCTGCCATACAGCGCTGTGGATATTTTCATGCATTTTTTGGTGGCCCTAAGTGTTGGAACTATAAATAACGGATAAGAGAATCCCAAAAAAATGACATGAGCCAACATTTTGGGGCGAACCCGTCGCAACACTCTTAAGGGGTTCACTCTTTATATTCTTTTACCGCCTCAATAAATGCTTGAGCATTTTCCACAGGAATATGTGGTAGAATACCATGGCCTAAATTTACCACATATTTGTCCTTGCCAAAATCCCGGATCATTTGGGTGACCATTTCTTTGATTTTAGCTGGAGGAGAAAGCAGCCGGGCGGGATCAAAGTTTCCTTGTAAAGTAATTTTGCCTCCAGTAAGATAGCGGGCATTTTGTGCAGAACACGTCCAGTCCACACCAACTGCTGAAGCACCTGATTGAGCCATTTCCCTTAGGGCGAACCAACATCCTTTTCCAAAAACGATGACTGGAGCGTCATCTTTCAAAGCATCCACGATCTGTTGAATGTACTTCCAGGAAAATTCCTGATAATCCATCGGAGACAACATTCCGCCCCAAGAATCAAATATCTGGACAGCGTTTACCCCTGCTTTCACCTTCGCCTTTAAATACGCAATTGTAGTATCCGTAATTTTCTGAAGCAACTGGTGGGCAGCCTCTGGCTGGGTGAAACAAAATCCACGGGCCTTATCGAAACTCTTGCTGCCTTGCCCCTCCACACAATAACATAGTATGGTCCATGGTGATCCCGCAAAACCTATCAATGGGATTTCATCCTCCAACTTTTCCTTGGTCATGGTAATGGCATCCATAACATAGCCCAAAGATTCTTGGATATCTGGGATCACAACCCTAGCAACATCTTCCAAGGAGCGAATGGGGGAAGGAAGGTATGGGCCAAAATTTGGTTTCATTTGAACCTCAATATCCATGGCTTGGGGAATCACCAAGATATCACTAAAAAGAATGGCCGCATCCATTCCGTATCTTCGAATCGGTTGTACGGTGATTTCTGAAGCCAATTCTGGTGTCTGGCATCGGGTAAAGAAGTCATACTTCTTTCTTAGTTCCATGAATTCGGGTAAATAACGTCCTGCCTGACGCATCATCCATACGGGAGGTCTGTCTACCGTTTCACCTTTTAGTGCTCGAAGGAACAAATCGTTTTTAATCATATGTGTCATTTGCATTCCTGCCTTGGCAGGAGTCTTATTTTATATTATGGATTCCGCATCAAGTGCGGAATGACAGCTTTTTCACAGCCTGTACCAATACATTTTCCACTGTTGGTCTCTTCGCGACAATCAACTTATCCGAATATTTCTTGGCCTCCTGGGCAGTGGTATGTCCAATGCAAAAAAGCCAACTGTCTTTTATCCTATTTTCCAACAGAAAACTTTTTATACCACTTGGACTAAAAAAAAGCAAGCCATCAAAGGAGCGGTTAAACTTTTTTGGGACCAATTCCGTTTGATAGACCTCTATTTCATCATACCGAATGTTATTTTCTGATAAAATGCGGGGTAATTCTTCCCTTCTCCGATTTCCACAGATAAACAAAAAATGTTCTTTTTTATGGTGTTTTTCTATAAAATGAGCTAATTCCGAGGCATTTTCAGCCATTTTTACCACATTTAGACCGTTTTGCACCAAAAGCATTTTGGTTTTTTCTCCCACACAAAATATGCGGTAGGTTGAAACTAGGAGTTGAGGAGCTTGATCAAGAAATGCCCTTACCGCATTCTTACTGGTAAAAATTAAGTGCGTAATGTGACGTGGGATATCAACCTCTAAAAAGTTAAACTTTAGCGCGTTGTATTCTACCAGGCCAATACCGGAATTAAGGAATAATTCTTTTTGGGAATGGGATAGAACCTTAGTGGAGAGCACTGTTTTCATTTCGAATCTCGTCCATTAATTTATCTCCCCCCTTGTCAAGGATTTCCCTAGCACATTTTTGTCCCAATTCTTTGGCTGCGGTCAAGGAAACGGTCTTTTCTATTTGAAGCTTTTGACGTCCATCCAAGGAAAAGAGCACTCCTTTAAAATGAACATTTTCATTTTCTATTTGGGCCAATGCACCTATGGGTGCTGTACAGCCCCCTTCCAAAGTCCTTAGGAACTCCCTTTCTATACTAGTTGCCAACTCAGAATTGGAATGATTCAGTTTTTGGAGGGCTTCTCTTGAAAACTTATCACTTTCCATGGCAACCACCAACATGGCGCCTTGCGCGGGAGCGGGAACCATCCAATCCAGATGTAACACATCCTTGGGCAACAACTTGATTCGTTCCAGACCAGCTTTGGCAAAAATGGCTCCCTGCCAATCGTTTTCTATGAGCTTAATCAGCCTCGTATTCACGTTGCCCCTAAGATCTACAACTTTATGATTTGGATATTTGTTGAGCCATTGCGCCTTTCTTCGCAAACTCCCTGTGGCAATGATTGCTGGAACTTCGTTATCCAAAAAGTCCAACCCCTTATGAACCAAAATATCTTGGGTAACAGCCCTTTCCAGAACGGCCGCTTGAACGATTCCTTTTGGGAGCTGCGTTGGCACATCTTTCATGGAATGGACGGCAATATCTATTTGGCCTTTAAGCATGGCCACATCCAGCGTTTTCGTAAAAATTCCAGTTATGCCAAGTTCATAAAGCGGTTTGTCCAAAACTTGGTCACCAGTGGATTTTATAGGAATTAGGGTGCTGTCATATCCTAAATCGGCCAACTGATTTTGGACGGTTGTAGCTTGCCATAATGCCAACTCGCTATCGCGAGTACCAATTCTTATGATTTTGCTCATTTCGAATCGATTTCTAATTGGAACACCTTTTGGATAAGTTCCAAACTATCGGCAGTATCTACCTCGGCACTCTTTAAATGGTTTGCAAATTGTTTAGTGATTTTTTGGATAATGCGCTCCGATAAAATTTCGGCCTGATCTTGGTTAAAATCGGAGATTTTCTTGGAATGGAAATCGATTTCCTCCGCTTTCATGGTGTTCAGTTTTTCTTTAAGCGCATTAATGACGGGAGCAAATTTTCGGGTTTCCAACCATTTAATGAAATCCTTTTTCACCTCTTCAATAATGCCCTCGGCTTTTGGGATAAAGGCTTTTCGTTTGACCAGGGTATCATCTGTAATCCGAGAAAGTTGGTCCAAGTGTACCAAAGTAACATTATCCAACTCCTGAACATCATCCGAAACATTTTTTGGAACGGATAGATCCAGAATCAACAAGGGTTTTTTGGGATAAATGAGAGCCTTGGAAACCGTAGGTAGTTGAGCACCAGTCGCAACTACAAGGATGTCAGCTTTTCTAATTTCTGTCTGAAGATCTCCATAATCCTTGACCGTTAAATGAAATTTCCCGGCAATGTCCTCTGCTTTGGCCCGCGTTCTATTGATTAGGGTAATATGGGAATTATTGGAATGCTTGATCAGGTTTTCACAAGTGTTGCGGCCTATTTTTCCAGTTCCGAACAATAAAATATTCTTGTTTTCAATGTCCGAAACGTGATTTAGGATATACTTTACTGAGGCAAAGGCCACAGATGTGGCACCGGAAGAAAGCTCGGTTTCATTTTTAATCCGTTTACTAGCCTGAATCACCGCATTGCAAAGTCGCTCTATAAATGGATTGGCCATTTCGTGCTTTTTGGCACGGTAAAAGCCCTGTTTGATCTGACTAATGATTTCAAAGTCGCCTAAAATTTGACTGTCCAATCCAGTACCCACTTTGAACATGTGCGATATGGCATCATGGTTTTTGAACACATAGGCTACCTCTTGAAACTCTTCCACACTTCCTGGGGTTTCATCACAAAGTGCTTTTATAAGTTGAAAAGGATGTTGGGCAAACCCATACAACTCTGTGCGGTTACAGGTAGAAATGGCTAGGAGCCCGTCCACACCCTGTTCTTTGGCTTGAACCATAATGCGATCAATGGCAGGGACATCCAAACTGAACTTTCCCCTGACTTCGGCATCTGCTTTTTTATAGCTTAAGCCAATGGCATAAAAAGAATTATGTCTTGAAATGTGGTAATTCCTCATAAAGGATATTAAAACGGTAACAAAAGTAAGTGCAGTATTTTACAAAAAATAACGCTAGCGGTACTATAAGTATCAGACAAGAGGCCATTAAGGGTTCTTTTAGCGATAAATTCCCAAAAACATTGATTTTATTGGTAAATTTGATAGTGAATTACTTAATTTAGAGCCATTCTAAATAGAAGAAAATTAATAATCCAAGCTGTTGTTTATATGAAAAATGTCGCCGAAGGGTCATACCAGGAAATTTTGATTGAAGAAGGCTTTTATGTCCTTAAGATTCAGAACGATACGGATCAAACCCGATTTGTGGAACGGGAGATTGACAGCTCTTTCATACAGTTTCACTTTTGTTTAAAAGGGGGTGGAAAATTCAATTTTAACCAAGGAAATTATCAATTGGAAGTATCTGAGGAAAATTCACTTTTACTCTATAATACCCAAAAGGATTTGCCTTTGAATCTTACCGTGTTTCCTGATACTTGGCTGCTATCCGTGGTCATGACCATACGAAAATTCCATTCGCTATTCTCCAATGAAGCCAGCTATATTCCTTTCTTGAGCGAGGAGAACAAAGAGAAAAAATACTATTCCCAAGAAGTGGTTACTCCAGCCATGGCCGTGGTGCTGAGTCAGTTGATGAATTATAACCTGCATCCTTCCATAAAGACGTTGTATGTAAAGGGGAAGATTTATGAATTGATGTCCCTGTATTTCAACAAAACCCAGGATGCAGATTTGGAACAATGTCCCTTCCTGGCTGATGAAGACAACGTAAAGCGGTTAAAACTGGCCAAGGAAATCATTATTTCCAGAATGGCTGAACCTCCTACCTTGGCAGAACTTTCACAGGAAATAGGGTTGAGCTTGAAAAAGCTTAAAGAAGGTTTCAAGCAAATTTATGGCGATTCGGTGTATGGATTTCTGTTTGATTACAAGATGGAATACGCTCGAAAAATGTTGGAGGCTGGTGGGCACAATGTGAATGAGGTGGGTTTAAAAGTTGGGTATAGCACAGCCAGCCATTTTATAGCATCATTTAAAAAGAAGTATGGGACAACACCCAAAAAATATTTAACTTCAAGCACTTAAATAATCAACATGAAATCCTACAAGCTGTTGCTGTTGGCCCTTTCCATGGTCATAGGGATAAATGCCCAAGACCAAACAGAAACGAAAGGGTCCGCTAAAACCAAAATACCGGAGCTGGTTTTAATATTTAGTAAAACCGAAGGCTATCGGCATAAGTCTATAGAAAAAGGCGCACAGACCTTAAAGGAATTGGGAAGGGCCAACGGATTTATCGTATTACAGACGGAAACTTCTGCGGACTTCAATGCGGCAAACCTTAAAAACTACAAGCTTGTTGTTTTCCTGAGCACCACTATGGATGTGCTTAACGATCAAGAGCAAGATGCATTCAAAGCTTATATAAACAGTGGAGGGAATTATATGGGAATCCACGCGGCAACCGACACCGAATACGATTGGCCTTGGTATGGTAAAATGGTTGGGGCCTATTTTGAAAACCATCCACAACAGCAAAAGGCCAGAATCGAGGTAGTGGACAGAAACCATCCATCCACCCAGCACCTAAAGGAAGAGTGGTTTCATTTTGACGAGTGGTACAACTTCATGAATCTGAATCCCGATGTCCATGTGCTTATGAAGTTGGATGAATCCAGCTATGATGGTGGAACCAATGGGGATAACCATCCTATAGCGTGGTACCATGAATATGATGGTGGCAGGGCATTTTACACTGGACTGGGGCATACAGAAGCAGCCTTTGACGATGCTGATTTTAAACAACATCTTCTAGGCGGAATAGAATGGTGTTTAGGGCGAAAGTAAGCTTGGCCTCGCCACAATAATCCCAATATTGCTTTTTATTTTTTTCAGGTAGTCCACCAGGGGCTCTTGGGTAATTCTAACCGAACCTGAGCTGGAAGCATGAAGTAAATGGATTCGCCCATTGTGCTCGATGGCAAATCCAGTATGGGTAACATCCAATCCTTTAATGGATGTCGCCAGTGCAATGATATCTCCAGAGCGGATATTATCCTCCTTGTTTTCGATTTCATCTTGGGCTAAAATGCAAAGACTTTCTTTGGCTAATTCTTTTTCCACCTGCAGCATATCCTGATAGTTTTGATCATCCGCCAAAAAAGGATAAAGTTCTCTATGGGTACCCATAAAGTTGATGGCTTTTTTGTGCTCTTTACCACCCAATTCGTTGGTGATATCCTTGACCAATCCTTTCTGTTCATTGTTTCTAATCCATTCCGTAAAGTAGTGCAAACGAGAAGGATATCCATCTAATTTGCCATTTCTATACCGAATGGTTTCTAGATTTTTGGCAAAATTTTCAAACTGCTGTTCCTTGTTTTGAAGCAGAAGACCAAAGGCCAATACATTTTCAACATAGGTTGTGCAATCAAAGCCTCTAAGGTTAACCACCAAGGACTCGGTTTCTCCAATTTCAAGGGTTTTTTCAACATAGGGCATTCCCAAAAACGATTTGCCCACAGCCATGATCGGATTTTCCAGAACAGCATTATCCATTTGTTCCAGCTGATCCATCTTTATGGAAAATGCAATTGAATCGTTAGGGGCACAAACAATTTGGGCCTGGAGGGCATAAGTGGTTAAAAGAAAAAGCGCCAAAGGAATTGGGAATATCCGGTTCATCTTACATATTTAGGCTCTAAATTAATATTATCTATAGAGTTATAGGAAACAAATTCACGGAATCAAATAGTAGATCAATCCCAAATAGTATTTTTGCCATGCTATAGAATAAGTCGCTATGAAAGGAGTACTACTTGTCAACTTAGGTTCACCGGACAGCCCAACTGCTAAAGATGTAAAACCTTATTTGGATGAATTCTTAATGGATGAACGGGTGATTGACACCCCAAAGTGGTTGCGCAACATCATTGTAAGGGGAATAATATTGCAGACACGACCCAAAAAGTCAGCCGAGGCGTATTCCAAAATTTGGTGGGACGAAGGGTCTCCATTGATTGTAATTTCGGAGCGATTTGCACAAAAAGTACAACAGCAAACCAAGATGCCTGTGGCTTTGGGAATGCGATATGGTTCCATGACCATAAAAAAGGGATTGCAAGAATTAAAGGATAAGGGTGTGGACGAGGTTTTGTTGGTACCGCTATATCCGCAATATGCAATGAGCTCTTTTGAGACTGTGGTGGTCAAGGCTATGGAAGTGCAGAAGGCGCATTTCAGTGAACTGAAGATAACCACTTTACCCGCTTTTTATGGCAATCCAGATTACATCGAAGTACTTTCAAAAAGTATAGCCAAGGGACTGGAGGGGTTTGATTATGACCATATTTTGTTTTCCTATCACGGAATTCCAGAACGACATATAAGAAAGTCGGATCCCACAAAATTCCATTGCAAGATTGACCAAAGTTGTTGTTCCACCAATTCGGTGGCCCACCATACCTGTTATAGACACCAGTGCTTTGCAACTACAGAGAAAGTAGAGGCGGTTTTAGGATTGGAAGAAGATAAAACGAGTATTTCGTTTCAATCCAGATTACCAAATGATCCTTGGCTAAAGCCGTTCACAGATTTTGAGTTTGAACGCCTGGCCAAAGAAGGAAAAACCAAGTTGGCAGTGATTACTCCGGCTTTTGTTGCCGACTGTTTGGAGACATTGGAGGAGATTGCTATCGAAGGAAAACATCAGTTCATGGAGGCTGGAGGGGAATCCTATATCCATATTCCCTGTTTAAATGAAGATGAGGATTGGGTATTTCTTATGGCCAAATGGATCAACGAATGGGAGAGTGAGGGAACTCTCCCAATATAAACTAATGTCAGGTCGAGCGCCATGTCTGCCGACAGGCAGGCAGTCGAGACCTCTTAATTAAACGATCCCTATCTTGGCTGCGTTCGATAGGACAGTAATTTATGGCCAAAGTCTCCTCAGATCAATTGGGAACAGAACCCATCGGCAAACTGCTGATCAAGCAAGCTGTTCCTGCTTCCATTGGTATCTTGGTGATGTCGCTCAATGTATTGGTGGATTCCATTTTTGTGGGGAATTGGATTGGTTCCATCGCTATTGCTGCCATTAATGTGGTACTCCCGGTCTCTTTTTTTATTGCTGCCTTGGGAATGGCCATTGGGGTGGGCGGATCCAGTATTATTTCCCGTGCACTGGGCTCTGGAGATAAACAAAAGGCGCTCAAAACTTTTGGAAATCAGATAGCCCTTACCCTCTTGCTGACCATAGCCATGGTTGCTTTGGGCCTCTATTTTGTAGATGATCTTATCCCGGCCTTTGGGGGTAAAGGGAGCATTTTTCCACTGGCCAAGGTTTACTACACCATTGTACTTTATGGGGTTCCGTTTTTGGCCCTTTGCATGATGGGCAATACGGTAATCCGAGCGGAGGGCAAACCCAAGTTTGCCATGATTGCCATGATCATTCCTTCCGTGGGGAACTTGCTCATGGATTATATTTTTATCTACGTGTTCGATTGGGGAATGCATGGAGCCGCTTGGGCCACTACGGCCGGATATCTCTTTTGCTTTGGGTACATTCTCTACTTTTTTCTGTCAAAGAACTCCGAATTAAAGATTGGGCTTTCCCATTTTTGGCTTAACCTCCCCATTTTATCCGAGATGGGTTCTTTGGGATTTGTCACTTTGGCTAGACAGGCTGTAACCAGCATCACCTACCTGTTGATGAACAATATTTTGTTCAACTTGGGCGGAGAAGCCATGGTGGCCGTATATGCCATCATTGGCCGCATGTTGATGTTTGCCTTTTTTCCGGTGTTTGGGGTCACCCAAGGATTTTTACCCATTGCCGGATTCAATTATGGAGCGGTCAAGTACGATCGTGTCAAGGAATCCATCTATACGGCCATTAAGTATGCCGCATTGGTCGCTACTGTAGTTTTCATCGGACTTATGGTTTTCCCCGATTTCTTTACTGGCTTGTTTTTAAGTAATAAGGAGAATCTGCCTCCAGAAGAAATTATAACCAATGCGTTTGTGATGGATCATGCCCCCAATGCCATGCGGATGGTTTTTGCAGCCACTCCCATAATCGCTTTGCAATTGATAGGGGCGGCTTATTTCCAAGCGGTGGGCAAGGCCATTCCAGCATTACTATTGACCTTGACCCGTCAAGGCTTCTTTTTTATCCCCTTGATTCTGCTGTTGCCCCATTTTATGGGAGAACTTGGCGTTTGGCTCTCCTTTCCCATTGCGGACGTGTTGGCAACCGTAGTAACAGGCTACCACTTAAAGAAGGAAATCAAGACAAAACTTACTGTGGCCTAGCTTTATTACTCTGGCAATAAGGTAGCCGCTTTGCTAATGATCTTCCATTCCCCTGCAAGCTTTTTCAGAAGGAAGATGTCAATAAACATCATATTTCTGGATGGGATTTCAATGGAAGCTTTGGCCATGGCAATGTTATGGGATTGATCTATGGATAGAATTTTTCCCACTCGGCCATTGAATTTTCCCTGTTCTCTATTTTTGAAGAGATCTGCATACTCTTGGGGAGATAAAACCCACAATTCTTGATCTTTTTTCGATAGAAACAAATCAGCTTCAGGATAAAAGGCTGAGGTAATCTGTTCCAGATTGCTATAGGAAGACCCATCCAGGTAATTTTGAAGGGTGGCACGGATGGCGGTCTCTTCGTCTTGGGCTTTTACGGATAGGAATGTGAACAGGGCAATGGTAAATAAAAGTGGTTTGTACATGCTTAATGATTATGATTTATTGTGGTATAATTTGAATGAGTTTTCCGTTGTCTTCGTCCGTCAAGAAATAGAGTTTGCCATCGGGGCTTTGCCGTACTTTCCGAATGCGCACACGGTCATCCACGAACAGTTCTTCAGTACTTTTTATGGTTTCATTGGCTATTCGGAATCGCCAAAGACTTCCTTTGGACAATCCTGGCACCAAAAGGTCATTCTTCCATTGCGGAAATTCATCCCCAGTATAAAATGTGAGCCCCGTGGGAGCTACCGTATGTGGCCAAAACCAGATGGGAGGAGTAAACCTGGCCCCTTCCAATTTAGGAGGCGTATAATCTGAACTTCGAAGCCTACCAGAGGTTACATTGGGCCAACCATAATTAGCTCCTGCTTTTAAAAGGTTGATCTCATCCCCCTGAATGGTGCCATGCTCACTGAACCAAATGTTCCCGGTACTGGGTTGCACCGTGATGCCTTGGGCTGCCCTAATCCCAAGGGCATAAATTCCTGGAACAGCATCTGGCCCCAAATCCGGATTATCTTCCGGAATACTCCCGTCCGGGTTTATCCTATAGATTTTTCCCCGTTTGTCCGTTAAATCCTGCGCAATGGGAATTTCAGGTTCATCCTTTTCCCAAAAAAGCCGCTCTCCAAGGGTCACATAAAGTTTCCCATCCGACCCAAACACCATACCTCCGCCATAATGAAAATATTCCTTGGTATAAGGTGCTGCTTCGATCAAAGTTTCATGTCCGTAAAGCGAATCATTTTTCAATTGGGCGCGAATCACTTTAGTGGTAGTTCCCGCACCAGGTTTTTTAGCTGCATAACTCAAATATACCCAGGGAGTTTTCGCGAAGTTGGGGTCAACTAAAACTTCAAAGATTCCAGAGTTGTCGCCAAAATGAACAGCACGAATGCTATCTGTTAGGTCATCCGGAAAGCCCTTGATGATGCTCTTTTTTTTGGTTTCCAGGTCAACTTTGAGCAGATTGCCATCCTTTTCCGATATAAGCGCTTGGGTGGGCGATAGAAAAGCCATGCTCCATGGATGGTTGAGCCCATCAAGTACTATTTTCTTGGTTGGAACTGGAATAGTTTTGGACTCCCGTTGTTGAGCACAGGCCAACAGCAACGTCAACATCAATAAAACTGGAATGAATTTCCTCATGGGCAAAAACTTTGATGCAAATGAGATAAAATTCAGCCCAATAGGCTTTAAAAATCATGATTTTTAAGACGAAAAACTGCTCTAGGAGTCCTGTGCTTGTTTCCTAAAAGCAGTCGGTGTAAGTTGGGTCTTGGCCTTAAAGGCCAGATTAAAGGAAGTGACATTTCCAAATCCACAGTCGTAGGCAATGGCCACAATTTTGTCTTGTTGGTGTTTTGGGTCAGCAAGCATTTGCTTGGCTTTTTCAATCCGGAACTCGTTCACAAATTCAGAAAAATTCTTGCGCTCATTTTCATTGATGGCTTGTGATAATTTCCGCGGGGGTGTTTGCATCCGTTGCGCTATGGATTCCAACGAAACATTCGCATCCAAAAAAAGTTCTTCCTTGGTCAGTAGTGCTTTGGCTTCCTTGACCAAACTTCCAGATTCGGATTTGTTCAAGGTCGAGGCATTGTATTTTCCTAATTGAAACGCGTGTTTTTGAAGGAAGAGAAAGGAGAAAATGTAAATCAAAAAGGAAAAAAAGACAGCACCCCCAATATAAAATGGGATTAACCCCGCAAGATTTCCCATATAGAAAAGCCAAAGGAGACCGACCCCAATAATCAAATTTCTGTACCAAGAAGCGCGCTGTGGATGTACTTTTTTTCTACCCTTACTATAGACCATTGTTGAAAGTCCAAGGTAAAGTAAAAGATGTGCGAAGACCAGGAGATAAATGATATAGGAAATAGGGCGGCCATCGTTTGGAATCCAGAAACAGAAAACTGCAAACAAGGCAAAGGGCAGTAGGTGAAAATAGTTTTTCTGATTAAACTTTTTGGGATTGGCCAGAAGCTCTTTCCCATAAAACCAAAGAAAAGGCCCCGTCATTAAGATTCCTGAAATTCCCAGATTGCGTTGCCAGGGGAGCAAATCAAAATGCACGTTTAGAATGGACTTCCCAATCCGAACGGTAAGACCCAAAATAACAAAAGCCAGAAATATGTTGGTTTTATCACTTGTTTTGCGAAGTGAGACGAGATAAACAAAGAGGAAAAGTGCTTGTGTAATTCCCAAACAACTTAAAATCAACCAAATAACGTCCTCATTCATAACTCAAAAATAGAAAGTCCTACCCAAAGAAAATCCCGAATCCGTTTTAAGTTGTTATTTTTAGCAAAACACTTTGATTTAGATGCGATTATATACTTCAATTTTGGCCATGCTCCTGTTGTTTGGAATAGGATGCTCTGAAAAGAAAAAAATGGAAAAGAAACATCATTTGTTTGTAGGCACCTATACAGATGGGGAAAGCAAAGGGATTTACAAATTGACGTTCAATGCTTCCACGGGAGAGCTAAGCAACAAAACACTGGCAGCGGAATTGGACAACCCTTCTTTTTTAAAGATTTCTGATGACAGGAAAAATCTATATGCAGTGCATGAGGTGGCCAATTTTGATAGTTTGGGAGGCGGGGTCTCTGCATTTCTTGTAAGGGATAGCATTTTGGAATTCCAGAATAGTATGGGTACTGGAGGGAAACACCCCTGCCATGTCTCCCTTTCGGATAATGGTTTTTTGGCAGCTTCCAACTACTCTGGTGGGAACTTTTCAGTCTTTAAGTTGAACGCTGATGGATCGCTTCCGGAAAACTCACAGGTGATAGATCATAAAGTATTGGATACTACCAAAACCGCACATGCCCATATGGCTCAATTTGATGGGAACAGCTTGTTTGTGGCTGATTTGGGATTGGATGCGGTAAAAAGATATGAATGGAATGGGGAAATGTTTGGCCCGGCGAAACAATCATCCTTGAACATGCCCCAAGGTGCGGGCCCACGTCATTTTACCTTTGGCAAAAATGGAATTTTGTATGTGATCAACGAACTCAACTCCACTATCACGGTCTTTAAAAAGAAGGAAAATGGCGATTACGAAGAAATTCAGACTGTGGAAACCTTGGCTTCGGATTTTGAAGGAAAAAGCTATTGTGCCGACATTCATTTATCGGCGGATGGTAAGTTTTTATATGGATCCAATCGGGGTGAAAATACCATTGTGGTCTTTTCGGTGGATGAAAACTCGGGGCTTTTGAATGTGGCGGGGAGAACTTCCGTACATGGAGATTGGCCTCGTAATTTTAGCTTGGATCCCACAGGGAAATTCCTATTGGTCGCTAACCAAAGAAGCCATAACATTACCGTTTATTCCAGGGATGAGGAACAGGGAACCCTTCAATTCTTAAACGAATTTAAAATGCCGAGCCCTGTGTGCCTTGAGTTTTTAAACTAATTCTTGGTGTGTTTGGCTTTCATCTCCTGAATAAAATCTGCGGACATATAATACAGATTGAGTTGCCCACTGTTGTATGAGATGTTAATGTTTTTAATGGGATCCAATGCCTTGGCGGGAGCTGGTTCTTCCAACCTTCCACTGGCAAAAACAAACAGCTTTCCATCTGTACTGACCCACGGACACATTTCATGCTGATTGGAATTAATGGGTTCTCCAAGGTTTTCTGGTGCCGTCCATTCGCCATCCATATTAAAGGTGATATATAAATCCCCCCGTCCAATGGAATCATCGTAGCCCCTATAAATCAGGTATTCCTCGTTGGGGGCTATAAAAGGATCTCCCTTGTCCTCTCCCTGGTTAATGATATCAGGTAATGTGTCTATCGTGTATGTGGAGTCCAAAGGGGTTGCTTTATAGATGTCTCCCTTGGACCAAATATTAAAATAGATAGCGCCTGAATGGGTCAAGGAACTATAGTATTCATTATCATCTTCCCCGGTCAAAACCACTCTGACGGGATTCCCCCAATCCTTACCTTTCCGTTCCACATACCAAATTTTACTGTTTTTGTTATCCCCTTTGGGTCTGCTAGAGCTGAAATACAATCGATTTCCATCAGGGGCAAATAAGGGATCAAAATCGGAATACGTCCCTGAAAATGGTGCGATACGAGGTTCACTCCAAGTGCTGTCAGCATTCATTCGGGTAAAGGTGATATAAGCATTGTTTGGCATATCTGTGGTGTAGAAAAACTCCGTGCCGTCTGGCGTGAAGGTACCGTTATATTCTGTAGCTGGCGAAGCCAATAGTTCCGGAGCCAAAAGTTTTGGGAAAGCACTGGGCACAACACCAAAAAAGGGGCCAAGTTTTTTGGGCTTTTCCACTGTATTGGGTTGAACATGTTGTTGGTGATTTTGACACCCCAGTATGGCAATCAACACAAGAAGGGAAAGAAACTTTAAATTACTCACAGCGATACGATTTGCCATTGGACTCAAAAGTTTTATCATTGTTAGGGCGGAGAGATCCATGCCAAGAATCCCTGTACCATTTTTCAGGCTCATCATCACCTCTATAATCTGCGGTAAAAAAGGAAAGGTCCTCGTTAAAAGTGAGTATGATGTCCCCTTCGCCATCTGCATCAAGCCATCTGCCGGTCATCACCTTACCCTCGAGCTTTCCCCATATTCCGCCCAAGGCATTTATGGGCATCAAATAATAGGCCCCGGCAATTTCGTCCCCATCAAACAGAAGATCAAAGCGACCGATTTCGGTGCAATAGTTTTTAGAGATTACCGGGTTTTCCCTTTTGTCCTGTCCAAAAGAGACAGCAATATGGAACCAACAGATAAAACAGAAGAGCAGGATTTTTAATTTCATTTAATTTTCTTTTGGGAGCGGATGGATGATCAAGGTGTAGTTTTCCAATTTGGATGCATCAGAAATAATAACTTTTTCCTGATCCAAATGGTCCAATTGTGAGTCCGCAACAAAATACATACAGCCATTTTTAATGGCAAAGGTGGTAGGGATATCAGATTCGTTTCTGAGATTCCAAATTTTTTCCTCACCTGTGATTTCCGTTAGACTTTGATTGAGGTGAAATTGGTAGACCCCATTTTGTGTTGCATTCCGTTTGCTGTTGACAATGGCAACCAAACTATTTTGGTGGAATTTCAATCCGTCAATGCCCTTGAAATTATTAGGTTGGTTTACCAAGGTTTTGGACGCAATATCCAACACCCGAAGACCACTGGTATAGGAGGCAAAGTATAAATACTTATCGTCATTGGAAATGGCAATGCCGTTGCAGTGTTTAAGGTCATCGTGGGCATAAAAAACTTCCAGCTCACCCTTCTTGGAATTCACGGTGTAGATTTTATTGCTTTCCGAGTCCGTGATGTAGAGGGTTCCCGTACTGCTAACAGCCAAATCATTGAGGTAAGCAAAACCAGCTTCTTTCAGCTTAAAGGAATTGATTAGTTCCCCAGTTTTGACATTTAACAGCAACAAAATGGATTCGTTTTTAGGTTTGGGCAGGCTATTGCCCAAAGCATAGAGCACATCGCCCATGATGGTCATTCCAAAACCGGACTGGTATCCGTGCTGCCCACTTTCAATGAAGTCTTCGGGATGGCTTCCATCCAGATTGCAACGTACAATCTTGTTATGTCTTAAACTGTTTATAAAAAGTTTTTGTTGTTGCAGGTCAACTGCGATGCCCTCCGGAACGAGGTCCTTTTCAAAACCTAATGCCACTTCCGTGGAATTATTTTGGGCCATGACCACTCCGGACGCAAAAAAAAGACTCCAGAACAAGAATCTCATAAGGTCTTCTGATTGAATGAATTACTCAAGATTAAGCATTATTTTTTTAGAAGGTTTAAAATTTATGTTAAACCCCTAAGTTCATTCAATCTGTTTTATTCCAGACACATGTGATGCCACGGCCTTCCACATTCCATTGCGTTTGATCAAGATATTGCTGGACTGATAAATGGTCTCAATGGAATCATTAACGATATGACCGGTTCCACAAATAAGGGCAGTTCCGTTATCCAACACATCCAAGCGCTTTATTTCATAATGAAAGGAGTCGTGCTGCATGGCATGTTTCTTGATCCATTCCAACTCCCCTTGTTTGTCCGACCAAGTTCCATTAGCATCTATCATTTGAAAGTCATCTCCTAGAATTTTATCCAATAACACTGTGTCCTGCTCCCTGTAGGCTTTGGGCCATTGGACTTCCTTGAGATTTCGTAGGATTCCGTGGTCTGCCTGCGTAATGAGGCTTGAAGTTTGCGGCTCCACCGAGGTTTCCTTGCATGATGATAGCGCACAAAACAAAATTAAAATACCAATCGTTTTTTTCATGATTTGAAGTTTTAGAAGAATGTGTAAACATATTTGAGGGTAACCAACTGGTTGTTGAATCGAGGTAGTTGTGGCATAAACTGCATACGGTCCGTGTTGTAATCCTGATTGTAAACCACATACAAATTATGGCCATCCCGAAAGTTGTATCGCAATCGGGCACTGGTGAAGACCTGATCTTGAATAGAGTTGTACTGTGCGGTGATGCTTCCGGAAAGATGCAGGTTGTAGGCCCAATTAACCCGTAGTTGGGGCACATTGATCCATTCACTTACTTCCCTTTCCTTAAAGTTGAGGTAGTTTAAGCGCCAGGATCCCTCAAAGGTGAGATGCTCATTGACGCTCCATTCGGGAGATAGCCTGAACTCGAGATTCTCCCCATCAAAAAAGCTTCCGTATTCCACAGAAATTGGGATTTTAAATGCCCTTTGAAAACCACTGGTGTACGAAGCACCAAAAAAAGAGTAAAAATAATCACCTTGAGGTATCGTAATCTTGTTCGAAAATTGAAGCGGTTCCTGAAGAAATTCGTATTGGACTTGCCCAAAGAACATAAGCGCATCATTGTTAAATAAGGTTCCAGACCACTGGCTTCGGTTGTACCATGTTAAAACTTCCGAAAAATCCGTGGTAAAATACAGGTCAGAATTGATGGGCATCCACCTTCTGTATTGAAAGGTATTGTTTTTGCTGTCGGAATTGAATTTTCCATGATTGAGCCCAACATAAAAATTGTGGTGTTTCTCCCTAAGCAGGAACCCCATTCCCGGGTTGAATGCCTTCCCTGAAAATTCGTATGCTCCACGATAAAACCATCCATCGCGTTTACGCCGGGCGAACTGAAATGCGAAACGGGAATTGTCAATCAAATCGTAATCCGCACTGGAAAAATTTTCACCTTCCATGGTTGTAGCAAGGGAGGTGATGATGAAGTTTTCGTCGCCAACATCAATAACCCCATCTACCCCCAAAGCTGTATTGACATAATCTTTCCTTGCCCGGTTGGTGGCCATTAAGCCAATAAAAGACCTATCGTTAAAGACCTTCCTGCGTAATCGCAAGACAGAAAAATTTTCTGTGGGCAATGCTTCGGAATTTATCTGGGTACCTTCCGTTTGCAGGGATAAAAAACCCAAATCCCAATTACCCAATTCCCCAGAAAGTTTGGCTCCTCCAATAATGGGGGTCAATTGTCCATTGTTGATGCCAATGGTCCTACTGTAGAAGAGTTGGGAAAGGATACCCATATCAAAATCGAACAGCCCGGACTGTTGCAAAAAGAACTTACGGCGCTCAGGAAAAAATAGGGAAACCCGACCTAAATTAACAATCTGATCATCTATTTCCACTTGGGAAAAATCCGTGTTCAAGGTGAGGTCCAACGTAAGGCTTGGCGTGATGCCATAGCGAACATCCAAACCAACATCCAATTCATTGAATGCATTTTTTTCATAGGCTGACTGGCTGGAATTGAGGCTGTAATTGTTTTGGGTGGATGCCAGCAGGTAGGGGGTGACCTGTAGGTCTTTTTTAGGTTCTAAACCTACAAATCGCACGGGCTTTTTTAAGGAGGGTTTGCCATTGGCCCCGGTGATGTTCTGAGGGACTTCGGGATACACCAAAAGCTTGTTGTCATAATTGATGGTGCGCTGCGCAGAGATTCCACCCAAAACTTCTCCATCCCGAATTTCAAATCTCAAATTGGACAAAGGGATTCGATATTCAGCTTGCCAACCTTTGTCCGTAATTTGGGTTTTACCCTCCCAGAGCATGTCATAAGCAGGAGTGGAAGGGGCATTGCCCAAGGGCACATTGTCATTGTAAATCGCATCATCGTATCTACTGCCCGTGGGGTAAATACTAAAGATTAAGGCATTTTTTCGTGTTCGGTTGGGATCTATTTGAAAAGCAAAATAATCATCGCCGTACCAACCGTCCCTAACCAGATTTCTTCCAATAATCATCTCTGGATTCGGGTCTTTGGCATCCAAGGCCACATACAGATAGTCCTTATCAAAGGTTACAAAAAGTGTGGTAAGACTGTCCGAAGCTCCCCAATCGGGGCGCCATTCCATAAACGGGAATTGCTGGGCTTCTTCCCAAAGGGTTTCATTTAGAAAACCATCCAAATGGAGCTCATGGTTTGTTCCATGGATATTTGTGGTGTTGTTTAAATAATCCTGGGATAGCATAACCATTGGTGCAATGAAAAGGGCTAGGAAAAATAATCGTTGCATGTAGAATTACCGTTTTGGTCAAATCTACTTGTGGAAAATCTTCGGGGATGAAATAGCTATGTAAGCTGCGGAAAAAAAAGGGCGAGTTGCGGAATTTAAATTTGGGCCAATTCCTGAAGATAAGTTCTGCTAAACTTAAGGTCGTCCCCAGTTTTTAATTTAAGTTTGCCATCTCCGCTGTGGTTCTTCTGGATATGGGCAATAAACTCTGAGTTGACCAAATAGGAGCGGTGCACCCGTTTAAAGGTCTTGGGACACAGCAGCTTGGAAAGCGATTTTAGACTTTGGTATTTTACAAATTTTCCTTTTTCAGTGTGAAGAACCACACAGTTGTTGCTGGTTTCCACATAAATAATCTCATTGGGTTGCAATTGGAATTGATACCCTTGTTTGGAAACGGGAATCCGGGTTTCTTTAGGTTCTGGTGTTGGTGTGCTTTCTTTTGATTTTTCAGATGGGATAAAATAAAATAACAAGGCAAAGTAACAAAGCAGGTTTACCGCTATGTTATTGGTAAGACTCGCATTGAGCATATTGAAACTGGGAGAAGTGCAGTTGTAGATGGTGGTCATCAAGAAAACCACCAAGAGCTGTCCAATGACAATATTTAGGGCAGAAGCGGACAAGCCCAGGCCTCCTTGAATCAACATATTTTTTCCAGATGCGGTTACCCCCCACTTTCCACTCCAAGTTTTGATTTGGTGAGCGGAGAAATTCCAGAAAACGAAACTGGTAATGGCCAAAATAGAAAGTTCGGAAAAGCAACTTGCTCCCAAGCTTTCTTGGAACAGACGACCAAGGCCCATATTGAGCAGCACAAAAATGCTAATTAGAGAAATCCGTTTGGACATGTGATAAATGTACTGGAAAAACAAACGGAACGGATGGATTTTAACGCTCTTTAAACAGCTGGTGCTATTATCTTCAACTTCCTTTGCCAAGGAAAACCAATATACCTATCAGTACAAGACCAAAAATCACGGCAAAAAATATCTTCCAAAAGCTATAAGGCCTAGATCCTGAGATTTGCCCATTTTCTCCATTGATGAAAAAATGGTATTCCTTGCCTTGGTATCGATATGCACTAACATATACCGGAAGCAAAATATGTTTAAATGTCTCTTCGGATAGTTGCATGTCCATTTGGGTCACCCTTTGGGTATCTCCGCCAATATCTTGTCTGCACCAACGGCGGGCAATATCTTTAGCAATTTCCTTGGAATGGAGATGGCCTTGTTTTAAGGGGATGGTATATTTTTCCGTTACAAAACCAGATAGAAAACTGCTGTTGAAAGGTTGAAGTTTCTTCAGGTTCCAACGTGCAATTTTACTGGGGATTCTTCCCGATTTTTGTTTTGAGGCTTCTATCAAAGTATCATCCACAAAACCAGAAACTCGCCCAGAAGCAGGATACCAACGTGTTTTTCGAACCCGTTGTGAAACCATTTCCCCTTGGGCGTTTCTTACCCTCCGCGTTTCGTAGTAATATTCTCCCCGTTGTCCCGAATAAGATGCGGACAGTTGCGCATCAAAGGTCCAATAGGGTAAATAAAGCCCTTTGGTAAACTGGGGGTCCAATGCGGCTTTTTTTAGTTTGTTGGGAGCCCACCACAAGCGATTCACCCATTTTTTAAAAATAAGCAATGACTTTTCTTTTTCTATTTGAAAAGGCAGGACGGCACCGGGCAAAATCCACTCCTCCTTATAGGCGTCTTCCAGAATCAAGGGCATGCTGCAATACACGCAATGGAGGGACTTGTAGTTCTCCTCCACATGTTGATTGGCGCCACAGTTTTTGCAGTGGAGCATGGAAATCTCCTCACTGTGCTTTTGGGAACCCATCTCCAGTAGATAGGGATAAAGCTCAAGCTCCTCAAAACCATTTTCATCCACTTGAATGGACTCTTGATGCCCACAATATTCGCAACTGATATTGGTGGTTCCAGGTTTGTATTTGAGTTCTGCCCCACAGTTGACGCAGGGCTTTTTAAGCTCTGTTTTTTGAATTGATTTCTCCATGCTGTCATTCCCGCTAGGGCGGGAATCTTGTTGTTATGGATTCCTGCTTCCACAGGAATGACAAAATAGTATTATGGGTTCGGCAAAGGAGGTGGGGTATTGCCACCTAAAAACGACTTTAACTCTTCCACATCCTTCAATGCAGTCCAGTTGGCCATTCCCTGCTTCCATACCAAACTATCACGATTGATGGTTCTGCCAGCAAACAAGGCTTGCAGTTGTTCAAAGGAAACAGGCCCTTGTTGCACCCCGTTAACTGCATAAAAGTATTGCACGGCAACTGGCATAGGTGGTGGAACGGGAGTTCCTGCTTGCTGCATTTGCGGATTGCCACCCATTTGAGGACTCATCATACCACCCATTTGCTGCGCCAATACAAATCCCATGCCCATACCCATTCCGGCACCTGCGGTTCCGCCTTCATTTTTGGCGGCAGCTTCAATGGCCTTCGCAGTTTTAAACTTGGTCAACTTGTCCAGGTCCAATTTGTCGATTCGGCTATACTCGAAGATTTCTTTTTTGAGATCTTCCGGCATGGAAACATTTTCGATATAGAATTTCTCCAGGGAGATGCCCACGGTCTCAAATTCCGGAGCCATAACCTCCCGACATGTGTCTGAAAGCTCTGAGGTGTTTGCCGCATATAATTCAATGGGAAGATTGGCTTCTCCGACCGTATCGGTAAATCGCGTAGCGATCAAACTTTTAAGATGCTCATTAATTTCAAAACTGGTGAAGTTATTATCCGTTCCAACGATATCAACGATGAACTTTCCGGCATCCGAAATTTTAAAGGCATAGGTTCCGAATGCTCTAATTTCCACCAAGCCAAAACGGTCGTCACTTAAAGTAATCGGACTTTTGGTACCCCATTTCTCATCGGTGAACAAGTGGGTATTTACAAAATAGACCTCCGCTTTGAAAGGTGAATTAAAACCGTATTTCCATCCCTTTAGGGTGGCTAAGATGGGTAGGTTTTTGGTGGTAAGGTCATAAGTCCCGGGTTCAAATACATCTGCCAATTGACCTTCGTTCACAAAAACCGCGGTCTGCCCTTCCCTTACAATAAGCTTGGCCCCATTCTTAATCTCATTTTGGTAGCGTTCAAACCGATGCGCAATGGTGTCATCCGTATAATCCAGCCACTCAATAATATCGATAAACTCGTGAGTGAGCTTCTCTTTGATCTTGCTAAAAATATCCATGGTACAGTGTTTTATGTTGATGTTTCTAAAGTAAGAAATTGGAAGATTACTTCCTCCAAGGGATTAGTATAAAATTATCCACATTGTTACATACGCTATCAAAATTGATTTAAAAATGGGATTAATATTTGGGCTGATCGAATCTGTGCTTAAAATAAAAACGGTACTTACTTTTTCCCTACATTTAGTACCGACTAATTCAACATCATAGAAAATGAAACAGATGCTTTCCCAAACCGGCTTGTTCTTGCTGGTTTTTTGCCTTTTCGCAACTTCAATGCAATCCCAAAGAAGAAAATCAACCCAAACAAGCCCGGAATATCCCAAGGAATTGTATTCCAGTATGGAGTACCGCTTGGTTGGCCCGTTTAGGGGTGGCCGTTCCGCTGCGGTAACCGGTGTGCCCGGGGAACCCAATCTATTTTATTTTGGGGCCACGGGTGGTGGTGTTTGGAAAACCACTGATGGTGGACGCTCCTGGGAGAACATTTCGGATGGGTATTTTGGCGGAAGTATAGGAGCCGTGGAAGTGGCCCAGAGCGACCCCAATGTAATTTATGTTGGCGGTGGTGAAAAGACCCTGCGAGGGAATGTATCCAGTGGCTATGGCATTTGGAAAACGGAAGATGCTGGTAAGACTTGGCAAAAAGCAGGTCTGGAAAAGAGTAGGCATGTGCCACGCATCCGGATTCATCCCACAGACTTTAATACGGTATATGCAGCTGTACTAGGAAATATTTATAAACCCACAAAAGAAAGAGGGGTATATAAAAGTACGGATGGAGGCAAAAGTTGGAAACAAGTTTTGTTTGTCAATGATCAATCTGGAGCGGTAGATCTTACTTTTGACCCCAATAATCCTCGAATCTTATATGCATCCACTTGGAGAGCCAAAAGGACACCCTATAGTTTGAGTAGTGGGGGCGACGGTTCTGCACTATGGAAAAGTACGGATAGTGGCGAAACCTGGACGGAGATTTCCAAAAACGAAGGTTTTCCAAAAGACACCTTGGGCATCATTGGGGTAACGGTATCCCCTAAAAATAGCGAACGAGTCTGGGCCATTGTGGAGAACAAGGAAAAAGGCGGATTATATCGTTCCGATGATGGTGGGAAAAAATGGACACAGGTCAACAGCGAAAGAAAATTGCGTCAGCGGGCGTGGTATTACACTCGGGTTTATGCGGATACTCAGGATGAAGATGTGGTTTATGTACTCAACGTCCGGTATCATAAATCCACTGATGGAGGAAAGACCTTTAATACCTTCAATGCACCCCATGGAGATCATCATGACCTCTGGATCTCTCCGGAAAGCTCCAAGCGCATGATCATTGGAGATGATGGAGGGGCACAGGTAAGTTATGATGGCGGAGAAACCTGGAGTACCTATTACAACCAGCCTACAGCACAATTTTATCGTGTTACCACAGACAATGCATTCCCGTATCGTATTTATGTGGCCCAACAGGATAATTCCACCATCCGAATCAATCACCGAAGTGATGATGGTTCCATTGGCGAAGATGATTGGGAACCCACCGCTGGGGGCGAATCGGCACATATTGCAGTAGATCCCACAAATAACGATATAGTTTATGGGGGCAGTTATGGAGGTTTTTTAACTCGGGTGAATCACGACAAAGGAACAGTGCGCGGCATCAATGTATGGCCAGACAATCCCATGGGTTATGGGGCCGAGGGAATGAAATATCGTTTTCAATGGAACTTCCCCATCATTTTTAGCAAGCATGATCCCAAAAAGCTCTACACCTTTTCCAATCATGTGCACATGAGCACCAACGAAGGCCAAAGCTGGGAGTTGTTGAGCGATGATTTGACTCGAAACGATCCTGCTAAATTGGTTAGCAGCGGGGGGCCTATCACTCAAGATAACACGGGGGTTGAATACTATTGTACCATTTTTGCAGCCAATGAAAGTCCTTTAAAAGAAGGCTTGCTTTGGGTTGGTAGTGATGATGGCTTGATCCACGTAACCAAGGATGGGGGGTCAACATGGGAAAACGTGACCCCTTCCAACATGCCTGAGTGGAGCATGGTCAATAGTATAGAGCCTTCCAATTTTGATGAAGGCACCTGCTATGTGGCAGCCACGCGCTACAAACTTGGAGATTTCCGACCCTATCTCTACAAAACCACGGATTATGGAAAAACCTGGATAAAAATAACGACTGGTATAAATGATGAGCACTTTACTCGAGCACTTCGGGAGGACCCTAAACGAAAGGGATTACTATATGCAGGGACAGAAACTGGAATGTATATTTCCTTCAATGACGGACAAAATTGGGAAAGCTTCCAATTGAATCTTCCCATAGTTCCTATCACTGATTTGACCATAAAGGACAACAACTTGGTAGTGGCAACCCAGGGTAGGAGCGTATGGATTATAGATGATCTGACGGTCTTGCACCAATTGGATGCATCGAAGAAAGGTTCCGCTGCCATTTTGTACCAACCCAAGGATAGTTATCGTACCAAGGGAACAGCAGCAAAAAAGCCATCAAAAACTGAGGGGCAAAACCATCCCAATGGTGTTGTTTCACATTTCTACCTGAAAAACGTATCGGATAAAGATAGTATCAGTTTGACTTATACATCCATGGCGGGAGACACCTTGGCAAATTATAGCACTTTTGCTAAAGAAGAAAAGAAAAAGCTCAAAGCGAAGCAAGGGGGTAATACCCATGTTTGGAATACACGTGGAAAAGGAGCTGAAAAATTGAAGGGAATGATTCTATGGTGGGCCAATTTGGATGGGGCCAAAGCAGTTCCTGGTTCGTACAAGGTTCACTTAAATGTAAACGGGTCCAGCCAAACCCAGGAATTTAAGATTTTGCCTGACCCAAGGGCTGAGGTCTCCGTAGCAGATATGCAAAGCCAATATGATTTTATCACCGATATCAACACTACCGTGGATAGGGCGCATCAGTCCATCAAAAAAATCAGGAAAATAACGGAACGGTTGGATGCTTTTGGCAAGCAATACAAAGAGGATGAACGTACCAAGGACTTGGTGGAGAAAGCCAAAAAAATGAAGGAGGATTTTGGCACTATTGAAAAGGCATTGTACCAAACCAAAAACCGTAGCAATCAGGATCCCTTGAATTTCCCTATTCGGTTGACCAATAAACTAGGTCATTTGAACAGTCTGGTCTCCATTGATGATTTCCCACCTACGGCCCAGGACATAGCGGTAAAAAATGAACTGACCACCAAAATCAACACCCAATTGGATGCTTTTGATGCCTTGGTGGATAAGGAGATGCAACAGTTCAATCGAGAATTCAACAGTTTGAACTTGAATTATCTATTTGTGGAGGAATAAATAAAGAACTGAAGGGAATTCGTCTAAATTTGCGGCTCTTGGTTACCAAGAGCCGCAGAAGTTTTATAGACGATTTATGAGTATTGATCCCAAGACATTTTATACAAGCCAGTCTTTAAAGTTTGAAAACGAGCTGAGCATCCTTGGGAAAAAGTTGGATGTTTCAAGTGCCATTAGACTTTTGGTGGCCATTGCAACTTTATTGGGGATTTATTTGACTTGGGGAACCATGGAATTCGTCATTCCCCTCTTTCTTTTAGGAGCAGCAACCTTTGCCTATTTGGTCGTTCGTCATGATCGGATCAAATATCGGCAGAACCTGACTCGGGAGTTATTGGCCAGAAATCAAAAAGAGCTTCGTGTACTCCAAAGGCAGTTTTCCGATTTACCGGACGGAAAGGAATTTCAGGATTCAAATCATTGGTACAGCAAGGATATCGATTTGTTTGGCAGCGGATCCTTTTACCAATACCTAAATAGAACTGCTTTGGAAAGTGGCTCCAAGGAGCTGGCACGGCAGCTCTTGTCCAACAACATTCAAGGCATTGATTTAAAACAAGCCGCCATAGCTGAGTTGGCCACCAAACCCGAATGGAGGCAGGAATATGGTGCCACGGCCACCTTGGTCAGCACACAAATTCCAGCATATAGGATTGTTGATTGGCTTTCCCATTACGTCCCTTTTATTCCCACGAGGATGATAAAGGGGGCTTATGTTTTTTCAGCAGTTTCCCTGGCGGTTGTTACCGCATGCAGTATAGGATGGATTTCTTGGATTTGGACATTGGCGGTTTTTGTCGTGGGTATGGCAATAAGCGGGAAGTTTGTGAAGAAGGTAAGCACACTTTCAGTACATGTATCCGAAATACAAAACACCTTCACCCAATATGCCCGTTTACTGGGCCTCTTGGAAGATCAAAAATTTGAGAGTCAGCTTCTAGTTCAAAGGCATTGCGAAATTAAAAATGAAGCGAATTCAAGCTCAAGGGTACTGAAACGATTCTCCAATCTTTTGGATCGATTGGATCAACGAAATAACCTTTTGGTTGGGTTCATCCTTAATGGGTTTTTTCTGCGGGATTTAATGATTTGCGGCTATATAGAAGCTTGGATAGATCAAAACAAGCATGTGGTTCCCAAATGGTTTGATGTTATTGCGTTTTTTGATGCGTACAACAGTTTGGGCAATTATACCTTCAATCACCCAGGCCATGTTTATCCCACTTTGATGGATGAAGGAAAAACCTTGGAATGCAAAGCAATTGTACATCCCCTATTGGCTCCCGATAAAGCAGTGCCCAATGATATAACCATCAGTCTTGAAGATTTTTATATCGTTACCGGTGCCAACATGGCGGGTAAAAGCACCTTTCTAAGAACAATAGCCCTCCACTTGGTCATGGCAAATGTTGGACTTCCAGTTTGTGCGGAATCTTCAAGCTATAGACCAATAAAGTTAATCACCAGCATGCGCACTACCGATAGTCTAAAGGATGATGAAAGCTACTTTTTCAGCGAATTGAAAAGGCTAAAATTTATTATTGAAGAGATGGAGTCCGATAGGTACTTCATTGTTCTGGACGAGATTCTAAAGGGAACCAATAGTAAGGACAAGGCCATCGGATCTCAAAAATTCATTGATAAATTGGTCGGTATGAAAGGTACCGGAATCGTTGCTACCCACGACCTTAGTCTGTGTGAGGTTGCACAAAAACATGAAAACGTGTCCAATTATTTTTTTGATGCCCAAATAGTGAATGGCGAACTTATCTTCGATTACCAATTGAAAAAAGGGATTTGCCAAAACATGAATGCGAGTTTTTTGCTAAAAAAAATGGGCATAGTTGAATGATTTAAGGGTTGTTAAACCTTAAATTTAGCCTTGGAATTCTGAATCTAATCCATAACCCAATGTTATATCCCTATATAAAATCGTTGCACCTGATTTTTGTGGTTACTTGGTTTGCTGGCTTGTTTTACGTTCCACGCTTGTTCATTTATCATATTGAGGCTTGGCAAAAACCTTCGCCCGAAAGGGAAATTTTATCCGACCAGCTCAAATTGATGACCAAACGCTTATGGTATATCATTACCTGGCCATCTGCTATTTTGTGTACGCTTTTTGCCATTTGGCTGTTGGCATTAATGCCCGAATGGCTGAATCAATCCTGGATGCATATCAAGTTGGGATTCGTGGGACTACTAATTTTCTACCACTTAAAATGTCATCAAATTTTTAAGCAGTTGCAACGGGATGAGGTGAAATATACTTCTCGATTTATGCGAATTTGGAATGAACTGGCGACATTGGTTTTGTTCGCAGTGGTGTTCCTTGTAATCTTAAAGAATTCCTTGGATTGGATCTATGGCACCCTTGGAATTATAGTACTTGCCATTTTGCTTATGCTCGGGATTCGATTGTACAAAAGAATCCGGGATAAAAACCCGAATGCATAAACCAAATCCAATTATTCAACTCCAAATCCCAACTTTTGGATTTTGGTGCTTGGAATTTTTTGGTTCGATTATTGCTAACTTTATTCGCAAACTGGATTAGGATTGTTAACAAAACTATCGCTTCGCTCCCGTATATTTTTCAGCATGATCATGTTGGTGGTCATTGCTTCCGTGTTGGTAGGCGGGGTCACCATTTATCAATATCGGGAACAGGATAAGGATTATCACGAAAATCGACTGGAACGGAAGGAAGAGCAAATTCTCCAAAGCATTTCCTATGTTCTCAAGGAAACCACTTATCCCGTCACCACGGAAAATTTAGGCCACATCTTTAAAGATGAAATCTATAAGATTGCAGATGTCCAGAATGTCACCTTTAATATTTATGACCTGGAAGGTGGGTTGATCAAAAGTTCCCGACCTGCTTTTGAAGCCGATTCCATTTCCAATTGCTTGGATGCCGAGGTATTGAACATGCTAAAAGTCCAGGCAGAAAAGCGTTATGTGGAGAAGAAAAAGGCGGCAGGGGACAACTACCAAGCTTCCTATACCTTTATTAACGATTTACAGTTTAAACCAATCGGTATAGTTAATCTCCCTTATTTTGAGGACAATTCCTTTAGCAATATGGAGCTGAGGGAATTCATGTTCAGATTGGGAGGGGTTTACTTGCTGATGTTGCTTTCTGCAATTATTTTGGCCTATTTCATTTCCAAATACATTACGCGCTCCCTGCAGACCATTTCTGATAAAATGGCTCAAACGGATTTGACCCAGCGCAATGAAAAAATCTATATAGAAAGACCTACGGAAGAGATTGGAAAATTGGTGGATTCTTATAATGGAATGATTGATGAATTGGAGGAAAGTGCAGCCAAATTGGCCCGTAGCGAACGGGAACAGGCCTGGCGTGAAATGGCCAAGCAAGTGGCCCATGAAATCAAAAATCCCTTGACTCCCTTACGACTTACCATTCAAAGTTTTCAACGGAAGTTTGATCCCAATGATGCAAAAGCCGAACAAAAGATCCAGGAATTTTCCAAGACGGTGATCCAACAGATAGATACGTTGAGCAATATTGCCTCGGCCTTTTCAAATTTTGCCAACATGCCTGCCCAGCAAAATGAGACTTTGAATGTTGTCAAAATAGTTAAGTTGGCCTTGGAAATATTTCAAGAGGATTACATCCATTTTATTTCCGATGAAAAAGAGATCATAGCCAAATTGGACCGAACCCAGTTGATTCGAGTGGTCACCAATCTGGTGAAGAATGCAATCCAAGCAGTTCCGGAGGTAGAATCTCCCAGAATTCTGGTGACCGTGGCCTCTGAAGGGGGGGAAGTAAAAATATCTGTAGCAGACAATGGTGTAGGAATCACTGATGATTTCAAGGATAAAATATTTGAGCCTAAGTTTACTACGAAGTCCAGTGGTATGGGCCTTGGCTTGGGAATGGTAAAGAACATTGTGGAGAATTACCAAGGAACCATTGATTTTACATCCCAAGAAGGGAAAGGAACGGTATTCACCGTAAAATTTCCCAAGGAATAACCTGTCCTTATTCTGCGCTATTGGATGATTGATGGTGGATGTGTAATTTTACCAAACACCAAACACCAAACACCAAACACCAAACACCAAGCCCTTGAACTACGAAAACATTTACATCGAAGAGGAGAACAACATTGCCACCATTACCATTAATAGGCCCAAAAAGTTGAATGCACTCAATAAAAGAACCATTTCTGAATTGCATACGGCCTTTAAGGAACTGGACGAGGATGATGAAATTCGCGTGATTATTGTCACAGGAAGTGGCGAAAAGGCATTTGTGGCAGGAGCAGATATTTCTGAGTTTGCCGATTTTTCGGTTAAAGAAGGAAGAAAACTGGCAGCCGAGGGTCAAGAAATCCTGTTTGATTTTGTGGAAAACCTGTCCACCCCTGTAATTGCCGCGGTCAATGGTTTTGCCTTGGGTGGGGGACTGGAGTTGGCCATGTCCTGCCATTTTAGAATCGCTAGCGATAATGCCAAAATGGGCCTCCCTGAAGTATCATTGGGAGTAATTCCTGGGTATGGAGGAACGCAACGCTTACCGCAGTTGGTTGGAAAGGGAAGAGCCATGGAAATAATCATGACGGCGGGGATGATTAGCGCGGATCAAGCGTTGCAGTATGGTTTGGTCAATCATGCGGTGCCCCAAGAGGAATTATTGCCCCTAAGTCTTAAAATAGCGAGCAGGATATCGAATAACTCCCCTGTGGCCATAAAATATGCAATAAAAGCGGTAAATGCTGGTTTTAAGTATGATGTGAATGGTTATGCAACGGAGATAGATGCCTTTGGCACCTGCTTTGGCACCAACGATTTCAAGGAAGGTACTTCCGCCTTTTTGGAAAAACGAAAAGCCGATTTCCCCGGGTCATAGCCATGGTAACCAAACCAGACTATGATGAAACAAAAAATCCTGTTGTTTTGCTTGCTTTTTGTTGGAGCACTGGTATGTGCCCAAGAGAAAATGCCAGTAGCCTACGATTTTGGTGAAAAATTCAATGATAGATACCGTTACTCCAATTTACTGACCATTTCTGATGATGGCTCAGGTGGCTATATTTTGGTTAGAGCGTATTTTCAAGGCTTGATCTTAAAGCCAAAAGGCTATTTGATTGAACAGTACAATAGTAATTTGGAGTTGGTGTCAGAATACAACTATAAGTTAAAGGGACTCGACTTTGTGGACGGCTTCCTTAAAAACGGACAGTTGAATTTGCTGTTTCTCAATTACAATTACGATAGGGGACAGTATGAATATTGGGTGCATAGAAGCCCAATTATCAACTACAATTTCAGACCGGAAAAACTATTGTCCATTGCTTCGGAAGAGGTGCGAAATCCAGTAGACAAGAACTACTATAACAGAAACTTCTCCAAGGGATTTTCCACTTCCATCCTGTTCAATCAGGAGAAAACCGGCTTTGTGATCAGTACGCACCACAAAAGAGGAAAAAACAACAAGCACATCATCCACTTATATGATACAGGCCTAAATAAAAGGTTTGAGCACGACTTTTCCCATGAAATTGAGGAGAAAAACTATGCCTTTGAAAATCTGGCTATCTCCACCGATTTGTCCACAGCATACATCGTAGGGAAGGCCTATTTCAAAAAGAAGCGTTTTAGGGTGGACGAGCGCAAGTTTCAATATGAATTGATCAAGGTTTCGGCCAATGGAAGCCAAACCCAATCGTTTGTGGACGAAGGAAAGTATCCAGAGGCCTTATACCCCATAATTTTAAGAAACAGACTGGTCTGTACGGGATTTTATGCGGATAGAAAGGACAATCGCTACAATGGCATTGCTTATTTTGATATCAATCCGCTAAGCTTGGCGATCAACGCTAAAAAATACAACCCATTTTCCCTTCAGTTTATGGAGGATAAATTTGGTAGGGACGAAGACAAGGTAGTCAAGAACCTTGTTTTTAAGAGTGTTGAAATAACCGAAAGCAACGAGATTTTTTTTAATGCCGAGGAGTACTTCGTGACCACAGGCATGGAGGTGACCGGTGCTGGCCAACGGGTTAAGTTGGAACGGTTTCACCATAACGATATTGTAAGTGCCAAACTCGATACCGAAGGGGATTTGGTTTGGGCCAGAAACATCAATAAAGCCGAGGTAACCCAGGGTGATGGTGCCTATGCCTCCTATAGCTCCTACTGTAAAAATGGAAAGACCTATTTCTTCATTTGCACCGCCGCAGATAACCCCCAATTGATCAATAACGAACGCCTAATCTTTAAACAGGGACTCAGCCGAAACCGAAATGTGTTTATGATTTCCTTGGATGAAAATGGGGTTATGGACTATGAAAAGATCATTGACAACCAAGAAGCCCGACTCCCTTTAATGGTCTCCAAACCGTTAAAGGATGTGGATGAAAGCAAAATGCTTTTTTACGCCAAGCGCGGTAGTAAAAAACAACTGGTAAAAGTCTCCTTTTTATAAGATCGTAAGCAACGCTTTCCCCCTCCTTGACTCTTAAAAGTAAAACCATAATCATGGATGTAGGGTTGAGAAATGGTATTTTCACATTCCTTTGTATTGCTTTGATAGCGTGTACCGGTGACGATGTTGGTGTTAACAACCAAAAAATTATTGGGGAGTGGCAGGTTACCGCCATCCACAACTCAAGTCCTTCCGGACCCACTTTGGGGCCTCTCACGGGTGAGATTATTTCCATTATTTTTTTTCAAAATGGAACCTTTGAAGGGACCACTTCGGCAAATACCTTTGGTGGGGAATTTTCGGCTACTGATACCACCCTTTTTATTGAAGAAATGATAACCACCGAGGTGGCCGATACCATGTTTGGTCAGGCGTTCTATGAAGCCTTTGAAGGAAGTAGAAGTGCGGACACGGGCTTTTCCGAATTTGAACTTTCTTTTCAAGACGGGAACCAGCTAAATCTTGAATACCAGAACTTCAAATTTTTGGGTCTGCAAAAGCAATGATCTTAACAATATAAATTGGATTATATCCATATATTTGGAATAAATCCATGGAATGAACTTGAATGACCTACAAAAAGGAAGAGGTGCCCAAAAAAATCCACACAACAGATTCCTAAAAGATGTTTATGAAATAAGGGAAGATTTTCTCGAATTCTGCAGAATGGAAGGGGAAGAACCAGAGAACACCAAAACCCAGTATATTCCCATTTTTCCCAAAACCATTGTCAATAAGGTTGAAAGCCCGGATGTGGGCATGCTCTATTCCATGAATCCTTATCAAGGGTGTGAGCATGGATGTGTCTATTGCTATGCCAGAAACACCCATGAGTATTGGGGCTATAGTGCTGGACAGGATTTTGAACGCAAAATTTTGGTGAAGAAGGCAGCACCGAAGTTGTTGGAGGCCAAAATCAAACATAAAAACTGGAAAGCAAATACCATTGTATTATCCGGTAATACAGATTGCTATCAACCGGCAGAACAACAATTTAGGATTACCCGAAAGTGTCTGGAGGTCTTTCTAAAATATAGGCATCCTGTGGGCATTATCACTAAAAATGCATTTATCCTTCGGGATTTGGACATTCTAACCGAATTAGGCGCTCACCAGTTGGTTGGGGTAAATATTTCCGTTACTTCCTTGTCAGAAAAAACAAGAAGGAAGTTGGAACCTCGCACTGCATCCATTCAAAAAAGACTGAAAACAATTCGGGTGCTGAGCGAAAAAGGAATTCCGGTAAATGCGATGTTGGCACCGATGATTCCTGGAATCAATAGTCATGAAATGCTAAAACTGGCCAAAGCAGTGGCAGATGAAGGGGCCTTGTCCTTTGGTTTTACTGTAGTGCGATTAAACGGAGCCATAGGTCAGATTTTTGCGGATTGGATAAAAAAAGCAATGCCCGATAGGGCGGAAAAAGTGCTACACCTGATCCAAGACTGCCATTCGGGAACCTTAAGCGATAGTAGGTTTGGAATTAGAACACGGGGCGAGGGCAAGATTGCTACACAGATTCATGAAATGGCCAGGCTTGCGCGCCAAAAGTATTTTAGGGGCCGAGTGTTTCCCAAACTCAATCACGAATTACATGAGCAGTACAAAACAGGGCAGATGAAATTGTTCTAAGATGTTTTGCGCTTTCCAAAACCGGTGGACAAGCGAACCGTGATACCTATGGCTTTGGTATTGAAGTTTTGTTTATGGTAATCTTGCTCAGAAAAATCGAGTTGGTTTAGAGATTTTCCTGCGTTAAAGGCAGTATAGGTTAGATAGAGGCCAAGCTTTCCAATTTTGTCCGTTCCCAAGAATTCATAACCAAGAGAGAAGGTCCAAAAGTTAAATTTGCTTTTGGTCTCTTGTCTGATATCAGTTTGGTCCGTGTCAGTGTAATCTCCAATAGCTCTTTGATTTCCAAAATGATATTTGGGAATGAACACTACTCGACTATAATCATCCTGAATAAAAAACTTGGGGCCAACACCCCAAACCCAAGCATCAAAAAAACGATCTAAAAAGGAGCGGAATCCAATATCACCTGAAGAATCAATGGCCCAATCTTCATCGGAACGACCTCCAAAATAATAAGTTACATCGACTTCAGGAGCCACATGCTTTAGTGCAAAAAGCTCGGAGCCCACTGAAAAGTTGAGATAGGCTGATGGCTCAAACTCGTCCTCATAAAAAGCGGCGAAAGAAATATAGGCTTCTGGGGGTTGTAACTGGGAGTAGCTAATGGAGAGCGTAGTAAAAAGAAGAATTGCCAAGATGTGTTTCATAGGCTACAAATCATCAATAAATATGCCATAGCCCAAGCTTGTTATGAGATAATTTTGAATAAATTTATAAGGATTGTCCAATCCACACTTTGCTCTTCGTCATAACATCGAAACAAAGTATAAACCGGTTCCTAATGGGACATAAAATTTAAACCAATGAGTAATTTTTTGTATTTATTTCGAGGAGGTCATGATGCGTACCAAGAGCTATCGCAGGAAGAAAAACAAGCCCATATGCAAGTGTGGGGAGAGTGGATGGGAGGCTTAAAAGAAAAGGGCCAACTTTTGGACGGGCTACCCTTGGCAGAGGATGGAAGAGTGGTGCATCAACGCGGTGAAATGGTCACCAACGGACCCTTTGCCGAAGGAGCTGAGGTAGTAGGAGGCTATCTGATTGTTGTGGCCAAGGATATTGATGAAGCCGTTGAAATGTCCAAGGGATGCCCAATTTTTGATTATGACGGGAGCTATGTAGAGGTTCGGGAAATCCTATCAATGGACGGACATTAATTGTGGCATGAGCAATTTTCTTTGGCTGTTCCGAGGAGGGTACCACGACTACAACCAACTATCTGATGAAGAAAGGGAATCCTTGAACAAGGATTGGAAGAAGTGGTTGGAGAACTTGCAGCAAGAAGGTAAGTTGATAGAAGGTTTACCGCTTTCACAAGAAGGTCGCGTAGTCTATAACAGAGGAGAACTGGTCACCAATGGCCCTTTTGCGGAAGGTGCCGAGGTGGTTGGAGGATATACCATCATATCCGCGCAGGATTTGACCGAGGCCGTGACGCTTTCCAAGGGTAATCCCCATTTTGGATTTGAAGAAGGCACCCTGGAAGTACGGCAGATTATTGACGATGAAGTCCATTAATTTTAGCATATGAAGAAGAAAGCCTGACGTGGTTCAGGCTTTTTTTATGAACATGGAGAATAACCAACTTGACAATACCATTGAACACCTGTTTCGAAATGAGTACGGAAAGGTAGTGGCCGTTTTGATTCGGAAGTATGGGACATCCCATATTGAGAAAATTGAGGATGCCGTGCAAGACACTTTTTTAAAGGCCATGAAGATTTGGGCCTATAAGGAGATGCCCAACAATCCAACTGCCTGGCTGTATCGAGTAGCGAACAATTCGTTGATTGATGTGCTTCGAAAGGACAAGAAATCTTCAACTTTTGAGGAGCATGTGTTTAAGGAAGTTTCTGAAAGCCCCTCTGATGGAGTATTGTTGGAAGATGTAATCTCGGACAGTCAACTCCAACTCATTTTTGCCTGCTGCGACCCCTCCCTTTCCCAAGAACATCAGATTATTTTAAGTCTCAAACTTATTGGGGGTTTTAGTAATAAGGAATTGGCAGAGGCTCTGCTTAAAAAGGAAGAAGCTGTTGCCAAATCTTTCACCCGTGGGAAAAAGAAATTCAGGAATGAGGTACAAATGCTGAAAATTCCGGTGCAAATGGGGCTTCAGTCCAGATTGTTTGTTGTTCTTCGGGTTATTTATTTGCTTTTTACAGAGGGTTATGCAGCTTCGACCGGCTCACAGGTCATCAAACGGGATATTTGTTATGAGGCTTTGCGTTTGGCCCTGTTGCTTAGGGACAACAAATATTGCAACCATCCCAATTTGGAAGCATTGATTGCCCTAATGTGTTTCCATGCCTCTCGATTTGAGGCGAGATTGGATGAAGAGGGTGCACTTGTCACTCTGGAATTTCAGGATCGCTCGAGATATAATAGGGAGTTGATCGAGATTGGGATAAGGCATTTGGAGGGAGCCGGGACGTTGGACAAAACTCCATCGCATTATCATTTGGAGGCAGCTCGATCTTATTATCATTGCGCAGCAAAAAGTTTTGGACAGACCGATTGGAAGAGCATCCTTTATCTGTATGACGTACAACTCAAACAACAGTATTCACCCATGGTAGCCTTAAACAGAATTGTTCCCTTCGCAAAGATCCATGGTGCGGCAAAGGCACTGGAAGAACTGAATAGATTGGCCAAAAATTCAAATTTTGAAACCACGGGTCTGTTTTATGCAATAAAAGCCGAACTGCTCCAGGAATTAAACGATAAAGATTATCAAAGTGCTTTGACCAAAGCTATCGAGCTTACGGAAAATGATTTGGTGAAAAGACATCTACAAAAGAAATTGCCCTAAACTTTGATAAAGGTGTTGTTCTTGTACATATACCAGAGCAACAAATAGAGGATGCCAAACCCTCCTATGGAAGTCAACATGGGATAATAGGATCCAGCGGACCGTTCCAATCCGAACAAAAGAAATTTTGAAACTTCTGGGAAGTTGATCACATGAGACAAAACATAGGCTGTAATGGCGTTCATCCCGATGACTTTTAGGGGATACGTCCATTTCGTCCTGCCTTTAACATCAATAATCAAGTAGAACAAAGCCAAGAGTAGAAAACACACTCCGGAGGATGCCAGTACAAAGGAGCTTGACCAGATTTTTTTGACTATCGGATGCCAGATGCCCCAAATGAGGCCTAGAGCCAAACCAACTATTCCTGCTATAAAAAGATACAGCGCAACATTGTTTCTAGGGAGCTTGGATTTTATCAATTCACCGGCAAAGACCCCTGATAAGGTGGTGGCGGTAAAGCCAAGTCCGCTGAGTAGCCAGGTGTATTGCAGGCCATCATCAAATCTCCCCAGAATCAATCGGTCAAAATAAAGCGCAAAATTTTGGTCTGGTAACAACACGCTTTGTCCCACCCCGGGAACATTCGGTACTGTTAAAAGTAAGGCATAGACAACTAGGCAAGCGGCAAAAACCACATAACGCCATTTTTGATTCAGATGAATATAGGCAAGACAGGAAAATAAGTATCCTACCGCAATGGCCTGCAAGGTATTGCTAAAAACATGGAATTGGGAGAGGTCAAAAGCCAACAAATTGCCTTGTACGATCCATCCAAGAACAAAAAGAATCACAAACCGCTTGGCCAGCTTTCTATAGACATGACCCTTGCCATTTTTGTCCTGCATTCTTTTGGACATGGAAAAAGGAATTACGGCACCCACCACAAAAAGAAACAAAGGCATAATGATGTCGTAAAAGGTAGACCCAAACCATTCCGGGTGACTGAACTGTTTGGCCAAAGCTTCCGTGAACGGAGTCTGTCCCCCTTGATGTAGATTGTAAAAAAAGTGGTCTGCAAAAATAATGAGCAACATATCAAACCCTCTCAATGCATCAATGGAAAGGATTCTTTTGGATGGCTGGCCCATTTTAGGTTGGTTATTGGGCTGCAACTGACTCCGTTAAGAAATCACCTTGCAGCCCGTATTTTTCATTTCTTTGATGGAATTACGATAGTTCCCAACCTTTGCGATACTCTCGGGTAACCCACTCGTTTGCTTTATCGTAATTGGTGATTTTCATGTTCTCACCATCCCAAAGCAGTTTGCGTCTTCCTGGATAGTCATAAGGAGCCCAATCGCCTGGCTTTTTACCATCTTGCAATACTTTGTATTGGTAGGCTTTTACCGCAAGATTACCCATAAGCACGGTCTCCGTCAGTGGTCCGGCTTTGGCAAAATTGGAGGAAGTAGCATCACCTTTGATACAACCGTCAACAAAATTGGCAATATGGCCGCCCATACTATCTGGAACTCTAGGATATTTGGGTTCTGGAGCTTTGAACAGATCCATCATATCGGAAGGTAATAAGCGTGCGTTTCTGGAGTACGTATCACAAACTAAAATACCTTTATCACCATACATTACGGTTCCGCCATCTCCGTTACCGACTACTTCACCATCTTTTAGTTCATCCGGCAAATCGGGCATTAGACCACCGTCGTACCAATTTAGAGCTATATCACCATGGTGTTCATGATTAAATTTCAAGTGAATTTTGGAAGAAGGTGGGCAGGAAGGACTATAATCAGCCTCCACAAAATCCCCTACCCAAACAGAGGTGCAACTGGCTTCGGCTTCTGTAGGATAACCCAGATCCAAAACACTGAATGGGGTTTCCATGATATGGCATCCCATATCTCCCAAGGCTCCAGTGCCAAAATCCCACCAACCTCGCCATTTGAATGGTAGGTAAGCCTCATTATAATCACGCATTGCCGCTGGGCCTAACCAGAGATCCCAATCCAGTCCTTTAGGTACGCGTTGTTTTTCAGTGGGTACGGCAACACCTTGTGGCCAAACAGGTCTGTTCGTCCAACAATCTATGGTGTGTACTTTCCCAATAATCCCAGATTCCACCCATTCGCGCGCTATCCGACTATCATCACTGGAAGCTCCCTGGTTACCCATTTGGGTCACAATACCATTTTCAGCCGCTACTTGCGTCATCAAACGGGCTTCATGAATGTTGTGCGTCAGAGGTTTTTCCACATAGGCGTGTTTTTTTTCACGCATAAATGGGAGCGCAATGGTTGCGTGGGTATGATCGGGAGTGGCCACCATTACCGCATCAATATCGCCCAAATGACGGTCATATACCTTTCTAAAATCCTTATAGCGTTTAACATCCGGAAACTTCTCATATGTACCTTTGGCCCTTCTGTCATCCACATCGCAAAAGGATACGAACTTTACTCTTCCGGTGTTGGCCAACCCTTGAATTACGCCACTTCCACGACCTCCTACACCAAAAGCACCCACATATAGGGTGTCACTTGGAGCTACATGGGTCTTTCCCAAAACATGACTGGGAACAATGGAAAATGCAGCAGAGGCCGCTGCTGTATTTTTAAGGAACTTTCTTCTTTGCATTTTGGATTGTTTAGTTAAGCTATCAAGATACAAAAAACAACTGTAGAGACATACAGCTTGTTATGTATTCCACTCTTTGTAAAATTGTTTCAAATAATCTAACATGAATTGATGCCGTTCCGCTGCCAATTCCCGACCGGTATCTGTGTTTATTTTGTCCTTGAGCAGTAGTAATTTTTCGTAAAAATGGTTAATGGTGGGGGCATTGGATTTTTTGTACTCCTCCTTGGTCATGTTCAGATTGGGTTCTATATCTGGATCGTACATAGGCCGGTTTTTGAATCCACCGTAGTTGAATGTTCGGGCAATCCCGATTGCTCCAATGGCATCCAAGCGATCTGCATCTTGAACCACCTGCAGTTCCAATGAATTAAACTTGGGTTGGCCTTTGTCCAAACTATTTTTGAACGACATATGCCGTATAATGTTCGCAATGTGATCCGTTCGGACAGGGTCTAAATCTTGTGAAGCTAAAAATTCTTGGGCGGTCTTTGGGCCGATTTCCTCATCACCATTATGGAATTTGGGATCGGCAATATCATGGAGCAGTGCGGCAAGCTGTACCACCAACGAATCCACTTCTTCTTTTTCCGAAATTTTCTTGGCGGTTTTAAAAACCCGCTCGGTATGAAACCAATCATGGCCGCCTTCTGCGTATTTAAGTTGCTCCTTTACAAAATTCTTGGTGGCTTCTACTAATGTGTCGTTCATGATTTGACTTCGGTTATGCCATTTTTAATCTGTTCTTCGACTTGGGCAATCTGCGCGTCAGCATCACTTTGAATTGCCATTGGAGGGTGCACCTTGAATTTGATAAATGCTCCCAACCCCATCGGAAACTGTCCAAAACGCAACATCTTCCAGGAGTTGTTGATGCTTATGGGTACGATCAAAGCTGAAGGGGCGTGTTTCATCAGTACTTTTAATCCCGTGGTTCTAAACGGTTTGGGAACACCTGTTCTACTTCGCGTACCTTCCGGAAAGATGACGGCGCTACGGTTGTGCTTTTCTATGTATTGGCCTAGTTGTTGTAAAGCCTCAATGGATTGTTTGGGATCCTTTCTATTTATTAGGGCGGAACCTCCATGTCGGAGATTGTAGGACACACTGGGAATACCCTTGCCCAATTCTATTTTGCTCACAAATTTGGGATGGTGCTTTCGCATATACCAAATAATGGGAGGGATATCGTACATGCTCTGGTGGTTGGTGACGATGATCAAGGGCTTGTCTGTAGGTATGGCATGGGAATTTTCAAAATGATATCGTGTGCCCAAAAGATTGGTACATCGCATCAAGAACCAATTAAGAATGCTCACACTTCCCTTGTGTGCTTTATATCCGAACACATTTAAACATACCCATTGTATGGGATGAAAAATCACCAAGGTCAATCCAAAACAGATAAAGTATATAATGGTAATCGGATAAGAAAGTAACTTTTGCATGCTTACACTCTATTGTAGCTCTGAAGCGCTGAGAAAATAAAAGTTGGTTATCTATGGCACAAAAATAAAAAACCACCCTTAAGGGTGGTTCTTCAAATCTCATTTGTTGGAAATTAACAATGATCGTTATAGGCTTCCATTAAATTCTCAGCGATCAATTCCGCTGGTCTTCCTTCAATATGATGTCTTTCAATCATATGTACCAACTCTCCATTTTTGAACAATGCCATACTTGGTGAAGATGGAGGAAAGGGAACCATATGGTTTCTAGCGGTGTCAACAGCTTCGGTATCTACACCTGCAAAAACCGTGACCAAATGGTCTGGCTTTTTGTTGTTTTGCAAGCTCAACTTTGCTCCAGGTCTTGCATTTGCTGCGGCGCATCCGCACACAGAATTCACCACAACCAAGGTGGTTCCTTCTTGTTTCAATGCATTTTCCACGGCTTCACTTGTATATAGTTCCTCGAACCCAGCAGTGGCTAGGTCGGCTCTCATAGGTTTTACCAATTCTTCAGGATACATAATCTATTAATTTTTAAGGTACAAAGATATGGTTTTTGTCGCATTTTTTGAGGAAGCCTTAACAGCTGCAAACAGTTTTGTTCTAAGGCAAAAGCCTATATTTGGGCTCTAAATTTGTTGCAATGATCAAGTGGGCGGCCGCCTTCATTGGATTTTTTATCAGAGGTTTTGCGGGAGCAATAATTGGCTTTCTTGTAGGGAGTTTTTTGGACACCTTGGGCGGTTCGGGTTCCCGAGGGGGAGGCAGCGTATTTTCGGACTTTACCAGACAGTCTGTTTCCCCAGCTGATTTCGAACTGAACCTCCTCTCCCTATGCTCCATTGTCATCAAGGCTGATGGTCAGGTTAGTCAAAGGGAATTGGACTATGTACGCCAATATTTTTTGAGCACCTATGGCAAGGAAAAGGCCAATGCCATTTTTAGGACTTTCAATGATGTCATTAAAAAAAGGGAGGTTTCTGCCCAAAGAATTTGCACGTACTTGGCACAGCGAACACGTTACGAAGTCCGCTTGCAACTTTTGCATTTCCTCTTTGGGATTGCCCAGGCGGATGGACAGGTCAGCAAGGCCGAAGTGAACAAGCTAAGGGAATTGGCAGGCTATCTCCGCGTTGGTCTGCACGATTTTGAAAGCATCATGGCCATGTTTATTAAATCTGCGGACAATGCCTACAAGATTTTGGAGATAGAAAAATCAGCTACGGATGATGAGGTGAAAAAGGCGTATAGAAAAATGGCCAAGAAGTACCATCCCGATCGCGTGGTCATGGAAAATGAAGCTATCAAAAAAGGAGCTGAGGAAAAGTTTAAGGAAGTTCAAAAAGCCTATGAGACCATTCAGAATGAACGTGGAATCTCATAAGAGGTTAGAAGTGGAAATATTTAAAAGTTTAGCCGCTAACCACAAACGTCATTTAATATAAACACCTAAACTCATTAAACAATGCAAGAATTCTGGTTCTACATCAAATTGGGATTTAACCATGTGCTGGACTTGGGAGCTTATGACCACATCCTGTTTCTATCGGCCTTGGCCATACCCTTTACATTTAAAAATTGGAAGCGTGTGGTTATTTTGGCCACAATCTTTACCATAGCACATTGTACCTCTTTGGCCTTGTCTGCCTTTGAGGTGATGACCGTGGATGTAGGCCTCATAGAATTCCTCATTCCAGTTACTATTTTATTGACAGCACTGTACAACTTGACCTATGTGTTTGGCAATTCCCAAACATCAGGCAGGTATGTGCATGTATTGGCCACAGCATTTTTTGGTTTGGTCCATGGTTTTGGGTTCTCCAATTATTTTAAGATGCTTATGGCAGAGCAGGAAGATAAGGTACTTCCGTTATTGGGTTTTGCCACCGGAATCGAATTTTCACAAGTGGCCATTATTTTGATCATTTTGGGCGTGGCTTTCGTAGTTTTGGATCTCTTAAAAGTGAAAAGAAAGCTTTTCATCGGAATTGCATCCATTTTGGTCATTGCCATTACAATACCGCTGCTGATTGCAACGTTTCCCCAATAGGGCCTTCGTTAAAATTAATTGAATAAGGTTGTACGAGTCTTGTAAAGCGGGTATATTTAATTAATGATCAGCCTATTTACCGATCTATGAACGAGCGCAAACAAGAAAAGTATGATAAGGCCTATTTACGAATGGCCAAGGAATGGGGGAAACTCTCCTATTGCAAAAGAAAACAAGTGGGCGCCATCATTGTAAAGGATAGGATGATCATATCTGACGGTTACAACGGCACGCCCACAGGTTTTGAGAATTTTTGCGAAGATGAAGAAGGTTACACCAAATGGTACGTGCTCCATGCAGAGGCCAATGCCATTTTAAAAGTAGCCGCTTCCACCCAATCCTGTGAAGGTGCAACATTGTACATCACTTTATCTCCCTGTAGGGAGTGCAGTAAACTGATTCATCAGGCTGGCATAAAACGTGTGGTTTACCAAACGGCCTATAAGGATGATTCAGGGCTGCGATTTTTGGAACGGGCAGGCGTAGAAACCTATCATCTGCCCATTCTGGAAGAAATGGTCTAACCTCACCATTTTACGTTATGAAAAAGAAATATCAGTATATACTCCCCACCATTCTGGCCTTTGTGCTGGCTGTGGGTATTTTTATTGGAGGCAAACTTCACTTTGATGATTCTCCCGAAAAGCTCTTCAGCACCAATTCCAAGAAAGATAAGCTCAATCGGCTTATAGATTACATCGACTACGAATATGTGGATGAAATAGATACAGACAGTATTGTGGATGTTACCGTGAACAACATCTTAGGGAAGCTGGATCCGCATTCGGTATATATTCCAAGGAGTGAGATGGAGGAAGTTTCCGAAAACATGAAGGGGGATTTTGTGGGGATCGGAATCAGCTTTTATATGTATCGTGACACCATCACCGTAATTAGGACCATCAAAAATGGGCCGAGTCACAAAAGCGGTATAAAACCAGGGGACCGGATACTTATTGCAGACCAGGATACACTCTTCGGTAGACGGATTCCCAACAATGAGGTGGTTTCAACACTTAAGGGAAAAATAGGGACCAAGGTGGATTTGAAGGTATTTAGAAAGCAGGAAGACCGAACCCTGAACGTTACGGTAACCCGTGATAGGGTTCCAATCCGAAGTGTAGATTCCTATTATATGCTTTCCAGGGATATGGGGTATATCAAAATCAATCGGTTTGCAGAATCCACTTTTGATGAATTCAAGGATGCCCTTCGAAAACTTAAAATCAGAGGTGCCGAAAAATTGGTGCTTGACCTAAGGGACAATCCAGGAGGCTATTTGGGTATAGCGGAAAAACTTGCGGATGAATTTCTTACGGATGACAAGCTTATACTGTACACCAAAAACAAAAAGGGAAGAATCAAAAAAGCCTTTGCCACCAAGAAAGGAGAGTTTGAAGACAAACCGGTGTATGTGCTGATCAATGAGCGATCTGCATCCGCCAGTGAAATTATTGCCGGGGCCCTTCAGGATAATGATATTGGCACCATCGTTGGTCGCCGTTCATTTGGAAAAGGATTGGTGCAACGGGAAATGGATTTGGGTGACGGCTCCGCGGTACGTTTAACGGTTTCCAGATATTACACCCCAACAGGTAGATCCATCCAAAGATCGTACAAAAAAGGGCATAAGGATTACTATCAAACCTTTATGGAGCGTTATAGAAATGGGGAGTTAACCTCTGTGGACAGTATCAAGGTGGCCGACTCTTTGAAATTTGTTACGCCAAAGGGCAAGATAGTTTACGGAGGGGGCGGAATTATCCCTGATGTGTTTGTGCCCATTGGCAACAATGAAGAGGAAGCTGTGGAAAGTTTGGATGGGGCAGAGTTCTTTTCCCGTTTTGTGTTTGAACATTTGGAAAAGGACAGAACCCGTTATTCCTATCTTTCAAAGATTGAATTCTTGGACGATTTTAGGGTGGACGACATCCTATTTGACGAATTCATCCAGTTTGTGCTGAACCGTAAAATCAAACTGGACTTTTATGCACAGGAAGACAAGATCAAGGATTATCTAAAAGCCAACATTGCAGAGCAATTGTTCTCGCCCAACCTCTCTGCTCAAATTAAGGGAGAGTACGATGCCATGCTAAAAAAGGTAATGGAGATGGATCAGGCCGTATTCAATAACTCCGATGTGGAGACTGTGGAGTTAAGGGATTAGTCCTCTTTCAGCTTTTTGTCAATTTTTTTGCTGAGGGCAAATATCAGGATCAATACCAATGCACACAATGAGGCCACAATACCGATCAAAGCGATAGTGCTATCTCCTTGAAAAGGATCGTTAAAATCAACCAAGGTAACGTTAAAGGCTATCAATGCCAGTGCTAAAAGCACCAATACAACAACAAAAGCTCTGTTCATAACTAATAAGCTCGAAATAATTAATTAGTGAATAATTGATTGACGTTGGTGGCAAATAGTTTGACCGCAATGGCCAACAGGATGACCCCAAAAACCTTACGAATCACTTGAAGTCCATTCTTGCTCAGTAATCGTTCAATCTTTGCACTGGACTTGAGTACCGCGTACACAAAGATAATGTTTACAACGATGGCCACTATTATGTTTTCCACATGATATTCCGCGCGCAGGGTTAGTATGGAAGTGAGAGTACCTGCACCTGCAATCAAGGGAAAAGCAATGGGAACCACGGATGCAGTCTCCATCTCGTCGTCTTTGAACAGCGTAATGCCCAAAACCATTTCCAAGGCCAGAAAGAAGATAACCAAGGCACCGGCCACTGCAAATGAATTTACATCGATACCGATAAGCCCTAAGATGCGCTCTCCCACAAACAAAAAAGCCGTCATAATAACAGCAGCAACTATGGACGCTTTCTCGGATTGAATATGCCCCACCTTTTTTCGAAGTGAAAGGATGATAGGGATACTGCCCAAGATATCAATCACCGCAAAGAGCACCATACTTGCTGTAACAATTTCCTTAAAACTGAAGTTCATGGCCTGTAATTTTTTAGTACGCAAATGTACGAGGAAAAAGAGGGTTTTGGATGTTGTTTGTCCTAATGAAACGGCCAAGTTTTTGCTTTTGGTTTACCTTTACCCAAAAAGGAGGTTTCGCCATGTTCCAAATTGATAAGACCATAGTTTCCGAAGAGATTATTGACAATGATTTTGTTTGTAACCTTACGGCCTGCAAAGGTGCCTGTTGTGTGGATGGGGAATATGGTGCTCCACTTGAAGAAGGGGAAACCGAAATACTGGTGGATATTTTTGACAAGGTAAAACCTTATCTGCGCCCTGAAGGGGTGGCGGCCATAATGGACCAAGGAGCCTTTGTTAAAGGGGAAGATGGTGAATGGGAGACGCCACTGGTCAATAAAAGTGAATGTGCCTACGTCATTTTTGATGACAAGGGGATTACCAAATGTGGTATAGAAGCGGCCTACCTGGATGGGGCTGTTTCTTGGAGAAAACCTGTTTCATGTCATTTATACCCTGTAAGAACACGGGAATATTCAGAATTTACAGCTGTGAACTACCACAGATGGGAAATCTGCGACCCGGCTTGCCAGTTGGGAAAGGAACTTAAAGTCCCCATTTATAAGTTTGTGAAAGACGCCCTGATTCGGAAATTTGGGGCCGCTTGGTATCAAGAATTGGAGGAAGTGGCCAGGGAAAAGACTAAATCGTAGGTATATCCAGTATAACCTTGGTTCCCTTGGGTTTTCCCTTTTCGTCAAAGAGATCTACGATATCCACATCAAAGCTATTTTGGTAATCTTTGGAGAAGTTGGCGAAACGCTCTTTGGTAATCCTGATACCTACAGACTTTCTTTTGAGCACCCTGTTTTCCTTGTTCACCTGGGCGGCACCTCTTCCCACACCATTGTCCACAATTTCTATGGTGACATGTCCCGCAGTTTTCTTTAGAACATTCAGCGAAATGATCTTTTCGCCTTCTTTGGGAGACAGTCCGTGCCAGAGGGAATTTTCCAAAAAGGGTTGCAGGGCCAAGGAGGGTATTTTGACAGCCTCGGGATTGATCTCGTCACAAACATTGATGCTAAACTTGATTTCATTGGAAAAGCGAATGTTCTCAATGTTCATATATAGCTCAACAGTTTCCAGTTCCTCCGCCAACGTAATCTCCTTCAATGAAGACGCTTCCAAAATTTTGCGCACCAACTTGGAAAATTTGTTGAGGTAATGCACAGCATTTTTTTGCTCGTTGTTTATGATATAAAGCTTGATGGAATTCAACGAGTTGAATAAAAAGTGTGGGTTCATTTGGCTACGAAGCATGTTTTGCTCCAAGCTGAGTACCCGTTTTTCGTTCTTGCTTTGATACTGTCTGTACAAAATGTAAAGTATGGAAGAAATAAGACCAACAATCAAGGCACTTACCAATAAAGTGGTTTGGTTTTTTCGGAGTCTTAAACGAACAATTTCGTTCTCTTTTGCCAAAACCGAAATTTGGTTGTTCTTTTTATCCGCTTCGTATTTGACGATTACATCGTTCATGTACCTAAAATTGGTGGCACTGGAAATCTCCTCATCATACTCGTCTGCTTTTTTATAGTAATCGTAAGCCGCTTTATAGTTTCCCCGTTTATGTTCAAAATCTGAAAGCTTTTGGTAGGCATAGAGTACGTTACTGGGAATATTGTGGGTTTGGGCCATTTCCAAACCTTCCATGATAAAATCTTGGGCTTTGTCATAGTTGCCCAATTCGGTATATGCCCAACCGGTATTAATGAAAATAAGAGGGGTAATAAAATAATCCCCAATGGTCTTGGACTGTTCATGAAGCGGTTCCAACAGTACCAGGGCCGCATAGGGCATGTCCTGCTTTAGGTAAATCTGGGCCAAGCTATTTTTACAGATGATTCGGCCGTAGGTGGAGTTGATGTCCTCGTTAAAGGCCAGGGATTTTCTGTAATGTTCCAAGGCTCCCTCTAAATCTCCCTTCTGATCCAAACAATCTCCTATATTTTGATGGTTGATGGCAAGTCCAAGCTTGTTGCCAAGTTCCTCTTCCATCTTAAGGGCTCTTTTAAATTGAAGAATGGCCAAATCGTACTGCTCTAAAGTTTGATAAAGATTGCCAATACTGTTAAGGGATACATTGATATTTCTTTTGATATGGTGCGAAGGTTTCTCCACTTGCTCGGCCATTTCCAAGGCCTGCTGATTATAATCCAAAGCGGTTTTAATGGCGTCGGTTCTGCGGTATACCACGCCCAGCATGTTTAGGCATCTTACCTTTAACTCCACATTGTTGGCTTCCTCTGCCAACTCTAGGGCTTTTTGGTGTAGATTGACAGCTTGCTCAAATTTGGAAAAGTTCCTGTAAATAGCGCCAATCTGGTCCAAGGCATAAGACTCTCCCTCCAGATACTTGGCGTCCTTGCTTAAATTGGCAAAATACCGAAGTAGGGTAGTATCCCTACCTTCCGATTTGAGTTCCGTATTCAAAACCAAATAGGTCTTGGGCCTCATTTCCACAATACGCTCCGCTTTTTCCTTAAAGGCTTCCGGAATTTCTTGGGCATGACCAAAATGGGAAATCCCTAAAATCACGAGGGTCAAAAGAAAATTTCTTTTGAGGGCTACCGAGTATAGGGATTTTGTTGATCGGAAAATAGACACGGGAGTTATCGGGGGTTACAGCATATCCAAAAAATCGGATTTCTTTTGTCTTGAAACAGGGATTTTGTGGTTGGATTCCAGCACCACATAGCCATCTGTCTTTAGAAATTCTTTTATCTTGTTTAGATTGATGATGTACGAATTGTGAATTCGGAAAAAACTGTTGTCCGGAAGCAAAGTGTTCACTTCTTTGAGCTTTTTGGTAAGCAGGATCTTTTGGCCATCACTCAAAAAGATGGTGCTATAGTTTCCATCGGATTCTGCATATAGAATATCGTCACTGTTAAGGAACAAAAGCTTACCGTCCGTATTGATTGTGATTTTCTTGCTATGGGAATCAGCGTTGAAATTCAAAAGGATTTTTTCCAGTTTTTCGGACGTCAAATTCTTGGTGTTGTATTTTTTGATCTTGGCAATGGTCACTTCCAGATCATCCGTATCAATCGGTTTTAGCAAATAATCAATGGCCTCGTTCTTCAGGGCTTTTAGGGCATATTGGTTATAAGCCGTGGTGATGACCACAGGGAAATTTTTGTTCTTAAGGCTTTTGATGAACTGAAATCCGTCCATTGCCGGCATCTCAATATCCAGGAACAAACAATCCGGGGTATTCCGTTCCAAATAGTCCAAAGCTTCATGGGCATCGGTAAAGGATGCCACAATATCAACTTCATCGCTCAAATTGGTCAACTCCCAACTAAGACTTTGCAACGCTTTGACCTCGTCATCAACAATAACTGCTTCTAACATGCTCTATTTTAATATACTTTCAAATTTAGGATTATTCCCTATAAGGTATTAAAATTATGTGCTAATGGACGCTTTGTACGTATAACTGGTAGAAAATACCGATTAACCGAAAAAGGGTGACTTTGCCATATTAGAGGAGTTATTTTGCTGTTTTTGCATCTAAAAGCCTGAAAATCATTAACCATTTATACACAAAAAAAGACCGATTATACATACGGCATCCACTCAGGGGCAATTGTTTTATACTTTGGTCTTGTTAAAAATTGAAAGTAATCAACCCTACTCCAATGCGAAAGTGTCTTATTTTATTTGTGCTTCTGATTGTTGCCCTGATTTGCGCTGCTGTAATGGAGGAAGGAAAAGATTTAAAGATACATTCCAACTGGGACGAGGTGGCCAACAATAGGTAGCCTTTTCCAAATGTTCTTTCACATTATCAACAAACGTACGGCCAGAGCAACCAACCTCTTGATCATAGAAACTGCTTGCAAAAGATATCCCAGGGAATCCACGGATTTGTTTGGTTTTAGGTTTCGGGGGAACTACCTAGAATTGTAACGGTCCAAAGATGTAACTGGGAATGGCCGTACTTTTGATAATGAACCTAAGGAATGACAACAATAAGCGTAATTTCCATTAATATTTAGACCAAAAAGTATAAAAAACATATACTTTTTGGTCTATTTTATTTTGGAAGATTCCAATCAAAAAACCTCCTTGGGGATCATCTTCTTCAAACCCAAGTAACATCGATAGCCAGCCTAGATTTCAACATTTTGTGTTAAAAACTTTGGATCGTATTTAATAAAACTGCCTTTACTATCTGGTGACATTTTTGAATCTTTGTTAGCCCTGTTCGCAAGGAAATTTTCTCCATTTTATAATTTTTTTAACGCACACTTATGTCAGCAGCCATAGAACCTATATTACAAGAAAACAAAGACAGATTTGTAATTTTTCCAATCCAACATCACGATTTGTGGGATTGGTATAAAAAGCAGGAAGCCTGTTTTTGGACTGCTGAGGAAATCGATTTGCACCAAGATTTGACAGATTGGAACAACAAGCTCAACGATGACGAGCGCTATTTCATCAAGCACATCTTGGCATTTTTTGCAGCTTCAGATGGTATTGTGAATGAAAATTTGGCGGAAAACTTCGTGAACGAGGTTCAATATTCCGAAGCCAAGTTTTTCTACGGGTTTCAGATCATGATGGAAAACATTCACTCAGAGACCTACTCTTTGTTGATCGATACCTATGTAAAGGATGAAAAGGAAAAAAATGTGCTGTTCAAGGCCATTGAGAATTTTCCAGCTATCAAAAAGAAAGCGGATTGGGCCCTTAAATGGATTGAGTCCCCAAGTTTTGCGGAACGTTTGATTGCCTTTGCTGCCGTGGAAGGGATTTTCTTTTCCGGAGCCTTCTGTTCCATTTTCTGGTTAAAGAAAAGAGGATTGATGCCCGGATTGACCTTCTCCAATGAGTTGATTTCCAGAGATGAAGGAATGCATTGCGATTACGCGGTACACCTGCATAACAATCACTTGGTAAACAAAGTGCCAAAAGAACGGATCAAGGAGATCATTGTGGATGCCCTTAATATTGAAAGAGAATTTATTACCGAATCACTTCCGGTAAGCCTTATAGGAATGAATGCCAAATTGATGACCCAGTACTTGGAGTTCGTGACCGATAGATTGTTGGTGGAGCTGCAATGTGAGAAGGTGTACAATGCCACAAATCCGTTCGATTTCATGGATATGATTTCACTCCAAGGAAAGACCAATTTCTTCGAGAAACGCGTGTCTGAATATCAGAAAGCAGGTGTTTTGAACAAGGAAAAGGACACGGATTCCCAGAAAATTAGCTTCGACGCGGACTTTTAATTGAAAAGAATTCCCCGCAGCTTGCTGTGGGTTACCGATAAAATTGTCATTCCCATCAAAATGGGAATCTAAATAACAGAATTTCTAGAAATTCTTTATCAGACCAACAACAATATAAAATAGCCTTTTGCCCCGGAGGTGTTAAAGAACTGGCCTAAAATGTATCGTGGGCGTATCCACGGTTATTGATCATGCTTTAGTATAACCAACAGGTATCATTTAAAAAATATTCGTAGCACATGTATGTAGTAAAAAGAGATGGAAGAAAAGAGCCGATGATGTTCGACAAGATCACGGCCAGAGTAAGAAAACTTTGTTATGGCCTCAACGGTTTGGTAGATCCGGTAAAGGTGGCCATGAGGGTCATTGAGGGACTGTATGATGGGGTAACCACATCCGAACTGGATAACTTGGCTGCCGAAATTGCCGCAACCATGACCACTACCCATCCAGATTATGCGAAGTTGGCGGCTCGCATCTCGGTTTCCAATTTGCACAAGAACACCAAAAAGTCCTTCTCAGAGACCATGAAGGATTTCTACGAATATGTGAACCCAAGAACCGGAAAGAAGGCCCCATTGTTATCTGATGAAGTGTTTAAGGTGATTTCGGAGAATGCGGAGAAATTGGATTCCACCATCATCTATAACCGTGATTTTGGCTACGATTATTTCGGTTTTAAGACTTTGGAACGATCGTACTTGCTCAAGTTGAATGGGAAAATCGCAGAACGCCCCCAACACATGTTAATGCGGGTTGCGGTTGGAATCCATCTAGACGATTTGGATGCAGCCATAGAGACCTATGAGCTGATGTCCAAAAAGTATTTTACCCACGCTACACCAACGCTGTTCAATTCGGGAACGCCCAAGCCGCAAATGTCATCCTGTTTCCTATTAGCAATGAAAGATGACAGCATTGATGGTATTTATGATACCCTCAAGCAGACCGCAAAAATTTCCCAATCCGCAGGGGGGATAGGTCTATCTATCCACAATGTTAGGGCCACTGGATCGTATATTGCCGGAACCAATGGAACTTCCAATGGAATTGTGCCCATGCTTAGGGTATATAACGATACGGCACGTTATGTGGATCAAGGTGGTGGAAAACGTAAAGGAAGTTTTGCCATTTATGTGGAACCTTGGCATGCCGATATCTATGATTTCCTGGATTTGAAAAAGAACCACGGAAAAGAGGAAATGCGTGCACGGGATCTCTTCTACGCCATGTGGATTCCAGATTTGTTCATGAAAAGGGTAGAAGCTGATGGAGAATGGACGTTGATGTGTCCAAACGAATGCCCAGGCTTGTTCAATACCCATAGCGAAGAATTTGAGGCGCTGTACACCAAATACGAAGCTGAAGGAAAAGGACGCAAAACCATAAAGGCCCGTGATCTTTGGGAGAAAATCTTAGAGTCCCAAATTGAAACAGGAACGCCTTACATGCTCTATAAAGATGCGGCCAACAGAAAGAGCAACCAGAAAAATTTGGGAACCATCCGTTCTTCCAACTTGTGCACTGAGATTTTGGAATATACCTCTCCAGATGAGGTTGCAGTGTGCAACTTGGCTTCCATCGCCCTCCCCATGTTTGTAAAGAATGGCAAGTTTGATCATAAAGAGCTGTTCAAAGTGACCAAACGGGTGACCAAGAACTTGAACCGTGTCATTGATCGTAACTATTATCCGGTAAAAGAGGCCGAAAACTCCAATATGAGGCACAGACCTGTTGGTTTGGGGGTACAAGGATTGGCAGATACTTTTATCATGCTTCGTTTGCCCTTTACCAGTGACGAGGCCAAGCAATTGAACCAAGAAATTTTTGAGACCCTATACTTTGCCGCGGTTACCGCTTCCATGGAAGAAGCCAAGACCGATGGGGTATATTCCAGTTATGAAGGTTCGCCCATAGCCAAAGGCGAATTCCAGCACAACCTTTGGGGCATAAAAGACGAAGAATTGTCTGGAAGATGGGATTGGGCCAAGTTGAGAAAGGATGTGAAAAAGCACGGGGTGCGTAACTCCTTGTTGGTAGCTCCTATGCCTACCGCATCCACCTCCCAAATTTTAGGAAACAACGAATGTTTTGAACCCTACACTTCCAACATTTATACCCGAAGGGTATTGTCCGGCGAGTTCATTGTGGTGAACAAGCACCTCTTGGAAGATTTGGTAAAATTGGGATTGTGGAACGAAAACCTGAAACAGGAATTGATGCGTGCCAATGGATCGGTACAACATATTGATGTAATTCCAGAGGATATTAAGGAACTGTACAAGACCGTTTGGGAGCTCAGTATGAAGGACATCATTGACATGAGCCGACACCGTGGTTATTTCATTGACCAAAGCCAGTCTTTGAACCTGTTTATGGAAAATGCGAATTATTCCAAGTTGACCTCCATGCATTTCTATGCTTGGAAGAGCGGACTAAAAACAGGAATGTACTATCTCAGGACCAAGGCAGCTGTTGATGCGATCAAGTTCACCTTGGACAATACCAAGAAAAAAGAAGTGCCAATCAGTGTAGCCGCTGAGGCCGAAGTATTGGCCGCAACACCAAAAGCCGCTGAAGAACTTAAAGTTGAAGCTACCCCTGCAGAACAGCAAGAGGTGGATGTGCAACCTATGACCCCAGAGGAGATGAAAGAATTGATCGCACGGGCCAAAGAAGGCCAGGCAGACGATGATTGCTTAATGTGTGGATCATAACAAATACTGAACGTATCAGTATGTGATAGTGTTTATTGATTAGATACCTCGGATAGTTCACCCCACACGAACAACTTCCGAGGTGTTTTCCTTGAATTGCAAGATTCAACCTCAAAAAAAGCCGCTAATAAGCGGCTTTTTTATGTTATGGGCACGTCAGTTCGAGTGTCCCGAATCCAATTCGGGACGTATCGAGAACTGATGACGAATTGGAACCACTTGGTTCTCGATACAAATTTTGCCCATCGCCATGGACAAAATCCACTCGAACTGACGGCATTTGGACGTTATCTCACTCATCATGCCTTGGGGTGTATTCCCAGATGTCGGAAAGATATAGTAGGCCAAGCCCTAGTCCAATGATTGCTTTCTCATCAGTTGCTACAGCCATTGGAAAATACCGTTCCTCTGCAGGAAAATCACTTTTTTTGATCCAGCTTCCAGCACCACCATTTTCCATGGGGTCAAATTCCCAGATGTCTTTTAATAAATTGTCTTCCTCGTCGATGCCCATGCCTAAATAACCTTTTCCTTTCAAAGAAAACCCAAAAGAGCTATAGCGTTCCATTCCTTGGGGCAGGGAGGTTTTCTGTGTCCAGGAATCATTGATGGGATTATATTCCCAAACATCGGATAGCAATGGGGGTTGGTCTCTAAAACCGGTGGCTATATAGCCCTTGCCATTTATGGAGAAGCCTACGGCACCTGCTCTTCCTGCAATTTCAAAGCCTGCTTTTTCGCTCCAAGTATCTGTCTCAGGATCGTAAACCCATAGGTCATCATAAAAGGGCTCCACCCCATGATCGACACCGCCATAGACATAACCTTTTCCGTCTATGGCAAAGGAGGAAGAAAATTGCCTTTCCTTATCTGGATTGGCGGGGAAATCACTTAGCTGTGTCCACGTATTTGTAGCGGGGTCATACCTGTAAAAATCATTGGGCCCTGCTTCGGAGCTATTATCCGTTCCGCCGCCAACGTAAATGTGTCCGTTTAGAACAAAATGAAAGGTTCCAAATCTGGGATTTCCTGGGAAATTGGGCAATTGGGTCCATGTATCCGTTTGGGATTGATACTTCCAAAAATCTGATAAATTATTGCCGCTAGATCCCAATCCAAGACCCATAAAAACATCGTCCCCTACAGTTCCGACAGCGGCAAATCTTCTGGATTCATGCTCAAAATCCTTCATCTGTCGCCATGGCAAATAGGTAAATTCACTATCTGAAATACCCTCTTGTGGCTGTACAACAACCCGGAGTTCTCCAGAATTGGCGTCCGGCACTTTTACAATGATTTGGGTATCGGTAATACTTAGAATTTCGGCCGGAATATTAGAACCTTCAAAATAAACTTTAACTATGTAGTTGCCCTCACCAAAATGGTCACCGGTGATGGTCACTTCATCACCTTCCACCCCGGTTTTGGGTTCAAAATCACTTATAATAGGCGGTGGGAGCAAAACCGTAAAATCCTGAAAGGAGGTATAGTCGTACCCATTGGCAGAAAGGCTTATTTTTCCGGTAGTGGCATCTTCTGGGACGATCACTACTAGGGTAGTGTCTGATGCACTTTCCACTTGGGCCAGCATCCCATTGAATTGGACTTCATTGCCCTCAGGTTCCGGGTCAAAATTTTCTCCCCTTATGGTTACTTGGGTACCGCGCGCTCCAAGCCCCGGCGAAAAGTCAAGGATGTCCGTTTCCGGATTTTCAATCACATCCTCCGGAGTATCATCTACAGGAAGAGAACCATCGTCTTTTTTGCAATTAAGAAACAGCACCGTAACAGTGCAGATAAAAAGAAAGTAACATTTTTTCATGGCCAGTTATTTGGGTTCTTTTTAAAGGAAGAACAAACTGGCTTAAAAAAACCTGTTCAATTGACAAACAGCCCTTTTGGATTGACGGATGCGTGTTTTGGATGTATGGATGGTTGGATTTCTGGATTTTTGGATTTTTGGAAGGTCAATCTTGGGGATGAATACAAAAAAAGCCGCTTGATAGCGGCTTTTTTATCTTCTGGAAAGGAATTAAGTTACAACGACCAGGCTCTGCCTTGGGTCAAGGTTTCCAAATCCCCACAACCAATATACTCTCCGGGTACTGGCAAGTAAGCCAAGACCTCTTCGCCAACAAACTCACTGCTCTTATAGGCCCAAATGGCACTATTGCGCAAGTTGGTGGCAAATTGGTATCTAGCAATCTCATCATCCAGTACAGCGCTTCCATTTTCCTCTACAGCTTCAAAATAAGCCTGTAGTGCCTCTCCATGTGCTTCTTCCACCTCATCGGTCTGCTTTTTCAAATAAGTGGCAAAGACGGGCTCTAAATCCTCCGCATCCAAATCTGCCAAAGATTCTTTTTGGGTATCGGCCAAGACCTTATCGGTAAACTTGCCCAAACACATTTTTAGAAAATCCTGCTGCTCTGTGGGCAACACCTCATTGGCAAACGTATCTATAAACACATGTACATTCACATCCGTGGCCGAAGGCGTGTCGGTTTTGGGCAACAAGATGTCCAACAATGTATGAACAACGGTTCCTTCATCCTTGGAAAAGAAACTTGGAGTCCAATCCAGGACTTTTTTACCTTGACAGCTTTGTACAATTCCTAAAAGGGTAGGGGTGGCCACGGCATAACCAAAGACAAGCCCCATATTTTTTAATGCTACTCTTCTTTCCATTATAAATTTCCTTTTTTAAGTTCTTCTGCTGCGTGGTTGGCAGCTCTTGCCGTAAAGGCCATATAGGTCAATGATGGGTTAACACAACTGGCGGAGGTCATAAAGGCTCCGTCAGTAACGTAAACATTCTTACAATCATGCACTTGGTTAAAGCCATTAAGGACGGAAGTCTTTCTATCCCTTCCCATTCTGGCAGTTCCCATTTCGTGGATGCCCAACCCAAGGGCTCCGGGTCTGTCAAAAGGTTGAACGTCCCTTAAGCCAGCTTTTTCGAGCATGTCCACGGCTTGGTTTTTCATATCCTCACGCATGTTCCATTCATTTTCCTTGAACTCGGCGTCGAAGGTAACTGTAGGTAAGCCCCATTCGTCCAGTTTGTCATAATCCAAGGTCATTCGGTTGTCCTCATAGGGGAGTACTTCTCCAAAACCACCCATTCCAAAAGTCCAACCTCCTGGTTTTAGGATGGCATCCTTAAGGTCTTTTCCGTGGGAGACTTCTGCAATGGTGTCTTCCCAATTTCCTCTACCGGCCCCACCTTGGTAACCGTATCCACGAATAAATTTATCGGTATTGGATGCACCGCCCAAATTTCTAAAACGGGGAAGGTAAATACCATTGGGTTTTCGTCCTTTATAGTATTTGTCTTCAAAACCGTCCAACTTACCAGATGCTCCCACACCCAAATGATGGTCCATGATGTTGCGTCCCAATTGATCGGAATCGTTTCCAAGACCATTCTCAAACCTATCGGACTTGGATTGCATCAAAATGGATGTGGAAGCAATAGCAGAAGCGCAAAGGAATATGACCTTTGCCTTGAACTCATATTCTTCCTTGGTGACCCGGTCTATTACTTTTACCCCTGTGGCCTTTTTGGTATCTGGATCGTAAATTACCTCATGAACAATGGAATCAGGACGTAGCGTCATGTTCCCTGTTCTTTCCGCAGCAGGTAGGGTAGAGGATACACTACTAAAGTAGGCCCCAAAAGGACACCCTCTTATACAACGGTTACGGAATTGGCAACGTGTTCTTCCGTCTCCCTCAAATTTCTTGTTACTATTAATATGTGCCACACGACCGGCAGTAATTACACGGCCATCAAAATGTTCGTAGACTTTATCCCTAACATGTTGTTCCACACAGTTCAACTCCATCATGGGCTCAAACTGTCCATCAGGGAGTTGGGGAAGCCCCAGTTTTTCACCGGTCACTCCAATATAATTTTCCACCTTATCATACCAAGGCGCAATATCTTTATAGCGAACAGGCCAGTCCACGGCAATGCCGTCTTTTCTGTTGGCCTCAAAATCCAAGTCGCTCCAACGGTAACTATGACGTCCCCACATAATGGATCGTCCACCTACGTGGTACCCACGCATCCAATCAAAACGTTTGGTTTCATTGTAAGGGTGTTTTAGATCATCCACAAACCAATGTTTGGAAGGGGTCTTAACCGTATAGCCAGTCCGGTTTTGTTTTTCCTGTTTGGCAATGTCCTCCCTTGTGGGTTCCCCATTATTGGGTAAGTCCCAAGGATCCAAATTTGCCGTCGGATAGTCCTCTCTGTGCTTGACCATTCTACCGCGTTCCAGCACCAGGGTCTTCAGTCCATTTTCGCACAGTTCTTTAGCAGCCCAACCACCACTAATGCCCGTTCCTACTACAATGGCATCGTATGATTCCTGCTCTTCGTTATAATAAAATTTACTCATCAATAAGGATTGTTTATTTCCTAAAAGTATTAATTATTAAATTAATTTTCTACATTTAATCCTTATGTTTATTGAGAATTCACTACTATAACGTTGTAGTTTTTAAATTCCATTTAATTTAAGTTGATCAACCCTTATGAAAAGAAGAAATTTAAAACATTTCAGTACCAAATTTGTGATTGTTTTATTGCTTGCTAGCGCCGTGGCTTGTAAGCAAAACAAGAAACAGGAAGAAGTAGCTTCCGAAACCGTTGAAGAAGTTCAAATGAGCACCGAACCCAATTTCAAAATATCGTTGGCCCAATGGTCCATGCACAAGATGATTCGGGAAGATGGTGTAGATCCATACACCTTTGCCGAAAAAGCCAAAGCTTGGGGATTTGAAGGATTGGAATACGTAAGCGGATTGTACTATCCAGAATTGGAGAAGGATAATTTCTCTGAGGCGGCCATGAAGAGCTTTGTGGATAAAAGCCTTGCGGAAAGTAAAAAGCACGGACTGGAAAATCTGATTATCATGATTGACGGTCAAGGAGATTTGGCCACACCTGATGAAGCCGAACGGAATGCCGCTGTGGAAAACCACTATAAGTGGGTAGATGCCGCCGCTGCATTGGGGTGTCATTCTATTAGGGTAAACCTTAGTGGTACCCAAGACCCTGATGAATGGACCGCTGCTTCGGTGGACGGATTGACCAAACTGTCCACTTATGCCAAAGACAAGAATATTAACATCTTGGTGGAAAACCACGGAGGGCTGTCCTCCAATGGAGCCATGTTGGCCAATGTATTTAAAACAGTAAATATGGACAACTGTGGTACCCTACCGGATTTTGGCAATTTTTGCATCACTTGGGGAGAATGGCCGGAGTGTCTTGAGTGGTATGACAGGTACAAGGGAATGGAAGAAATAATGCCCTATGCCAAGGCGGTAAGTGCCAAATCCCATGATTTTGATGAAAACGGCAATGAGATCCATTCAGATTATGGACGTATGCTCAAGATTGTAAAGGATGCGGGATACTCTGGTTATATTGGAGTGGAATACGAAGGAAGCGAGCTAAGTGAGGAAGATGGGATTATTGCAACAAGAGATTTATTGCGTAAATTGATGAAGTAGTCCTCACCAAACCTCGGGCTTATGAAGGGATTTCTACAGCAACTCTTTGATTACAATTTTTATAGCAACAAAAAGCTCATTGAGCAATGTTCCGCTATGGGAAAGGTTCCTGAAAAAAGTATGCAGCTGTTCAGTCATATCTTGAACGCCCACCATATCTGGAACCATAGAATTGTAGGCAAGCCGTCGGAATACACGGTGTGGCAGTTGCACTCCTTGGAGGAGTGGGGAGACCTTCATTATGAGAATCAGCGTACCTCTTTTGAGATTATTAGGAATACCGAGGATTTCAATAGAAGAATTGATTATGAAAATAGTCAGGGGAGGACTTATGCCAACGACCTAAAAGATATCCTGTTTCATATCATCAACCATTCTACCCATCATAGGGGCCAGATTTTGACGGATTTCAGGAACTCGGGAATTGAGCCCGAACCTTTGGATTACATATTTTATAAAAGATAACCCCCTTATGAGTTCAAAAGTAAAGTTCCAGTTGTCCGCCATGATGTTTTTGGAGTTCTTCATTTGGGGCGGCTGGTTTGTGACCCTGGGACCATTTTTGGGCAATAATTTGAACGCATCCGGAGCCGAGACGGCCATGGCCTATTCCACGCAGTCCTGGGGAGCCATAATTGCACCTTTTATTATTGGATTGATCGCAGATCGCTTTTTTAATGCGGAGCGAATTTTGGGCGTCCTGCATCTTGTGGGAGCTGGATTGATGTACCTGATGTACTGCTCCGATAGCTTTGCGGTTTTTTACCCTTATGTATTGGGTTATATGATTTTGTATATGCCCACTTTGGCCTTGGTGAATTCCGTAGCATTCAACCAAATGAAAAACCCCTCAAAGGAATTCCCTTTGGTAAGGGTGTTTGGTACCGCAGGATGGATTTTGGCAGGCTGGATCATAAGTTTGGCATTTAAATGGGATGCTATAGAGAATATTGAGGCCGGTTTCTTAAAGAATACCTTCTTGATGGTGTCTGTCGCTTCGGCGGTATTGGGCATATTCAGTTTTAGCTTGCCCAAAACACCACCCACGGTTAGCAAGGATGACAAGAGAAGCATTGGACAATTGTTGGGCTTGGATGCCCTCCAGCTATTAAAGGACAAAAACTTTTTGGTGTTCTTTATTTCGTCCATTTTAATATGTATCCCGCTGGCATTTTACTATCAGCACATTGGCACTTTCTTGACAGAATCCAATGTGGAGAACTCTACCGCATGGGCTTCCCTGGGTCAATTTTCAGAAATCTTCTTCATGCTGCTCTTACCATTCTTTTTCAGAAAGTATGGATTTAAGAAAACCATTTTAGTGGGCATGCTGGCATGGACCCTGAGATATCTGCTGTTCAGTTTTGGGGACTCGGGTGAACTGTTCTTTATGCTGGTGCTTGGAATTGCATTGCATGGTATCTGTTATGATTTCTTCTTTGTTTCCGGTCAGATTTATACCGATTCCAAGGCGGGGGAAAGATATAAGAGTGCCGCTCAAGGACTGATTACCTTGGCCACCTACGGAGTTGGGATGCTGATTGGCTTTTGGGTAGCAGGAAAAATATACGATGAATTTGTTCAGCTTGATGGAACCGCATTGTGGGAAAAAGTGTGGATTTACCCGGCCATTTTTGCCTTGGCGGTATTTGTAGTCTTTGCCCTTTTGTTCAAAAATGAAAAAATAGAATATAAAACCTAAAAACAACCAAATAGAATTACCATGGAAAATATAAATAAGAATAGGCTTTTCCTGGCCTCATGTGTATCATTGATCGTTACGGCCATGACCTTTGCGCTTAGGGCCGGGATTATGGGTGAGCTTAATGTCGAATTCGGCTTTAATGACACCCAATTGGGGTGGATGAATTCCATGGCCTTTTATGGATTTCCAGTATCCATGATCATAGGGGGTCTTATTTATCCTAAAATAGGACCAAAACCCATCCTTTGGGTGGCCTTTATATGCCACTTGCTGGGATTAATATTAACGATAACATCCAAGAGTTTTATTCCGCTTCTTGTCTCAACCTTCTTTATTGGGTTGGCCAACGGCGCAGTGGAGGCCGCTTGTAACCCGCTTATCGCCGATATGTATACCACCAACAGGACAACCATGTTGAACAAGTTCCATGTTTGGTTCCCAGGGGGAATTGTTATCGGAGCTTTGTTGGGCGAGCTTATGGGCAATATGGGATTGTCATGGCAAATTCAAATTGCCATCATGATCGTACCTACTTTGATTTACGGATACCTCATTTTGGGTCAAAAATTCCCAAAAGCTGAAAATATTGAGGCCAATATTGGTCAGAATGTAAAGTCCATGTTTACCCCTCTATTTATTTTCATGTTGATTTGTATGGGCTTAACTGCAACGACAGAATTGGGTACCGGGCAGTTTATTGAAAGACTGCTGGGACAGGCAGGAGCACCTCCGCTTATCATTTTGGCCATTGTTACAGGATTGATGGCTGTGGGTAGATATTTTGCTGGACCCATTGTTCACAAGTTCAATCCTATTGGTGTGCTTTTCGGATCGGCCATAATTGCTTCCATCGCCCTGTTTTTACTTTCCAGTGCAACCGGTGCCATGGTGTATGTGGCTGCTATATTGTTTTCAGTGGGAGTGATGTACTTCTGGCCAACCATGATTGGATTCGTAAGCGAGTATAATCATAAAACAGGTGCCTTGGGGATGTCAATTATAGGAGGGTTTGGAATGCTGATTACGGGAATATCCCTCCCGAAAATTGGCCAGATGTTGGATCAACAAAGAACCCAAGCCTTGGAATCTGGAGTCTCAGCCGAAGCCGCAGATTTGGTGGCAGGACAGGAAACCCTTGGTAACATTATGTGGCTTCCCGTAATACTGATAGGGCTTTTCGGAATCTTATTTCTAATGCGTAAGAAGCTCGAGGAACAGCGATTGAAACAAGAACACTAAATCATAAATATAATATCAATGCCAAAAAAAATTAGACTAGGAATTATTGGAGGTGGAGGAGATTCCCTCATTGGAGTGTTGCATAGAGTAGCCTCATTTATCAATGACAATTATGAAATTGTAGGGGCGGTATTCAATCCCGACTTTGAGCAAAGTTTGGCTTTTGCAAAAGAAATTGATGTACCAACCGATCGTATTTATAAAGATTTTGACACCTTGGTGGAAGAGGAGTTGAAGCTTCCGGAAGATGAGCGCATTCAAGTCTGCTCTGTGCTAACTCCTAATTTCTTGCACTTCCCCATGGCCAAAAAACTGTTGGAAAACGGATTTCATGTCATTTGTGAAAAGCCGATGACCATGGATTACGAGGAGGCCAAGACCCTTCAAGAAGTCCATGAAAAATCTGGGAAAGTGTTTGCCTTGACGCATACGTACACAGGTTATCCTATGGTAAGGCAAATGCGTGAAATGATCAAGGCAGGTGCTTTGGGAAAAATCCATAAAGTGGATGCACGCTACTATCAAGGATGGATCAATACCGTTATTCACGATTCAGAAAAGCGGAAAACCGTATGGCGTTTGGATCCAGCCAAGGCTGGAATCAGTTCTTGTATTGGCGATATCGGGGTTCATGCATCCAATCTGATTGAATACACTACCGGACTAAAGATTAAGTCCGTTCTATGCGATTTCAATTATCTGTACGATGACAACCTAATGGATGTGGATGGTACTGTGTTGATCCGAATGGACAAACATGTAAAAGGAGTGGTGAGGGCGAGCCAAGTAGCGACAGGGGAAGAAAACGGATTGGCCATCGCAATTTATGGAGAAAAAGGTGCCTTTAGATGGGAGCAGGAAAAACCCAATTTCCTGTATAAGATGAGCGATACGGAACCGCTACAGGTGTACAAGCCTGGACATGCGTACAATTCCGAGCTTTCCTTAAATGCTTCCAAGATACCCGCAGGGCATCCAGAAGGTATTTTTGATTCCATGGCCAATATTTATCTGGGAGCTGCCAGGGCCATCCGCGGAGAGAACTACAATGATGGGGAGTTCCCTACCATGAGAGACGGGGTTCGGGGAATGAACTTTATCGAAAGCACCGTTGCTTCCCACAAACAAGGGAATGTTTGGGTGGAATTGGATTAGGGAGTAATCCCAACCTATAAAAGCATATTTAATGGCCGCTTTTTGCGGCCATTATCTTTGAAAGACCTTTTCAAAACGTTCAAAGACCACGATCATACTTTCTCGAGGTGTACGGTTGAATTCGGAGAGTTCGCGTGTATAATAGTCCCAATGGGTTTTTTTCCAATGTTCCAAGCTTTTGTCACCTTCCCCCTCCAAACGTGCATGCTCTGCATGTATGGCAAAGTAAGGAACCAATTTCACAGAGGTGGTTCTTATCACGCATTTCGCTTTTCCGGCCCAGTCCGTAACCACGGCAAAGTCACCAATTTTTGGCAGGGTTTCCTTCCTGTATTGAAGCCCCAACAAGGAATATGAGGTGGCACGTTTGATGTCTTTACAGACCAATTCGGCACAGGTATTGGAATCCTTTTCGTTGTCGCAAAAATGGATTACCCTTGGTGCATCTTCATCGGCGAATTCTAGATGGGCGTCCAGAAAATCGCCCCATAAGTTTCTAGCAGAAGCATTTTCCATAGTAGGTATTTAAGAAAATTTATTTTGTTTAAACTGTTCCGCTGCATGATTTGCAGCCCTGGCCGTAAAGGCCATATAGGTCAATGATGGATTTACACAGCTTGCAGAGGTCATAAAGGCGCCATCGGTTACATAAACGTTGGGTACGTCATGAACTTGATTGTGCCTGTTCAACACCGATGTTTTTGGATTGTGGCCCATGGGTGCTCCACCCATCTCGTGAATGCCAAGGCCTGGCCCAGTCTCATTTTCGTAGGCCTTAACATCCCGAAAACCAGCTACCTTGAGCATAGCAACCGCTTCTTCTTTGATGGTTTCCCGCATTTTAAGCTCGTTCTCCTTGAACTCCACGTCAAAATCCAGTTGGGGTAATCCCCATTGATCCTTTTTGTCCTTGCTTAAGGTCACACGGTTGTCCGGATACGGAAGCATTTCTCCAAAACCTGTCATACCTATTTGCCATCCTCCAGGCTTTAAAATAGCTTGTTTTAGGGACGCGCCATAACCCATTTCGGCTACCATTTCAGACCAATTACTTCTTCCTGCCCCACCTTGATAGCCAAAGCCGCGCAAGAAACCTTCGCGCTTGGTTTTGGCATCCAGATTAACAAATCTGGGAATATAAAAACCATTGGGCCTTCTCCCTTTATAGTACTTGTCCAAATGACCATCTACCTTTGCGGAAGCTCCCAATTGGTAATGGTGATCCATAATATTACGACCCACTTGGTCATAGTTGTTACCTATTCCATTGGGGAATGTTTTGGATTTGGATTGCAACAAAATCCCAACGGAGGCCATGGCAGAAGCACAGAGGAAGACTATTTTGCCCTTAAACTCCAATTTCTCATGGGTTTCCGCATCAATCACCCTTACTCCAGTGGCCATTTTTTTGTTCTCGTCATAAATGACTTCATGCACAATGGAGTTGGGGCGTAAGGTCATATTGCCGGCGCGTTCTGCAGCCGGTAGGGTGGATGAATTACTGCTAAAGTACCCTCCAAAAGGACAGCCCCGCCAACATCGATTTCTATATTGGCAAACTGTACGGCCTTCAAATTGGGCAGTTTTATCTGTAATATGGGCAACTCTTCCTATGGTCAAGAGCCTATCATCTTCAAAACCGGTTTTCATGGATGCCTGAAGCTCCTTTTCCACGCAATTCAGTTCCATAGGGGGTTGAAATTTGCCATCCGGTAACTGTTTTAGCCCTAAATTTTGCCCACTCACCCCTATATAGGTTTCCACCTTGTCATACCAAGGGGAAATATCCTTGTAGCGAACAGGCCAGTCCACTCCGTGTCCATCTTTCTTGTTGGCCTCAAAATCGATATCACTCCAGCGATAACTTTGTTTGCCCCAGGTTATAGACCTACCGCCCACATGGTAACCTCTGATCCAGTCAAAACGCTTGGTTTCTTGATAGGGATGCTCCAAATCGTTCACAAAAAAGTGCTTAACGTCATCCTTGGGAGCCCAACCCACACGAAGTTGTTTAGGGTATTTTTTCTTGTCTTCCAAGGAAAGTTCCCCTTTGTAGGGCATGTCCCAGGCATCCCAGTTCATGGTCTTGTAATCCTCAATATGTTTGACCATGGGGCCGCGTTCAAGCACAAGGGTCTTAAGGCCGTTTTCGCAAAGCTCCTTGGCTGCCCAACCTCCAGTGATTCCGGTTCCTACCACTATGGCATCATAAACCACATTTTCATTCACAATTGTGCTGTTTTTATTGTTGTCTTATCCCTATATTTATAACTTCTGCTACGGAAGATAAAAACATCCTTGGTTTTTTCTTAAAAATAGGAGATAAATCATAAAAAATTAACGAACAAACAATTCTTAGCAAAGCATTTTAAATGAAAACAATTAAAGGACCTGCAGTATTTTTAGCCCAATTTGTGGATGACCAAGCCCCCTTCAATTCCTTGGACGGACTATGTAAATGGGCTTCGGATTTGGGATATAAAGGGGTTCAAATTCCCACTTGGGTACCCTTCCTGATTGATTTGGACAAAGCTGCAGAAAGCCAAGACTATTGTGACGAACTCAAAGGTAAAGTCAATTCCTATGGTTTGGAAATCACGGAGCTGTCCACCCATTTGCAAGGACAGTTGGTGGCGGTGCATCCGGCCTATGACATTATGTTCGATAATTTTGCTCCGGATGCCGTAAAAAATAACCCAAAGGCCAGAACCCAATGGGCCGTGGAGACCGTAAAAAAAGCGGCAACGGCAAGTAGAAGGTTGGGAATTAAGGCCCATGCCACCTTCTCTGGAGCACTGCTATGGCATACTTGGCATCCTTGGCCACAGCGACCTCCAGGCCTGGTAGAAATGGGTTTTGAGGAACTGGCCAAAAGATGGATGCCCATTTTGAACCACTTTGATGAAGAAGGCGTTGATGTGTGCTACGAGATTCACCCAGGAGAGGATTTGCATGACGGAGACACCTTTGAACGCTTTTTGGAAGCCACTGGAAACCATAAACGGGTAAATATTCTATACGATCCAAGTCACTTTGTTTTGCAACAATTGGATTACATCACCTACATTGATCATTACCATGAATTCATCAAATCCTTCCATGTCAAGGATTCGGAGTTCAACCCAACAGGAAAGAAAGGTGCCTTTGGAGGTTACAACGACTGGGGTGATCGTGCCGGTAGATACCGTTCATTGGGGGATGGTCAAATTGACTTCAAAACCATATTTTCCAAATTGACCCAATATGGCTGCGACGTTTGGGCGGTAATGGAATGGGAATGCTGTATTAAGAGTCCGGAACAAGGGGCGCGTGAGGGAGCTATATTCATTCAGGATCATATTATAGAGGCCACGACCAAAACCTTTGATGATTTTGCAGGAGCAGCAACGGATAAAGAAAAACTTAAAAAAATACTGGGATTATGAAAAAATTGACCTTGTTGGCCCTGGTGGCCGTGCTCTTTGCATGTAAGGAGAAAGCCAAAGACGAACCCAAGGAAGAGACACAACAGGAAACTGAAACACAAATGGACAAGGAAGCTGAAGGATGGGTTACCTTATTTGATGGTTCCTCCTTTAACGGATGGCACTTGTATAATTCTGGAGAAATTGATGAGCCTTGGAAATTGGAAGATGGAAACATGGTTTTCTACCCGCCTAAAGAAAGAGAGGAAGGAGAAAGCTACAACATTGTAACGGATAAGGAGTTCACCAATTTTGTGCTGTCTTTGGAGTGGAAGATTTCCGAGGGAGGCAACAGTGGCATTTTTTGGGGGGTTTATGAGGGAAGCCAATTTGGTCAACCCTATTTGACCGGACCTGAAATCCAGGTCTTGGATGATGAAAGACATCCAGATGCCAAAAACGGGACTACCCACCAAGCGGGATCCCTTTATGATATGATCGCACCTTCCAAGAAAACAGTTAAACCTGCTGGGGAATGGAACCATGTGGAGTTGATGATCAACCATGAGACAAATAATGGGCATGTGATGCTCAATGGAGAAAAAATTGTAGAGTTCCCTGTCCATGGTGATGAATGGGATGCCATGGTTGCTGATTCCAAGTTTGCAGGTTGGGAAGGTTTTGGAGCTTACAAGACCGGAAAAATTGGATTGCAGGATCACGGGGATATCGTGTCTTACAGAAACATTAAAATCAAAGAGCTTTAGTATGCCCTTAAAATCTTATGTATTTGCCTTGTCAATTCTTTTGACGGCAAGCTCAGTATTTGGACAAGTAAATGGACCCACACAACCAGAAGCTACAGAAACCTATGAACCGGTACCCCCAAGGGTTACTCCTGGATCGGATGGAGCACCGCCTAGTGATGCCATAGTATTGTTCAATGGGAAGGATTTTGACCATTGGGTCAGCACTGCTGACAGTACAGCGGTAAAATGGCATTTGAACCAGGACGGTAGTATGACGGTCAAAGACAAAACAGGAAACATTCAGACCAAACAAAATTTTGGAAGCATACAACTGCATATTGAATGGAAATCCCCAAAGGAGGTTCAAATGTCTGGACAAAACCGTGCCAATAGTGGTGTTTTTCTCCAAGGGCTTTATGAGGTACAGGTGTTGGATAACAACGATAACGGCACCTATGTGAATGGGCAGGTAGGATCCATCTACAAGCAATCGGTTCCCTTGGCCATGGCCTCCGTACCCTCTGGGGAATGGAACACTTATGATATTATCTACCATGCCCCAAAATTCAGTAGGGGCGGAAACATAGTTGCTCCTGCCACAATTACCGTATTGCATAATGGCGTTTTGATCCAAGATCATTTTGAGATTGAAGGCCCTTCTGAATACATCGGTTGGCCTCAGTATAAATCCCATGGCAAGAGACCCTTGATGCTACAGGACCATAGGGACAATAGTAGGGTAAGCTATAGAAATATCTGGGTTCGGGAACTGGACTAGGATATCAGCGGCATTGTTTCTACGAAAGGGAGCCAAATCCTATTTTGGTTACCTTTGCCAAAATTTAATCATCCCATATGATTCAATCCATGACCGGTTTTGGAAAGCACGTGGTGCAACTTCCTTCCAAAAAAGTGACCATCGAGATCAAATCCCTCAACAGTAAAAACCTGGACATCAATGCCAGGATTCCACAATCGTATAGGGAGAAAGAACTGGAATTGAGAAAGATGATTGCAGATGTGCTGGTTCGTGGTAAAGTAGACCTGGGACTTTATGTTGAAATCACCGGAGAGGAGACCACGGCAGAGGTAAACCAAGGCGTGGTAAAGAAATACATGCAGCAATTGGCCAATATTACCGAAGGGGATGATCTTAAATTACTAGAGCTTGCTTTACGAATGCCCGATACCTTAAAAACCGAAAAGAACGATATTGACCCCTCAGAGTATGAGGCCATTGTCAAGGCGATGAAACAAGCCCTGTCCGAAATATCCAAGTTTAGAAGCGAGGAGGGCAAGGTTTTGGAAAAAGATTTTTTGTCCAGATTGGACGGCTTGAATCAATTATTGCAAAAGGTAAGGGAAATGGATCCCGAACGATTGAACACGGTTAGGGAACGTTTGGAAAAGGCAGTGGCCGATTTGACCGTTGAGGTGGATGCCAATCGCTTTGAGCAGGAATTGATTTACTACTTGGAGAAGTATGATATTACCGAAGAAAAGGTTCGGCTGGACAACCATTTAAAGTACTTTGAGACCACCTTGAAGTCCAATGACTCCAATGGCAAAAAGCTAGGATTTATTGCCCAGGAAATAGGTAGGGAAATCAATACCATTGGTTCCAAGGCCAATTATGCGCCCATGCAACAACTGGTGGTGCAAATGAAGGATGAACTGGAAAAGATCAAAGAACAAATGTTGAATGTGCTATGAAAAAAAGAGGGAAGCTCATTATCTTTTCGGCCCCTTCGGGCAGTGGAAAAACCACCATTGTTAGGCATCTTTTGGAACAACCTGAGCTCAATTTAGCCTTTTCTGTTTCCGCCACATCCAGACCCCAGAGGGGCGAGGAGCGGGATGGAATCAATTATTACTTTATGTCCATTCCGGAGTTTAAAAAGCATATAAAAAATGGCGATTTCCTGGAATGGGAAGAAGTGTACCGAGATAATTTCTATGGCACTTTGAATAGTGAGGTGGAACGATTATGGGCCGAAGGAAAAAATGTGATTTTTGATATTGATGTGGTTGGGGGACTTCGAATCAAAAAGAAGTTTCCAGAAGAAACCTTGGCGGTTTTTGTGAAACCACCGAGTGTTGATGAACTTAAGATTCGTCTTAAAAAGCGAAGCACTGAAAGTGAGGACAAGATAAACATGCGTGTGGCCAAAGCTTCAGTGGAATTGGCCACTGCCCCGCAGTTTGACAAAGTAATCAAGAACTACGACCTTGACGTGGCACTTCAAGAATCCCACAAGCTGGTAGCGGATTTTGTTGGAGCCGAAATTCCAGATTTCGAGGAAAAATAGCAGGATGAAACAGGTAGGACTTTACTTTGGTACGTTCAACCCCATTCATATAGGCCATTTGGCCATTGCCAATCATATGGTGGAGTTTTCCTCTTTGGATGAGGTTTGGTTTGTGATTACCCCGCAAAGTCCGTTTAAGGCCAAGCAAACGCTTTTGGATGACCATCACAGGTATCAGATGGTTTATGAAGCGGTCCAGGATTATCCGAAGTTGAAACCCAGCACAATTGAATTCAACCTGCCCCAACCCAACTATACGGTCAATACATTAATTCATCTGGAGGAACAGTTTGGAAAGGAGCATCAGTTTTCCCTGATTATGGGAGAGGACAACCTTAGGAGCTTCCACAAATGGATAAACTACGAGACCATATTGGAAAATTATTCCATTTATGTGTATCCCAGAATTTCGGAAGGTACTTTGGAACACCAATTTAAGGACCATCCAAAAATTCATAGGGTGAAGGCCCCTATTATGGAAATTTCCTCCACCTTTATACGTAAATCACATAAAGAAGGAAAAAACATCAAGCCCTTGCTTCCCGAAGCGGTTTGGAAGTATATGGATGAAATGAATTTTTATAGATAAACCTATTCGGCCTTGTTTGATAGGATATCAGTCCCCAGATATTTGTCATCCTTATTGTAGTACCACGCTCTGGTTTTGGGCATTTTAATGCCATTGACCTCCTCCAAACCTTGCAGTAAAATATACTCTCCATCACCCTTGGATTCATCATGGTAAAATTGATAGACCTCCATGGCGTAGGTTTTGGGATCAAAATAGAAATACCAGACATCGTTGCCCACACCCTCTTCATAACTTACCTTTAAGACCAGATATTCCTTCCCCTTGAACGTTTTGGTTTGGACCTTGTCGTCCAGTACGGCACCAGGATCTTTGATCTTCATAGGCAACCCATAGAGGTAGGTGTAATAATCCCGCATGATTTTGCCACGATCACAGGTCAAACGAAATTCTTTCCGTTGCTCTTCGGATATTTCGGAACTGCCATTTAAAGTGGTGGTGCATTGCTGTTTGTCAAACTTGAAACCAAATTGGTTTCCATTTTGATCCACCATCAACCCAAACTGTTGTCTGGGAACATTTAATGAAATTACACTGGTGCGATCCTCGGATTTAGGAGTTTCCATACGCACCACAAACTCACTGTTAAAAGTAGACCATTCCCTGTTTGGGTCATGAAAATTAATGGTTCTTTCCAGTAATTCCTCCACAGATATGGCTGTTTGGGCCTGAAGGGCATTGCAGAGGAGCAAAGCCAATAAAAAAGTAAGATAACGCATACTGGCAAGTTAATTAATTTACTCGGAACCTGAACCGGGGATACGGGCTGGCTCCACAGAACTGTCGTGTTCCACAAAGTAGAGCTCCAAAAGCTCATAGATGACTTCTATTAAATCCTTGCTCTCGGTCAATAGGGAAAAGTAAAGTGTAGTGTTCTTGGGACTCGATTCCTCTGTTCTTGTTCTTGATATCTGTCGGGCTATCTTGTCTGATACCAAATTGAAGAGTTCCTTTCGGGTTTCCAAGACTCGTTGAATGTCCTCAAAGGATCGATTCTCAAATATTTTATACCCTTGCTCAAAAAGCGCATCAATCTTGTAATCAAGTTCTTTTAGCTCCTTGATTTGATTGTATTTTAACTTTTTGTGGTTGTTGTTCACATGTTTATGGCTCACTTTACCGATGTACTCCAGGGATTGGGACATGTCCGTTAAGTGGGTCAAGGTATTGATGTAAAAATTACTTGCCCCAACATTGGCCTCATCCAGATTTTTGATAAAGAAGAAAAGATGATTTCTAAGATCTTCTATTTCAGACGAAAGCTTAGCGCCCTGTTTCTTGTTTTTCTTTAAAAGCTCCAAATCTTGTTTTGCCAACCCATTTATGGAATTGGTATAGATCTTATTGGTTCTTTTGATTACGTTGGCAATGTTGCTGGCACTTTCCTCAATGACTCCTTGAATGGAACTGCTTTCGGCCCTACGAAGACTATCTTCTGCTTTGATTACCTTGGTTTTCCTATTATGGGACAAATAGTTACGTAGAAGGATCACGGCAGCAAACAGCAGCAAAACAATCAGTGCTACAAATTTGCCCAAGTGTAGGATGTAAGCGATTATCGCTGCCGCCACAAAAGCACTGAGGGCGGTAAAGAACCAACCTCCGATCACATTCAAAACCCCCGCAACTCGATATACAGCACTTTCCGCGCCCCATGCACGATCCGCCAAAGAGGTTCCCATGGCCACCATAAAAGTCACATAGGTTGTTGACAGCGGAAGTTTCATGGATGTGGCAATGGAAATCAAAACACTGGCCACCATAAGATTCACGGACGCCCTGATCAGGTCAAATGCAGGTTGATCTTGCACTTTGGTTTTGGGTACATAAGTATTGGGAAGCACAAATTGTTTATCCACCCTTTTTTGTATGGAGGGAGGAACAACCTTGCCTAAATTGGAAAAGGCAGTAATACTGAACTTCACCAATTGCCTAGAAAGATAATTGGGCTGAAAGCGCTCCTCTCCCTCATCCTGTCTGGAAAGGTCTACACTGGTTTTGACAACGCTTTTGGCTTTGGAAGAAAACCAAAGGGTGATTACCATGATGCCTCCAGAAAGCAGTAATAGTAAAGTTGGGGTCTGAACCGCAGCCGACAGACCACTCATATTGAACTCATTGGGGGCAATCCCGGATATTTGCCAATCTTGAAATGACTGCAATGCAGCAATCGGAACACCAATAAAATTGACAAGATCATTCCCAGCAAAGGCCATGGCCAATGCAAAAGTTCCAAAAGCAATTACGATTTTATAGATATTCCATCTGAGAAAAACAGCTAAGATGTACGAGATAAAACTCCAAATAATGATATTGGCCAAGATGAACAAGAAGGGCTGTTCGGCCACAAAACCAGAAACGGAATCGTTGAACAGGGCAGCGCTTTTCAATCCCTTCACCAAAATGAAGTAAATAATGGCGGAGATAGCCAATCCACCATAAATGGACTCCACCCATTTCGGTTTGGACTTAAAGTCAAATGAAATCAAGAGCCTTGATATAAATTGAATAATTGCTCCTATGGTAAAGGCTATAAAGACCGATAATAGTATCCCGAAAATAATCTGTGCTGCCTTATCCGTGTTAATGTAAGCCCCCAAATCAGAGAAAGTCCCATCCACATTGATGATTTTCACCAAGGAAATGGCAACGGAGGCACCCAAGAGTTCAAAAACTATGGATACCGTGGTTGAGGTAGGCATACCCAAGGTGTTGAAAAAATCCAGCAGCAGAATATCCGTAATCATGACCGCCATGAAAATGAACATGATTTCCTCAAAAACAAATTCACCCGGATTGAAGATTCCCTTTCTGGCCACTTCCATCATTCCGCTTGATGACATGGCACCAAAGGCGATACCAACACTGGCAATGATCATAATGGTCTTGAAGGATATGGCCTTGGACCCGATTGCGGAGTTTAAGAAGTTAACGGCATCGTTGCTGACACCCACTACCAAATCGGTAATTGCCAAGATTCCCAAAGCAATAACCATGAAAATATAGATGTTCTCCCCCATCAAAAAAGAAATATGGCAAAAATGCCATTATAAATTCGAAATGAAGTTACCAAAGTGTTACCAAATCACGTAACAAATCATGCAAATATATGGGCTTTTCCGAGTTGGGCTATGTCTTTTGACATATCTTCGTCCAAAACTAAATCACCTATGGATTGGGAACAATTATTGTCTCTAAAAAGGCAAGGAGATACCCATAAAAGATTGCGAAAGGAGCAAAATGAAACCCGACTGGGTTTTGAGGTGGATTATGACCGAATCATTTTCTCCTCGGCGTTCCGAAGTCTCCAAGACAAGACCCAAGTTGTTCCCATGCCCATTAGTGTAGGATCAAAAAAGGCTTTTGTACACACAAGACTGACCCATAGTTTGGAGGTTTCGGTGGTGGGACGAAGTTTGGGCCGGGTTGCCGGGCAACGAATCTTGGCCAAAAACCCCTATTTGACGGAAATACATGGATATCAATTCAATGATTTTGGAGCTATAGTCGCTGCTGCGGCTTTGGCCCATGATATTGGAAACCCGCCTTTTGGACATAGCGGGGAAAAATCCATTGGCAATTTCTTTGCGCAAGGGAATGGAAAGGCGTTCAAAAGCTATTTAACGGAAAATGAATATCAAGATTTGGTTGACTTTGAAGGCAATGCCAACGGATTTAAGTTGCTTACAGAATCCAAAGAAGGTATTCCAGGTGGACTTCGTTTGAGCTATGGGACCTTAGGGGCGTTCATGAAATACCCCAAGGGATCGCTGCCCCAAAAACCCTCCAAGCATATCGCCGACAAGAAGTTTGGTTTCTTTCAATCGGAGAAGGATATTTTTTTGGAGGTGGTGGAAGAAATAGGGTTGGTTAAAAACCCCAGTCACCCTGACATTGGGTTCTACAGACATCCTTTGACCTATTTAGTAGAGGCGGCGGATGATATTTGTTATACCATCATCGACTTTGAGGATGGGATCAACCTTGGGCTTATTCCTGAGGAATATGCCTTGGAATATCTGATCAATTTGGTGAAGGACAACATCAATACCAAGAAATACAATGCCATAGCAAGTTCAAGTGACCGATTGAGTTATTTGCGGGCCTTGGCCATCAACACCTTGATTGGTGATGCGGTAGAAGTCTTTGACAAACACTCCGAGGAGATTATGAGTGGCGGCTTTGCATCTGCGTTACTGGATAAGGGAAGGTATCAAGCCCAAATAGACGACATCATTAAATTGAGTGTTGAAAAAGTCTATCAATCCCAAGAGGTTATAGATAAGGAATTGGCTGGGTATCGGATTATTTCAGATATTTTGGATATCTACACAACGGCCCTGCTTAACATCAAGAATGGCAAAGGAACCAATTACGATAAATTGTTGGTCAAAAGTCTTCCGGAAAATTATACCAACACCGATGCATCGGTCTACAAGATCCTATTGGACACCAGTTGTTATGTGGCCAGTTTATCGGACAGTGCGGCGGTACACCTGCACAACAAACTTATGGGGAAAGAGTTTTAGAAGGCATAGTTGAGCCCAACCCCTAACAATTGTTTGAACTGGATTCTGGGAATTCCAGGGTCTATAATATTTCCATCGGCGTCCGCCACCTCATCAAACTTGATGTCATCATCAAAGATCACATGTGTTCCAATATTGGCTTTGATGTATTTATTTACCGTGAGGTTAAAATTGAGCTCCCAATCCACATCAACGTTCCCAAAACTCTCAATATAGTCCGTGTATAGACTTAAGCTATGATTCATGATTACATTTTTCACCACCTCCGTTTCCCAGGAATTGGTCACTAAAAACCCAAACTCCATAAAAGTGTGCTCACCTTTGTCCACACCAAAAACCCCTTGATTGGAAAGCTCTTCGTCCAGAACAAATGTTGCCTTTTGGGTAATTGGGGAAATATAGAGATTGAATTTCTTCCCATCGGGAATATAAGAGGTTCCCGCACCAAGGAACAAGTAGCCAGGTGCCATAAAACGGGAAATGGGGTTGGTCCTATTGGGATACTTGTATCCGTTGGAAAATTGTGTGTTGAAGTTGGCTTTTACGGAGTAGTACCAATCGGTAATAGTGTCTTTTCTAAAACCAAAGGTTGAAGCGATCCTAATCTGATCATCAGTTTTCCGCAGCTGTCGCCCTTCTTGGGCATTAAGTCCATATCGGAGCCTTAATTCATTGTTCCAATTGAGGTATCTAAATTTATAGTTTCGCGTAAACCTTGCGTTGGCCAATGCCGAAACGGAATTATCTCCACCTGCATTCCAGTTTACAAAGGCTACTTCATTTAGATTGATGCCCAGTTCATTGGTCTTGGCCCAAAACGACTGCGGCACAAATTTCTTATACTTTTTTAATAAAGGCTTTATACGGTTCAAAGGTGTTCTGGGGTCGGTAAGTTTGGCCGCCCTGGTAAGATACTTCAGTTTGACATCCTTGATTTTCACCACTTGAAAACCAGGTTCAACGGAGTCTCTTTCGAATACATTTAAAGAATTTACTTGTGCACTGATGGAAAAGGACACTGCAAAGAAAAGAAACAGTAAAAGGGTTGATCGCATTTTGGTTTAGGTTGATTTTATATAAGAGAAAATTGCATCAAAATCTATACCAGCCATGGTATGTGTTTCTGAAATTGTTCCATGTTCAACAAAATTATCAGGTATTCCGAAAATCTTAACGGGTTTTTTAAAATTTTCTTGATTGGCAAATTCCAGAATGGCAGAACCAAAGCCGCCCATTTGACATCCATCTTCCAAGGTAATGATGTGATCGTATGTCTGAAATACCTGCTTTAACAATTTGTGATCCAATGGCTTGACGAAACGCATATCGTAATGGCCAATTTCATTCGCATTATCCAGCTTTTCCAGCAATTTAGGAACCCGATTTCCAATATGTCCAATGGTAAGTATGGCGATTCTGGAACCTTGTTGTAAGCAACGGGCCTTGCCCAATGCGATGGGTTCAAACTGGTTTTTCCACTCCAGATTTGCACCCCTTCCCCTAGGGTATCGAATAGCAATGGGACCTGTTGTTTCTTTCTGAACGGTGAACATCATGTTTCGGAGTTCCATCTCGTTCATGGGAGAAAAAATAGTGAGATTGGGGATACATCTTAGATAGGCCAAATCAAAAACGCCGTGATGGGTAGGACCATCCTGGCCCACCAATCCAGCGCGATCCAAACAGAACACCACTGGAAGGTTTTGTAGGGCAACATCATGAATGACCTGATCGTAGGCGCGTTGTAAAAAGGTGGAATAGATATTGCAGAATGGGATCAATCCTTGGGTGGCCATTCCAGCTGCCAAGGTTACGGCATGTTGCTCAGCAATACCTACGTCAAAAGCCCTATCCGGAATTTCGTCCATCATGAATTTCAAGGAGCTTCCTGTGGGCATGGCTGGTGTAATTCCAACAATCTTTTCATTTTTCCTTGCCAGTTCCACAAGCGTATGTCCAAAAACATCTTGGTATTTTGGGGGTTGTTGTTCCCCTGTTTGATGTATACGCTCTCCGGTATATTTGTCAAATTTTCCCGGAGCGTGGTATACCACCTGATTTTCTTCAGCCTTTTTTAGGCCTTTCCCCTTTGTGGTGATGACGTGCAATAGTTTGGGCCCAGGAACATTTTTTAGGCGCTCCAACTCTGCAATCAACGCATGCACGTCATGGCCATCCATTGGACCGGAATAATTCAAATTGAGGCATTCAAAGATATTTTCATCCTTGGCCGTCCCCTTCTTTACGTTGGTCAAATATTTTTTTAAAGCGCCAACACTTGGATCAATCCCTATGGCATTGTCATTCAATATAATGAGCGTATTGGTATTGGATACGCCCAGATGGTTCAGCCCTTCAAAAGCTATACCACTGGCAATGGAAGCATCCCCGACCACCGCAATATGCTGCTTGGATTGATTACCCTTAAGCTTAGAGGCCATGGCCATTCCTAAAATGGCAGAAATAGCGGTAGAGCTGTGGCCAGTGCCAAAATCGTCATACAAACTTTCTGCGCGCTTGGGAAAACCACTAATCCCGTCCTTCTGCCTGTTGGTATCAAAGATTTCCTTTCTACCTGTCAATATCTTATGGCCATAGGCTTGATGCCCCACATCCCAAATGAGTTTATCGTTGGGGGTGTCAAAAACATAATGTAATGCGATGGTGAGTTCCACAACCCCAAGGCTGGCACCCAGATGTCCCTCTTTTGTGGCAACGATGTCGATGATGAATTCCCGAAGTTCTTGCGCAAGCAGGGGCAACTCGGATACCGACAGCTTTTTGAGGTCTTGAGGGGAATTGATATGTGTTAAAAGTTTTTTCAAGGAAACAAAAAACAAAAATACCCATATTCCCTAAAATGATTTTATCCGTAGCTTAGCCATCTTATAAAAGATTACAAGCAAATGGTGGAGAATCCGTTCGATGATACTTATTTTATGAAGAAGGCACTGCAAGAGGCCCAAATAGCCTTTGAAAATGGGGAAGTTCCGGTTGGGGCTGTAGTTGCGGTCAACAACAGGATTATTGGACGTGCCCACAACCTAACAGAACGTTTGAAAGATGTTACTGCGCATGCCGAAATGCAAGCGATCACCGCTGCTTCCAATTTTTTGGGAGGGAAATATCTACACGGCTGCACTTTGTATGTGACACTGGAACCCTGCCAAATGTGTGCAGGGGCCTTGTATTGGAGTCAGGTGTCCCGAGTGGTATATGGCGCACCCGATCTGGAACGGGGATTTAAGGTAATGGGAGGTCATATGCATCCCAAAACCGAGGTCATTGGGGGGATTTTGGAGAATGAGTCCTCTGAATTGCTGAAACGGTTTTTTATTCAGAGGAGGAACCTAAACTAAAAAACCCTGATGTTACCATCAGGGCTTTGTCAAATCAAAATAAAATATTGTTATCCGATTACCTGCACTTGTGCAGCAACCACTCCTTTTCTTCCTTCTTCTTCTTGGTATTCTACTTTGTCGCCTTCGTTCAATTCCACTCCGTTCAATGCGGTAACATGAACGAAAATGTCTTTTCCTGTGTCGTCGTTGGTAATGAAGCCATAACCTTTGGATCCATTAAAAAATTTTACTGTGCCAGTCATTAAAATAAATAATTGTTAAAGTACTAATGTAGTTTATTTTAATTTGCTTTGGATGATTTCAACTTTAAATCTTAAGAAAATTATTGATTTTCAGTCTTTTTTTCCTCGTTTGACTGCATCTTTTTAATGTTCTCCTTGGTCAACATATAATCTTTCATCTGCTTACCCTTACTTGCTTTTAGTAAGAAAAGGGGCATGGCCACCAAAAACAGTCCAGCAGTTCCGGCACCAATAAATTTATTCGCTACTCGCGTATTTTCTTCTTTGATGGCGAAACCATAGATGATGGAACCAAAGGAGGCGATTACCGCAAAAATGATGATATATTTTAGTTTGAATTTCATCGGGTGTAATTGATCAATTTTCTTCGATAGGCGGTCAAGAGCTTGGATTTTGAAATAAATCCGACATATTTACCATCCTTGATCACAGGTAGGTTCCAAGCACCACTGTCCTGAAATTTTCGCATCACCTGTTTCATGTTGTCCGAATTGTAAAAAATATGCTCAGGGGGGGCATGCATCAGATTTTTGACATAGACCGTGTCATAAAGCTTTTTATCAAACATAAACTCACGGATGTCATCCAAAACGATAATGCCCATTAACTTTTGGTTCTCGTCCAACACAGGAAATATGTTCCGTTTGGATTTGGAAACGGATTCATGCAACATTTGCCCCAAGGACATTTCTGGATGTACCGACTTAAAGTTTGTCTCGATGACGTCATCCATTTCCATCAATCCCAAGACCATTTGGTCTTTGTTGTGGGTGAGCAGGGCTCCAATTTTGGCCAATTCTTTGGTGTAAATGGTGTAGTCCAGTGCGTTTTTAGTGATGAGATAGGAAATAGAAGCGGTAATCATCAATGGCACAAAAAGTTGATACCCGCCTGTTATTTCGGCAATCAAGAATATGGCGGTCAAAGGGGCATGGATAACCCCCGCAATCAAGCCAGCCATTCCAATCAAGGTGAAATTACTTTCTGAGACATCGAAGCCCAACCCTAAATTGTTGATGACCTTGGCCACCACGTTTCCCAAAGCACTTCCCATCACCATAGTTGGGATGAAAATTCCACCAGCACCTCCGGCGGCAAAGGTAGTTGTCATGGCAATGGCCTTGAAAATGGTAATGCCAAACAAGAGGGCTATCACCACCCAAATATTGTGGGTGTAGGCATCAAAAGGGGTTTTGCCCAATGCTTCAATATGGTCCCCATCCAATAAATTATTTATGAAACCAAACCCTTCACCATATAAAGGTGGAATGGCATATAACATAATTCCTATGGCCAAACCGCCAACCAAAAGCTTGTATTTTGGACTTTTAAAGCGTTTGAAAAACTCCAAAATGGAGAAGTACATTTTGGTAAAGTAGATGGAAGCAAAAGCGGTGCCTACCCCCAATAATATGTAAAAGAAAGTGTCTTTAAGTGCAAACCCCTCGGATAATGAGAAACTAAAAAGTACTTCGTTCCCCAAAAAGAAATAGGAGGTAAGCACTCCGGAAATAGAAGCCAAAAGCAAGGGCAACATGGATAACATGGTAAGGTCGAGGGTAAAAACCTCCACCGCAAAAATAATGGCCGCAATGGGCGATTGAAAAATGGAAGAAATGGCTCCCGCAGAAGCACAGGCCACCAAAAGGGAACGGGTCTTGGCATCAATATGGAACAACCTGCTTAGATTGGAACTTATGGCGGCCCCAGATTTTACAGCTGGCCCCAACAATCCTACGGAACCTCCAAAACCAACGGTTAGGGGTGCCGCTATCAATGGGGTGTAGATGTCTTTGACCTTTAAGAGGCCTCCTTTTTTGGAGAGGGAAAAAATAATGGAAGAAACAGCATGCTGTATAGGCTTTTTATGTACAAATTTTACATAAAGGTACACTAAGGTCAATCCAAACACGGGTAAAATAAAATAGAGCTGGTTTTCCGAAACCACTATCCCAGCTTCCAATAATTCTTCAATGAAATATGTGATGTTCTTTAAGGTGACCGCAGCCAATCCGGCCATAAACCCCACCACTACGCTCATAATGTGTACAAAGGTTTTGTTGGAGATATTTTTATATCGCCATTTGAGAAATCGGGTGAGGAGATTTTTCTTTTTGTTGGGCATTGGGTGCAACTGTACTTAAAAGTATTAAAAATCCCGCTCAGCGGCGGGATTTGTATCTACTTTAAAGGTCCAATTTCAAATGGAGCTCTTTCAATTGTTCCTCGTCAATGTTTGCCGGGGCATCGATCATTACATCCCTGCCACTGTTGTTTTTTGGGAATGCGATAAAATCACGGATGGTCTCTTGACCGCCCAAAATGGACACTAACCTATCGAGTCCAAAGGCAATGCCACCATGTGGAGGGGCACCATACTGGAAGGCATCCATTAAAAACCCAAACTGTTCCTTGGCCTCATCAGGGGTGAAACCCAAATGTTTGAACATGGTGGCCTGTACTTCCTTGTCATGAATACGGATGGAACCTCCACCGATCTCGTTTCCATTCAGCACCAAATCATAGGCATTGGCCTTTACTTCTCCAGGATTGGAGTCCAATAATTCCAATTGGCCGGGTTTAGGGGAAGTAAAGGGGTGGTGCATGGCGTGATAGGTTCCTGTTTCTTCATCCAATTCCAATAAAGGAAAGTCAACGACCCACAGCGGGGCAAATTCGTCTGGTTTCCTTAGACCTAAACGTTCTGCCAATTCCATACGAAGTGCACTGAGCTGCGCTCTTGTTTCGTTGGTGTTCCCTGAAAGTACACAAATAAGATCGCCAGCCTTGGCTCCGGTAACATCGGCCCATTGGGTCAAATCTTCCTGATCATAGAATTTGTCCACAGAAGATTTATAGGAGCCATCCTCATTACACTTTACATAGACCATGCCCTTGGCCCCTACTTGTGGACGTTTGACCCAGTCAATAAGCTTGTCTATTTCTTTTCGGGTGTAAGCTGCTCCACCGGGAACAGCAATACCTACAACCAACTCCGCTGAATTGAATACATCGAATTCTTTGTGTTGGGCCACTGAATTTAGCTCTCCGAATTCCATACCAAACCGAATATCGGGTTTGTCGTTCCCATATTTTTGCATGGCTTCATCAAAAGTGATCCTGGGAAAATCCCCGGTATCTATCCCATGGATTTCTAGCAATAGATGTTTGGTCAATCCTTCAAATGCATTCAGGATATCTTCCTGTTCCACAAAGGCCATTTCGCAATCAATCTGCGTAAACTCGGGTTGGCGGTCTGCGCGCAAATCCTCATCCCTAAAGCACTTCACGATTTGGAAGTATTTGTCCATTCCCCCTACCATCAGCAGTTGCTTAAAGGTCTGGGGGGATTGTGGCAAGGCATAAAACTGCCCTTCATTCATACGACTTGGCACCAAAAAATCCCTGGCACCCTCTGGCGTGGATTTGATGAGGTAGGGAGTCTCTACTTCAATAAATCCGTGGTCAGAAAGGTATTTCCTGACTTCCATGGTAACCTTATGTCTGAAAATCAAATTGTCTTTTACAGGATTTCTTCGGATATCCAAATAGCGGTACTTCATACGAATATCCTCGCCACCGTCCGTTTCATCTTCAATAGTAAATGGAGGGACAATGGATTCGTTAAGAATTTGAAGCTCGCTTACCAAAACTTCAATATCACCTGTGGGAATGTTAGGATTCTTGGAAGCCCGCTCGATGACCTGACCTTTAACCTGGATGACGGTTTCGCGACCCAGCTCCTTGGCCATTTCCAAAAGTTGAACAGGGGTTCGGTCTTGGTCCAAAACCAATTGGGTAATACCATATCGATCCCTTAAATCTATCCAAACCACAAAACCTTTGTCCCTTACTTTGTGCACCCAACCACTTAGTACAACTTCCGAATTGATATCTGAGGCCCTCAGGGCACCACACGTATTATTTCTATACATCTTATTTGCTATGGAGGGGCAAATTTAAGAGGAATGCCATTATTTTCTGCTAGATAAATGCATTTTCTAATTATATCGGGCTTTATCCAATACAATTGAAGATCACTTGGGTTTGGCGAAATCTGGATTGATCTAAAAAAGCGGTCTAGATTTTTAGCAAAATTTCTCGATGAAAGGATTGTAGCTAAAAATATCTTTTAGGTTAAAATACTAATAAACAGACATTTATGTATTTAATGTAAATTTAATGTTATGAAAATATATATTTAACGTAAAATATTAAGTACCTTTATGTCGTTAATGTTACTGAAATAACAATTTAAATCCCATATCATATGAAGAAAGCAATATTTTTTTTGGCAGTGATGTTTTCGGTTGGTATGTACTCACAAAATATTGAACCCACTATGGAAAAGGTAGGGGACATGGTTAAGGCTACATATTTTCACGAAAATGGCGAAATAGCCCAAACGGGTTATTTTTTAAACGAAAAATTGCATGGGCAGTGGTTCATGTACAGCTTGGAAGGCAAGAAAATTGCCTCCGGAAAGTATATCAACGGGAAAAAATCCGGGAAATGGTTTTTTTGGAAAGATGAGATTTTGAAAGAAGTTGACTTTGTGGAAAACCGCATTGTACACGTAAAGAATTGGAACCAATCCGAGATTGTTTCTGTTGATATGTAAATTGAGATAGTGTTTAAATAAAAAAAGCCTCCCGATTATTCGGGGGGCTTTTTTAGTTATTATAAATAAGCTTAGGCCGCAATGTCCAATACTTCTTTTTTATGCTCTTCTTTTCTTACCCTTCTTTTATGGATCCTTACCTTAATTCGGTAGACCAAGCTAAAGAGAATAGGCACCACAATCAAGGTTAGGAAGGTGGCCACAAACAGTCCGTAAATAACCGTCCAAGCCAAAGGCCCCCAGAAAATCACGTTGTCCCCGCCAAAGTAGATATTGGGGTTAAATTCACTGAACAAGGTGAAGAAGTTGATATTGAATCCTGTTGCCAATGGAATCAAACCGAGAATGGTGGTAATTGCTGTTAGCAATACTGGACGTAACCTTGCTTTACCTCCTTTGACCACGGCCTCCAAAAAGTCCTTTGGCTCCAGAAGGTCATCTTCTTCCAATTCCAATTCCACTTTCTTCCTATCGATCAAGAGTTGGGTGTAATCCAGAAGCACCACCCCATTGTTCACCACAATACCCGCCAAGGAAATAATTCCCATCATGGTCATCATGATCACGAAGGCACTTCCCGTGGCTACAATTCCACCAAACACCCCAATCAAACTCAAGAAGATGGCCAGCATAATAATTCCTGGTTTGGAAACGGAATTGAACTGGAATATCAGGATAAAGAAAATCAGCCCCAATCCTGTAAAGAAGGCACCCATTAAAAATGCCATTTGTTTGTTCTGCTCCTCCAACTGTCCGGTATAGTCAATTTTGATATCAGCGGGAAGCTCGGTGAACGAATCCATTTCATCCTTGATCTTGCTTACCACGGCATTCGCATCGGTGAACCCGGGGGCCAATGCTGAATACACCGTTACAACCCTTTCTGTTTCCCGGTGTTTAATGGCGCTAAATCCAGAGGTGTTAACCTGTTTAGCTACTGCGGAAATTGGAACTTCCTTGGTTTGCCCAGAATTCTGATCCTTAAAAGTGATTTTTTGGTTAAAGATGGCACTGGTATTATATCGGTTCTCTTCATTAAAACGAACATAAATATCATAATCCTCACCATCTTCTTTGTAAATCCCAGCCTTGGCACCAAAAATGGAATTTCGCAGTTGCTGCCCTACCTGTCCTGTGGAAACACCCAGTTCACCAGCCTTTTTCCGATCCACATCAACCAACATGGCAGGCTTTGATTTGTTTACATCCACCTTAAGCTCATCAATTCCTGGAATATTTTTGGAATTGATGTAATTCCGCATTTTTTCGGCGGTAGCAATAAGCTCAGAATAATCGTTTCCTTCCAGTTCAATGTTGATGGGATAACCCGCGGGCGGACCTACCGCATCTTTTTCCACGGAAATGGCAACACCTGGATAAATATCCTTCAAAGCTTCCTGAACTTTCTTTAGCAGCTCGTTACTGTCCGCACCTTCCCGGAACTTATATTCCCGCATGGTTGCGGTGATCTTGCCCCTATGCGGCATCTCGGCGGCCGACCCCCCATCGGTCTGCGGGTTACCAGCTCCTTCACCAACTTGGGAAACCGCACTTTCCGTCAAAAAGTTATAGTCCCCATGTAAATAAGCATCTTCGTTGATAATCTTATAAACACGCTGCTCAATTTCCTCGGTAATGTCATTGGTCTTCTTAATGTCGGTTCCTTCAGGATACTCTATGTAGACAATGATTTGGTTGGGCGTATTGTCCGGAAAGAACTCTACTTTGGTTCGCTGACTTCCAACGGATGCCCCAAAGCCCATGAAAGCAATGAGTAACAACACAAAAGTACCTATGGCTATATAGATAGGTTTTCTACCGGCCAATGCCCTTCTAAGCGTACGCTCATAAAATTTTTCCCATTTGGGCAAAATGGTATTTTGGAAACCATTGGCCCAACCTCTTAGGAATAGTCGATACACCCAGAGCATAATTGCTGTAAATACCATTAAGGTTCCCAAAGCCCTGTAACTCCCACCGAACAGGATAATCAGCACTCCGATTCCAGCTACAATCGATGTTATTTGTACAATGCTCTTGAAGGGCATTTTCTTATCCTCAGTGGTCATATATCTGGAAACCAAAACCGAATTAAAGAAGATGGCCACAAAGAGTGACGAGCCTAGAACGACGGACAAAGTAACAGGGAAATAGATCATAAACTGTCCCATAACCCCTGGCCATAATCCTAGAGGAACGAAAGCCGCTACAGTTGTCAAGGTGGATATGATAATAGGGAACGCGATTTCTCCGATTCCTTTTTTGGCGGCCTCCAACCTAGACATACCCTCCTGATCTATAAGTCGATATACGTTCTCCACCACCACAATACCATTGTCCACCAGCATTCCCAGTCCCATAATCAAACCAAACAGGATCATGGTGTTCATGGTATATCCCAAAGTACTTAGGATCATCAAGGACATAAACATGGACATGGGGATGGCGAACCCAACAAAAAGGGCATTCTTAAAACCTAGGAAAAACATCAATACTGTTACCACCAGAATAATACCGAAGATGATGTTGTTTACGAGGTCATCTACCTGCCCAATGGTCTTGGAAGATTGATCGTTGGCTATACTGATTTCCAAATCCTGTGGAAACACATTTTCAACGGCATTGTCCACAATAACTTGAATTTGTTCAGCGGCCGCCACCATGTTCTTACCTGCACGTTTTTTTACATCCAACATCACAACAGGATGTCCAAATTCACGCGCATAAGTGGTTTTGTCCTCTTCCTTAAAAGTCACCTCGGCAATGTCCTTAAGGTAAACTGGGTCATCGTTTTCAGACTTCACCACAAAATCATCCAAATCTTTGGGTTCATCAATTTCACCTACGATTCTGATGGTTCTTCGTTGACCACTGGTAATCAGGTTACCGGCGGAAGTGGTCATATTTTCATTGCCAATGGCGTTGATCACATCATTGAAGCTAACTTGGGCAGCCATCATTTTATAGATGTCAACCGCGACCTCCACTTCCTTTTCTTGGGCACCACGGATATCTACCTGCTTAATTTCTGCCAAGCCTTCAATTTCATCCTCCAAATATTCCCCATATTCCTTGAGTTTATCCACTGGGTAATCTCCAGAAATATTGATGTTCAAAATAGGTATCTCCTCAGACATACTTAAGTCAAACACATTGGGTTCCACTTTGGCACCGTTAAAGGTGGGCCAATCCTCTCCAGCGGTTTGTGAATCCACCTCATCCTTTACCTTTTGTTTGGCAGCTTCTACCGAGATATTTTCATCAAACTCCACTATGATCATGGAATAATCCTCCTGGGAGGTAGAGGTTATTTCTATGACATTGCTGACCGTTTTAAGCTCATCCTCCAACGGGTCCGTAATCAGTTTCTCAATATCCTCAGCAGTGTTTCCCGGATAAAGGGAGCTTATGTAGATTTTTGTTTCCTTAATCTCAGGGAAGTTTTCCCTAGGCATGCTAAAGTATGCGGATGCACCAAGAAAAAGTATCACGGCAATCAAAACATACATGGTTGTTTTGTTGTCAATGGCCCATGAGGACAGCCTAAATTCTTTGTCGACTTTCTTTTTTTGCTTGCTCATAATAATTTAAGTCTTTGGTCTATTCGCCGTTTTTGATTCTTACCTTTTGGCCCTCTTTTACGCTCCGGGCACCCTCATCTATGATACCATCCCCGTTATTGATTCCTGCCAATACCTCAACATAGTCTCCTTGCGTCTTTCCCGTTTCAATAATTACTTTTTTGGCAATGGCGTCAGACGAAACGGAATCTGCATCCACCAAGTACACATATTGTTCTCCCTCCGCATTTTCTGAAACGATACTTTGGGGAATCAAAATGGCATTTTCGTTGGTGTAATCATTGATCATGACTTTGGCCGTAAGGTTGGGCTTAATTTTTCCATTTTCGCTAGGAACTGGAATTTCAGCCGTAAACGAACGGTTACTCGGATTGATGAAGTTTCCTGTCTGTCTCACCTTGGTGGTAACGCTATCGCCAAGCACAGGAAAGTAGACTTCAACATTTTTTCCAGGGGTTACATTGGGCAAATGACTTTCTGGAACTTCAACTTCGATATACATATTGGAAAGGTTGACGATTCGAAAAACAGCCATCCCGGTACCCGGACTTACCACAGTACCTTGATCCTGGATTACATCGTCAATAATTCCGGAGAATGGTGCCCTAATGGTGGATTTGGCCACCTGGCTCTGCATCTGCTTTACAGCGCTCTCTTGAGCTTCGTAAGTGGTTTTGGCCTCTAGATACTGGATTTCAGAGCCAATATTCTGTTCCCATAATCTTTTTTGACGCTCAAAGGTGGTTTTGGCCAAGGCCGCCTGGGTTTTCATTTGTGCCAATTGACTGGATAGTCCCCCATCGTCAATGGAAGCTAACAATTGTCCTTTGGACACTTTTTGACCTTCTTTGACATAAACACGGTTCAGTGTTCCGGAAATTTCGGGGTACACCAATACGTTTTGTTTGGTCATTACATCTCCTTGAAGTTCCAAATAATGGTCAAACTTTTCCGCATTGGCCAAAATAGTGGTTACAAGCGGCAACTTTGCTTGGTCATCCAATTGAGCGATGGCAGAATCGAGGGAATGCAATTGTTTCTCCAACGCTTTTTGCTGCGCTGAAATCTCTGCTCGCTTTCCACGGATGGCCTCAAGGTTTTTATCTGCCAACACACTTTCAACTGTACTTTGTGTACCACCTCCACAGGAGGAAAGAACCACGGCTGTTAGTATGATATATGTTATTTTTTTCATGATTGATATGGATTATTTGATGAGTTTAATTATTTAGGATAGTTTCCAAAGCGGTTTTGTTATTTATAACATCCACCATAGATTGAAGGTATTCTTGTTGGGTTGTATACAACTGGGTCTGTGCTTGTCTTAGCTCAAAACTGGTTGCCAATCCTTCCGAATATTTGACTTGATTTTTATTTTCGATGCGCTCCGCAAGCTCCAAATTTTCTTTGGAGGTTCCATACTCTTCTATAGCCAGGATATAGTCGCTTTTTGCACTTTCCAGTTGTAATCGAATTTGCTCCTCGGCCTCCGTGAGCTGTGTCTTGGCTTTTTCCAAAGCAATCTTGGCCCGCTGTGTACTGGCACTTCGTTTCAGCGAACTAAAAAGAGGAATGCTAAGGTCAAACCCCAAAACAGAGGAACCGAACCATTCCTGTCCGCTGCTCAGAAAATTAAAGCTGTCACTGAACGAGTTTCCCCCGTAATTCACAAAGGCATTCAAAGTGGGCAGTGCCCTACTTTTGGCCAACTTGTGCTCAAAATAACGCTGCTCTTCTTGATTAATGGCCAATTTATAGTCCACATTGTTTTGAATATTGAAGGCAGAATCCACCAACCCAAAATCGATTTGCTTTTGCGTAAGATCATCCAAGTTTTCGGTTAAAACCGTTGGAGTCTCAATGGGGAGTCCCAAGACCAAATTCAACATTTGAAGCGTAATCTTCTCCAAACGTTTGGCGTTTTTAAGTTGATTTTCCACCGAAGAAAGGGTAATCTTTAATTGATCTACACTTTCCTCATCCCCTAAACCATTTTCAAATATTTTTTGGGTCTCGTACAGGTTTTTCTCCAAGGTTTTTTTGTTGTTCTCCGAAATCAGAACACTCTCCTGGGCCAAAGCACATTGCCATAAGCCTCAACAACGGCTTTCCGGACATCCAGTTCGTTCTTTTCCTTGTTGTTTTGACTAAAACTCAGAAAAGCTTTGGTGGCCTGAACCCCCACGATATAAGACCCATCAAAAATCTGTTGGGTAAGGGTGGCCGTGGCCCTGGCAGACTGTGCCTGACCAAAGACAACTTCCTGGAAGGTTCCTGGTTCACCACCAAAGAACTCCGCCGGAATTTGGGTTACAGGTTGCTTTAATTGATTTTGATAGCTAATGTCACCAGATATTTGTGGAAGCCCGTCCGCAATGGTTTCCCATTTTTGCTTTTGGGCGTCTACAATATCCCTACTGGCGTTGATGGCACTGTAGTTATGTTCCAGGGCATGGGCAATGGCCTCTTCCATACTAAAACTGTACGGGTTAGTTTCCTGCGCCTGACTAAACCACGATAGAATTAAAAATAGGCTGATGATGGTTGTTCGCATTTAGATTTAATTTGAATTGATGATTGAGTTTATGATTTCTCTTCCTTTGACTGTTGTAATTCCTCGTAAATGGTATTCAAGATAATCGTCCGTGAGTTCTGCCATGTTAAAAATCTGGATTGGAAATAGATTGTTGTCCTTTATGCTGGTGACGCCAGAAAAGTAGATTCTGGATACAAATTCCACACTTAAATTGTCTCGGTAAATTCCCATTTCCATTCCCCGTTTTACGTTGTCCTTGATGCAATCCTGCATCACCTCAAATTGCTTCTTCTTTAAAGCCTCATGTATTTTGGGATAGTACTTTTGCAACTGATATTGGGGGGAGGATTTTTCGTTTTTGAGGTGCACCATGACAAACTTTTTGATCTCGTACAGTTCTTCAATGGGGTTTTTGGCCAATGCAATGATTTCATCAATACCGTTGGAAATACACCAAAACATATCCAAGGTACTTTCTTCTACCAACTTGGTCTTATTTTCAAAATGGGAGTAGATCGTCTTTTTGGAAATCCCCATTTCATTGGCCAAATCATCCATAGTGACACTTTTGAAACCAAGGGTCAAAAACATCTCCGTCGCCTTATGTAAAATCTTATCTCTCATAATTGGGCGACAAAAATAAACCTGGAAACTTTAAAAACAAAAAAAGTTTCCAAGGTTTTACATTTTTTTAACGAATGTTTAATCCTTTGGTCTTATGGGTTGCTAATCAACAGTATACTGGCGATTTTGGAAATCAGAATTGGACTCAGTTGTTGATTTAGGACTTGAACGCCAGAAAAAAGCTCTGCGTCGATAGCTTTCAATTTTTTCTATGGCCTTAGTTTTCTTCCTGGGCGCCATACTGTTCTTCTTTAGTAATTCGCTCCAAATAGGCGTTATAGGCTTCTTCTCCTTCTTCTTTCCAGAACTGATCGTAATGCTGCCATTTGGAAAATTCTTTTTTTGTTCTACAGAACCTATCACCTTTATGACGTTTTTTGGATTTATGATTGGACTTTTTGGAGGAATGATTTCCAAATCCGAAGATAAATTTGGCCAATAGTATCAATCCAAGGGATTGCCAATAGCCAATGGTGGTCAATCCGAATATATCAGGCATCAACCAGTTCCATAAGTGCATGAATACATAACCTGCAAGCAGCACCAAAATGCAAAAAATGATGAAGGCAAAGAATATTTTAAAACCCTTGGTTACATACTTTTCCACCCTCTTTTCGTAATATCTTTCTTTAGGTTCCATATGCTTTTAATTATAATGTTGAATTTTTTATAGTTTCTAAGTATTTTGATAGCAAGGACAAGGCGCGATGTCTTCTGGACATTAATGTCCCTATAGAGATATCTGTGTCCTCTGCAATTTCCTTATAGGTATACCCCTCAAAGTCCACCGCGATAATGATATCTTGGTAAACTGGTTTTAGGGTTTTAATTCCAAGTTTCAGTGCTTCCTGAACATTTTCAGGGTAGTTGTTGTCCGCATCCCCATAAAAGAGCTCGGCAAACTCAGCCCATTGGGCTTCAAAATCATCTCCTTCGTTTACCTTGTCCTTTTTGGTTCGCATCAGATCAATAATTCGGTTTCTAATGGAGTTGTATACAAATCCCCCAATATTGTTTATAGGCGATAGGTCATCCGTCCTTGAAAAGATCCGCAAGGCCACATCCTGAACAATATCCTCGGCGTCACGTTCCGTGGTATCGTCAATTCTAGACTGTACATAACCTTTTAAGGAATGGTATTCCTCATTAAAAAAGCTAGTGAGTCTGTTATAGTTTTCTTTATTGGCTGCCATTAAAAAAAGCCTATTAGCGGTCTTCATCTATAGAGACGATGATTTTCAAATCTATTGCGTTTTTTAAAGAAACTTTTTTCAAATCTTGCTGAATAGTCCTTTTATTTCGGATTGGGATACTGTTTAAATTGACCGTATTTTTGATCCATGACGAATTCTGACGCCATTGAACGTTACCGAGAAATGTTCAATTCCTATTTGGAAAACAAACTGATTCCAAAAGAACCCCACAACCTTTATGAGCCCATTGCCTATATTTTGGGATTGGGTGGAAAACGGATGCGCCCTGTGTTGACATTGATGACAACGGACTTATTTGGAGGTGATCCTACAGATGCGTTGGATGCGGCCTTGGCCATAGAGGTGTTCCATAATTTTTCCTTGGTGCATGACGATATCATGGACGATGCCCCGTTGCGTAGAGGCAAAATCACGGTGCATGAGAAATGGGATATCAACACGGGAATTTTGTCAGGGGATGCCATGCTGATCAATGCCTATCAATATTTGGAAAGCTACTCTCCAGAAATCTTCAAACAGTTGATTTCACTTTTTAGCAAAACGGCCATTGAGGTTTGTGAAGGACAACAATATGATGTGGATTTTGAGACCAGGGACGATGTAACCATTCCGGAATACCTGAAAATGATCGAATACAAAACAGCTGTTTTGGTCGCTGCCGCTATGAAGATGGGAGCAGTAATTGCAGGAGCAAGCCCGGAAGATACCCAGGCCATTTATGACTTTGGTCGAAACCTCGGAATAGCTTTCCAATTACAGGACGACTACCTGGATGCCTTTGGAGATCCCAAAACTTTTGGAAAGCAAGTGGGAGGGGATATCATGGAAAACAAAAAAACCTTCCTGTATCTAAAGGCACTGGAATTTGCCCCAAAAGAAGACAAAGAGGGACTGATGCACCTCTATTCCATACAGCCCGAAGATTCAAACACCAAGGTAGATACGGTCAAGACCATTTTTGAGGAAAGTGGAGCGGTGGATGCTGCCAGAAAGGAAATCGAAAGCTATACCCAAAAAGCTTTTGGCACCTTGGAATCCCTCAATATTCCCGAAAAGAACAAGGAACTTTTAAGGGTCTTTGGCAACAAGCTCATGCAACGTACCGTTTAAAATAACCTATTCCAAAGTGCTTTTAAAAAGGGGCGTTTGGGACAGGCCCAAATGATTTGGAGGTCTTCCCAAACCGAAGTCTCTTCCTCTAGGAATTTCAAGATCAATTGGGGACTTCTTTTTTTAAAAAGCGATTCAAAGATGCTGCTACCCAAGTGGTTTTGTTTGTAGAGGATGTCCAAAAGCAATAGATCATAGAACCAAAATCTTTTCTTTTGATGTAACCCTGTAAGGCCCTTATCCAATTTAATGCGATTTACCAAACGTTTCACTTGCTTGTAGGTATTGTAAAAGGTAAAACCGGTACTGGGTTTGGTCCAACCTCCTGCAATGCCAATATTAAAAACCCTATTCGAGTTATGCTTATGAAATGGATAGCTTGTCATGGGAATGGAACCTCTTTCTGTATCGGTAATTTCAAAATCCTCACAATCGAGTTTGTTTTTCAGATAATCCTTTAGGGCTTCTTCGTACTCATACTTTTCCAATATATTTTCTGAAAACAAAGTATATTCCACTAAAGCTTCGGTCTCTGAAAATGGGAGTACGTACATAAAACGGGTATTGCCTTTTTGGGGAACGGAAAAGTCCATAAAGGTGGCCTCATTTGGATTAAAAACCGGTTTCGGGGTTTTTACAAACCATCCCAAAAAATGCTGTTGAATTATCGGATATTTTTGCTGATTTCTGGCTGCTTCGGAATCAAAAATGCTATTAAAAACTTGCTTGCCCGAGAATTGGTCAGTTTGGGTTGAAACAGCTGCCCAGTCCTCATTCACTTCTATTCGTAACACCTCATCTTGTACCCATTGGATGTTGGAATACTTATTCAATCTTGACTTATATTCTTCGTAAAAGTCTATGCCACGGAGCATCTTATAGCGGTAGGGGGTAATGGAAGAAGATAAGCTCAAATCCTTTCCCCCAAAAAAGATACTGGGCCAGTTTTTGAATAGTATACCATCAAAATCCCCGATACCTTTCTCCCAAAAACACCAAGTGCGATCATTTTTGGATTTGTTGTCCTTGTCCAAAATCAGGATGGACTTGTCGGAAAAAAAGGAATCATTTCCCAAGGCATCGGCCAATAGCAGTCCAGCCGCACCAGCTCCAATAATGATGTAATCGTACTTGGGCATGCCCAAAAATAAGGAAAGGAACACAGTCGATCATTATTCCATACTAGACTGCTTCAATGAATTCAAAATGGGTATCTTGTAAGGAGCTTAGTAACTAAAACCATCGCACAATGAAAACTGTACAATCTCGCAAATTGTTACGGACCCTTTTCGTTATGGGTCTGCTATTACCCGCTTTATTAATTGCCCAAAAAGAAACATCCTTTGTTTATGGAGATGCCTTGCCAGATGCACCTGAGTTATCGGCTCGTGGACCATATAAAGTTGGAGTCCGAACCTTGGAATTTGTAAACAAGGGGCAAGTGGATGTTCTCAACTCCAAAGAGGGCAACGATTCTCTGTACGATCGCCCATTGACAGTGGAGGTGTGGTATCCCGCAGCTGTTGAAACCGAAGGATTGATATCATACGATGAAGTCATGGGTACCAACGGAGACCCCAACCGTCCCTTAATTCCGTTCACCTTTCATGGACGGGCCACTAGGGATGCCGCCCCGGTAACTTCAGATGGAAAATTTCCTTTGGTGGTGGTTTCCCATGGCTATGTGGGTTCGCGCTACTTGATGACTTACCTCACCGAAAATTTGGCCTCCAAGGGTTATATAGTTGCGGCCATTGATCATACCGAATCGACCTTTAAGGACGCAGCTCCTTTTCAGAGCACCTTGCTCAATCGCTCCAAGGATATTCTTTTTGTGGTGAACGAAATGGCCGCAGGGAAACACTTCCTTTCGGAGCATGTTGATGGAGATAATACGGGAATTGTGGGATATTCCATGGGCGGCTATGGCGTGCTTAATGTTGCTGGAGCGGCCTACAGTGAGTTTGCTATCAATTTCTTTAAGGGGATGACGGGAGGCAGCAATGCCTTGGCAGTTCGAGGAAGTGCAAGCGAGGAATATCAAAATTCCATGGATCCACGGATCAAAGCGGTGGTTGCTTTTGCACCCTGGGGAATGGAGCGCGGCGTTTGGGATGCAGAAACCTTGAAAGGTTTAAAGACACCTACCTTGTTCGTTGCAGGGGATCAAGATGATGTTTCGGGTTATGAAAAAGGAATAAAAGCTATTTACGAGGGTGCTGTAAATGCAGACCGATATTTGTTGACCTATATGGATGCACGACACAATGTGGCACCCAATCCACCACCCGCTGAAGCTTTGCAAGCTGGTTTGCATATAGATGAGTACTACCGTTATGCGGAACCTTCTTGGGATCAGCGCAGAATCAATAACATAAACCAGCATTTTGTGACCGCCTTTTTAGGAACCCACCTAAAACAGAAAGACTACAGCAAATTTTTGGATATCAAGGAGGACTCCAATAAGGAAACCTGGCCAGGGTTTGTACCACGATCTTCTACGGGGATGGAGTTGTTACATGCGTTTCCCGAGTAATTGGATTCGAGTTTCGAGTTTAAGGTATCACAAATTGTGATACCTAGTTTTTTCATCCTAAACCAAAAAACCGTCAGTTCGAGTTTTTTCCTGCAGATTGAACGCAGTCGAAATCAAGGGAAAAAGTATCGAGAACAAGATTTTTTTGACTTCGACTTCGCTCAGCCAACAAAATCACTCGAATAGACGAATTTTTATGAAACTTCTATGGGCCTGGGATAGCATCGCGCAAAGCCGCACAATTAATCTTCCAAAATAACAACCAATACCCTGTTCTCCTGAATGACCTTAACGGTCTTGCCCTGCTCAAAACCGAGTTCCTCCAACCACTTCCCTTCCAAACGGATTTCGGGAACGGTGGTATGATCCCAAGTACGGCGACGGAATTTGGTGTGGATCTTAAGTTTTCTGGAAGATTTCAATTATAAATATTCGTTGAAACGAATATAAGTTGGAATTTTTTTAGTCGTGTTCGGCATAGTGAACAACAAGGCATTAATTATGTTAAAATTGAAAATCAAGGAAGGATTTAAGACTTAATTTTTATGAAAAGACTTTAAGCAAGTTTTTCCTTCAAACGCATGATTAAGTTACCGAGGTCATCTTCAATGATTTGCCAAACAATTTCAAGGTCAATGCCAAAATATTCGTGAACTATTCTATTTCTAAACCCTCTTAATTGATTCCATTCAATTTCGGGATTGTCAGACTTAAACTTTTCTTCAAGCCTGTTCGCGGCTTCCCCGATGATTTCAAAGTTTCTAATGACTGCGTCAACAGTTTTGTCATCAGCTTCAAATTCATCAAAAGATAGGCCCTTGGTATAGGAGATGATTTTTTCGGCAGACTCCAACATGTCTGTAACCAATAAAGAGCCATCTCTTTTAGACATAGATCAGATCAGATTGGATTGCTTTAAAATATCTGTCCTTAATGCCTTTTTTGGAAACAAGATCCACTTTTAATCCCAATGCTTTCTCCAATTCATTGGCCAAATCAATAAACTTGATTCCAATTCTTCCATCGAGCTCGACTAAAATATCAACATCACTGTTTGTTGTCTGTTCGTTTCTGGCATAGGACCCAAAGATTGCCATGGATGCAATGGGGTAGTGCTTTTTTAGTTGCAACTTGAGGCTTGATAATTTGGTTTTCAGTTCTCGGGTAGAATCCATACCCCAAAGTTAGTGAATTCAGAACCATATCCTTCCTAGGAGAGTTGGCCCTCATTTGTTGCGAGGAATAAACAAGTCTAAAAAACTGTATACCGAAACCCAAAGAACCCACGAATCCCCTGGTTGGGGCCATACACATAACTGGGGTCAAAAGTAAGGGCAAAAGGATTGTCCGCAGTGGCCACTACATTCCCTTGCGGGTCAAACTGTACGTTTCTGTCAAAAGGGTCATCTGCTCGGGCAATGATAAAGGGATTACCACGGTTGGGTGTCCAATCCAATAGGTTTTTGACTCCACCGTAGAATTCAAACTTATCCAAACCTTTATAGGTAAACTGAATGTTTTGAATGCTCCAAGTAGGAGATTCAGGTGACCTTGGATCCAAATCGCCCAATAAGGGCAATCGCATGGGGCCATATAAATTACCCGTATAATCTACGGTCAAATCCAAATTTCTAAAAGTGTAGGAGACATTCCAGGTACCTGTAAAACTCTCGGTGAGAATCTGGCGTTGGGTTACCCCGTTTTCGGTATTGCTAACATCTTGCCAGGTGGCGCCCACCAAAAATTTAAGGCCGTTAGGCAAAACCAAATCCACATTGGCACTTACCCCTTGCGAAACGGATTTTCCATCCAGGTTATCGTAGATAATCTGGTTGGGATTGGTTTCGTAATCGGGCAAAATGATGTTGGAGAAATGGGTGTAGAACGCAGAGGCATCAATGCCAATAAACGTACCATTATCGCTATAAATTTTCTTCAGATAGTTAAGGTTAACATTGACGGAACGTTCGGGTTTAAGTTCTTCTGCAATGATCACATCCCTAGATCCTGTTAGGGCCGCATGGTCTTCCGTAAACAGGTTCACCACCCTAAATCCAGTACCTGCATTGACCCTAAAAATATCATTGTCCGAGATTTTCCATTTGTAAGCCGCCCTAGGGGTAAAGATGTTGCCATGGCGTTGATCATAGTCGTACCGCAATCCACCTAAAAAGGAATGCTTCTCCGCAAACTTAAACTCATCCTGTACAAATACACTGGGAATCCAAACTTCGTCCCTGTTTTGTGTTGCGGGGGTGTTGTCATCGTAGTAATTGTAACGGATTGCACTTCCAAACAACAGGTCATGTTTTCCCGCGGTTTTATCCCAGGTCAACTGTCCAAAGCCAATGCGCTGATCGGCCAAATAGGGGGTATCACCATAAACCGAATTCTGGTTATGGTCGTTATAGGATACCGACAACATCACTTTTTCATCAATGGGCAATTGATATTTACCCAAAACCTCCCATCTTCGGGTATAGATGCTTTCCCCGTAAATTTCATCACCACCCCTGAATTCTGGAGTCCATTGGAGTTCACCACCCCATCGGTCTTCGTAAAAGAATCGGCCAGCCAAGGACAACAGTTTGGAATCCTTACGCTTAAAATTCCATTTCTGGAATATCGAGATTCGGTCTTGTAGCGTGAGGTCGGTAAAATTGTCCCCATTGTTGTCCACAACCTCGTCAAAGTTAAAATAGTTGACCCCAAGGAGGAGGTCGGTGTTTTGGCCCACTTCAATTTTGGAGCCCACATCCAAGTTGTATTCGCCCCAACCTGTTACGTAAGCATCCGCAAAAAATTCCGGGGCATTGGGCGCATGTTTGGTAATAACATTGATCAACCCACCTACTGCTTCACTACCATATAGGGTAGAAGCCGGGCCTTTTACAATTTCAATTTGTTCTATCAAGGAGTTGGGAATTCCGGATAACCCGTACACGGTTCCTAGTCCGCTGACGATGGGCATACCATCAATCAACACTAAAGTATATGGACCTTCCAGGCCGTTGATATGGATATCCCCCGTGTTGCAAACATTGCAATTGATTTGCGGACGTACCCCGTTCACATTTTGAAGGGCTTCAAAAATATTGGGAGTTGGGTTCTTTTTAAGGAATGTTGGGGTATACACCTCCACAGGTACCGCGCTTTCCAATCGGCTTACAGGTTTTAAGGTTCCGGTAACCACAGTTTCCTCCAGACTTTCGGCCGAAGCCTCTAGCTCAATATCCAAGGTTTTCACCTCTCCTTTACCTATCAAAATGGAAGTCCTATAGGTGATGTAACCTATGGAAGATGCTATCAGTGTGTATTGTCCAGGCTCAATATTGGCAAGCTCATAATGCCCGTCAGCATCTGTAGCCGTACCCATTTGGGTGCCCTTTAATAGGACGTTGGCATAGGCAATAGGCTGACCATTTTCGGATAGGGAGCCCATTAGGATTCCTTGGGCCAAACCGTTTGTAAAGACTAAGATACTTACAATAAAGAAAGCTAGATAGTTGCGTTTGTTTTTCAATTTGGGTAAAATTAAATTTAGACAAATCTAAAAATTTGTTTTTATAAATAAAAATGTATTTTTGGAAAAATTTTGAATTCATGGTCAGTCCGAGCGCAATTGAGGGCTATGCATGGTAAGAACCTCTCGACTGCTCCTTCGACAAGCTCAGGATGACAGTTCGAGGTGACATCAAAAAGAAAATGACCCGATCAGAGGAAAATTACATCAAGACCATCTTCCATTTGGGAGGAAGTGATTCCGTGCCGATTGCCACCAATGCCATTGCGGAGCAGATGGAAACCAAACCTTCTTCGGTTACCGATATGGCCAAGAAATTGGCGGAAAAAGGATTAGTGCATTACAAAAAGTACCAGGGTGTCTCCTTGACGGAGTTTGGAATCAAAACAGCACTTTCCATTATTAGAAAACACCGTTTGTGGGAAGTTTTCTTGGTTAAAAAGCTTGATTTTACCTGGGATGAGGTCCACGAAGTGGCCGAACAGTTGGAGCATATCAAAAGCGAAAAGCTGATTGACAAGATTGACGAACTGTTGGATTTTCCAAAGTACGACCCTCATGGTGATCCCATTCCCAGCAAGGACGGAAAGTTTATGATTCGTGATAAGCAATTGTTGAGCGATGTTCCAGAAGACACCGAAGGGGTTTGTGTTGGTGTTAAGGACACTTCGCCCACTTTTTTGAAATTTTTGGACAAGAACAACATCGCTTTGGGGAACACCATCCGAATCTTGGAAAAGGAGGAGTTTGATCAGTCCTTGCATATAAAAATGGATGGCAAGGAACTTCATATTTCCCATCAAATAGCATCTAATCTTTACGTAAAACTGAACGATTAATGGAAGAAGTAATCCAATATTTTGAAAGCATAGACCCCATATTGGCAGCTTTTTATGCTACCGTTTTTACCTGGGGATTGACGGCTGCCGGGGCGGCCTTGGTCTTTTTGTTCAAGGGAATGAACCGCGCCGTTTTGGACGGCATGCTGGGCTTTACAGGAGGAGTAATGGTGGCGGCCAGTTTTTGGAGCTTGTTGGCACCAGGAATTGAAATGAGCGAAGGCGAAGGATTTGTAAAAGTGATTCCGGCAGCAGTCGGGTTTTTATTGGGAGCCGCTTTTATATTTGGGCTGGACAAGGTATTGCCTCATTTGCATATCAATTTTAAGGAAAGTGAGGCTGAGGGAGTAAAAACACCATGGCATAGAACCACTTTATTGACTCTTGCCATTACCTTGCACAATATTCCTGAAGGTCTCGCGGTAGGGGTACTGTTTGGCGGTGTTGCGGCCGGCTTTGATGGAGCTACCATTGGGGGAGCGGTTGCCTTGGCCATGGGAATTGGACTTCAGAATTTTCCAGAAGGATTTGCAGTGGCCATGCCTTTGCGCAGACAGGGACTTAGCCGATGGAAAAGTTGGGTCTATGGGCAGGCATCTGCCATTGTGGAGCCCATAGCCGCAGTATTGGGAGCTTGGGCCGTTCTTACTTTTGAGCCCATTTTGCCCTATGCCCTCTCTTTTGCAGCAGGAGCCATGATCTTTGTGGTGGTGGAAGAGGTGATTCCGGAAACGCAGAGGGACAAATACACAGATATCGCCACATTGGGTTTTATCGGTGGATTTATCATAATGATGACCTTGGATGTAGGGTTGGGTTAAAAGTCAGTCATTAAAAAAATCCTCGGGGTTAAAGGGAATGTCATCATCCGGATCTTTGTCATCATAGTTGACACCAGGTGGATTAAATAGACCCCACCTGTCAATAATATGGTTCCAAGGATCAAAGGTCTTGACCCATTCTGCAAATAGGATACGAAATTGATCTACCTCATTTCGAAGCAGCTCCAAATATTCCAAGTGCTTAAAACCGTACATTTTTAGCCCGGTACTGTCTGTAAAAATTTCCCGTGCCGCTTTTCTGATAATGGCAGCGTTTTCCATCTTGAGATCATATAAGTCTGCCCCGACGGCACCGGCAATTTTTGGGTTGATCAACATTGCATTGCTTCTAAGGTACTGTGCATGGTGTTGAAGTGCGCTTCTTTCTGCTTCGGGCAATTTGTCATACTCCTCATCCGAGACTAATTCGGCAATTTTGTTGGCAAGCTGAAGAATCTCCATGCCTTTTTGATAAACAGGCATTTTTCTTATCGATTCGTATGACTCTCTATGATTTTCATCGTCATCATCAAACATAGTCCTATTGCTTTATCATTTTACTCATTGCGCATTTTGGGCAGTACAATCGCGATAGCCCAGGATAGATGGCTAAGGTAAAAACTAATTACTCTTTGACAACAGGAGTTTTGATTCCCATGATCAAAAGCCACAGACAAGTACCCAATTCCCCAATACTGGCGGGGATGGTGATATAGTCCGAAATCCAAAGGGAATTGTAATCTGGGCAAAGCACCCTACCTATGAAATCCAAAAAATAGCCAACACTTCCCACCATCAGAAACAAGCCCAAAATTTTGGGAAGAAAACCGGACTTAAAGACCAGATAACCAAAGGGGAACAGCCAAAGGCCCCAAAAAATTTGTGAGATTAGAATGCCTTTAAAATACGATTGAAAGGCCTGCATCACCTGAGTCTCAATTTGAGCTGAATTGTACACCTTTAAAAATCCAGAATCGCCCAAAAGGGACAGCACCTCAAATTTGTACACCACACTACCCATGGAAATGGGGACACTTATAAGGACCAAGACAACCATGAGTACTGCCATGTTTTTATGGACCTCCTTGAACAACTGAAAAAGCACCAAAGGCAGAAAAACAAAGATTAAATAGCACAATAGTTCGCATAAAATTTCCAATCGGAATAGAAACTCGGAGGAGGTAAGGTTTTGAACCGTTTGTGACGGGTTGTCCCAAACAATGAGTTGCGAGGGAACATACATGAGACTGAAAATGCCCGTAATGGCAATTAAAAAATACAGTAGCCCTGCAAGGCGGGCCGTTTTTTGGTTGACTCCCATTTTTGATTGATTATGGTTATTGAATAAAAGACGTGTTTAGGAGCCTTTTGGTTGCCCGATTCTATCTTAGGTCTTCCAAGATTTGTCCAAAATCGTACTGCAAATCTTCGTGAAGGGCACTTATTTTCTTTTCAATATAGCCCAATTGTCTATCATATAAATTGCGCAGGGCGATGTTGCTTTTAACGGATGGACGGAAGTGCTTTAGTTTCTGACAGAAGTACAACAGCAGCTCCACCTCGGTTTCTTTGTTCCCAGAGTACCGAACATACTTTTTGATGGTGCGAAGAATTTTCCGCACGCTTTTTTTGATGTAGTAAAAACTATTGGTATTGATCTCCTCGAACATTGCATCCACTTCGGCTTTGACGGATTCAATATACCCTTCCTCGTGATCGGCCTCAAAAAGTAGGTAAGTGAGCAGTTCTTTGTTCTCTTTTTTGAATCGGCCCAAACGAAGACATAAATTCAATAGCTCATCTGGGGAACGATGCTGCAGCTCCTTTTTGAGTTGGGCAATGGTGGATGCTTTCATATCAACTTCTCAAATAAGATGCCCCGTTCACATCAATGATGGCTCCAGAGGAATAGCCTGCCCTTTCCGAAGCCAAAAACAAAATAGCGTGGGCCACTTCTTCGGGTTGGGCCATGCGCTGAAAGGGCGATTCCCGCAACAAATTTTCCCGTTCCACGGGAGTCAGGGTTTCAGCAGCCATTTCCGTTTCGGTAAATCCTGGAGCCACTACACCCACATGGATATGGTGTTTAGCCAATTTTTTTGCCAGGGACTGACTCATGGAATTCAAAGCAGCCTTACTAGCACCATAAGCGGGTTTGGTGGGCTCACCTCGAAACGCACCTCTGGACGACACATTTACAATCTTCCCTCCACCAGATTGCATCATCGCTTTGGCGCCCCAATAACAAAGATTGGATACCGCAAAAAGATTGGTTTTAAAAATACTTTCCCAGGCATTGGCCCAATGGTCAAAACCCACCTCCTCTATATCATGAAAAATGGAAATTCCGGCATTGTTCACCAAAACATCAAGTTGACCATAATGCGCTATAAATCTATGGATTAGCTGCTCAGGGCCATTTTTTTCCGAAACATCCTGTTGAAACAATTGGTGCCCTGAACCGCTTAATTGGGAAAGGGTTCTTTCAGCTTCCTCGGTATTACTGCGGAAATTGAGACCTACCTTTGCTCCTTTTTCGGCGAAGGCAATAGCCGTAGCCTTACCGATGCCACGCGAGGCACCGGTAATCAATACTTTTTTGTTGGTGAAATCCATCAATTAGGGTTTAAGAAGATGTGTTTGAGGGTTATCGGTTTGTTCACTATTGTTTTATGAACTAGTTGCCATTCACCTCTTGGTTTTCAATACCCAACTCTTCATCAATTAATTCGTTTAAAATAGCAATTCTATCTAAAGCTCTTTGGTAAATGTCGTTTTTTTCCAGCATCAAACCCGAAAACATTGTGAATAAGTTTTGGAACTGATAGGTATAAAGATTTTCCACTTTTTCGACCGTCATATTGGACACTTTTAGGGAGCTTACAATAATTGGAATGGCAAAGGTCATTATAGCTTCTGAATGGGTCTCCTCCAGCTTGTTGGCATAAATATAGGTTTCTTCCAAATGCTGAAGTCGTTCAATAATTTGTTGGTTCTTTAGCAACTTTATTTGACCACTGTTCACCATGGACTGATAGATGTTGCTTTGCCTGTGAAAATCAGAGGATTTGGTCAGATTTAAAGTAATCTTGGATAGGGAATCAACAGCACTTCTATCATTTGCTTCAATGACTCCAACAGCGTAACCATATTGCTCCAAAAATGAATTGTTGTAACTCATGCTGGATTCTATACCCCTTCTGTCCTCACTCAATTGCCGCTTTATGTTTTTATAGTAATTCTGCTCTTCTACACTGTTCAATCGTTCCTGATTCCAGTTGTTGATTTGCAGGGCAATCAATATTCCAATAACAACCAGAACAATTTCGCCAATTGCATAAACGAAATATTTGGAGAACTTGTTTTCTGAAAGTAGTTTTTGGCGAATCCTACGGAAGAATTTAATCATGGGAAGTTGGCTATTTCCCATAAATATAGGAAGTTATAGACTTTTATTTCCACTAAATGAAGCTTTTGAAAAATGGAATCAACGAATTACGGAAAGTTCTAATTGCAATGCAATAGGTTATGGTCACTTGTAGTGAAGTTATGAAAAGATTTGAAGGAACATGGCCAGTCCAACCATTAATCCCAACCACAAAATCCCGATTAAAATGAGACCGAAGACATGTAAAAAGAGCATAAGCTCTAAATAGACCCGTTGTTTTTTGGAAACTTGCTTAGGTTGCGAATACCAAATGGTCTGGGTTCTTTGCAGCAGCACTTTACAACTAATACCTTGGTTCTCGGCAATTTTTTCAATTCGGGATTTTACAAATCGATACCCATAAGTAACAATATAAAATATGCCAACCAGGACGCTTAAGCCCAGGGCAGCGGAGTAAAAACCCTCGTAACAAGATTGAATGGAGGTAGTGATTACCAGATAAAACATAAAACGAACCAAATGATTGGCAACGGTCTCCGCGAGGTTGGTTGAGGGAGCCGCCGGATTTAAAAATTTACTATGGATAGGGGTCAGCTTGACCACTTCTTTTCGCTACCTTTAAAGCTACAAATTTTGATCATATGAAGCGATTTCTTTTGCTCCTTTTTACCTTAGGGGCTTTACAGTTATCAACCTCCCAAAAACAACATTTTTCCTATTTAGATGTCTTTGATTTGCAGTATGCATCGGATCCACAGATTTCACCTAATGGTGAATGGGTGGTTTACCGAAGAATGGGGTATGATATCATGAAGGATGGCTCCAAGGGAAATCTTTGGTTGATTCGCACGGACGGAAGTCAACACCAAAAACTGACCTCCAATGAAGTCAATGAAAGCAGTCCAAAGTGGTCGCCCTCCGGTGATCGGATTGTGTTTTCTAGCAGTACGGATGAGGGCTCAGAGATTTATATGTACTGGGTGGCATCCGGTAAAGTGGCCAAATTATCGCAGTTGCCCTTTAGCCCTAGTTCCCTTACTTGGTCCCCAGATGGGAAGCAATTGGCTTTCTCCATGAATGTACCTGAAGCTCCGCCGGTGATTGCCAAAATGCCCAAAAAACCCAAAGGTGCCAAATGGGCCGAGAAGCCAAGAATTACAGATAGGGTGTATCATGAAGCCGATGGGAGAGGTTATATCAAACCAGGGTTCAACCACATTTTCACTATACCTGCAGACGGGGGTGCGCCAAGGCAAATCACTTCGGGGAACTGGCATCACCGGGGAACACTTTCTTGGGCCAAGAATGGAAGTAAAATTTATTTTTCTGCCAACCGGGTAGAAGATTGGGAATACCGTTTTCGAAACAGTGAGATTTATGCTGTGGATGTTCAAAATGGGGACATTGAGGCCCTCACCGATAGAAATGGGCCGGATTATGACCCAAAGGTTTCTCCAGATGGAAAGCTAATAGCATATCTGGGTTTTGAAGACAAGGTACAGGCTTACCAAATCAGAAAAGTGCACATCATGAACACGGATGGAAGTGGCAAAAGGGTCATTTCCGATGGGTTGGACCGATCCATTTCAGACATTCAATGGAATTCCAAAGGAGACGGATTGTATATCGCCTATGATGACAAAGGAAATGGAAAAGTGGGGCTGGTTTCCTTGTCTGGCAATACCTCTAAAATTTTGGGCAATGTAGGCGGAACCACCTTGGGCCGACCGTACCCCAGCGGTTCTTATAGCGTTTCGAAAAATGGGACCATTGTTTATACCCAATCCACGCCTAATTATCCCGCAGAGTTGGCAGTACTCAAACCAAAGGGAAAGAATCCCGTCAAAATCACAGGTCTGAGCAAAAGTTTGCTCAACTACCGTGAATTGGGTAGGGTAGAAGAAGTGTGGTACAAATCCTCGGTGGACGGACGGGACATTCAAGGCTGGGTAGTATACCCTCCCAACTATGATGCTTCCAAAAAATATCCCTTTATGGTGGAGAACCATGGAGGCCCCATTTTAAACTATGGAGACCGCTTTTCCGCTGAGATGCAATTGTATGCCTCCGCCGGCTATATCGTGTTTTATCCCAACTCCAGGGGGAGTACCAGTTACGGGGAGGAATTTGGAAACCTACTCTACAATAACTATCCAGGAGAAGATTACAACGATGTTATGGATGGGGTTGATCATTGTATTGGAATGGGCATAGCCCATGAAGATCAGTTGTTTGTAACGGGAGGCAGTGCAGGCGGAATAATGTCGGCCTGGATGATTGGGAAAAACAATCGTTTTGAAGCAGCCGTGGTGGCCAAACCAGTAATGAACTGGATCAGCAAAACTCTGGTGGCCGATAATTACTTTTACTATGCAGAGCATAGATATCCTGGACAACCTTGGGAAAATTTTGAGGGGTATTGGAAATTTTCACCCATCTCGCTCGTTGGTAATATAGAGACCCCAACCATGGTGATGGTGGGGATGAACGATTTGAGAACTCCGCCAAGCGAGGCAAAGCAGTTGTACCATGCCCTTAAGCTTAGAAAGATTGAGACGGTGCTGGTGGAAATACCGGGAGCAAGCCATGGCATTGCCAGCAAACCGAGTAATTTAATTACCAAGATTGCCCATACCGTTGCTTGGTTTGATAAGTATAGAACCGATAAAGAAAATGAGTAAAAAGAAGAGGCATTGGCTGTGGAACGTGTTGATTGTCCTTACCCTTGTCCTATGCTTTTTGGCCTTTTTGGCTCATTACAAAAACTGGTATAAAATAGAAGAAGGCGAACTAAAGATGCTGTCCGGCATCTATTACCAAAAAATCCCCCTAAATGAGATAGACAGCCTTAAGATCGTGGAAAAGGTTCCGGAATTGGAACGTTCCAGCGGATTTTCCTGGATGGTGGCGGAGAAAGGGGTTTTTGTGGACTCCATCACCCAATCCAAGGTGTATTTTTTTGTAGATGATTTGGCACAGCACAAGATAAAAGTAGTACACCACGATAGCCTTCGGATGTTCATTAATTTTAAGGACAGTTTGCAGACCCAAGACTTTTTTGAAAATTTGCAGCGCCTAGTAGAGCAATCCAATAAACCAAATTGATCGGATCATATGCATTTGACCCAAATCTCTTCCAAGAAACTGTTGTGGCTTTTTTTAACCACGGTTCCCATGGCCATGATTGCGCAGAATACCATTTCCGTAGAGGTTTCCAACATTCCCTCAGCAGAAGGCAAGGTCAATATTGCGGTTTACAATTCGGAAACTACTTTTTTGAAATTTGAAGGAGTTGTAAAAGCCAGAAGCGTGGAAGCCAAAAAGGGAAAAGTGAATCTGAAACTGGAAAACATTCCTGAAGGGGAGTACGCCTTGGCTATTTTTCATGATGAGAACGGCAACGATAGGCTGGATAAAAATTGGTTGGGAATTCCAACGGAAAAAGTGGCATTCTCACGGGCCAAGATGAAAACCTTTGGGCCGCCATCGTATCGCGATTGCTGTTTTAAGGTTACAGGGGATAAGGCGATCAGCATTACTTTTTAGTAACTTTCCGTATGGAAACAATATTATTGGCCCAGCTCATGGGCGCACTGTATGGTTTATTGGCTGTTGTCTTCGGAGCGTTTGGTGCCCATGCCTTAAAAAAGAAATTGACCCCAGATCTACTTCACAGTTTTGAGACTGGGGTCAAATATCAAATGTATCACGCCATTGTGCTTTTGATCCTTGCCTTTAATCTTGGTTTTGACAATACACTGGACAGCTATATCGTCAATTGTTTTGTTTTTGGGACCTTGCTTTTTTCCTTTAGTATTTACGGACTGTGCCTGAGCGCTGCAAGCGGAAAGAAACTACGCTTTTTGGGCCCCGTTACTCCCTTGGGAGGTCTACTATTGGTCATTGGATGGGCTCTTTTGCTCTATTCCTTTATCTCGTTCATGCTATAGGCGGTCAATCAATCTGAACCGCTTCTATTTTACCATAAAACCAAGGAGTATGCTGATTGGTAACGGCCACCCATTTCCATTGGTCATTCTTTTTTTGCGCACTTAGGGTCATCAATCCAATTTCCATATAAGTGGTATCAGCTGGATGCTCTTTTTTGAACCAAAACATCTTCCAAGAATAGTAGGCGAGCGCACTGTTGTTATCCAAAATTCTGATTTTGGGCTCCCCAATTTCATAATAGTAATCCAAAGAGTCGTTTTTGGCAAACATCAAATGAAACTTTTCCAGTTCATTTTTTCCTTCAAAAAAGTAACCTTGGGAATTTATCCAGGTGGCATCATCTGCAAACTGAGGCATCGCCAACGTCACATCTTTCGCAATCATGGCCTCCTCCCGTAGAGCAATCATTTGAGTCAGGGCCAGGGAATCCTTTTTCCTTGTGTAAGCATCAGTATTGGACGATTTTTCATTCACACAACTCGAAAGAATGAAAAATGTCACCGCTAAAAAATAGAATGGTTTCATACCTAAAGCCGCAGATACATGTTCCCGTTAATGGTGTTCAGTTTTAACCGATAGGTGGCATTGTCAAAACTCCCTTCCACCTTTTGGCCCACATGTCTGTCGGTGACTTTTAAGTCCAATTTTTCATCGGCATAGATCAACCCATGAATAGTTTCGGCCGTAAGATGCGAATCTCGCATGACCAAATCAATTTCCCCGTTGATAGTCTTTAAATCCATATTGCCCTTATACTGGGCTATATCAATATTGCCGTTGATCAAATCCGCGGTAAAATCCCCTTCAATTAGCTCCGCGTTAAGATGTCCATTGATACTGCTTACCGTAAAATCAGCATTTTTTGGCACGTAGAGAACATAATTAAAAGTATACATATCGCTAGTATGATAGTAGCTGTGCTCCCCAGCGGGACGAGTTTTCTCCCATTCGTCATGAAAGGCCTTAAATACTGCTTCTGCATTGGATTCGATACCAATGTATCCTTCACCCTCGTCAATGTCGAGTTTGTAAAGATCCAAATACTTACCCCCTTTGGTGCGTAAGCTTGCCTTAAAATAAATGGTGGACTTGTCCCATGTTTTGACCTCAATATCCGAAGCAAATTTCACATCCAAATCAATTACCTGGTTGTTATAATTGATGTTTTTTTCTATCACTTTTTGAGCGCTCAGCGATAGGCCTATGAGGCCCATCACCAGCATTGCTGCTAAATTTTTCATGATGTATTGTTTTTTGAGATGAATAAACTTGAAGTTGTCTACTGCTTTCTTAGGTAAATGTTCCCATTGGTGGATTTTAAGGAAATCTTGACCCCGCCATTGTTGATGGCAGCCCCTACTTTTCGGTCGGAAATGGATGTTAATCCGTTCTTCTCCTCCCGTTCAAGTTCAAAGTTGGTGTAAATGTCCCCATTGACCGTTCCAAGTTGCAAATCTGCGGGGGTGTTGGCGGGAAGGGTCACATCCACATCATCGTTGGTGGTATAGATGGAAATGGGGGTGTCTTGTTTTACCGTATCAAAGTCCACTGTGATTCCACCGTTCAGGGCATTTGCAGTTACAGGCCCGTTTACGTTGGAAATTTCAATACTTCCATTCAATTGGGCATTGGCCTCCACTTCCCCGGAAAAGCCGTCAATTTCAATATCCCCGCTCCAAGTACTTTTCACAGAAACGTTTTGGGTTTTGGGAAGATAGATGATGGCTCCTTCAGATCTCCTCAAATTCTTTACGATCAGGGTATTTCCATCCTGAACCACATAAAATCCGACCTCCGTATTGTCCGAACCTCCTTCGCCAACCAGCCGAAGTCCTTTGGATTTTTCGGATACCTTGGTGCTTCCACTACCTTTGATTCTGATTTCGTTGGCAGTTTGGGTTCTAAGGGTAATGTCTGATTTGGATTCAATTTTGACCCATTCCACCCCACTTAAGGCCTTCGTGTAATCGGCCTGTGCTTGGGCCAGGGTACTTGTTACAAATGCTACTACTAAAATTGATAAATTTCTCATGATTTTTCGTTTTTTGATGCTTCGACTGTGCTCAGCACGGGTTATTATATAATTTTTGGCAATGCCAATTTGATTTCATTTTTGACAAAGGGTTGGGTGTCTTCCTGTTCCAACAACCTTTGCATGGGTGCCACTGCTTTCTTTTCCTGATTTTTGACCAGGGCCTGTATAATACCAATTTGAATACTTGGATTTTTCTCTTTTCCCAATGCTTCAATAAATACCGATTTAACCATTTCGGAGGAAGCTAGGTTGGTGAGTGCTTCAAAAGCGTTGAGTCGTACGATATCATTGTCATCGTGCAGCAAGCGCTTGGCCAAGGCCTGGACTATGGCTTCATCCGGATTTGGGAATTCCTCGATATAACTTACCCCTTGAATCCGTTTGCTGGCGGATTGGTTTTCCATTAAGGAAAGCATGGCCGTTTGTTTTATTTGGAGACTTTCTTCCAGAATGGCAGCCACATCTTGATTGGATTTTTCCATTTCCAAGATCCTGCCTGTTTGAAAAGTGGCGATGAGCAAAGCCACACTGGCCGCTATTTTGAGTAGGTTGGATGCCCAGTTGCCCTTATTGTTTTCAAGCCGAACCACCTTGGATTGGGAAAGCTTTTCTTGTTCCAAGGCCTGATCAAATTGAACCCTTAATCTATCTGAGGGTACCTGCAGCTGCTCTTCATTAAAAGCGGTGAACAACGTCCTAAGCTCCTCCAGCTCTTTTCGGCATGATTCGCTTACCGCAAGATGGTCTTCCACTTGTTGCTTTTCCTTGGGAGATAACAATCCATCCAGGTATGCCGGCAGTTGACTAGAAATAAATTTATCTTTTTCCGACTTCATATTTCTCTAATTGGACTCCAGATAAATGACCCGGAGTTTTTTCAATATTCTACTTACTTTGGTTTTTAGTGCGCCTGGGGTACTGCCTACAATTTCGGCCAGTTCCTCATAGCGTATTTCTTGGTATCGGTTCAAAACGATCAGCTCTCGATCTTGAGGACTAAGTTGTTTAAGGGCATTGTGCAATTGGCCATAATCCTCCTGCCGTTCCGTATCATTTGCAACCGTTTTGTATTCCAGTACATCCACAGGTTCATGATATTTGTGGTTTCTGGTAAAGTGGGTTTTCAAGTTGTTTCTGGCAATGCTGAACAGCCATGAAACAAAGGCCCCATCTTTATAAGAACTTCTATATTTTATCAGCTTATAAAAAACATCCTGTGTTAAATCCTCACTCAACATGGCATCTCCAGACATCTTAAAAAGATAGTTGTAGACATGCTTGTGGTGTCGATCAAAAAGTACCTTGAGCAAATCAAGATTGCCGTCGGCAACTTTTCGCATTATAATTTCATCTGAAAGCGCTTCCAATGCTTTTCTTTAGCTGGTTTGTTATCCTATATAGTCAGGAAATTAAGAAAGGTTACACTGGAAGTGAAAAAAAAGTCAAAAAAGAGTCATCTGCCAATGCAGATCGGATTATGGAAATTAAAAAGGTGGATAGGAATCAATCGCAGCCACAACCATCTTGTCCGCAGGCCTTGGAATTCTTTTTTTTGCCAGAAACCAATGACTTGGGCAAAAAGAACTTCCAGACCAAATAACCAATGGCAACGGCAAGGGTAAGATAAACCAATATGTGTTGCAATAGATCCATTAATTAAGGATTTGAAAGGCGGTAAGTGCTACAAGATACGCAAAAACGCTCATGAAACCCAGCTGAAGCAAGGGCCATTTCCAGCTGTTCGTCTCTCGTTTCACAATGGCCAAGGTGCTCATGCATTGCATGGCAAATGCATAAAAAAGCATCAAGGATATGCCCGAGGCCAAATTGAAGAGCGGTTTTTTGCCCGACTCGTCAAGTTCTGCAGCCATTCGGTTTTTAATGGTTTCTTCCTCATCACTGCCCACACTATATATAGTGGCAAGAGTGCCAACAAATACTTCACGTGCTGCAAAGGAGGTTAATACGGCGATACCGATTTTCCAATCGTAGCCTAGCGGCTTTACAATGGGTTCAATGGCCTTTCCGGCGTAGCCAATATAGGAATGTTCCAATTTATGGCTTGCTATTTCCTGGGCTTTTGCCCGCTGCTCCAAATCGGCAGTCAACAGCTGTAAGGAATCTTGGGATGCTCTGGGCATCACTTCCCCAGATTGGATTTTCTTTTCTTCAATATAGCTGTCGATGTTGTTCTGGATATAATTTTTACTGTACGGACTGAGACCTTCTATTTCTATTCTCTGGGAAACTATTTCCTCTGCATTTTTAAAGTCCTCGGAAGACCCATTGGATCCCAAAAACCATAGGATTATCGAGATGGCCAGGATAATCTTACCGGCACCAAACACAAAGCTCTTGGTTTTTTCGAGCACCGTATAGGCCACATTTTTGATAAGGGGCAAACGATAGGTGGGCATCTCTACCATGAAGAGGGAACGACTACGAATCTTTAAAATCTTGTTCAAAATGGATGCGGAGAAGATGGCCATTCCGAAACCTATCAAATACAATAGCATCAATGTCAAGGCCTGATAACTTAATCCCAAGAATCGCCCTTCGGGAATAACTAGGGCTATAAGAATAAGGTAAACGGGAAGTCTGGCTGAACAAGTGGTAAACGGAGTTACCAAAATGGTGATGAGCCGTTCTTTCCAATTTTCAATAGTACGGGTCGCCATCACAGCGGGGATAGCACAGGCAGTTCCGGAAATTAGGGGAACCACACTCTTACCACTCAGTCCAAACGGCCGCATAAGTTTGTCCATAAGAAACACCACTCGGCTCATATACCCTGATTCTTCCAAAAGGGAGATAAACAGGAACAAAAAGGCTATTTGTGGAATAAAAATGACAATACCGCCAATACCCACCAAGATTCCTTCGGCCAACAAATCTGTAAACACCCCAGAAGGCAAAGTGCTCTTTAACCACTCCGCGGTATTGGCAAATTGCTCGTCAATAAAGTCCATAGGGTAGGTACTCCAATCAAAAATAGCTTGGAAAATCAGCAATAAAATGGCAAAGAAAATCACATACCCATAAACTTTATGGGTTAGGATTTTGTCCAAAGAAGCCCGCAATCCTCTGGCTGCATTGAAATCCACTTTGTAGGTTTCTTTCAATGCCATATTGATGAACTGATATCTCAGAACAGTTTCCCTGTGTTGCAGTTTTTTGAGTTCGGTCTTGGATTTGGTGGAAAAAGAAGTGGCATCCTGAATACGCTTCTTTTCTATGGGCATGAAATTTACATCCTGGGTGATGACCATCCAAAGCTTGTAAAGATCTTCGTTGGGGAAAGCCTTTTGAAGTTGGCCAAAATATTCGGGGGCAATACGGGATGTATCTATATTGGGGGTATTGGGGAGCGACTCGTAATCTGCGATCAGTTTCTTAATATGATCTATACCCCTGCCCTTTCGTGTACTGACCAAGGCAATTTTGGTATCCAACTTTTGCTCCATGGCAGCCAAATCAAGGGAAATACCCTTTCTGGACATTCGGTCAGCCATATTAACGACCAAAATTGCCGGAATCCGAAGGTCTTTGATTTGGGTAAAGAGCAACAAGTTCCGTTTCAAGTTCTCCACATCGCTCACCACCACCGCCACATCTGGGAAATCCTTGTCATTTTTGTTAAGCAACAATTCCACCACAACGCTTTCATCCAGAGAAGTGGTATTTAGGCTATAGGTACCGGGAAGATCTAAGATTTGTGCTTTCTTTCCGTTGGTAAGTTTACAGACCCCCACTTTCTTTTCAACCGTAATGCCCGGATAGTTGCCCACCTTTTGTTTAAGGCCGGTAAGTTGATTAAAAACAGAAGTTTTTCCAGTATTGGGATTGCCGATCAGTGCAACTTTGATGCTATTGCTCATGTGGAGATGGGGTCTTCTTCAATTTCAAGTTCTATTTGTAGGGCAAGGGAGCGTCTTATGGCAATATGACTGCCGTTTACGTTGATGTAAATGGGGTCTTTTAGTGGGGCAACTTGAACTACTTCCACAGTATTTCCCGGAAGGCACCCCAGTTCCAAGAGTTTAATGGGGAGGGTTAAATCCGAAAATTCCTTGATTACCCCTGATTGTCCCTGTTTTAGATCTAGAACGGTTGCCACAAATCTTATTTAGAATAAATTTAAGTAAGGGCAAAAATAGGTAAAAATGAGCACATAATATTGCCAAACTTTTACTAATTAAAACAGGCTTTCATTGCGCATAACTGGCCTCCAAAATGGCAAGGTCGGCAAGCAGTTGGTCAATCTCCTCGCGATTGGTTCCGTCATAAAATCCCCGGATTCTTCGCTCTTTGTCCACCAGGATAAAATTTTCGGTATGTATCATGTCATAAGGCCCGCCGTCGCCGTCTGTCTTCACTGCCAGATAGGATTTTCTGGCCAGCTCATAAATCTGTTTTTTATCCCCAGTGACCAAGTTCCACTTGTGATCTAACACTCCCTTTTCCTTGGCATACTTCTTTAATTGGGCAACCGAATCAATGGCAGGGGTAACGGAATGGGATAACAGGAGCACATCATTCTTGTCCATTATGGCATTTTGGATTTCGGCCATATTTTTGGTCATTATGGGACAGATGGTGGGACAGGTGGTGAAGAAAAAATCAGCCACATATATTTTATCTTGGTAATCTTCCTCTGTAATTTTTTCTCCGTTTTGATTTATCAGTTCAAAGTCCGCAATGGTATGATACTTCTTTTTATAGTGCAGGGTGCTATCCACCAGAGCTTGATCTACCATGGAAGGTTGGTACACAGGAAGCGTTTTCTTGGGTTGTAACGCGTTGTAAAAAAGGTAAATGATCACTGCTGAAAGGGCCAAAAGAACGGCACCAAAAAACTTGAACTTGGAAAAGAAATTCCTCATGTTGCAAAATTACATTCGGCACAAGGAATCTTCAAGTGAAATGGAGTTTTTGTTCCTAAAACTTTCTTAAATACGTCCATTGCCCAAAATCATCTTTTTATAAAAGGGCTAAAAGCGTACTTTTGCGGGGTTTAATATAAGTATAGAAGCTAATGGATCTTTTTACACAGATCGTAATGTTTATAGTGATCATCTCTGTTTTGGTGATTTTGCACGAATTGGGACATTTTCTCCCTGCAAAATACTTCAAGACCAAAGTGGAGAAGTTCTACCTCTTTTTTGATGTCAAATTTTCCTTGTTCAAGAAGAAAATTGGAGAAACGGTTTATGGTGTTGGGTGGCTGCCACTGGGAGGTTATGTGAAAATAGCCGGAATGATCGATGAGAGCATGGACACCGAACAAATGAAGGAAGAGCCCAAACCATGGGAATTCCGTAGCAAACCGGCCTGGCAACGATTGATTATTATGTTGGGAGGGGTTACGGTGAACTTTCTTTTGGCCTGGGTCATTTACACAGCCATGTTTGCCAGTAATGGGGAGACTTTTATCCCCGTAAACAAGATTGAACATGGACTGCACGTAGATCCTGTAAGTGAAAAGATCGGACTCAAAACAGGAGATAAAATTCTTGAGATTGACGGGAAAAAGGTTGAAAAACTGGACAGGTACCTATCCATGGATATTCTGTTTGGGGATGAGATCAAGGTGCTCCGTGATGGACAGGAAATGACCGTACCACTTAGCGATGAAGGAAAGAAAGCCGCCCTGGAAAGTAGAGGGCGTCAATTTATTGTGCCTAGGTACCCAACCCTGGTAATAGGGCATGTGTCCGATAGTTCCCAAGCCAAAGAAGCGGGAATCCAAATTGGGGACCGCTTGGAAAGGATCAATGGTCAGACCCTTAATTTCTGGGATGAGGTTACTACCCAAATAAATGGAAACAGGGGCCAAACCTTGAATGTGGATTTGACCAGGGATGGAAGGCTGGTGAATCTACAGGTTCAAGTTCCCGATAGTTTGCCGGTTGGGATTGCCCCAGATAGAAATTTGGCAACAGAGCAGTTGTCCATAACCAAAGAATTCAGTGTGGCTTCTGCCATTCCGCGTGGATTTATGGAAACTATCAATGTATTGGTAAGACAGGTAAAACAGTTTAAACTGATTTTTAACCCTATTATTCAAGGGTATAAACAGGTAAAAGGACCCATTGGTATTGTGGAATTGATGCCCACAAGCTGGGATTGGGGCTTTTTCTGGAGCTTTATGGCCATGTTCTCAGTTTGGTTGGCGTTTATCAATGTATTGCCCATTCCGGCTTTGGATGGAGGACATGTGATGTTCTTGTTGTACGAAATGATTAGTGGAAGACCTCCGAGCCAAAAGGTTTTGGAACGGGGTCAGATTGTAGGATTTGTGATTTTGATGGGATTGATGGCGGTTATTTTTGGTAATGATATCTGGAATATTATCAAAAGATTTATTTAGCCTAATTTTGTTTGTGGTCTTATAAAGAAACTGCTATATTTGCACCCGCTTAAGGTAAAAATATTCCTCCTTACCTGCCTGCCGGCAGGCAGGGCTCAGAACTGAGCTACTAGTTTTTCCGGCAGATTTGAGGTAAAGATGTAAGATTTATAACTTGGGTGTATTTAATGATTTTCCTCCTTAGCTCAGTTGGTTAGAGCATCTGACTGTTAATCAGAGGGTCCTTGGTTCGAGCCCAAGAGGGGGAGCAGAGCGAGACAAAACCATCCACGGAAGTGGGTGGTTTTTTTGTTTGGAAAGTTGGGCGAGAAGTTTGCCCTGAGCGTAGTCGAGGGGAGCCCAAGAGGGGGAGCAAAAAGAAAAAGAGCCGCACTTTAGTGCAGCTCTTTTTCTTTTGAGGGGGTGTATAATACAATTTCTAATTTACGACCCATAAAACGGGATTGCAGTAACGTAAGTCTATACCAAGCTGGACGAACAATCTTGGAAGGTCAAATCTTCCCATCAAGAAATAGATTGTTTGGACAGTTGGAGTATTGGAATTTGACCCAAGACCATACCTTCTCATCTAAGCAGATGAATCAAACGGTAAGAAAGTCCTTCAATACCGTTATCGGTACCTAGGTTTTCTGTATAAATTCACCCTTAAGAGCCAGAAACATTTGAAGTGAGATGTCGTTGAGGTAGTTCTTGTTTTCGCCAAAGACCTTTTGAACATCGTCCGTCTCCTCATTGGCATCTTCAATATAGAGGATTTCGTCTTTGTCGCACATTTTCATGCCAATGCTAAATCTTTTTTTCACCTTGTACTTTTTTACTTTGCGTATTTCCATGAGTTAGTTGTTTGTTCAATAATGAGACACGTTTTTTTGTAGTGATGTCACCTATGGAATTACAAAATCGGAAATAAAAATAAGAGGAAAGAATATAGTATACTGATAATCAAGCTTTTTTAACTTCGTAGAGCAAGGGACCACCTTTAATGCCAGCCTTTTTTTGCCCTGTATTTTGAAGAATATCCATCTGGAACATTTTCTTTCGGAAGTTTCGCTTGTCCAATTTTACATTGAGGATATGCTCATACAGATTCTGAAGTTCAGGCAAGGTAAATTGCTTGGGTAGTAACTCCCCAACAACCAATCGGTCCCTAAGGTTGGTCTGCACAAACAAGTAGGCATCCTTGATCAATTGTCCATGGTCAAAACCCAGTTCATCGGGAAGCTTGTCCATATCAAACCAATGGATTTGTTGCACGTCACTTCGCAATGTCAGGGGGTGGTTCTCAGGTTTGACCAAGGCATAGTAGCAAACGGTGATTACCCTTTTTAAAGGGTGTCTGTCCAGGGAGCTATAGGTTTTTACCTGTTCAAAATGGATGTCCTTGAACCCCGTAAGGGCAAAAAGAACCTTGGCGGCACAGTCTTCTACCGTCTCATGCGACTCCATGACCCCACCGGGAACCATCCAGTGATTCTTAAAATCCCCCACTGTTTTCTTCAGTAGCAAGACCTTCAACTTATTGTCTACATAACCAAAAACAGTAATATCTGCAGTGATGGAACACTCAAAGGAGTCCAGCCTAACTTGGATGTTTTGGAGGTCTTTTTGTTTAGTCATACGAGGAATGCTAAAGTAGAATTTTTGTGCTTATAAAAAAATGTATATCTTTATCTGTGTAAAAAATACACAGAATAACCTAGAATTGCAAATGACCATTCCAAAATACGAGGATTTAAAAGGGAAAGTGGCAGTCGTTACCGGAGGCGGTGGCGTGCTTTGCCGTACCTTGGCAGACCACCTGGCCGCACAAGGGGCCAAAGTGGCCATATTGGACATAAACAAAGATGCGGCCGATCAAATTGCCAACAGCATTGTTGAAAAAGGGGGGCAAGCTATTGGTGTAATGGCCAACGTGCTGGAAAAGGATAGTCTCGAATTAGCCCATGCCCAAGTAAATCGGAAACTGGGACCCTGCGATATCTTGATTAATGGAGCCGGTGGAAACCATCCCAAAGGCACTACCAGTAAAACCCATTTATTTCCAGAGGACCTTCAGGCCAATGAGGATTTAATGACCTTTTTTAAGCTTGATCCCGAGGGAATCCAGTTTGTGTTCAACCTTAATTTTATTGGAACGCTCTTGCCCACCCAAATTTTTGCAAAGGACATGGTAAACAGGAAGGGATGTTCCATTTTGAATGTTTCCTCCATGAACGCCTATAGACCGTTGACCAAGATTCCGGCCTATAGTGGAGCCAAGGCAGCAGTGAGTAATTTCACCCAGTGGTTGGCGGTGCATTTTGCCCCAGTGGGTATTCGTGTAAATGCATTGGCTCCGGGTTTTTTCCTAACGGAACAGAACCGAACCTTACTGACCCAAGCTGACGGGAACCTGACTCCAAGGGGGCAAACCATTTTGGAACACACCCCCATGAATCGCTTTGGAGAACCAGAGGATTTGGTAGGCACCACCTTGTGGTTGACCAGCAATCAATCCCAATTTGTAACAGGGGTCACCGTACCTATAGATGGTGGATTTAGTGCCTTTAGCGGGGTTTAAAAAGAATTTATGCAAGCAACAAAACATATAGGCTTAGAACAAACTTGGCGTTGGTATGGCCCCAACGACCCGGTTACATTGGATGATATTGCCATGGCGGGAGCTACCGGAATTGTTTCGGCCCTGCACCATATTCCGAACGGGGAGGTATGGTCTATTGCGGAAATTACCCAAAGAAAAAACGAAATTGAGGCCAAAGGCCTCACTTGGTCAGTGGTAGAAAGCATTCCTGTTCATGAAGATATTAAAAAGCGCACAGGTGCTTATCAGGAATACATCACCAACTATCAGCAAAGCATTCGAAACTTGGGCGAATGTGGTGTTGATACCGTATGCTACAATTTTATGCCTGTGCTGGACTGGACCCGGACCGATCTTGCATATGAAATGCCAGATGGCTCCAGAGCCCTGCGATATGATGCAGCAGCATTGGCAGCTTTTGAGCTTTTTATCTTGAAAAGACCTGGGGCGAACGAATCTTATTCCGAAGAAGAAAAAAATAAAGCCCACGAGGTATTTGGTCAAATGGATGCAGACCAAAAAACCAAGCTCACCCAAAATATCATTGCGGGCTTACCAGGTGCGGAAGAGGGCTATACCGTAGATCAGTTTCAAAAAGTGTTGGATACATATAAGGGTATTGGCGATGCGGAATTGAGGGCAAACCTCTATGCCTTTGTTCAAGCTATTGCTCCCGTTGCGGAAGCCTCTGGAGTACTGTTGGCCATTCATCCAGATGACCCGCCATTTCCCATTTTTGGTCTGCCCCGTGTGGTAAGCACGGAAGCGGATGCAAAGCAGTTGTTGGAAGCCTATGAAAGTCCCAATAACGGCCTGTGTTTTTGTACAGGCTCTTACGGGGTTCGGTCGGACAATGATTTGGCTGGAATGGTAAACAGGTTAGGACATCGAATAAACTTTGTCCATTTGAGGAGTACAAAAAGGGATGCCGATGGAAACTTTTTTGAAGCGGATCACTTGGATGGGGATGTGGACATGTATGAGGTTATGAAATCTTTATTGATGGAACAAGGAAAGCGGTTGAAAAGTGAAAGGAAAGATAGTCGCATGCCCATGCGCCCAGATCATGGTCACCAGATGCTGGACGATTTGTCCAAAAAAACCAACCCAGGATATTCTGCCATAGGCAGACTTAGGGGACTGGCAGAATTGCGGGGATTAATGTTGGGTATTGAAAAATCCATGGAGCTATGAAATTCATAACGGAAAACTTTTTATTGGAAACCGAAATTGCCCAAGAGCTTTACCATGATTTTGCCAAGGAGATGCCGATCATTGATTACCACAATCATTTACCTCCAGCAGCAATTGCCTCCAATCATCAGTTTGCAAATATTACAGAAGCATGGTTGCATGGTGACCACTACAAATGGCGGGCCATGCGGGCATTGGTGATTAATGAAAAGTACATTACCGGAACCGCCTCCGATCAGGACAAATTCCTAAAATGGGCTGAGACGGTTCCTAATACGCTCCGGAATCCACTCTATCATTGGACCCATTTGGAACTCCTGCGGTATTTTGACATAGACGAATTGCTGACGCCAAAAAGCGGTTTGGAAATCTATCGGAAAACCTCAGAAAAATTGCAGGACAAAACCCATAGTGCTATAGGGCTTTTGAAGCAGCAAAATGTAGAATTGCTTTGTACCACGGATGATCCCTTGGATAGTCTGGAGCATCACCTGAGCGCTGGGCAAAACGACTTGGACATACAAATGCTACCTGCTTTTAGGCCGGACAAGGCCTATGCAGTTGAAGATGTTGAAGCTATCGTGGGATATGTGGACCGATTGGCAGACCTCACCGGGATTTCCATCACCAACTATCAGGATTATTTGGATGCCCTAAAAAATAGGATTGCCTTTTTTCATCAAGTGGGAAGCCGTTTGTCCGATCATGGCCTGGATCAGCTTTACTTCTTTGAACCCGGTGCTTTCAATATTGAAACGCTGTTTAAAAAAGTACTGAAAGGGAAGGCGTTGGAGCATCAAGAAGTCCATTATTTTAAGTTTGAAACCCTACTTCACCTTTGCAGGGAATACCATAAATATGGATGGACACAGCAATTTCATTTGGGTGCCTTACGGAACAATAACGAACGAATGTTGCGCACCTTGGGCCCCGATACGGGCTTTGATTCCATTGGGGATTTCCAACAAGCCCAGTCCATGTCCAAATTTTTAAACGAACTGGACAAAACCGATCAGTTGACAAAGACTATCCTATATAATTTAAATCCGTCCCAGAACGAGGTGTTTGTTACTATGGCGGGGAATTTTAACGATGGGACTGTAAAAGGAAAAATGCAATACGGTTCGGCCTGGTGGTATTTGGACCAGCTGGATGGGATGGAAAAGCAAATCAACACCTTGTCCAATATGGGCATGTTGAGCTCTTTTGTGGGGATGCTGACGGACTCCAGAAGCTTCCTTTCCTTTCCAAGGCATGAGTACTTCCGAAGATTGCTCTGCAACATTTTCGGAAACGATATTAAAAAGGGATTGGTTCCCAAAGACATTCCATTTGTGGGCAAAATGATTCAAGACATCAGTTACCACAATGCCAAATCCTACTTTGATTTTGATGGGACTAAAGCAAAAAGGGGAGTTGAATAAATAGCAAATCAGAAACAAAAAATAAGAACAATCAAAAACCTTAAATCTATTGAAATGGGAAAAATAAAAATCAGTTTAATTGCGGCTTTTGCGCTTCTGGGCCTTTGCTTTATGGGATGCTCGGACAAGGACAAGGACAACACCCCTTGGACCTATCTGTTTGATGGGGAAACGCTTACCGGATGGAACCAAAAAGGAGGGGTTGCCACGTACGAAGTTAGGGATGGCAGTATTGTAGGAATTACAAAACACGACACCCCCAATTCATTCTTGACCACGGATAAGCTTTATGGCGACTTTATTTTGGAGCTGGAATATTTAGTGGACTCCACAATGAACTCAGGTATTCAGATTAGGAGCAATAGTTTTCCGTACTATTTGGATGGGCGCGTGCACGGATATCAAATTGAAATAGACCCATCTGACCGTGCTTGGAGTGCCGGAATTTATGATGAAGGAAGACGCGGATGGCTCAATCCTTTGGAGAACAATCCTGAGGCCCAGGCGGCATTCAAACAAAACGATTGGAACCACTATCGAATTGAGGCTATTGGTGATACTTTAAAAACTTGGATCAATGGAGTTCCGGCGGCACACTTAATCGATGACAAAACAGCAGAAGGGTTCATTGCACTGCAAGTGCATAGTATTGGAAAGGATAAAGAAGCAGGGACAGAGGTAATTTGGAAGAACATCAAGATTTTGACCGATAGTCTTTCAAAATATGCCAAACCATCACCCATAACGCCTATCGTTACCAAAAACCAACTTACGCATCAAGAAAAGCAGAGTGGATGGCAGATGCTTTGGGATGGAAAATCCACCAAGGGATGGCGTGGGGCCCGACTGGACGAATTTCCAGAGCAGGGCTGGGTCATTGAAAATGGCGTGCTTTCAGTTTTGGCCTCTGGTGGAGCGGAATCCACAGCAGGAGGGGACATTGTTACCGTGGATACCTATGGTGACTTTGAGCTAAAGGTGGATTTTAAATTGACCGAGGGTGCCAACAGTGGCATCAAATACTATGTGGACACGGATTTAAACAAAGGCCCTGGATCATCTATTGGATTGGAATACCAAATATTGGATGACGCCAGGCACCCGGATGCCAAATTGGGGAATCACCAAGGCAGTAGAACCCTGGCCTCGCTTTATGATTTGATCCAGGCCGATCCAAATAAGCCAGTAAATCCTATTGGTGAATGGAACACGGCCCATATCATTTCCAAAAACAATAAAGTGGAGCATAGGCTCAATGGGGTGAAGGTTTTGGAATACGAAAGAAAGAGCGATGACTATCGCAAACTGGTATCCGAAAGCAAATATGAAAAGTGGCCCAATTTTGGAGAGGCAGAAAAGGGACATATTTTACTTCAGGACCACGGGGATTTGGTTAGCTTCAGGAACGTTAAAATAAAATCAATAATTCAAGATTAAGGCCATGGGAACACGACGAAATTTCATCAAAAAAACAACAGCGGGAACCGCTGCATTGACCATGGGGGGATTGGTTCTTCCCAAAATGGGATACGCCAACATATTGGGTTCCAATGATCGTATCAATTGTGCCGTCATTGGAGTAAGAAGCAGGGCAAAGGCCCATGTAAAGGCCATTAGTGCTTTTCCAAATGCCAAAGTGCTTTACAATTGTGATGTGGACGATTTGATTATTGAAGAGCACAATGCTTGGTGCCAGAAAAACATTGGATATGTACCCAAGGTGGAGAAAGATTTCAGAAAAATACTTGAGGACAAGGACGTGGACGCTGTCTTTATTGCAACCCCAGAACATTGGCACGCCCCTATGTCCATCATGGCCATGCAAGCGGGAAAACATGTGTATGTAGAAAAGCCATGTAGCCACAATGCCCATGAAAATACCTTATTGGTAGCTGCCCAAAAGAAGTACAACAAAAAAGTACAGATGGGGAATCAACAGCGCTCTGCCCGGACTTCGCAATTGGCGATAAAGGAAATTAAGGAAGGAATAATCGGCGATGTCTATAAAGGAGAGGCCTATTATTCCAACAATAGGGGGTCCATTGGTAAAGGAAATGTTATAGATGTTCCCAAAACCTTGGATTGGGACCTTTGGCAGGGGCCAGCACCCAGAACAGCCTACAAAGACAATGTGCATCCCTACAACTGGCATTGGTTCAGAACTTGGGGTACCGGGGAAATTCATAACAACGGAACCCATGAGATAGATATCTGTAGATGGGCCTTGGGTGTGGATCTCCCAGAAACAGTGACATCCTTTGGTGGGAAATATACCTATGATGACGATTGGGAATTTGTGGACAACCAACAAGTGACCTATGGTTTTAAGGGTGACAAGTTCATCACTTGGACAGGTCATAGCCGTGGAATTATGAAACCGGAACGCCCAGGGCGGGGCATTACCATTTATGGAAGCAAGGGGAGCATTGAATTAAGTAGAAACTTTTATAAATTGTATGACCTTGCAGGGAACCCTATTAAGTTAGAGTTTGAAAGAACAGCAAGTGCAACAACCAATACCCAAGGAATTGGCGGGTTGGATGTAGATCATGTGGGCAACTTCTTTGACGCTATCAGAGAGGACAAGGCAATGAACGCTCCAATAGCCGATGCAAGTATTTCAACCATGCTCTGTCATTTGGGGAATATGGCCCAAGATGTGGGTCATACCTTAAAAATTGATAACAAGACAGGGAAAGTGTTAAATAGTGAAGCCGCCATGAAACAATGGGCGCGCGAATATGAAAAAGGGTGGGAACCTAAATTATAAGAAACTGAATTACAATGAAGCGAAGGGAATTTGTCGCAAAAAGCGGTTTGGCCGCAACTGCTATTACCGCAGTTAACCCCTTGTGGGGAGGCAATTTAGTTGGGAAAAAGGAAAAGAATATTGGAATAGGTGTAATAGGCACGGGAGATAGAGGGGGAGGACTAACCCCAATTATTCAAGATATTCAAGGGTTGGAAGTGGCTGCATGTTGTGATGTGCTTCCATTCCGATTGGAAAATGGATTGGCCAAGGCCGGTGGAACCGCCAAAGGATATTCAGACTACAGAAAGCTTTTGGATGACAAGAATGTGGATGCGGTTTTGGTAGCGGTTCCTTTCAATGGGCATTCCAAAATTGCCATTGATGCGTTGGACGCTGGAAAACATGTCTATTGTGAAAAGACACTGGCCAAAGGATATGAAGGTATTCGAAATCTGATCCATAAAGCGAACAGTTCAAAAGCCATTTTTCAAACAGGCCATCAATACCATAGTTCACGGTTATACACTCATGTGGTGGATTTGATCAAACAAGGCAAGATTGGAAAAGTCATTGCTTTTGATTGTCAGTGGAACCGAAACGGAGATTGGAGACGTCCAGTTCCCGATCCCAAATGGGAACGCGCTATCAATTGGAGGATGTATCGGGAATATTCGGGCGGATTGGTAGCCGAACTTTGTTCCCACCAAATAGATTTTGTCAATTGGGTGCTGGAAGATACCCCAGAACAAGTAATGGGTGTTGGAGGTATTGATTATTGGAAAGATGGCCGAGAAACCTATGACAATATCCAATTGATCTATAGTTATCCAAGCGGTGCCAAAGCTACCTTTACCTGTTTGACAGGCAATGCGATGGGAGATTACCAGATTAAAGTCATGGGAGATAAGGGAAGTATAGTATTGGGCTATACAAAGGCTTGGTTCTATCCAGAAAAAGGATACCAGAGAGAGCTGGGTGAAGTGGACGGTGTATCCGGAGCAACAGTGAACTGGGAAGAAGGTAAGGGGATACCCATCAAGGCAGAACACCTTGATCCAAGCAAACAGGCACTGACGGATTTTAGGGACAGTATTTTAAATAACAAAAGACCTATATCGGACATTGGGACTGGGGCAAACACTGCGGTTTGTGTGCAAATGGGTCTGGATGCCATGTATGGCCAAAAGATCGTACACTGGGAATTTGACACCTAGAAGACAACAAGCCAACTAAACAAGAGGGCCTTGCATTTTTGCAAGGCTTTTTTGTTGGAACAGATTTTTGTGCAGGAAGGTCAAAACCAGACGCAAAGGGATAATATTTTTCTAACAATTATTTAATCCAAAAGAGTGGGACAATTCTTTCGAAAAGTGAGTAATTTGAAATATTAATTTATTATTTGTAAACTTTTTAGATTGAACCCTGCGCCCTCAAATAGGTCTTCCGTGAAGTTTTTGCTACATGCTTCCCTTGCTGCGTTCGGAACCTATTTTTGTATGTATGCCTTTAGAAGACCCTTTACCGTAGCCACTTTTGAGGGGTTGACCTTCGCTGGAATGGACTACAAAATTGTGTTGATTATTGCCCAGGTTGCCGGGTATGCCCTTTCCAAATTTATGGGAATTAAAATAATATCCGAGCTTAGACCCAATCAGCGGCTGACTTACCTGATGATGCTGATTGGAATGGCTGAGTTGGCACTTTTGTTTTTTGCTTGGACGCCCCGACCTTACAATATCTTTTTCATGTTCCTTAATGGGATGCCTTTGGGGATGATCTGGGGGATTGTCTTTTCCTATTTGGAAGGGAGAAGGGTTACCGACATTTTGGGAATCGCACTTTGTGCAAGCTTTATCGTTTCTAGTGGGGTAGTAAAATCTGTTGGGATGTTTGCGATGCAATATATAGGTGTTACTGAATTTTGGATGCCTGTGGTAACAGGGGCTTTCTTTTTGTTGCCGTTGCTGTTTTTTGGATGGCTGTTGGAACGGGTTCCATCACCAACACCCAATGATAAGGCATCACAGGTGGAGCGGTTGCCCATGACCAAGGAAGATAGGAAAGAGGTATTGAAAAAGTTCTTTTTTCCGTTAACCATTATCATTGTGTTCTACACGCTATTAACGGCTTTCAGGGATTTTAGGGACAATTTTGCTAGAGAGCTCTGGGATAGTATAGGATACAAAGGTGATGTTTCTGTTTTTTCAACATCGGAGCTTATTATTGCCGTTGTAGTGTTGCTGATCATAGGTTCAATCTTTTACATCAAAGACAATTTTAGAGCTTTAATGACCTACCATTCGCTTTTAATTTTGGGAACCCTGATTTTGGGATTGGCAACACTGATGTTTCAACTGGAGCTATTGAACCCATTTATGTGGATGGTTTGTACTGGCTTTGGACTTTATATATGTTATGTGCCTTTCAACTGCCTTTTCTTTGACAGATTGATCGCCACCTTTAGAATTAAGGGAAATTCAGGATTTCTTATTTATATGGCGGATGCTTTTGGATACTTGGGCAGTGTTCTGGTTCTTTTGTACAAGAACTTTGGGCAGGCCGATCTGTCTTGGCTTCAGTTCTTTGTTTATGGCGCTTATGCGGTGGCCTTAATAGGAATTGCAATTGCTGTACTGTCCTTAATTCACCTTAAATCGAAGTACAAATCTGAAATTTTAAACGAACAACTGGGATATGGGCAATAAGTATGATTTAATAGTTATAGGAGGTGGCGTTTTAGGGACTTTTCATGCCTATCATGCGTTAAAAATGGGGCTGCGTGTGTGCTTGTTGGAAAAGGATCTACGGCCTCAAGGGGCAACGGTACAAAACTTTGGACAGGTGGTTCCCTCGGGAATGAACACCAAATGGCAGAAATATGGAAGAGAAAGTCTGGAAATATACAAGGAGATTCAATCCCTATTTGACATTTCGGTGCGCCAAAACGGTACGGTCTATTTGGCTTCCAACGATGAGGAAGAACGCCTGTTGGTAGAACTAAGGGCCATCAACAATAATAATGGGTATGCCTCTTCCATGCTTACCAAAAAAGAATGTTTGGATCGCTACCCTGGGCTCCGTGATACCTATGTGACCGCCGGACTGTTCTTTCCGAAGGAAGTTACTGTTGAACCTCGTATGATGATCCATCGTCTTCAGGATTATTTATGCAGACAAATGGGTCTGAGAATTGTAAATCAGTTTGCCGTAATTGATTGTCATAAAACCGCTGACGGTGTTGAGGTAGTAAGTTCCAAGGGCGTGAAACTCCATGGGGCAAAAGTAATCATCTGTAATGGCAATGAGTTTAAAAATCTGTACCCGGAATTGTTTGGGCAAAGTGATTTGGAAGTGGCAAAACTTCAAATGATGCAGACAAAGCCTCAGGGTAATTTTTTACTTAAGGGATCCATTCTCACAGGATGGTCCATAAGAAGGTATGAAGCCTTTACCGAGTGTCCCTCGTATTCCGATATCAAAGCCAGGGAATCCCAAAATAGCCTTCAGAAAAAATGGGGTGTACATATCCTGTTCAAACAGGCGATGGACGGATCGGTGATTTTAGGGGATTCACATGAATATGCGGACGCTTCGCATATGGAGGATCTTGGCTTCGATTTAGACATGGATATTGACAACTTTATGCTCAGGGAAGCCCAGAAAATATTTGATTTGCCCACTTATCAAATACAACGAAGATGGTTTGGGATGTATTCCCAATGCAAGACCAAAGATATTTTTAAAACTACAATAGATGAGGATATCCATGTGGTAACTGGGATTGGAGGCAAAGGGATGACGGGAAGTGCCGGGTATTCCAAAAGAAACATTAATACTATTTTTAACGCACAAATTCAACTATGAAAGATATAAAGCTTGCCGTTTTTGATATGGCGGGAACCACTGTAAACGAGGACAATGTGGTATATAAGACTGTACGGCAGGCACTCGTGAATGCCGGAGTTGCTGTGGACTTGGACACTGTCTTGGAATTTGGTGCTGGGAAAGAAAAGTTACAGGCCATCAAAGATGTGTTGGTGCATGTGGGAGCAATAGAGCGTGTGGATGCCTTGGCCATTTTTGAAAATTTCAAACGAATGCTAAAACAGGCTTACTTCGATTTAAAGGTGTCACCGTATGAAGGGGTGGAAGAGCTTTTTGGTACCCTAAAAGCGAATGGGATCAAGGTGGTGTTGAACACGGGATATGATCAGCAAACCGCCCAGGCTCTTTTGGACAAGTTAAATTGGAAAGTTGGGGACAAAATAGATGCCTTGATTACCGCGGATGATGTGGTCAATGGAAGGCCATCCTCGGAAATGATAGACAAAGCCATGGAGATGTTTCAAATAACTAATTCCAAGCAGGTTTTAAAAGCGGGGGATTCCATTATCGATATTGAGGAGGGGCAAAATGCCAACTGCGGGATAACAGTTGGAGTGCTTACAGGAGCCCATACAAGATCACAATTGGAGACCATAAACCCTACCCTAATTTTGGATTCCCTTCCGGAATTGGAACAGATTTTATTTGGGGAAAATCCTAAATAAAGAAATAGACCACCAGCATTTTTGAGCTAATTTTCCCCTTGTTGATGGGGACATGGGGAATTCGACCATCAAAAAAGATGGAATCCCCCTCCTTTAGTAAGACCTCTTGTTCTCCTATTTCGTAGTAGCATTCCCCAGTTAGGACATATTTGAACTCGAAGGCATCCGTGACTACTTTTTCTCGTTTGGAGTTGGGCTCAACCTCCAATAAAACACTTTCAAACCCAACAGAATTCAGTTGTTTGCTGAAAATGTAATTGTAGGTGAAACCAATAGCCTCATCTTCTTTTTCTATAACGGTTTGGTCATCCTTTCGAGCCACCAAAAAAGTTTGGCCGGTTCCACGCGGAATCCCATCAAAAAAATCGGTCATTTCCGTTTCCAAGGCATCCACAATCTTTAAAAAAACAGGGAGGGAAGGGATGGTCCTTCCATTTTCAATTCGGGAAATCAACCCAGCTGTAACTCCAGCCCGGGTCGCAATATCATTGATAGTGTTTTTGTTGTTCTTTCGAATTTCCTTCATTCGCTTCCCAATTCCGATAAGATAGTCTTCCATGTTTTTAAAGTATTCCTACTGTTTTAGTATTTATAATTTTTTTGAAAATTCTTAAAGAAATCAACTCTGGACTTAACCTCTTGTTAAACAATGATATAGTAAGATATTCATATCGTGCAAGATAGCACAAAAATTGAATATTTGTAAATAATATTAAGCTAACATATTCTCACTTATGTTAACCTTTCCATATCTATTATTTAATCTTTTTAGCTGCATCCCTTAACCTGCGTATTAGATATTTGTTGATAAATAATTAACCAAATTTTACAAATACTCAACAAATGAAAAGAACACTCGTAGCATTTTTACTTGCTTTTTCAGTAGGTATCATCGGCTATTCCCAAACCATGTTTACGGGAACGGTTATAGACGAAAGCAACGTCCCCTTACCAGGGGCTTCCGTTGTTGTAAAAGGTAGCGCCAATGGGGTAGCTACAGATTTTGACGGTAATTTCCAGATTGAGCTTCCGCAGGATGGAGCCATTTTGGAAGTATCTTACATAGGTTATATAACCTTGGACTTTGACACTGCAGGAAAGACCAGTGCAACAATCAGCCTACAACCCGATTCGCAGAAACTTGATGAAGTAGTGGTAACCGCCCTTGGTATAAAAAAGGAAAAGAAAAGGTTGGGTTATTCGGTACAGGAAGTACAGGGCGACAATCTGGTAACCGCAAGGGAAACCAACGTGACCAACTCCTTGGCCGGTAGGGTGGCAGGAGTTCAGATTACGGGTGGGGGTTCCGGTGTGGGATCTACATCCCGAATCGTAATCCGCGGCGAAGGTTCCCTTATCCCGGGCAACAACTCTCCATTATTTGTCGTGGATGGTATCCCAATTACCAACCGCACCGTAAGTAATAGATCGGAAGGTAACTTGGAAACAGATTACGGAAATGGAGCTGCGGACATCAACCCGGATGACATAGAATCCATTTCTGTACTCAAGGGTCCCAATGCAACTGCCCTATATGGTTCCCGTGGTTTGAACGGGGTGGTCTTGGTTACCACAAAATCAGGAAAAGCTACACGAGGCTTGGGCATTAGCTTCACCCAAAATGTAACTTTCGAAGAAGCCTTACGAATTCCCAAATACCAAAACCAATACGGCCAAGGCGCTGGTGGCGAATTTGCCTTTGGTGATGGCTTTGGTGGTGGAATCAATGACAACATCGATGAAAGCTGGGGCCCTGCTTTGAACGGACAATTGATTGCCCAACATGATAGTCCAACATCCAGCGGTTTCCGTGCGGGCGATTTTGCCGTTAGGCCGAGAAATGCAGATGGCACATTTGCAGATACCGTGACTGCTACACCTTGGGTGGCCAACCCTGGAAATGTAGAGGACGGCTTCTTTGAAACTGGCCGAACCTTGACCACCAACCTTTCTTTGACCGGAGGAAACGAGCAAGGAAACTTTAGATTATCCCTGACCAATTTGGACAATGAAGGGATCTTGCCAAATACAGATTTCAATCGGGAAACCTATGCGTTTAGCGGAGCCTATAACCTTACGGATTGGTTAAAGGTATCCTCTTCCGTGAATTATGTGAACAGTGGAAGTACCAACAGACCCAACAATTCCTACGGAACGGAGAACATTATGTACCTCTGGGTATGGTTTGGCCGTCAAATCAACATGGACTCGCTAAGGGATTATTGGCAACCAGGTTTGGAAGGGAGGCAACAGTACAACTACAACTATAACTGGCATGACAACCCTTTCTTTACCATGTTTGAAAATACCAATGGTTTTGACAAGCACCGGATTTTTGGTAACGCCAGGGCCGATATCACCTTGACCGATAACCTAAACTTAATGGTGCGCACGGGGATTGATTATTTCAGTGAATTGAGAACGGGTAGAAGAGCGTACAGCACCCAGCGATTTGCAAGGGGCCAATACCGTGAGGATGATATTTTCTTCAAGGAGCAAAACACGGACTTCTTGTTGACCTATAATAAGGACTTGAACGAGGATTTCAATTTGGGCGCTTCCTTGGGTGGAAACATCAGAAAAGAGGAAAACAGATATAAGCGTATATCGGCTAATTCCTTATCTGTTCCCGGAATTTATAATTTCCAGAATGCTGCTGAACCGCTTTCTAAAACCCAGTTCAACGATGAGCGGGAGATCAATTCCTTGTATGCGTTCGCCAACCTTTCTTATAAGAATATGCTCTTCCTGGATGTAACAGGAAGAAACGACTGGTCCAGTACCTTGCCAGAGGATAATAATTCCTATTTCTATCCTTCCGTAGGGGTAAGTGCCATTGTATCCGATATGTTTGGGTTACCAGAAGCCATTTCCTTTGTGAAATTAAGAGGAGGTTGGGCAAAAGTGGGTAATGATACAGACCCTTACGCCTTGAGAAATACCTTTTCATTCAACGAACCTTTCGGAAACTTCCAAAGGGTGAGTGCCTCAAGCATTTTAAGGAATGAAGAACTAAAACCCGAAGAGGCCAATTCCATTGAAGTGGGTGCCGACCTTAGATTCTTCAATAACAGATTGGGCTTGGATTTGACCTATTACAATTCCACCACCAAGAACCAAATCTTGACCTTACCTGTTGCCAATACCTCTGGTTTCGATTCCAGAATCATCAATGCCGGGGAAATCCAGAACAAAGGTTTGGAAATTGTTTTGAACGCTACCCCGGTGAAGACAGAGAACTTTAGATGGGATGCAACGGCCAATTTCACTACTGCTCGCGGAGAAGTAAAGTCGTTGACAGACGGTCTGGAAACCTATGAGATTTCCAACAACTACCTAAGCGTTCAGGCAAGAGTAGGCGGAAGAATGGGAGATGTTTACGGAACAGGGTTCATTACGGTGGATGATCCCAACAGTGAGTTCTTTGGACAGGTGGTGCATAATGAGGACGGATTTTCCCTTAGGGACCCCAACCTTAAAAAACTTGGGAACTATAACCCAGATTTCACCTTGGGACTACAGAACAACTTTACCTATAAAAACTTCAATCTTGGCTTCTTGTTTGATTGGAGACAAGGCGGAGAGATCATGTCCAGAACCGTATTGATCGGGGGTACTTCCGGAATGATGGACTTTACCGCTGTAGGCCGGGAAACCGGAATCATTTCCGACGGGGTTATCCAAAATGCAGACGGAAGTTATAGGGCCAACGATGTTAGGTTAAGTGGTCGCGATTACTATTGGTGGAGATACAACAGAGGAAACGAGGAGGTTGGAATGTACGATGCTTCCTTCCTTAAACTGCGCGAACTGAAAATAGGATACAATTTCCCGCAATCGCTTTTGAAAAACACCTTTATCCAATCCATGAACATATCCTTGGTGGGAAGAAACCTGGCCCTTTGGACAGAGAACCCACATTTTGATCCTGAGACCATTTCCTTTAACGGGGGAACAGTGGTGCCTGGGGTTGAAGATATGGCCTTGCCTAGTTCAAGAAGCTACGGATTGAACCTAAACATAACCTTCTAACCAAATAGAAAAAGAAACATGAAAAAATATATCACACTTTGTGCAATCGCTTTGTTAAGTGTTGTTGGTTGTACGGACGATTTTGAAGAAATAAACACGAACCCCAACCAACCGGAAGAGGTAAGTTCAGATTTGGTACTATCCTCTGTGATTGCAACCTTGGCCAATGCCACGGTTGATGACAGCGGTTGGGACAAAGGAAACATTGTGGCCCAACTAACGGCCAAAATCAACTTTACAGGTTTTGACCGCTACAATTGGGGTTCCGAATCTGGTTTGTGGAACACCTACTATGGAATTCTGCCCGAGATCAACATCATTTTGGAAAATGCCATGATGGAAGATAGCAGGAATACCAGCTATGAGGGAATTGCCTTGGTTTTGCGGTCATACGTCTTTGCCAATCTTACTGATAACTGGGGAGATGTTCCTTTTTCGGAAGCCATAAAAGGAAGCGAAGGCAATTTTACCCCTGCCTATGATACCCAGGAAGAAATCTATTCTGGAATTTTGGCCGATTTGAGAACTGCCGAAACCCAACTGGCCATAGGACAGCCCATCCTTGGTGGTGATGTTCTTTATGGGGGCGATTTGACCAAATGGAGACAATTGGCCAATTCACTTCGCCTTCGTTATTTGATGCGTATCTCTGGAAAAACCAGCGTAGGGGCTGAAATGCAGGCCATTTTGGACTCTGGGATTTTCATCGCTACTAACGAGGATAATGCAGTTGTGGAATATCCGGCCACAACTACCATTGATTCGTGGCCCATAAGCACTGGTCGGATTGGTGGATTTGATGAGCATAGAATGAGTGAGACCAGTGAGGGCGTGCTCAAGAATTTTGGTGATGGTCGATTGGAAGCTTGGTTTCAACCCACCGATAATCCGGATGATGATCCTGCACTTTTTGTGGGACTGACCAATGGTTTGAGTGAGGACAATGCATCCACTTTTAATGGCGGAGCAAGTAATGTTTCACGAATAAACCAAGCCTTCTTCTATAATTCACCCAATTCGGTAAAAGCTGCTATTATCCAAGCGGCCGAAGTTCATTTTATTTTTGCTGAAGCCATACAACGTGGTTTGGTAACGGGAGATGCAGAAACCTTTTATAATGAGGGAGTGCGCCTGTCCTTTGAATACTGGAATGTTGCCCAGGATGTACCAGCTTATTTGGCCCAGGATGGTGTATCTTATGACGGGGAATTGGAAACCATCATCACCCAAAAATGGTTGGCCTCGTTCCTGGTAGGATTGGAAGCATGGTATGATTTTAGGAGGACTGGATTTCCATCTGTAATTGTACCAGGTCCAGATAACGTGAATAGTGACCAAGTTCCGGTTCGTTTTATGTATCCTGATTCAGAACAAACATTGAATGGTACCAATTATTCTGCTGCCGTTTCCAGATTTGGAGCGGATGATATCAATACCAAAGGTTGGTGGGAACAATAAAGTAAAGGTTTTGACCAAAAAACTTAAAATAAATGGCCTGACCATGGGGATTTTAATGTCTCTGTGGTCTTGCGCCATTCAAGAAGAAAAAAACCAATCCGGAATAGCAAATGTTGTGGTCATCGGAGTGGACGGAATGAGCCCTGATGGTATCAAAAATGCGCATACCCCTATGCTGGATTCCATGGTAAAAAATGGGGCAGCTACCATGCATGCACGTTCCGTATTGCCCTCAAGTTCTAGCCCTAATTGGGCCAGTATGATTATGGGCGCGGATACTGAGCAGCATGGGATTACTTCCAATGGATGGGAAAAGTTTGACCATAGGTTACCTCCAGTGGTTGCTACAAAAGAAGGGACTTTTCCATCAATATTTACCTTGTTCAAAGACCAGCAGCCAGAAGCCCAAGTCGGTGCTATTTATGATTGGGACGGTTTTGGAAGGCTATTCGAAAAAACGGAGGTGGACTTTGACATTGATGGAGACCATGAGGATGGAACCACCCAGGATGCGGTTGCCTACCTAGCGAAAAACAATCCCAAATTTACCTTCATCCATTTGGATCATGTGGATCATGCTGGGCACAGCATGGGACACGGATCTCAGGAATATTATACATCCGTTCAAAAGGCGGACTCCTTGATTGCCAAAATTGTTGATGCCACCAAGGCTTCAGGAATGTATGAAAATACCATGTTCGTTGTCGCTTCAGATCATGGTGGATTGGGGTTTGGACATGGGGGTGAAAGCCCGGCAGAGATGACTATTCCCTTCGTTCTGTTCGGAAAGGGAATTAAGAAAGGATATGAGATTGAAGAAACAGTATATCAAATTGACAATGCGCCCACTGTAGCTTACGCATTGGGACTTAAAACTCCCCAAGCTTGGATTGGCAGACCTGTAAAAGGGGCATTTGTTGGCAACGAAAAACCTGTGCTACGATATAAACGCAAGGAACAGGTAATGGCACCAAAAATACTTCCCGATGCAGGGTTTTATGAACCTGCGGGGGGAGTGTTCAAAGCGGATTCTGTACCCGTAATTATACAAAATCCAAATAATCGGGGAACCATCAGATATACCCTGAATGCGGAGGTTCCCACATTGGATAATAGTGAGGTTTATAAGGATACGTTTTACTTAAAAGGCACCGCGGTCCTTAAGGCGGCAATTTTTGAGGAAGGGGTACTTCAAAGTACATTGACGGAAGGCAACTTTAGAATTGTTCCACCTGATTATATGGATGCAGTGGAGCATCAGGTCTATTACGTGGAAAACATTGATAAACTTCCAGATTTTTCAAAGCTACGCCCTGTTAAAAAAGGACATGTTACCGAGTTTTCCCATAAAAATCTTATTGGAGATTCCACCAAAGAAGATCAGATTGCCGTTGTATTTGAATCCCTGATTAACATTGCAGAATCAGGTAGGTACAAGTTTTTCACCAACAGTGATGATGGCAGTAAGCTGTATGTCAACGGGGATTTGATAGTGGACAATGATGGAGACCATGGTGTTAGGGAACGTAGTGGCAGTATTCAATTGAACCAAGGCCAGCATAAAATTCGGGTGGAATATTTCAATGGCGGAGGAGGCTATCATTTGGATGTAAAATATCAAGGGTCCAACATCCCTAAACAAATACTGCCGGCCAATCAATTGGTTGTAAAGAAGTAGAAAGCCATGCAAGGAGATCACAACGCAATATCCCATCCAGAGCAATTGGTTGAAGGAGACATCAATTTGACCAAGGCCCGTCAACAATGGATGGAAAATGAAGTGGGTGAGCAGGCCAAGGACCTCTTATATAGGGATGCCCAATGTTTTATGCATCAAGCCATGTCCACCCCTTGTCTGGACGCCATCAAAAGCTGTAAGGGATCGTATATAGAGAACATTTCGGGAAAACGCTATCTGGATTTTCATGGTAACAACGTGCACCAAATTGGGTTTTCACATCCCAAACTGTTGAATCGTTTAACGGAGCAGTTGCAACAACTCACTTTTTCTACACGAAGGTACACCAACGAAGTAGCTGTTCAGTTTGCCGAAAAACTCATTTCCCTTACCCCCAATAGTTTAAATAAGGTATTGCTGACCCCCAATGGAAGCTCGGCAGTGGGTATCGCATTGAAATTGGCCCGAGCAGTAACAAAAAAACACAAGGTGATCTCTTTTTGGGATTCCTTTCATGGAGCATCCTTGGACGTGGTTGGAGTTAGTGGAGAATCCATCTTCAGGGAACATATGGGACCTGTTATGGCAGGAGTTGAACGTATTCCACCACCCATTACCTATAGAGGAATTTTTGAGGGGGATGAGAACAAGGCCTTGGAGTATTTGGAGTTTGTACTGTCCAAGGACAATCAAATTGGTGCTTTTTTGGCCGAGACCATCCGAAATACCGATGTGCAAATACCATCCAAGAAATTTTGGGAGGAAGCCCGTTGCCTATGTTCCAAATATGGTGTGCTGCTCATTCTGGATGAGATACCCATAGCTTTGGGGAGAACAGGAAAAATGTTCGCCTTTGAAAATTTTGGAATAGAACCGGATATCCTTTGTCTTGGTAAAGGTTTGGGAGGGGGTATTATGCCCCAAGCGGCCATAGTCACCAAATTTGAGTATGATGTATTCAACGAAATATCCCTGGGGCACTATACCCATGAAAAAAGCCCCATGGGCTCCATGGCCGCACTCACGGTGCTGGAGGTTATCCAAGAGGAAGAGCTTTTGGAAAAGGTAAAGCAATTTGAAGCGTATATGCGAGTGGCATTGGCCAAGCTGCAACGCAAATATTCTTTGATCGGGGACGTTAGGGGGATGGGACTATTATGGGGGATTGAACTGGTAACCAATAGAAAAACCAAGGAAAAAGCAATCACCGAAGCAGAAGAAATTATGTATGAATGCCTAAAAAAAGGACTAAGTTTTAAAGTTTCCAAAGGAAATGTGCTGCAATTATCCCCACCTTTGACCATTACCAAAGAAGAACTGGAACATGCCTTGGCCATATTAAACGGAGCATTTTTAAAATTCAATACCATCGCTTAATGAAAACAAATCTATACATCTTACTAGCCTTTTTAACTTACGGGATTGGCATGGCCCAAACGAATTCTCCAGAATTCCTGATTCAACCCTACCTGCAAGATGCGGAACCCAATTCGATTACCATAATGTGGGAAACAAATCAGGGGGAGGAAAGTATTGTGGAATGGGGCAAAACCCCAAAGTTGGGAAAAAAAGCGAGAGGTACTTCAGAAGACATTAATTTCTCCCAAGCAAGGGTTCACACGGTAAAGTTGACAGGATTGGACAGATTTACCGTGTACTATTACCGAGTTAAAACAGGAAATCTCCGGTCGGATATTTTCCAGTTTAAAACACCTCCGTTTCCAAGCGATAATGAATCCTTCAACATTGTGGCCATGAGCGATATGCAATACGATCACAATTATCCCAACAAGTTTAGGGAAATGGTCAATGATGGGGTTTTAAGTTATATCCAAAAGACTTTTGGGGAAAACGTGCCGGACAATTTGGCCATGGTCTTGGTACCTGGAGACCTGGTGGAAAACGGCAGTAAGTATCATCAATGGAAGGATCATTTCTTTAATCCAGCGGAAAATTTGTTCAGGGAGGTTCCTGTTTATCCCGTCTTGGGAAACCATGAACGTAATTCGGGCTTCTATTTTAAATATTTCAGCTTACCAAAAAATGGTACTCCAGCCTATGCGGAACACTGGTGGTACAAGGATTACGGCAATACCAGAATCATTGGGTTAAACTCCAATCAAGGGTATGAAGATCTTAAGGAACAGCGGGAATGGCTGCAAAAAGTACTCGATGATACTGCACAAAATGATGATATTGATTTTGTTTTTGCCCAATTGCACCATCCCCACAAATCGGAGTTATGGATTCCTGGTGAACGGGAGTCAACAGGAAAGGTGGTGAAAATGTTGGAGACTTTTTCTTCCAAAACGGGAAAACCCAGTCTGCACTTTTTTGGGCATACCCATGGATATTCCAGAGGGCAATCCAAAGATCACAAACATTTGTGGATCAATGTAGCTTCTGCTGGCGGAGCAATTGATAATTGGGGAGAATTTGAAGGTAGGGATTACGATGAGTTCACCGTAACCCAAGATGAGTATGGTTTTGTTTGGGTTGAAGTAAATAACAATGCAGATAACCCAAAGTTTACCGTCAAAAGAATAAGCAGGGGTAATGAGGGAAAATTTAGGGCCAATGAATTGAGGGATAGCATTACCATATGGAAAACAGACCAAAAGCCAACGATACCCGTTGCCATATCACCTTCCAATGAAACCGTGAACACCCACCGTGTTGTCTTAAAGGCCAAACCCTTTCAAAGCCAATTTCCAAAGGCTTTTCATGCGGCTTCTCATTGGCAGGTTTCGGAAACCAAAGATTTTAAGAAGCCAATATTTGATAGTTGGAAGCAGCATGAGAATTGGTATTATGAAGAGAACAGACAAAAAGATGACGACCTTACAGACGAAGTAACCAATCGGTTAAAACGGAGAACCAACTATTTTTGGAGAGTCCGTTATCGAGATCAGCATTTAAATTGGAGCGATTGGTCGGACATAACAACCTTCAAAACCAAATAAAAAATGAAAAAACAACTCTTATTTATTGTCACTATCCTAATAGGGAGTTTTGGCACGGTAGCCCAAGAAAATGATGAGACCAAAGTGATTTTGATCACCTTGGATGGATTGCGCTGGCAAGAACTTTTCACTGGAGCTGATTCCCTTTTAATTGCCAACAAGGAATATGTACACGATACCACCCAGTTGAAAAAAACCTTTTGGAGAGCACATGCGAAAGAACGCAGGGAAGCCTTAATGCCATTTTTCTGGACAAAGGTCACTTCCATGGGGCAGTTGCATGGTAACCGTTTATTGGGGAGCAAGATGAACCTGACCAATAAGATGTGGTTCTCCTATCCTGGCTATAACGAAATTTTGAGTGGGGCCGCAGATGATGCCCGAATTACCAGCAATGACAAATTTAATAATCCCAACACCACGGTTTTGGAACGCTACCATCAGACCGAGGTAGGCAAGGGAAAGGTAGCGGCTTTTGGGAGTTGGGATGTGTTTCCATTCATTATTAACGAAGAGCGCTCCGGAGTACCGGTGAACGCTGGTTTTGAATCAGCTACAGTAAACCCCAATGATCGGGAACAATTTCTAAATAAGTTACAGGAACAGATTCCAAGTCCATGGGGTTCCGTCAGATTAGATGCTTTTACACACCATTTTGCCTTGGAGCATATGAAGAAGGAGCATCCCAAACTGGTATATATTGCTTATGGGGAGACGGATGATTTTGCGCATGAGGGAGATTATCAAGCCTATTTGAAATCGGCCCATAACACGGATGGATTGATCAAGGAAATTTGGGAATTCACCCAACAGGATGATTTTTATAGAGATCAAACCATCTTCCTTATTACCACAGATCATGGAAGAGGCACTCAGCCTTTGGACACTTGGAGAAGCCATGGGTCCAACATTAAAGGAGCGGATCAGGTATGGTTGGTGGTTTTTGGAAAAGGGATAACGCCTTTGGGAGAAGTTGAGAGGGAAGAACAGTGGTATACCAATCAGATTACACCTTCCATATTAGAGATATTAAGTGTACCCACCAATGATGATGGGGTCAAAGGAAAACCATTGAAATTTTAAGTTTAAGTAAGTTCTGCATAGCGTTTATTAGTTTGAGTTAGTTTATTCGAAACCCGTGCCTTGGCGCGGGTTTTTTGTTATATTTAGCAAAAGGGGAAGTTTTCCTTGACCAGCCAAATTCACCTCATGAAAAAAATTGTTGCATTACTTTTTTTAGCTGTAATCGCACAATCAACGTATGTGAACGCGCAACATTCCGTTGCTAGGGAATGGAATGAGGCGGTATTATCCGCTATTCGCGGGGATATTGCACGACCCACCGTGCATGCCCGCAACCTTTTCCACAGTTCCATGATCATGTATGACGCTTGGGCTTTGTTTGATGCTACAGCAGAAACTGTTTTTTTGGGCAAAACCTTGGGTGGATATATTTGCGATTTCGAGGGTATCAACATTCCCACGGATGCCACTGAGATCCAAGCAGCAAGACATGAGATGATTAGTTATGGGGTGTATCGATTGTTGACCCATAGATTTGCCAATTCACCTGGGGCAACAGAATCCTTGGAAATCTTTGACAACCTGTTGGCAGGGTATGGTTATGATGCTTCCTTTGATGCTGTGGATTACAGCAACGGATCCTTTGCCGCCCTTGGGAATTATTTGGCAAGCCAGATGATAGCTTTTGGATTGCAGGACGGGGCCAATGAGCAGAATGGATATGGGAATCAATTTTATGATCCAACCAATGCTCCGCTTATTTTGGAGACTTACGAGGAAACGTACCCATTAACCGACGCTAACCGCTGGCAACCACTGGCATTTGATGTTTTTATAGGTCAGGCTGGGAATGTTTTTCCGGATGAGATACCGGATTTTTTAAGTCCTGAATGGGGACAGGTTACCCCTTTTTCCCTGGTAAAGAGTGACCTTGAAATGCTCAATAACGGTTTTGATAGTTATGTGTACAACGACCCTGGACATCCAGTTTATATGCAAGCTTCCAATGAAGATGGGATAGACGATCCTTATAAATGGCATTTTGCCCTGGTGGCCTCTTGGTCGTCACACTTGGATCCAGCGGACCCAACTTTGATTGATATATCTCCGGGAGCCCTGGGGAATGTGGATTTATCGGACTACCCTGAGACCTTTGAGGAATACCAGGCCTTTTACGATTTTGTAAATGGTGGTGATCCGGGAACAGGTCATGCCCTAAATCCTGTAAATAATGCACCTTATACGCCACAACTGGTAAAACGGGCTGACTACGCCAGGGTTCTTGCTGAGTTTTGGGCGGATGGTCCAGACTCGGAAACACCGCCTGGGCATTGGTTTACTATTTTGAATTATGTAAACGATCATCCGGAAACCATTAAGCAGTTTGAGGGCCAAGGAGTCATTTTGGACGATTTGGAATGGGATGTGAAGGCGTATCTGGCGCTGGGTGGAGCCATGCACGACTCAGCTGTTAATACTTGGGGAGTAAAGGGATACTATGATTATATCCGGCCCATTTCAGCCATCCGGCACATGGCGGGTAACGGTCAAAGTTCCAATGCAGCCCTACCCAGTTATGACCCGTTCGGCATTCCATTGATTCCAGGACTTATTGAGCTGGTTGAAGTGGGAGATCCCTTGGCGGGCGATAACGATGAAAATGTGGGAAGAATAAAAATATTTGCATGGAAGGGACCTGATTTTATAACCGACCCCACAACGGATGTTGCTGGAGTGGATTGGATCTTGGGAACCCAATGGTGGCCCTATCAAAGGGCTACTTTTGTTACGCCTCCGTTTGCGGGATATGTCTCAGGACATTCCACTTTCTCCAGAGCAGCAGCAGAGGTATTGACCTTGTTTACTGGAGATGCCTTTTTCCCAGGGGGGATGGGTGTTTTTGATGCAGAGCAAGGAAATTTCTTGGTGTTCGAAAATGGCCCTAGTGAGAACTTAACCTTGCAATGGGCTACCTATAGGGACGCTTCTGACCAGACCAGTTTGTCTAGAATCTGGGGAGGAATCCACCCGCCTATTGATGATATTCGGGGAAGAATTATTGGAGATAAAATTGGGAAAGATGCCTTTGCTCTGGCGAAAAAGTATTTTGAAGGTGTCGCTATTGTGGAAAATGACAATTTTGAAGTCGTTGTGAGTGGGGAGTCCTGTGCGGGACAGGCCAATGGATCTATTCAAATCGTTGCCAAGAGTAATTTCCAGTATCAGGCCAGTATGGATGGGAATACATACAATTTTACCAATGGGATTTTGGTGGAAAACGTGGCTAATGGTATCCACGATTTGTGCATTACCATCGAAAGTGATCCAAACTTTGAACAGTGTTTTCAGTTTGAGGTGGAAGCGGCAGTCCCAATAGAAGGCCTTATCAATGTGGAAAGCACAGGCAGTTTCAGCAAGGCCCAGATCCATATCCTTGAAGGAACAGCACCTTATACCGCAAGGGTGAATGACCAGCTTGTTGGAGAATTTGCATCAAGTGAATTTGAAGTGCCAGTCGGGGACGGTGATGCATTGGAAATAGAAACCAGCATGCCCTGTGAAGGAAAGCTATTTGAAAAAATCAACAACTCCAACCTCCCATTGATTCTATTCCCAAACCCTACAAATGACATAGCAAGAATTTGGATTGAAGGACAAGTCACAAAAGTGGAGGTTGATATTTTTAACGCTCAAGGGCAAAAAGTATCATCCAAAATTTATGCTATAAACAATCAACAGCTGGAATTGTCCACTTCAGGACTGCCTTCAGGAATCTATTATATCCAGTTACACCATGCAAAGGAAAAAACCCTAAAAATGATCAAAATATGAAGAGCAGGCACTTCCTTTTCATAACTATTGGTTTTCTGGTAATTTCCTGTGGGGGGAGTGATGGGGTCAATAGCGAACCATCAGTACCTGCTTTGCTATATCCGACCAATGACCTTTTATGTATTGAGAATGTTTTGGAATTTAGGTGGGATGCCTCATCGGATGCAGAAGGGGATGGAATAACCTACCGAATTGAAGTGTCCAGTGATGATGGATTTTCCAACATTATCCATACAGATTTTCTGGAGGATACCAGTAGAACCTTTACTTTGGAAAAGGGACGAACCTTTTACTGGAGGGTTTTGGCGGAGGACGATGCCCAAAATCAAAGTGGGTTTTCGGCTTCATGGCGCTTCTATACGGAGACCGAACTGGTGCAAAATGCGCTTCCCACGGTTCCAGAGCTGTTAAATCCGTCATTGGGAAGCAGTTTGGATACCTCAGAGATAAATTTGGAGTGGGAGGCAAATGACCCCGATGTTGGAGACACCCTGGTTTTTGATCTTTATTTTGGAACAGCAGAAGACCCACCACTATTTGAAACGGACCTTTCCACTTCTTCTTTCACGGTCAGTCTTGATCCAACGACTATCTACTATTGGAAAGTTGTAGTCAAGGACAGTAATGGGGGTGTTACCCTTGGCCCAATCTGGACTTTCGAAAGCAATTAGCGCAATCAAATTTTGAATCATATCAAAAAGTTTGGCAAGACGCTACATAATATGTAGCTTTGCTATAAATAATGTAGCAATTAAAAAAGTTATGGCATTACCAATTCCAGGAAAACCCGTGAGGGGCTCAAAATCAGGAGCACCGGTTATGGCACTGCTGGATTTATTGGGTCGCAGTTGGGCCATGGGTATTGTGTGGCACCTGTATAAAGGCCCCAGTACCTTTAGAAGGTTGCAAGAATATTGTGAGACCATTTCCCCAACCACATTAAATAAACGGTTAAAAGAATTAAGGGATTCCCATCTTATTGTTAGAACAGTGGACGGGTATGCGCTAACCCAACAGGGAAGAGAACTGTATGAACTCATTGAACCTTTGGGTAGTTGGGCAAAGGAATGGGCCAAGAATTTCAAATAGGATAGTATGACAACTCGAAGTATAGATAAACCATTGCCCAAGGAATACCCCGCCTATTCCAGCATCTATATGGATTTGATGAAAGATGATGGAAAAGTATTGGAACATTTATGGACCAATTTTCTAGACCTTAAAAAACTGGTACTGGATTTGACGGAAGACCAATTGAACTATCGATATGCCGAGGGTAAATGGACCATCAAGGAAATCTTGGTACATTTGATTGATGACGAGCGTATTTTTTCTTATAGGGCATTGAGATACGCCCGTAACGATTCCACACCGCTACATGGCTTTGACCAAGATGCGTATGCGAGCTGTTCCCATGCCAATTCCAGAAGTCTAGATGATATATTTGAGGAATATGAAACCGTTAGAAAGGCTACGATTTCACTTTTTCGGAATCTGCCAGAAGATAGCTTCCTAAGAGGAGGTGCTGGAATAGATTACGACGGAAGTATTATCAACAAGAGAACTGTCAGGGCCCTGGCCTATCACATAGCCGGTCACGAACTCCGGCATATAAACATTATCAAAGAAAGGTACCTTTAATTGCTTTGGATATGCGATTTTAGTACTATGGAAACAGAACTCTATACCGTCTTTGGAAGTTATTTTGAGCAACCGCTATTGGAGGAGATTTTGAGTGTGGGCAAGCTTGTGGAATATCCAGCAGGCGAAATGTTGATGGATATTGGCAATTATGTAAGGAGCATGCCCTTACTATTGTCTGGAGCGATCAAGATACTACGGGAGGATGATGAAGGGGATGAACTGCTTTTGTATTATTTGGAGCAAGGTGAGACCTGCTCCATAACCATGGCTTGCTGTTTGGGACAGACCAAAAGTGAGATTAGGGCCATTACGGAAACCGAAGCCAAAATGATTATGGTTCCCGTGCAAAAAATGGAAGAATGGTTGGCAAAGTACAGAGGATGGAGAAATTATGTTTTTGACAGTTACCACGGCCGATTGAACGAGTTAATGCAGACCGTGGACAGCATAGCATTCAAGAATTTGGACCAGAGATTGGTGGACTATCTCGTAAAGAAATCCGAGGTCACCAATGATAAATGTATTAGGAGCACCCATCAAGAAATTGCATATGATCTGCATACTTCCAGAGTAGTGGTTTCCAGGCTGCTAAAGAAACTGGAAAAGATGCAAAAACTGATTTTACATAGAAACTATATAGAACTTATAGACCTTTAGGTTTGTGTCTTAGGTTACCGAAAATCAGAATGAACTGCCTTACATTTGCCCAAAGCCACTAAATGTTAGCACGGTATTTTCCCATTTTGTCCTGGATAAAAAAGTACGATCGTTCGGCTTTGGTGAGTGACTTGTTTGCAGGCACAAGTTTGGGGATTATGTTGGTTCCCCAGGGCATGGCCTATGCCATGATCGCAGGCTTACCTCCCATTTACGGGTTATATGCTGCTTTGGTACCACAGCTTGTTTATGCGCTTACAGGCACTTCCAGACAACTGGCAGTTGGGCCGGTTGCAATGGATTCCCTATTGGTGGCCGCGGGTATCGGGGCTCTACATTTGGCTTCCTTGGAAGATTATATAGCAGCGGTACTTTTTTTGACCATGGTTGTAGGAGGGGTGCAGATTTTGCTTGGAATCTTTAGAATGGGGTTCTTCGTTAACTTTCTGTCCAAACCGGTCATCAGTGGGTTTACTTCCGCAGCAGCTATTTTAATTGGTCTAGGGCAATTGAAACATATTCTGGGCACCCAATTCGCACAATCGAGCAAAATTCATGAGTTGCTTCAGAACATTTTCAACAGCCTGTCGTATATCAACGCCTTTGCTCTTATTGTTGGTTTGGTGGCCATCGCCATAATCCTGCTTTTGGGAAAAGTGGGAAAAAGGTTGCCCATAGCTTTGCTCATTGTTATTCTAGGGATTTTGGCCGTGACCTTTTTTGGCTTGGAAAATAGGGGAGTTCCCTTGGTAGGGACCATTCCGGAAGGTCTACCGGGGTTTCAATTTCCCAATGTTAAGCTGATTGAACTTGGAGAAATATTGCCCTTGGCCATCACTGTGGCACTCTATGGATTTATGGAGGCCATTTCCATAGCAAAGACTTTGGAAGAACGTCATCCAGAGTATGAACTGGATGCCAATCAAGAATTAAGGGCCTTGGGATTGTCCAATGTATTGGGCTCTTTTTTTCAATCCTTGCCGGTCTCTGGAAGCTTTTCAAGAACAGCGGTCAACGAAAATACAGGTGCCAAGACTGGAATGTCCTTGGTGTTCAGTGCCCTCTTTATTGCTGGAACATTACTCTTCCTGACTCCCTTGTTTTATAATTTACCTACGGCGGTCTTGGGCGCCATCATTATGGTATCTGTGTTTGGGCTTGTGGATTTAAAGTACCCCTTGGCCCTGTGGAGACATAGAAAGGATGAATTTTTCTTATTGCTCATAACATTCGCAATGACGCTTTTCATAGGTCTCATTGAGGGCATTTTATTGGGAGTTTTACTTTCCTTGTTTTTGTTGGTCTACAGGACTTCGCATCCCCATATTGCCATTTTGGGCAGAATTAAGGACACGGACTACTTCAAAAATATTGATCGCTTTTCTGAAGAGGTGGAGGTAGACCCAGATAAGTTGATTTTAAGATTTGATGCCCAATTGTATTTTGGGAATAGGGACTACTTCAAAAGGCAGCTTTACAAACAGGTGGACTTGAAGGGAAGTCAGCTAAAATTTGTAATTCTCAATGCGGAGGCCATAAATTATATCGATAGTAGTGGAGCGGCCATGTTGGAGCGGATCGTCAAGGACCTTCGGAAAAAAGGAATCCAGTTTTTTATATCAGGAGCTATTGGCCCCACAAGGGATATTTTTAAGAGCAGCGGGTTAATCGATATCATCGGGAAAGAAAACCTTTTTGTAAGAATCTTGGAGGCTGTGGAATACTGCTCCAATCAAAAGAAACGAAGTAAAATCCAGGAAAAAATATCCCTGCAATCTAAAACCTAAGCTTTGTAACTTTGGTCACTGTAGGGGTGATATAATGAAGTTATTTTTGAACAAAATTTCAAAATCATGAAAATAGAACAGATATATACAGGATGCTTGGCCCAAGGGGCTTATTATGTTGAAAGTGAAGGTGAAGTAGCCATCATAGATCCCCTGAGAGAAGTGGAACCCTACATCAAAAGAGCCAAGGAAGACAAGGCAAAGATCAAGTATATTCTAGAGACGCATTTCCATGCTGATTTTGTGAGCGGTCATGTCACTTTGTCAAGGGAAACCGGCGCACCCATTGTTTACGGTCCAATGGCCAACCCGTCCTTTGAGGCCATTATTGCAAAGGATGGTCAGGAATTCAAGTTGGGAAAGCTCACCATAAAAGTACTTCACACCCCGGGACATACCATGGAGAGCACCACCTTTTTGCTCAAGGATGAAACTGGAAAAGAACATGCCATATTCAGCGGCGACACCCTGTTTTTAGGTGATGTGGGCAGGCCGGATTTGGCACAGAAGGCTGCGGATATGACCAAGGAAGAGCTGGCGGGAACCCTCTATGATAGTTTACGAAGTAAAATTATGCCCTTGCCGGATGATGTCATTGTATATCCTGCGCATGGAGCTGGGTCTGCCTGTGGAAAAAATATGATGAAAGAGACGGTGGATACCTTAGGGAACCAGAAAAAAATGAACTATGCCCTAAGAGCCAACATGACAAGGGAAGAGTTTATTGCGGAGGTGACAGATGGACTATTGCCCCCACCACAGTATTTTCCACTGAATGTAAAAATGAACAAAGAAGGGTATGAGGATATAGACGTGGTTTTGGAACGCGGAACCCAAGGGCTAAGCCCAGATGCTTTTGAAACAGCAGCCAATGATACTGGAGCAGTGTTGTTGGATGTACGTCATCAAGACGACTTTGCCAAAGGACATGTACCACGTTCAATTTTTATTGGACTTGGAGGCAGTTTTGCTCCTTGGGTAGGAGCGCTCATTGCGGATGTAAAGCAACCCATTCTCTTAATTGCCCCGGAAGGTAAGGAAGAAGAAACCATCACAAGATTGTCCAGGGTTGGCTTTGATGGTACTTTGGGTTACTTAAAAGGTGGAGTGGAAGCTTGGCAAAATGCTGGTAAGGAATTGGATTCCGTTGAAAGTATTGACGCAACCACCTTTAAAGCACGATTGGAGCAAAAAGTTCCCGTTTTTGACGTTCGAAAGGAACCGGAGTTTTTGGCTGAGCATGTTGAAGACGCGGCCTTAGCACCTCTTGATTATTTGAATGATCATTTGGCCGAATTTCCTTCGGAAGAGACCTTTTATGTGCATTGTGCAGGAGGTTACCGTAGTATGATTGCGGCATCCATTCTCAAGAGTCGGGGAATTCATAACTTAGTGGACGTAGCCGGTGGATTTAAAGCCATTAAAGAAGCGGGAATTCCCGTGACCGACTATGTATGTCCAACTACCCTGAAATAGTATCAAATGAAAATAGCTTGCGGTACCTAGCGTCAATTGTTTGTTGTCTATTGTGCTTTTCTTGTCAGCCACAGAAGGAATCCGCAATCAAAAAAATTGACAAAGCTACCATGCAGGCTGAGGCTTTGGGCCAAGGTGTCCAGTTGGTGGATGTTAGAACTCCCGAAGAATATGCAGGGGGCCACATTGGAGATGCCATTAACATCCACATTAAAGCCTCAGATTTTGAAGAGCGAATGTCGCAAATGGACAAAGAAGCTCCCATTTACCTCTACTGTAAAAAAGGGGGGCGGAGCAACCAAGCTGCTAAGCGCTTGGTTGGCATGGGCTTCCAAACCGTTTATGACTATTCAGGAGGTTATGATGATTGGACAACATCGGAATAAATAGAAATTTCTCCCAGATCTAATATTTATTAAATGAAGACTGAATTTCAAGTGCAAAACCTTAAGTGTGGAGGTTGTGCCAATACCATTGTATCCAAACTGGAAGCTATGGAAGATGTTGAGGAGGTACAAGTGAACCCGGAATCTGGAATGGTTGAGGTAAACTATGGTTCTGAGCCTACAGCTGTAATGTTAAGAGAAAAATTAAGAACTCTTGGCTATCCTGTTTTGGAAGATGACAATGGGGTTTTGCTCAAAGCCAAATCGTATGTAAGTTGTGCGATAGGACGATTCGGAAACTAAGCATCCTTTGATTTGGTTTTTCCGAAACCGTAAAAAAGTTGCCCCAAAAAACCTTTGGGCATATGTTCATCACCAGGATATCCCAGTGCAATGGTACCGCTATCTTCCGGAATGTAATTCGTTTTAAAAAGATAGTCCCATAGGCTTAGGCTTATCCCAAAATTAATTCCATAACTCCCTTTGGGCAGAACATAGGAATGATGGTACAAGTGCATTACGGGATTATTGAAAATGTACTTTAAAGGCCCATAGGTAATTTTGACATTGGCATGATTCAGATGACCAATGGCAATGGCCACAAAATGCACAATAAATGCCTGCTCCGGTTCAAAGCCTCCCAAGAGCATTACCCCAAAGGTTTTTAAAGGTTTGTAGAGAATATTTTCCATCCAATGGTACCGCAAGTGTGCGGCAAATCCCATTTCCTTTACGCTATGGTGCACCTGATGAAACCTCCACAGAACTGGAAACCGATGAAGCATAACATGGGTAAACCACTGAACAAAATCCAACACTATAAAAAAGATGAATAACTGAAGCCAAACAGGCCATGCCGTTAAATCGACCACTGCAAGACTTTTGGCAGTAATTCCGAGCTTGCCAAAGAGGATTTCCAAAACCTTGTAAGCCCCGCTTATCACTATAGCGAAGATGAAGAAGTTGAAAAACATATAAAAGCCATCCAGCCAGAAGTCCTTACGGAAAATCGATTGTCCTTTTCGCCATGGAAATAGGATTTCCAGGCCCCATACGAGCAAGGAAATGATAATCAATCCCCAAAAATAGTTGGTGTTCCAAGGCACCTGAAATAGGACGGACTTCCATGTCCATTGTGCTGTGCCCAAAAAGCTGTTCGTAAAAGCTTCAACATATTCCATGACTAAATCTACTCAAGTTCGTACCACACAGTTTGGTCAATGTTTTGCCGTCTGCCCTTGGAGACAGGAGCATAGTTTTTGGCCAAATAGGTAAGGATGAGATCTTCATTATTCCCTAAATCCCATAAGTTTTGGGTTTCTTGCATCCAGCGAATGGTGGCTTCCCAACCTTCCCGGCTCATACGGTTCTGTGTCACCAATTTGGCCGAATGACAATTGGTGCAATTTTGAATGGTCGCCTGCATGCCCTCATCGTCGACAAATCCTGTTGCCAGATGAATACCATTTTCTATGCTATCATCCACAGCAACAACGGGGATAATTTCATCAGTCTCTAATGCTGGTTTTGGTGGTCGATTGACCCAATAGAACAAGCCGCCAAACAACACTATAAATAAGAGTAAAAATGAAAAGAGAAGTCGTGATAACTGCTTCACTTGATGGTTAAAATCCCCTTTCATGCTATACTACTTTAATGGCAATTCGGTGACAAGCATTGTTTAAATAACCCTTGGGATTCCAACCTGGTAATACCATGGGCTGACTTTTTCCATTTTGGTCTGTGGCTTTGGCCCAAACTTCATAATACCCTTTTTTGGGTAAGCTGATAGTGGCAGAAAAATGCTGCCAAGCCAACCTATTGACAGGCTGCTCCAACTTGCATTGTATCCAGGTACTTCCAAAATCAATGGAGTATTCCACTTGGGCCACTTGAAGCTCACCTGCCCAAGCATGGCCATTGATATTCAGCTTTCTGTTGGCTTTGATAAGGGCCCCACTTTTGGGGTAGGTAATCAAGGATTTAACAGGCATGGATTCAATAATACACATATCCTCATCCTCAACCTTGGTCCCTGGGGATACAGTTTCACAAGGAACTCTGTACGAACTACCTCCCATTTTGGCTCCGTCATGTACTTTGTTTCGAACACTGATGCGGTTGATCCATTTTCCCGAAGCTGAAGCAGGCCATCCTCCACAAACCAATCGCAAAGGGTAGCCATGGGCCAAAGGAATGTCCTCCCCGTTCATTTGGAAAGCAAGCAAGGTCTCATCCTGTAATGCCTTGGAAATAGGTACACCTCGGGAAATAGGCTCTTTATTTGGGTCACCACTCAAATGGGTATCAGCTGCATGATAACCAATATAAACCGCATCGGACTTGAGTCCCACGGATTCCAAAACATCCCGTAAGCGAACACCCGTCCATTGGGCAGAAGAAACCGCTCCGATTGTCCATTGGTTTCCTTTGGCAGGAGGATCAAACTCGCTACGCCCGTTGCCACCGCACTCAAGGGTTAATTGGTAGGTATGGTGCCTAAACTTGGTTTTTAAATCTTGTAACGAAAATTGCTTTTGGGATTGTACGGATTCCCCATCAATGGCCAGGGTCCATTGTGAGGCATCTATGTTTGTTGGAATGATACCGTTGTTTCGGATGAACATGAATTGGTTTGGAGTGACCTGATCATTCAAAAGATGGGCTTGGGCTTCCATGTTCCAAGGTTTGTTGTTGAGTACCACCATCTCCTTGTCCTTGGCAAAAAGCTTGAACGGATCTTGATCCTGCAAGAAAAGAGGAAGGTAATTGGAGGGAAGTTTGTTGGCAAAAACAATCTCAAAACCAAAAGTCCCAGCAAGGGTTCCCAATATGCTTTTGCCCAAGAAATTTCTTCTGTCCATAGTCAAAATTAGCTGCCAAATCCAAGCATCAAAAGATACGGATAATAGCAGTAGTGACAAGCTTAAAAACGAATCAATTTATGCCGTGGGAGCATCACATTCTAAAGGGTTGGTTTGGCCAAATATGGGTAAAATGCATATTATCAGTGGAATATCGGCGTAAAGAGGTGCAACAACGTCCTTCGTCTACTTTTTTGGTTACGTACGGAATATAGTTATACCTTAAAAAGGTTCTTAAAGAACCTCGCTCAATAATCAACCATTATTACAGCAAAAACATGGGGAAAGGCATTCGTCTACAGTTAAAGGTTATACTGTTTGGTGTGGCATTCGGTATAATTGCATCAGGATGTGAAAAAGATACAGGGGAACCCAACGGAGGGTTGTTTTTACCTGAAGGATTTAAGGCCACCGTAATGGTGGATAGCATAGCTGAACGGGTTAGGCATTTGGCAGTGGCACCAGAAGGTCAAGTGTATGCCAAATTGCGCAATTCAAATGAAAATTCGGCCATTGCCGTTCTACACGATCCAAATAATGACGGCAAAGCAGAAGAAGTCCTCAAGTTTGGAGGTTACCGAAAAAAGCAAAAATGGAGCTATGCAACCGCTATGCATGTGTATAACGGCTACCTCTATTTTAGCTCGGAGCTGGTGGTTTATCGCTATAAATTAACTCCTGGAAGCCTGATTCCTGAAGGAGATGTGGAAGTGGTTCTTACAGACGACCATGAACATGGTAAGCATGAGCATATTGGCAAGCCTTTGGCTTTTGACGATCAAGGGAATATGTATGTGCCCTTTGGCGCTCCATCCAATGCCTGCCAGAATCCAAAAAGAACCCCAGGTGCTCCTGGACAAGATCCATGTCCAGATTTAGAGAAACACGGGGGCATTTGGAAATTTGATGCCAATAAACTGAACCAGACCCAGGAGGATGGACAAAAATTTGCGACTGGGATTCGCAGCGTGGTGGCTATGGACTGGAACCCGGATGACAAGAACCTTTATGTGGTTGTCCATGGACGGGATGATTTGTTGCGATTGTTTCCAAATAAATTCAATGGCTGGCAAAGTGCCTTACTTCCGTCCGAGGAATTTATAAGGGTTGAGGAAGGTTCTGATTTTGGATGGCCCTATTGCTACTATGATCAACTGCAAGAGAAAAAAGTTCTGGCCCCAGAATATGGTGGGGATGGTAATATAGTGGGTAGGTGCGAAGAGTGCGACGACCCCTTAATTGGCTTTCCAGGCCATTGGGCTCCCAACGATTTGGTTTTCTATCAAGGCGATCAATTTCCAGAACGCTATAGGAACGGGGCTTTTATCGCTTTCCATGGATCCACAAACAGGGCGCCCTATCCGCAATCGGGATATTTTGTAGGTTTTGTACCTTTTAAGAATGGAGAACCTTCTGGGGAATGGGAGGTTTTTGCTGATGGTTTTGCCAAAGTAGACCCCATAGTTAGTGTTAGGGATGCAAAATTCAGACCTATGGGAATTGCATTTGGCCCGGATGGATCTATGTATTTATCAGATTCCGTAAAAGGAAAGATTTGGAAAATTGTATTTGAAGGCGATAAGGCAACTTTTGGCGAGACTGACTTGGCTGCAATGGAAGCAAGAAAGGAGTTGTCCCACATTCGTACCCCGGACGAAATTGAAGATGACCTGACCAAGGATGAAATCATTTCAGGAGGAGCACAAACCTATTATACCTATTGCAGTGCCTGCCATCAAAGAGATGGTCAAGGTGCCACAGGGAGATTCCCGCCGTTGGTGGACACCGATTGGGTGACTGGGGATAAGGAGCGCCTTATCGGAATTACCTTGGAAGGAATGGACGGGAGCATTGAGATCAATGGGACTGTTTATAACGGTGTAATGCCCCAGCACAGTTTTTTAAGTGATGAAGATATTGCGGAGGTCCTTACCTACATCCGATCGAACTTTGGCAATGATGCGAGTGCTATTTCCGAAGAAGAGGTTCAAGCGGTACGAGCCAAATTGGATACACAAGAAGAAGACGAGAATAACCATACCCATTAAATAGAACATATTATGAAAGCAAATCCAATCCTCAGCCTATTGCTATGTTGCGCGTTTGCTGTTACCACATTACAGACGCACGCTCAGGATTATGACATTCTGATTAAGAACGGTCATGTCATCGATGCAAAAAACAACATTGATCAAACCATGGATGTGGCCATAAGCGATGGAAAGATTGCCAAGGTGGCTGCAAACATTCCCAGGAAAAGCGCAAAAAATGTTGTGGATGCCAAAGGACTGATTGTATCCCCTGGATTTTTGGATATCCATAGCCATAATTTTTATGGTACTGTGCCCATGGGCTATCTAAGCAATAGCTTTTCGGCCTTACCGCCGGATGGGTTTACGTTCCGGAGCGGGGTAACCACTGTCGCTGATGCAGGAGGAGCAGGCTGGCGAAATTTTAAAGTATTCAAGGAACAGGTAATAGACCGATCCAAAACCCGTGTATTGGCATTTTTGAATATAATAGGTTCGGGAATGAAAGGAGGCGCGGTGGAGCAAAACCTTGCGGATATGGATCCAAAATTGACCGCCATGGTGGCTAAGCAATACCCCAACGATGTCGTAGGGGTAAAATTGGCGCACTATAGTGGATATAACTGGCTTCCTACAGAGCGTACCGTTGAAGCTGGTACCTTGGCAGATATCCCGGTGATGATAGATTTTGGAGGAAGTGACCCTGAACTCCCATTGAACACCCTTTTTCTGGACAAACTGAGGGCTGGGGATATCTTTACCCATGCGTATGCCAACGTAAGGGGCCGAACCGCCATTGTTGATGACAACGGAAAGGTGCGCGATTACGTTTTTGAAGCTCGAAAAAAAGGAATAATTTTCGATGTGGGCCATGGTGGGGGAAGCTTTCTTTTTGATCAAGCTATTCCAGCCCTGGAGCAAGGGTTCAAACCCAATTCGATCAGTACGGACTTGCATACAGGCAGTATGAACGCGGGAATGAAGGATTTGAGCAACATCATGTCCAAATTTTTGGCGATGGGGATGTCCTTAAAGGAAGTGGTGCATGCCGTTACCCATCACCCGGCCACCATTATTAAAAGACCCGATTTGGGACATCTTAGTGAAGGCGCTGTGGCCGATGTTACCCTGATCAGTGTAAGAAAGGGGGAATTTGGGTTTGTGGATGTCCGAGGAAAAAAGATTACCGGTTCCGAGCGTATTGAATGCGAACTTACCCTGAGGGAAGGGAAAGTGGTCTGGGACATGAATGGAATATCCAAAGAAGAATGGAAAGCTAACTAACTACATATTTATGAAAAAACAACATAAGATCCTGCTTGCGATTGGACTCGTCTGTCTTGCCGCCGGAATTGCATTTTTGGTAACGGGGAATACCCAACTTTCAGGACCTGCCTTGGTCCTCTTTTTCCTCTTATTGGCCTTGGCCCTAAGAGGGCATTCTTTTTTAAAAGGGTTCTCCTATACCATTTTAATTTTTGCAGCGGTCACTTTGGCCATGTACTATCCATCCTATTTTCAGGAAGCCGGTGGATTCGAGTTCAAGACGTTGATTGTGCCGCTGTTGCAGATCATTATGTTCGGAATGGGGACGGCCATGAGTTTTAAGGATTTTATGGGTGTGGTAAAAATGCCCAAGGGCGTATTGGTGGGATTGGTATGTCAGTTCACCATAATGCCGGTTTTGGGATTTGGCATAGCCACCCTGTTTGCTTTTCCTCCGGAGATTGCGGCTGGAATAGTTTTAGTGGGATCATCACCAAGCGGACTGGCATCCAATGTAATGGCGTACTTGGCCAAGGCCAATTTGGCCCTTTCGGTTACGCTAACGGCGGTTTCTACCTTATTGGCTCCCCTAATGACCCCATTATTGATGGAGGTATTTGCAGGTGAATTTGTTCCCATTGATTTCTGGAGCATGATGTTGAGTATTGTAAGAATTGTAATTCTGCCTGTGGCGGTAGGACTATTGTTCAACCACTTTTTTCATGGAAAAGCCAAGTGGTTGGATAAGGCCATGCCCATTGTTTCCATGGCAGGGATCGCCTTTATTATTGTAATCATTACAGCTGCTGGTAGGGATAGCCTATTATCTATTGGATTATTCCTGGTTGTTGCTGCCATCTTGCACAATATGGCGGGCTATTTCATGGGCTATTGGGGCTGTAGGATTTTGAAGATGAAAGAACAGGATTGTAGGACCATCGCCTTGGAAGTAGGAATGCAGAACGCGGGATTGGCTTCGGGAATTGCCCTGGAAATGGGCAAGGTGGCCACCATCGGATTGGCACCGGCCATTTTTGGCCCATGGATGAACATTTCAGGTTCTTCTTTGGCCACCTGGTGGCGCGAAAAAAGCCCTTTTAAAAACGAGAATCAAGAAAAATAAAAATTCAAAAATGAAACCAACCCTATTCAAATATTATAAAACAGTCTGTTTAGTAGCCTTTATCCTTGTCCAAGCTTCAGTCCAGGCGCAGACCACTTCCAAGGAGCAAATCCTTTTTCTAACTCCGCAATGGCAGGGAGAACGGTTTGATGATGGTCGCCCCAAAGTGGCGGATGACGTTTTGGAACGAATGAAAAAGGTGACCATAGAAGAAGCCTGGGGTGTTTTGAGAAATGAGGGATATCACAATCAGTTTGAAGGTGGCTGGCAGCCCTTACATGATGATGTAGTGGTGGTAGGAAGAGCACTTACGGTTCAATACATGCCCAATCGCCCAGATGTGGCGACCGTAATCAAAGAAAACGGGACTAAGGAGGGAAGGATAGGAAATACCAATTCCTGGCCCATAGATATGTTGTCTGAGGGAGACGTCTATGTTGCCGATGCCTTTGGAAAAATAGTGGATGGAACCTTGATCGGTGATAATTTGGGAAATTCCATCTATGCAAAATCCAAGACTGGAGTTGTTTTCAATGCTTCCAGTAGGGACATGGAAGGACTCTCGGAAATAGAGGGCTTTAACGCTTTTGTGCGTGGTTGGCACCCATCATTTTTGACCGAGGTGATGCTGCTGGGCATCAATCAGCCTATTCGAATGGGAGCGGCAACGGTTTTGCCGGGAGATGTGGTTTTGGCAAAAAAGGAAGGAGTGGTTTTCGTTCCTTCGCATTTGGCCGAAAAAGTAGTAGTTACCTCTGAAGTGGTAAGACTCCGTGATTTATTCGGCATTTCCCGATTGAAAGAAGGCAAATATACCCCTGGACAGATCGATAACAAATGGACCGACGAAATTGAAAAGGACTTTTCAGGATGGCTGAAAGATCATATCGATGAGCTTCCGGTCCCCAAAGAGCAGATTCAGGAGTTGCTCAAAAAACGCATGTGGTAAATCAGTAAATAACTAAAATCAAAAACAAACAAAATGAAAAAAGTAACAAATAGAAGATCATCGTTAAAGCGCATAGGATTGGGTGTGGCCGCATTTTTCGGAGCGGGCACTGTATCCGCACTAGGAAAGGAAAAAAAGGCCGTAAAGGAAGTTGTGGGAGAAATTGTAAACGACCAGGATGTGCCTTTGTTTTCAGGCTCGGTTAGACATGGCAATACCCTTTATGTAGCAGGAAAAGGAGCTCATTTTGATGGGGATATCAAAGCCCATACAGATCATGTGCTTAAGGAAGTAGAAAAAGAACTGGTCAAGAACGGAACCTCAATGGACAAGGTTTTAAAAGTGAATGTTTACCTCGCAGATTTGGCCGATTATCATAAAATGAACGAGGTATACAGAGGTCGATTTGGCAAAAACCCACCTGTGAGAACAACCGTGGCAACCTATGGCGGTGTGCCAGGAAATTCACTGGTAGAAATAGACTGTATAGCCGCATTGGATTAACACTAAGAACAGAATCATGATCAGTAGAAGAAAATTATTAAAAACATTGTCCAGCCTTCCTGTAATAGGAGGTTTGGCTGGAGCAGGATTATTGACCCCTCAAACTATTGGGGCCAATATGGCTAAACCTGTAAGCAGGAATTTATTTAAAGAACTGGGTTTAAGGACTTTTATCAATGCCGCAGGAACATACACCTCCATGACAGGCTCCACGATGCCCAAAGAGGTGGTGGAAGCCATCAAATTTGGAACTACCGAGTATGTGGATCTCGATCAATTACATGACAAGGTTGGTGAACGTATTGCGGAACTTTTGGACTGTGAATATGCCACGGTATCTTCAGGAGCTTTTGGTGCAATGACCATTGGTTTGGCAGGAGTGATTTGCGGTATGGACCAAAAAAAGGTAGCTCAATTACCGGACACTACGGGGCTAAAAAATGAAGTAATTCTCCAAGAGGCCCATGATATAGGGTATACCCATGCCTTGTTAAATACGGGCGCTAAGTTGGTCAAGGTCAAAACTGCCAAAGAACTGGAGAAGAAAATCAATGATAAAACGGCTATGCTCTGGTTCTTGAACGCAAATACGGATCAAGGGGAAGTGGGCTATGAGGAATTTGTGGCCATCGGGAAAAAACATGGCATCCCAACTTTTATTGATTGTGCCGCGGATGTCCCTCCTGTGGAAAATCTATTTAAGTTCACCAAATTAGGTTTTGATCTTGTTGCATTTTCAGGAGGTAAAGGGATAAGAGGACCACAAAGTGCTGGACTGTTGTTGGGTAGAAAGGATTTGATTAAAGCGGCACGATTGCATACCCCGCCAAGAGGCACCACCATTGCCAGGGGGATGAAAGTGAACAAAGAAGAGGTCTTGGGCATGTTGGTAGCCCTTGAACTTTATCTGAACAAAGACCACAAAAAAGAATGGGAAATGTGGGAGAACCAGATTCAACTGATCAGCGATAGCGCAACTTCGGTTGATGGAGTGGAATCTGAGATTCATGTGCCACCCCATGCCAATCATGTACCATCGCTACGGATCAAATGGGATCAAAACAAAGTTAAGATTACCCCAGAGGAAGCTCGTAAAAAGCTGAAGGAAGGACATCCTTCCATTGCTACCGTGGGCAATAAGGAAACCATTGGGATTACCACATGGATGATGGTCCCCGGTCAAGAAAGGATTGTTGCAGAGAGACTTAAGGAGATTCTGGCCAATGCGTAACTTTGGAAAACACCAAAACGTTTAAACCAGACTAAAATGAAAAAGTACTTTCTATTTGTTTTGACCATTGCCTTTATAGCATGCAAAGAAGCACCACAAGCCCAAGAGAAGCAAAAACCAGCTACAGCTGATGCTGTTGCTGTAAGTGATTACGATCCAGAAGCCAAATTGGCTGATTTAAACATAACTCTTGGTACACCTTCCTCCCCAGTTGCAAACTATGTGAACGTGGTGCGGACGGGCAACCTGCTGTTTTTGGCAGGAAAAGGACCAACCCAAGCCAACGGGGAATTGATTACCGGAAAAGTGGGTGGTGACTTGACTGTGGAACAAGGCTATGAAGCAGCAAGGGTTACCGGGATCAACCAACTTACAGTTCTTAAAGCGGAATTGGGTAATTTGAACAAGGTAAAACGTGTGGTAAAGGTGTTGGGGATGGTGAATGCCGTACCTGAATTTGGCGATCACCCCGAGGTCATCAATGGCTTTTCCGATTTGATGGTCGAAGTCTTCGGTGACCGTGGGAAGCATGCCAGAGCTGCGGTTGGAATGGGCTCACTCCCCCGTAACATTGCCGTGGAGATTGAAATGATCGTAGAGGTAGAGGACTAAGGACTTTTCGGTTACCAATCTATTTCCGATGCTATTGGGAAGTTCCTTATGTAACTTTGGTTACCTGAGGTTTCAGGTCAAGTGTTTTACTTTGGAAAAATTTTATTGTAGATGGACCTTATATTGCAACCCTGGCCGTGGTATGTTTCCGGACCTTTGATCGTCCTTGTTATGGCCCTATTGATTTTGATGGGCAAACGCTTCGGTATGTCTACCAATTTGGAAACGATGTGCTCGATAGGTGGTGCGGGTCGAATTGCGGACTACTTTAAAACCGACATTAAATCCAAAAGTTGGAGTTTGATGGTGGTCGTTGGGGTAGTCATTGGAGGTTTTTTAGGCGCAAACCTTCTATCTTCCGAAGCGGGTGTGGCCATTTCTGAATCTTCAATTACGTCTTTGAATGAACTTGGCTTTTCAAGTGCAGGAAGTGCCTACTTACCTTCGGAACTTTTTTCAGTGGAAAGCCTATCCAGTCCTTTCACGTGGATTATTTTAATAGTAGCGGGATTCTTGGTAGGCTTTGGTGCCCGTTATGCGGGTGGATGCACTTCGGGACACGCTATTTCAGGTTTGAGCAATCTTCAACTTCCCTCCTTGGTAGCGGTATTGGGCTTTTTCCTTGGGGGCCTAGTCATGATTCATTTCTTGTTTCCCTTAATTTTTAGCCCATGAGAAATGTAGCTTTTTTAATAGTCGGCACCTTTTTTGGGATTGTGCTCTACAAATCAGAGGCAGCTTCTTGGTTCCGAATCTATGAGATGTTCCAGTTCGATGCTTTCCATATGTATGGGATTATGGGGTCCGCGGTAGGCCTGGGGATATTGTTTGTACAATGGGTGAAACGTTCCAAAGCCAAATCATTTCAGGGAAATGAAATTATTATAGCCGATAAGAAAAGGAACTTCGTTGCCAATGCTGTTGGTGGTGTTCTTTTTGGTCTGGGTTGGGCTTTGGCTGGTGCCTGTCCTGGTCCCATGTATACGCTGGTGGGAGCAGGATTCCTTCCCATTTTGATTGTCCTGTTTGGAGCTTTACTGGGCACTTTTATCTATGGCCTTCTAAAAAGCAAACTACCACATTAGCATTTGATTCCCAAAAAAACATATTTTTGCTATCCGTTTCTGGGAATGGCCCCGTAGTTCAATGGATAGAATAGAAGTTTCCTAAACTTTAGATGCAAGTTCGATTCTTGCCGGGGCTACAAAGTAGACGCGCAAAGGTGCGTAGCACCCAAAGCAAGGCTTTGGAACCGAAGTTTATGCCGTACTTGGTTACGGTAATTCTTGCCGGGGCTACAAATTTTCTTCAGCTTTCCCATTTCTTGGTTACCTTAGCAAAAAACAGTTCCTAAATGGAAAAGAAGGTTAAAAACGTGTTTGTTGAGGGAGCCATAAACCCCTCATTTATTGCAGAATCCATAGCGCATCATCAACATAAGACCCAAATTGGGGCGCATGATATTTTTTTGGGACAGGTTAGGGCCGATAAAATTGACGGTAAAACCGTAGGGGCCATAGAGTACACGGCTTATGAGGAAATGGCCAACCAAAAATTCCATGAGATCAGGGAAAGCGCGTTTGACCAATACGACCTCACTTGTATGCATATTTACCACAGTTTGGGCAAAGTTCCGGTGGGAGAACTTTGTCTGTTTGTATTTGTGTCGTCCCCACATCGAAAGACTGCTTTTGACGCGATTCGTTATGTTGTGGAGGAGATAAAAGCACAGGTTCCCGTTTTTGGAAAAGAGATTTTTGAGGATGATTCCTATCAATGGAAAGTAAACACATAATCGGATGGTAGATATTACCCAAAAACAATCTACCCATAGGACGGCCATTGCGCAAGCAGTGGTCAAGGTTAGCAGACAAGAAACCATAATGGCCATTCAAAATGGCACGGTTCCCAAGGGCGATGTTTTTTCCATGAGCAAGGCCGCAGGATTTTTAGGGGTTAAAAAAACCGCTGACTTACTTCCGGATTGCCATCCACTCCCAGTGGAACACTGCGCAATTGATTACACTATTGACGGTTTGGAAATTACCGTTGAAGTGATGGTGCAAACCTTTTATAAAACAGGAGTGGAAGTGGAGGCCATGCATGGAGCAAGCGTTGTGGCACTGAATATGTACGACATGCTCAAGCCCATTGACAAAGGTGTGGAAATACATCACATTAAGCTTTTAAAGAAGACTGGGGGCAAATCGGATATCCACAACGGATAATTTTTATAATTTTAAGAGGCAATTGATGATAAACTCACTCCGATGTCCAATCCCAAGAGAGTCATTATCGATTATAAAAAGCTTACCCCTGGGGTACTTCAACTTTTAGTTCAAAAGTATCCTGATGGATATGGGGACAGGGATATCATTAAGTTTAAGAATATCAAAGGAGAGGCTGTTGAAGCGGTTGAAGTGACCACCATCGATACTATTTTTTTGGTCAAAATCAGTTCAAAACTTCAACACACCATCATCAATTTTGATGAAGCGGATGCCACTGTTCTTGGAATGGACAATTCATCAGAGCATGGATTTAGCTCAGAGGAAGAATAATTCTCACTTCTGACCTAAATTGCGCAACATTTCAGAAGTGGTACTGTCCAAATCAAATTTGGGTTGCCAAGCCCAATCCCTTTTAGCAAAACTGTCATCAATACTGCTAGGCCAGGAATCTGCAATCTGCTGTCTAAAATCGGGGTGATAATCCATCTGGAATTCCGGAATATGCTCTTTGATACTTTGTGCAATTTCATTTGGGGTAAAACTCATGCTTCCCAAATTATAGGATGATCGCACACTGATTTTTTCCGCATCAGCTTCCATCAAATTCAAGGTTGCACTGATGGCATCGTCCATATACATCATGGGGAGCTTAGTGTCTTCTTGCAAAAAACAATTGTATTTCCCAGTTTCCAAAGCTTTGTGATAGATCTCAACTGCATAGTCCGTGGTACCGCCACCGGGCATGGTCTTCCAACTTATAAGTCCTGGATAACGAACACTACGGACATCAATCCCAAACTTGTTGAAATAATATTCGCACCAGCGTTCCCCAGATTGTTTGCTTATGCCATATACCGTGCTAGGCTCCATAACGGTACTTTGGGGGGTGTTCTCTTTAGGCGTATTTGGTCCAAAAACGGCTATGCTGCTGGGCCAAAAGATTTTACTGATTTTCCTGTCTTTTGCCAAATTGAGAACATTGAACAAAGAGTTCATGTTCAGGTTCCAGGCGCGCATGGGGAATTTTTCCGCGGTGGCACTCAACATGGCTGCCATGAGGTATACCTCATCAATCTCATAATGCATCACCACATCTTCAATAGCCTCGTAATTGGTAGCGTCCAAAAGCTCAAATGGCCCTGAATCCATCAGGGATTCACTTCCTTCTCTAATGTCACTTGCTATTACGGTGTCCTTCCCATATTTGGCACGCAATTCCATGGTTAGCTCCGTGCCAATTTGACCGCATGCTCCAAGAATAAGAATTGGTTTTTGCATTTAAAATGAAGTTAATTGAGTTAGCCCGTAAAGATAGCCTTTATTAAAATTTGTACATTCGTCCATGCGAAAATTGTTAGGGTTATTGGCAGCTGGAATTGTTCTATTGGGATTGGGATGCAAGGATAAGAATGCAAGCCCGGAAGAATCCACTTTTGAAGAACTTGTTTTCAACTATCAAAAGATGCCGCAACGAATGGTTTTGAATAGCAAGGCTAACGAGCTGTTGGAAAACTGGCCTGAATTTAGGGCATTCAACTCAAGTTTTGATGTATTGTACAAGGCCAGGAACAACGAAGACCTTGCTTTGGCGCTGGATGATCTAATCGATAAACAAAGCCTGTTAGAGAAATCGCAGTATCCAGCAATGTTTGACGCCTTTGAGGTCAAGAGTCGGTTAAGGGTGGTTAAGACCTACTTGTTTAAAGCCAAATCCCACGTGCTTAACAATAGTGAGACAACAGAGCCCACCATTGAGATGATCAAGGCCTATAATGCCATGCGGGCGCAACTCAATGTTGTTGTTAATAGTCAATTGGACAAAAAACTGATTTTGGATGAAGAGTAGATGCTTGATGCTGATTTTGATGATTTGTGCTGTATTCTTACAAGCCCAAACGGACGATAAGCAACAAATAGATCAACTGCTGGATGCATGGCATTTGGCGGCATCCAATGCCGATTTTGAAGGTTATTTTTCCAGAATGACGGATGATGGGGTGTTTTTGGGAACAGATGCCACTGAAAATTGGCAAAACAATGAATTTAGGGAGTTTTCCAAACCCTATTTTGACCGCGGAAAAGCATGGAGTTTTACCGCCGTGGAGCGAAATATTTATATTGACGAATCCAAGGATTTTGCTTGGTTTGATGAGCTGTTGGACACTCAGATGAAACTATGTAGGGGCTCTGGGGCCCTAAAAAAAGAAAATGGGCAATGGAAAATTGCCCATTATGTGTTATCCATAGCCGTTCCGAACGAACACGTGTCGGAACTGATTGAACTCAAAAAAGAAAAGGACAGTTTGCTATTGTTACAGCTTGGCAAGCAATAGATTTTAATTTTCTCCTTCCGGTTTTTCTTTTCTCGCTTCCAAAGCTTGTTTGCTCAAGCTTGCCAGATTAAAATTGCCATCTATTTTAAGCGCTTCATCTATAGAGGCGATTGCGTCGTCTATCTTGCTTTTGTCCTTGTTGTAAATAACCAACCCTTGTAGGTGATAAAAGGCCGCCTTCAAAGGAACTTCATAGGGTTGCTGTCTTTCATAAAAGGCATATTTCATATCATCTTGGGCGTTGGTAATGCCATATTCAATATTAGCGGTGGCGCCCTCTACGTCCCCGGTCAGAATTTTTAGATCAGCCAATTCGTAGGCGAGATAGGCAGAAGGAGTTCTTGAAAAAAGAATTTCGAAATGTTCCAAGGCACGCTTAGGCTGATTCAAGGCCTTTAGGGAAACAGCTTTGACCTGTACGGCCAAATCCGAGTCATCCCCATTTTTTTCTATGCCAATGGTATTTAAAGCCTGCATATGTTGACCGTTGTTCATGTACACAAAGGCCAAAGTATCTTTTCGCTGTTTGGAAGGGGATAAAACATTCAAGTGGGTAAGTGCTCCTATAACTCCATTGATGTCACCTTGCAAGCGCATCTCCTGATAGTAGTCTTGGTAGTGTTTTAATAGCTCACTTTGTGTCTGGGAAATTCCGTTGAAGCCGACGAACAAGAGCAACAACACAACTAACTTTTTCATTTGTTCACGTTTAGGTGCGCCAAAACTAAAAAAATTATTGGTATGATGCTGTTAAAGAATACTATATAGCGCCCAAGGCGTATTTTGTTAAGATATTTGGGTAGAAATGTAGGTTTTAGTGAAATTGTATTGGAATTAAACCTACCTGCCAGACAGGTTTTAAGAACACACCCCTAACCCCTCTCGAGAGGGGAACAATGTAATCCCTTCTTGAGAAGGGAAGGATTTCTGTAAGCTGAAATCAGGGATGTGTCAGTAATCCAGATGTGTTTCATTAAAGAGATGTATGTAACCTTTAACAGCTTGTATTTTTGTCAGTTCAAGTGTTTTTCCGTTTGCCCATAGGCAAAACTCAGCAAGAGTTATATTCCATAAAAACAAAAAGATGTCCATTGGACATCTTTTTCACTAGCAAGTTTTTTGATTTACAAAGCCATCATGGCAATGTCCTTATCCGTGTATTGTTTTAATAAACTGGCATAAAATGCCAAACTCTTTACATCCTTGGAAAGACAGGATTTTAGAAAATCGCATAGATTTTTATAAAAGAGATTTACGGGCAATGTAGATACCACCATATTGATGGTTTTTGGATCATATTCACCATCATCAAGTACCACATCCATTTTTATGCGGTGATTGTGATAGTCAATTTCCACATCGGCCGCATTGTAATGCTTTCTCAGAATGGACTGATGTAATTCTTGAAATCTTGAGGTTATGTTTTCTCTTGTACTACTTTTTGTAATCAAATTCTCCATCTCCATCAAGATTCTTGTTGTCAACCTTGAATTTCCCATGACATGTATAACTTAATGCTTATATAAAGTTAACGCTGTCAGTTGTAACATATTAAAAACCAATAGTTTAATTAACTTAAATTTATCTTAATTGTTGTGAAACGTGTTGTCCGTGTGGTCAACTACAAAGCTATAGAGGTATTGAATGCATGGGATTTATCAAGAAAATTCCTACTAACTACGGTTTTCCCTGGGTTTTCATTGGAATCCTCGAGATAGATGGGCGCGGGAATGTCCAGTTTTTGGGCCTGTTCCGTATAAAAATCCCGCTTGGCAGGATGATGGGGGTAAACCCCATTAAATAGCTCTCCCCAGTACCCTTTTTCCAAGATGGTAGTTATCATATGGATGCAATCTTCCAAGTGAATCAGGTTTATGGGGTCATGACCATTACGGAGACCAGTTCTTCCAGATAACATGGTAACGGGATTTCTTTTTGGCCCTATAAGTCCTCCAAAGCGTATAACCGTGGTTCTAATGGAATCATCGGTCTGGAAGAGTGTTTCTGCTTGTACCAGTTGCTTGCCAGATTCAGTATTGGGCATGGTAGGGGTTTCTTCCGTGACCTCACCACTTACATCCCCATAAACGGCTGTACTGCTGATGAAGATAATCCTTAATACCGATGAGCTTTTAATTGCCTCAAGAAGCAATTGCATCTTGTCAAAAAAACTCTCTTTGTTTGTTCCCCTCAATCTTGGAGGAATATTGATGATGAGCGTATCAATTTGGGATAAAAAATCTTGGATTTCCCCTTCTATTTTAGATGCTGATAAGGAGACTGTATAAGGACTAATGCCCTCATTTTTAAGTAATTCCAACTTATCCAAAGATGTTGTGGTCCCATGCACCTCGTAATTTTTCTGTATTAGAGACTTGGCCAATGGAAAGCCTAGCCATCCACACCCTAAAATCCCAATTTTTTCAGTCAAATCGCAGGGTTTTTGTTACCAAGATGGCATCGTTCAAAACAAAGGGCATTGGAATGCTATAGTCGGGTCGTGGCGGAATGGTGAAATCTTTATGGGAAAGGAGATCATTTGAGGACTCATAAAACGTCAATTCCAACTCTTTGTCTTTCGGAAAACTCAACTCCAATTCCGTATAGTCATTGTTACTGATATAATGTGTGACTAGTCTTTGTTTTCGGTTAGCGAGAAAACTATCAGATAGAATAATACTATTGACCTTGACCGCATTAAGTTGGATGTCGTTGGTAAATACTTCCAATCGGTTGACCTTTCTTTTAGGGGTAACGCAAAGCTCTAGAATGCGTTCATTCCCAATAATGGTATCCAGGAGTGTATCTATCCAAGGGGCAGGGATATCCTTTTTTGGAGCCTCTTTAACCATTCGGAACCCTGTACCATATTTACTTGCGAGCGCATTGTAATCCCCAGAATCTACTTTCCTTTTTCCCTCTCCCAAAAACTGTGCGTTCCAATCGATCAGGCTTTTATCATAGGTTGCCCAAACTGCGGAGTCGTTATCCGCATTGTAAACGTAAAGTAGGCTACTTGGTTTGGGCTTTTCTGCCGAGAATCTGGAATTTATATGGGCTGATATACCAAAGGCAAAGAAAAGGAAAAGGAATACATAGGCAAATCGCTCTTTGTTTTTAAGTTGACCTAGAAATGGGAGTGCCAAAAAGAACAGCAAGGTGGTAAACACAGTTGCGGCCACCATCATTTTAAGACCGAGTCCTACAGGAAACATCTTGACAAAGGGAGCATGAATAAAGATTGCGGGCAAGGCTAGGAAAACCAGTAAGAGTGGATTTGGTTTATCCTGATTAATAAGGACCATTAGGGCCGCTAAGGTTCCAAACAATGGAACTACAAAAAAACTGGCTCCCTTTAGGTACATCCCGACCAATATGCAAATAATCAGCCATAGAAAAATGGGAGCAACCAAAAGGTTAGCCGTTTTTATCTTTCGGAATTTATGGTACACCCAAAAGCAAACAGCTATTGAAAACATGGCATAAACCACAATGTAGAGATGCCCATTATAGGTGAATCCATGAAGCATATCATTGAATTCCCCATACCACCAAGTGATCATAGACCAAGCAAAGTAGCCCAGGATTCCATTGATTATAAGTGAAAACAATGCTGGAATAAACCCTTTTCCTATATCTATGAAATTGATTTTTTGATGTTTTAGACCATAACCCAAAAGGAATAGAAAAATGAGAACTGCTGCGATTAGCATGGGCCATATCCAAGAAAAGGGATAGGAAATCAATCTAAAAAATGGAAGATTGAAATAGATATAATCACTATCCGCTTTTAGCTGATCAAGGTCAGATTCACTAAAGTGGGCCAGTAATGGCATTAAATAACTGCCTTGATGTGCTAGTGTATTTCTATTAAGACGTTCGTAATTGTCCAATACGGTATGATAATCAAAATGATCGTCTATAAACGCAAAATTAAAACCTTCAATATCCCCATCTTCCCTAAACACCGTTAGATCGGTATCGTTGGGTAACATTTTGTAGATGCTATAGGCCAAAGAATTGGCCACTGGGTATTTTGGACTGGCCTTGGTAAATTCCTCAATCAATCTAGCATTGCCCTGATTGGTCTCAATGAGCATATAACTGGGGCCGCCACTACCTCTTGCCTCAAAGTTTAGTACAAGTCCCACATCCCTGGCCCAAGGGTGTTTGTTTACAAACAGGTCGGCACCATTAAGGCCCAACTCCTCTGCATCCGAAAAAAGAATGATGATATCGTTTTTGGGCGTTTTGTTTTCAGATAAAAAGGCCCGTACTCCTTCCAAAATAGTGGCAACACCACTGCCTGCATCACTAGCCCCTAGGGAGGAGTGGGGGCTGCTATCGTAATGGGTGAGTAAAAGCAAAGCTTTCCCGTTCCCTGAGCCTTTTATTTTAGCAAGGATGTTAGTGGCCTTGCTCAGATTGGCCCAATCCCCTGCAGTATACCCCTCTTGGGTAGTGGTTTCCAATCCTAATTTGTTAAGCTGTGAGATAATATAGCTTTTGACCTTCCCATGTCCAGGAAAACCTACTGCATGTGGTTCTTTGGATATGTTTTTAACATGTTCCAAAGCCCTATCCGTAGCAAAGGTTTGAGGTGCCTTGTCAGCATCACCTCCGTATTGCGGCATTAAGGCCCGATAGCTCCAATACACAGAGAAAACCAGCAGAAGTAGTGCAAGATTTTTAGAAAATTTCATAGTTCGATTAAGTTGGCTCCCAAAAATATGAAATTCTTAAACCTTAGCACGTTCATTGCCAATAATTTAAATAATTCGTTAAAAAAGCCTATATTTATTAATCAACCCTAAAAGTAAATGATATGGCAATCAAGAGTTTTCAAGGTGTTCGATCTAAAGATGCTTCAAAGAAGGAATACGATGCGCCAATTCTTGTGGAGGACTATATGACCAAAAAATTGGTCACGTTTTCACCGGAACAGTCTATTTTGGAAGTGATGGAGGCGTTTGCCAAATATCATATCTCTGGTGGTCCGGTGATGGATAAAAATGGGTTTTTGGTAGGAATTATTTCCGAGGCGGATTGCATGAAGCAAATTTCCGAAAGTCGATACTTCAATCAACCCATTTTGGATAAGAGCGTAGAGCGATTCATGACTAAAACTGTGCAGACCATCCCGCACGATATGAGCATTTTTGACGCTGCTGGTGTTTTTGATAAGCACAACCGCCGCAGGCTTCCTGTGATGAAGAATGATATTCTGGTGGGACAGATCAGTAGAAAGGATATTGTGATCGCAGCGCTGAAGCTTAGTGCCCAGAATTGGAAAAAGTAATTCTGGCTACTCCCGTTTTACAATGATATAATTGTCATTGTCCAAGGGCAAATAACCTAGATCGTACACAAAATAATAGGTGCTTCCTTTTTTGGTGGTGTAGAGGTTTGTGATGTATTCAAAATCGAAACCTTTGTCCATCAGCCGCATTTTTGTTGTCCTGGTTTTTCCTTCTTTTAAAGGAAAACTATCCAGGATGCGGTAGTTTTTCCGCAGTCGGTTGTTGATGTTTCGGACCAAGTTTTTGCTGTCCTTGTTTAGCCTGTTGTTATAGGCATTGCGGCAATGATCGGAACAATACTTTTTATCAATCCGTCCAACAAGCACATCACCACATTCCAAACACTTCTTCTCGGACATATCTACTGCATTTACTCCACAACAATATCGTATTTTTTCAATAAACCGATTAGATTGTCTTTACTGAACCTTGCTTTTTTAAGCCGATTTCGTTCCGGGACTATATTTAAATTGAAAGAAGAGGAGAGGTTGGCTCCGCTCAGATTGGTGAGCTCAAAAATGGCATTTTCCAAATTGCATTGGGAAAAAACAGCCATACTTAGGTCAGCCTCGGTAAAGTCCGTCTCGCTAAGGACGCAATCCAAAAAAGGTGTGGCCTTCAGGGTTAATCCATAAAAGGAACTTAAGGTTAAATTGCAACCATTGAACTGGACACTGAACAAAAGATCATTGCAATCTTCAAAACGAAGCCCTACCAATTTACAGCCATGGAATTCGGTTTCCTTAAAAATGGTGTGCTTTATGTTCGCATTGGTCATATCGCAATCCACAAATTGGCATTCCATAAAGTTTTGGTTGTCCAGATAGCCCTCTGAAAAATTACAACCTTCAAAAATGCAATTTTCATATTCTCCCTTTTTCAATCGAGTTTGGGAAAAATCTTGATTTTTAAAAGTTTTGTCAGCGATAAATGGAGGGTTCATGGGTTTTGATTTGAAGCATAAAGATAAATAATTGTTAAAGCTTGGGTTTGTTTTGGAACAATCATTCCAAAATATATATGTTTGTAGCGGAATGAACGTTCCAAAATAAAATCTTAATCAAAAATTACTTTAAAATGGGAAAACTCGAAAACAAGGTGGCCGTAGTAACCGGAGCCACTAGTGGAATAGGTTTGGCAACTGCCAAAAAGTATCTGGAACAAGGCGCTAAGGTAGTGTTGACCGGAAGAAATCAGGAAAAACTGGAAGCACTCAAGACAGAGCTTTCAGGAGAATATCTTTTGGTAATAGCAGAGGCCTCCAGCACTGCGGACAGTCAGCAGTTGATTGAAAAAACCATTGAAACTTTTGGGAAGATAGACATTCTCTTCCTGAATGCTGGGGTATTTCGTCTGGAGGGAATCAATGAACTGACTGAGGATATTTATGATGAGGTCTATGACATCAATGTCAAAGGACCTTTGTTTACCGTGAAGACGGCCTATGAGCATTTAAATGAGGGAGCCAGTATCATATTCAACACCTCCATAGTCAATGTCAAGGGCTTTGCGGGAATGGCCGCTTATGCATCAAGTAAGGCTGCACTTCGGTCCTTGACCAGAACATTGGCTGCCGAATTTGGACCCAAGGGTATCCGAGTCAATGCTATAGCTCCTGGTCCTATCGATACACCGCTTTATGGAAAACATAATGTGCCCCAGGAAAATGTAGATCAAATGGCTTCCAGTCTTCCATCCATGGTATCGCTTGGAAGATTTGGCACGTCAGCAGAAATTGCAACAACAGCTTTGTTTTTGGCTTCGGAAGACAGCAGCTATATCACTGGTGCTGAAATCCCTGTAGATGGCGGTTTGGCGCAGGTTTAGTTTTTGAATAAATTTGGAACAAATATTCCAAAATATATGCCAAGAACGAAACAATTCAATGAAGAGCAAATATTGATCAAGGCCATGGAACTCTTTTGGGAAAAGGGGTTCCATGCCACATCAATGCAAGATTTGGTTTCGCATTTGGGAATTAATCGGGCAAGTCTCTATGATACTTTTGGCGGAAAGGAGGAATTGTTCAACAAGGCATTTTCCCATTATAGGAGTGGTGCCAGTGATATGCTCCGTGGCCTGTTTGAAAAGGCACCAAGTGTCAAAGCTGGGTTTCAGCAACTTTTTGACATTTCGATTAAGGAATCCATGGAAGATCCATTCCGAAAAGGATGTTTTGTGGTCAATACCACTACAGAACTTATCCCGGGAGATGGGGAATTGCTTCAAATCTTGAATGAAAACAAGTCCAATATGGAACACTTTTTTACCCAATGCATCCAAAAAGGAATAGCAGGAGGTGAATTCCATAAGGACATGGACGCAGAAAGTGTGGCCGCAATGCTTTTTACGCTCTACAGCGGCATGCGCGTAGTGGCCAAGGTAGACCCTGACCCGATTAGGCTAAAAAAAATGATGGACACCGGGCTTTCCATTTTAGATCATTAGTGCTTTCGGTAATTGAAAACCAGCTCTTTCGTTTTTCCTCCTTCTCCTAGCACTACGGATACCCGCATTTTGTCCTCATCCAGTTTTTCCATGGTAAGGCCTTCAAAAAAGACCTTATCTTCTTCCAGTTTTACCAGCTTAAAATCAACTGTCTCCTGTTGGGATTCCCAGCCCGTCAAATCCCCATTAAAATGTTTGAGTTGTAGTACAAGGGTATTGTCCTTTTCTTGGATATGACCAAATTCGTAAAAGGAAATTTTACCCTCATGAACCAGCTTAAACGAAAACATCATGGAACCCCCTAAGGGGGGACTCCAAATTTCCTCGGCTTCACCTCCCAAGGCTTCACCCCGCCAAGATCCCTCTAGCCAGGTAACCCTATTCAAAGAGACATTTGGGGAAGATTCCCCTTCTTCCAATTGCAATGTGTTTTGGGCATGGGTTAAACCCCAATTCAAAAGTAAAAGTGGTATTAAAAATCTCATGATGTCCTTTTTTTAAAGGACGAATAACGCGCGTTTATTTGGACAATTCAAACTTGATGTTCACAGAAGTTTCCACTTTGATTTTTTCAAAATCAAGGTCAAGGGGTTGCGCCTCCGCAGCATCCATGGCCATAGTTTTTATCTCCATTCTGGGTTGGTTATATCTTGGATAATACGGAGTAGAGGTATCCATGATATGAATGGCAGCGCCAACTTTTTGTCCAAGGGGGGCGGTCAAGGCCTCTGCTTTTTTCTTGGCCTTTGCCACCGCTTTGGACTTGAGTTCCAACTCCAGTTCCTCCATTTTTGAGTATTCGGTTTTTTCCAAATAGGTATTGGCAATGCCCAATTTTTCCAAGGCCATTAAGACTTCAGCCGCTTTTTTTCCAGAACGCACCAAAAGGGAATATTGCTTGCTTTTTAGAACCTCCTTTTGTCTTAAAAAGTACTTTTTGAAGTTGCTGCTCAAGTCTTTGATCACCAATTGTTTTTCCAAATCAATGCCTAAGGCCCTAAGGCTGTTGGCCATTTTGTTTTCCTGCTCTTCAACAGATTTCCGACCCTTGGAATCTTTTTCTTGAATGGTAATGTTCAGGAAAATTTTGTCCGGTGTTACCAAGGTGTCCACCCTAGCGGAGGTTTCCAAATAAGGAATATCCAAAAAGTTTTTGGTTTGTGAATTCATGGTCATGGTGAAAGCAATAAATAAGGATAGTGTTATAATTTTTTTCATGATAATGATTTTAATTGGGGATATACAACTTCTGTTCCAAAAATAAACTTAATATGCACATGTAGTATATAAAGTTGCCTGCCAATAATGGATTTCCTTGGGATTTAAGCCCTTTCATCGTAATATTGAATAGCCCCGTATATTTAGTTAATACCTAACTGCCATGAAATTTGTGATTGCTCCCGATAAATACAAAGGTTCCCTGACAGGGACACAGTTTTGCGAGGCGGTTGAAAGGGGGATTGGAAGGGTGTTCCCGAAAGCCCAAATTCTGAAAAAACCCTTGGCAGATGGTGGCGATGGTACTTTGGAGGTGGTTCAAGCCTACCTGAAGGCATCTTTGGAAACAATCAAGGTCAAAGACCCTTTATTTAGAGATATTGAAGCGGGCTATTTGTTATCACAAGATAAAAAAACAGCTTACATAGAAATGTCTGAAGCCTCAGGCTACAAACTGCTACGGAAAGAGGAAATGAACTGCATGCGTACCACCACTTTGGGAACAGGGCAATTGCTTTTGGATGCCGTGCATAAAGGAGCGCAGCACATTGTTTTGGGCATTGGGGGGAGTGCTACCAATGATTGCGGAATGGGAATGGCAACAGCCTTTGGTTATGTCTTTTTGGATGCCGATGGAAATCGGTTGCAACCTGTGGGCAAAAATTTGGTCCATGCACATAAGATTGTAGATGATGAAACTTCACCGTTATTGGAGAAAATCCAGGTTAAGGTGGCTTGTGATGTAAACAATCCGTTGTATGGGAAAAATGGGGCCGCCCATGTTTACGCGGCACAAAAAGGGGCTTCGCCCGAAGAAATTGAAATACTGGATCAAGGCCTTGAGAATTTTGCCAATGTGCTGCAGTCCCATTTTGGCAAAGATGTTCGGGATGTGCCAGGCGCGGGTGCCGCAGGGGGAATGGGCGCAGGAGCCATAACTTTTTTAAATGCCCAATTGGTCTCGGGAGTGGATTTGGTCTTGGAAATGGCCGATTTTGATTTGGCCTTAAAAGATGCAGATTGGGTGATTACCGGAGAAGGACAATTGGATCATCAGACTGCTGCAGGGAAGACCATAGCTGGAGTGGTCAAGATGGCAAAGACCCGCCAAATTCCAGTGGCGGCTTTATGCGGATCCGTAAATGCTTCTATTCAACAAATTCAGGAAATGGGCTTGGACTATGCCGTATCCGTGCTTAACCAAGTAGGGAGTTTGGAGGACGCCAAGGCCAACAGTTTTTCCAATTTGGAACAAGCTAGTTTCAATTTTGCGAAGCTACTAGAAGTAAGGTAGCACTACTCATGTCAGGTCGAGCTGTAATCTTGAGCGCAGTCGAAAGAGCTGTCTAGACCTAAGACACCAAGAAATTTCAATAGGTTTTATTCATCCTGTGTTCCAATCCGTATTTCACGGTGGCCCACTCACTTTCCAAAATGGAAAACACTACGGTATCCCTATAATTTCCTTGGGGGTCAATTCGGTGATTACGCAAGATTCCTTCCTGTTTGGCCCCAAGCTTTGAGATAGCTGTCCTGGAAGTAAGATTATGGTAATGCGTTCGGAATTCTACGGCAATACACTTCAATTGTTCAAAGGCATGTTGCAGCAATAAATGTTTGCATTCGATATTTAGACCGCTCCGTTGGTTGCTTTTGGCATACCAGGTGGCGCCAATTTCAAGTCGTCTATGTTCGGCCTCAACATTGAGGTATCTTGTAGAACCTACAATTTGATTGGTGGTTTTGTCAATTATGGTAAAGGGCAAGGCCGTCCCCTTCTCCTGATTCTGAAGGGCTGCTTCAATGTAGGTGTCAATGCTTTTTTCCGAAGGAACTGACGTAAACCATAGCTCCCATAATTTACCGTCCGAAGCCGCTTGTAAAAGTTCAGCTTTATGGGATTTTTGAAGCGGTATTAATTTGACCCTCTTGCCTTCAAGGGTAGTAGGTTGTAACCAGTTTGCCATGGAGTTGTTTTTATCACTCAAATATAGGGTTAACTTGGGGTTTTACCTTCCACTTAATAAAAGCGGTAAGGCCAAATACACCTTAAAACTGTTTTAAAAAACTAAGCTTGATTATGGCTTGTCGTTCAAAGATAGTATCGCTTTCAAGCTTGTTTTGGTTGGAATTAAAAACGATATAAACATAGGACAGCGGGTTGTATTCCCAAGCGAAGCGGATATTATAGAAATCCGAGTCGTTTTGCGTATTTCTTTGATACAGGCCAGACAAACTTAATCTTGGATTGATATAAACCCTACTCTCCAAAGTGAGCAGGTCTACAGTGCCTGAAGAGGACGTTGAGCCCAAACCGGTAAACTTATCACTGTTGATACTTCCCTTAAGAAAAATATGTGGAATTGGAATAGCTGACAACGAAGCATTCCAGGTCCGCAACTCTCCATCGTAAAATTTGCCAAAGGTATGGCGCAATTCTGTCGAGAATTTACTGGAAGGGTCGGTGCCCAACGCTATACTATATCTGTTGTAAGAGTAGGAATCAGGGATGATCTCCACGTTCAACAGTTGCAGGGGTGCGTTTAGTTTTTGTTCCACAAATGAGGTGCTGAAACTGAGGTATCCTCCGTTCTGGGCTTCCAACCAAAACGGACTAATGGTCAATTCCCTTTCCAGAAATGCTCCTGTGGATGCTTGATGATAGAGATTGCCAATAATCCTAGGTCTATATGCCCGCAACAACTTTTTAAAAGGCAATTTTGGCCCTCTAATATTGGCAATGATTCCAGGAGATGTAGCGATGACATCGGAACGGGAAGTAAAACCAAGTTCAGGATTAAAGTTTTTGTCCAGATAGGACTGGGTCCACCATGCATTTACTTGATTGGTATCATATCGGTATTGTAAGTAGCCGCCAAAATGGGCATCATCCCCATCCATATCCAAAGAAGAAAGTGCCATGAATCCTAGACTATGTGCATTGCCCATTCTGAAAAAGCCATCAACCCCAGCAACTGCATTGTTGTTGTCCTGAATTTTTGTTGTTGCAATGGCACCAAGGCGGTTCTGTTTTCCAAAATTCTTGACATATCGTCCAACTAGATTATAGGCATCCTCTTCCTTTATGCCCATAACTCCAAAACTCTCCTTTGGCGATTGATGTACAAGCCTTAGACCTGCTTCTATGGTTTTGGGTGTGCCATTTTCATCCAACCCGATTCTGCGGCTAAAAAATGGAATTATGCTTAGATTTCCAGATCCTCCCGTATCACTGTACAATCCGGCCCCGAATAAGGAGGCATTCTCAAGAAAAAACTGCCTTCTTTCCGGGAAAAAAACTGAAAATCTACTGATGTTGTTCACTTGTCTATCCGCCTCTGCCTGTGCAAAGTCCGTATTCGCAGTAATATCCAGTAGGGTGTTGGTGGAAAGGGCCCACTTAATTTCGCCACCCATTATATATTCGGTTTCGGATGCTTGAGTGTTCCCATTGGAGCCAGATTCCGTGTACTTTGATAGTACGTAGGGATTTATCCGAAAGTTGGTTGTGGGCTTTGGGGGTTTAATTTGGGTAAGCAGCCCAAAATACTCCGAACGGTTAAATCCATATGCTCTTGGATATGGGGACCAGGCCGAAATCTCGTTGCTTTTCCTTCGTTGTCTCACAAAGTTGATGCCCCATTGGGAATCAGTACCTTGAGTGGTTCCGTAACGCAGGGTCTTCCAAGGGATTTGGAATTCCGCGAACCAACCCTCTGTGGTGATTTTGGTGCGAACGGTCCATAACCCGTTCCATTTAGCATCAAAGAAGGTGTCGTCAAAAGAAAGATAGTCTTTTTGGGATCCATAGGGATTGACCGCAAGGGTGACGCTGTTACGCTCATCAAGAAAACCATCAATCCCAACGGCAAAGGTATCATTGGATAAGAAGGAAAAGTCTCGGGCCAAGTCGGGAACACGAATTCCTTTTTTTCCGTCTGGATCTTGACAAAACGCCCCAACGTAAAGGTACTTTTCATTGTATAACACCCGTACCGTGGTCTTAAACTTGGATGGTTCCCCTTGATTGGGTTCCACTTGTATAAAATTAGAGAGTACAGGGGCACTTGCCCACTCGGTTTCATCAAGATTGCCATCTATGTTAAGATACGTTGCAATGGATTTGGCAGGGACATGCAGTTTGTCCTTGGCTGGTGCAAATTCAGTTTGGGCCTTTAGGGATAATCCCAATAACAACAGGCAGGATAGAATTACTTTTTTCATTGGATTTTGGTTTAAATTTTGATACAAATGAAGCCCACACTACTGCCGTGCAAAACCCGATTCTTGCTACTTTCAGGTAAATGGAGTAGTATTTCTTTTGTAGTAAATTGGGGTGTTACGGGAGGTCTGTTGTCTTGCTTTTCCAAACCTTGTAGGCTTGTTGCATGCAATGACCGCAAGGGCGATATCTCGCTTCCTTGGCTTCTTGTTCCGTGCGGAAAAAGACTCGGTTTTCCACTTTCATCCGCATTCCGGATTTGCAGTGCAAAGTGCCATAAATTTTAAGTCTACGGTTTCCCGCCCATTGAATCTTTTGATGCCTTAGCGCATGAAAGAGCTCAGATTTGGAGAGTTCATCATGTCTTTTCATTATTGCGCCGCATCGTGAAAGATGATGCCCAAGGTGTACCTTTCCCCAGAATGCACTTCGCTCACCCCGTGTTTCATGGTCACTCGGTAAAAACCTTTTTTTCCTTGGACTGGCCTAAAATTGGTAGAAAAAATGAGCATGGATCCTTTTTTGGGATGCAAAACCATGGCTTTTGACTGTGCTCTGGGTACCTGCTGCGTGAGCACAAATTCCCCTCCAGAATAATCGGCGCCATAATCGTTTAGAAACAGCACCGCCTGCATGGGGAAGTATACTTCACCGTATAAATCCTGATGGAGCGTGTTAAAGCCACCTTCTAGATATTTAAGAATCAAGGGTGTGGCCAAATGTTGGCCATGATTGGCACAGTGTTGATGAAGTTTCCCCAAATCCTGCGGATAGACCATATCCAGTTTTAATTGAGACATCCATTGATTGGCAACGGGAACCAATTCGGGATACACCATTTCCCGAAGTCTTTGGATGATGTTGGGAAGAGGATATTTAAAGTACTTGTAGGTTCCAGCTCCAAATCGGTAGCGTTCCATGTCCACGGTCTTTCGATACAAATGGGCTGTATCAAAATTGGAAATGAGCTGCTGGCATTCCTGATCACTTAGAACATCTTCGATGACGGCATAGCCTTTTTGGGAGATTTCGTTTTGAACGAAATCCCTATTGATTTTCAAATGCATGGTTCTATGATTAACTATTGAACTTGTGCCGCTTCCCAGCCAATGATGGCCGTTTTTCTGGTCGTGGTCCATCGATAACCCCCCAATTGCCCGGAGGATTGTATTACTCGATGGCATGGAATTAAATAGGCGATGGGATTACTGCCAATGGCCGTACCTACCGCCCTAGAGGCTTTGGGCTTTCCAATGTCTTCCGCAATGCTGCCATAGGTGGCCAGTTTTCCCTTTGGGATTTTTAATAGGGATTCCCATACTTTGAGCTGAAAATCAGTGCCCTTGAGATGGAGTTTTATTTCGGATATCTGACTCCAATCGTTGGCGAAGATCATCAAGGCATTTACCTGGGTTTGATCCACGCGTTGGTGATAGGTCGCTTTGGGAAATTGTTGTTTTAGCTCATAAAGACCCTTTTCTTCATCTTCAATAAAGGCGACATGACACAGCCCTTTTTGGGTAGAGGCTATGGTCACCAAGCCGAACGGACTTTGGGCGTAGCTATAATTTATGACAAGGTTTTCTCCGTCGTTTTTGTATTCCCCTGGAGTCATACCTTCCAAGGAGACAAAAAGATCATGTAGTCTGCTGGTACCCGAAAGTCCAGTTTCCAAGGCGGTATCAAACAAGGTGGCTCCTTCTTCTTTCAGCAGTGTTTTTGCATGTTGTACACTTGTATATTTTAGGAATTGTTTGGGGGTCACACCTGCCCATTCCTTAAAAATTCGCTGAAAATGGTATGGACTCAGGTGTACTTGTTCTGCAATTTCATCCAAACTGGGCTGCTCCTTAAAGTTGCTGCTAATGTGCTGAATCGCTTTGGCTATTCGGTCGTAGTTCAAATTTTCCTGTTCACTCATGATATTCGCATTTTGTTTGACCCAAAAGTAAAGCGGTTAAAGAGGGTTAAAAACCCGTTTCTTGCTGACTTGGCTTTGCACGCATAAATTTAGCAAGGGTTTCCTAAAATGAAATAATTTTGGTAGGATAGAGCTGCTTAGGGTTTAGTAACTTTATGAATTCCCATTAGCTTGGATAGCACAAATGAAACTTAAAAACTTCACGATTCTTATTTTATCGATAGCGCTCTTGCTGGGCGTATTGATCTATTGGCGCGAATATGCCACAAGAGATCAGGTAACTTGGTTTCAGGTTGTGTTATGGCAACTTGGGATATGGGCACCGTGGATTTTGGGCTTTTTGGTGTTGGACAAAATTGAAAAGCGCGGCAGAAATACAAAATGGGGTCTTCCCTTGCTCTTGACAGGAGGATTGCTTTTGATTTGTATCCACTTTGGATGGTTTTTTGGACTTAGTTCAACGGTTAGCCCCTATTTGGATTTGGAGGGATCCAAGTTTGGGGTATATCGATACTTCTTTATTTTTTGGACGCTGATAGATGTTGGCTTGGTTTGGTTTGTTGTTGACAAGCTGAGGAACCCAAAACCCCAAGAAACCGAACCCTCCTTAAAACTGGAGCTCACCCGTGGCGGAAGCACTTATTTTTGTGAACCCTCACAAATTCAGTTATTGTCTGCGGAGAACTATTATACCAAATTGTTTACCACCCAAGGAGTTTTTGTCATGCGAAAGCCATTGAAAGCATTCTTGGAAGTCTTGCCCATGGATACTTTTCGAAAAATTCACCGTTCCACCATCATCAACCTTGATTATGTCTCGGAACTTGCAAGGGGGAATGGCAGCACCCTGGAAGTGATCATGAAGGACGGTACTCGAAGAAGGGTAAGCAAAAGCTTCGTTAAGGAAATCACACAATTGTTTAGGGAGCGAACCTATTAAGACCGTTCGCTATCAAAATGTGGTCATTTTACTGCAACATGGTTGCCGCTGCCATGCTATTGGGTAAGTTTAAGGAACCGACCAAGCAAGCACTCAATCATCAATCAAATCTTCGCAATGGGTTCCAATTGTTTATGCCGTCTTCCTCAATTCTGGGTATTGCTGATACTACCGATGCTTCAACTTAGTGCCCAGGAATGGGAGTTCACACGATTGGATCTTAATGTTAAACCTCAGGGTTCCAGAGGAGTTTCCATTGCTGATCTGGATGGGAATGGATATTTGGACATTGTGGTTGCCAATCAGGTCGATTCCTTATTGCAGCTTGGGAATACGATTCTTTTCAATACTGGCAAAGGATTCAATCGAAAGGCCATTGCAGATAACAACTTGGAAGCCTGGAGTGAATCGGTGCACACAGTGGATGTGGATAACGATCATGACCTGGATATCTTTTTTACTACTCAATTTGGTGTCCCTAATCTACTCTTTGAAAATAATGGCAAGGGTAATTTCAACCTGATCCAAGCAGGGGACCTTACCACCGATTTGACCAATACTCCTGGTGCTTGTTGGTGCGATTTTGATTTGGACGGGGACATGGATGTTTTTGTGGTAAACAGGGATGGAGAGGACGATAGTCTATATGTAAATGACGGAAACGGAACTTTTAATAGGGCAAAAAATGGCCCTTGGATTGGAAACAAGGGGGACGGTAGATCATGTGCTTGGGGCGATTTAAATAGCGATGGCCTTCCTGATCTATATGTGGCCAATTTTGTCGTAAAACAGGATGGAAAAGTCACCGGGAAGCATAGAAATTACCTTTATCTGAGCACCTCTGATGGTGGTTTTGCAGAGCAAAGGGAGCGTGTTTTGGTGAAAGAACTACAAGCCACCTACGGCGTCACTTTTGTTGACTTTGACTACGATAAGGACTTGGATATTTATGTGACCAATGTAGCCCGTTCGGATGAAAATACCCTCTATGAAAACTTAGGTAATGGTAAATTTGAAAAGTTATCGGAAAGTGGAGTTGCTTACGAAGTAAGAAGACCTTCCAAAGGTCAGACATGGGGTGATTTCAATACGGATGGTTTTTTAGATCTGTATGTGGCCAATGGCACGGAAGGATATCCCGAAATCCAGAATTTTCTCTTTTCTGGAAAGCAAGAGGGTAGCTTCAAACGAGTTTATAACTCCCTTCCAGCTAATCAAGGACATATTTCAGCAGGCACAGCTTCAGGGGATTTGGACAATGATGGGGATTTGGATCTCTATGTGTGCAACTGGGGAGGAGAGGCGGAAGCCGATGATTTTTACATCAACCAAAATACATCTGGGCAATGGCTAAAGTTGAGACTTGAAGGCACAGAATCCAACAGTTTTGGAGTTGGAAGTTGGGTTACACTTACGCTCACCAACGCGACCCAAATGACCCGCTATTTTATTCGCGAAACAGGCTATGGCAGCGAAAATGCCCCGGAAATCCACTTTGGCATTCCATCTGAGGTGCAGATCGAAAAAATTGACATTGAATGGCCATCAGGAATACAACAATCCAGCGCAAACATTTCCGTAAATACCGAGTATATAGCCATTGAGGGAAAGGAAATTAAACCCATCAAAAAATGAAAAACGCTTTAAATCGAAGGAATTTTATCAAACTTACGGCCACGGCCAGTGGCGCATTGATGGTTGGAGTACAACTGCAATCTTGTTTAACCGAAAAAAAACCTGTCATTACCCACCAATTTTCACCACTGATTAAAATTGATACGGATGGATGGGTAACCCTGATGGCCAAAAATCCAGAAATAGGTCAGGGTGTAAAGACGGCTTTACCTATGATTTTGGCCGAGGAATTGGGCGCCGATTGGAACAAAGTCAAGATAGAGCAGGCCGATTTTGATAAAAAGTACGATGAACAATGGGCTGGGGGCAGTTATGCGATCATCCTCAATTGGGATTTGATGCGCAAGGCGGGTGCCCAGGTTCGCCATGCACTGCAAACTGCGGCATCCAAGCAAATGCATTTGCCGATCGAGGAACTGGTGACCAAAGATAGCAAGGTGATCCATCAGGAATCTGGCAATTCCCTTCCTTTTGAAGTTTTACTGCAAGAAGCTTCAGAGGTGGCACTTCCTGAAGAAGTGGAATATAAACCTTTGGAAGCTTATAGCATTGTCAAGAAAAACACCCCTCAAACCGATTTGGACGAGATGGTCACGGGATCTAGCACTTTTGGAATGGACATAAAATTGCCCCATATGGTATATGCCACCGTTCGGAAAAACCCCGTCCACGAGGGCGGTGTATCCAGTTTTGACGTTTCGGAAACCAAAGCGATCCAAGGGGTGATTGCTGTATATGAGCTCAACAACAAGGATTATGGGGGCCGACTTTTGGCTTCCAACAGTCCCAATTTTGTGAATGGAGTTGCGGTGGTGGCCAATTCAACTTGGGCCGCCTTTAAAGGGTCAGAAAAATTGAAAGTGGAATGGGACAATTCAGGCTGCAGATTGGAGGATTCCGAGGAGCTGTTTCAACGTTTTCATGACCAACTATCCGATACGACCATAGAACGAAAGGATGGCAACGTCACCAATGCCATGCGAAATGCGGCAAGAATCCATGAAGCCACTTACGAGCTACCTTTTTGGGCGCACGTGCCCATGGAACCCATGAACTGTACCGTGGACTTTAGGGATGATATTTGCGAGGTCTGGGCGCCTACCCAAAATCCGGAGGCATTGCAAAATGGCTTGATCAAGTTGTTTGGTTTGGAAGCGGAGCAAATCAAAATCCATATTCCAAGGATTGGAGGCGCTTTTGGAAGAAGGTATTACGTGGACTACGCCATGGACGCTGCGATTATTTCCAAGAAAATGGGAAAACCGGTAAAGTTGACCTGGACCCGGGAAGAAGATGTGAAACACGATTGGTACAGACCTGGAAGTGTACAAAAAATATCCGCTGGCTTAGACAAAGATAGAATGGTAACCGCTTGGCGACATGTGTTGGCCAATGCATCCCGAATGACTTCCTTGGGACGTGAGGGAAGGGTAGCTGGTACAGAAATAGACGAATATGAGTTTCCGGCAGGGTTCGTTCCCAATTTACAATTGGAATATGGGCATGTACTGAGCGATATTCCCTTGGGGCAATGGCGTGCAGTATCCGCCTCTGCCAATGCTTTTAGTATTTGCTGTTTTTTGGATGAGTTGGCTTTTGAAAATGGGATGGATCCCATCGATTACTTTCTAAAATTTTTGGGCCCTGCCCGAATGGTACCCGTAGTAGGGGAGTATGAATTTGATAATGGACGTTTTATCCATGTGATTGAAAAGGTACGACAGAACAGTAATTGGGATAGTCCACTGCCCAAAGGGCAGGGAAGAGGCTTTGCAGCTCGAAAAGGTGCAGGATCCTTTATTGCCGAAGTGATCACGGTAGAGGTGGTGGAGGATAGTATCAAGATATTGGAGGTGCATGCGGTGGTGGACTGCGGTATTGTGGTGAATCCGTCGGGAGCTGAGGCCCAGGTGGAAGGTGGGATATTGGAAGGACTTTCTGCCGCCATGTATGGAGAGTTAACCTTTAAGGGAGGAGCAACGGAGCAGTCCAATTTTCATGATTATCCCTGGATTCGTATGCGGGATGTGCCTGAAATCCATGTGGAGTTTATTCAAAATGACTTGCCGCCAAGAGGTTTGGGGGAACCTCCTTTGCCCCCGGCCATTCCGGCATTGGCCAATGCCATTTTTGCCGCAACGGGGAAGCGGATAAGGAAATTGCCTTTATCTGGGAGTTTTAAGGTATGAATTAAGCCCGTCCAAAATAATCCATACGTTCCAAGGGTGTGCAGTCTTATGGCAATTTCCACCCTCTAAACAAGAAGAAGGTAATGTATTGATACAGAAAATCTGTATGGAGAGTATTTAGCTGAGTACAAGAGAGGGCCATTAGGCTCTCTAGTTTAAATCAATTAGTTTTAGACACTTCAACAAACCAAGCACATAACATTTTTGTTATATAACATTTATGTTATATATTTGAATGGATCTTTAGCCATAAAAGTTAATGATTGATTTCCTCGAAGGGGAAAAATTGATTGGAAACTTAAAATAATGGAGTTATGGCTAAGGTCAATGAGCTGATCAAGAGGCTCAAAAAGGATGGTTGGTATTTATATCGGCATGGCAAACGGCATGATATCTATTTGCATCCTACAAAGAAAGGAAAAGTAGTAATTGGAAGGCACGGTAGCAAGGAAATTGCTGCCGGAACATATTATGCTATTCTAAGGGAAGCGGGAATCAAATAGATTTCATAAACAGAAAGAAAAATGGCACTTACAGGAATAATAGAGAAAACAGGAACTGGTTTTTCCGGTTATTTTAAGGAAGTTGACGGAGTGGCTTCCGTAGGAGATAGTTTGGCAGAAATGAAAGAGAATTTGTTGGAAGCCATACAATTGAAGTTGGGCACTGAAGATGTTGGTGAAATAGACTATGTCATTGACCTGGAACAGTTTTTTGAATACTACAAAGTCATCAACAAGTCGGCCTTTGCGGACTATATTGGGATGAACCGAAGTTTATTTAGACAGTACGCAAGTGGGCTTACAAAACTTTCGGATAAAAAATTACAGGACATCACCACGGGATTGCAACGTTTGGCCAAAGATTTTGGGGATGTGGTTTTGGTGAAGTAGAGGAGCTCTAGGGCAATGGAGAACAAAACAACCATAAAGTTGTAATTTACAAGATATAAAACCCAACTATGGAAGCCCAAAACGAAATCACCGCAGTAATTACCAGTGCTGTTCTGACCGCAGTTGCCCTTTTTGCCATTTGGATGTACAGACGTTACCACTCCAAGAACAAGTCCTCCTAAACCTGAGAAAAAGAAACTTGTTCCATATACATAGGAACCCGCTAAAATGGTGTATTAGAGGTTTACTCTCTCCACTTTTCCATTGCTGTCTTCCAAAAGGATAAAGGACTGTGCTTTTTCCGTACGGAGTAGTTGCTCCTTTTCATCCTTGTAGATCTCACCTATTTTTTTGCCTTGGTGGTCATACAAGTATTGGATACTCGCATACCCCCGGCTTTGCCTGTATATGGGGTCTCCTTTTTCATTCATGTAATGGGTACGTAGTCTAAACGTTCCTTCTTTGTCCCATATAAATTTTTGACCGCTATATCCTCGATCTTCTGAAAGTTCAATTTCATCTTTTTCATTGATAAAATGGTACGATAATCGGTTGCCTTGGGGGTTATATGTCCGTTCAAAACCTTTATGGCCCCAAGCAGCTTTGGTGCGGTTGCCATCAACATCATAAAACCGTGTGCGAACTAGATACCCATTTTCGTTAAAATTATGACGTGCTTCGGCAATTTTTGGCCCTGTGGCATTGATTTTAGCACCGGAACTTGCGTTAGTGGCGATCCAATGCACAATTTCCTTTTTGTCACTGATCAAGTCTATTTGAACGGCATTATTTTGATGTTCCCAATTGGGACCGGTGGACAAAATGGATTTTAGGTTATTGGCACTATCAAAATTTAAGATGACCCAGGTATAGGGGAACCAATTGTTCATCGGAACAATTTTTTGGTCCTTGGAGTACCTAATTTCGCCAATCCCATTTTTAAGATAACTCCATTTATATGCATGAATACCCTTGAACTCCGTTGGCTTTCCGGTTTGGTCAAAGTAGTTGAGTCCTACTATTCTACCTTTTGGGTCCTTTGTATATACTGATGATGCCGGATTTTGGTCCGGTGGAAGGCCTAAATAGTTATAATGTTTTATCGTGATGTTAAAATCTCCATGTTCAAATAGGTTAATAGGGGCCCAGATAAAATCACTGCAGGTGTAGTTTTCATATAGTGGTTTGATCTTGCCATTGATTTGGTACGTAACCTTTTGAAGAGTTTCGTTTTCATAGTTAAAACAATACAGGGCCACCGAGTCCTTTTTGCCCATATGCTGATGGCCTCCTTGAAATGCATACAATGGGGTATGGGAGAAAGGAATGGTCCTATAGCATTCCTGCCCTTGTAGTAGAAGAGAATTAAGAAGGATAATCGGAAATAGGATATGTTTTTTCATGTATTGGGTGTTTTTTGCTGCCTTCAATCTGTTCATTGCTTCTGTGAGGAAAGAATAAGGCAACTTTTTTTTGTCCATCTTCTTGCTTGCACAAGGTTGTTTTGTAAATAAAAAAGATATATGCCCAGTAGAAGTACGCAAGTAGCATTCAGAACCCTTTTCTGCACGCTGCGGCTATTAATGGTCAGCGGAAATTACAGCAATACATCACAGGGAGGATCTATAGGTTGATGGAGTAGTCCCTATCCGTTTTTTAAAAGCGTTGTTAAACGCCGACTTTGAATTGAACCCCACTTCGTAGTAGATTTCTTTAATGCTCAGTTCGGATTCTTTTAGATAGTCCTTTGCCTCTTCTATTCTTAGGTCGTTAATCCAATCGTTAAGATTTTTTTTAAAGGCGGTATTGATAATCTCTGATACTTGATTGATGCTCAGCCCGGTAGAATTGGCGATGGTTTCACGATTTAAATTGGAGTTTTTAAAGGTCTTGCCCTCTGCCACATAGCTAATAATGCGTTGAAGTTGTGTTTGGTTGACCGGGGAGTTAAGGTGTTTGTATGGTCTCCTAAGTTGAGCTTTTGAAAACAGGGTAGGGTTGGTGATTATTTGCTTGATGACCAAAGTCATAAAAAGAATGGCGTAGATATCAAGGCTCGAATTAAAGTATTGAATTGCAACATACTTGCTGGCCTCAAAAAAGTTCAGCCATACAATCTCGGATAACAGCATCATCACAAGAATGCCAAAACCAATTTCAATGGATTTTACCCATGAACTGTGTTTTTTCAAAGGTTTTTTTATGCGGATATACAATGTGAGCAAAAAGTAAATGAAAAGAATGGAGCCATAATAGCTGCTCAAGAACCATTGTGGTACATGCCATGCTTGGCTAAAAAGAAGGATCCATATGGCAATTGCCCCAATTTGATACGGAATGATATGGACCAGAAAATTTCTTGTGGACAGTCCGCTAAGTTCGCGGGCATGGAAATACAAAGTAGGACCAAAAACAAGAACCGCACCTACACTCAACACGGAGTATTCAACAGGTTCAAATGCACCGATGAGATACAGAAGCTCACTTCCTAAATGCACTAATAGCGCAGCAAAAAGCAGTGTTAGGTAATTGGTGCGTTCCTTTTTTCTTACCGGAAGTATGGACAAGATAAACAACAAGACCAACGTAACGGCAATGGTGAAAATGTTGATGAAAATTGAGGCCATGGATGCGTTTCCTTCCTTTTTGGAGGGTTACAAAATAATCAAAATAATTATGGGGTTTTAGTGATTGTGCAATATTGGGGACAAGAGACGTGAGACGTGAGACATGAGACGTGAGACAAAGTAAAATAATTGGTTTATGTATGATGCAATGGGCAGCTAGATAAGTTCCAGCTTTATTAAGGCACCTATATACAATATGGGACAAGCTTAGAACAATTTTTTTTGAATGATTGAAAATGGATACTTTTATGAAGTGTCCAAAAGCCGCAAAATTTTGTATATAATAGTTGCTGCCCTTCTCATTCTTCTGGGCGTTGCAATTGGTATTTTTCTTATTCCAGACCTCATACCCCTAATAAAAAGGACACCTTATCAATTACTTGAACCTAGTTCATTTCTTAGGCACATGTTACATGTTGATTGGTTTCTTCAATTTCTTGGATGGTTGTTGGCATACGTAATTTTTAGGACAGGAATTGGCTTTTACAGAGACAGCCAAAAACCCACCTGAACCTGAAAAGAATTCAAAAACCGTCTAGTTAAAATTTTAAAAGAGAATTATTGCTAGATTCCTAGATGGGGATGTGGTCAGAACTGCTTTCTTGCCTTTCTATTTCTGCTGCTTCTGAAGTTCCTGCCCTTTTTTGTGAAGAAACTGACAAAAACCATTAATGCGCTCAGTAAGATTACTGAAATTAGTATTTGGTAAAACTCCTCTGGAAAACCCATGCCTTAATATACGAAAAATCAACGAGAACCTGAAAAAGAATCTAGGAGTTGAGGCACCTATATACAATATGGGACAGGATTTGACTTAAAAACCAGCATTTTATAGTTTATTTGGGTCGTTTATGGAGCATCTTGCCCATCCTTCCAAGTCTTTCCTATTTTACGGAAAACCATTTAAACAAGAACCTTATGAAGAACATTAAATTACTATTGATGTTGACGGGGGTAATGCTATTTTCGGTTTCCTGTGAGGTTGAATCGTATGAGGAAAACACTTTGGAGGCTACAAATGCAAAGGCCTCTTCCGATGCCGGGTGTGAAACTGGCTTTGCCATCTGCGCCGCCAACCTATCCAGTTGTTTCATTGACGACGGATTCAACCGATGGGGATGGACAATTGGGCCAATGTCCACGAGCGAGCATTTGTTCAGAATGTTTACCGGAGCCGGTCAATGTGATACCTCAAAGGGCAAACTGGCCGTTGGTGTAAGTATCGACTATGATAGTGAAACTGGGGTTGCAGTTGTTGAGTACAACGCCAAGGAAGGCTATGCCCTAAAGGAAACACACCTTTACATTGGTAACGATCCCTATCCGATGCAACAGCGTGGGAAGAAACTTGTACCCACCGTGGCTCCAGGGCAATATCCCTACAAGCATGGTGGTCTGGACGGAGCGTTAACGGACACTTACACCATTGAAGGACTGTCAGGAGAAATCTATATGATAGCACATGCCGTGGTATGCAAAGACGGCAATTAAGACCAATACCATAGAAATTTATTATGGCCCGCAATTAAGCGGGCCATTTCTTTTTAAACCCTCCTGGGCCTGAAAAGGAACCCAAATAGTAGGGTTGCTGTGCCCTTATCCAATCATTTGTAACCGACTACATACGTTTACAAACGAAAACAAACGATTAACGACCGTTTCTTGTTTTTTGGCACCCCTAAGTTTGCCCTGTCGATGCCATACAGCTCGATAGTATTAACTGTTTAACACGTAAAATTTAAATCATGAATTCACTAAAAAACAAAGTACAGTTGATTGGAAACTTAGGAAACGACCCAGAAATCGTATTGATGGAAAGCGGGAGCAAACTGGCCAAATTTTCCTTGGCCACCAATGAGACCTATAAAAATTCGGAGGGCGAAAAAGTCACGGATACGCAATGGCACAATATTGTGGCCTGGGGCAAGACCGCGGAAATCGCCGAGAGCTACTTGGAAAAAGGCAAGGAGGTAATGATTGAGGGCAAGCTGGTACACCGCAGCTATGAGACCAAAGAGGGTGAAAAACGCTATATCACGGAGGTAAAGTGTAATGAGCTGCTAATGCTGGGCAAATAATTGACCAGAATACAGATTATCGAGAAAAGGGGGCGATTGCCCCCTTTCTTTGTTTTTGCCCATTTTTAACTATAACTTAATAATAGACTGCGTAACAATGGGGGTGGTTGTACGTCTAATACAACAGATGAAGGAGCTATGAAAACTGTCAGATTCTTAATGGTGATTTTTGCTTGTGGCTTGGCCTTTCCGGCTTGGGCCCAAGTGGATGCGCGCGTACAAGGACTGCGGTTTTACGAGCAGTTGGCGCAGCGGGATACAAAGTATGAAATTGCACTCTATTCATTGGACAGTCAGGATCAGATGGACTATTGGATAGATCAAGGAAACTTTGAAAGACAATTGGGCAAAGTCGATTTTCCGGCTTACTTGGCCTACATGAAAGGAAAGAAGGAAGCCTATCAAACACATTTGGCCAAATGTGATACGCAATGTGAAAACAGTGAACTGTTCTTCCAAAAAGCCAAGGATTATTTATCGTTATCAGATGATGATTTTTGGAAAGGAATGAAGAGGGAAGAAATGGTTCACAATCAGCCCAATAAAAAGAAATTAAAATAAAAAAACCGCCAACAGGCGGTTTTTTTACGCTACTTTTTTCAGTAGGTCAAAACATGGGCAACGCTTGCAGCGTTTGTTTTCTCCCTTTTTATACTTTTTACAGCACTTGGTCTTGCAATTGGTTACCGGCAATTCCCGTAACCTGGCCTTGTGCTTTTTAGATAATTCCTTCTTCTTTTTTCCCATCATCCGGAATAGATGGGCCAAAAATAACTATTTTAAATTAATCTAAATAAAGAAATTATCAACAATTATTCCCCAGCAGTGTCCGAGGCGGCACTTTCCACTGTGAGCTGCTGTATATCCCTATCAAAAAGATATAGACCGCCCTTGTCGTTTCCAATTAGGTTTATCTTGTCCAAGACGGTCCTTGCCAAAGCTTCTTCCTCCAATTGTTCCGCCACATACCACTGCAAAAAGTTATGGGTGGCATAGTCTTTTTCCTCTAGGGTAACATGTACCAGTTCATTGATACTCTTGGAGACAAAAATTTCGTGATCATATAGTTCTTGGAACATTTCCTGTAGGGTACCAAATTCGGTTTTGGGAGCTTTTAAGGCAGAAACATGGGCATGCCCCCCGCGTTCATTTACATATTTGACCAGTTTGAGCATATGCATTCGCTCTTCATCCGAGTGTCCGTACATGAATCCTGCAACACCCTCCAGGCCTTGTACCTCGGCCCAGCAGGCCATGGATAAATAGACTTGGGAAGATTCAGCTTCTATACGTATTTGCTCATTTAGTGCTTTTTCTAATTTTTTGGATAGCATGTGTCTTAATTTTATCGAACATAAAAGTACAAAACCAAGTGGGTTTTCTGTCAGAAGTGTGCAGATACCCCCATGGTTCCCGGGCCAAAACTTAGGTTCCAGCTTATTTTTTTGGCTTGTGCGTTGTATTTTTCATTGTATTTGGAATCCAAGTAACGATCTATGGATTCCACGATAAAAATACTGAGGACGGTACTAAATGCTACATCGGAAACCCAATGGAAATCATCCATGATACGCACAAATCCCGGAATAAAACCAACAGTATACAACCCAGCCTTGATCCAGGGGCTTTTAAATTGTTTGGCGATGGCATAGGCATTGGAAAAAGCCAGCATGGCATGGCCAGATGGGAAGGAATCGTAATTGAAGACCCGGTCCAGGTGCAAAGGATCATAGGTGCCGGAACTAGCTCCACTTCGGGGTCTGGCCCTACCCACGATACGCTTGCTCACCTGTTGCAAGAACCCACCCGCTGTGGCCGTCGAAATTAGAAGTACCCCGGTACGTCTCAGTTTTTCGTTTTTGGTGAAAAGGCCGGCCAAATAGACTCCTCCAGTGAGCATGTAATTGTTGTTGGGGTTGCCATACTGATGGCCGTAATCCGTAATAAACCCAGGGACATCCTCACTAAAACCATTGGTCCAGTTGTTTAGCTCGTCATCAACCAAAAACAAGGCAGCTGTTCCCGCGGCCAAATAACCAAAGTTGGCCCAGTCATCTCCCTCCCAGTGAAATGGTCGCGAATAGGAATAACCGATTCCGCCGAACACATTGCCCATATCATAAGTGAAGTTTTTCCAAGTATTTTCTTTTTGGGATTGGATCTGCCCCAAGGATTGATAGTGGCTGACAACAAGTAGCAGAAAACAAAAAAAGATGCGTTTCATAGGGATAAGGGTTGAGGTTAGTGACTAAAAGTTAACTATTATTTCTTAAAAGTGATTTTTGGGGATCTATGTGGACTTGTGCAATGCCAGCTGAATGCGCTTACGGACCTCATCAACCTCCAGGACTCTCACCACTACTTGTTGATGGAGACTTACATGTTCATTTACATCCTTGACAAAGGTATCCGCCAAATTGGAAATATGGATAAGCCCACTTTCCTTGATTCCGATGTCTACAAAGCAGCCAAAATTGGTGATGTTATTGACAATGCCCGGAAGCAACTGGTCCCTGCGTAAATCCGTGATTTGCTTAATATTTTGATCAAAAGTGAACACCTTTGCCTTTTCCCGCCGGTCCAATCCAGGTTTTTCCAGTTCCTGAAGAATATCTTTCAAAGTGGGCATTCCTATGGTTTCAGTACAATAGCGTTGAAGGTCTATTTGTTGCAATATGGAAGTATTACTTACAATCTCCCGTAAAGCCATCCCGTGATCTTGTGCCATTTGCTCAACAATAGGATAGCTTTCTGGATGTACCGCAGAGTCGTCTAAAGGATTATTTCCTTCTTTAACACGCAGAAACCCGGCTCCTTGTTCAAAGGCTTTTCCACCAAGACGAGGAACTTTTTTGATCTCTTTTCGGCTTTTGAAACCCCCATGCTCGTTACGGTAGGCCACAATGTTTTCTGCAAGTTTGGGTCCAATCCCCGAAACGTAACCCAGCAGCGAGACACTTGCTGTATTGATGTTCACTCCAACCGCGTTTACACAGCTTTCCACCACTGCGTCCAAGGAGGATTTAAGTTTGGTTTGATCCACATCATGCTGATATTGCCCAACTCCAATGGACTTTGCATCAATTTTTACCAATTCAGCCAAGGGATCGGCCAATCGCCTACCGATGGATACCGCCCCGCGCACCGTCACGTCATAATTGGGAAATTCCTCCCTTGCAATTTTGGAGGCCGAATAGATGGAAGCTCCTGCTTCGCTGACCACAAAGACTTCTATGGGGTTCTTGAAGGAAATCCGTTTTACCAAACGCTCCGTTTCTCTTGAAGCGGTTCCATTACCTATGGCAACGGCCTCAATTTTATAGGCATCTACCAGTGAGCTGATTTTTTTGATAGCTCCCGAACTATCATTTTGCGGGGCATGGGGATAAATGGTCTCGTTGTGTTTCAATGCGCCTTGGGCATCCAAGCAGACCACCTTACAACCTGTTCTGAATCCTGGGTCAATGGCCAATATCCGTTTTTCTCCCAAAGGTGCCCCCAAGAGCAGCTGCTTTAGGTTTTTGGAAAATACTTTGATGGCAGCTGTGTCTGCTTTCTCCTTGGCTTGTTTTAACAATTCATTGGTGAGGGAGGGGAAGAGCAATCGCTTGTAAGCGTCCGCAATGGCTATTTCAATTTGGGCTGAGCAGGCATTTTGGGATTTGATGATCCTACGTTCCATATTTTGAATCGCCCGTTCGTCATCAATTTCAATTTTTATACGAATGAAACCTTCCTTTTCAGCTCTTTGGATGGCCAGAAAACGATGAGAGGGGCAACGGGACAAAGATTCACTCCAATCAAAATAATCCCGGAACTTTTGTGCCTTTTCATCCTCTTTTTTGGTCTTTACCACTTTAGTGGTGATCAAGGCATGGCGTTCCAATTGATTTCGCAATTGGTTCCGGACATCGGTGCGCTCATTGATCCATTCGGCAATGATATGGAGCGCACCCTCCAAAGCCTCATCCTCGTTTTGCACTTGATCGTTTACATATTGGGAGGCAATGTATTCGATTTCATCGGTGCGTTGTGCCATGATGATTTTGGCCAAAGGCTCCAAGCCATTTTTACGGGCGGTCTCTGCCTTGGTCTTTTTGCTCTTTTTGAATGGAAGATATAGATCCTCCAAACTGGTAAGATCAGCGCAACTCTTAAACTTGGACTGGAGTTCCTGGCTAAGTAATCCTTGTTCCTCAACTGCCTTTATAATGGCAGTTTTTCTTTTTTCCAAAGCCTCAAAAGCGGTTTTGTATTGCACTATGGATCCAATCTGGACTTCGTCCAGATTTCCAGTACGCTCTTTGCGATATCTAGTAATAAAGGGAATGGTGCAGTCTTCATTTAAAAGCGTAATGGTATTGGCCACGCTTTTTTCTGAAAGCTGGGTGTATTTGAGGATATAGGGGATGAGTTGCATAGAATTATGGGAGGGTAATATCTTTTTAAATTAGAAACAGCGTTTGTTGGTTAAACGGTCAAGCAAAGATTAAAAATAGATTTCTTGGGCTAAGCGATAGGTGTTGGCATGCGATTCCACTATGGTCTTAATATTTGGCGTATAACCGCCTCCCATGCTACATTGAACGGGGATTTTTGCATCAAAACAGGATTGCAAAACAAAACGATCCCGTTCCCTACAACCTTTCCGGGTCATTCCCAGGGTGCCCAACTTATCCGATTCCAAAATATCTACTCCGCTAAGATAAAAAATGAAATCGGGCTGTACCTGTTGCATCAGCTTGGGCAATGTTCTTTTAAGTATGTCCAAATATTCCCTGTCTTTGATGCCCTTTTCCAAGGGAATATCCAAGTCCGAAACTTCCTTTTTAAAGGGATAGTTACCCTGGCCGTGCATGGAAAAAGTAAAAACTCGATCATCATCCTTAAAAATTTCCGCGGTCCCATTACCTTGATGCACATCCAAATCCACAATCAGGATTTTGGTGGCCAAACCTTTATCCAGAAGATATCTTGCCCCTATGGCTTGGTCATTCAGCATGCAAAAAGCTTCCCCATGGCCAGTGTATGCATGATGCGTGCCCCCAGCAATGTTCATGGCAATTCCATATTTTATCGCAAACCGACAACCTTGGATGGTACCCTGTGCTATGATCTGTTCCCGTTCTACCAATTCCTTACTCAATGGAAACCCAATTTTTCTAATTTCACTGGGTTTTAACCTAAGGTTTACCAAATCATTATAATAGCTGGCATCATGTGTCAATAATAGATCTTCTTCCTTGGGAAAACCCGGTTCAAAGAAATTCTCGGCGGTACAGGTGCCTTCATGTAGTAATTGCTGGGGCAACAACTCATACTTGATCATGGGAAATCGATGCCCCTCTGGTAATGGATGTTTGTAAATGGGATGGTATGCTATTTTAAGCATTAGCTGATGCTTTCCCCATTGCCAACACCATCCTCATCTGGATTAAGAAATACGAGTTTGCCCTCTTGGTTTTCTGTCATCAGAATCATGCCCTCGCTTTCCACACCACGTAATTTTCTGGGTGCCAAGTTGACCAATACGGTCACTTTTTTACCTATGATTTCTTCTGCAGAAAAGCTTTCCGCAATGCCAGAGACAATGGTTCGGGTATCCAGTCCTGTGTCTACTTTTAAAACCAAAAGTTTATTGGCCTTGGGCATTTTTTCGGCTTCAACGATAGTTCCCACCCTCATATCCAATTTGGTAAAGTCGTCAAAAGTGATGGTCTCTTTTTGAGGTGTAAGTTCTTTATCCATTTGTTCATTGGATTTTTTGGTGGCTTCCAGTTTGGCCAATTGTGCATCTATCTCTTGGTCTTCCACTTTGCGAAAGAGCAATTCACTTTTATTGATTTGGTGACCTGATGGGAGTAGAGTGTCCATGGCACTCACAGAATCCCATCCAAGGGATTTCTCACTGTTGTTCGAAATGACATTGAGAATGGCCTTGAGCTTTTGTGAGGTGAAAGGTAAAAAGGGTTCACTAAGAACGGCTAGACCAGTGGCGATTTGAAGGGCCACAAACATAATGGTCTTTACCCTTTCCTCATCTGTTTTGATAAGTTTCCAGGGTTCTTCGTCCGCCAAGTACTTATTTCCCAACCGGGCCAGGTTCATCAATTCTTGACTGGCTTCCCTAAAACGGTATCGGTCTAGGGAATCCGTAATTGTTTTTGGAAAGCTTCTTAAGGATTCCAAGGTCCGTTTGTCAATCTCCAGTAGTGCTGATGGATCAGGAACCACCCCGTTGTAGTATTTATGGGTAAGCACCGTGACGCGGTTGACAAAGTTCCCAAAAATGGCAACCAGTTCGTTGTTATTTCGAGCCTGAAAATCTTTCCAGGTGAAATCGTTGTCCTTGGTTTCCGGAGCATTGGCAGTCAATGCATAGCGAAGCACATCTTGCATGTTCGGGAACTCCTCCAAATATTCATGCAGCCATACGGCCCAATTTTTGGAAGTGGAGAGCTTGTTGCCCTCCAGATTTAGAAACTCATTGGCAGGCACGTTTTCAGGCAACACAAAATCCCCATGGGCCTTGAGCATACTTGGGAAGATGATACAGTGAAAAACAATATTGTCCTTGCCAATAAAATGAAGCAGCTTGGTGTTCTTGTCTTTCCAATAAGGTTCCCAATCTTTACCTTCTCGTTTGGCCCATTCCTTGGTTGAGGAAATATAACCTATGGGAGCATCAAACCAAACATATAGAACTTTGCCTTCCCCACCTTCCACGGGAACGGGAATGCCCCAATCCAAATCTCGGGTTACCGCACGGGGTTTTAAGCCATCATCTATCCAAGATTTGCATTGCCCATAAACGTTGGGTTTCCAGTCACTTTTATGGTCTTCCAAAATCCATTGTTTCAGGAAGTCTTCATATCTGTCCAGGGGCAGAAACCAGTGTTTGGTTTTCTTTAATGTTGGAACCCCACCGGTGATGGTGGATTTTGGATTGATCAAATCCGTGGCGTTCAAGGAAGAGCCACAGTTTTCGCATTGATCACCATAAGCTTCCTCGTATCCGCATCTTGGGCAGGTTCCGGTCACAAATCGGTCTGCCAAAAATTGTTGCGCTTCCTCATCAAACAATTGCTCGGTAACCTCTTCGATGAAGTCCTCTTGATCATACAGTTTTTCAAAAAAATCAGAAGCCGTCCTATGATGAACTTCAGCAGAGGTACGGGAATAATTATCAAAGGAAATCCCAAAATCAGCAAAGGACTTTTTGATGATTCCGTGGTATTTGTCTATAATTTCCTTGGGAGAAACGCCTTCCTTTTTGGCCTTCATGGGAATAGCCACTCCATGTTCATCACTACCACAAATAAAAGCTACGTCATGTCCTTGCAATCTCAGGTAGCGGGAATAAATATCCGCAGGCACATAGACTCCTGCCAAGTGTCCAATATGGATGGGACCATTGGTATAGGGTAAGGCTGCGGTAATGGTGTATCTTGAGGATGTTCCTTCGTTCGGCATTCAAAAATTCAATTAAGCCCCAAAAATACTGATTTAGGAAAAGATGCAATAGGATTGCCGTAAAAAAGGAAACCTCCGAATTGTGCAACCTAATTGGGGTGAGGGTTACACTATCGGAGGATTCTGGAAATTAAATGTTACAACCGGTCTTACATGATCATTACAGACTTACTTAATTTTTCTTCACCTACCCTGATTTGGTAAATGTATTTTCCTGTGGCCAGGCTATCACGCATGCGCTCCCGAATGTTGATTTCGGCTGAGCCTTCCAACATCATTTCATTGAAAACCGTTCCCACGTTTTGACCCAGGATGTTGTACAACTGAATATCCACGTGCGCGGCAACTGGCATTTCCAAATGGATATGTGGTGTGCGGTCTGTTGGATAATACGGTTTGTGTACAATACGGGCCAGTGCATCTGGATCTGGATCCGAACCATCTGGGCTTGGAGGAGTATCCGGAAGCGTTGGCGGGTCATCATTGTATACGATGTCAGGGAAATCAACCCCACTACAATTGAACCCAAGGTTAATGGGATTGTACGGATGATCCAACAAATGTTGTTCCACTAATGGGATAGGGACACAGAGCCATTCTGCCAAAACAGTGGCGTATAAATCCCTGAAATCCATGGTGTATTCCAAATTACCTCGACTATTTGGGCTATCCAGGGCTGGATGGTCACCCACAAAGGCACTCCCATTTAATCCTGAACCAAAGAAAAGGGTTGGAGCGGCCTTACCGTGGTCGGTTCCATTGGAACCATTTTCAAAGATCCTACGACCAAATTCGGAGAAGGTCATACTCAGTACCTTGTCATCCTGTTGGGTAAAAGCCAAATCTTCATAGAAATTGTTGACGGCTATGGAAAGATTCGTCATCAATCGCTCATGGGCCAAAGGCTGGTTACCATGGGTGTCAAAACCTCCCATGGAGATCATATACACCTTGGTTCCCAAATTCCCTTTGATCAATCGGGCCAGTAATGCCAATTGTCTGGCAAAACCGTTGTCCTGATATTCAACCTGATTCTGACCTCTTTCGTAGGCTTCATGGATCTTGCCTGCGTATTCGTAGGTAGTGTTGGCCACACCTCTGAGGAACCTTAACTGATCGCCATACATACAGTCGCCAAAGGGAGCAGTTTCCAAATCGTAGAACAAACCAGTTTCTGCAATTTCCTCCAACTGATCAATGTTGTTGGTCACAAAAGCGTAGTTGGTCTCCTCTCCCTGGAACACCAAATTGGACAAGTTTCCAATTTGAATAGCAGCCGGGGCCGGTGGCGGATCGATCAAATAGTTGGGATAACATTCTTCAAAATGCCTACCCATCCAACCCGTGTTCAATCCGGAGAATCCGGTAGTGGTCAAATCGGTATTGGCATAAATGTCGGAACCTGTGAAATGGGACAGACTTTGGTTTTCGTACCCTACGCCGTGAACGGCCTTGAACTGGCCATCGCCCCACATGGGCTCCAGTGAGCTCATGTAGGTGGGTACGCCAAAGTCATCGGTAAGTTTTAGGACCTTACTTTCTGGGATGTAAATGTTAGGTCTTGCGTTAGCATAAGTATCATATTGTTGGATGGGAATAACCGTACTTAGTCCATCGTTACCTCCAGACAGTCTTATTAAAATTAATATGTTGTCGGTTTCTGCATCGGCAATGGCCGACGTAAATGGAGAAGGTGCTGAAGCGGATACGAGGTTACTTCCCAAAAACATGGATCCTGAACCGGCAATACCCAAAGCTTGGATAAAGGAACGCCTGCTCCATGTTTTGTGTTCTTGATCATGGCCTTCATGTTCTAGGCCTTTATAGGGTGATGTATCGTGATTGTGATGATTATCGCACATGGGGTAGGGGTTATTTTAGTTGAAATTCGGGTTCTCTTGACAAATGTCTTAGCAGGAGGTACACCTGTGATGGAGCAGTAGGCCATACGGCCAAAGTCCATGTTGGAGTAGCTCCGCCCTCGTAATACGTTTCGTCTACATCACTTCTGAAAGCAATGTAGGCTTTCTCGTATTCAGCATCGGTAAGCAACCCTTTGGGAAGCAGTTTATCAATGATTGGCCTGGCAATAACATCTGGGTTATTGCTGGTTAGCCCGTCATTTCCTGTTAGTGCCAAGGCAAAATCCCGGAATTGTTCTGGATTGTCTTGGAAGAATCGCTCCAAGAACACCTCTGTGGTCAACCAACGGCCAATAATAAAGTTGGTGTTGATCCATTGTCTGTCACGCTGCCATCCAGCAACATCAAAGGGATCAAACATGGTTTGACCAATCAAACCAGCTGCATCAACAATATTGATTACCGTACTGTCGTCATAAGCAAAACCGGTTTCCTTGACCAAGTGCATATAAAGATCAAACGGACTTTTAATGATGACCCCTATCGCATCTTCATCAAAAAAGTGCTGACTTTTGAACAATTGCCTGAGCACGGGGGCTATTTCAAAATTATTGGCAGTAAAGGTTGCTGCCATACCATTAATAATGGCTTGGGCATTACCTGCATCGTCATCCGAATCTGGATGGACAAAGAACTCATATAGCTTTTTACAGATAAACCAGGCAATTTCGTTGGATCTTTCGGTAAATAGAATGTTGATGACATCATCATAATTCCAATTACCTGTTTGACCAAAAATGGTTTTATTTTCTGTATTAAAATCCGCGGGGTCAAATGTCACCTGGGTACATCCTTCCTCACCATCATTGGTATATCCGGAAATAGCTTTGGAAGTTTCAATGATATCCTCTTCCGTGTAGTTGTTTCCCTCCCCTAGGGTAAACAACTCGTAGAGTTCCCTGGCGTAATTTTCATTGGGGTTGTTACCTCTGTTACGTACACCGTCCAGGTAGTACAGCATGGCTGAGGTAAGCCCAATTTCGCTAACGAATGTCCTAAAGTTGCCTAAGGCATTTCGCTGTAAATTTTCTATATAATAATATAGGAAGGAATTACAGTTGTAGACGTCTATCTCAGTGACAAAGTGATTATGCCAAAAGAAACTGAGTCTATCCCTGAGATTATTGTCCAACATCGCGTTTCCATATGCGGTGGCAAATTCTTCGCGCTGCGCCCTGCGCATTTGACCAGCAAGATCATCGTCTGCTGGGTAGTCGGCATTGGTCCAGTCAGCCCAAGTGGGCGGAGCTATTGGTGGGGTGGCCAGGGCTTGATCCACTAAGGTGTCTACCAGAGTGTCCGCCGTTTGGCCAACAGCAGCGTTGATCGTTTGCACCGAGGCACTAAAACCCAGTCTTCGGTACAAATGGGCCGCACGCAACTCATCCAATGGAGTAGTGTACAGCGCCAAAGTTGAGGAATTACAATTGATAAAGTACTCCATAGCAATGTTCGGCGTTAAATAGGTCCATAGTTTTGGGGCAACTATATGTTTAGCTAACGTTGGGTGTGGTTCAGTTGAGCCAACAAATTACAATCTAAACGCTGTTTTCACTGTGAACTACCAAATTTTTCGATGAACTGCACATATTTTTTAATATTTTTCAAAATTGATGGCAAAACACAATGAATTTGGGAGACGTGGAGAGCAGTTGGCCGTGGATTATTTGCTTGATCAGGGCTTTGAGATTTGCGAAAAAAACTATCGGTATCTGAAGGCGGAGGTTGATATCATTGCCAGAAAGGATGATTTTCTGGTCATTGTTGAAGTGAAGTCCAGAACGGAAGGTTTTGTCGAAGAAATTTCCCAAACGCTAAGTAAAAAAAAGATTGCCTTGTTGACAATGGCAGCGGATTACTATGTTCAGAAAAATGACATAAAAGAGGAGGTTAGATTCGATTTGATCACCATAATCCAAAAAAAAGGGGATATAAATTTAAAACATGTTAAAAATGCTTTCTATTTTTTCTAACCATTTGTTTTATTTATAACAATATGTTAGTTTTGTCTCAAACCAGGCAAAATGAAAACCATCTCCGCAGTAGTTGAGCACTACATTAAAAAAAAGCCCTTTTTACAAAGTGCCTTGGCACAGGGTATTATCAATCTAACTTCTTTATCACGACAAATTAAACCGGAAATATCTGATGCCCTAGGCAAGGATGTAAAGGATGGAGCCATCGTCATGGCACTAAAACGTCTGTCCGACGATTTGGAGTTTAGGGCCACGCACCGAATTGTAAAGGTGCTAAAAAATATCGGTGAGATTACGGTTAGATCGTCCCTAACGGATTACACTTTTCTGGCGTCTGAAACCATTCTTGGACAACAGGCCAAACTCTTGGAAGAGGTCCATGCAAACCAAGACGTTTTTTATACTTCTTCTAGGGGAGTTAACGAAATCAATATTGTGATCAGTAGCCTCATGGATGGAGTTGTGGAAAAATATTTTAAGCACGAACGCTGTACCCAGAAGGCTGAAAACTTATCCTCTATTACCGTTAAACTTCCGGCTGAGAAAGTATCGGTGCCGGGAATCTACTATTTCATTTTCCAGCGTTTGGCATGGGAGGGGATTGTCCTTTACGAAGTAATTTCCACAACCAACGAGTTCACCATTTTGGTCAATGAGGACCAAGTGGATGTGGCCTTTAAAACCATAAAGGATTTGAAGAGTCTTTAGGGCTATTTTTCCACCATAAGATACTCCACCCAACGAAGCGCGGTGGCCACCAACCCTTTTCGGTTTTTGGCCTTGCTTTTGAACTGTTCCATGAGTTCGGGCTCTAACTTGCGACCGTCCACCATCACCCATTTCGGATTTTTTAGAACTTTCAGATTGTCCAACGGGTTTTGGTCGGTGAGTATGAAGTTGGCCTTTTTGCCTTCTTGAATGGTTCCAATGTTGTACAATTTATCATGTACTTTGGAGGGGTTGATGGTAGCTGTCTTCAAGGCACCATAGTTGGTCATTCCTGCCTCCAAATAAAAAGCCAGTTCCTCATGGATGGAAAACCCTGGCGCTGTTATACCTATCCCAGCGTCCGTACCACTAACAATGTTGACACCTATTCGGTTAAGCTCATTTACAATGTGTAAATGAAAATCATGCTGTTCTTGAATGCGTTCAACAATATTCGGATCGGTCTCTTTTTCTGAAGTCCATCGTTCCAGCTGCGCTTCACTATCCACCTTTTTTACCAAAGGACTGATATAAGCCGCTTGCTCCGAATTCAAGATGTCATCATCTTGCAGCATCTCCAGAATTTTGGAATATCCGGTAAGGGTTGGACTAAGTGTTTGTCGACCTGCCCCATATTGTGCAATCACACTTTTTAGAATGGTAGTGTCCAATTCATAGGACAAAGCTTGTTGAACAATATCCTCGGCATGTTCCACCGTGGCTATTTGCGGTTGGAAATTATTGCCATAGGGTACATCAAAACTGGGATGCACTACAACCTCCATTTGGGAAGCTTCCGCCTGTTCCAAAACCGCATTAAAAATGTTCAAGGGCATACCGGCATACGTCTTAATGCAATCGTATCCCTTGGCTTTGTGTTCCCTTACCAATTCCCTGGCCATTTGCGGATCCTGTACTTGGATTTTTTCATCCCCTGGATCATAAGGGCCTGTTAAAATGGGCCCTGAAGTGAAAAGTTGGGGCGATACAATTTTGCCTTCTGCAATATCCTCCTTTATCCGAAGATGCATGGGAAAGCCCCTTAAGTTTCTAACGGTGGTTACTCCATTGGCCAGATAAACCCCTAAATCATATCGGTCCCAAATATGCACGTGCATGTCCACCAATCCGGGGGATAGAAATCCGTTTGCTGCATCAATTTCTTCCAATCCATTCGATGGGATTTGATCAGCGATCTGCTTAATTCGTCCGTTTTCTACAAGCACACTTTTTCCCTTCAGTACAGTGTCCTTGGTCATTGGAACCACATTGACATTTTTGATCAGATAGCTATTGGTTTCCAAATCTGGATGCGCGCTTATCTCGAGATATGAAGTCCTACGACTATCAACGAATAAGGAAATCAGGATAAACACGAGAAACAAGATCAAAACAATACCTATTCCCTTGAGTAGCTTTTTGAGTAGATTCATTGGATACTGCAATTTGGTCTCAAAAATAAATGATTTAGGAATCAAGAGGCAAATTGAAAGTGTGTTGTAAACTAAATTCTTGGTTCTCCCGTTTTTAGGAAAGACACTTTTGGAAGTATGGCCAAAAAAAGGATTCTTTTCGGTTTGTTGACCCTTCTGGTCATCTATCTGTGTTATCTCGCCTACATTTTTATACTTTCCCCCAAGACCAACCTGCAGTCTATTTATTTGATTCCGAAGGATGCCGTGTTCGTCATTGAATCTGACAAACCGGTTGAGAGTTGGGCCAAGGTTAGTGAAAGTAAAACGTGGAGGCATCTTCAGAAGAACGATTACTTTGCCCAGCTTACTGAGAACATCCAAAAAGTAGATACGGTTTTCAATGACAACCATAGGTTGTTTGAGTTTTTTGATGGGAGATCCCTGTTTATCTCCATTCACATGATCAGCAAAAAGGACTATGGCATTTTTTATGTGCTGGACCTTAAGCGAATTGCCAAACTCAAACTGCTAAAGACCTACCTAAACACCTTGCTCAATGAAAACTACACCATGAGCAAGCGGGTATACCATGATCATGAGATCTTGGAGATATATGATCGCAAGAACAAGGAGACTATGTATCTGGCCTTTATCAAGAACCAGTTGGTGGCGTCGTATACCCATACTTTGGTGGAGGCTTCCATAGATCAGTATCAAGAACCGTTTTTGGGACGCAATCTTGATTTTTTGGAGGTCAATACAAGGGTGGGTTATGAGGACCTTTTTCGCCTGTACCTGCAATATGATTTTTTGGATGACTACTACGGACGGTTCTCGGACCAGGCCAATGATTGGATCGCACGGGCCAGTAAGAACTTGCTGTTTTCCGGCTTTCATTTTGATTTGGACAATGGAGGAACCATAACCGCAAACGGCTTTACCAACATTAGTCCTACCCATTTAAACTATTTGACTGCCCTACAACAATCTGGAACCGCGGAGAGAACGATACCGAGCATCGCACCAAAAAGAACGGCACTTTACATCAGTTATGGCTTTGACAGTTTTGGTGAATTCTATAAAAATTTTGAAGCTGTTCAGCAAGATGATCCCGAACAGTTTGAGTCCTATAAGGAAGGGATTCAAAAAGTGGAAAAGTTCCTTAAAATTGATGTCAAGGAAAATTTTGTAAGCTGGATTGGGGAGGAGATTGCCCTGCTTCAGATCAAATCAAGAATTTCCGAGGTGGAAAATGAAATGGCTTTGGTGCTGAAAACAACGGATGCAGGGATGGCCAAAACCCATTTGGATTTTGTACTCAAACAAATCAAAAAGAAGACCCCCGTAAAATTCAAGACCATTGAATACAAAGGTCTTGAGATAAAGTTCCTGTCCATTAAGGGATTCTTCAAGATTTTACTGGGGAATAGGTTCAAGGAATTTGATAAACCCTATTTTACCCAGGTGGACGACTATGTGGTCTTTAGCAACAATCCCAACACCTTAAAGGCATTGATTGATGATTTTAAGGATGGGAGTACATTGAACAACTCGGAGGAATTCCAACAATTCAACAAAAAGTTTCATAGGACTTCAAGTTTGTTTATCTATAGCGATGTGTCCCTGCTTTATGAGAATATGAAGATCATGGCAGATACCAAGACCAAAAACAGCCTGCACAAAAACAAGAATTTTATCCTGTGTTTTCCCAAGGCCGGATTCCAATTAACGCCCGAGGATGACCTTTTTGAAAGCAGGTTGGTGGTCAATTATCAAGATGTTGAAGTACTTCCAAAAACCGAAAAACCCAAACCCAAGATTCAAATTCCCGTTGATCGGAAAATCACCGAAGCAGTCTTCGATTTAAAACCCATATATCCTTCGGATTTAAATGCAAAGACCTTCTCCAAAAAATACAGCAATGGCCAAATTAGGTTTGAAGTAGACCTTAAGGACGGAATGAAACATGGGCAGTACAAGGCGTTTTATTCCCATGGAACGGAAAAAATCACGGGCAGGTATAGAAAGGACCAGCAGGTGGGCACTTGGAAATATTTTGGAAAGGATGGCGAACTACTGCTAAAAAAGCGTTTTTAATTTCACTGCAGGACTTCTGGATTAGCATTGCAATCACTAACTTGATTTCCCAAAATCGACTAGTGAAAATGAAAAGAACATTTACCCTACTGACCGCCCTTCTTTTAGTTTTATCGTTTACCTCCCATGGACAGGAAATTTATTTTCCCGATCGTAATGCAACTTGGAAGGGAGCAATAGAAAACCAGTTTAAAATTGATCAAGCAAAATTGAAGACCGCGGTTGAATTTGCAGAAAACAATGAATACTCAGGTTCCAGAGATTTAAAACAGGCCATTTTAAAGGGTTTTGAGCGAGAACCTTTCCATGATATTTTGGGTCCGACCAAGGAGCGGGGCGGCCCGGCAGGGATGATCTTAAAAAATGGATATCTTTTGGCCGCTTGGGGAGATACCAAGCGTGTGGACATGACCTTTAGTGTTACCAAAAGTTTTTTGTCTACCATGGCAGGTTTGGCTTTGGACAAGGGATTGATTTCGAACGTCACCGACAAGGTGGGACGCTACGTTTGGGATGGTACTTTTGATGGCGAGCACAACGGCAAGGTCAATTGGGAGCATCTGCTGCAGCAAAATTCAGATTGGTCTGGCGAGCTTTGGGGACTAAAGGACTGGGCAGATAGACCCCCAAGAGAGGGTGGTTTGGACGATTGGAGGTTTAGAAAATTGAATGAGCCCGGAACCGTGATGGAGTATAACGATGTACGGGTAAACGTTCTGGCGTATTCCCTGACCCAGGTTTGGCGCAAACCCCTGCCCATGGTCCTAAAAGAAAATCTGATGGACAAGATTGGTGCAAGCACCACCTGGAGGTGGTATGGCTATGACCATGCTTGGACCACGATAGATGGGATTAAAATGCAATCCGTGACCGGGGGAGGACATTCAGGAGCGGGAATATTCATTAGTGCCGAGGATATGGCTCGATTTGGATTGGTATTCCAGAACCAAGGTAAATGGAAGAATGAACAACTGATCAGCCAGGATTGGATAAAAATGGCAACCCGTCCTTCAGTTCCCAATGTGAACTATGGCTATATGTGGTGGCTGAACCAAAAGGGAGCCAGACATTGGGAGGGTGTGCCGGAACATGTCTTCTACGCCGCTGGATTTGGGGGTAATTTTATCGTTATAGATCAGCAAAACGGGCTTTTAATGGTAACCCGATGGTTGGAGCCTCAAAAAATAGGGGAATTTGTGAAGTTGGTCTACAAATCATTGGAGTAGGATATCACAGAAGCCAAACTGAATAGGATTGGATGTATCGGATGGGTTGTCATAGGTTCGAAACACCTTTTCCCCAATTTCGAATGAGATGGGATGATTAAAGATGGGGCCGTCAAAGCAAAACGTATGGAACTCCCCATTCTCTCCACAGGGATCCACATTTTTGGGGAACTGCTCCAGTAAATCCAAAGACAATTCGGCTCCCAAAAAGGATTCCTCCAGTAGGTCGTTGTTGATGCACACAATCACCGTTCTAAAGCCCTTTTCCAAAAATTCCATGTACAGTTCCCGCGTGTCCCTTTTCCAAATGGGAAACACAGCTTGAATGCCCTGGGTGGCTAGCATTTTTTCCCGGTAGACTTTTAAATCCTCCAGAAAGATGTCTCCAAAAGCCGCGTGTGTATACCCATCAGCAACCATTTGTTGCATTTTTTGGGTCATGAGCTCATTGTAGGTTTCCATGGAGGGCTTTTCTGGAACTTCAACAATATCCAACGGAATATCAATGGCAGCAGTTTGCGCTTCCAGAACGGGGCGGGGCAAACCATGCATGGAAACCCTATCGTAGTGCGAATTGACGGTGGTCAACAACCGATCCACCGTATATTCTTCTTGCTGCTGTAAATGGTATAAGGCTAGGGCCGAATCCTTGCCTGAACTCCAGTTGAAAAATGTCTTTTTTGGTGTCATATTGTACCGAAGCTGATAGATTTATCTTGTAATTGCCTCGAGTTGAAAAGACTCTAGGGCCCCAAGGGCTTTTTCCACAGAATTGATCCCATCAAAAACCAATAACAACCTTAGGCCATTACGGGTTTGTTTTTCCTTGAGTTGGCAACTTCTTGGGTTGGACTGTACGTACTGCAACACTTGGGTAAAAGCGGGACTTTGGTAAAAATCGGATTGTTGGTCGGCAATAAAATACCCTAAGAATTTGCCTTTCTTCAACACCACTTTTTCCAGTCCAATGGTATTGGCGATCCACTTGATTCTAACAGAGTTCAAAAGATCAACGGCTTGAGAGGGCAGTTCCCCAAAACGGTCTACGAGCTCCGCTTCATATTTTTGAAGTCCCTCCTCATCCTGAACTTCGTTCAGCTGGGTGTACAAGTTCAACCGCTCCGTGATGTTATTGATATAATCGTCTGGATAGAGGAGTTCAAAATCGGTGTCCAATTGGGTGTCCTTCACATAAGTCTTGGGCTTTTCACCTTCCACTTCTTCGTACAGTTCCTTGAATTCATTTTCCTTCAACTCCTCAATGGCTTCGGTCAATATTTTTTGATAGGTCTCAAAACCTATCTCGTTGATAAAACCGCTTTGCTCGCCACCCAATAAATCTCCTGCCCCACGAATCTCCAGATCCTTCATGGCAATGTTGAAACCACTGCCCAATTCCGTAAACTGCTCCAAAGCTTCAATTCGTTTTCGGGCATCTGGGGTCATGACCTCGTAAGGCGGGGTGATAAAGAAACAGAAGGCCTTTTTATTGCTTCTTCCCACACGGCCCCTCATTTGGTGAAGGTCGCTCAGACCAAAATTATTGGCGTTATGGATAAAAATGGTGTTGGCATTGGTCACATCCAAGCCGCTCTCCACAATGGTGGTGGACACCAGCACATCAAATTCCCCGTTCATAAAGGCCATCATCAGCTGCTCCAATTTTTTCCCTTCCATTTGCCCATGTCCAATTCCAATTTTGGCATCTGGGACCAAACGCTGGATCATGCCGGCCACCTCCTTAATGTTTTCGATGCGATTATGGATAAAAAACACCTGCCCTCCACGTTGGATTTCATAAGAGACCGCATCCCGAATAATCTCCTCGTTAAACTGGATAACACGACTTTCAATGGGATAACGGTTGGGAGGAGGTGTATTGATTACGGACAAATCCCGAGCCGCCATCAAACTGAATTGCAAGGTTCTAGGAATGGGCGTTGCGGTAAGGGTAAGCACATCCACATTTTCTTTAATGGATTTGAGCTTGTCCTTTACGGCCACCCCAAACTTTTGCTCTTCGTCCACAATGAGCAGTCCCAAATCCTTGAACTGCACATTTTTGTTCACCAACTGATGGGTGCCTATGATGATATCGATTTTACCTTGGGCCAAGCGCTCCAAGATTTCCCGTTTTTCCTTGGCGGTTCTAAAGCGATTCAGGTAGTCGACGGTCAACGGAAGTTCTCCAAATCGCTTTTTAAATGTATTGTTGTGCTGGAAGGCCAAAATGGTGGTGGGAACCAAAACGGCAACCTGCTTTCCATTGTCCACCGCCTTAAAAGCCGCCCGTATGGCCACTTCGGTTTTTCCAAAGCCCACATCACCACAAATCAAGCGATCCATGGGGCGCTCACTTTCCATATCCCTTTTTACATCTTGGGTGGACTTTTCCTGATCAGGAGTGTCCTCATAAATAAATGAGGCTTCCAGTTCATGTTGCAAATAACTGTCAGGGGCATACTGAAACCCTTTTTCCAAACGGCGTTTTGCATAGACCTTGATGAGGTCAAAAGCAATTTTCTTGACCCTGCTTTTGGTCTTTTGCTTTAATTTTTTCCAGGCGGCGGAGCCCAATTTGTAAATTTTGGGCACAGCACCGTCCTTGCCATTAAACTTGGATATTTTGTGCAGGGAGTGAATACTTACATACAATATGTCACGGTCTCCGTAGACCAATTTTATGGCCTCTTGTTTTTTGCCCTCAACATCAATCTTTTGAAGCCCACCAAATTTTCCGATACCATGATCTATATGGGTTACGTAATCCCCAATTTCCAATTTGTTAAGCTCTTTTAGGGTGATGGCCTGTTTTTTTGCGTAGCCATTTTTGAGCTGGAACTTGTGGTATCGTTCAAATATTTGGTGATCCGTATAACATGCCAATTTAAGATCGGAATCCACAAAACCGTGATAAATGGGGAAGACTAAGGTTTTGTAGTGAACCTCTTCCTCTATATCCTGGAAAATATCATGGAATCGCTTGGCTTGCTGCTCCGTGGAACAGAAAATGTAGTTGGTAAAACCTGCCTGATGATTTTCATTAAGGTTTGCAATCAACAGGTCAAACTTTTTATTGAAAGCTGGTTGTGGTTTGGTGTTGAAAGTTATTATGTGTTTGTCCTTTCCAGCGGAGTCGAGAAATTGGACAGAGATAGCCCGATCCATCTCGACTGCACTCGATGAGACACCATCAAGAGATATTAGTTTAAAGTCTTGTAGTTGCGCTCTTAACAAATCCGAAGTCACAAACAGCTCTGCCGGTTGGGCATGTTTGATTGCCTCACTCAATTGCTTGAAGCTGTCCTCTGCTTTTTCAAAAAACGCATCGATTCGGGAGTAGACCAAATCCAGGTTCTTGGAAAAGATGACGGTTTTGGGCGAAATATATTTTAGGAAGCTCTCCCGGGTCTCCTGCAAAAATTTGTTCTCAACATTGGGAATAATGGTAATTCGTTTCACCTTGTCCGTGGACAGCTGTGTCTCCACATCAAAGGTTCGGATACTGTCTACCTCGTCCCCAAAAAACTCAATACGGTAGGGCTCGTCATGTGAAAAGGAAAACACGTCCACAATCCCGCCGCGTACCGAAAACTCCCCAGGCTCCGTGACAAAATCGACCCGTTGAAACTGGTATTCAAATAAAACTTCGTTCAAAAAGTCAAGGGACAGTGTATCCTCCAACTTGATTTTTAAAGTGTTTTTGTCCAGCTCTTTTCGGGTGACCACCTTCTCGAAAAGGGCATCGGGATAGGTAACGATTATTGCTGGTTTTTTGCGCGAGTTGATTCGGTTGAGCACTTCAGCTCGAAGCAACACATTGGCATTGTCCGTTTCCTCAATTTGATAAGGTCTTCGATAACTGCCCGGATAAAATAGGACATTTTTTTCGCCCACCAACTGTTCCAGATCATTTAGGTAATAGGCCGCTTCCTCCTTGTCGTTCAACAAAACCAGAAAAGGAACCTCCGCTTCTTGGAAGGTGGAGGAAATGACAAAGGAAAGTGCGGAACCGGTAAGACCTTTAACAGCTATGGGGTGGGTTGTATCTTGTTTGGAGGCAATAGCATCCCGCAGTTTCCCTAGTTGGGGAGACTGTTCAAAGAGTTGGGAAATGGACGATTTGGTCAATCCAACAAATTTGCTGCAAATATAGCGGGAAGAAGATTTATGGGCAATGCAGGACCTGAGATTTCTCAATGCTTCGCTACCCAAATTGTGTTTTGTAGAAAGTTGTCATTTCGAGCATAAGCGAGAAATCTAAATCTTTACCACTTCATCTTCCACTATGGCATAGACCTTATCCCCTCTTTTGGGTTTCAAGGTATGGGTGCCTGTAAATGCCCCAAAAGCAGGAAAAACAAGTTGGTTTTTAGTTTTGAAATAGCAGGCCAAACGTAGTGTTTGTCTGCCACCCCCTTTAAGTTTGATGGCTGGATGGATGTGCCCACAAAAATTAAAATAACCCTCGCGTTCTTCAGGGTGATGGGTCAACAGAAAATCATCCATAATCAGTTCTTGGAAAATGGGAATGCCCAGATTCTCGAACTTATGGGGTGAGATAATATCGTGGTTCCCTGCAACCAACACAATCTCTGAAGGTGTTTTGGCCACCCAGTTTTCAAAAAGTTCCCATTCCTTGTTCAAGGTGGAGTGAAACAGATCCCCCAAAAAACAGATTTGGAAAGGTTCAAAATCCGATACAATTTGATCTAGAAGCACATAGTTTTTATGAATGGCCTTTCGGGGTATGGCAGCACCGAACTTTCTAAAATGGGCCACCTTGCCCAAATGCACATCGCTGATCAACAACATGGATTTTTCCTTCCAAAAAATCCCGCCCAAGGGGTGGAGGAAGAATTGTTGGTTCCTGATATTAATGTGTAACTGCACCTTTACAATTTTAAACTTTTTGGATTTTGACGCGTATCCCAAACCAGGTGGATGATAATTTCATCAGCAGTAATCGCATAATAGATTTTGTAACGTCCTTTTATGAGCACATGGATTCCCTTGAAGGAGGTTTTCATTCCCATCCAAGGAAATTTGGCTATCAAGTCAATCATTTGCTGAATTTCCAGATGCAGTTTCCTGCTATATACTTTGGATTGGTTCCGTATGGCATAGTATTCTAAGATTTGTGAAAAAATAGCATATGCCCTTGAAGTCCAAACTATTCTTTTAACCATTCCCCAGTCCTTTTAAAAGCGGAATCTGAGGTTAGGACACTTCCTTTTTTATAATCTTCAATACTTTCGGAAATTAAACTTCTTTCCGATTCGGAAACTTGATACAGACTGCCCGAGGTATGGGCATGAACCATTTCCTTAAAAAGTTTTAATGTGGTCTTGTCTTTTATGGTAAGCAACTTTTCTATGATGTCATTTTGAAGTTCTGAAACGGTCATTTTCAAGCTTTTTGTAAATATAACAATTTGGGAAGTGACTACTTCGTAAGCAAACGGGTCATCCGCTTTATACGATCCGCCAATTTTTCGTTGGATAATTTTTCCCTGAGCCTATCGGTAATTATAGGGAAGGAAAACGGGGTTGGGTTTTGGCACTTTTTCCAAACGATTTCCTGTTTGGCAATGCGCTCCAGTGCCAACCGCAGGCGGCCTTCTTCCAATTGGTGTTCAAAAGTTTCAGTAAAGGCTTGTTGGTACAATAGATTATCGTCCTCAAAATCCTTGAACACGTCAAAAAGCAATTGCGAACTGCTTTGCAGGTGCTTCATTTTTACGCCTTTCTCTGGATAACCCGTGAACACCATTCCACTGATGACGGCAATATCCCGGAACTTCCGTCGTGCCATTTCATTGGAGTTTAAACTTTTCTGAAGATCGGAAAGCATGTATTCCGGGGTGAATAAATCATTGTCCAAAACCGCGTGGATGTCTATGGGCTTGTCCGAGAGCAATTCAAAACCGTAATCGTTGAAGGCCAAGGAGCAAGTGATAGGGGAGAGTAGGCTAATCCTATAGGCCAACAAACTGCTCATCCCCTCGTGGATGGCGCGGCCTTCAAAAGGGTAGAAGATGTGATGGTATCCATCATTGGTCTTAAACGTCTCTATTAATAATTGATGGGGTTGCGGCACAATGCTTTCCTCGCGTTGCTTGGCAAACATGGATGCCAGCGATTTGATTTCTATGGCTTGCTCGGCAATCGGAAGTTCTGCGGAATACAATTCTTGCCGCAGCAACTCGGACATTTTAGCTGAGAAACTAAGGCGACCTCCCATCCAGGACGGGATTTTATTGCTCCGCTTGGAAGAATTCCGTACTTGCGCAGTCATGCCTTTGATTCTTATAAACTCCAGATTCCGACCCGCGAACGTAAAGACATCCCCAGGACTCATTTTGGAGATAAAAGATTCCTCGATGGTGCCAATGTAACCCCCTTTTTGGTAGCGAACGGACAAACTTGCATCCCCAACTATGGTGCCTATTTGAAACCTATGCCTTCGGGCTATGGCCAGGCTATTTACCTTAAACCTCCCGTCTGCATCTACCTCTACTTTTTTATATTCGTCATAGCTTTTTAGGCTCTGGCTTCCCATAACTAAAAAGTTCAATAACCATTGCCAAATTTCTTCGGTCAAGGTTTGGTAACAAAAGGTTTGCCTCACCTCCTTGTAAATCTCATCCGGATAAAAACCGTCGGAAACGGCCAAGGTGGTTAGGTATTGTATCAATACATCGTAACTGTTCAAGTAGGGAATCCGGTCTTCCACAGCAGCGTTTAAAACGGCCTTTTGCATAGCTGATGCTTCAATGAGCTCAATGGCATGGGTGGGCAAAAAATAGATAACGCTTTCTTTGCCGGGTTTGTGCCCGCTCCGTCCTGCACGTTGCAAAAATCGGGCCACACCTTTTGGCCCTCCAATTTGGATCACGGTTTCCACGGGAGCAAAGTCCACCCCTAAATCCAAACTGGAAGTGCAGACCACAGCTTTTAAACTTTCATTTCGGATGGCCTGTTCCACCCAAAGCCGGGTGTCCTTGTTTATGCTTCCGTGGTGCATGGCAATCTCCCCGGCATATTCGGGATGTTTTTCCAGGATTTTCTGAAACCAAATTTCGCACTGCCCTCGGGTATTGGTGAACAACAATGTGGTTTTGCTCTTGTTGATGATGGGGACCACCTCTTCCAAAAGATGAAGACCCAAGTGGCCGCGCCACGGGAAAGTTTCCATCTTTTTGGGAATGATACTTTTTACTGTGATTTTTTTGTTAAGGTTGGCCTTGATCAATACCGAATTGGAGAGGGCCTTACTAGTAGGTCCCAGCAAAACTTCCCTAGCCTGTTCCAAGTTACCAATGGTTGCCGAAATACCCCATATGCGTAAATCGTTGCAGATGGTTTTTAAGCGGGAAAGCCCCAATTCCATCTGAACTCCTCTTTTGGAACCTAAAAGCTCATGCCATTCATCCACAACCACAGCAGCGCAATTTTTAAAGACTTTGTCGTAGCCCTTGGCCGAAAGCAAGAGTTGAAGACTTTCAGGGGTAGTGATCAACAGGTCTGGCATGCTTTTTTTCTGTCGGGCTCTTTCCGCAGCGGAGGTGTCTCCAGTTCGGATTCCCACGGTCATCTGGGTACCCAAGTCCTGTGTGATGCGCTCTGCAGATTGTTTTATTTCTTGGGAGAGTGCCCGTAATGGGGTGATCCAGATGGCCTTTAGTCCTTTTTTGTGTTTGGTCCTGTAGTTCGGATTTTTGCGGATATAATCCAAGACAATAGGAAACCAAAGTGCGTAGGTTTTTCCACTGCCTGTGGGGGCGTTCAGCAGTCCGTGCTTCCCATCCAAAAAAGCCTCCCAGGATTGTTTCTGGAACGCAAAAGGTTTCCATCCTTGTTGATGGAACCATTCTTGGGCGATATGAAAAAGCTCGGATTTTTTCAGCGGATTTGGATGTGAAATTGACTAGCGGAAAGAAAATTACAATTTCTTTCGGGGATAATTTTACCGTCCTTGGTTTAAGATTTATATTTGCCGAACAAATTTTAGGATATGCCCATTTTAGACTTATACGAGCACGGAGAACAACGAAGAAATTTGGCCCATTTTGCCACTTTGGCAAGTTTGGCTGCCGTTGATGGGGAAATAAACCCCCATGAGAAGGCATTATTGGATAAGTTTGCCTTTAAATTAGGTATTTCGGATACAGAGTATAAGGAGGTAATGAAAAAGGAGAACAAATATCCTATTGAAACCCCACATAGCGGAGAAAAAAGACTTATGCGTTTGTTCGACTTTTTTCAAATCATTTTTTCCGACCATGAAATTGATGAAGTAGAAAGAAAAATGGTTGAAAAATACGCTGTTGGCCTAGGTTTCCCATCCAAAAAATCGGAAGAGATCATTGAAAAATCCATCGCTATTTTTACTGGAAGAATAGCTTTTGAGGATTATCAGTATCTACTTAACAAGTAGGCTTAGGATTTCATAAACTCCTCGGCCGTTTCCACCATTTTTCTACTGCCGCAGAAAAACGGGACCCTTTCATGTAATTCCGTTGGCTTAATTTCCATAATTCGTTGGAAACCATCACTGGCTTTTCCATTGGCCTGCTCTGCCAAAAATGCCATGGGGTTGCATTCGTACAGCAAACGCAACTTGCCTTTGTGCGCTTTACTACTCTTGGGATACATATAAATGCCGCCTTTGATCATGTTCCGATGAAAATCGGAAACAAGTGAACCAATATATCGACTGGTATAGGGTCTATCGCCCTCCTCTTTTTGGCAATACTTGATATAATCTTTGACACCCTGCGGAAAGTGGATGTAGTTTCCCTCATTTACGGAGTAGATTTTTCCTGTTTCCGGGAACTGCATATTGGGATGCGACAGGTAAAAAGTGCCAATGGCAGGGTTTAGCGTAAAACCATTGACTCCGTGCCCTGTGGTATATACCAACATAGTGGATGTCCCATAGATGATGTATCCTGCAGCCACTTGATTTTTGCCAGGTTGAAGAAAATCCTCTAGGGTAACCGGTGTTCCAACCGGGGTTATCCTTCTATAAATGGAAAATATGGTTCCGACGGAAACATTAACATCAATATTGGAAGACCCGTCCAAGGGATCAATGAGCACCACATATTTGTTCTGATGGTTTTCATCCTGGCTATTGATGCTTATAAAATCATCTTCCTCTTCCGAAGCAATACCGCAAACAATCTCCCTGTTTTTTAAAGTCTGGATAAACTTTTCATTGGCAAGAACGTCTAATTTTTGTTGGTTTTCTCCCTGAATATTGGTATCACCGGCAGTTCCTAGAATGTCTACCAATCCGGCCTTGTTAACTTCGTGATTGACAACTTTTGCAGCTAATCTGATGGCGTTGATCAGTTTGGAAAGTTCCCCAGTGGAATACCTAAACTCTGTCTGGTTTTCGATGATGAATTCACCTAGGGTTTTGTTCTTACTGGACATATTTGCAGCACTGTTTTATTTGAGCGCAAATATCGTGCATTTTGTGAAACTATATCGTTTTCGCTACCACAAAGATTTAGAAATTTATAACTTTGAGTTTTATTTGTAACAATATGGGATTTTCAATTCGAGATGCTCGACAAGAAGATATGGTGCAAGTCTTGGAACTGATCCGAGAGTTGGCATTGTTTGAAAAAGAACCTGAAGCGGTTGAGGTAACCGTAGAGGAATTGGTAAGGGATGGATTTGGAGACAAAAAAATGTTCCATTGCTTTGTGGCGGAGAAAGCGGAAAAGGTTGTGGGTATTGCACTTATATACCCTAGATATTCAACCTGGAAAGGACCCATAGTGCATTTAGAGGATTTAATAGTGTCCAAAGAAATGCGCGGAAGTGGTCTAGGGACAGCCCTTTTGGACGAGGTGGTGAAATACGGACATCGTTTGGGCGTCAAAAGAATATCTTGGGAGGTGCTGGACTGGAACGATCCCGCCATCGCTTTTTATGAGAACAAGGGCGCCGATGTGAAAAGGGACTGGGATGTGGTCCATCTGAATGAAAATGGCATCAAAACATATGTAGAAAAACTGGAAGAATCTTCCATTTAACCATAGCTAAGTAACCAATGAGAGTATTTAAGTTTGGAGGGGCATCGGTCAAAGACGCCGAGGCGGTGAAAAATGTCGTCAAAGTTCTAAAAGAAGTTGGTCATGAAGACACCTTGGTCGTGATTTCTGCCATGGGAAAAACCACCAACGCCATGGAAAAGGTGGTAGCTGCCTATTTTAATAACAAGAGTCAAGTATCTTCCAGTATACAGGAGGTTTGGGAATATCATGAAGCCATCCTTTCAGAGCTGTTCGAAAATAAAAATCATCCAGTTTATGGGAAGGTAAAAACACTTTTTGAAGAGGTGAAAGGCTTTCTTGCCTGGAACAAGTCCCCTAAAAATGCCTTTGTTTACGATCAGGTGGTCGGTTATGGCGAATTGGTCTCTACCACAATCATTAGTGAGTACCTAAATGAAGTTGGACTGCCCAATATTTGGCAAGATGTACGCAACTTGATTAAGACGGATAATAGCTATAGGGATGCCAAGGTAAATTGGGAACGGACCCAAGAGCAGGTATCCAAACTGGACACTTCCAAGCTCTATATTACCCAAGGTTTTTTAGGTAGCGATGATAATAATTTCACTACTACCCTTGGAAGGGAAGGATCGGATTATACAGGAGCTATATTGGCCTACTGCCTCAATGCAGATTCCGTGACCATTTGGAAGGACGTGCCCGGAGTGCTGAATGCCGACCCCCGGAATTTTGATGAGACCCAACTGTTGAACGAAATCTCGTACCGAGAAGCTATAGAACTGGCATTTTATGGAGCTTCAGTAATACACCCCAAAACGCTTCAGCCGTTACAACGCAAAGAGATCCCTTTACATGTTAAATCCTTTGTCAACCCAACAAACGATGGTACCACTGTGGGCAAAGGGGTAGGGATATCTCCAAAGGTACCCTGTTTTATTGTGAAGAAGAACCAGGTACTGATCAAACTTTCCTCACTGGATTTCTCTTTCATTGTGGAGAACAATATCAGCGAAATATTCAAATTGCTCCACGACCATCGGATGAAAGTGGATTTGATCCAAAATTCAGCGATTAGTTTTTCGGTTTGTTTGGACAATAAGTTCAATGGGCTTCAACCCATGTTGGACGAGTTGAAAAGAAAGTTTAAAGTGGTTTGTCATGAAGATGTTTCCCTTTATACCATCAGACATTTTGATGATAACGCGGTGAAATCCTTGGAAAATGGACGGTCAGTTTTGGTGGAACAGCGTGGAAAAGAGACAGTTCAGCTCGTTGTAAAATAATGTTTCCCAAATGATCAGGTAAGGCCGTGCCAATATTGGTATTTTTCTATCTTTATGCTTACCTAATATTTAACTTATGGGGCTGGTTTCTGCGAAAGAGGTTGCAAAGGTCATCAATCTGGACAAATATGGCTTTTTAGGGACCTTTGTAGGATGGTTGCTGATGGTGGCCACCAAGATTACCAGCATAAATAGATTTTACAACAAGAACAAATCGTTGCAGGGAACGGAGTTTTTGGATGCTATTTTAGAGCATTACGAAATTGACTTTGAGATTCCTGAAGAAGACCTAAAGCGACTACCCAAAACTGGGCCTTATATTACCATAAGCAATCACCCACTGGGTGGAATTGATGGTGTATTGCTGTTAAAGCTAATGTTGCAACAGCGGGCAGATTTCCGCATCATTGCCAACTTTCTTTTGCACCGCATAGAGCCTTTAAAACCCTTCATCATGCCGGTGAATCCTTTTGAGAACCACAAAGATGCCAAAAGCAGCATTATGGGGTTCAAAAACGCACTTTTGCATTTGCAGGCAGGTCATCCATTGGGGATTTTTCCCGCTGGAGAAGTGTCCACTTATAAGGATGGAAAATTGGTTGTGGACAAACCCTGGGAAGAGGCGGCACTCAAATTGATTCGCAAGGCCGAGGTGCCCGTGGTTCCCATTTATTTCCATGCGCGGAACAGCCGGCTTTTTTACAAGCTGTCCAAAATAAACGACGTATTCCGTACGGCTAAATTGCCTTCGGAATTGACCTCGCAAAGCCGGCGTCCCATTAAGGTTCGGATTGGTCAGCCCATCTCTGTAAAAACACAGAACGAAGAACCCACTTTGGAATCTTTTACGGAACTGCTTAGGAAAAAGACCTATTTGTTGGCCAATGTTTTTGAGAAGGAACGACTCATAGACAAGGTGCCCACGACATTGAAGATTCCCAAACCTCCCAAGAAAATTGCAACCCAGGTTGGCGCGGAAGTACTACAGGGAGAGATAGAAAAATTACGGGAGAAGGATTGCCGTTTATTGCAAAGCAAAAACTACGAGGTGTATTTGGCCCAAGAGAAGGACATGCCATTTATTCTGAATGAAATAGGAAGACAACGGGAAATTACATTTCGGGAAGTAGGAGAGGGAACCAATAATGCCATAGATCTGGACGGCTTTGATTCGTACTATCATCATTTGTTTCTTTGGGACGATGAGGAGAAGTGTATCGTTGGGGCCTACCGAATGGGATTGGGTAAGGAAATCTTCAAAAAGTATGGGATCGATGGATTTTACCTTCAGGATTTATTCCGATTTGAGCCAGAGCTTTACGGCATGATGGAGCAATCCATCGAAATGGGAAGAGCATATATTGTAAAGGAGTATCAGCAAAAACCCATGCCCTTGTTCTTGCTATGGAAGGGAATTGTGCATACCACCTTGAGACATCCGGAACACAAATATTTGATTGGCGGAGTCAGTATTAGCAATCAATTCTCCAATTTTTCCAAATCCCTGATGATAGAATTTATGAAGTCTAACTACTGGGATCCCTATGTGGCCCAATATGTTAGACCCAAAAAGGAGTTTAAGGTTCAGTTGAAGGATGCGGACAAGGAGTTTGTGTTTGATGAAACCCAAGCGGACCTCAATAAGTTTGACAAATTGATCAGTGAGGTGGAACCGGGAAGTCTTAGGTTACCTGTATTGATCAAGAAGTACATCAAACAAAATGCAAAGGTGGTGGCCTTTAATGTGGACCCCTTATTCAACAACTCAGTGGACGGACTCATGTATATTCGAATTGCGGATTTGCCGGAAAGCACCGTGAAACCGGTAATGGAAGAGTTCCAGGCCGAATTGGAAAGGAAACTGGGCAATGGTAATGGTTAAGATAAAATTTCTACTGCCCATCCTATTTGTATTATGTTCTCTATATGGCGCAGCACAAGAAATTTCAGGAGTGGTATTGGATTCCAAGACCAAAGAACCCATCACCGGAGCTTCCGTGTATTATGATGGCAGTGCTGTTGGCACCATTACCAACTTAGAGGGCAACTTTCAGATTCCTGCCCTTTCCGGTAGCAATGCGGTCCTGGTGATCAGACATCTGGGCTATAAAACCGAAAAGTTGGTGCGGCCGCAGGGTACAGTACATCTACGTATCATTTTGACAGAAGAGGCTGAAAGCCTGGATGAAATTATTGTGACCGCTGACCCTTTTTCCCGAAAGCAGAAATTGAATGTTTTTCGGCTTGAATTTTTAGGCGATACCAAGGGAGGTAAGAATAGCAACATTGTCAATGAAGAGGATATCCGATTATTTTTTAATACCTACAACAACACCTTAACAGCCCACAGTGATCGGCCATTAATTGTTCAGAATGACTATTTGGGCTATCGGATATCCTTTGAAATTGAACAGTTCAAAATTTATTTTAAGAGCACCAGTCTTAAGCGCATTGATAACATCTTCCATACGATCTATGAGGGGTCTGCACAATTTTTTGATGTGGCCTCCAAAAACTACAGGGTGCTAAAACGGAGGAAAAATGCCTATGAGGGCTCCAGAATGCACTTTATGCGTTCCTGTTGGAAAGGGAATCTTCTTCATCAGAATTTTGAGCTACGGAAAAAGTTCAAGAACATTCCAACAACTGAAATGTTTGTGGTCAAAAACGATTCCCTGGAAGATTTTAGGAACATCCAATTTTTGGGGGAGCAGTTTGTGATTTATCACAAGAAAAAAGGATACTATCGCTCTACCTTAAATATCCAGAAACCGGAAACTGTGTTTTCCTTGGATAGATATGGAAGTTGTACCCCCTTTAAGGAATTGGTTTTTGGAGGATATATGGCAGATTCCAGAATTGGGGATATGCTACCCATTGACTACGGCCTTTAAAAACAGAAAATGGCAGAAGGGCATAACCCAACCGCCATTTAATTAAACTATTCGTATCTGAGTCTAGTTTAGTAATTCTTCCTTCACAAAATTGCTGCAGAACTCCTTTATTTCGTTCCTGGCTTTGAGGAAGGCTGCATGTTTATCCTCTGGGGTACCCTCTACCTTGGAGGGGTCAAAAAAGTTGTGGTGGATACGCTCTGCATTCGGGGCAGGGATAAAGGGGCAATTTTCCTTTGCGTGATCGCACACGGTAATGATATAGTCCCATTCGATTCCCTCATATTCGTCCACATGATTGGAAGTATGATGGGTAATATCAATGTCATCTTCCTTCATAATGGACACAGCTCCGGGATTAAGTCCATGGGTTTCGATTCCTGCACTGTATACATTTGCCAGGGAATCTTGAAAATAGTTTAGGTAACCATGTGCCATTTGACTTCGGCACGAATTTCCGGTACAAAGGACCAATACGTTTTTCATTTTCTTTGATTTGTCCCCTCGAGCGCAGTCGAGAGGCGGACAGTTTACGTTTGTTCTACCAATGCCATTTCAACTGCGCTCAATGTGACATTGGCATTAATTAATCTATTCCTATGGTTTTACTTCTTTTCTCGAATAAGAGGTTGTCTTTCCAGACACCATCTATTTTGCCTACGCGTTCCCTTTTCCCAATATATCGAAACCCCACCTTTTTATGCAAGTTGATACTCGCTTCGTTTTCTGGGAAAATTCCGGATTGGATGGTCCAATAACCCGCTGCTTCGCTAGCCGTTATGAGACTTTCCATCAATAATTGGCCCACGCCTGTTCCCCTGCTTTTTGTACTTACATACACGCTGACTTCTCCAACCCCACCATAAACACATCTACTGGATACAGGGGACAGTGCTGCCCAGCCCTGGATATTACCATCGACCTCCGCAACCAATCGGCAGTGTTCCACATGAGCATTGTCCCAAGCCTCATAGCTTGGGATTTGTTGCTCAAATGTGGCGAAACCAGTAGCTATGCCCTCCCAATAAATTTGGGAAACTTGCTCCCAGTCCGATGGTTTCATTTCGCGTATGTGCATGGGATAGGTTCTTTAACAGCAACCACTTTCAGGAGCACACCCGGCAGAGGCCTCTAGCATACCATTTTCTCCTTTTACCTCAACCCCACAGGTTTCTTTGGCCTTGCAATCTGTTTTTTCAACAGAGAGTTTCAAAGTCAATGTTTTTTGGTCCAGCGCATAATCCTCCACAAAAAGTTGGGCGGTGTGAAATGTTTCATTGCTGTATTCAATTTTGACTTCGGCATCTTTAACCATAGGTTTGATTCGGTCTACCTTGTTAAGAATGGACAAGGCTTTGTACACGGACATGTATTCCCTTTTGTCTTTTTCCTTTGGGCTTTCCCATAATTGTACAATGGTCTCCTTCCAAAAATCAGTACCTGCTCCGCAATCCACGGCATCTATGGTAATGTTTTTTACCTCGGTAATATGGTAATTGGCCCCAACCAATTTTCCTGGGGTATACTCGAACAACAAGCTTTTGTCTTGATGTTGTTTTAATAATGAAATAAATTCTGATGTATTCATATTTGACAACAGTTTTGGTTAATATTTGAAAAGAACACATTGAAGGATTGTTGCAGTTCCTCCCAGCGTTCCTGATTAATGCAATAGCAAAGGTTTTTTCCCTCAAAAGTTCCTTTGAGGAGTCCAATTTTCTTGATTTCGTTGAGGTGTTGTGAGATAGTGGGTTGGGCAAGCCCAATCACATCCACTAAATCGTTGCAGATGCAATTTTCTTGTCGGCTGACGTATTCCAAAATGGCAATTCGGGCTGGATGCGCCAACACTTTGGCGGCCTGGGCCAGTTCATTTTGCGAAACTGAAAATATGTGTGTTTTGGAAACTCCCATATGTTTTACTGAACGGCAATTATACTTTTATATTGCAATATTACGATAAAACCTTTAAACAAAAAAGCTAAGAAACTTTTTCCTAGCTTTTTGATAACCTTTTTATAATCCTTTGAACCAGTTCTGGAACAAATCTCCAACCAAAAATATGGGCTTTTGAGATCCATTTATGGCATTTATCAAACTAACAATCCAAAGCACAAAGCAAAAAAGTCCGACCAAAATACCGAGGAGGGGAATGACGGATAAAATCCCAATTAAGAAAATTCCCAAGGTCTGTCTAATATAGAATGAACCAAGTTCCGTTTTATTGCTGCTATTCATGATAATGGCAATAATCCATCCCAAGAAGGTAATGTGGGCAAGAATGGCTACGGTCTTTCCGCTTTCCGGATTGTTCGCATCAAAGGCCTCTTTGACATCTTCCTTGAATTCTTGAGCGGCTTCCTTTACATCCTCTGCAGCTTCTTTTGCTGCTTCCTTTGCGTTGTCAAAAGCTTCTTCAGCTTTATCTCCCAAATCTTTGTTTTCTTCAGACATTGTTTTAATGTGTTGGTTAATTGTGTTTTAAATGTAACAAATAAATCAATATCTATAGAAAAGCTTTATCAACAGGCTCCCAGAGTTCCAGTTTGTTGCCTTCGGGATCCATGATCCATCCAAATTTACCATAGTCGTACTCTTCTACCTCACCTACAATGGTTACCCCTTCTTCTTTTAAAACCGCTAACAACTCAACTAGATTTTCCACTCTAAAATTCATCATAAACTGCTTAGCACTAGGTTGAAAATAGGTAGTATCATCTTTAAAGGGCCCCCATTGCGTTGAGCAATCATTGCCCTCTTTGTCCCTCCACCAAAAGGTGCATCCATATTGATCTGTATTTAATCCCAAATGGGTTTTGTACCATTCCTTTATTTGATTGGGATCCTTGGTCTTAAAGAAAAAGCCCCCAATTCCTGTTACTCTGTTTTTCATATTACCTTTTTACGTTTTTTTCATACAATTGAATCCACGCTTCGGGACTCATTTTTTGACACAATTCCTTAATCAGGTCATAGGGAATGGCATCCATTTTTTTGAACCGGATACAGCTCTTTCCCATGTCCAATTTGGTCTTCACATATTTTGGATATTCCCCCACAAACCAATCCAGCAATGCTTTATCGACATAAATCCCGGAATGATAGAGCGCAACAAAGTGTTTTTGGGATGCAATATTGATAAAGGGCAATGGCAATTTTGGGTCGCAATGGTATCCACCAGGATATAGCGAATGCGGAACCACATAGCCAATCATTTTATAGCTTATACACTCCTCAAATCCCTTGGGGAGGTTGTCTCTTACAGTTTCCCTCAATTTGGATACTGCCGCTTTTCTTTCTTCGGGGAGTTTACTGATGTATTCATCCGGGGTTTTGGCATCTATGGTCATATTTTTTCAATTTAACAGTTAACAAGTATCAATCCGCTGGATTCGGTAAATTTTAGGCACCAAGCACCAAGCACCAAGCACCAAGCACCAAGCACCTCCTCTCTCATCTTATTTTTGTTGTAAGATCAGGGCGGAGATCAGCGAAATGATAAACCCTATTACAAAAACGGTCATGGCCATGAGTCCAAAAGAAAATATGGGATTTGAAAACATTTCCTTTTGCGATTCGATTGTTGCAAGTTGTACTTCAAATTCATCAGGTGGTAGTGAATCCCTCATACTTTTGACCGTGGCTTCGTAGTATTCTTCCATAAATTCAGGTTCCAACACCTCGGTGAACAAAACGTCCAATAACCCAAAGGCTAAGGCCGTGATCAAACTGATCAGCACGCCAACGGTCAAGGCTTTTTTAAAATTCACTTTTCCATGGTTCTCCTTATCCCTAAAATGCTTGATCCCAAAATAGACAAAGCCCAAGGAAATGACCATGGAAGCATATCCAATTAGTTCCTGTGCGGAAAAGGACAAATCACGCAATCCGTACCAACTGATCAAGAAGAGCAAACAAATGGTTAGTGCTCCATAAAATCCATAACGGAATACTGTTTTTTTCATAGACGTTGTTTTAATTGGTTGAGCTAAAAGTAGGTAAGGCGGCCAATAAGGTGCTCATACTAAAGTACCAAAAAGCTGATAATTGGGTAAAAATTCAACTAGGCGGCCAAAATCTTTAGATTCTTGGCATTTTGAATAGCCTGTGTTCTCCGTTTGGCATCGAGTTTTACCAAGAGGTTGGAGACATGCGTTTTGATGGTACTTTCGGAAACAAAAAGCTGGTCGGCAATTTCCTTGTTGGACAACCCTTTGGAAATACAAACCAACACTTGGTACTCCCTTTTACTTATCCCCAACTTTTCTATCTTCTCGGAATCAATTGGGTTGGAGGTCTTCCTTTCATGGTTCAAGGTCCTTTTGTTAATGTAAATTCCGATAATGAAAAAAACAACGGCCACAACGGCGATTCCAATTTCTATGGAGAGGTTTCCAGAGACGTAAGAGTACTTGCCCAACTGAAAAAGGATAAGTAAGGCAAGGATTAAGGCGGAAAAAACAAATACGGTCTTCTTCACCTATTAAATTTAGCAAAATCTCTCTTGGATTTTGTCTACAATGGTCTGTGCTAATTTTATTTTACTTTCCACGGTCCAACCGGCTACATGCGGAGTCAAGAGTACATTTTTGGCTTTACGGAGATATTTGAGGGCCTTGGGCTTTTGCGCAAACATATTCTCGAAGGATTTTTTTTCGTACTCCAAAACGTCCAATCCGGCACCCAACACTTTTCCAGATTTCAGGCCTTCCACCAAATCCTTCGTCACCACGCATTTCCCCCGGGCCGTATTGATCAGCCAAAAGGGATTGTGAAAACCTTTAATAAATTCGGAATTGACCATGCCCATGGTAAGTTCGGTCTGGGGAACATGCAGGCTTACCACATCTGATTTTTGTTGAAACTCCATGATGCCCACTTGTCTCGCATTTTCATCACCAACACCCCCAACAATGTCGTAACACATAACTTCCACATCAAAACCCTTGAGCTTTTTGGCAAAGGCCTTCCCCATATTTCCGTATCCTATGATCCCTACTGTCTTGCCTTCCAACTCCACACCACGGTTGCCTTCGCGGTCCCATTTGCCTTTCTTCACCTGCCTATTGGCCTTGTTCATCTTGTTCATCAGGGATAAGAGCATTCCAAGAGCGTGCTCGCCAACAGCATTGCGGTTACCCTCTGGGGCAGAGGCTAAAAAAACACCCTTTTGTATGGCATAAGCGGTATCAATATTTTCCAGTCCCGCCCCAACACGACCAATGAACTTTAGGTTGGTGGCCTTGTCCAAAAATTGTTGGTCTATGGTGAATCTGCTGCGGATAACAATACCATCATATAAATGGATTTTCTTTTCAACTTGTTCCTTGGTGGATTGGTAATCCTCGTCATTTTCAAAACCCAATTCGGAAAATTGCTCTAACAACAAGGGATGGTTGGTATCAAGGTGAAGAACTTTCATCAGTAGATTTTGGTTTCCTAAATTTTTGGATAAACAGTTTGGGTTTTTTCGTGTTGCACACTGCCCGTATGTGCAGTACTCAATTTTTCAAAAAGGAGTACTTGGACTTCTTCACCGTCCTTGGTTTTGGGATTGTGTTCCACTCCTTTGGGGACCACAATGATCTCCCCTTCTTTCACAATCTCGGTTCGATCCCTAAACTGCATGTACAAAGTGCCCTTTATCACTTGAAACAGTTCATCTTCATGTTCATGGGCATGCCAAACAAACTCGCCCTGCAATTTGGCCAGGAGTACCTGCATGTCGTCCACCACCGCAATTTGATGGGGGTGCCATTGCTTGGCAAACGCTGCATGTTTTTCTCTAAGATTAATGGGTTTCATAGTTTTTGACTTAGATTCCAAGAATTAGTTTGGCGATCCAAAAATAGATCAGGATGCCAAAGATATCATTGCTTGTGGTTATAAAAGGACCAGTGGCAATTGCGGGATCAATTCCGCGCTGATCCAAAAATAAGGGCGTAAAAGTTCCAATAAATCCAGCAACCATGATGACCGCTATCAATGATACAGAGATGGCCAAGGCTGTTGTGAAATCACCCTGCCAAATCCACGTAAAGATCAAAAGCAATGCAGCTAGAATAAGTCCATTCAAAAGGGCCAAGAGCATTTCTTTGACCAGTCTGTTGCTGATACTCCCTTTAAGGTCGTTGTTTGCAAGACCTTGAACGATAATGGCACTGGACTGCACCCCAACGTTTCCGGCCATGGCCGCAATGAGTGGGGTAAAAAAGAAGAGAATGGCATGTTTGGCCAGCATTTCCTCAAAACCACCCATGATTCCTGCAGCTCCCAATCCCCCAAACAATCCAAGAATCAGCCAAGGTAGACGAGCACGGGTAAGTTCCCAAATACTATCATCTGCCTCCACATCCTGCGATATACCTGCCGCCAACTGATAATCTTTGTCCGCTTCTTCCTTGATTACATCCACAATATCGTCTATGGTAATTCTACCAGCCAATCTCCCAATCTCATCCACCACGGGAATGGCCTCCAAATCGTATTTGGACATGATCTTGGCCACTTCCTCTGACTTTTCATTTACAGTAACATAATCTACTTTGGGGATATACACATCTTTGATGTGGGTTTTGGTAGAGGTGGTCAAAAGATCTTTTAGGGACAACCTGCCCTTTAGTTTTCCATCATCATCCACTACGTAAATGGAATGTACCCGGGTTACGTTTTCAGCTTGTGCCCTCATCTCCTTTACACAGGTAAGGACGTTCCAGTTTTCATTGACCTTTACCAGTTCTTTGGCCATAAGGCCGCCTGCAGAATCCTCATCATAGCGGAGTAGATCAACAATGTCCGCAGCATGCTCTTTGTCTTCAATTTCCGAGATCACATCTTGAATGATCTCCCTTGGAAGTTCCCCTACAATATCGGCGGCATCGTCCGTATCCAGTTCTTCCAGTTCCTCTGCAATTTCTTTGGCAGATAGGTTGTTCAATACCGATTCCCGGATGTCCTCGGCCATTTCGGCTAGAATGTCCGAGGTTTTTTCGCTGTCCAGTAGTTTAATCAAGTAAGTGGCCTCATCTACCTTGAGTTCCTCTGCGATCTCTGCAATATCCGCATAGTGGAACTCCTTCATCATTAACCTGAGTTCGGCATTTTTCCTGTCCGCAATCAGTTGTTTGATTTCGACAATTAGCTCGTCTGTGAGTTTAAATGGGGTCATTGGATATCTTCTGGGTTAACCCAATAAAATCAGCTACGCTAAGCTGTTCCGGGCGCTGGTCAAATATAGTGTCTTCTTTTAGATTATCAGAAAGGGCAAAGGATTTAAGACTGTTGCGAATGGTCTTTCGCCGTTGGTTGAATGCGGTCTTGACCACTTTAAAAAATAGATGTTCGTCACAGGGGAGATTTAGATTTTCCCTGCGGGTCAATCGCAGTACTCCCGAATGTACCTTGGGAGGGGGGTCAAAAACTTGAGGAGGGACACTAAACAGATATTCCGCCTTGTAAAAAGCCTGCACCAAAACAGAAAGGATACCGTAGGTTTTACTACCAGGTTTTTCGCATATGCGTTGGGCAACCTCTTTTTGGAACATTCCTGAAAACTCTGGTATTTGTTGGCGCATTTCCAACATTTTAAAAATGATCTGGCTGGAAATATTGTAAGGGAAATTGCCTGTAATGGCAAATTGCTCGTTCCCATACAATTGTTTTAGGTCGAATTTGAGGAAGTCGGCCTCCAAGATATTAAGCCGATTATTTTTCTGAAACACTTCCGGGTGCTCCAGCCGAAAGCTGTGGTTTAGATAAACAATGGATTCCTCGTCCAGGTCCATGGCCACCAATTCCAAATCGCGTTGCAACAAATACTTGGTAAGCACGCCCATTCCAGGACCTATTTCCAGGACATTGGAGTACGAACTAAGGGAGAGGGTTTGGGCAATTTTTTCTGCTATACTTTCATCTCTTAAAAAGTGCTGCCCTAAGTATTTCTTGGCCTTTACCGCACTTTCATTGTGTCCGTTCCTACGCTGCTTTGGCTTGCCATTGCCAAGTTTCATTTTATTTTTTTTGGACACGGGACGTTTTTTTGCAAGTTAGTTTGAATTTTTGACATAGAGCCAGGCTTCAATGCCCGATTCCAATACCACTTTTTCTCGTATGTATGCGCTGGTTTCATAGATATCCGACTTGGTCAAATCCAATGGGGTTACCTCATATACCATGCCTTGAACGGTGTCTTTGGGATTCCCACTTTGTATTACTAGGGGATAGCGATCATAAACCGCATTTTCCATTTTTTTAAAACCCGGTAAAAAATCGGACTTACCAGTTAGGGTGCGTCCAAAAATATATTGCTGAACCTGCAAGTCTTGTAGCGTTCCATAAGTGAAAAGGTATTCCAAGGGTTACGGAATTTGTTGACTGATGATTTCCAACTCCGTCCTAAAGGCAACAAACTTGTTCGGAAATAGTTTTTGCCCATCGGATCTAAGGCGTTCTGCATCTTCCTTATAATAAGCTTCCAGTGTTTTTCGATCCTTTGTGGTGTATTGAACGGAATATGTGACACCGCCCATTTCTTCTTCCACCAAGACTTTGGCCATCTTGGCATGGGAAAACTTTCCTGTTGCCAACATGTCCGGAACGTGTTTGTCCCGCATCCAGGTCAGCCATTCATCATGTACGGTTTCATCTATATTGATGGTTACGTTGTAAATCAGCATAATCCAACTTTTGATTGGCCCAAAAGTAGGGAAGAATCAATTAATGGCATCGCCCCGCAAACGCCTAAATTGCTTTCTGGCCTTGGGAAAGTAATAACTGTCCTGATGGTTGTAAATAATTTTCTCGTACTGAGCCATGGCTTTCTCAGGTTCGTCCAATACAGTTCTATAGAGCTCCCCAAGGGCGAAAAGGGCATCGTCTGCCAAAATATCGTGGGCGTAGAATTCTGCTATTTTCTGGTAATTGAACTCGGCATCCTTATATCTTTTTTGACCCTCCAAAAGCTGTCCCTGCTTTAGCAGTGCCTCATCCTCGATTTTTTCACCTTTGTGGTTCTGTAAAATATCTTCCAAGGCTTCAATGGCCTGGATATTCTTATTTTGATAAGCCAGCAGATCGGCCCTGGCAAACTTTTTAAGCGCTGTTTGGGTGGAATCTTCCAAGGAATTATCGGAAATCAACAAGCTCAATTGCATGGCGTCATTGGCAATGAGCTGAGAGGTGGAACCCCTTAGCACCTTAAGTTGGGTAAGTGCCCAATCAAAGTCTCCTTTATAAAAACTGGTCTGTGCTACCTTAAAGCGTGCATCTTGACCCAGCACATCATTTTTTAATCGCTTTTGTACTTGGGTAAAGTAAATCAAGGCCTGGTTAAATTGTTGATTATACACCAAAATATCCCCTAGGGCCATTTTTACGTAGGCCGTACCCCTGTTGCTCAAAGGAAGCTCCAAGCTCTCTTTTAGCATGCCAATGGCTGGGGCTGGCTGTTCCCTTTTGAAGGTCAGGAAATTGGCATAAGCAATTTGAAGCTGCAAGGTTTGGCTTTGGTTTCCATACTCGAGCACCAAGGCTTCAAACTTTTTTTCCACCACATTCAAGGTGTTTTTGTCAGGCGTTTCCAAATCAATATCGATTAGGTGCAATTGCGCATTGAGCTTGGAAACAGGATTGCCACTATGGTCCACGATGTATTCAAAAATCTTGCTGGCATTGGAAAAATCCTTGTCTTCCAGAGCAATCTGACCTAGATTTTCCAACCGATCCAAGGAAACTTCGTCCGTCCGCTTGTAAATCGCCTTCTCCTGACTGAATGCACTACTGTACTGTTTTTGTTGGATGAAAAGCCAGCTGAGCAACTCGTTCCATAAGATATCAGGATTCTTCTGGGCGTTTTTTAAGAGTACCTTTCTAAGGAGTACATTGTTCTCGTTGGAAGGGTCTTCCGAAATAAAATCGTCTATGTTACGCAAAATATTGGAGCGGGAAGTACGGCCTTCCTTGATGAGATTCAGGTAGCTCTGGTACATTTTTTCCACCTGTCCCTGTTCCCCATAAATCCGGGCCAATTGAAAATCATAGTTCAATTCGGGTTTAAGTACCATGGCCTTTTGATACGCTTGGATGGCTTCGTCCAACAAGGCATACTTTTGAAAACGGTACCCCACACTATACCCAAAATTGGGATTTTCCTCTATTTTCTGGATGGCCCTTTGATAATACTCAGTAGCCTTATCAGCTTGGTTTTGCAGGGTGTAGTTATATCCCAATTCTATAAAGAAAGTGGGAAAGGCATAGGCATCCTCAACTTTTTTCAGTAAAAACTGCTCTGCGTCAGCATAGCGTTCCAATTGTTGGTAACAGGCCACCAAACCTTCGGAATAGTCCGTGCGCCTAGGATTTTTTTTCACCAATTTTTCATAAAACACCAAGGCTTTGTCGTAATCCCCATCATTGAAATATTGCTTGGCCAAAAAGTCCTCTTGGCCATAGGAGGAAATACTAATGGTAAGACACGCTATAAGAAATAAAAAGTATCGCAATAGCTCGTTTTATTTCAAATATAACGTAGAAAAACCCCAATTCCTGTTAAGTGAATCTAAATTAGGGACAACAAATCTTAATTGATCATATCAAATCCGCAGTAGGGAACCAATACTTCCGGGATTTTAATACCGTCCTTGGTTTGGTAATTTTCCAAGATGCCTGCCAGAACCCTAGGCAAGGCCAGGGAGCTTCCATTTAGGGTGTGCGCCAATTGCTTTTTCCCATTTTCATCCTTAAAACGAAGTTTTAATCGATTGGCCTGGAAGGTCTCAAAATTTGACACGGAGCTTATCTCCAACCAGCGATCCTGCGCGGTGGAGAACACTTCAAAATCAAATGTGAGGGCAGAGGTAAAGCCCAAATCTCCACCGCAAAGACGAAGAATTCTATAAGGAAGTTTTAACTCAACAAGAATCCCTTTAACATGTTCCACCATTTCATCCAGTGCTTTGTAAGAGGCATCTGGACGTTCAATACGAACCACTTCTACCTTGTCAAATTGATGCAATCGGTTAAGCCCCCTAACGTGGGCGCCATAGCTTCCGGCCTCCCTTCTAAAACAGGGAGTGTAGCCCGTGTACTTGATGGGTAAATCCGAAGCGGTAAGCATGTCGTCCCTATGTAGGTTGGTTATTGGAACTTCCGCTGTTGGAATCAGATATAGATCATCCGCTTGAACATGGTACATCTGGCCCTCTTTATCTGGTAATTGACCTGTGCCGTAGCCAGAGGCCTCATTGATCATGTGTGGAACCTGCAACTCGGTATAACCCGCTGCTGTATTCTTATCCAAAAAATAGGAAATCAGTGCCCGTTGAAGTCGTGCTCCTTTGCCCTTGTATACTGGAAACCCAGCTCCTGTAATCTTGACACCCGACTCAAAATCGATGATGTCATACTTTTTCGCCAACTCCCAATGCGGTAATGCACCTTCCGCCAACTCTGGGATATCTCCTTGGCGAAAAACTTCCTCGTTGTCCTCGTCTGTGTTGCCCGCGGGAACAGATTCGTGAGGGACGTTGGGAATCAGATATAACTGTTCCTGTAGCGCTTCCGCAGTGGCATTGAGTTCTTCACCCAGTTGCTTTGATGCCTCTTTTAAGCCTGCAGTCTGCTCTTTTAAGGTGTTCGCCTCCTCTGCTTTTCCTGATTTAAAAAGTATGCCAATTTCTTTGGAAAGTTTGTTTGACTCGGCCAAAGTTGCGTCCAATTCGGTCTGAATGGAACGTCGTTTTTCATCTAAATCAAGCACAGCGGAAAGGATAGGCTCAATATCCAAGTTCCTCTTTTTTAGTGCGGTGATAATCCCTTCCTTATTCTCCCTAATAGTCTGTAATTGAAGCATGGCCTTGTTTTGAGCCGCAAATTTAATTCAATCTAGGCAAGATGCACAACTATTCTTCAGCTTGTGAAGGCAAAATCCATTCATTATGGCCAAAATGTTTCCACGGCACGCTGGCCAGGTCCACTTCGGGATCAATAAATTCATGAAATTTCCCCTGATTGACTTTCACTTTATTTTCCACAAAAACTTGAATGTCCTCTCCCTTTTTGGCATATTCCTTTTTAAGGTATTGGGCAAACTGCCAGGTAAAATCAGGATAGCAAGATACTTTTCTGCGCTGCTTTTTGGTAAGATGGTCGCCCAATTTTATGACCTCGATTTTGCCGGTTTCCTTGTTCACTGCTTTGACCCGAATAGATCCAGCACGGCTGCGCAACATCATCCGCCAACTCAAGCGATGTCCTTCCTCTGTCCAAAGCACATCATCCTGAAACGTATAGTGGCGTAAAGGAAGCAATAATTGTACGATAAAATAGATGCTTAATACGGATACAATCAAATTCCTGTTTTTGGGAATGGCCGGGGTATTATTGGTTTCCACACTTTTTCGTTTTAGGAAAATATTCCTAATGGTTTCCGGAGGGAAAAAGAACACGATAAATGCCAAGGAGAGGTATGGAAAAATCCCAATTTGGAATACAATACTGTTGAACAGATGGAAGAAGATGGAAAACGCGAAGGCCGCCTTACGGGTGGGTTTCCAAAGCAAGGCAGGAACCACCAGTAAATCATAAAAAATCCCGAAAAACGCTACAATTTTGTGCACCCATTTTTGCTGAAGTAAATCACCAATAAGGTAATAATCCGCTTTGGACTTCATTAGAATCTCAATAATGCTGAAATCCAACCAATCCCCATAAAGTTTGGCCACCGAGGCGTATGTGTATACAATAAAAAGCTGCAAAATTATGGCCCAGCGTATCCAGTTGTGCATGGTAGTGGAACGGATACTGGGATTTTGTTTGGCGTCCAGGGAAAAATCACGGTTTGCCGGAAAAAATGCCATGATATAGGACAACAACATCAATAAATAATAGTGGTTGTTGTAAGATGTTTTTTGCATGAGGTAGACCCCGGTCCATAGGATGGCAAAGGCAAAGGCACTGAATCTATATCGATAGCCCAAAGTAATCAATACCCCAAGGGTGCCCATGATGGCAAAGTAGATATACATTCCACTGCCGGGAAGGGGTTGCAACCATTCAAACCCAATGAAACTGAACGTAAATTTGGGTTCCACCAAGGTGCGGCGCACCCAACCGGTTGCAATGGCGCCATAACATTCCGCGCTGACCAACAAGCCATAGAATACCCTAAAAACTATAAGTTGGGCATTATCTATTTTTTTAAAAAGAAACTGGTTCACTTTAGCTCGAAATTAAGTCCAACGAGGTTTTTCTGTCCTTTTTGAGCTGCTCTTGAAGCTCCTGTACGGAATCAAATTTGTGTTCATCCCGGATACGATGGAGTAGGTCCACTTGGATTTTTTTGTCGTAGAGATTCCCATCAAATTCAAAGAAGTTGATTTCGATACTCTTTTTTTTGCCTGAAACGGTGGGATTGTAGCCAATGTTCATCATTCCAAAATAATCATTGTCGTCCCAGCGACTCTTTACCACGTATACCCCATTTTTGGGAATCAGTTTGTATTTCTCAGCAATGTCCAAATTGGCCGTAGGAAAGCCAAATTGTTTACCAAGACCCTTGCCTTTTTTTACAGTGCCCGTAAGCATGTACGGATAGCTAAGGTACTTGTTGGCCGTAATAATATCGCCCTCCTGAAGCGCATTCCTAATTTTGGTGGAACTCACGGAGACATCATTGATCTCTTGGGCTGGAATTTCTTCCACCTCAAAATCCAGCGCATTTCCAAAGGAAATAAGATCCTGGATGTTGGCATTTCTGTTGCGTCCAAATCGATGGTCGTATCCAATGATGATCTTTTTGGTTTTGATACTGTTCACCAAGATGTCCCGAACAAACTCGGTAGCCGAAAGTCTGGAAAACTCTTTGGTAAAGGGATGGACAATCAGGTAATCCAGCCCCATGGCCTCCAAAATCTTGGTTTTCTCCTCCAAGGTATTCAACAATTTAATGTCCGTGTCCTTTTGAAGAACCATCCTGGGATGTGGGAAAAAAGTAAGTACTACGGATTTTAATCCTGCATTTTTGGCATTATTTATGAGGCGTTCCAGTATCTTGCCGTGTCCAATGTGGACCCCATCAAAGGTTCCAATGGTCACCGCGGTATTGAATGATGTATCTGTAAACTGAGAAATGCCTTGGATTGTTTCCACCTAAACAAGAAATAAAAAAGGCTTATTTTTGAAATTGACCGACGCCCCTTTAGTATGAAAGCTAAATTACATCTTGTTTTATCAATTACCATATTTTTTATCTCATTTTCGATCTACGGTCAACGTTCTTATTGGAAATCGATACCGATAAAGAGCTCTTTCAAAAGTGCCTCCCTGAAAAACAATATGGACAAGGCCAATGCAGTCTATACCTTGGACAAGGGGCAAATATTGGATGATTTGCTTCCTGCGTCCAAAACCAGTGGGGACAAGCGCACGGTATATCTTCCAGACGGTCATGGGGAAATCATCGGATTTGACTTGAAGGAGACCTCGGTACTTCATCCAGACTTGGCCAAGAAATATCCAGGGATAAAATCATTTACTGGGGTTAGTCAAAATGGGCAATACAAGGTGAAGTTGAGCAATTCCCATAAAGGGATGGATGGGATGCTGGTAAACCTGAAGAACCAGCAAACAACCTTCATAGAACAACTGTCCAATAAAGCGGATACCTACGTAGTATATGAAAAGGGTGCAGAATCTTCCGGAAAAGGAAGCTTTGTTTGTAAAACAGGAGACATTCAAAAATTAGTGGCCAAAACTATCACACCTTTGGTGGATGATCAATTATTGCGCAAATATCGGATTGCGGTTTCCGCCTCCGGGGAATATACCCAACACCACGGCGGCACGGTTGCCGATGCCCTTGCGGCCATAAATACAACTTTGACCAGGGTCAATGAAGTTTTTGAAACCGATTTGGGGGTCACCCTGGAATTGATTCCCAATAATGACCTGATAATTTTTACGAATTCCGGTACGGATCCCTACAATGGGAACCTTAATTCTGAGGTACAGAATACTTTGACATCAACCATAGGAGAGGAAAATTATGATGTTGGGCATTTGTTTCACAAGGTAGATCAAGGGCAGGACAATGGTAATGCAGGTTTTATTGGGGCCGTATGTTCAGATAATCGAAAGGGAAGTGCATTTTCTGCAGCGTTTAACCCCCAGGGAGATGTTTTTGATTTGGATTTTGTGTCCCATGAACTTGGACATCAATTTGGAGCCAACCATACCTGGTCTTTTGAGAGCGAAGGAACAGGAGTGCAAGCCGAACCTGCCAGTGGAACAACCATCATGGGGTATGCGGGAATAGTTCCTGGGAATAATGTAACTCCGAACGGCAGCGATTACTTTCACTTTTATAGCATTCAGCAGAGATCCACATATTTGCAGTCCGTTTCCTGTGCAGAGGAAACAGGGCTTACCAATAATCCACCAGTGCTAACCCCGGTAGGGGATTATGTTATTCCCAAAGGAACCGCGTTTGTGTTGGAGGGAATCGCAACGGATAGTGACGTAGGAGACATACTTACCTATACTTGGGAACAGATAGATAATGGGGTGGTGACCACGGCGACTTTTGGTCCTGATAACCCTAGTGGTGCCAACTTTAGGTCTTTGCCACCGACCACGGATCCCGCCAGATATTTTCCAAAATTATCCAGTGTAATTCAAGGTGAGCTTACCCAAACCGAACCCGGGATCAACGATGCTTGGGAAACCGTTTCCAACGTAGCCAGAAATTTTGAATTTGCATTTACGGTTCGCGATAATGCTGCCGGAGGAGGTCAAGTTGTTTCAGATGTGTTAAATGTGGAAGTGGTAAGTTCTGCCGGACCTTTTACGGTCACTTCGCAAGGCACCAATGAGGTTTACGAAGGGGGTTCTACCCAACAAGTGACTTGGGATGTATCCAATACCAACATTCTACCTGTCAATGCCCAAACCGTTGACATTATGCTTTCTTTGGATGGGGGTGTCACGTTTCCCATAACCTTGGCGGATGATACCTTAAATGATGGTGAGGAGGAAATTTTGATTCCAGGAGATGCCACCACAACGGCAAGAATCATGATCAAAGCAAGTGATAATGTGTTCTTTGCGGTAAATGCTTCGGATTTTACGATACAAGAGTCCCAGGTGGTATTGAGCTTTCAGGATTTGGTTTATGAGGTTTGCCAACCCGATGATTTGATCATCCCGTTCACCTACCAAACCTTTGGTGGTTTTGGTGAAACATCTACCTTTTCTGCCAATCTACCAATAGGTCTTACGGGGGTTTTTGCCCCAACCCAGGCAAGCGCAGATGATACTTCCGTACAACTGACTATTTCCAATACAAATGGGGTGGCTGCTGGGGAATACAACATTACAGTCACCTCTACTGCGGCTTCAGTAACCAAAAATGTACCCTTGACCCTTATCGTGAAGGATAATGGCTTTTCAGAGGTTGTCCTTCAATCCCCTTCGGACTCAGAGGGCAATGTTTCCATTCGCACCCAATTGAACTGGGAAGACAACGTGCTCTATTCCAGCTACGATGTGGAGGTGGCTACGGATGTAGCATTTACCAATATTGTGGAATCAGCTACAGTACCTTTTAATTTCTATCAAACCACAAGCTTGGCCGCCCAAACGGAATATTTTTGGCGTGTAAGACCCAACAATGCGTGTGGAGCAGGAACTTTTGGAACACCTTTTAGTTTTACCACCATCCAGGTGGATTGCAAAACTTTGGAACCTGCTGGGTTGCCATTGGAGATTTCATCTGTGGGAACATCGGCTGTGAGTAGTACTGTTAGCATATTTGAAGATCTTTCTGTTTCAGATGTCAATGTAAGCCTGGAATTGAACCACACCTACCTCGAGGATTTGATCATTAATTTGACTTCTCCCTCGGGGACAAAGGTTACCTTGATTTCCAATACCTGTGGGGATGCCAATAATATCAATGCCACTTTTGATGATGACGGGGCATCTATAGTTTGTGCAATCAATCCCGCCATATCGGGAACCGTAAAACCTCTAGGGGCGTTAAGTTCATTTATTGGTGAATCTGCACTTGGGGAATGGACCTTGGAAATTTTGGATACGGCAACAGGTGATGGAGGTTCCCTGATTGGCTTTACGCTGGAGGTTTGTGCCGAAGGAGCATTTAGACCTGATGAGGACGAGGATGGGGTGTTTGATGACGGTGATGACCTCTGCTTAGGGACACCAAAAGGAACCGAAGTGGATACAAACGGTTGCCCGATCAACCGCTTCCCTACAGATAATTTTACGGTGGAAGTTCAGAGTGAGAGTTGCAGAAACAACAACGATGGAACGATCAGCATAACTGCGGTTGACAATTCCATAACCTATACAGCCGTTTTGGATGGAGGCGGAACAACCTCCAATATGGACTTTACCAATTCCCATTCCTTTGGGAACCTGGAAGCTGGAACGTATTCGTTATGCATTACAGGAACCAATGGTACGGTGACGTTTAGAGAGATTTGTTTCAATCTGGAACTGACCCAACCGGAGCTGCTTTCGGTTTTTGCAGAAGTGGAAGGTCAAGCCTTGACACTTTCTATGTCTGGGGGCAGTTTATATACTATCGAACTCAATGGTTTGGCCACCCAGACATTGGATAATGAAATTCAACTGGAACTGAAGGAAGGAAGGAACACCCTAAAGGTTTCGACAGGGTTGGATTGCCAAGGAATTTATGAGGAGTCCTTTTTTGTATCTTCCAAACCCATATTGTACCCCAATGCGGTGAACCATACGGCCAAAGTATTTTTAAGTGGATATAACGGCTTGGTCAAGGTTCAGGTGTTTGCTTCCAATGGTCAATTGGTGCTTACCAAGGATGAAACCTTGAACGGAAACGATTTGGAGCTTGGAGTTTCCCTGTTGGCCAAGGGAACATATTACATGAGGATTGAAACCTTGGATACCAAGCAAGTATTTAAAATGATTAAGGAATGAAGCGGTTTTTAGCAATTTTAAGCATTTTGGTTTTGTTGTATTCCTGCAGCAAAGGTGATGATACACCCCCTGCACCCGAAGGAGCCAATTTGGTTTTTCCCAATGAAAATTCGGAATGCACCACTGGGGTAAGCATAAACAATGCACTGAGTCAGGTTACTTTTGAGTGGAGCGCTTCTGCCAATACCGATACGTATACCTTAAGTGTGGTTAACCTGGATACCAATATTCCACAGACCATTTCCACCGCTGCAACTTCGGCCAGTTTATCCATAGAAAAGGGAACCCCTTTTTCCTGGACGGTGACTTCAAGAAATTCCAATACGGATCAAACAGCAACCAGTGATACTTGGTTGTTTTACAATGCTGGTTCCCAAACCAACTATGCTCCATTTCCGGCTCAAGTGGTGAGCCCCGTTTCGGGATCTACGGTACAGAAAAGTTTGTCCAATGAGGTTACCTTGGAGTGGTCCGGTTCTGATGTGGAAGATGATATTGAGTCGTTTGAAGTCTTTTTCTCCGATCAAAACCCTCCAACTACTTCCTTGGGAACCTTGGATGCTACAACCAGCACTATTGACGTGGGAGTTTTGTCAGATACTGTTTATTATTGGAGAATTACCACAACGGATGCGCAGGGCAATACTTCAGACTCTGGGATTTTCGATTTTAGGGTATTCTAAGAAGTACTAGGTCCCGTTAAATTGGTTCATGGTGTTTTTGGTGCCGGCAAAAACATAGGAACGCACAAGGTCTGCAGATTTTTTGAGTCGCTCTGGCAAAGCCGCCCGTTCGTCCTCATTCCATTTTCCCAAAACATATTCCACCTGCCTGCCTTTGCTAAATTCAGCTCCAACCCCAAATCTAAATCGGGGATATTGCGAGGTCTGCAAGGTGTTTTGGATGTGTTTTAGTCCATTGTGCCCGCCATCGCTTCCCTTGGTTTTAAGGCGTAGTGTCCCAAAAGTGAGATTGATGTCATCCGTGATGATAAGGACATTTTCCAATGGAATTTTCTCCTTCTCCATCCAGTATTTCACAGCTTTACCGCTGAGATTCATATAGGTTGAAGGTTTTATACATAAGACGCTTCTTCCCTTATGTTTGAAGGTGCCCACTGCGCCCAATTTGCCGTTTTCAAATGCAAAACTTTCTTGTTCGGCCAAAAAATCCAAGATTTGGAAACCAATGTTGTGTCGGGTTTCCTCATATTCCGATCCTATGTTACCAAGGCCAACAATCAGAAATTTTTTCATGGGATCAAGTTCTTCAATCAAGGGTTTTGTAATGCCGAAAAGGGACTTTAGCAACTGCAGCATCAATTAATTGGGTTTTGCCCAAAAATAAGAAAGCATCCCCAAACTTTACTTTAGTGTAAAACGGGGATGCTATTATTTTGGTGAGATGAAACCTACTCGGTAGCTTCTGCAGCTGGGGCTTCAGCACCTTCTGCTGCTCCTTCGGCACCTTCTGCACCTTCTGCTCCTTCAGTTTCTTCCTCTTCCTCTTCAGAATCATCCACAGATGTTCTAGAGGCTTTTACCTGAACAACCGCGGTACTATCCGGGTGTAGAATGGTGAAATCATCGCTCAACAAGGTTTCCACGGCAATGGTTCCCCCAATTCTCAATTTGGAGATATCCACGGTAATAAAATCTGGAAGTAGATTTGGCAATGCCTTAATGGAAAGCTTTCTTTTCCTGAACAACAAACGTCCACCGTTTCGTACACCGGGAGAGTTCCCTTCCAAACGAACGGGGATGTTCATGGTCACGGGCTTGTCCTCGAACAACTGATAAAAATCGATGTGCAAGATTTTGTCGGTTACAGGATGAAATTGGATATCCTGTAATACAGCATCAAACTTTTGTCCGTCTTCCAACTCAATCACAGCCGTGTGCGCGTTGGGGGTGTACACTAAATGTCTGAACGCTAGCTCATCTGCTGAAAAGTGCAATGGCTTATCCCCTCCGTACAGCACGCAAGGGACCTTTCCAGCATTACGTAAGGCCTTGGTAGATACCTTGCCCACGCTTTCTCTTTGGGATCCTTTGATAGTAATTGACTTCATAACTTTTGTTATCTATAAAATATTTAATTTATTCTTATTCATTTTCGAATTGTCAGACATATCGGCCTGAGCGTAGTCGAAGGCTACATTAAGAATTTTGAGGAAATTGAGGTGTTGTGGTGAACCCGGTGCATAACATCTGCAAAGAGGTCCGCACAGCTCAATACCTTTATTTTATCCTTGTCCTCTTTTACGGGAATCGAATCGGTTACGATCAATTCCGTCAATGTGGACTTTTCTATTTTTTCATAAGCATTACCGGACAACAGACCATGTGTGGTAATGGCGCGCACGCTCAAGGCCCCTCTTTCCATCATAAGGTCAGCAGCCTTTGTAAGGGTTCCGGCAGTGTCAACCATATCATCCACCAAAACAACATTCTTCCCTTTCACCTCGCCAATAAGCTCCATATGGGAAATTACATTGGCTTTAGCACGTTGCTTGTAGCAGATCACAACATCGCTTTCAAGGGCTTTGGAGTATGCATAGGCACGTTTGGAACCTCCCATGTCAGGAGAAGCGATGCACAAGTTGTCCAATTTCAACCCTTTTAGATAGGGTAAGAACAGGGTAGAGGCAAACAGATGGTCCACTGGTTTTTCAAAGAACCCCTGAATCTGATCGGCATGTAGATCCATGGTGATGATTCTGGTGGCCCCCGCAGTTTCCAACATTTTGGCAATCAATTTTGCGGCAATGGGTACCCTGGGCTTGTCCTTTCTGTCCTGTCTGGCCCAACCAAAGTAGGGCATTACAGCGGTTATATGTCTTGCCGAAGCTCTTTTGGCCGCATCAAGCATAAGCAACATCTCCATCAGATTTTCCGAACTGGGATTGGTAGATCCAATGATAAAAATCCTTGCTCCACGGATAGATTCTTCAAACGATGGCTGAAATTCCCCGTCGCTATATCTTGAAAAAAGTACATTTCCAAGGTTTGCCCCATAGGATGCAGCAATTTTCTCGCCAAGTGCTGTACTTTGGGTACAAGCAAAAATTTTGGGTTCTGGAACTTGGTACGGCATTGTAATCTGTTGTCGACTAGATTATTAAATCTTCTTTTTTTCAAAAGAGGTGCAAATTTATAAATTAATTCGGGTTGCTAAAGGATATTTCGAGGTATTTTTGGTTGTAAATGAAATTATTTTTTAGCTTTGCAGTCCCATTTCAAAAAGGCACAATAGAGGTTGGGAAAAGACAACCAGACCTTATGCTCCTTTCAGGTTGATTTATCAAGAATCATGCAAGGATAGGTGCGAAGCAAGGAAAAGGGAAAAATATTGGAAGTCGGGAGTTGGTAAAGAAAAACTCCGCAACTTAGAGATAAGTTGACCTAATGCCTTGGTGGCGGAATTGGTAGACGCGCTGGATTCAAAATCCAGTTCTTTCGGGAGTGTGGGTTCGATTCCCACCCAAGGTACTTTAAAAGCCGAGATCTTGATCTCGGCTTTTTTATTTGGGTAAGCCGCTGAATCTTGCTTCTTCGCCCATTAGCCAATCCCCATTCCTGGGTCAGTGTTTAGAATAGGTTAGCAAATTGTTTTGAAATTCAAAATAGACTACTTTTTCTATTCCAATGAATAACTTTGTTTAAAGGAGGCACTGCCTAGCCAATAAAACAATCACATAGGATGAGCGATAACCAGAAAGACTATACCCGAAGACATTTTATTAAACAATCAACCCTTACTTCCATAGCACTGATTTCATTGGTCAATTGCACCAATAAGAAAAAGAAAGGCGAAAACTCGGTAAACAGGGAAGCGGTCAGTTTGGATCTAAAACCAGATGCCAACGGTTATCTAGATCTTCCCGAAGGGTTTTCGTATAAAGTGATTTCAAAATCTGGCCAAAAAATGTCTGATGGGCTGTTGGTGCCCGGTAGACCTGATGGAATGGGGGCCTTTCTGGATGGCGCAGGGCGAACGGTCATTATTTGTAACCATGAGAATAGCCCTACAACATTGGAACATAGTCCTTTTGGACCGGCCAACGAACTATTGTCAGGTGTGGATTTGGACAAGCTCTTCGATTCAGGAAATGGAATTAATCCGGGATTGGGGGGAACCACTACCTTGATATATGATGAAGAAAAGGGAACAGTCGTAGATCAATATCTGAGTTTGGCGGGGACCTATAGGAACTGTGCAGGTGGGGTTTCACCTTGGAGGAGTTGGATTACCTGCGAGGAAGATGTTACCAAAGCAGATGGGAAGCAAACCCTAGAAGACCATGGTTATGTGTTTGAGGTGCCCATGGATGCCAAAGAAATGGTTCCGCCTATACCCATAAAGGCCATGGGGCGATTTAACCATGAGGCCGTAGCAGTAGACCCTAAATCGGGTTGTATTTATTTAACCGAAGACAGGCATGATGGACTTATCTACAGGTTTATTCCGAACGAGAAGGAAAACCTTTTGGCCGGAGGATTGTTGCAGGCTTTGGCCATACGAGATAAAAAAAGTCTGGATACAAGAAACTGGGAAGCGCAAGAGGTACCAAGGAATACCCCCATGGAGGTGTTTTGGATAGATTTGAACGATGTGGAAGCTCCCGAGGACGACCTAAGATTTAGGGGATTTGATGCTGGGGCGGCCCGGTTTGCCCGAGGCGAAGGCATTTGGATGGGTGAAGGAGAGCTGTTTTTCGCCTGTACCAATGGAGGATCGGAGAATTTTGGACAGGTTTTTAAATACAGCCTGTCCCCAAAAGAAGGTATGGAAGGGGAGAATGAACAACCGGCGATGCTGGAACTTTATGCAGAATCCAACGACAAAACCGTTTTGCATATGTGTGACAACCTTACCATTGCACCATGGGGAGATGTATTGCTCTGTGAGGACAATGGGGAGTTGAACCATATTCGGGGGATAGATAAAGATGGAAACATTTATACCATGGCTTGCAATCGTAGTTCCAAATCGGAACTTACGGGCTTGGTGTTTTCTCCGTCTGGAAAAACCCTCTTCGTAAATGTTCAGGAGAATGGTGACACGGTGGCCATTACAGGGCCATGGGAAAGATTCGGTAAGGAGGCAGTGTAGCGTGGGCGATTACCGCTTCACATCATCCGCAACCAGGGCTAGAAATTCATTCCGATAGATTGAATCCTCAAAAACACCTCCGTATTCCATGGTAGTGGTGGTGCTGTTTTTGTCCTTGATGCCACGGGAGGAAACGCAAAGATGTTCCGCGTTCACCACCACGATGACATCTTCGGTGCCCAAGGTCTGCTGTAAATCCTTCATGATCTGCAAGCAAAGGCGTTCCTGGACTTGGGGGCGGTGGGAGTAGTAATCCACCAGTCTGTTTATTTTGGAAAGTCCAATCACCTTTCCCTTTGGGATATAACCGATGTGGGCCTTCCCAATTATAGGAAGAAAATGGTGCTCACAGGAAGAGTCAATATTTATATCCTTTTCAACCAACATTTTTTTATACCCATATTTATTGCTGAAGGTGGATATTTTGGGTCGATTCTTGGGATTAAGCCCATAGAATAACTCCTTTACATACATCTTGGCGAATCGGTATGGGGTGCCCGAGAGACTATCGTCGGATAAATCCAAACCAAGGGCTTCCATGATTTTTTGAAAATGATATTGAATGGTTTCAATCTTTTCATCATCGGAAGGATCAAAAGCGTTGGGATGTAAAGGCGTCTCCAAGGAAGTAGGAAGATGTTGGTCTCCTATGATTTCAATTTTTTCGATATCCATTTTTAGTAGTTGGGAGATTAAAATGGGAATTAGTTTTCTGCGTAACAGCTTAGCGGTCAGCATTTACAATATCTGCGGTTGTATAGGTGGAAAAATATGAGGCCCAATGCCGGTATATATACTGCTTCCTCCGCAAGGGGAATCAAGGAAAGTTTTTCATTAAGAAGTACAAAAGCCAAAAGTAACCAGCAGGCCCATAATGCAAGACCTACCCACCGCCTTGTAGTGACTTTGTTGGTCCAGACAATGGCGAAAAAGGAAATTACAAGAAAAACCAGGTCAAGGATTCCCCACCATCCCGGACGCCCCTCACCTGCGGACACGACCCCAGCCTGAACTACAAAAAGAAACGGGGTTGCCACGCAATGTACAAGGCAAAGTGCACTGGCAGCTGCGCCAATAACATCGGATTTTGATGTAAGATTAACAGTTTTCATATTTAAGTAGTTTTGGAACCAATCTTCAAATTTTGAATTTTGAGGAACAAAAATAGTGTAAAAATGTAAACGCAACTTAGTTGCATTTACAATTATTTTTATTTTTGCTAAAAGCATTCACTTGATAAAAACAGATGCACTTCAATTTACCTATGAAAATGGATCGGAATTTTCCTTTCCGGACGTCCATTTAAAATCTGGCGAACACCTTTTAATACTTGGTCCATCCGGGATTGGTAAAACCACTTTGCTTCATTTATTGGCGGGGATATTACCGGCTGCCAGTGGCAAAATTACCGTGGCTGGAACCGAGTTTCAATCCTTAAACCGCAAGGAGATGGACCGTTTCAGGGGAAGCCATATTGGATTGATATTTCAGCAATATCACTTCATTGGGTCCCTTAGTGTTTACGAAAACTTGGTACTAAGACAAAGTTTTCCCAAAAAAGCTGTAGACAAGACTCGGATAAAGGAGCTTGCTTCTCGATTGGGATTATCTGAAGTGCTACACAAAAAGGTGACACAGCTTAGTCAGGGGCAACAACAACGACTTTCCATTGCCTTGGGCCTCATCAATAAACCGGATGTAATCTTTGCCGATGAGCCCACATCCAATCTGGATGACGCAAACTGTAAAGCGGTTATTGAACTGTTGAAGGAGGAAGCCAAAATATGCCAAAGTAGTTTGGTGATCATCACCCATGACCACAGAATAAAGTCCCATTTTAGAAATCAATTGACCCTATGAGACTTGGATTTTTGGCATTTCGGAACATGGTGTCCAAACCGCTCAATTTACTTTTAAGCCTGTTACTACTGGTGCTGAGTGTGTTCTTGGTAACATTTGTACTGCAACTTAGCAAACAATTGAGTGGTCAATTGGATAAGAACATAGCTCCTTTTGATATGGTGGTGGGCGCAAAAGGAAGCCCGCTACAACTGGTGTTGTCCTCGGTCTTGCATGTTGATGTTCCTACGGGCAACATTAAGTTGGAAGAAGCAGAATTTTTAACCAAAAACCCCATGGTTGGATCGGCGATTCCAGTTTCCTACGGGGATAACTATAAAGGATATCGTATCTTGGGAACCACCCATGAGTATCTGGATAAGTATGGAGCGACCCTGCTGGAAGGAGAAATGTATTCCAAATCCTTTGAGGTGGTGGTAGGTAGTATTGCTGCTCAAAAATTGGGATTAAAGTTGGGAGATAGTTTTACGAGTTCCCATGGACTGGCTGCAAGCGGTGTCGAGTCCCATGAAGACCATCCTTATGTGGTCAAAGGGTTGTTAAAACCTACAGGAACTGTTGTGGACAGGCTACTGATTTCCAATTTGGAAAGTGTTTGGGAAGCCCATGAACATGTAGAGGAGCATGGCGAAGAGCACGAGGAGGAACATGACGATGGACATTCGGAAGAACACGAGCATGACCATGATGAAGCTCATGAGCATAACTTTGAAGACGAGCGAGCAGGAGAAGAACACCACCACGAAGATCGGGAGGTCACTTCCTTTTTGGTGAAATTCAAGAATCCAATGGCCATGGTACAATTGCCTAGGTTTATCAATGAAAATACCAACATGCAGGCGGCCTTACCGGGCTTTGAAGTTCAACGTCTCTTGGGGCTGCTTGGCTCAGGGATTAAAACAATCAATGGAATTGCCTTGGCCATCTTGTTGGTGTCCGGGCTTAGTATTTTTATCAGCCTTTTAAAGACCATCAGGGAGCGCAGGCGGGAATTGGCCTTGTTGCGTATCTACGGTCTTGGGACAGCCCAATTGTTGTGGGTGGTTTTTATGGAAGGTCTTTTTTTAACACTTTCAGGATTTTTCCTTGGGTGGTTGTTGGGAAGGATAGGCATTTGGATAACTTCCATGGTTACAGAAGCTTCCTATGGATATAACTTGCAAATAACCGGATTTGATGCCGCTGAATTGGGTTTTCTTGGCATGGCCTTGCTCATTACTTTAGTGGCCACTTTGCTTGCTTCAATATCTATTTTTAAATTGAATATTTCAAAAACATTATCGGATGCGTAATCCATTGCTTCTTTCATTCGTGCTAATCCTTGCAATCCAAGGATTATCGGCGCAGATACAGCTAACCTGGCAGGACTTTGCCGATGTTGATTTTGAACCTAAGTACAATGCTACATATGATGTTAATTTTTTGATGCCTACTTTTGGATCAAGAATTAAATCGTTCCAAGGACAGGAAGTGAAGATTAAGGGTTTCTTCCTGGACATTTCCGGGAATGGAGACATTTTTTTGGTGTCTGCAAATCCTATGGCTTCCTGCTTTTTTTGTGGGGCAGCCGGACCAGAGACCATTATAGAGGTGGATTTCAAGGAAAAACCACCTTTTAAAACGGATCAGATCGTTGAGGTTACGGGTATACTTGAGCTCAATCCTGATAATGTGGATCGTTGCAATTATATTTTAAATGGGGCCACGGGCCAATTGTTAAATTGAAAACCTGGAGTTTGTTTTGCTGTTTCATGTTGTGCTGGTTGGGAACAACGATTCAGGCACAAACGGTCTTGGAATGGGCCGACCTCCAAGCAGGCATTTCATGGGAATCCAATGCGGACATACCAATGTTCAGGCAGGCGGTTTTTGCACCGGAACTTCTGGCTTTGGACGGAAAAGAAGTCATAGTAACAGGTTATTTTTTGGTTTTGGATGGAACCCAATCCGTTTACCTACTTTCCAAAAACCCCATGGCTTCCTGTTTTTTTTGTGGAAATGGCGGCCCGGAAACCATAATGGAACTTGAATTTAGCGAAAAGCCCTCATTTGTAATGGATGATCTACTTTCCGTAAGTGGCCTACTGCGACTCAATGCGGACAATCCCAATCATTGCTATTATCGAATTGAAAAAGCGATAGCCTTAAGTCTATAAAATCTTGGAGCAACGAAAAGTAAATACTGTCGATCAAAGCAATGAGGCACTTCTGGATCAGAAGGGGCTAAAGAAAACCAAATTGCGGTTGGAGCTGGTAAAGCACTTCAAGGATGCCAAGCACGCCCAGTCTTATAGTGATTTGAAAGAGATAATGGGGGAAGGTGTGGATAAATCCACCCTATATCGGAATTTATCAGCGTTTGAGGAGGTGGGACTGATTCATGGTATTAATGACCATTCAGGAATCACCAAATATGCCTTGGGAGCATCACCTTCGGCGGGTCAGGAACATGCCCATTTTGTTTGCGAATCTTGTGAAACCGTTTATTGCGTAAAAGGAATGACGGAAATTCAAATGAAGGTCCCCAGTGGGTTTAAGGCCAAAAATATACAGACCATTATTAGGGGAACCTGTGCCAATTGTTAAATGGTTCTTTATTCTTCAAAATTAATCCACTAATTCACTAACAAACAGAATCTAAGCACTAATCCATGCCTATTAGGCAAGGGTAATTTTACTATCTTGTTCTTGACTATGGGAAGTGTTTTTACCAAAAATAGACTGTTTAGGCTGCTGCCATGTTTTGTACTTTTTTGGAGTTCCACGATGGGTTTTGCCCAACTGGAAAGAAGTGCGGAATTGGACGGCAGTTTACCCAGTGGGGAAACTTTGGAGCAAGCTATTACAACTATTGACGAGGCCACAGGCCGTTATCCAAAATATTATATGATCAACTGTGCACATCCTACGCATTTTATGCCGGTACTTGAAGGAGCAAAAAGCTGGAAAGCTCGAATTCAAGGATTAAGGGCCAATGCTTCATGTAAAAGTCATGCGGAATTGGATGAGTCAACAGAGTTGGATGTCGGTAATAAAATGGAATTTGGTCAGCTGCATAGGGAACTGCAGCAGTTGTTGCCCAACTTGGAAGTGTTTGGCGGTTGCTGCGGAACGGATGCCTCACATATCAAGGCTATTTGCGATCACATTTCCATGGCATAACTGTTTTTGAACTACCAATTTTTTGGTTGAATTTTGAGAGCCGGGATTTTTGTCTCGGCTTTTTTTGTTAACAAAGGATCCACTACTGTCAGAATGCTGTAAGGTTTTGACCATTTTTATGGCTAAGGGGGTGATGAAGAACGCTGCCTATTTTATGGAACGCTGTGAAGTATTGGCTGGCCAAGCTGTATCCAAGGGTAACAGTGCCGTTGGAAGTTTGATCGTTGTGGATGATACAATTGTTGCAGAGGCCGAGGAAGCCGCCACCTCCAAACAAGATGTGAGCCGTCATGCAGAGATGGAGGTACTAAGAAAGGCCAGGGCCATTCTTGGTAAGGATATGTCCAGAGCTACTCTGTACTCCAACAAGGAGCCTTGCGTAATGTGCAGTTATGCCATACGGGTACATCGTATTGGAACAGTAATATATAAAGAGAAATCGGGGGAGATGGGCGGAGCCAACGGGACGTTTGATGTGCTTACCACAGAAAAGGTGCCGGAAGGATGGGGACCTCCTGTCCATTGTATTCAATTGGAACAAAATTAAGATGAACTATTCAAGATTAGCATTTACGGACACGATTAAGGAAATTCAGAAGGAACAGGGAAGTAGGCATGCGTATGAGCGCATGGAACGTATGGAATTACCGGATGGCCTCTCTTTTAGAGAGATGAGTTTTATCAAGGAACGCGATAGTTTTTATGTGGCTTCTTTTGGAGAAAATGGTTTCCCGTACATACAGCATAGGGGAGGCCCAAAAGGCTTTTTAAAGATGATAGATGTGAAAACCTTGGCCTTTCTGGATTTTACCGGGAACAAGCAATACATCTCAACTGGGAATGTCAAAACACATAAAAAAGTTTCCCTTATCCTTATGGATTATGTCAATCGCGCTCGTTTAAAAATTTATGCGGAAGCTGAAATTGTGTCTTTGGAAGAAAACCCAGAGCTCGTTGAAAAGTTGGAATTGGATTACGATTACAAGGCAGAGCGCATTTTTCTTTTTCATATCAAGGCTTTTGATTGGAACTGCCCACAGCATATTACCCAACGATATACGTTTGAGGAAATCGCAAAACTAAATAAGCAACGGGAGGATTATATTCAAGACTTGGAGCAGCAAATAGAAGGGCTCAAAAAGCAGATAAAAGAAGATTCTGCAGGACATTAGGGTAAGTCACTTCCAAATGTCTATCCAGGCCTAAGCTTGCTTCTATATCATAACCTGAGTGGTTTCTTCAAGTTTGTTCTATATTTAGGGTGGGGTATTTGAACGAAGTCAATTCCCTTTGATTTTCCCAAATATGGGTCACCTCTGTTTGTGAATCTATGGACATATTAAACCTACACCGCGAATTCTTTTCAACCCAAAAAAGTAAAGATGTCTCTTTTAGAAAGAAGGCCTTGAAACGCTTGCAAAAGGAGATCGTTAAGCGGGAAGATGCAATTTGCGAAGCCCTTTACACGGATTTCAAAAAGCCCAGGTTTGAAACTTTGGTTGCGGAGACCCAGTTTGTGTTGGCTGAAATAAAAACAGCGTTAAACAACTTGGAACTGTGGGCACGCCCTGAACGGGTTTCCTCCATTCTGGCCAATTGGCCTTCGGCCGATTATCTATATCGGGAACCCTATGGTACCGTATTGCTTATAGCTCCTTGGAATTACCCATTCCAGCTGGTTTTTGCCCCCTTGGTCGGTGCAGTGGCAGCTGGCAATACGGTTGTAATAAAACCTTCCGAATTAACGCCCAATACATCCAAAATTTGTGCGGAAATTGTTGCTGCGGTGTTTGAACCTGGCCACGTTTCCGTGGTAGAAGGTGGGGTGGAAACCTCACAGAAATTGCTGGCTCAAAAATGGGATTACATTTTTTTCACCGGAAGCACCAAGGTTGGACGAATTGTATATGAAAGTGCGGCCAAACATTTAACACCTGTAACTTTGGAGCTGGGTGGCAAAAATCCCTGTATTGTGGATAGTTCGGCTTCCATTAAACTGGCAGCTAAACGCATTGCTTGGGGCAAATTCCTGAATGCAGGACAGACCTGCATTGCACCGGATTATGTGTTGGTGCACAAAAGCGTAAAGACCAAACTTGCAACAGCTTTGCAAAAAAGCATTGAGCAAGGGTTTGGAAATCTTGAACATCCTTCGGATGATTTAGCCAGAATAGTCAACGAAAAAAATTACACCAGATTAAAAAACTTGTTACATGACCAAGAAGTAAGTTTTGGCGGGTTTTTTAAAGATGATGATAAGTATCTGTCTCCAACTTTGGTAAATGAACCCGCTCTGGATAGCCCCATCATGCAGGACGAAATTTTTGGACCTATTTTACCTATCATTGGTTATGAAACGGATGATGATTTAGCTGAGGTTTTGGAACGCTACGAAAAACCCTTGGCTACCTATGTGTTTTCCAATAAAAAAACTTTTCAGAAGAAGATATTGAAGAAATATAGCTTTGGAGGTGGTGCCATCAATGATACCGTTATCCAAATTACCAATAAAAAACTTCCTTTCGGGGGTGTTGGGGCTAGTGGACTTGGAGGTTATCATGGGAAGACCTCATTCGAGATTTTTTCCAATGCAAAAGGAATCATCAAAAAGGCCAATTGGTTGGATATCCCCTTGCGTTATCCACCGTATAAACTCCCCAAGGGAATTGTGAAAAAAATAAAGCACTTGTTTTAAAACTCCCACCTTTAGGAATTGAAGGTTTTGATACTACAATTTCTTTGCAATTTCATAATTCCAAACCCTTGTTTCGATTACCCTTCAAACTGGTGCTAAAACACTAGTATTCAGTAGCTATTAGAGCATTTTCTATTCTTCAAAAATGTAATTAGTACGTATAATCCTACAGAACACTTTAGAGTTCAGCCAAAACACCCATCGATTATCCGATGTTTCACAACAAATGATCGATGAAATACAACATATATTCTGTTTAACCGATGCTAGTAGATATGTTTGAATATTCTTACATGCTAAGAAAAACCTCATTTTTTTGATTATGAAAAGACCGCTAACCCCCCAAAAAAAAGGAGCTTTGTATTTCTTTTTTTTGTTTTTGCTCGCTTCATTGCAGTGGAGTTATGCACAAAATTGTTCAGTAAATGCGGGGATTCCTGAAACTATATGTGAGAATATAGGAACCTACAATCTTGCAGGTTCGTCTTCAGGGTTAGTGCAAAGTGGTCCAACATGGTCGCAAGTGGGTGGCCCATCCGTCATCATCAATGATCCTTCCAACCCAACTACTTCCATTTCAGGTCTTGTTGGTGGAAACACCTATACTTTTAGATTGAGTGCGGTTTGCACCGATGGAACACCACAATTTCAAGATGTAGATATAACGGTACAACCCATTACGGTTTCAAATGCGGGAAGCGATATCGCCTCTTGTCCAGATAATACCGGGAGTGTAAGTACAAACGCAAACACCCCATTGAATGCCGGTGAAACTGGACTTTGGAGTATTGTTGGGGCCAACAATGCAGGGGTAACCATTAATGCTCCCAGCTCTCCCACAACAACCTTGACCTTGGCAGAAACCAGTGCCGGAACCACAACTTTACAATGGACTATAACAGGTCCTGATTTTGCTCCAGGACAAGCTTGCGAATCCAGTTCTACGATTACCGTAACCAATTACGGTGGTGAAAGTGTTGTGGACGCAGGACCCGATCAAAATTTGGACAACTGCTATTCATTGACACAGTCTACTAACCTTGCAGGTAGTTTTGGCGGAAACAATATAAATGGTCAGGTAGGTACCTGGAGTTTTGTAAGCGGACCTAATACGCCCGTGATTGCAAGCCCAAACAGTAATAATTCCAACGTATCCAACCTTATTGAAGGAGTCTATACCTTTCGTTGGTCTTTAAATGGGCCATGTGCCAGTGGTCAGGACACCATGACCATAACGGTAGCTGAAGCAACACAGGATATATCCACGGCGACCATTCAAAATAATGATATTCGCTTTTGTGATGCCAGTATTACAACGGTGACCCTTGTGGGCTCACTTCCCTTATTTACAAATGAAACTGCAACTTGGACCCAGACCGGCGGGCCCGTGGCAGGGGTTAATATCATCAGCCCAAATTCCAGCACCACACAGATTACGGGATTGGATGGGAGCAGTACTTATCAGTTTACTTACACCATTGAAAATGGCACAACCCTTTGTAGTGATTCGGATACCGCTACCATTAATTATTCCACCACCCCAGTCACTATTTTGGCCAATGGGGGAAGTGACCTTACGGCCGTTTGTGGCGTAACCAGCGTTGACATTCCATTTACCACCACGGGAAATGGGACCAATACCTATAGTATTATAAGCGGGCCAAGCAGTTCTACTTTGGTGGATCCTTCCACTTTTTCCAATGCGGGAGGTACACCTTTAACGATAAACTTTGATGCGGAAGGAACATATACCGTCCTTTTTAGAAGAGCACTTAGTGGATCCATCCAAACCGGATGTGATGTAGGTACTAGTGCCATAAATGTCAATGTAGCTTTAACGCCAACAGCTGCCAACGCGGGAACCGACCAGACCTTGGCCTGTAACGTCACCGATACGGATATAACCGGAAATGCAGCTACCGTTGGAAATTCCCTTTGGTCGCAAATCAGTGGGCCCAATACAGCTACTATTGCATCTCCCTATGCCCAAACAACAAACGTCTCCAATTTGGTGTCTGGAACCTATGTGTTCCAATATGCCATATCCGGAGGAAATGCCTGTGCACCCTCTGAGGAAAATACAGTCCAAATAGTTGTGTCCTCGGATACAGCAGTGCCGACAGATGCTGGATTGGACCAATCCATCTGCTTTGGGGCACCTACGCAATTGGCGGGCAATACCCCTCCAACCACCAACTTGGTTGGAACATGGACTGTTGATTCCGCTCCAGTTGGAGCCACCATTGTTTTTGCTGACGAAAATGACCCGAACACCTTGGTGTCCGGTTTGGATGATGCAAATGAAACCTATATTTTCCGATGGACGATAGCCAATCCCAATGATGCTACCTGTCCAACCCCTGGTACGGATACAGTTACCATAACAACAGGCGCAACCCAAGGCCCTACTTTGGCCGATGCAGGTACTGACCAATGTTTGGGAACTGGTGTGACCACCACAACTTTGGCGGGGAATCAGCCTGCCGTTGATGAGATAGGAACCTGGACAGCTTCTCCTGCTATTGGCATTGCTTTTGATGATGCCAATCAATTTGATACGGATGTGACTATTTCCGTAGAACAAAGCTACATTTTGACTTGGACCATTTCGAAAATTGCTCCAGGTTGTCAAGATACTTCGGATGAAATGGAACTTACGGTTGGACCGGATGCTGTTGCTGATGCCGGACCCGATCAAACCGAATGCCAGTCCGTGTTTACCATGGATGCTACTGGTTCTGTGGGAAGTGGTGGGTTTTGGACCCAGATTTCAGGGCCAGGAGGCTACGTCATTGATGATTCCACTAATCCAACAGCACAGCTTACATTTTCATTTTCAGGACAATATGTTTTTGAATGGACGGCAACCAATGGGTCTTGTTCTTCAGATACAGATCAAGTTACCCTCAATGTAGGAATCCCTCCGACCACGGCGGTAGTGACCACTCCTTCCGAAACCATTTGTTCATCCACAACAGTAATCCTGGATGGCAACGCATTTGATCCCAACATTGAGAACGGTTACTGGACCTTGCTTTCAGGAGCTCCCAATACACCCACTTTTTCTGATGTAAATGACCCAAATGCAACCGTTACCGGAATGGTATCCGGCTCTTATACCTTTAGATGGACCATTGCTGGAGATAGTAACTGTCCCAGCAGTTTTGCAGATAAGACCGTGGATGTTTATGTCCCTGCCAATGCTGGTCCGGATATGGAACTCTGTAACGTACAAAACTTTTTGTTGGAAGCTACTTTTGGTTCTACAGGAACCTGGACCCAGACCTTTGGCCCGGGCGTAGGAGGTGCACCTGGAACTCCCGCGACCATTACCCAAAATCCTGCAGGCAGTAATGTTGCTGAAGTAAGTGATATTATCCTTGGGAGCTTTTACATCTTTGAATTTACCACGAATTATCCTGGTGCAACAGGATGTGGAAATACTTCCGATCAAGTTCAGGTGGAATCCAGTGGCTTGCCATCGGTTTTACCGGACGCTGGCCCTGACCAACTACTGTGTTTGGGCGATTTGGTTGTGCCTAATCAGACTACCTTGGCTGGGAACATGCCCCCTGACGATGTAGACGAGGCTACATGGAGCTTTACAGAACAGCCTGCTGGAAGCACAGCAGTGATTACAAACCCCAATGACCCAACATCCACGCTTACAGGATTGACTGTTCCCGGTATTTATATTTTGGAATGGAATTTTGAGGCTGGATTTTGTTTTAATACCTCGGATGTGGTTCGGATTGAAGTATATGAAACTCCGTCCACTGCGGATGCAGGGCCCGATCAAGTCAATGCCTGTCAGTTAAGCGCACAATTGAATGCGGTTCCGCCAACAGTGGGCACGGGAACATGGACCTTTACCGCTGATCCATCTGGGGGAGCGGCCGTTATCGATAATCCCAATTCACCCACTTCCACCATTTCAAATATTACGACTACAGGTACTTATACATTGACCTGGACCGTGGCCCATAATGGGGTAACTTTTGTGGACAGCCCTTCGGCTTGTGACCCATCTTCCGATACCGTGGACATCACCTTCCCAGATGATGCTCCATCAACAGCAGAGGCGGGGCCAGATCAAGAACTTTGTGCGGCTACCCAAACCAATATGGCCGCCACTGCTCTAGTTATTGGAACAGGAACTTGGACCCAAACCGCGGGACCAGGTGTGGGAGGTACCCCTGGAACACCTGCAAATATTGTTGCTCCAAACAGCGAAACAACATTAATCGACACTTTGGAACCGGGTACTTACGAATTTACCTGGACGGTAGTCAATGGAGGATGTACTTTTGATGACGCCGTTGAAGTGGTTATTTATGCCGACCCCGTAAGTGCCAATGCAGGTCCGGACCAATCATTGGATCAATTTTCTTCAATTGTTTTGGCTGCTGATGCACCCACCGTTGGGACAGGTATTTGGACGCAGGTTTCTGGGCCTACTACAGTTGGCTTTGTCAACGAAAATGACCCAACTACGGAAGTTTTTGGAGCCACATCGGGTACTTATGTATTTGAATGGACTATTAGCAATGGCAGCTGTACTCCAGTATCCGATACCGTTGAAGTGTCTCTATTGGGAGTGGACTTGGAATTGACCAAATCGGTATCTCCAACTACGGCCAATCCAGGAGATACGGTAACTTTTACCTTGGACGTCTTTAATGATGATGCTTCCAGTGCTTCGGATGCCACCGGGGTTTCTGTGCGTGATGTAATTCCGTCGGGATATACTTTGGTACCTGGAACAGTAAGCAATGGAGGGGTCTATAACATTGGTGATCTTTCCATCACTTGGTCTAATTTATCCATAAGCAACGGAGCCACATTAAGTTTGACATTTGATGCTACCGTAAATGTTTCTGGTTCTTATCAGAACACCGCCGAAATTACAGCCAACGACCTTTTTGATATCGATTCCACGGAAGGCAATGGTATAGCAGGGGAAGATGATCAAGATTCAGCCCAAGTTACTATCCTTGCATCTGATTTAAGCCTGACAAAGGATGTTAGTGCTGCTTCCAGTGCTACACCCAATGTTGGAGATACTGTTGTTTTTGAACTCACGGTGACCAACGCTGGACCTGATGCGGCCACTAATGTGAGTGTAGAGGATGTTGTTCCATCCGGATTGACCATTGGAACCATAAACAATGGAGGCATAAATACTTCAGGTACCATTGCGTGGACCATTGCGAACCTAGCTGTTGGCTCGACTACCCTAAGCTATGAGACTACTGTTAATGCTCCTACAGGAGCTTCAGATGAATACCGAAATACAGCGGAGATAACCGCATCCGATCAATATGATTCAGATAGTGATCCAGGGAATGATGATGGAGATCAAAGTGAGGATGACGAAGCCTTTTATGTCATTACACCTCAAGTCGCGGATTTGGAAATATCGATGCAGGCGAGCAATCCAATTCCTGATGTTGGGGAAGTTGTGACTTTTACCATTAATGTCAGCAACCAAGGAACATCGGCAGCGACGGGAGTATCCCTGGAAAATTTGGTGCCAGCTGGATATGCAACTATCACAGGAATCAGCAACGGTGGCACATTTAGTTTTATAACAGATGTTATTACCTGGACGGGACTGAATGTTCCCATTGGAACCAATACCTTGTCCTTGACATTTAATGCAACTGTCCAAAATCCTACTGGAGCTGTTGGGGAATTCACCCATATAGCAGAAGTGACTTTCGCCGACCAATATGATTCCGATAGTACCCCTAACAATGATGACGGGGATCAAAGTGAAGATGATGAAACTGCAATAACTGCGGCTCCAATACAAGCTGATCTTTCGTTAACCAAAATTGTGGTGGACAATGACATAAACCCCAACGTAGGTGAGGAGATTAGTTTTGAGATAACCGTTTCCAATAGCGGTCCCAATGATGCCACAAATGTGGTGGTACAGGACCTGTTGCCTACGGGCTTCAACTATGTGCTTTACAGTGCTACCGCTGGAGCCTATGATGATGCGACAGGACTTTGGCAAGTGGGCACGTTGGCCAATGGAACCAATGAGACCTTGATTATAGATGTGTTGGTAAATACTACTGGCGATTATACCAATGTGGCTCAAATTACTGCTTCTGATGGTTTTGATATTGATTCTAACCCTAGCAATGGAGTGGGAGCGGAGGATGATCAGGATGAGGTGACCATAGCTCCTGTCGCCGTAGCAGATTTATCCTTGACCAAGGATGTGGATAACGCCAACCCGGATGTAAATACCAATGTCGTATTTACCATAACCGTTTCCAATTCAGGACCGAGTGATGCTACCAATATTGTCGTAACGGATCTATTGCCTTCGGGTTATACCTATGTTTCGGATGATGCGGCTGGGGCATATACCAGCGGAACAGGAGTCTGGAATGTGGGACCCATTGCCAACGGAGGAACAGCTACCTTGAACATTACAGCAACGGTTAACCCAACAGGAACTTATACCAATATTGCTGAGATTACGGCAACAGACCAACCCGATAACGACTCAACACCGAACAACGGTATTGCCGCAGAAGATGATCAGGATGACGCTGGGATAAACCCAAACCCACTCGTGGATATTTCCGTGACCAAAACCGCGGATGACCTTACACCCAACGTGGGCGATCAGATTGTTTTCACGGTATCAGTTTTCAATGACGGCCCCAATGATGCAACCAATGTAGTGGTAACCGATTTCTTGGCGTCGGGATATGAATTTGTCAGTGCTGTTCCTTCAACAGGAGTTTATGAACCTTTGAATGGTTCATGGACCATTGGAAATTTGGCCAATGCTACAACAGAAACTTTGGTGATCACGGCCAACGTTTTGGCCAATGGCGATTACACCAATATTGCAGAACTTACAGACTTGGCAGAGACCGATGTGGATTCAGTTCCGGCCAATAACGATGATACGGAAGATGATCAGCAGACCGTGGAGCCTGTTCCGGTATTGGTTTCCGATTTGATTCTTCGTAAATCCGTTGATATTCTAAGTCCGTTGGTGGGTGAGGAAGTGATATTCAATATCAGTATTTCCAATCTTGGACCAAGTGATGTGACCGGAGTTCAAGTACTTGATCTTTTACCTACTGGGTATACCTATATTTCCAATAATAGGACGGCGGGAGTGTATACGCCAGCAACCGGAATTTGGGACTTGAACGGTGTCATTCCAAATGGGACCACGGAAACTTTGAACATTGTTGCCACAGTAAATGCCTCTGGGGATTACTTTAATGTCACGGAGGTGATAGCTTCCGATAATTTGGACCCCAATTCCACCCCAAATAACAGCAACGTTTTTGAAAACGATCAAGACAGTGCCGGGACTACACCTATACCAAGCTCGGATTTGAGTCTGACCAAAATAATAGATAATCCAAGTCCTGATGTGGGATCAAATGTTATATTCACGCTTACTTTGACCAACGATGGACCAAGCGATGCCACAGGAGTAGTGGTGTCGGATGCTTTGCCCTCTGGATATTCCTATGTTTCAGATGATTCTGGTGGGACATACAGCAATGCCAGTGGATTATGGAGTGTTGGTACGCTTGTATCCGGTTCCAGTATCAATTTAAATATTACGGCCCAAGTGAACGCCACTGGGGATTATAACAATGTGGCAGAAGTGGTCGCGGTAATTCAATTGGATCCCGATTCAACTCCAGGGAATAATGACCCTAATGAGGATGATCAAGCGGAACAATCCATTGCTCCAAGAACGGTAACGGATATTTCCGTCACCAAAACGGCCGATACCCTTAGCCCATCCGTGGGAGAGGAAATTGTATTTACCATTATCGTAAATAATGCTGGACCCAATGATGCCACAGGGATTGTGGTAGAGGACTTGTTGGCCTCAGGCTATAGTCTGGTTTCCGTGTTGCCGTCCACAGGAGTTTACTATGGACTTACCGGTTCTTGGGATATTGGAGATCTTGCCAATGGTGCTACAGCTACCTTGCAGATTACCGCTCAAGTTCAGGCTAGCGGGGATTATAGAAACACCGCAGAACTGATTGCTCTAGATACTTTCGACCCAGATTCGACACCAAACAACAATCTGGCTACTGAAGATGATCAGGATACCATAGAGGCAATACCTAATGGGCAAGCGGATTTGGAACTGACCAAAACAGTGGATAATGCTACGCCCAATGTGGGAGATGTAGTGGAGTTTACCTTGAATTTGACCAACAATGGATTTAGTGACGCCACCGGGGTAGTGGTGACCGATCTACTTCCATCCGGATATACCTATCAATCCCATATTACAACGGCAGGTATTTATGATGAATCAAGTGGACTATGGACCCTGAATGGACCAGTTTTCAACCAAAGCACGGAAACCTTGGTGATTCTGGCCACGGTGAATACTCCCACCGGAACGATGGACGAATATTTGAATGTTGCCGAAATTACCGCCAGTGATTTTAATGATCCGGATAGCAACCCCAATCAAGGAATTTCCGAAGATGATCTTTCAGATGGTAATGTGGACGATGACGAGGCCATTGCATCGGTTACCCCACAGACTACCGATATAAGTATAAGCAAGACTGTGGACAATACCACTCCCAACATTGGTGATCAGGTGGTCTTTACCATTACGGTTTCCAATCAAGGAAGTGTGGAGGCGACCAACATAGGCATTGAAGAAATACTGCCTTCTGGATATCGTTTGATCACGGCCCAAGCATCAGAAGGAACCTATGATGAGGTTTCAGGATTCTGGGAATTGGATCAATTGACGGCACTTGGAACGGCCAACCTACAACTTACTGTAGAGATACTGGACGTAAATGATTATTTGAATACCGCAAGTTTGGCGTATGTGGATCAGTTGGATACCGATAGTTCCAACGATTCGGATCAGGCAGAAGTAACCCCATCTTGCTTAACGGTGTACAACGAGTTTTCGCCCAATGGTGACGGCGTAAACGAATTCTTCAAAATCGATTGTATTTCCAGATATCCTAACAATGTGCTTCAGGTGTATAACCGATGGGGCAATATTGTGTATGAACAACGCTCCTATAACAATGACTGGGATGGTACTTCCAATGGAAGGGCCACAGTACAAAAAGGAGATCAATTGCCAGTGGGCACGTATTATTATGTCTTAGATCTGGGCGATGGCTCGGAACCTCGAACAGATTGGCTATACATAAACAGATAGGAAGATGGGTATCAGAACAAATAGAAAAGCGCAACGAATGAAAAGGCAAGTCCGAATCAGCTGTTTTGTAGCCCTGTTGACGGGTATCCTATCCATATCCGCACAGCAAGACCCGCAGTTCACCCAATATATGTACAACACGCTTAACGTGAATCCGGCCTATGCAGGCTCCAAGGGACATTTGACAGCCTTGTTGCTCCATCGTTCGCAATGGGTAGGGGTAAACGGTGCCCCAACAACCCAGGTTTTGGCCGTAGATGGGCCCATGGGGAACAATGTGGGACTTGGATTGGTGCTTTCGCATGATGCATTGGGACCCGCTTCGGAGGTTTTTATGGATGCCAATTTTTCCTATACCGTTAAACTTGATGATAAAGATAAACTGCTTTCTTTTGGATTAAAGGGAGGAGGAAGGATGTTCAATGTGGATTTTTCCAAAGGATTGGTTGAAAATCCCGATGTGGCATTTCAGAATAACATTAAAAACAAGTTTTTCCCAACCGTAGGTGCTGGGATTTACTATCACAATAAAAAGAGTTATTTAGGTTTGGCCGTACCCAATTTCTTTGCCCAAGATCACTATGATGGTGAAGAACAGGAAATAGCGGCCGAACGCTTACATTATTATCTGATAGGAGGTAAGATTATGGATCTTACTCCTGATATCAAGTTTAAACCGGCCTTCTTTGTAAAGTGGGTTCCAGGAGCGCCCGTCATAGCGGATATTTCTGCCAATGCCATGCTTATGGAAACCTTCACGGCAGGTTTGGCATACCGTTGGGACGATTCCTTTTCAGCTTTATTGGGATTGCAAATTTCCCCCGACCTAAGCATGGGTTATTCCTATGATCTAACCACTTCTGATTTGAGAAGTTACACGAGTGGAACACACGAAGTCTTTCTTCGGTATGAGTTCAAGACCGTGGAAAAACGCCTAAAATCCCCTAGATTTTATTAGATGATGAGTATTAAAACCAACATATCCGTTCTTTTTTTATTGGTGGGCGGTTGCTTGCACGCTCAACTAAAGTATAACGACGCCGACATCAATTTTGATAATTTGCTGTATGTAAAAGCAGCCAAGCAATACGAAACCTTGGTCCGGAAAGGAGAGGACTCCCAACGGGTATTACAACGTTTGGGAGATGCCTATTTCTACAATACCGATATGGAAAATGCCGTAAAGTGGTACGGGGTGTTATTTTCCAAATACGAAAAGGTACTCGAGCCAGAATACGCCTTTAAGTACGTACATGCCCTCAAAGGGGTTGGAAACTATAAAATGGCCAAGGGCATCATGAAAATTTATACCGAAAAATTGGATGTATCCGAATTTCAGGTGGCACAAATGCAAAATAATGATGAGGCCTTGGATGAATTGTTGAACAGGCAGCCACAATATTATGTTAGTAACTTGGGAATCAATACGCCCGTAGCCGATTTTGGTCCTATGTATTACAAGGACAAAATTGTGTTTTCTTCCAGCCGCGATTCCTTACGGTTTGAGACTCGGGTCTATGAATGGAACCGACAGCCGTATCTGGACTTTTTTATGGCGGATACCACTGGGTCAGGTTCAGATTTGGTCAATGTGAGGTCCTTCTCTTCCATTTTGAATACCCGTTACCATGAAGCGGCAGCTACCTTTATTCCCGAAGGGAACGTGATTTATTTCACCCGAAACAACTACACCCATCAAACTTTGGGAAGGGATGGCGAAGGTACCAATCACCTAAAAATATATACCTCCGAATTACGGGGAGGGGAATGGACGGAAGCCGAGGAAGTACCCTTCAACAGTGAGGATTATTCGGTTGGGCAACCCGCCCTAAGCCCGGACGGCCGTAAGCTATATTTTGTTTCCGATATGCCGGGAAGCATTGGGGAAACAGACATATTTGTGGTCGATGTTTTGCAGAATGGCGGATTTTCCGAACCTAGAAACTTGGGCCCAACGATCAATACAAGCGGGAGGGAAATGTTCCCTTTTGTAACCGAAGAAAAGCTCTACTTTGCCTCGGATGGCCATTTGGGCCTTGGTGGCCTGGATGTGTTCGAAAGCGAATGGGGCAATGCTGGATTCGAAACACCGAATAATCTTGGGAGGCCGTTGAACAGCAATCGCGACGACTTTGGATATATTGTGAAGGAAACGACCCAACGCGGTTACTTTTCTTCCAATAGAGAAGGGGGTAAGGGAGATGATGATATCTATTCCTTCCAACGTATGGAAGAAACCTGCGAGCAGACCGTAAAAGGTAGTGTCATCCGAAAATCCAATTCCCTGCCCATAGTGAATGTAGTTGTGGAATTGCTGGATGCCGAAGGAAACTCCTTGGGGAGAACCGCCACAGACCCTTATGGGGCATTTGAGTTTGAGAATGTACTGGAGTGCGAGGCAGGGTATGAAATCAAAATCAGCAAGCAGGGCTTTTTACCTAATGATGCCGCCTTTAGTACCACCAAACAAAAGGACTTTGTAAACGATGTACCCTTGGAAATTACCAAAGAACTCAACAAGTTGATTGTTAGGGAGAACGGGGTGCTCAAGATCAAGATTGACAATATTTATTTCGATTTGAACAAAGCAGAAATCCGAGAGGACGCCGCCCAGGAGTTGAACAAGATTGTGGAAGTGATGAAGGAATACCCTAAAATGGTCATTAAAATTGAGGCGCACACGGATTCCAGGGGAAGCGACCGCTATAACGAACAGCTTTCCGATAAACGGGCCAAGTCAACTGGAAACTATATAGTTTCACAGGGCATTGAGGCCAACCGAATTGAAAGTGCCATTGGATATGGAGAAAAACAGCTGCTCAATCAATGTAGCAATGGCGTAAGATGCAGCAATGAGGAACATGATGTAAACCGTAGATCGGAATTTATTATTGTAAACCTAAATTAACCCAACCATCAATAAACACTACCCTCAAACCTTCAACTTAAGTTGAAGGTTTTTTTGTTCCCCAACTTCCTTAACTGTCAGGTCGAGCCTTTCGACTGCGCTCAAGACAGACCAAGGGCGAGACCTAGAAATCCAAAAAACAAAGACCTCTCGACTGAGCTCGAGGTGACTTAATTCTACTTTTTTGACTTTAAATAGTCCCAACATGCAACCCTTGGAGTTTTGTTTTGTCTTTGGGTTAGATGAATAAGGATTATTTTTAGCCGTCATTGAATAATCGTCCAGGATTTTTGGAAGCAAACGTACGTTTTACGCACCAGGCATTGGTGGAACAGAGCAAGGCAGGAGATCGGAATGCCCAATATCAGTTGTATGGGCTGTACGTTGATGCCATGTTCAATGTAGCCATGCGCTTGTTGACCATCAGGGAAGATGCCGAGGACGTATTGCAGGAAAGCTTTGTGGAAGCTTTCAGAAAAATGGACACGTTTAGGTTTGAAAGCACTTTTGGTGCCTGGTTGAAACGCATTGTAATCAATAGGAGTATCAACCATCTTAAATCGAAACGCCTGTTGTTGTCTTCCTTGGAAAATGAAGGGGAACCGCTCGAAGAGGATGAATTCCAAGAGGTAGATCAACTGGAGATTAGTAAGGTGAAAACAGGACTAAGTCAGTTGCCAGAAGGTTACCGGCAAATAATAACCCTTTATCTCATTGAAGGATATGATCATGTGGAAATTGGAGAAATCTTAGAGATATCCACCTCAACCTCCAAATCGCAATATCATAGGGCAAAAAAGAAATTGATTCAAATTGTAAATGAACTGTGATGGACAATTTTGAAAAGTATATCAAGGAAAACAAAGAGGCGTTCAATGTCCATAAAGTGGACAAGGACAAATTGTGGCAAGGTATTGCCGGCGCCTTGGAAGAAAAAGAAACCCCAAAAGTCATTCCGCTGTGGAAATCCGGCAAATTTAGGATAGCGGCATCCGTTGTCTTTTTGGTTGGCCTGTCCTTAGTGGCCTTCCTTATGCTGGGCAATCCCAATGTACAGGAAATGGATGGCTATGCCAGCGAGGAGCTTTTTGAAATAGACCTGCACTATAAAAATCTGGTGTATCAGCAAGTGCAATTGGTCAAAAACCATCCAAAACTTTCAGCTGCGGACAAAGATGAGTTTCTATCCTTTATGGATGAACTGGACGAGGAATACGAACAACTGAAACTGGAAATGAAGAACAACCTGGACAATGAGCGGGTTTTGGAAGCCATTGTCAACAACTATAAAAAGCGCATTGAACTGATTGAGAATTTGCTGAAGCAAATCAATGCATCTAAAAATGAAATGGATTATGAAGGGTATATTTTATAAAAAAATTGTGTTTGCGGTATTTTGCTGTCTTATGGGCACTGTGGCCTTGGCGCAAAGCGAGCGTACCAAATCATGGTCAAAGAGTTATGGCCTTCCAGCTACGGGATCGGTTCAGATTGAGAACAAATATGGCAATGTGGTGGTCAATGGCTGGAATCAAAACAAGTTAAAAGTGTCTATAGACATCAAGGTGGTACACCGAAAGGACGAGAATGCCAAGAAATTGATAGACCGGATCCAACCCAAGGTGACCCAGGCCGGGGATTTTATTCGTATTACCTCGGAAATTGTGGACAGGAGCTCCAGTCTGTTCAGTAGGTATTTCAACAAAGCCAATCCCTTCGACTTTGATAAATCCAATATTCAAATTGATTTTGAGATATACATGCCCCAGAATGCAGAACTGAATGTGATCAACAAGTTTGGGGATTTGGTGATCGGAGCTTGGCATGGCGATTTGGATGCCAACGTGCAACATGGGGATATCTGGGTAAACGATGGGATATCCACGGCTAAAATTGACATGAAATTTGGCAAGCTCAATTTAGGGGAGATAGATTATGGAAACATTAAAATGAGCAATGGGGCCATAGATGTTGAAAATGGCCAAAAACTGAAAATAATAAGTAGTGGGAGCGATCTCAATTTGGACAAAGTCTCAAATCTCGAGCTGTATTCCAGCAAGGATGAGGTGATGCTTGAAGCTATTGGGGCCCTCCGAGGTGATTTCAAATTCTCGAATGTGGACATTGCCAGCGTGGATTCAGAAATGTTCTTGACCCTTAGAATAGCGGAGGTGGAAGTTCGCAAGATTCTTTCCCCAAATCCGGAAATTGACATTGTACAGGAATCCTCTGAGATAAAACTGGACGTTTCAGGACTTTCCTTTGATTTTAGGGCCACTTTGGAACAAGGTTTGTTGCGTGTTCCCAAGACATTCACCAACATAAAGACCAATGTGACCAATGCCGGGAAAAAAACCAGGGAGATTACGGCCAAATATGGCAAGGGCGCAAAAGGAGACTTTACCATTAATGGAATCAAAGGTGCCATTGTGATTACCGATTAACACTATCAAATTCAACAATCAAAAAATAATTCAAAAAAAAAATCAAAAAACATGCAACCTTCCAAAAAAAGCATTGTCCTTAGAGAGACAACCATTACCAAAACCATGATTCAGCGGACATTACTACTCGCATTCTTATTGGTAAGTTCTATTTCTTGGGCGCAAGATCAGGATGATGCCGATTACATTGAATTCAATGATCGAAAAAACGTGGTACACGGGGTCTACCTTGGTCTTACTACCTATTTTGGGGAAATAGATGGCAAGGATACTTATATAGGAGGAATTAAAGTGGCCTATGTGGCCAACAGGAAGTTTGAAGTAGGCTTTGTGGGCAACTTTTTGTATTCCGAACAAGATAATCCCAGAACGATCAACGAAGATTTGATTGCTGCTTATGCAGGCCTGCATATAGAGCCTATTCTATTTAGTCAATCTATGGTTAACCTTTCGTTTCCGGTACTCATTGGTGCAGGTGGGGTGGGTTATTTTGGCAACAATTTTGATGACCCCATTGACGACCACATAGACGAGGATGAAATCGATGCAATTTTTGTCCTGGAACCAGGAATGAGCGTTTTGTTCAATGTGTCCAGATATGTGCAGTTGGAGGCGGGAATCAAATATCGCTTTTCCAACAAACTGGATTTGGATTTGAACCCCTTGGACAGAATCAACGGTTTTTCTGGAGGTGTTGGGGTCAAAATTGGGGTTTTTAACATGGGTAGAAATCGATACAAAAAACATTTGGACGATGAACAATAACAAATCAAAAAACGAACAGTCAATCAATCAAGGCTTGGTGGCCAAACACGTATTTTCTGAAAACGGATCGGTCTTTGTAAGAAGTTCCCAAAATCTGGAAAAGGATGAATGGTCCGTCATCAACTTCTTCTGGATGCCAGTTCTAAATCTGGAAAAGGAATTGCGCTAGAATCAACCAATTAAAATCATGAAAGTATTAAAATCTCGTTTCTCCATTACCCTGGGGCTGGTCTTTGCATCCATATTTTTAGGCTTCGGGCAAGATTTAAAACAAACTGTAAAAGGAAGGGTAACGGACATTGTTACCGGAAGCCCCCTAATGGGGGCCACCATTGTACTTCTCAATGTGGAACCGCAACTAGGAGTGGTGACTGATATGCAAGGTTTCTTTTCCATGGAGAATGTTCCCGTGGGGAGACAGTCCTTTAGTTGTAGTTATTTGGGTTATGAGGACGCATTGATTTCCGAAGTTTTAGTGGGATCCGCCAAGGAAATCAATCTCACCATTAGGCTCACGGAATCGTTGAACCAATTGGACGAGGTAGTGATATCTGCACGGAAAGATCAGATAAAACCCAACAATAAACTGGCCACGGTTAGTGCCCGTTCGTTTGGGGTGGAGGAGACCAAACGCTTTCCGGCGAGTATCAGTGACCCAGGACGGATGGCCTTGTCCTTTGCCGGTGTTACAAACACAGATGACACTACCAATGAAATTGTAATCCGAGGGAATGCCCCCAACCAGTTGTTATGGAAGATTGAAGGGGTGGAAGTGCCAGAACCCAATCACTTTTCGGAAGAGGGGTATTCCCCGGGAGCTGTCAGCTTGTTGAGCACTAATATGTTGGGCAACTCCGATTTTTTCACCGGGGCATTTCCAGCGGAATATGGCAATGCCACTTCGGGCGTTTTTGATATCCGATTGCGCAACGGGAATGCCGAGAACACCGAATATGCTTTTCAATTTGGAGTGTTGGGAACCGACTTGGCCATTGAGGGACCATTCTCCAAAAACTACAAAGGCTCTTACCTTGTCAATTATAGGTATTCAACCCTTACTATCCTGAACAATATCATCGAAGTATCCGAAGGATCGGTGCCCACCTTTCAGGATCTTTCTTTTAAGGTGAATTTGCCATTGGGCGATAAAACCAATTTGTCCGCATGGGGCATAGGTGGGGTAAGCGAGGACAATCAGGATAATGTGGAACAGGTAGTGCCGGATGTTTTTGAAGACGAACAGTTCGATTCCAAAACCTATATGGGGGGAATCAACATCAAACATTTTTTTAGCCCCAACACCTCCTTGGATGGGGTGCTTTCCTATTCGGGCAATCGAAGTGATTACGATTTTTCTGTGGACAACAGAAACACCGATCGATTTTTCAGGGAAAGGGATATTCTTAGGAACAGTGCCTTCAGACTGAGTGCCAACCTCAATCAAAAGTTTAACGCCAAGACCACCTTAAAAACGGGAATTGTCTATAGCCGCTTGGATTATGATGTGCTTTCGGACGAAACACGCGATACAGCAACCGAAACTTTGGTAAATGCAGATGGCAATGGCACCTTTTTGCAATTTTTCTCCCAGGCCAAATACCGATTTACCGAGAAATTCTCAACAACCTTTGGTCTGCATGCCTCAACATTTTCCGTAAATGACGATTTTGTATTGGAACCAAGGGGCGGCTTTGAGTACCGTATTGCTCCCAAGCATACGCTTAGTGCCGGGATTGGATTGCACTCCAGACGAATGCCGTTGAACCAGTATTTTATCGAAGTGGAGGATACACAGGGGAATGTTACCACCCCCAATAAAGAATTGGATTTGATGCGGGCCACCCATTATGTGTTGGGCTATGACTGGAGAGTCATTAAAAATGGGCATTTAAAAGTGGAGGTGTACTATCAGGATATAAATAAAGTGGCGGTTTCGGCCGATCCAAACAACACGGACTCTTTTTTAAACGGACAATTTATAAGTGCGGGATTGGTAGATTCTGGGAAGGCCAGAAACTATGGTTTGGAACTCACTTTGGAAAAATTCTTTTCCAATCAGTATTATTTCTTGGTGACCAGTTCCCTTTTCGATTCCCAGTATCGAGCGGCGGATGGCAATTGGTATGACAGTCGGTATAACGCGCAATACACTTTTAATGTGGTTGGGGGCAAGGAATTTAAGGTTGGAAGAAACAGCAATAACATCTTTGGGGTAAATGCCAAATTACTATGGAACGGGGGCAAAAGGGGAACTCCGGTGGACTTGGATTATTTTGACCAAACAGGTAACGTACGAATCCTTCAAGATCAAAGGAACACTTTGGAATTTGACGACTACTGGCGACTGGATACCAGCTTCTCCTATCGGATAAACAGACCCAAGGTGGCGCATATCATTTCTTTGGACATTCAAAATCTGACCAACCGGCAGAATATTGACGAAATGTTTTTCAGCACACGTACCCGGACCATGGTTCCGGAGTATCAATTGGAGCTATTGCCCTTGCTGAATTATCGTATAGAATTTTAATCAAAAACGAACATCATGAGAACAATCAAAACAACTTTGCTAGCCATAGGTATGGCCAGTTTTATGAGCTCTTGTAGCTATGAAACCATTCGGGTTTCGGATGAAGTATCCACCCGGACATACGATTTTGACAACATTACTGCACTCACCGTAGCAACCGATTTTAAGGCTTACGTGAATTTTTCGGAAACCGAGGAAGAGGTTCGGATAAAGGCCAATGACAATTTGTTCGGAAAAATAGATATCTACCAAGATGGTGGAAGGCTTACGGTAAAACTCAAGAACAACATTAACATCAAGGGAAAGGAAACCCTACAACTTTTTATAACCACAGCCCAGATCAGGGATTTTAGGGCATCTTCAGATGCAGCTATTTATTTGGACAGTCCACTGGATGCGCCCAATGTCTCTGTTGATTTAAGTTCTGATGCTTATTTTGAAGGGGATATTACCACGGAAAGGTTTGATTTTGATGCCTCCTCGGATGCCAATGCAGATGTGTTTGTGGATGCCAATAGAGCCCATTTGAATCTTTCGTCCAGCGCAAAAATGGTTGGGGAGTTTCAGGTTAACCAAGTAAATGCCAGACTTTCTTCGGACAGTCAGGTGGATTTGTTTGGAAATGTCGGGGATTTGGAGGCTACACTCAATTCCGATAGTAGATTTGAAGATTACGGTCTTGTGGTAGATGATCTAGAGATTTCCCTCTCTTCTGATAGTGATGCCTATCTTACCGTAAACAACACGATAGATGTGGAGGCCAATACAGATAGTCGCTTATTCTATAAAGGAGATGCCGAAATTGTCCGGCAAGTGCTTTCCAGTGATGGAAGGGTGATAAAAAAGTAAGGTATTGATAAAGGGGGGATTTGGTTTAGGCATACCTTTGTAAGATAAAGTATAACAAACTGTCAACAAAGACTTGAACCATGGAGCGGAATGAACTCTATCCCATTTTTTTAAAGGTAAACAACCTTAAAGTGCTCATTGTTGGTGGTGGTAATGTGGGTTTGGAAAAGCTTACATTTCTGCTAAAGTCGAGCCCTAATGCCCAAGTGCAAATGGTGGCACCGGAATTCTTGGATGCCACCCTACAGTTGGCAGAAAAACACCAAGTGGAACTGACCCAGGAAGCTTATGATGCAAAGTTCTTGGACGGTAAACATATAGTTGTGGCTTGCACGGACAAGCCTGAGGTAAATGAGCAAGTATACCATGATTGCCGTGAACGAAGCATTTTGGTAAACGTGGCCGATAATCCACCTTTCTGTGATTTTTATATGGGCGGAATTGTGACCAAGGGCAATGTAAAAGTGGCCATTTCCACCAATGGGAAATCCCCGACTACCGCTAAAAGACTCCGACAATTTTTTGAGGATGTGATTCCCGATAATATCGATGATTTGGTCAAAAATCTGAATGCCTATAGGGACACATTAAAAGGGGATTTTGAACAAAAAGTGAAAGCTCTGAACGAATTCACCAAAGGTTTGGTAAATAAATCTGGAGATGATCCTGATTAAGTGAAAGCGGTTTAGAGCCTTTTCAAGGCTTCGATCAGCTCGTCTTTTTTTCTAGGGGACAAACTCACATGCATATCATTGCTCATAATGATATAGCCCCCATCTGCTTTGATGTACTTTTTTACTTCCCTAAGGTTGATCACAAAACTGTTGTGTACCCGCATAAACTGATGTTCGGCCAAAAGATGTTCATACTCCTTTAAGTGCTTGCTTACCATGAGCTTGCTCTTGTTTCTCAAGACAAAGGAGGTATACGATCCATCGGCTTTACAGAGCACAATGTCCTCTATCTTTATAAATTCCATGCCAATGGTAGTGGCCAAACAGATCTTTTCCTGCCGGTAGGTTTCTTTGGACAGGTTTTGCATCAAGGTGTCTATCTGTTCTCGATACACATTGGTATCCATGCGGTTTCTGGCTTTTTCAACAGCTTGTTTCAGCTCGTCCAGGTCAATGGGTTTGAGCAAATAGTCCAAAGAGCTGAACTTTATGGCCTTAATGGCATATTTTTCAAAAGCGGTGGTAAATATCACCTCAAAGTTGGGGTCTTCGATTTGGTTGAGTACATCAAAACCCTGCCCGGTCTGCAGTTCAATATCCAAAAACACCACATCTGGACTTACCACCGACAAAACTTTGACTGCTTCGGAAACGTTGCTGGCGGTGGCAATGACCTTTACATCCTTGCAAAACTCCTCCAGCATGGCCTTGAGGGTTTCTCTACTTTTCTTCTCGTCTTCTACAATTACAACTTTTAGGATCATACTGCTGTTTTTAATGCGTCAAAAATTCGTATTACCACCTTGGTCCCTGCGGGATGGCCTTTGGAGTCAAATTTGTCTGTGATTTCTACGGAGTTCCTGCCCAGTTCTGACTGGCCCAATAACTCCAACCTTTTACCGGTAATTTCCATGCCCCTGGATTTCTTTTCCCTCTTGGAGTAGGTACTTGTCCGCTGGGCAGCTGCTCTTCCAACCCCATTATCTTCGATGCTACAAATTATGTTGTTTTTTTCTCTTTCAAAACTAATTGTGAGTAACTTTTCATCCTTTTTCTTGGGTAAAAGACCATGTAAAATGGCGTTTTCCACATAGGGTTGAACCAAGAGTAGGGGAATTTCCACATTGTTGGTGTCCAAATCTTCGTCCACATGTATTTCGTACTTAAAAACCCCTTCAAACCGCAAGGATTCCAATTCCAGATAGGATTTGAGCAATTCAATTTCCTTCCGCAAAACCGATTGTGTTTCTATGGAACTTTCAAGCACATTTCGGGTAAGCTTTCCAAATTTGGAGAGATACTTTAAGGCCATAACCCGATCGTTGTTCAGAATAAGATGCTGTATGGAATTGAGGGAATTAAAAATAAAATGAGGATTCATTTGCGCACGTAAAGCACTTACCTCTTTGATGGAAACCTCAACTAAACTAAACACTTTGTGACCATCAGCCGAAAAGTGCATTGCTATGTACTGTAGTCAAAAAACAACTGAACTGTAATGTCAAACTTAAAATTTAACTACTTACTACATGTCAAACTTATGATAAGGCTTTGGTTTAACCCACTCCCAATTAACGGATGGGGCATTTGAGTTCACGAATGGCCGTTTTCAATTAACGGTTGAAGTTTTGAGCTTTTGAAAATTGGAATTAAGGGCTTATAGTTCGGGTAAGTTGTTTTTGACATTTTTCCAAAAATGGCTGTCGAACACCCGAGTACATCCTATAATGGCCCCTTTTTCCATATGATCGGATATTCGGATGGGAATGGGAATCCCATTTTCATTGAGACTTGCCTGCAAGGATTGTCCAAAACAAGCATACGATTTGGAAATGTTGCCACCCATTACCAAGGCATCCGCATTGAATTTTTTCAGCCATGGGGCGAGAAAGTCCCCTAAGTCCTTTCCAAAATCCTCAAACACTTTCTGGGCAAGGGGATCAAACGTAAAGCGCTTTGCAAGCTCCCAAACTCCAGATACTTCTATTCCGCTGAGTACAGCATAGGCATTTATGCAGCCCCTTGTTGAGAAATAGTCATCGGCCATGCCGTCTTTGTAGGGAAGATTCCAAAGACAACCATTGGGTGGTACGTTGCCACCGTTTACCACAGGAATTCCATTTTCAACGAATCCAGCGCCAAACCCAGTTCCCAATGTAATGCACACTTGCCTCTTGAATCCTTCGTTTTCAGCTAGCCAAGCCTCTCCAACGGCGAAAGAGGTAGCATCGTTCAAAAAACGTATGGGTAGTGACTTGGGCGTAATCAGTAAGGGTTTTAGGTCATGGTCTATTCTGATCTCGTTTAAGGCTCCATACTTAAACCCTTCGGGATACAAGGCAATGCCCTTCTTATAGTTAAAAGGGCCTGGAATGGCAAAGCCAATACCCAGCAAAGCTAAATTACGGGAGGCATTTATGGTCTTGTTCAGCGTACTGGCCCAGATTTCCATTATCACTTCATAGGGCTCTAGATTAGCAACATGGCTGGTGGCGTAGGTTTCCTCCAGAATTTTTTTCTGTTCTACATCAACCACTGCAGAAGAGATGTGGGTGCCCCCAATATCCACTCCTACCACGTATGCCCCATTCTTGGTAGCAACGCTGGTATTGGAGGTATTTGAATCAGTTCTGGGAAAAAAAGACATGGGTTAGCAGGAATTTAAAGATTCATATTATGAAGGTTTGGGCCATTGAATAGGGTTGGACTTAATTGAGAGATTGCAGTTGATCTATACATTAGAGGGTCGGTTTTGTGGGTACGGAGATCAATTCCAAATTTTTGTTGTTCTGCCCGGCAAGGATGTGCTTTTGTCCCAAAATGTCAATGAAACTTAGGTTTTTGACATCTTCTGAAAGAAACAAGCCCGTTTTATCCGCATTGAAGGCCTCAAACTGCCCCTGCCCCATATTTTTAAGAACCATTCCGTAACCTGCATCGTTTCTAGGGGTTTCAATTTCTGATGCAAATAAATTTCCGGCCAAGATCAAATCTTGAATGCCATCATTGTCCAAATCGTGGTCCAAAATGGCATTTATGGAGGATATTTGGGCCAATTCGGGGAAGGCGACAAAATCAAAATTCCCGTTGCCGTTGTTCATCAAAACCCCACTTTTAAAGTTGTACGAAAGCAGATGCAGCGCTTCCGAAAGTTTTTCACTTCCGTAGATATCCGCAATGGTTGATTTTCCAAACAGGTCATACGATGGAGCAATCTTTTTGATGGAGGGCATTTGTTGTGAAGAGCATTCACGACCTCTTACCGGATAGAGTTCCCCAAAATTGTAATACCCCAATACCAGGTCCTTTTTCCCATTATCGTCAAAATCATGGTAATAGACTTCAAAGGGGTTTTCCTTATCGGCCTTGTATTTGTAATTCTGTCCAAGATTGCCCAATACATAATCCTCATCACCGTCGTTGTCCAGATCAAGGGCCTTTATGGAAAAATACCAGCCGGAAAGTCCGTTTAGGGAGCTTAAATCCGCTTTGGAGAAAGTCCCATTGTCATTGACCATAAAAGTGGGTTCCATCCATTCACCAACGATACTTAGGTCCAAATCCCCATCTTGATCATAATCGGTCCAGGTGGCATCAGTAACCAGTCCTAGGGTGATGAGCTCTGGGGCTGTGCTTTCCGTAACATCGATAAATTTGCCACCTGTATTTTTAAAGAGATAGCTACTGGCAGGGGCAGGATAGTCATGGGGAATAAATCTACCTCCGATAAATACATCCTTGTAGCCATCATTGTTATAATCCGCTATGCGAATTTTAGAACTGCTGACAGAAATTTGAGGGAATAAATCCGTCCGAAGCTCAAATCTGCCGTTTCTGTTTTCGTACAACCTATCTACATAGCTTGGTGCGTTTGCTTCAAACTCGTTGCCTCCTGATGCTACAATTAGATCGTTGTCGCCATCATTGTCGTAATCAAAGAACTGTGCATCCACATCCTCATACCCAGCATCTTTTTCAAAGGTTTGTGCCAGTTTAAATGTCCCATTGGATTGTTGGGTGTATAAAACTGAGGCGTTTCCTGCGCTTTGCCCTAAGTAAATATCATCCTTTTTGTCTCCGTTAACATCGGCCACAGCCACGGCAGGGCCAAAAGTCGACATCTTATGCGGCAATAGCACTTGGATGAGATAATCATCAAATTCATTTTCGGTATGGGCAAGTTCTGGAATGAGGGCTACGGATTTAAACATTTTATCCTCTAAATCTAGATTTTTCCGAGTTTGATTACCGTCGGGTTGATAGGTAATGGTTACCGTTGTATTGACATCGGGATTCAAAACTCTTTGTACTTTTTCACCGGGCCAAAGAATAAGCAATGAATCTACCGAGTTCTCCGCGCCAAGACCTGCCACAATTTTTGGAGGAACGGAGGACTGATACCCCCTTACACTATAGTTCTCGTAAACCTGTTCCTTGCCTTGGGCGTAGATTTTTACCCTGGCACCGATTCCCATGGAATTTTGTGCTGGACCTTTGAAAGTCAGTTTTAAATAATTTTTGTCTTGAAGGTCGGCGTTGTTTCTCAATAGGGTTGCTTTGGTATCAACATTGTTGATTACTATGTCCAAATCCCCATCGTTGTCCAAATCTGCATAGGCTGCCCCATTGGAGTAGGTACTCTCTGGGCTTTCAATCCATTCTTTGGAAGTGTTTTGGAAAGTAAGCCCCCCTGTATTTTTATAAAAATAATTGATGTGGGGACGATTTGGGGTTGTTTCTATCAGGTGGTTTATTTTTTCGGGATTGCTAAGGGCGTCAGGATTTTCACTAAGGTATTTTTGAAGATTGTTGTAGTAATCCTTATTTCTAAAATCCCTTTTGATACCATTAGTAATGAAAATGTCCTTTAGGCCATCGTTGTCAAAATCCACCATCAAGGGTGCCCAACTCCAATCGGTGTTGGAAATTCCGGCCATTTGACCAATGTCTGAGAAGAACGGCGTGCCTGATGAGTCAATATGGCCACTGTTTTTTTGGAGGGTGTTGTACATGTATTGGTAATGCTTTCCAGCGGCAACATTGGTATTGAATTTTTGGGGATTCATGCTGGCCATGCTGGTTTTCATCCCATAATTGTCCTCGGAAACCATATCCAAGGTGATAATATCCACCAAACCATCATTGTCAAAGTCGGCAATATCGTTACCCATGGAAAAGTTGGAAATATGGTTGGTTGCCTGCTTTACCACTTCTTTGAACGTTCCATTTTGTTGGTTGATATAGAAATAGTCCGGTTCATCGTAGTCGTTGGAAATGTAAAGGTCCGGCCAGCCATCGTTGTTTAGATCGCTTACGCCCACTCCAAGACCATAGGAAACCCCATTGGAATAGATGCCCACTTGTTTGGTCACATTGACAAACTTCCCATTTTGGTTCTCATAAAAACGGTCACCCAATGGGGAAAAGGTTTCGGTATTCCCCAATGAAAAGGTTTGGGGGTTGTGGTTCATGAGGTACATGTCCAGATCACCATCCAGGTCATAGTCAATAAATGCAGATTGTATGGAGTGGCCTGTATCTGCCAAGCCAAATCGCTCTGCTGATTCCTCAAAAACAGGAATCCCTTTTTTATTGGGGCCTTTATTTATTAATAGCTCATTTTGGAGCAATGATTTTTTCTCATAGGGTCCTGATTTGCATACATAGATGTCCAGCAACCCGTCATTGTTGATGTCCACCATATTGGTCCCAGTGGTCCATCCTTTTTTGCCAGCGGTATTGGATACGGCTGTGATATCCTCGAACTCCAAGTCGCCTTCGTTCAGGTAAAGCCTATTGTTTTCCAAATTGGAAGTAAAATAGATGTCTTCCAACCCATCATTGTTGATGTCGCCAACGGCTACACCGGCACCGTTATATACATACTCGTATAGAAAGGAATTGGTTAGCTCGTTTTCCACATTGACATTCACAAAGTGAATATTGGTGTGACCGCTATCCATGGCTTGAAATAGGAATGTAGGGTCCCCATTGTCCACCTTGCATGAATTGATCAAAGCGGGTACTGCAATGAGCATAAGGCCCATGATTCCCAAAGTTGTTTTCTTTTTCATTAGTTGAGTTTAAAAAACCATCTGCGGATGATTGTGGCTAACTTAAAAGAAGTTGTAAAAAAGTAAAGGAAGATTGCTCTTCCTTTACTTAAAATTAATTATGAATCAAACTAACTCAAACTATAAAATTAATCTACTTAATGGATCACTTTACAGTAAGTTTATTATTGCGCAAACCATAAGGTGGTGGCTTGCTCGTCAGCTCCTTGTGCAGAGACTGCTGCTCCGTAATTTGGATTTTCCTGGGCACCCGAGCCATATCTCATTCGTTGTGGGTAGGCTCCGTTAAGTTCTCCCAGGGCAAAAATGATGGGATCGGAGACACCGGCAGCCAATTCGGCAGGGTATCCGGTTTTACGTACAACGGCCCAAGCTTCAAAACCATCGGTATAGCTGGCCAACCAACGTTGCAGTGCAATTTTTTCCAATCTTTCATCTTCTGTTCCTCCGGTAATATCGGCAATGGGCTGAGCAGCATATGCAGCAGCCTCACCGGCTCCAATGCCCCACAACTTCATGGCTTCTTCAATACCAGAATTCATAAGCGCTTGTGCATCACCAGCGGCAAGACCTCTTACCACTGCCTCGGCCTGAAGGAAATAAGCTTCTGCGCTGGAAAGGATAATTTCTGGATAACCATCTACTTGCTTTCCTCTAGGTGTGATAACATCTTCAGAAGGCGTTGAGAACATATCGTATCTCATGAAGGAGTAAGTGTCACCATTTACCCGTACAGGTTGGCCAATGAACTGTCCAGATCCTACTTCGATCGTAGTGACCGTTCCGGAAGTTGACATGTTGTAGTTGGCTCCTGCGGCATCCAAGTTGGCCACTATAAAGTCCAAACGATCTTGGAAATTGGGATCTGGTGGATCGGAAGCGGCAGAGTCAAATTCAAAGCTCCCTCCTTTGGCAGGCTGTACGTATGCCGTAAGGCGTGGATCGTTGTTGTCTTTCAACAAGTTGACAAGCGTGCTTGAAACAGTCCAATCGGATCCTCCTCCAAAATCGTTCCAAACATCGCCATAAGCAGCTGATGCCCACTTACTGATCTCGAAATCTTTGATCATGGTAACGCTTCCGGAAGCAGCATCCAACAGAGGAGCACCCATTGCGGAAGTAATGGTCGCTGCTGCGAAATCATCTCCTGGAGCTCCCAATGCACGCATTCCAATTCTAAGCTTAAGCGTGTTGGCCAATCGCTTCCACTGCTGTAGGTCTCCCCCACAGTAGATGTCGTTGGAGCCTGCATCATTCACCCCAAGACCTGTTCTCTCGGTATCACCAATAATGGACATTGCTTGGTCCAAATCGGCAATAATGCCCTTATAAATGGTTGCTTGGGTGTCATAGGCCGGGGTTAAAATACCATCTACCCCTGCTTCTGTGTACGGAACCATACCAAAAGTGTCTGTGTACATTTGATAATACAACCCTTTCATGATTAGTGACATGGCATACATGTACTGGTTTTCGAACTCTCCGCCTTCCGTTGTTAGGTCAGCAAAGGATTTGATGTTTCCAAAATAACCTGCCAACCAACCATAGGTTGCATCGGTATAACTTGCATTGAAGTTATAACATAGTCCATCACTCCACCAAGAAGAATTATGTCCGAAGGTAAAGTGACCGGCAAACCTATCCGAATGGATCAGATGGGCCCTCCAATAAACAAACCGATCTGGGGCATAAAGACCCACTTGGGAACTTGTCAAAAAGAACTTGGCACTTACCTCATCGGTAAGGAAACCTTGTGTGTTTGTGTTAATGTCATCAAAGTCCTTGGTACAGCTGTTCAGGACAAACAGTGCTGTAACAAGACCGAATAACCATAATTTGTTTTTTCTCATCATTGCAATTTTTTAGAAGTTAACATTTAAACTTAAGCCTAGACTCCTTGAAGTAGGTAGGGCATAGAATAAAACACCTTGACCAAAGTTGGATGTAGAGTAGCTAGACTCAGGGTCAAAATTATCGGCCTTTTTATAGATAAAGAACAGATTCCTTCCAATAAAGCTAAGAGATGCATTTTGGATAAAAGTGTCTTTTAACAATTTATTAGGAAATTGGTAGCTTAGGCTTAACTCCCTGAGTCTGAAGTTGGTTTGGTCAAAAACATACTCAGAACCAATGCTGCTCACAGCGCCCCAGTAATCTTGTGCACTGATTGTGGTATTGTTTGGTGAAAAAGTACCGTCACCATTGTCCACTACACCTTCAACCAACACCCCGCCATCACGGAACTCCAAAGATCTTTCGGAAACCCCAGTGGCATCCATGGCAGAATCGGTGAAGGAGAATACCTCACCACCAACTCTAAAGTCAACCAATGTGTTCAAAGTAAAGTTCTTGTACCTGAAGGTATTGGTAATACCCCCAGAGTAATCTGGTTGGTAGTTACCAAACTTTTCGCGCTCAGCGGTAGCTCTTGGTCGTCCTTCCGCGGTTACAATAAGTTGTCCTTGGTCATTTCTCAACCACGTGGTGGTGTAAATATCACCAAACCCTTCGCCAACTTGTGCACGTACATCCACAACGCCGCCATTACTGCTACTGAACTGGAAGTTCTCCTGACCTTCGATCAAGCTAACCAACTTGTTCTTGTTTCTAGAGATGTTAGCAGAAATGTCCCATGAGAAATTATCGGTTTGGATCGGAGTACCCCCAATCAAGAGCTCCACACCCTTATTGGAAATTTCACCAATGTTCTCTCTGAATGAGCTAAAACCAGTACCTGGGTCTACGGGTACATCAAAAATCAAATCTTTGGTTGAAATGTCGTAGTAAGATACGTCACCGTACAATCGGTTTCCGAACAATCTAAATTCAGCACCGATCGTGGTAGTTGTAATATCTTCCGGACGAAGGCTTTCGCTGAATTTAATGTTTGGCCTGTTGATCTGTACATTGCCAAGGTACCCATCACCGGCAACGCTAAACACGTTCACAATTTGTCTGGCACCGGTATCGTTACCAACACTGGCAATACTACCTCTTAATTTCAACATGTCTATGGCCCCTCCTTGCAAGTTAAACACTTGATCAAGCAAAATACTTATGTTGGCAGAGCTGTAGAAGTACGATCTGTTTTCAGGAGCCAAAGCGGAAGACCAATCGTTTCTGGCAGTAAGGTCCAGATAAACGGCATCATCATAACCGAAAGATGCGGATCCATAAAGAGAGTTCACCCTTTTTTCAACAAGATCACTTTGACTTGCAGTCAATAGATCGGCGTCGGTATTGCTCAAGAAGTAACGCCCTGGAATCTTAAATTCAGCCCCGTTGATTCTAGCATCAATTTCGGTGGAATGTCTCAAGTTACCACCCGCATTGGCTGTCAAGTTCAACTTTTCTGTAAGATCCTTGTTGAACATGATCAAGAAATCGTAGTTGGTCTCGGTTTTGTCATTTTTGCGGAATCCGATTCGTCCACGTGGGAAGAAGTGATGGCCCACAGCCGTATATCCTTCAACATCTTGGGTTATTTGGTCTGTACCAACCCTTGCAAATGCAGATAACCAATCTGTAAATTGATAATCCAATTTAACCAATCCGGTGAACCTCTTTCTTTTGTCCCCGTTAAAGTCGTTTTGTAAAATCCAGTATGGATTTCCCCCTGAAGAAGTAGGGGCAATTACCTTAAAGGGATCTTCAGGGTTAATAGGATTTTCAGTGTCCTGGAAAACCTGAAGGTCAGCATTTCTTACGTTTCGTGCTACGGTCCACAAGTAGGCCATTACACCTTCCGTACCTTGACTAGGTCTGTTTTTGGCATCTTGTAAGAAATAGGTGGCCTTGGCGTCTATGGTCAAACGGTCACCTAGTTTTGTAAACCCTCTAATGTTAAAGTTGTTACGTTTTACATTGGAGTTGGGCAGCATGGATTCCAAATCCGAATTGGTATATGAAAATCTTACGGAAGCGTTTTCAGTTCCTCCGGAAAGTGCCACGGTATTGATCAAGCTTGTCCCTGTTCTAAAAAAGTCCTTTACATTGTTGGGTTGAGCGGAATAAGCTCTCATCTGGCCATTGTAGGCCAATTGTTGCGAACCGTCAAATCTTGGCCCCCATGAGCTGGTTGATGCAACAGCGTTTACTTGGGTTGCAAGGGGGTCACCTGGGTTAATTTGCGGGAAGTTCCCGTCAGTACCCCTACCATACTCATTTTGATATTTGGGAAGTACCAGTGGGTCTTCAAAGGTGACACTTGCGGTATAGTTGATGCCCAAACCTCTGTTCAAGGTTCCCTTTTTTGTGGTAATGATGATGGCACCATTGGCCGCCCTGGATCCATAAAGTGCCGCAGCGTTTGGTCCTTTCAGTACCGAGATAGATTCAATATCGTCCGGGTTGATATCGGAAATACCGTTACCTAAATCCGGGACACTGAATTCACCGGCACCCGCTGTGCCCAAGGTAGAGTTGTCAATTGGGATACCATCCACAACGTACAAAGGCTGGTTGTTACCGTTAAGCGAGTTGTTACCACGTATAACTACCCTAGTACCCCCACCAACACCAGAGGTTGATTTGGATACCACCACACCGGCAACCTTACCTGCCAAGGAACTGGCAACGTTGGATTCCTTTACCGTTGAAACGGCGTCTCCGGAGAGTTCGGTAACTGAGTATCCCAGGGATTTCTTTTCCCTGCTCAGACCCAAAGCGGTTACAACAACCTCGTCCAAGGATTCAACATCTTCCCCAAGGGCAACATTAATGGTTGTTTGTTGACCAACGGCTATTTCCTGCTCGGTATAACCGATGGCGGAAAACACCAAAATGGCAGCGTCATTTGAAACCGTGATGGTGTAATTACCATCAAAGTCCGTGGAAGTACCATTTCTGGTGCCTTTTTCCACAACGTTAATCCCTGGAACAGGTTCGCCTGTACCCGAGTCCGTAACGTTTCCTGAAATTCTTTTTTCCTGCGCCATTGTTGCCTGGAGGCATAAAAATGACACAAGTAGTAGAAAGTAATGAATTTTTCTGTTCATACTAAATGAGTTAGGTTATTAGTTTCTAAAGCTTAAATCAAGCTCTAAGTTCGCAATGATAAAAATTCGAATTCCTTATATATATAGGAAAAAATTTCGACTAATAACGACGCTCGCAGGCTAAAGAACATCATAGCGAAAACGTTTGAAATAAGGTTTTCCCCAAAGATTCGTGAAATTTAAGGCATAATTTGACCCAGAGTTCCCTTGAATTTCAAAGGATTAGCTTTATCGGAATTCTATGGATTTGGAATGTGTAAGTTTTTGATGGGACAGAAAATAGCTGTTGTGCTTTTTACCATCAATAACAATAGTACCCATACTCTTTTTGGCAGCTCTGGACTTAGTGCTGATAATCACCTTTTGATTGGGATAATACTTAGCATCTAAATGAATGGTGATTTTATCAAATTTGGGTCGGGTCAAGGCATAAATAGGTTGGGCTGGATTTACAGGATAAATCCCCATCATGGAAAACACGGCCCATGCACTCATAGTTCCGGTATCGTCGTTTCCTGGGAGCCCGTCGGAGCTGTTCTTAAAATGCTTTTGAAGCAAATCCGATACCGTTTGTTGTGTTCGCCATTCTTCCCCTTTTACATAATTGAAGAGATAGGGATAGGCAATATCCGGTTCGTTGGCCATATCAAATTGGTTCTTGTCAAAAACGTTTTGCAATTGTTTGGAATAGGCTTTGCCACCACCCATAAGTTTCATTAAACCCTTGGCGTCATGGGAGACCATGAAGGTGTATTGCCATGCATTGCCTTCAATAAAGCCTAGGTTCTTCACAAAATTGGCACCAGTTTCCGGATTGTAGGGAGTCAACCAACTGCCATCATCATTTTTGGGCCTCAGCAAATTAAATTCGGTGTCAAACAGTTTTCTATAGGACAGACTGCGCTTGGAAAAGCGCTTATAATCTTCTTTTTTGCCCAAAGCCTTTGCCAATTGCGCAATGGCAAAATCACTGATGTTATATTCCTGGGTGGTGGATACGGAACCACTATTGGTTGTTTTTGTGGTCAAGTAGCCTTTTTCAATATAATCCTTGATACCTGGCCGCAAGGGATTGTCTTCCAACTGATCCGCACTTTTGACCATAGCCTCATAGGCCTTCTCCACATCAAAATCCTGGATTCCTTTAAGATAGGTGTCGGCAAGGACAATACCAGCAGGGTCGCCAACCATGGTGGTTGTCTCAGTGGCATTCAGTTCCCATTTGGGCAACCAACCTGACTCGTCATAAATTTGCAGGATGCTCTTCACCATGTTGGATTGCTGCTTGGGATACACCAAACTCATGAGTTGGTGCAAATTGCGGTATGTATCCCAAAAGGAGAATACGGTATATCTGGTACCGTCCGTTTTCAAGGTTTCCCGGGTGCGCATTTTTGGGTATTCCCCATTAATGTCGTTCAAGGTGCTTGGGTGGATCAAGGTGTGGTAAAGCCCGGTGTAAAAAATCGTTTTATCATCCTGACTTCCGCCTTCAACTTCAATTCTGGAAAGATATTGGTTCCATTCTTGTTGGGTAGCTGTCTTTATATCATCAAAGGATTTACCTGCAGTTTCCTTTTCAAGATTTTCGCGAGCATTTTCAATGCTAACGTAAGACACCCCAATCTTCATTTCCACCTGGGTAGGGATTTTAAAGTCATATTGCATATAGGCGCCAATGCTATCACCCACAACCGTTTTGGTAAAACCTTCCATGAGTCGGGTTTTTCCGTTGTAACCCATCCATTGTGCTTCTACGCCTTTGTACGTAGTAGGCTTTTTCCAGGTTCCAAAGGAGGAGGCTGGTTCGGAAAATTTGGCAACGAAATATACCGGATAGGCCTCTTCGGGTTTGTAATAGCAAAAGGATCCAACACTCCTGATCCCTTCAATTTCTGTAGAGGAAACAATCTTTACCTGGGCTCCTTGTTCATTGGTAAGGCCCAAACCAAGATTTAAAAGAATGTTGGCCTGGCCAGCAGGGAAGGAATATTTACTGACCCCAGTTCGTGTTGTTGCCGTGGCCTCTACCTTGATGTTGTACGTGTCCAACTTGGAAGTATAGTATCCTACTTTGGCAATTTCATTGGAATAGGTGGAGCCGTATTTCTCATGATCGGTTTCTACCTCTCCGGTGGTTGGCATGGCAAGAATCACACCGAGCTCTGGGCAGCCCACCCCGCTCAAGTTTACATGACTGAAGCCCGTTAGGAATTTATTTTCATGAACGTAGGGCGTAGAGAACCAACGACTGTCCTTTTCCAACGGAAGGTTTTGAGACCCTGCCACATTGAAGGGAGAGACATTGGCCATTCCCCTTACAGCGATTGGGCCTGGATTGGTTGTGCCAAAATTGGAGGTGCCAATGAAGGGGTTCACATAATCAATGGCTTGGTTTTGTGCTATGGTTGCACAGCTAAAAAAAATAAGGAAATACCTTAGGAATTTTTTTTTCATCTTTCTTTGGAATTGGATAGGGAATATGGTCTGGAATCCTCAGCTATTGCCCAAGATTCGTTGGGCTCACTTCCCATGCTAAATTGTAACGTACCGCCGTTTTGTACCGTGTCTGTGGAAAGCCAAGTTTGATTAAAGCTTTTTCCGTTCAATCTGGCATTCTGAACAAAATGTTGCCCCTCGCCATTATGGGCCGCAACTACCTTAAAGGTATTGCCATTCTGCAGGTGGAGCGTAGCTTCATCAAACAGGGGTGATCCAATTACATACTGGTTGGTGGCCGGTGCTACTGGATAGAAACCCAATGCGCTAAAGACATACCAGGCGGACGTCTGACCATTATCTTCATCCCCACAATACCCATCTGGGGCTGGCGTGTACAATTTGGTCAATACTTCCCGTACCTTTTGTTGTGATTTCCATGGCTGTCCTGCGTAATTGTACAGATAGATCATGTGTTGTATGGGTTGGTTGCCATGGGCGTAGTTGCCCATATTCATGATCTGCATTTCCCGGATTTCATGAATGGTAAATCCGTAGTAAGAATCGTCATATTCCGGGGGCATGTTAAAAACTCCATCCAGCATACCGGTAAACTCTTGATCTCCTCCCATAAGGTCAATGAGCCCTTGCACATCATGGAAAACGCTCCAAGTATAATGAAGACTGTTTCCCTCCGTAAATGCATCTCCCCACTTTAGAGGGTTAAAGGGTGACTGGAAGGAACCATCCTTGTTTTTGCCGCGCATCAATTTGGTGGATGGGTCGAACAGTTTTTTGTAGTTCAGGGATTTTTGGTAATAGGTTTCTGCCAAATCATCTTGTCCCAAAGATTTTGCCATCTGGGCAATGGTGAAATCGGCATAGGCATATTCCAGTGTTCTAGCCGCATTTTCATGAATGTCCACATCATAAGGAACATATCCCAATTCATTGTAGTAATCCAAGCCTGCTCGCCCAACGCTGTTAACAGGCCTTCCATCCGGTACCGTGGCATTTTTGATGATGGCATCCAGCAAAACCTCTTTATCAAAACCTTCAATACCACTTAAGTGGGCATCAGCAATGATGGGTGCCGAGTTGGAACCGATCATACAATCCCGATGTCCGGGACTGGCCCATTCCGGTAGCCAACCTGATTCTTTGTAGGTATTGACCAATCCTTCCATGATGTTACTGTTCAGCTCGGGGTACATCATGTTGAAAAAAGGAAACACTGCCCTGAAAGTATCCCAAAAGCCATTGTCCGTGAACATATAGCCAGGTAGAACTTGGCCGTTATATGGGCTGTAATGCACAATTTGATTATTGCTATCGAACTCATAGAATTTTCTGGGGAACAACAACACACGATACAGGCAGGAATAAAAGGTGCGCAGATGGTCAATATTGTCGGTGCTCACCTCAATGCGGCTTAATTCTTTCTCCCATGCCTTGGTTGCTGCATCCCTGGTTTCCTTAAAAGTTTTGGAACCAATTTCCCTGTCCAGATTGAGTTGGGCCTGCTCCGGACCAATAAACGAGGAAGCCACCTTTACATGGACGGCTTCACCTCTTTTGGTCTTGAAACCAATTATGGCCCCAACATGTTCTCCATGGCTTTCTGTAGTGTTTTCTTGTAACGACCAGTCATCTCCCCAAGTATGGGTAATTTCAAAATCCTTATCAAATTCAGCTACAAAGTAGTTGTGGAAATTTTCCGGTACCCCACCACTGTTGTTACGGCAGAAGCCTATAATTTTTCGTTCTTCCGGCAACACCTTGACCATGGACCCTTTGAAAAATCCATCCAAGAGAATAAAAGCTTGATCGGTTTCCGGAAAGGTGAAACGAAAATGGGCAGCTCTTTCTGTGGGGGTTACCTCGGCCACCACATCATAATCGGCCAAATAAACACTGTAATAATCTGGACGAACCGTTTCGGCCTTGTGCGAAAAATGAGAAGCGCGTTCCTCCTCTTTGTATTTCAATTCACCAGTAACTGCCATTAATGAAAAGGCGGCATAATCATTGATCCAAGGACTGGGTTGGTGCGTTTGTTTGATGCCGCGAATTGTCTTTTCATCGTATTTGTACGTCCAACCATCTCCCATTTTGGAGGTCATTGGGGTCCAAAAGTTCATGCCCCAGGGCGTAGCGATGGCCGGATAGGTATTCCCATTGGACAAGCTAAAATCCGAATCGGTACCCATCAATGGGTTCACATAAGAAAGGAGTTCTTTTTTCGTCTTTGGTGTATCATTGGAATCTGTGGTTGTTTGATTTCCGCAGGAAACGAACAGCAGGACCATCCAAGCCATTGCAATTCCTTTTGCCAAGTAGTTTGTCATTATCAGCTTCATGTCATCTATAAATTTTATTGGTTTCTGGGGAGGTTCTGTTTTTTTCATTGGCCAACTTTGGGTCGTTGGTCAATTTGAATTCCAAAGTACCTCCAGAAGTAATTTCTTTATGGGTAATGTAATTTCTATCCAAGACTGCCCCGTTCAGGGAAACGTGCTCCACATATTTCAGCTCTGGCGCACCTAGAGCTTTTATGGTAAAAGACTTGTTATCTTGAAGGATAAGTGTTGCCTCTTCAAACAACGGGATCCCGAGGTCATAAGCTCCTTGGGCCGGGTTAACGGGATAAAATCCTAAGGCGCTGAATATATACCAGGAGGACATTTGCCCACAGTCTTCATTTCCACAATGTCCGTTGGGTTCGTTTTTGTATTGATTTGCCAATATTTCCCGAACTAATTTTTGGGCCTTGGCAGGTTGGTCAATATAATTATAAAGATACGAAACATGGTGACTGGGTTCGTTCCCGTGCGCATACTGGCCAATCATTCCCGTGCTGAACAAGGGGAGCTTGTCATCAGGTTCGGGGGCGTAGCTGAACATGGAATCCAATTTTTGGGTAAAGCGCCCACTTCCGCCAGTTTTGGAAATGAGACCATCTATGTCTTGGGGCACAAACCAATAGTAATGCCACGCATTGCTTTCACAGAAATAGGGGGTGTACTCTTTGGGAACAAAAGGTTCTATAAATTTCCCATTCGTGTCCTTGGGTTGCAGCCATGACCTTTTTTCGTTGTAAAGGTTCTTCCAATTTTGGGAACGTATCAGAAAACGTCGGTAATCTTCCATTTTTCCCAAATCTTTGGCAAACATGGCAATGCACCAATCATCAAAAGCATATTCCATAGTTTTGGAAACCGACCAATTTTCATGCTGGTCATCCACGGGGATATAGCCCAAATCCTTGTAGATGTCGATTTGCCTGTCGTTGACCATGGCACTTTCGCGGCAAGCTTGGTAAGCCAGTTCCGAATCAAACTCGAACCCTTTAAAATAGGCGTCTACGATTACTGGAACTGCATGATAACCTATCATCATATGGGTCTCACTTCCCTGCATGGACCAAACTGGTAACACTCCCGTTTCTTGGTAATGGGCCAGAAGGGATTTGACCATATCCGGAACCCGTTCCTGTTGCACAAGAGTGTACAAGGGATGTGCTGCCCTAAAGGTGTCCCAGAGCGAGAACGTATCATATCTGTTGAATCCGGCAGCTTTGGCCACGGTATCTGTTTGAGGAAGATGCTTCCCTTGGGTGTCATTGGCTGCCTTGTATTCCCCGTTGATATCACTATATAGGGTAGGGGCTAGCATGGACTGGTACATCATGGTATAAAAAATGGCCTTTTGGTCTTTGCTGGCGGTGCCGATTTGTATCTTCTGAAGTTCCTTTTCCCAGCTTACTTCTGCTTGGGAACGAATGGCGTCAAAATCCTTATTCGCCTCAATTTGAATGGCCTTTCCGGCCGCGTCACTGCTCACTGAGGATAAACCGGTTTTAACAACGATTTGCTCCCCATCTTCAAGGGCATAGTCCAAGCTTATTTTGGATGACGTCTGATCTCCGCTGATTTCGTAAGATGCAAACGGTTTGGAAAATTGCATTTCAAAATACAGTTTTTGATTACGGGCCCAGCCATTGGACATGCGATGCCCTTGTAAGGTCGAGTCATTGGCAACCTCGATGAAAGTGTCCGTGGGGCTGTCCCAATTTAGACTGTACCCCAGGTCCACATGGATTTGGGTTTGCTCATCCTTGGGAAATGTATAGCGATGAACGCCCACTCTGGCGGTTGCCGTCATTTCGGCTTTTATGCCATAGTCCAACAGGTCCACCCAATAATAGCCTGGAGATGCGCCTTCCCTGGCGTGGTCAAAGCTGGAGTAGGGTTTGAAATTGTTTTCTGGGATACGACCCGAAAACCTGCTGTTGGTGGGCATCACCAAAATATCATACAGATCTCCGGCCCCTGTTCCGGTTAAATGGGTATGTGAAAAACCGGTGATGATGGAATCCTGATAATAATAACCTGCTATCCGGTCCCATCCTGGAATGCCAATGTCGGGGCTCAGTTGTACCATACCGAATGGGGTGGTGGCACCAGGATAGGTATTTCCAGGACCATCCGTTCCGATAAAGGGATTGACATAGCCAATCAGCTGTTCGGTGGACTTGTCTTTTTCGGGTTGGGGGTTGCAAGCGAACACTAAAAACAACAACCCTATGTGCAAGTGACCGAACTTCATGGTCTTATTTTTTGAACTGTATTATTTACTGAGGACCCTGAACTTACCGTTTGAATCTACAGCCAAGGTATTTTTGGAAAAAGGGCTTTTGGTCCAAATGGTAAATCCTGTTTTATGCTTTTCCAGCACAACCCTTACCTTTTTCCCGAAAATTTCCTTGGAATCCGTGAAAAGTTCACCATCTGCCGACTTCCATTGCACTTTGTCTTTTTGTTGTATCAAATCGCGATATAACTCATACAGGTACCATTTAACATGATCATCCTTGGGGATTTCAAATTTTTCTGGGGTACTGCCCACTTCGTTTTCGGAAAAATATACGTAGCCCCATCTTTCCGGTTCATGCATATTGATAACATACTGTGGAGACCATACCCAATTGTATTCTGGGAAATGTTTGCCGGTTTTTGGATCTTTCTTTCTGGAATATTTCCCATCCGTGATATTATGATCCCAATTCACCCTTGAAAATCCGACCCTCCAAAATTTTCCTTTTGGAACATTGTCTTGGTAATAACCGGTGCGCAGGTCCTTAAAGGGAATGGCTATTTCCAAGGTCCATCCTTGGTCAATGTCAGAAGGATCATTCAGTGTTCCCTGTACGGCAACGGCAGATTGCATTCCCAGAGCTTCCCATCCATTGATGGTTTCGTTACCTGCTCTGTAGGGAGCGGTGATGTATTGGTCCCAAACCGTATTCAGTACATTCCACTCCAGTTCATAATACCCATGCACGTCTCCTTCAGGATCTATAAACACCTCAAAATCATTGTTGTGGAAAATCACCGCATCATGTTCGGTAATGTCCCCCCAAACATGTGGTTCCTTCATTTGGGCAAAGAAGTAGATATTGGTCTCATCCCAAAGCATCTTGACTTGGGTGTCGTAGGTAGGTTTCTTAACACCTTCAATGTCGATAAACAAATCGGACCAAGGTGCATTTTTCCATGAAACTTCGTCAGCCTGCCCATCAATTTTTATGGTTTCTGCTGCCTTATAGGCAACATATTTCCTAGGGGTTTCTTGTGCAGATAGCAGTGTGCATCCTATATACGGGAAGAATAGAATGAAACTGATCAGCTTTTTGTATTGTCCTGAAAAATCTTTCATGGCGTTTTTACAAACTATTTTCTTTGGTGAATTTTATTATCTCGGATATCCGCCCAAAAGCTAAGGCGGTAACGGTGTCGGCAGCGCCATAATAGATGGCTACCTTGTCTTCTTCAATACTGTGCAAGCTAGCGCATGGGAACACCACATTGGGGACGTCTCCAACACATTCGTATGAAGTTTGGGGCGAAATAAGATAAGGTTGGGTCCTATACTTTACTTGATCGGGTTGGTCCTTGTCCAGAATGGCCGCACCCATGGAATATCGGAAACCATTACAGGTGTTGATAACGCCGTGATAGAACATGAGCCATCCTTCATCCACTAAAATGGGAACCGAACCAGCTCCAATTTTGGTGCACTGCCAGGCACTGTCCCCAAATGGTGAGGCCTTCATGACGCAACGGTGCTCGCCCCAGTACTTCATATCAGGGCTATAACTGATGTAAATATCCCCAAAGGGTGTATGGCCATTATCGCTGGGTCTGCTGAGCATGGCATATTTACCATCTATTTTTTCTGGGAACAGTACGCCGTTTCGGTTGAAGGGCAAAAACGCGTTTTCACATTGGAAAAACTCCTTAAAATCAAACGTGTATCCAATCCCAATGGTTGGACCATGGTAGCCATTGCACCAAGTGATCCAGTACCGATCCTCGATAAAGGTAACCCTAGGGTCGTATTTGTAATCGGAATCTATCATGGAAGTGTTGCCCGCTTGAAATGAAACAGGACTGTGATTGATGTCCCAGTTTAGTCCATCCTTGCTAAAACCGGCAAAGATGTTCATTTGTACGGCTTTATTGTCACATCTAAAAACCCCGGCATAGCCCCCTTCAAATGGAACCACTGCACTGTTGAAGATGCTGTTTGAGGAAGGAATTGCATTCCGTTCAATAATAGGGTTATCGCTGTATCGCCAAATTACATCTGTATTGCCTTCCGGTCTTTCTTGCCAAGGAATTGTATTCACTTTTTCCAATGTTTGATATGCCATAAATTGTTTAACCAAGTGGTTGTTGGGGCTTTAATTCGGAATTTTTTGGACCCTGTTCAACCAAGTAAATTTTAGAATTATTGAAGTTATTAAAAATACCACGAGTGCCAGCAGCATTTTGGGGTAGTCTCGAATCAGCAAATAAATAGGAAGGAGGATCATACTGGATTGCCAAATGATTCCAATGGCACAATTGAACATGTCCATCCAGAAATCGTTGTTCTTTTCAAAGGAGCTATCCTCATTCTTCAGCTGGGTATAAATGGGTTTCCACCAACCCCAAGGTTTTACATTCTTGTAAAAGGACTTCAAGATTTCGGTATCTGTGGGTTTTGAGAGATAAGTGCCCAAATATGAGCCCAGCAATGAAACCCCAAAAATAATCGGGAACAGATAAATGGCATGCACATGGGACACTTCATACAAGAAGGTGTCCTCGGCAAAATTGCCTTTGTTCTGATCTAGGAAATACTGCAGGGTAGCCACCACAAGGCCGGCAACCATGCCCCAAAAATACCCCCAACCATTAAAGCGCCACCAAATCCATTTGAGGAAATTGGCAGCAACATAGCCGCCATATAAGGCACTGGTAATCCAAAGGGTCAAGGAGTTGATTGAATCTGCAAAGAAGCCCATGCATACCCCAAGTCCCACAACAGCAAAGGAAGCAATATGACTGGCTTTGATATAGTGTTTGTTGGAAGCTTCGGGCTTAAAGTATTTTTTATAAATATCGTTTACGATATAGGCGGGCCCGGAGTTGACAAAAGCTGAAAAAGTGGACATAAAGGCCGCGAGAAGCCCCGCTAACAGTAGTCCCTTAACCCCAACAGGGATGTGATTGTTGATGACTTTGGGAAGGATGACTTCCAAATCCCCGCCATTTAAACCAGGATTTGAGCTCATTTCGGGAACAAGGGTTACCAAAGCAATTACGACGATGCCTGCAATCAAGAGATAGCGTGGAATATACAGCACCAACCCAGTGAATCCACTCATGTAGGCTGATTCCTTTACGGTGCGTGTCGAAAGAATGCGTTGGAAATCAAACCCGGGCACTGGTCCCGCCACACTGGCAAAGAAGCCCTTGAACAAGGTCATTCCAATAAACGCACCAAACATTTTATAACCCTCGCTATCTATCAGGTCGTTGAAAGCCTGGAATTTATCACTCCAATGCGGTCCTAATTCGTTATTGAAAAAGATACTGCGCCATTCTGGGGACAATACGGCATTGATGTCAACATCCGCAACAGTGACAAAGGTGTAGCCCGCTACCAGTAGTCCGGCTATGACCATGATTAAATATTGTAACACTTCCGTGGCCACCACGGAAAACATTCCCCCTTTTATGGTATAGATGGTGGTTAGCACAATAATGATGAGGGCATAGGACTGTTCTGAACTCAGCAGAAGCGTTTCGCCTATGAACCAACTAAGGTCCCAGGGCAGTATGATGGTCATGAACTTACCGGCACCCTCAAAGAAATAGGCAATGAAACCCACTGTGGAAATAATGGCAAAGACAGCAATGATAAAATGCGAAGCCCTACCTGCCCTTCCATCCCCAAAACGGGTCAAGATCCATTCAGAGCCGGTCATAATATTTGACCGACGAATCCAGACGGCCAAAAACATCATGACAAAAATCTGGTTCCAAACGGGCCAAAGCCACATGAACATAAAGCTTTTGGCTCCATAGAGGAACAAAATTCCAACCATCCAAGCTGTTCCGGACACGTCAAACATACCGGAACCATTACTAAGTCCCAGATAATACCATTTGATGTTGTTTCCTCCTAAAAAATAGGAGTCAAGCCCTTGGGAAGCTTTTTTGGAGACCCAAATTCCAATGAACAGGGTCAACACCACGTAGATGATTATTATTGATAGGTCGATTAATTCCATATAGTTTTCTGGTCCTTGGTTATACTCCCCAACTTTTGTTGGGTTCGGATCCCATTTCAATTTCCAGGGTTCCTCCCGCTATAAGTTCTTCATGGGTGATGTAGCTTCGCTGGAGCAATTCTCCGTTAAGCGTTGCTGTTTGGATATACTTATTGGTGGGGGAGGTATGCTTGGCTGTTATGATAAATTCTTTGTCTTGCGCTACAGAAAGGGTCACTTTTTCAAAAAAGGGACTACCCAATTCATACTGTCCAGAAGAAGGGTTCATGGGATAAAATCCCATAGCACTGAAAACATACCATGCAGACATTTGCCCACAATCCTCATTTCCGCTGAGGCCATCAGGTTGTGTGCTGTACTGGGTATCTAAAATTTCCCTAACCCATTCTTGGGTTTTCCATGGCTTTTTGGCCTTATTGAACAGGTAGGCAATATGATGACTGGGTTCATTTCCATGGGCATATTGTCCGATCAAACCGGAGATGTCTACAGAAACATTGTCACCGGAAATTTCGGAGCTTTCCGTAAAAAGTTGTTCCAACTTGGTGGTAAAGGGCTCTGGCCCGCCATGAAGTTCAATAAAACCAGGGATATCATGTAATACAAACCAGCTGTGCTGCCAGGCATTACCTTCGGTATAGTCCGTGTGCTCCCTATGGTTGGAGTGCTTGGGGTCAAAAGGTTCGTTCCAACTTTTCCCATCCTCAGATTTCCCGCGCATGAACCCTGTATTGGTATCAAAAAGATGCTTATAGGCCTTGGAGCGATTTATGAAATAGGTGTAATCTTCATCCTTACCCAATGCCTTGGCCATTTGGGCCACACACCAATCGTTATAGGCAAATTCCAAGCTAATGGTAACCGATTCATCCAAAGACGTATAAGGGATGTAGCCAAATTCCTTATAAGGAGTAAGCCCCCTGATATCTCCCATCATGGTATTTTTTACTGCCAGATAAGCTTTTTCAGGATCATACCCGCGAACACCTTTTAGAAAAGCTTCGGCTATCATGGAAACCCCATGGTTCCCTGTCATGGTGTTGGTTTCGTTACCGTAAAGAGTCCATACCGGAAGTCTTCCCTGTTCATCATAATACGCCAACATGGACTGAACTATATCGCTGACACGTTCGGGTTGCAGGATGTTCAACAAGGGGTTTTCCGCCCTAAAAGTGTCCCAGAGCGATAGGGTAGAGTAGGCGTCCCATCCAGCTGCTTTGGCAATACTATCGTTTTGTAACCTAAATTCCCCATTGGTATCGCTGAAGCGTACAGGGGCAATTTGCGTATGGTACAAGGCGGAGTAGAAAATGGTCTTTAGCGAGTCTTGCGGGGTTTCTACTTTGATTTTGGAAAGCAATCCCTCCCATTCGCCATGGGTATTGTTCTTTACCTCATCAAATGTGCGGTTGGTGCCATGGGTCTCTAAATTGGCCTTGGCATTGTCTATGCTCACCGAAGAAACCGCTATCTGCAGCTCAACCACATTTCCAGTATCAGGGCTGATGAAAAACTGTCCACCTACTTTTTTTCCTTGGGCTTCTGCTATGCCGGCGGAAATGGAGCCGTCAGCAACAAGTTCGGAGGAGGTGATGGGCAATGAGGATTTAACCACAAAAAATAGTTTTTGGTTTTTTGCCCAGCCTGTGCTATGTCTATATCCAACCAAGGTCTTTTCATCTTCTTGCCGAAGGGAACAATTTACTGGGGCATCCCAGTTGACAGCATAACCCAAATCCAAAATGAAGGAGGGTTCATCTCCTTCCATATACGTGTATTTATGAAATGCGACATATTCATTGGCGGTAAGTTCAACCTGAATTCCAGGATCATCCAGTTTCACTTTGTAGTAACCGGGTTTGGCCACTTCATTTTGGTGCGAAAATGTTGAGGTATAAGGTAGGCTATCCCTTGGTTTGCCAAAAAGGGCCAAGTCCACTTTTTTATGGGTGGGCATCAGGAGCAAATCGGCCAAATCTCCAATACCGGTGCCACTCAAGTGCAATTGTCCAAATCCGGATATTATGGAATCGGAAATATGGTAACCTGAGCACCAGTCCCATCCTGCAGTTCCATTATCTGGACTGGGTTGAACCATCCCAAAGGGAGCCGTGGCACCCGGAAATGTATGTCCATGTCCACCTGTGCCAATAAAGGGGTCTACAAAATCGGTAAGTGTTTCTGCGGATTCCGAAGACTTATTGGTATCCGCACAGGACAGGCTTAAAACAAGCACAGCTACAACCGGAAATATTGCGCCCTTGCTCATTGGTCATTTGGATTAATATTGAGTTTTTTTATACTTTTCCCCAAAATATATTTGATTTTCTTATAGTGTTTGGTTGGATTAGCTGAATCCGTTGGTCGTGTTAGGTTAGAAAAATGTAATTCTAAATATTTATAATTTTATTCGCTGGTAGAATAAAATTAGACCAACAACAAGCCCCAAAAGCTAAACAACAGAAAAACCGACAATCAAAAAAACGCTGAGATTCATGTATATAAATGACAAGTTGGAGGAGCTGTTGAAGGTTGAATCCCCCCAGCAGTACAAAATCACCTATAAGCACCATATCATTTTTTGGGGCATCTATTTTTTGCTCAATACCTTACGATGGGGAAGTATCCACAATGACTTTGCTTTATCCTTAAAAACCAACTTAATAGGTTTTCCCATTCACATTGCGCTTTCCTATTTCAACATCTACTTTTTGATGCCGAAATTTGTGTACACCAGAAAGTACTTCACCTATGCTTTATTGGTTGTGACCTGCTTGTTCATCATGCTTTTGGTAAAGTTCAATCTTACCTACTATTTGGTAAGTACCAATGTAATGCCGGAAGGGCCGGAATATGTGGACAGCCTTACTCTGAATTATGCCATTATTACCATGTTTGGGGAATTGTATGTGGTTGCATTTGCCACTGCCATAAAGGTGACTGTGGATTGGCTCCGGGAGCATAGCAAACTGCATGATTTGGAAAAAAGGCAGTTGACGACCGAGTTGAAGTTTTTACGCTCTCAGGTTTCTCCTCATTTTTTCTTCAATACCTTAAATAATATTTATTCCCTCACCTTGGAGAAATCGGATAAGGCACCCGAGGTTATTCTCAAACTTTCCGGTTTAATGAGGTATTTGCTCTATGCTACCAGAAAACGCAAACAGGATTTAAAAAGTGAGATTGACTGTATTCAAAATTATATTGATCTGGAGCGGATACGATTCAATGATACCCTGGAAATAGATATAGGAATCTCAGGGGATTTGGAAAACAAGGAAATTGCTCCAATGTTACTCGTTCCCTTGATTGAAAATTGCTTTAAGCACGGGGCAAGCAAAAATATTGGAGACATGAATATCACCATTGATGTCAAGGTCGATGATGATTTTTTGTATTTTAAAGTATCCAATACCATCCCAAAAAGTGATACCAACAGCAAAGTGGCCACTAGAGGTGGGGGGATAGGGCTTTCCAATGTAAAGAAAAGGTTGGAATTGGGTTATGATCAAAATGATTATGAGCTTTCTATCTTTGAGAAGGAAAAAATGTTTCATGTGGATTTAAAACTAAAAGTATGACGGCTTTGAGAGTGATAATTATTGATGATGAACCGTTGGCTATCAATGTGCTGAAAAATTATGTTGAGCAGGTGAGTCAATTGGAATTGGTGCAGACCTTTTCAAATGCCATCGACGCCAACTTGTTCTTGCAGGAAAATGAAGTGGACATCATATTTTTGGATATCAATATGCCCATTCTGGACGGACTCAATTTTCTGCAGTCCTTGCATGCGGCACCTATGATCGTGATCACTACTGCCCATGAGGAATATGCCTTAAAAAGTTTTGAATTGGAGGTTATAGATTATTTGGTTAAACCCATTCCGTTTCCAAGATTTCTAAAAGCGGTCAACCGTATCATTAGCTTAAAACAGGGAGCTGCAAATTCCGGCTATTCCACCAATGAAAAACCAAGCATTTTTGTAAAGGTGGATAAGAAGAAACTTCAAAAGATCTTCATTGATGAGATTGTTGTTGTGGAAAGCTTGAAGGACTACATTCGAATTAAGACCACTTCCGCCAAATATATTATACACAAGACACTAGGGAGTTTTACGGATGAACTGCCTTCAGACAAGTTTCTTAGAATACATAGATCCTATACCATAGCTATTGACAAAGTGGAATCCATTGAAGGAAATAGCTTGGAGGTAGATGGTATCAGATACACCATTGGGCGAAGCTATTTGAACGAGGCCAAAAGCCGAATCCTCAACGACTCCATAACCTAGGGCTATACCAAGCTGGTTAACAGTTGCTTCTGAAGATTTACTTCATTGATCTTTTCGCTTCTGTTATTGGTCGAAATTTTTTAGGGAAGTCGGGTTATCTGGGTAGTTTCAGGACAAACGGAATTAAAATCAGTAGGACATGTCCGACGCTTCAAAGACGAAAAGAAGAATTTTGTGGGTTGCCGCAGTATGGGCTGGAACCATATTTCTAATTGGTTGTCAATCCAAAAAAGGGGAATATGCATCTGTAACTATTGGAGATTCCAACAAGCAGATTCCAGACTCAATAGATTTTTCATTCCACATCAAGCCCATTTTGTCCGATCGCTGTTTTGCGTGCCATGGGCCTGATAAAAATGCCATTGAAGGGGGACTTTCCCTAAACAAAGCGGAAGACGCCTTTGCTCCCATTGGAGAAAACAAGGATCGCTATGCCATTGTGCCGGGCGATTTGGAAAAGAGTGAACTGGTCCACAGAATTTTCAGTGAGGATCCCAATTTGATGATGCCTCCGCCAGAATCCAACCTTACGCTGTCCAATTATGAAAAGGAATTGCTCAAGAAGTGGATAGCCCAAGGTGCAGAATTTAAAAAACATTGGGCTTTCGTAGCACCGAAAAATCAGCAGGTACCCAAAGTGGAAAATGATGAGTGGAGCCAAAATGAAATTGACCAATTTGTGTTGAAAAAAATGGAGGAACAAGGCTTTCAGCCCTCCAAAAAAGCCGCCAAGGAGCAATTGATCAGAAGAACCTTTTTTAGCATAACAGGATTACCCCCCAATGCAGAACAAGTAAATGCTTTCCTGAAAGACAACACGGCCGATGCTTTCGAGAAAATTGTGGATTCTTTACTTGAGACCAAGGATTATGCAGAAAACATGGCAGCCGACTGGATGGATGTGGCCCGCTATGCGGACACCCATGGCTACCAAGACGATTTTGAACGAATCATGTGGCCCTGGAGGGATTGGGTCATTCATGCATTTGGTAAGAATATGCCCTATGATGAATTTGTTACCTATCAATTGGCAGGTGACATGCTTCCCAATGCTACCAAGGAATCCATATTGGCAACCGGTTTCAATAGGAATCATAAGATTACCGCTGAAGGGGGTGTCATTCCAGAGGAGTATCGGGTAGAATATGTAGAGGATCGCACCAACACCTTCGGGACTGCATTTTTGGGACTCACCCTTGAGTGTTCCCGTTGCCATGATCACAAATATGATCCAGTAAGTCAGGAAGAACATTTCCAGCTCTTCAGTTTCTTTAACAATGTGGATGAGGACGGACTTATGGCAAACGCCCAAGTAATTCCAAAACCCTATATTTCCATAAGCCCTGACGAGGCCAATGGCGTCTTGGATTTCGTGAACATGACCAGCTCCAATGCCGAAGTCAAGGTTATGGTTATGGAAGATATGCCGGAACCAAGGGATGCCTTTGTGTTGAATAGGGGGGCATATGACCAGCCCACGGATCAGGTTTTTCCTGCTACCCCCGAAGCTATTTTTCCTTTTCCGGAGGAATTGCCCAAAAACAGATTGGGATTGGCCCAATGGCTGTTCCATGAGGATAATCCCTTGACCGCCCGTGTGGCCGTCAACCGTATCTGGCAACGGATGTTTGGGAAAGGCTTGGTGGAAAGTTCCTATGATTTTGGGAATCAGGGTGCTTTACCCTCACATCCGGAATTGTTGGACTATTTGGCAATCAAATTCAGAACGGAGGGTTGGGACATCAAACAAATGATAAAATACATGGCCATGTCGGCCACCTTTCAGCAAAGCAGTGAGATTTCCCCTGAAATGCAAGAAAGAGATCCGGAGAATACCTATTTGGCAAGGGCAACTCGACTTAGATTGGGTGCAGAAATGATTCGAGACCAGGCATTGAAAATAAGCGGATTACTGAGCGCAGAAGTGGGAGGCCCCAGTGTTAAACCCTATCAGCCAGAAGGAATTTGGGAAGAAACCACCGGAGGTGGTGGGGGAAGTACAGCGAGGTATGTACAGAGTGAAGGCAAAGATCTTTATCGAAAAAGCCTCTATACTTTTTGGAAGCGCACCGTGCCACCACCCAGTATGATGACCTTTGATGCAGCATCTAGGGATTTGTGCAGCGTAAAAAGACAGGAAACCAACACCCCTTTGCAGGCATTGGTTTTGTTGAACGATCCCCAGTTGATAGAAGCCGCCAGGGCCATGGCATCCAAGGCCATGCATGTTGGCGAGCTTGAAGATCAAATCAACTATATTTTCCAAAACGCCACATCAAGGACTCCTGCGCAAGAGGAAATGGAAGTGCTTCAAAAGTTCTATTCCAATACCTTGGAAAAAATCAATTCGGGAGAAATTATACCAGAGGAATATCTGTCCATTGGAGAATTCAAACCTAGCGATGATATTTCCCCAGAGACCCTTACAGCCTTGGCGCTGACCACCCAGACCATATTGAATTTGGATGAAACGATAACAAGAGGCTAATTATGAGCGAAAAGAAAATATTGGCGGATAGTGCTCTAAACCTTAATAGAAGGGCATTTCTAGGGAAATCGGCCCTAGGTATTGGAGGTGTGGCGCTAGGTTCGCTTTTGGGTTGTAATTTTTACAGAAAAGATGGCGAATTGCTGGCCAAAGCGGATAACCCAATGGGCATAAAGGGAATTCTCCATTCCCCACATCATTCCGCAAAAATTAAACGGGTTATCTATTTGTTCCAAAGTGGAGGGCCATCGCAGTTGGAGCTTTTTGATTACAAACCTGTACTTAATCAGCGTAGGGGAGAAGATTTACCGGAATCCATTCGCAACGGGCAACGCCTGACAGGAATGACTTCTGGGCAGGACAGTTTTCCCTTGGTAGGTTCCCAGTTTGGATTTCAACAGCATGGGAAAAATGGAATCTGGATAAGTGATCTGTTGCCCTATACCGCCAAGATGGTGGATGACATATGCATTGTAAAATCCATGTACACGGAAGCCATCAACCATGATCCTGCGGTGACATTTTTCCAAACGGGGTCCCAACAGCCTGGAAGACCCAGTATAGGTTCATGGTTAAGCTACGGTTTGGGAAGTGAAAACAAAAATTTACCGGCCTTTACCGTGCTGCTTTCAAGAGGAAGCGGCAGGCCCAATGGTCAGCCGTTGTACACCCGCTTATGGGGCAATGGCTTTTTGCACTCCTTGCACCAGGGAGTTCAATTTAGAGCCGCCAAAGATCCCGTGCTCTACCTAAACGATCCCAAAGGGATTTCCAAAGAGACCAAACGGGCCATATTGGATAATTTGGCCGAATTGAACGAAAAGCAATATCAGGAATTTGGCGATAATGAGATCCAAAGTAGGATTGCTCAATACGAAATGGCTTATCGCATGCAGACCTCTGTACCTGAGGTGATGAATACGGAAAAAGAACCGGATTACATCTACAAAATGTACGGTGCGGATGCCAAAATACCGGGTACCTACGCAGCCAATTGTTTACTGGCACGAAGGTTGGCTGAGCAGGATGTGCGCTTCATCCAATTGTACCACATGGGTTGGGATCAGCATGAGAATTTGCCAGATGCCATAGCCAAACAGGCTAAAGATGTGGACCAAGCCTCGGCAGCTCTTGTGGCAGACCTTAAACAACGCGGAATGTTGGAGGATACCTTGGTGATTTGGGGTGGGGAATTTGGAAGAACCAACTATTCGCAAGGTTTGTTGACGGATACCAATTACGGCCGGGACCATCACCCAAGATGTTTTTCCATGTGGATGGCCGGAGGCGGCATTAAACCGGGGATTGTCTACGGGGAAACAGATGACTTTGGATATAACATCACCGAAAACCCGGTACACGTCCATGATTTCCAGGCAACACTGCTGCATCTTTTGGGAATAGATCACGAACGGTTGACGTATAAGTACCAAGGAAGAAGATTTAGGTTAACCGATGTTGAAGGGCATGTGGTCAAAGATATTTTGGCATGATGAAACGAAGACAGTTTATAGGCAAGAGCGGCTTGGCCGGATTGGGATTGGCTTCCATGGGTTCCCTTTCCTTCACGGATGACTTTTGGAAGGATGCCGTTATTGGTCATGGCTCTCATCAATATAAAGTGGACCTTAATTGGGGGAAGCTCAATAGCGATAAGTTCCCGGTTAAGGATTGCCATGAAATGGTCCAGGATGCCAAAGGCCGCATTATTTTATTGACCAACCATACCAAGAACAATATTCTCATCTATGATCGGTCAGGAAAGCTTTTGGATTCCTGGGGAACTGAATATCCAGGGGGCCACGGACTTACCTTACACGATGAAAATGGCACGGAATTTTTGTATATCTGCGACAACAACAGGCATGAAGTAATCAAAACAAGCTTGGATGGAAAGGTGATCCAGGTATTCCCATTTCCTAAAGAAAGTGGGAAGTATCAGAAAAAGGAAGAATATATCCCCACAGAAACGGCTATAGCAGGCAATGGTGATATTTATGTAGCTGATGGCTATGGATCTCAGTACATTACCCATTACGATGCCAAAGGCAATATCAAAAACATATTTGGGGGAAGGGGAGATGAGCCACAGCTGTTTAACAATGCCCATGGTATTTGTATAGATGATAGGGACTCCGATAACCCTACTTTATTGATTACCGCCCGACATCAAAACAAACTGAAGCGGTTCTCCATGGATGGGGAACACTTGGATACCATTGACCTCCCAGGAGCCTACATTTGCAGACCGGTCATTCACAATAAACATGTGTATTTGGCCACCATTTGGTCGGGAGACGGGTCCGAGGGCACTGGCTTTATTTCTATTTTGGATAAAGACAACCAATTAATTTCTGCCCCTGGTGGAAGTACCCCCACCTACGAAAATGGAACTTTGAACCACATGCATCAAACCCTAAAAATCTTTAGACATCCCCATGATGTGTGCATTGACGCTGATGAAAATATATATGTGGCCCAATGGAATTCTTGGGGAACCTATCCCATTAAATTGTTCCGCGTATGACAAAGCAAATATGGGTTGCGTTAAAGCAGTCTCTGACCAAATCAAATAGCCTTAATTTACTTTTATTGGCTTTGCTGTATACGGGGATTGCTTCCTGTCAATCGGAAAAAACTACTTTTTTGAGTACAGATGAGGTTCAATTGGCTCCTCCCAGTATCCAAGTGGATTCCACGCTCTTTACACATTCAGCTTTGGTACAAGTGAAACTGGCAGAAAATGGTTCGGTATTACGATATAGCCTAGATGGCAGTCCTGTAAATGAAAGCGCATCCGTGTATGCACAACCCATTGAGCTGCTAAATTCTGCTGAGGTGAGGGTAAGGGCCTACCATCCCCAATTTACTGCAAGTGAGGAACGAACCATACGGGTTAGAAAGCTAAAGCATGATATTTCTCAAGCATCAGTTGAACTGGAAACACAACCCAATGCTTCATACCTAGGCAATGGAGCATCATCATTGACAGATGGACAAAAGGGAAGTGTGAACTTTAGGCAAGGGGGATATTGGTTGGGCTTTCAGGAAAATGAAATTGGGGTGAAAATGAAATTGGATGCCAATTTTAGCCCAGGCAAGATCATATTGAGCATGCTTCAGGATCAAGGGTCATGGATTTTTTTACCTCGGGCTGTCCAAGTATATTCCAACGGAAAGATGGTGGGGTCCAAGGAATTGACAAACAGCACGATTTCAGGGGAAAAACAACTTCAATACATAGAAATACCCGTTTCACTGGATAACAATCAAGAATTCACAATACGTATACATCCATTGCAAAAAATCCCGGATTGGCACCCTGGCAAAGGCACCCTTCCCTGGACTTTTATCGATGAGATTATAATAGAATAACCTCACGAAATGCCACTAGGAAATTTACACCCTTTATTTGTTCATTTACCCATAGGAATATTGCTGTTGGCTTTTCTTATGGAGTTGTATTATCGCAAAAAACCTCAACCAAAGGACAACGGAACTATTTTATTTGCCTTGGCAATTGGCGCCATCAGCGCTTTAATATCGGTGGTCACAGGATGGTTTTTAGGCGGGAATGGAGGTTATGATGAGCAATTATTGGATTTGCATAGATGGATAGCCATAGCATTTTCCGTGGGAGCAGCAGTCCTGTTCTTTCTGAAGAAATCCAGCAATAAACAAGCTCAAAAGTCCTATATGCCCGTATTTGTGGTGGTGTTGATTTTGCTTACGGCAACAGGCCATTATGGGGGAAGCCTTACCCATGGCGAGGATTTTTTGTTTGCAGAAAAGTACGAAGACCCAGTCATTGAAAATGTGGAAAAGGCTGCTGTATATGCTGATATCGTTCAACCCATATTGCACCGAAAATGTGTGAGTTGCCATAACAGTGGCAAAACCAAGGGAGGGTTGTTACTGACTTCGGAAAGCAGCTTAATTGCTGGTGGAGATTCTGGTGCCTTGTTGGATTCCTTGGAACAAGAGGGAATGAGCCTGCTGATGCATCGCCTTCATTTACCTATGGAAGATGAAGAGCATATGCCGCCCAAAGGGAAAGTGCAACTTACAACAGAGGAGGTTATGCTTATGGAATGGTGGATGGAAAACAAGCACTGCTTTGATTGTTTGGTGGAGGATTTGCATCATGAAGGAAAGCTGACAACTGCCTTGGAGGCCTTGGAAAAGGACACTTCTGCCGAGGCGTTATTGGCAGAAAAAGTGGATGAAGTCCCCCAAGATTTTATGGACCTTTTGGCGCAGAACAATATTTCTGCCCAATTGATTTCAGAGGAAAAGCCCTTGCTTTTGGTTAACTTTTTACAGCGTAAAAATCTATCTGAAGCCGATTTTGAGTTGTTGGAGCGTTACAAGGAAAACGTGGTGCAGTTAAATTTGGGATATACCAACATGGATAATGAAATGATCAAGCTGTTGAAGCCCTTTAAAAACTTGATCAAGTTGCAACTGCAGAACACACAGATAACCAACGAAGGCCTCAAGGAAATTAAACGGTTTAAACTGTTGGAATCCCTGAATCTTTTTGGAACTGTTGTGGATGATACAGGACTGGATCAGCTGTCCAAATTATCCAATCTAAAGAAGTTGTTTGTTTGGCAAACCCCAATGACCCCGGAAGGTCTGTTGGCTTTTCAAGAGAAGCAAAGGCAGGTAGAAATACAAGGGCAGATTGCGGATAGCGTATTTGCCGCTAGTACCTTGGGGCCACCTACAATTATTGCAGAACATGAGGTTTTTAAGGATTCGATCCAAGTTTCTTTGGAGCAATTTTTTGAAGGTGCCAAAATTTTCTATGTTTTGGAAACGGCTCAAAACGATACCTTGCCCAAAGAATATGTGAAGCCTTTTTACATTAATGAAACAGGAAAGTTGCGAACATTTGCCACTTTAGATGGCTGGGAACCTAGCTTGGAAAGCTCAATGGATTTTTTAAAATCCGGGGTGAAAGTGAATCGAATTAATCTGGCATCCGAACCGCATCCAAAATATGTTTCCAAAGGAGGTAACACCTTGGTGGACTTTTCGCGCGGGACTTCAAATTTTGTGGATGGAAAGTGGTTGGGGTTTGAAGCAAAGCATATGACCGCGACTGTGGAATTTAAAGAACCAACCACCATATCCCATATTGCCGTTGGGAGCCTTTCCATTCCCACAAATTGGATTTTTAGACCTGTCGGTTATACCGTTTGGGGTTCCAAGGATGGGAGCAGCTACACCCAACTGAAGTCTATAGACCTACCTCTTGGACAACCTTCAATCAATATAGAACGGTTGATTTATGATATTGAAATCCCACCCACCCTGCTGAAAAAAGTCAAACTATTGGTGAAAAGTCCCCTTAAAAATCCAGACTGGCATCCGGTCCCAGGCGGGAAAAGTTTTATTTTCTTGGATGAATTGGTGTTTAACTAGGATCCTTTTTCTTCGGTCGGGCATCCAGAACCGTTCGGAATCCTAGATGTTCCAGTCCTGAATCCAAGCTTGTGGCCATCCGGGAGGAAATCCGATAACTGGCACAATAAGAAGCACTGCAAAGGAAGGATCCTCCTTTTATCACCTTTTCAACCGCATAAGGATTGATGCTGTTAAACGCCCTGCTTGCTCCTTGGGGATTATGTTGGGTTTTTCCAGTGGCGGCCTGTTCCTTATAATAGTTGCTATTGTACCAATCGCTGGTCCATTCCCACACATTTCCGGCCATATCATGCAGGCCATATCCATTCGGGGGATAAGACATTACGGGAGCTCTGCGCACGTACCCATCACTTTGGTCATTGGTTCGTGGGAATTCCCCTGTCCAAGTGTTTGCATTTTTGGCAAGGGATTCCACTTCATCGCCCCAATAATGAATCCCGTTGGTGTTGCCACCTCTGGCCGCATATTCCCATTCGGCTTCTGTGGGCAATCTTCTGCCCGCCCATTCACAATAGGCAATGGCATCTTCGTAGGCAATATGAACCACAGGCTCGTTATCCTTACCTTTTATGGAACTTCCAGGGCCGTTGGGTTGTTTCCAGTTGGCACCTATGGTCCATTTCCACCATTGGGAGTAATCTTGCAGATTGGTGACCATCCCTTCTCGAAAGACCAAAGAGCCTGGTTGCAAAATGGAATCATGGGGCTTGGGTGTTCCCGCTGGAAGTTGCTTTTTCATCTCTTCCCAGTCAATTGTCCGTTCCGCTAAAGTGATATAGCCTGTTTCCTTGGTGAATTTGGCGTATTGGGCATTCGTTACTTCGGAAACATCAATAAAAAATCCGTCAACGGCCACGGGATGGCTCGGCTTTTCGTGGCCCATGGCCATGGGGTCGTTGGCAACTGCACCTTGATAGAAATTCCCCCCAGGAATCCATACCATACCTTTTGGCACCTCAATTCCTTCAGGGATTTCCGTAACTACCGATATTGGCGTTTCTTTTTTTATGGGCGGCTGGGTAGCTTCAACGGCTTTCGGGGCAGTTTTTTCCTTGCAACCCATAAATAAAGCCCCCGTGATCAGGAGTGTGCTAAAAAAGGTCTGGCTCAAATTTCCTTTGTTCATGTTTTCGTCTTTTTAAGATTGGCTGTAATGTACTTCGGATAATTCCCTCAAGCTTTTGGCCGCCATTTCTGCAGTAATATCGCGCTGAGGGTTTCCAAACATTTCATAACCCACCATAAATTTCTTTACAGTGGCGGATCGTAATAAAGGCGGGTAAAAGGACATGTGGAAATGCCATTCTGGATGCTCTTTGCCATCGGTTGGGGCTTGATGAATCCCACCTGAATATGGAAAGGATACCTCGAAAAGATTGTCAAACTTAATGGTCAATGCCTTTATGATCGCAGCAAAAGATCGTTCCTCGGAAGTGCTCAATTGCCCAATATGGGAATAGTGTTTTCTGGGAATGATCATGGCTTCATAGGGCCATGTTGCCCAGAAGGGTACAAGGGCTACAAAATCCTCGTTTTCAGCAACAATTCGTTCCTTGGCTTCCAGCTCTTGTTTTAGATAATCGCCCAAAAGGCTTTTTCCATAATCTTGAAAGTACGCTAACTGTGTTGCCGACTTTTTGCGTGGTTCTTCCGGAATGGAGGATTGTGCCCAAATTTGCCCGTGGGGATGGGGATTACTGCATCCCATAATGTCTCCCTTGTTCTCAAATATCTGAACATGGTTGATAGCTTCCATAGCTCCCAGTTCAGCATACTCTTTTTTCCAAAGTTTGACCACATCGGTAATTCCATCCACCGACATAAGAGGTAAAGTGAGGCTATGATCCGGTGAAAAACAAATCACCTTGCATATCCCTTGTTCGGAGGAGGCTTTGAAAAGGCCCACGTTATACTCGATTTGTTCCCCGTCCATTACAATAGCGCCAAAATCATTTACAAAGGAAAAAGTGCTTTTGTAATCTGGATTAACCTCTCCGTTGGCCCTGGTGTTGGTTGGGCATAAGTAACAGTTGGGGTCGTATTGTGGTCGCTGGTCAGCAGCTGATTTTTCGGTCTTTCCTTGCCAAGGTCGTTTGGTGCGGTGTGGTGATACCAAAATCCATTCCCCGGTAAGAATATTATACCTCCTGTGCGGTTGTTCGGTCAACATTTTTGACATGCTTAGCTTACAAGTTTTACCCCATCCCCGATGGCAACGGTGAACGGACTTAGTTGAATATTGAATTTTTTGGAATAGGCTTGGGACGCTGCTGCAATAAATGCTTCCACTTGATCCTGCTGAACCAAGTTGATAGTACAACCTCCAAAGCCACCTCCCATCATTCGGGATCCAATGACACCCTCGAAGTCTTTTGCCAGATCCACTAGAAAATCAAGCTCAGGACAGCTGACTTCATAAAGTTGGCTCAAGCCGGAATGGGATTCAAACAGCTTTTGACCAAAAGTCATTAGGTCACCATTTACCAAAGCTTCACTAGCAGCTATCGTCCTGGCATTTTCCTGAACTACATATCGAATTCTATCAAAAGTCTTGGACGCTAGACCAGATCCTATCTCATTTACAATTTCCTCAGGAACTTGAGCCAATACTTTCTGCTCTGGATATTTGGCTTGTATGGACTTAAGTCCCGACTCACATTCTTGCCGTCTAAGGTTGTACTCGCTCGTGGCCAAATTATGCGACACATTGGTGTTTAGCAGCACAATGGAATAGGAATTAAAATTCGCAGGAACGTATTGATACGATTGATCGTTGCAATCCAAACGAATTAGATTTCCTCTTTTGCCACGAACCACAGCAAACTGATCCATGATACCGCATTTGGTACCTACAAAATGGTGCTCGGCATCCCTGGCCATGGTTATGATTTCGTCATCCGTAAGCCCAATGGAAAACAATTGGTCAAGTCCTTTGGCAATACCACATTCCAGGGCAGCGGAGGAACTAACCCCTGAACCAATGGGTAGTTCACTTTCCACAATACAATCAAACCCACCAATTTTGTTGGGATGCGCTTGATCAATAAAGTGGACTACACCCAAGAAGTAGTTATGCCATTCCTTTTCACTGATTTTGATTTGGTTTAGGTCAAACTCAAAATGATCATCATAATTTTTGGAGTAGCAATTGCATTTGGAGCTATTGTTTTTTCTAAAATGAAGTCTGACTTTCAGATTGATCGCTGCTGGGAGCACTTGGCCGCCATTATAATCCAAATGTTCGCCAATTAGATTGATTCTTCCAGGGGACTCAACACGTATTTCAGCTTCAAAGTTTTTGTAATCCGACATAGTATGGACAGGATTTTATCGTAATTCTCCAGGGTGATTTTTGCCCGTCTAATTTCCTATTTTTTTTGGTACTGGGCATTGATTTATACTCAAAAAGAAAACCCATTTTGTGATTTTCCATTTGAAACGTGTTGAATTATGCACTTGGATTTGTGTTGTTTTGGCCTTGCAGAAGATATGATGACAACAAAAAAACAGCCCAATTGGGCTGTTTTAACTTTTGGATGTAAAAAGGAATTCCTTCGTAGGCCTTACGAATTGTCCTCTACGTCAGCACCGGGAGCATTGCTTTTCACCGATGCAATTCCATTTTCCATGGCAGAAGAGCTGGAATACATTTCACTTGCTCCAATGACCTGACCGTTGGAAGCTTTTAAGTTGAAATAAGGACTTCCATCCTTGGCCGTTTTTCTATCGTATCGATTGTCATCCTGGGAATTTGTTTTAACTGATTCAATCCCATTTTCGCAGGCGGCTTTGGTAGTGTATGCTTCACTACTTAGAATTACTTGCCCGTTACCTGCTTTTAGGTTGAACCTAAATTGCCCTGATTTGTCTGTTTTAATTTCGAATTTACCCATGGTAGTATTTTTTAATTGTAATAAAACTAAGTTTTTTCTTAAAACTATGCTAATTAGACACAGCAATATTTATAAAGTCACAATTCATCTCTTTTCACCTTTGATTTTCCAGTTATCCAATCTGGGCAAGGACAAGGTTCACATCACAAAATTCCCATTAAAATTGAGGTCTTTGCCCAAAGAAAAACATTAGATTTGATACGTCCAACCCAATAAATCCAGTGCTAAAATGACCATTGATTCCCACCAACATTTTTGGAATTACAGTCCCGAGAAACACGCATGGATTGATGACGAAATGGCCGTTATCCGCCGTGATTTTCTTCCAGAACACCTAGAAAAGGTGTATGCAGAGAACGACATCGATGGCTGCGTAGCGGTCCAAGCTGACCAAAGTTTGGAAGAGACGGATTTTTTACTGGATCTGGCTGCTACCCATGAATTTGTAAAAGGGGTTGTAGGCTGGGTGGATTTACGAAGTGTTGCCGTGGAAAAGGAATTGGAGAAATACCAATCCAACTCCTTCCTAAAAGGGTGGAGGCATGTGGTACAGGGGGAGCCAGACCATAATTTTTTGTTACGCCCCAGCTTTACCAGGGGAATTTCCCTCTTGGAAAAATATGGTTATACCTATGACATCTTGGTTTTTCCCCATCAGTTGGGAGCTGTTTTGGAATTTGTAAAACAATTTCCCAACCAGCAATTTGTTATTGACCACATAGCAAAGCCGTATATCAAAGATGGCTTTTATGATGGCTGGGCCGTACTTATGCAAAAGATTGCAGAACATGGGAACGTCCATTGCAAACTTTCTGGAATGGTTACCGAGGCCGACTATAAACACTGGGTCCCCGATCAGTTTGATTCCTATATCAATTTGGTTTTGGAGGCTTTCGGTCCGGATCGGGTCATGTTTGGTTCGGATTGGCCAGTTTGTCTAGTGGCAGCCAATTACCAACAAGTAAAGCAACTGGTCGCTAATGCCATTGCTGGCTTGAGCCAGTCCGAAAAGGACAAAATAATGGGTGCCAATGCTATGGCATTTTACAAGCTGAAATAACTTGTTTTAATTACTTTCTATTACTGCTCCATCTTCACGGTATAGGTCTATCTTTCCGTCAAGGAGAAGGGCAAGTACGGTCATTTCTTCATCCAGAACATGGTCTGGGACATTGATATAGGTAATGCCTGGATAATGGCTCCAATACACTTTTCCTACGACCTTATGGGATAGTTTTGAACCTTGGCCCACAACCCAAATGCGATTGATTTTGTTTTTAAGCCCACGGACCACAACCTCCCCATTAGGGTTCCCTTTTACAAAGAGATAAAGGATGTTCTGGTCTTTGGACAAGGTGGTGGCACCGTAAAAATGTTCTTTAGGGATACCGGTAACGGTGCCATAGATGGCCTCTTGATGTTTGTTGGTCCATCTTCCCAAGCCCTTTAAAATATCAACCTGCTCCTTGGGGATGGTACCATCGGCCTTAGGACCAATATCCAGCAAAAGGTTGCCTCCGTTGGCAATTACATCCGAAAAAATTCCAATGATTTGCCCAGTGGTCTTATAGTCATGGTCGTTTTTTTGAAAGCCCCAGGAGTTGTTCATGGTCATACACAGTTCCCAAAATTTACTTTCAGGTTTTGTTATGGGCATCCCTTGTTCTGGTGTCGCATAATCTCCCTGATCACGCAATCGGGAATTTAAAATGGTATTTGGATTTTTGTCCAAAAGCATCTGTCTTACCTTGGGAGCTTCCCATTCCTCGGAACTATGCTCCCAGTCCCCATCAAACCAATAAAGGTCCGGATTGTAATTCTCCGATAGCTCTTTCAACTGTCCTTGGTAATAGTTTAGGAATTTTTTCCAACGATTGGGTTGTTCTTCAATTGTATAGCGAATGGAATCCCGGGTAAAATGGGTATAGTCCGCATAGGACCAGTCTGGCAAGGAGTAATAAATGCCCACCTTGAGCTGGTTCTTTCGCAATTCGTTCACAAAAGGGGTCAGTACATCTTTTTTAGCCGCAGAACCCTTGATGGCATTCAATTGTCCAAATTTGGTATTCCACAAAGCAAAACCGTCATGATGCTTGGAAGTAATAACCGAGTATCGTGCCCCACTTTCCTTAATCAGTTTTACCCAAGCTTGTGGATCGAATTTTTTTGCAGAGAATCCCTTGGTTTGTTTCAAGTAATCTTTATGGGAAATGTACCCATTAAAAAAAGACCACGACTCATCAATTCCGTCCACGGCATAGAGCCCCCAGTGGATAAAAATTCCAAGTTTGGCATCTTTGAACCATTGCATTTTTTCTTGGTTTCTTTCTAGGGAATCCAAGATTTGGGAGTTCAGGGGGAGGTAAACCAGTAAGGATATGGCAATAATTAGTTTTTTCATTCCGGTCAGATTCTTTAGTTGTTTTAAATTTTATGAAGCGAGGCACATTGTTGAAACCTCATTTTATTGTTGGTTTAGATGTTGGTCCAAACTGACTTTCTTTCCTGCAGGAAGAGAAATTTCAGCTCGGGTGGTTCCGTATTTTACGTTAATTGTTTTATCTTCTTTGGCCTTCAATACCAATGTGGACAGTTTTCCATCTTTCCATTCAATATCGACTTCAATATTACCGCGTGCCTTTAATCCAGATATCTTTCCTTTTTCCCATTTGGGAGGTAGGGCCGGTAAAATTCTAAGAAACCCCTCGTGGGACTGCAACAAAAGTTCCGCTACCCCTGCGGTATAACCAAAGTTGCCATCAATTTGAAAAGGTGGGTGCTCATCAAAAAGGTTATGGGCAATTGAAATCTGAAAAAACTTGTCTATGTTTTCCTGGGCGGAAATGGCATCGAGTAGGCGTGCGTTCATGTTAATCATCCATGCACGGCTCCAACCTGTTCCTGCACCTCCGTGCTTCAAACGATAATCAATGGTCTTTTGGGCAGCCTCAAAAGCTTCAGGAGTATCTTCAACAATATCATCCCCAGGATGTAGGGCGTATAAATGCGACATGTGCCGATGGCCCTTTTCAGGTTCGTCATAGGCTTCGTTCCATTCCAAGATTCTTCCATCTGCACCAATAAGGATCCCAGGATGTAATTGGTTCCGTTTTTCCATTACTTCCTTGATGAAAGTCTTTTCAATACCCAATATTTTAGCGGCTTCCAGCGTATTGTCGAATACCTCACCGATAATTTGGTGCCCCATGGCACTACCAAAAGAGACAGCCGCCGGTTGTCCGTTTTTTGCGAAATATGAGTTCTCTGGCGAGGTTTCTGGGGTGGACACCCATTTGCCACTTTTGTTGTCCCAAACCAACCAATCCAAATAAAACTCGGATAGTTCCTTGAGGACAGGGTAAGCCCGTTCCCTTAGAAATTGCTCATCTTCTGTAAACTGGTAACGTTCCCAATAGTGTTGGGCGCACCAGCCCCCTCCATGAATCCATGACCCCCAGTAAGCCCTTTCTGCTCTCATGAATGGGGTGGCCCATAGATCGGAAGTATGGTGGGCCATGGTTCCCCGCTGAATCCCATATTGTTTTTTTGCAGTGGCTTTGCCTCGCTCATAGACTCTGTCCATAAATGCAAAGAAAGGATTGTGCAATTCACTTAAGTTGGTTACTTCTGCTGGCCAATAGTTCATTTGAAGATTGATGTTGATATGGTAATCGGCATTCCAAGGGGCAGTAATATGGTCGTTCCAAATTCCCTGTAGGTTGGCAGGGTTGGTCCCCGGTCTGGAGGATGCAATTAATAAGTACCTTCCAAATTGAAAGAGTTTGGCTGCTAAGTCTGGGTCACTCAAACCATCTTTTCTTCGTTGGATTCTTGCATCTATGGGCAAACTGTCCAAGGCTTTTCCACCCAAATCCAAACTCATCCTTTTATAGAAGCTTTGGTAGTCTTTTTTATGAGAGAGCAACAAGTTTCCAAAGGACTTCCCTGATACGGCAGCCAAGGTCTCAACGTTTTTGTCCAGATATTTTTCCCCATGGTAGAAGGAGGTATTGGCCGCTAGATAAATAGTGGCGCTTTTCACTCCTTTTAGGTGAAGTTTACCATCCGCTGCGGTTATTGAACCCGATTCGTGCTTGACCTTTAAACGGGTCTCAAATTTGACGCCATAATTCAAAGGAAAGGGTGCAGAGAACTTTTTTCCTCCAAATTGGGTCACCACACCCTTCATGCTTATTTCTGAATTGGAAGGATTGGTCACGATGACCGTGGGTCTTTCCATGTCCTTGGGCCTATCCAGGCGCAAATCAAAATCCATTCCTTCCTTGGCTGTGGTGGTCAATGCTATGGCAAGTACATCATCAGGATGGGAGGCAAACACTTTTTGCCCATATTCTTCCCCGTTGGAGGTATAGTTTATGGACACCAATGCTTCATCCAAACTTAGCGAACGCCTATAGTTCTCCACCTGCTTTTCCTCCTTAAAATCGATAAACAAATCTCCCATCGTTTGGTGAGACCGTATGATGGATTTATAGGAAAACTTTTCTACGATCAAACTGTCCACCTCCTTGGTCTTGCCTTCCGTGAGTAATTGTCTAATTTCTTCCAAATCTTCAGGAGTGCCCTTTGCATTTCCCCAATCTGCGGCCCCAGACCACATGGAGTCCTCGTTGAGCTGTATGCGCTCATGGTTGGGATTTCCAAAAACCATAGCGCCCAGCCGGCCATTGCCCACGGGCAGGGCTTGCATCCATTCCGCTGCCGGCTTGTCGTACCACAACTCATTTTTTGGTGCATTGGGTTCTTCTTGACACGCAAACAAGGTCATGGCCAAGGATATTAGGGAACTTACTTTTTTAACGGACATTACTTAAGATTTACTGTTTTTATTCTGAATTTTCAGCTCTGCTATTTTCTTGGCAATAAAAGCGCCCCAAACCTCATATCCCTTTGATTTTAGGTGGATGCCGTCGTCACTGTAACAATCTTGTTTCAAATGACCTTGTCCATCGCTCAACTCATCAACCAAATTATAGTAATGAACCATTTCTCGGTTTCCCAAATCAGCAATTAACTGATGCACCCGATCATATTTTTTTCTTCTTTCGGAATCACTATCCAAACCGGTGGGGAGCGGACCAAAAAGTAAGATGTTGGAGTTGGGCAATTTCTCCCGCAACAATTCAACGTTTAGGATTATGCCTTGGGCAATTTCCTCTGCGGAGTTATATGGAAAATTGTTCACCCCTATGGCCAGAGTGACAAACTTTGGCTTACCCTCATCGTAATGGCCATTTTTAATTCTCCATGCGGTGTGCTGCGTCCGGTCACCCGAAATACCTGCACAGACCCAATTTAAGTTTTTAAGGTGTTTTTCGGCCGCTGGAAGCCCTGGTTTATAGGTGGTCAGCGTACGGCTCCCGCCCCATCCTTGGGTTATGGAATTGCCAATCAGGAGCAAGTCCAGTTTACCTGAATTTCTACTCAAAGAGTCAATGTCCTGCATTTGGTACCACCAGCCTTTATCCTCTTTCCACCCTGCGGCGGAACGGTATTCAGAACCAGGTGAGGGGATGGACGCAAAATTGATTTTTCGGCCAGAGGCCCTCAAGATAAAATCCACAATCGGAGTTGGATTTTCCAAACTGTGGGGATGATGACCCACATCGGGTTTGTAAATCGTTTTTATGTTTCCACCTGCCGCCTGAATTTCCCGCTCGAAAATCACGGTATTTTCATCAACCGGAACTACTTTATCCGTTTCTCCGCAAACATGCAGCATAGGAAATCCTGCTTTGGCGAGGACAGTGGTTTTATGGATTGGATTGCCATCAAATTTGTCAAGCTCCGTTTCAGAGGAAATACGATAAACTTGTTTAAACTGTTCCCAATCCGAAGGACTCCCATTGCCACTGCCTTTGCCGCCGGGCCAACTTGTACCATCCAAAACGGGGGCATCGGCATATACGCAGACCACTTTTTCAGGATTGGCGGCAGCCCAGTTATAGACTATCAATCCACCGCGACTCATACCTTCCAAGACTACTTTTTCCGAAAGGCCTGCATGGGTCATTAATTCATAAAAATCGTTCCAACGGCTCACAGCTTCTTGGTTTCCAAATAGATTGGACACATCGCAATAGGCAATATGAAACCCTCTTTCCAACAAGGCAATATCCGTTTGCGGCTCGTGGCCCCAAAAACGGGCTCTAAGCACCCAAGGTTTTCCTTCTGCAACTTGTTTTGGTTGTACTATTTTACAATCCCAATCCTTGTATTTGAAATTGGTCTGTTGAAACCCGTGAAAATTTTCCTGGCTTTCAATTTGAACATTTTGATTTTCTAAAATGCTATGAGTAGATATGGTTTTTTGCACCATATGTTCATAAACCAGCTGGGCAATTTTAGTTGCACCAAGCGATGAAGGATGGACCTTATCCGGAAACATGGACTCATCTCCAGCAAAAACTTGATAAAGGTCCAACACCTCGCTTCCTGTATCATAGGCCACTTTTTGTGTAAGTGGGATCACTTTATCCCGGATAATGGGATTCCAAATGCTGGTGGAGTCCCCTAGAAAGGAAGGTACGGGCAATAGCAATACAACTCTTGTATGCTCATTTTGAGCTTTGAAGGATTGAATCAGTTGTGCATAATCCTTTTCAAAATCTGTGTCCAGATAAATTCTATTTTGTTGTTTGGAATCATTGGTGCCCAATTTTATAAAAACGATATCTGGTGTAAAAGCCAGTGCTTTTTGGTAGGCCTCGGATTCCCAATAGGGATGATCTCCCTTTTGCAAAAGCGTATTGCCGCTTACTCCAAAATTTTCAACCTGATATGCATCGCCCAAGAGGTGCTGAAGTTGTTTAGGGTAGGCATTCATTTCCCGGTTGGCCATTCCCGATCCATAAGTAATGCTGTTCCCCACACAAGCAATTTTGATGGGATCCTTGTCAAGTGTTTTTGTGTCCTGACATGATGATAGCAGTACCGCAAACAGGGTCAGCAAACACAAAAAATGCCTCATGACTTCAACTTCATTTTGAATCCTGTGATTGTTGGAACAATGGGATCATGCGGAGCAGGTTCAGGCATTCCCATTTCCTTGGGGCCAGGACCAACAAATTCTGTTTTTCTGGGCTCCAAGGTAATTTTGTCTTTTTCGATTTTCATGAAAGTGAACAAAGATTCCTTATAGGGAATAGTGTATTTGATCCACTTATGCTGTGCGTCAATTTCCTTGCTATATCGGATAGTTTGATAGTCGCCACCCACCCAACGATAGGAAGCACTATTGACCTGTACATAGTAAATACCATTGATCTTGGTCATAAAGTCGGTATGGTGATGACCGCTCAGGCAGCAGAGCACTTTTTGATACCCTGCGGATGCATTGGCCTCTTCCAAAATCTTTTGAATTTCCTTTAGGTTGGCAACTCCACCATCTTCCAATTCCAAGGTTTGATGACTGAAGATAATGGTAGGTTTGTCGGTTTTATCCAAATCGTCCTTGAGCCACCTTTGCTGCTCCTGGCCTATGTAGCGATTATAACCTTCCCAAGGTTTTGGATTGGGGTCATTGCCATCCAAGACCACAAAATGGATGCCCTTTTTGTCAAAGGAATAGTAATTGGAAGGCATGTCCCAAAATGTTCTGGTTTGCTCTTTGGTGAAGCCTAGATCGGTATCGTGATTACCGAGCACATGGTATTTTGGACCCGAATAGCTGTTCCAAATGGACATGAAATCTTGATTTTGGTCCCTTGGAATGCAAAAATCCCCCAGTTGGATAATGAAATCGAGCTGACGTTGGTTGGCCTCATCCATGAACGCTTGCAATCGAGCTTCTGCATCATGCATTATATCCTGATGGACATCTGCAATTAGTCCAATCTCAAGGGATTCCTTTTTGAAGCTATGGGGAAACACCTCCAAAGGCAAAATCATGGCCGTGCCCGCCATGGCGGAGAGTTTGATGAAATCCCTTCTGCTTTTATGACTCTTGATTGTTTTGTCCGTCATTCCCATCTGTTTTTTCTTATTCGATTACAAACCAGGTATATCCGTTTGCTGGAATGTTTACCTCAATATTGATTTTATAACCCCTAGTTAGCTGATACGTTTTGAACGACCCTTCCTTTTCCCTGACCCTGGCTGTTTCCGTTAGCCCGGTATAGTATAGCGGCAGGTCAATTTTTCTAGTCATATCCTTGTCTGTGGGATTGAATACCATAAGCAAGCCTTTCTCCTTTAGGTTGGGATTTACGTGCATAAATCCATCCCAATCTTTTCCAGAAGGGCGTCTTAAATGAATGATATCGCTGTTCAAAATCTCCCGATAATTCTTATACCAGTCAATGACCTTTTTGACTACCGTTTTGGTTTTTGGGGTATCGTACAATCTGGGGCCACGATAACACGCCTGTACTCCGGAACCATAGTTCTGCATCATATGGCTTTCGTAGGCATCCAAATGATCGTTTAGGGGTTCAAGTGTAGCAGCGGCTCCACCGCCATGGTATTCGGTTAAGGGGACAAACGTCCAGCACATGCTGGGGATACTTTTCCAAAGTCCATCATAAATATTGCTTCGTCCCAGTACCAATTGTCTGTTTCTTGGCAAGGACCAATTGACTTCTCTATAGCCGATACCCGTTTTATTGGTTCCGGAATTAAGATAGAAATCGGGGACATTCATATAAATTCCCTGGGCACGCATCCACTTGTACAATCCTTGGATTTGGGCATACTGTTTCCACTGTGAATCTTCCAATCCATTGTGATGCGCATGACGGGTTGAAGCGCAAACATTTCCGGGGTAGGATCCGTCGTTTTCAAAGACCTGCATTCCCGTTTTGGTAAAGAATTTTTTGATTTTTCTAAAATAATCGTGACCCCAGTCGCTACTTAGGCAAGGCGATGAACCAAAGATCATCCCCCCGCGTTTTCCGGTTTTGGGATTGATGACATCCACCTCATCACTGATCCATCTACTGGATAGGAGGGAGTACCCCCCGAGTTCCACTCCCTTGGAATTGGCATAGGCTACCAAATCCCTGAATTTTTGATAATAGGCCTCGGACTCTTTTTCCATATCCAATCCGCTTCCGAAGCTTAAGATAATCATTTCATAGCCCACTTCGGCACATTGGTCCACGGCGGTTTTTATCTTTTGCGGGTCCGTTGAGGTAAGATGCAAAAAAATGGGGTTTTCCGTGGTCCATGGTGAAATGGTACGATACATTTTTCTTAAGAAAAGCCCCTTGCGTTCCTTGTCAAAACTATCAAATGGGGTTTCCCATACCCTGAATGTAGCAAGGGTCTCCCCAGGAGGAATACCCGTGTCTGGTCCCAGCGGCGGTTTTACCTCCAAGATACAGGGTAGTTGCAGCGGGTAGTTGGTTTGGGAGGTGTACCGTGGATCTACTTCCCAGAACGTGGTCTTGTCAGATGTTTTTTGCTGCATGGCCCCAAAGGCGTAGTCTGTTTCAATGTGAATGTTCGGTTTTTCGAAATGCTCTGGAACGTCCACCAAACTTTCACCTTCAACCATGGCCAACTGTTCCAACTTAAAATGGTTCAACTGCACCAACAAATCCCCTTCATTAATGACCTCTATCCATTTACTCAAAGTGGGCAATCCATCGTACAAAGCATAGTGAACTTTGACTTTGATCTTGTCTTTTACCAAGGTAAATATCAATTCCTTTCCCTGGGGCATATTTGGATTTGAAGCCCATCGGACGCGTTTCCATTCCAGGCGGTCTTCGATATTTTTTATTTCGAAATCTTGGATCAGAAAGGCATTTGGAGTAGCCGCCAATTGATCTACCCAATTCATCAGAGTGTATGCATACTCAGGTTGTTTGCTAAGTCCGCCTATGGTGTAAGGTTTACCGTCTATGGTCAATACTCCTTCATTGGAAACTGCACGAAGTAAACTCTCACCTCTCATTTGATTGATATAATCAATGGTTGCGAGATTGGGAGATAAGCGGAAAACCCGGGCAACAAGTCCGTTGGATAGGACAATATCTTTGTTGGTGTTGATACGATAAATGTTGGCCTTGGCTTGGGAATTGTCCAGAAGCCAATCGTATTTGGGCTGGGCCAAAGGTGTTTCTATTTGGGGCAAGGCCTCAATCTTCTTTGTCAACTGCTCCTCTAGGGCCTTGTCCATTTTTGGAGCTTCACCCACGTACTCAGCTTCTACAATGATCGGTGCAATCTCAAAATATTCGATGCTTGGATTTACCCAAACCGCATGATCGCCACTGGCCCCATCGCCACCATCCTCAACTATCAACTCCAACACACCACCTTTTACTTGTAGCTCTACATTTTTGGCCGTATCGCCCTTGCGCATAACACCACTGTTAAAGACCTCTTCGCCATTATGGAGCACTTTGAAAATGGCACTGCCTTCATCAACATTTCCGTTGGCTCCTTCAAGACCTACAAACTGTTTACGGGTATCTGTTACCTGATAAAACATGCGTTTACCGTCAGTCAGCGGGATGCTTTTGATGGAGCTTGCCGAATAGTCTATCTTGGAGTCGTTGATGCCGACCTTAGCCGAAAAACTAGACCCATCATACATTTTGATTTTGAGGGAGGAACTGGCATGCACACCAATGCCTTTGTCAAATCTTTCACCAGCTATAGACAATGGTTCACCCGTAACAGATTTGTTTTTTGCAGGAGCGCTGTAGCTTTGTTGGGCCAGGGTAATTTCCAAGTCACCAACAGCAACATGGGATTGGGCATAGATCAAAGGTGCACCCAACAAAAAGAATACTAATATCTTAAGTGTTTTCATCTCATCCACTTTCGTATTATGGGAAGTTGGTCATAAAGGATTTTGTCCCTTAATCGGTTAGTACCCAAAATTGCTTACCCTTATTTTGTTATTCTAAAGGTATAAGCATATAAATCTGTGGGCTTAACCTTATTGGGGTCATATTCTGGCATTACCAGAACCATGTCCTTGCCAGATTGATTCCATGCTATCTCTTCACCAGTGGCAAGTAGTACCACTTTGGTTCCATTTTTAGGTTTAAAGTCATGTATGGTCAGTTCTTCACCAGGCCATTTTGGGACTATGGCAAAATAGGCTTCTTGGTTTTGCGTAAAAAATGCTTCCTTGACGGCATATCCTTCTTCTGGGTTAACCGTTTGCTTCAAGATAAAATCTCCGCCCAAATAATGTTGTTTGGGCTTGTAATTTTGAATGCCTTCAGACCATTGGAAGGAATGCTTCCACGGTCTTGTACCATAAATGGCCTCTCCATTGGTTTTCAACCATTGTCCGATGTTCAATAGGCGTTCCTGCATGATGGGTGGAATGGAACCGCGTCCATCCGGGCCTATGTCCAACAACAAATTCCCGCCGGTACTAACGATGTTGACAAGCATCAAGACCAAGGCTTTGGGAGAGTTGTAATCTTGGGCATCTTCATTTTGATTATATCCAAAGGAGAAACCCATACCCCTGCATTCTTCCCATGGCTTGGTAAATTCAGGAGCTTCAGACTCATATTCCGTGGTAAAATAGCCCCCGTGTATTTTTCGAATCCCTTTACCCCAACGGTCGTTGATCACAATGGAGTTCTTTACAGAGGATTCATTGAAAAGCCAAGCAAGAAATTCCTTGGATTTCCATTTGTCATCTTCCATATCCCATTCTCCGTCTGCCCACAGCACATCCGGTTCATATTTTTGCACCAAATCTTTGATTTGGGGAAGGAAGTGCTCGTCTACAAAGCGAGGCTTGTCATTTTGCCACCATGGATGGTACCATTCGTATAAGGAATAGTATAGCCCCATTTTAATGGGCGTTTTTTTGATGGCTGTAGAAAGTTCCCCTACCAAATCCCTTTTGGGACCAATTTCCATACTGTTCCATGCAAAACCTCTGTCGTTAGCTTGCGGGTTGGGCCATAGGGTGAAACCATCATGATGTTTGGAGGTTAGAACAATATATTTGGCTCCGGCTTTCTCAAAAAGTTGTGCCCATTCGTCGGGCTCAAATAAGTCGGCCTTAAAAAGATCACCAAATTGGTAATAGCTAAAATCCGCTCCATATTTCTTGTTATGGTATTGGGTGACCTCGTCTCCTTTGAAATCCCCATTACCAAAAAGAGCGGAACTTTGTAACCAATATTGATACCACTCAGAATAAGTTCCTTTGGGCGACCATGCAGGTACGGAGTAGGGTCCCCAATGGATAAAGATCCCAAATTTAGCATCTTGGAACCAATCGGGAACTGGTCTGGTATCCAGAGATTCCCAGGTGGGTTCGTACATCTTTTGGGCATGGGCGGCCACTGCGCTAAACAAGCAAAGTAGTATAAGGGCAGCTAGTTTTTTTGAGCAATTCATTTGTTGATGTTTTAGTCCAGTTCTTTGGAATTATTGGAGTAAATGCTGTAGCAAATTGTAAAAATAGCTGCCTTGGTCAGGGTTAGCTTCTAGAAATTATGCTTCTGTCAATACTTTTTTTGCTTATTCTTGGAAATCACAAAGTATGACGGTCTAAAAACTACGGAATTTTTGGGAGTGATTTTTCAGGAAGGCTTTTGAAGATGGTGATTTTCAGAAAACAAAAAACCCTCCAACAAAGTTGAAGGGTTTTGCGGTCTGGACGGGATGCTACCTTGCATTTTTAACATTTCATTAACTTACATTATTTTATTGATTATCAATTAATTAAATGCATATTGATTTTTATTTTACATCATAAAACACTACTTTTCATGAAAAATGCAGCACGAATGCAGCACGCAAATGTATAATTACAACTTTTATATTTCAGAATCACCAAACAAAAATGGAACCCATAGTATCAAATTAAGATACTATGAAAATCGTCATGTAAGAATCCAAATCGATACGGGAATTGAAATTGCAATGAAGTATTGGAACAAGGATAAATCGTTCCTTAAAAAATCAAAGGAAGTGGGTTCTGAATTTGTTCAACTTACCCAAATGGACAGCTTGGCCAATCAAATTGTTTCCAGTTATCGAAATCAGGGCAGGCCACTTTCAAAAAAGATGTTCAAGAAACAATTTGAAGAAGGAGAACCGTCCATCAATTCAAAACCTGTCCAAGACTTTTTTACTGAATTCGACCATTATCTGGAAAGCAAAAAGAGCAAGGTGGTCAAAGATGTCATCAAGGATTACAATTCACTTAGAAAGCATTTGGAGGGTTTCCAGGAATTTTCAGGAATCATCATCGATTTCAATGCTTTTGATTATCATTTCTATCAAGAATGGACGGATTACTTAGCGTACCATGCGCCATTAAAAAATGGTGGTATCGGAATGAAGAACAACACGATAGGCAAGTTGGTTAAAAACTTAAAGGCTTTCTTAAATGACCGTATGCGTAGAAACCGTATCAAGCCCATAGATCTTTCGGCATTCAAGGTAGTTCAAGAAGAAGTGGACCACATCTATTTGTCCGATGACGAAATTCAGTCTATTGCAGCCGTTGATTGTAAAGCCGATAAAGAATTGGAGAAAGTAAAAGACTTCTTTGTAATTGGGTGTTTGACAGGGCTTCGGTTTTCCGATATTTCGAGGATTCGACCTGAGTATTTGGATGATAATGGGTTTTTGAATATCCGACAAAAGAAGACTTCTGGCCGAATTGTAGTACCACTTCGCTCCCAAGTCAAGAGCATTTTGGGAAAGTACGATGGATATGCCCCGGATATTGATTCATTCACTTTCAACAGGCGCATAAAGGAACTTGGGGACTCAGCCAAGCTTCACCAAAAAGTAGAAATTGAACATAAACGGGGAACCATTAAAGAAGCACAACTTTTGGAGAAATATAAATTGATAAGTTCCCATACCTGTAGGCGTTCCTTTTGTACCAATGCTTACCTAAATGGTATTGATGTGCAACTCATCATGAAGATTTCCGGCCATAAATCAGAAAAGGCTTTCCGTCGTTATCTCAAAATTTCAAATTATGAGGCCGCCCAGAAATTGAAAGAGGCCTGGGGAATTTCATAAAACGAAAACGTGTATGATTGTCAAATAAAATCAAACTTCGTTTTTGAACTTTAGGTTTAGTGAGTACCGGGTGCTTTTGAGTTCACCAGATTTGACTAATATGGATTTGTTGGCCAAATCCTTTAAATCACGTGTGGCCGTTGATGCAGATGTTTGGGCTATACGAATATAATTGTCCGCACTAAGCCCTCCTTTAAATCCCTTATATCCTGCTTTGAACATACGTTGGACTACTTTTAGCTGGCGTTCGTTCATCAAACGGGAGTATTGATCAAAGAACCTTGCTTTTTGAATCAAAAAGTCAATGGTTTTGATGGTGTGTTGTTGTGCTGCAAGTATAGTTTCCCCAAAGTATAGTAGAAATTCAGTAAGGTCTAGTTTGAAATTATGGGCTTCGATGGAAGAATAGTATTCTTTTTTGTTTGACTCGATGGTCTGTGATAGGGATATAAGTGCTGGTCTACCCAAATCCATGGAAATCGATTTTTCTGAAATCCCTCTAGCAATACGTCCATTTCCGTCTTCAAAGGGGTGGATGGCCAAAAAGTAATAATGTGCCAATCCTGACTTGGCCAATGGAAGCATTTTGGATTTGTTTGTCGTATGGGTTTCGTTGAACCAACGAACATAAGTTTCCATTTCATTTGTCATTTTTGATGAGGGGGGTGCTTCATAATGTACCGTCGGCTTGTCGAGGCGTCCTGAAACAACCTGCATAGGGTCTTCATGGGTACGATATCTTCCAATATCCACTAAATCCCTTCTGCCATTGGCGAGCATCTGATGCCACTCAAAAAGTTGTTCATGGGTCAATGGTACTGCATATGTTCGATATAGATTGACCATCATTTCAGATATTCCATATTCAGCTTGGGGAAGTTTCTTTCTTTCCGTTTCAAGTCCTAAGTTTTTTTTGATGGATTCCTGAATACTCCCACGGTCAAGATATTCCCCTTCAATTGCCGAAGTAGTTAGTGCCTCATCCGACAAAACTTCAATTAAAAGCTCATTTTTGTCTTCCTCATCAATATGTTTAATTGAACCTAGAGCTACTCCACTAGTTTGAACAAACTGATATTCTAGGTCCTCCAAAGCTGCTTCATCATATCTGAAATTGGGCCAGTCTTGTTGTTGCCAGTTCCATTTGAAAGCTGTCATGAGCCAAATAATTAAAGTTTATAGCTCAAAAATAATATAAAAATGAGCTATAAATTAAATTTTTATAGCCCAAAAGAGAAAAATGGAAGAAACGGTCACTGAGAACTACTAAAAACGGATTATTTGAACTATCGTAAGTTTTGACATAGAAGATTTGTTTTTCAGCTGTTTATTGGTACTTGTATTGTGCTTAATTTTTCCTAGTGAAGGTGGTTCACTTTCGCCCTGTCAGCTCTGCTAACTTTATCCCAGTTGGAGTGATATAAGATGGCCGGTGTTTCTATTTAATATGCCACATACAAAACTTAATGTGCTGTTCATTTCTTCATAGCATTATATAACCATTTGTATGAAACATTAACTATTGCTTTGTACAAATGTATAATTATACATCTGTATAAATATTTGTGGAAAGGGAGAAAGAAGACAGTGGCTAGAGATTGTCCGAATGTTGGGGTAAACGGAATTCTTTTTCTCCCTACCCATATTTCTATATCTGTTGCCAAAAATATCGTTTTTGGCAACAGCCTCGAAGGAATCGAATAGGGATGTTAAGCCTCCGGAGGCTTAACATCCCTATCTTAGATTTGACCTCAATTCCCATACAAATTTATTTTGAATGTTTCTTGATTTGCCGTACATAAACTGATGTATGGCAAACGGGTTAAATGCTGTTCAATGTTGCTAGGTTTGTTCAATAAAGTAAATCAACAAATACCAGTAATATGAAGCGCATATTTATCATGGACGACGATGGATTAAAGGAATATGTTCCTGTAGAATCTCTTAAAAACAATTTAGCTCCAAAACTGAAGGATGAGGAGAATGAAAATCAAACTGAAAATGAAATGTTGACGATTGCCGATTTGGTCAAAAAATTCAAAGTGACCAGACCGACCATCTATTCCTGGATGGAAAAAGGGCTGCTCAAAAAGATACCTATTGGGGGACGTGTCCTGTTCCATCCCAATGACATCAATGAACTTATCGATCGGTTAAGGGGAATCTCTTTTTAGAAACAAATTGATGACCCAAAGACAAAACAGAAAATGGACTTTATATCGGAGATCTTGAAGCAAGCCATGTTTTCGCAAGCAAAAACTGCTCACTCTGTTCGCATGGCTTGTTGGGGATTCTCCCCAAACCCCTAAAATATGGCAAGACCAAAAAAGAAAATACGAGAATTAAAGGCTATTCGGGTAAACGTGAGAATGACGGTGGACGAATACCTGATACTATCCCAAAATGCAAGTACGTTGGGAATTACGATTCCCGATTATATAAGGAAAAGGGTAACGGGAAAAGCACTACCAAGAAAAAGAATATTGCTCGAGGACAGACAACTTTTCATTGAGTTGGGCCGTATCGGGAATAATATTAACCAACTCACTAAAAAGGTACATCTGGGAATGAAACATCCTCCAATGTTAATTAATCAACTAGCGGAATTGAAAAACATTTTAGACATGCTAAAATCAAATATTGTAAAGTGATTGCCAAGCAGATTAAAGGAAAGGATTTCTATGGTGTGTTGGCCTACAATGAAAAGAAGATAGAACAGGGGGAAGGCCATCTGTTGGACACCAATCTTACCTATGGAAGGATTATGGATATGACCCAAGAGTTCAATTTGATCAGACAGCTTCGACCTCGACTTGACAAAGTGGTGTATCATGTTTCATTGAACCTGCCCTATGATGATAGGTTAAGTGATGGGCAATTCACATCTTTGGGAATGGAATATCTGAAAGGCATGGGTTTCGATGACAATCAGTATATCATGTATCGACATTGCGACCAAGAACACGAACACATCCATATTGTGGCTAATCGTGTAAAGTTTTCCGGGGAAGTGGTCAGCGACAGTAGAGATTACGAACGAAGCGAGAATCTGGTTCGGAGCCTTGAACTAAAATATGGGCTGTCCCAGCTTACCGATTTGAAATTGGCCAAAAAGACAAGGCTTACTCATAAAGAGATTCAAAAGACTTTTAGAACAGGAGAACCACCATTAAAACTTACGCTTCAACAGCATCTTGAAAATGCCATCTTAAAATCCAATAATGTAACGGAATTCATTAATGAGCTGGTTAAAATGAAAATAACTCCCAAGTTCAACATAAGCAAAAGTACCGGACGGGTAACAGGAATCTCTATTAGGTATAATGGCATTATATACAAAGGAAGCACCCTTGGGCGACAATTTTCATGGAACAATATCATCAAACGAATCGATTATGAACAAGACAGAGACCGTGCAGTTATTCTCGAAAATAATAGCACAGAACGAAGAAGTGATAGCGCTTTTAAAGAATTTAGAAGGGCATCAACACCAATTGCAGGAAAGACATTTAGCGTTATTGGACAGACTATCAAAACTATTGAACAACCAAAAAGTGATATGGGAAACGTTGAAGCAATTGGATTGAAATCACATCAAACCGATGACAATCAATGGAATTCTTTTAAACTGGAACTTGACGATAAGATTCGATTTAGGAAGAAAAGGCGAAAAGGAAAAGGACGGAGACTGTAATGGTCAATGGTATGGATGATTCAAAAAAGTCAAAGCCATGCTGTTTAGTAAAAAAGAAAGAATAATAGCAATTATTACTAATGTTCTTCTATAATTCCTAAATACTATTATTTTCACCCAATTTTTGGATGTGAAATCTTAAAGTAGGATTTTTTCAACTCTGTCTGGCATATAGATTGATTAATGGCCATTATCTCTTAAAGATGTAAATCAAATCTTCTTCGATGGATTTAAAGTATTTTTCTTGGATTCCTTTTTGGAAACAAAATCACAGTTAATAAACTGCTTCCCTGTTCTTTTTTTTGGGTATCTCAGTGACAAAAGTTTATAAAACTGAAAACCTTGACTTAAAAAGATGACATTTGTTATTTTTGGTTATATACACTAAAAACATCATGAGATACTCATTATCAACCTTGTTCCTCTGCTTCTTTATCCAGGTTTCGATTGCACAAATCTCCGTTGAAAAATTGGAAGAGGCCCTTTCAGATTACACGACAAAAATAGAACATGCCACTGTGCTCCAGGATTGTGGCCATGCCTTTGATGGACCTGCTTTTTTTTACAAACAAGCGGAGAACAATTGGTTGGATTTTGCACTGAATATTTCCAGTGATTCCAAAAAAAACATTGGAAGGGATATGTATAACAGATATGTTGCCCTTGGCCAATTGGACAACAACCATTTTGCCAAACCAAAGGTAGAGGAAATACTTCAACGTATCGTTAAAAATGTGTCCCGAAAGGATGTATCCTATCGAATAAGCATTCTTAAATCCGAGGAAATAAATGCTTTTGCCACTTTGGGCGGTTACCTATACATTACCACTGGTCTGCTCAATTTTATTGACTCGTATGACGAATTGGCCTTCATCATAGGACATGAAGTGGCCCATGAGGACAAACTCCACACCCAAAGGAAAGTAACCAAACTTACGCTCTCCACAGACCTTGAGGGAATGACCCGTATGGAAGGTTTCACCGATATCGCCAATAAGATCAATAGGACCTTTTCCCCCCCGTTTGACCAAATTGATGAATATGAAGCCGACAAGGTTGGGTTTGAATTGGCCCAAGCGGCTGGATATGATGTGAACCGATTTGCGGATTTCTTCAGGAAATTGGAACGCTATCAAAAGCAAGACCTCATAAAAAAATTGACTTCCACGCATCCTTTTGCGGAACATCGTAAAAAATGCATCCAATCTTACATCACCCAATAAAATGACATCGGAAATATACCTCATCTGTAATGGACTGTCCATTCCCCTGTCTAAAAATGAAATTGTCACCATCGGGAGAAAGGGCCACGGCGCCCAGGTGGAGATAGACAGTAGGCTTGCTTCCAGAAAACACGCCCAAATTGAAGCAAGGACGGATGGGATCTACATCATGGACCTTGAAAGCTCAAACGGAACCATGGTTGGACAACAACTGATAACACCCAACACATGGGTCAAGATTTTGACTAATGACGTTTTTACCATAGCATCACAAAAACTGCAAGTAGCCACTGAAAGCCCAAAAGAAAAAGTTCCGAAATCCTCGGAACCCCAAAAGGAGTTCAAAGGCTTCAAACAAAAAATTGTTGCCAAGGGCTCCTATAAGATTGGCCGACTCGAGAACAACGATATTGTCCTGGACGATCCCACAGTGACCCGGGAACATGCCTTGATATCCTATTCGCAAGGTGACTTTTGGATCGAGGACCTCGGTTCCACCAATAAGACCTATCTCAATGGCAAGGAGGTGAAATCCAAAACCAGGTTGAAGGACAGCGATACGATTACCATATCGTTTTACAGCATTACCCTTAAGGATGGGGCCAAGGACCTAAGGAAAGAAAGCAGTGCCATAAAGGCATTGGCCATTCAAAAAAAATACCCGAACAACAAGATAGGATTGCAGGACATGTCCTTGAACATTCCCCATTCCACCTTTGTGGCATTGATGGGCCCCTCGGGTTGTGGAAAATCCACCTTGTTGAAATGTTTGAACGGTGAAAATCCGGCTACTTCTGGAGAAGTGTTCATTCACGGACTTTCATTGGCAGACAACTTTAGTCTGATCAAGAAAAAAATCGGCTATGTTCCCCAAGATGATATCATTCACAAAGAATTGACGGTATACAAGACCTTGTTCTACGCAGCTAAGCTCCGCTTACCTGATGATACAGCCGTTTCAGAGATCAACCAAAGGATTGATAAGGTCATCAACGACCTCAATTTGGACCAAGACAAGGAAAAGGACATCAGGACCATAAAAGTGGGGAATCTCTCTGGTGGACAGCGCAAACGTGTTTCCATTGCAGTTGAACTTTTGACCGAGCCGACCATTCTGTTTTTGGACGAACCCACTTCTCCACTAGATCCCGAGACCATTGAAAGTTTTCTGAAGAGCCTTAAAAAGTTGGCCCATTCGGGAACTACAATTGTAATGGTGACCCACAAACCGGAAGACCTCAACTATGTGGACCAAGCCATATTTTTGGGCGTTCAGGGACACAAGGTATTTCAAGGTCCGGCCAACCTATTGACTTCCCATTTTGAAGCCCAGAACATTGTAGAGGTCTACAGTAAAATGAGTGATATCGGCACTGTAACCTCCTATTACCAAAAACCCGGCAAAGTTGGATACAAGGCCGTTAACAACCCCGAAGTAAAAAAAGAAAAACCAGACTCGTACTGGCTGCAATTGTATTGGTTGGTTTCAAGATATTTCAACATAAAATTAAATGACAAGGGAAATTTGGCCCTGTTATTGGCACAACCTGTGATCATTGCAGGATTGGTATGCTTGGTATTCAACAAGTTTCAGATTGGGGTCATGTTCTTAATGGCCATTTCAGCCGTTTGGTTTGGGGTGAGCAATGCAGCAAAAGAGATTGTTGGCGAGCTTACGGTATACAAAAGGGAGCGAATGTTCAACCTGAACATCAACACCTACATCCTTTCCAAATGGTTGGTACTTTCCTTGATTGCCCTGGTGCAGACCGTATTGTTTGTAAGTATCATCTATCTCAATTTCAAATTAAACACTTTTGAAGGTTTTGAGGAAGTGTACCTACGACCTTTTGGCCAGAGCATGCTGTTCATGTTCTATATTTCGGTTTCTGCCTCCCTGATTGGATTGTGGCTTTCATCAGCCTTTAACACCACAGAGAAAGTAATGACCGTAGTGCCTATTGCATTGATGCCACAGATTATGTTGGCCGGGGTAATGACAAAAATCAACAATACCTTGGTGGAAATCTTGAGCTTTTTCACTTTGGGCCGATGGGGCACCGAGGGCTTTGCCCGATTACAGGACGATGCCTCCCCTGCCTCTGAATTCAATCCAGACTCCGTTCAGGCTGTTTTGACCACTGTTCCACTGCCCACACCAGAAGTGGGTGCACAGACCGCCTCAACCTCAGCAGTGCAACTCCTCGACCTGTACAATGAAAAATTGGTGGATGATGGAACGTTGATCGGTGATGTCTTCAACAGTTTTGATATGAACGTGGTGGTCATCGCTGCACTCAATGTCATGTTCTATGTTTTGATTTATGTTTCACTTAAAAAGAAGGACAGTATTTAAAACCAACACCATGAAAAAAATAACACTAGTATTTGGAGCACTTCTTTTTTTTACCTCATGCAGCAAAAAACCAGAATTTGTTGCCATAGACCATGTTACCATTAAAGGACTCACGGAAGATGCATTGGTGGTGGGATTGGATTACGTTGTATACAACCCCAACAATGTAAAAACAAAACTGAGGCAATCCAGCATGGAGATTTTTTATAAGGATTCTTTGGTTGGAAAGGGATTTTTAAACGAACAAATGGGTCTAGCAGCCAAGGATACCATACGAATACCGGTAACCTGCGAAATAGCACTCAAAAATCTTAATGCCTTTTATCCTGAATTATTGGCATCAGATTCCACCGAATTTGCCCTCAAGGGCAACGGAAAGGTGAGCTTTCTGCTGAATTCCTTCACCATTGCACTGGATGACAAGATACATCTGAACACCAAAAAGGCCATTTTGGAGGAAATCAGCAAAAATTTGGATTACGGCAATAATTTTAAAATTCGGTCCATTTCCAGTAATAAATTGCCCTCACTGAGCAAAACCCGGTTAAAATTAGGTGTTGAGACCCTGAACAGATTGCCTATTGCCTATACCATCAATACCATGAAACTTGAATTCTATTTGGATGAAAACAAAGGGAAAGTGGCGGACTGGACCATGGATGAACCATTTTACCAAGAAGCACTAAAATCCACTACTATTCCCATTGATGTTACCTTGAGCAATTTTGATATTTTAAAACAGATGAAGTTCTCTTGGCTGACCGACCAAAAAGCGAATTTCACTATTTTAGGCGAGGCCCAAATAAAAATTCAGGAGTACAAATTCAATGTGCCCATAAAGGACCGTGTGGAAATAGGATTATAGCCATTTCAGAAAAACCTTGATGACCGACCAAGAACTGATAGATCAATTAAAGAAAGGGAACGAGAATTGTCTGCAGCAACTGTACCAGCATATGGGCATGGTAAAAAGTTGGGTAGGACAGAACAACGGCAATGAAGATGATGCTTTGGATGTTTTTCAAGAAGCCATCATCGTATTCTATAAAAATGTGATGGCCGGAAACTATGAACTCCGAAGCAAAATAAGCACCTATTTGTTTGAAATCTCGAAACGACAGTGGCTCAACCAACTCAACCGAAGAAAAAAATATGAAAATAGACAAAGTGAGATTGGTATTTCACAAGAAGGCCATGAATCCATAGATCCGGAAATCACCAGAAAGGGCCCAAACCTACGGGAATACCTTGAAAAAGCTCTAGCAAAGGTCGGGGACCCCTGCAAATCTGTTTTGGAGGCCACCATATTTTTGGGGATGCGCATGGAGGATATTGCCGAAAAATTCAATTACTCCAGTGCCCGTTCCGCCAGTCAACAGAAATTGAGGTGTCTTCAAAAACTACGGAACGAAGTTTCCTATGATGTCATAATCCGTTTAAAATAAAGATGAGGGAAGACTTACGGCATATTGATTTGATTGATAAACACCTGACAGGGCGGTTGAATGATGATGAAAAAAGTGAGGTGGAGCGACTGTTAGCTGAAGACAAAGAATTTAGAATGGCGCTTGAGGTATATAAAAAGATCTACAAGGGCATTGAATTAAAGGAGGACCTAAAGCTAAGGACCAAACTGGATCTTTTGTATTCGGAGTACAAGGACTCCGAGGAGCAAAAGCCTAAAGGGCTATACCGTAGACTGATTATTTACAGTGGTGCCGTGGCAGCCTGTATTGTATTGGGAACCCTGTTCTACGTCTTCAGGTCAACTGGTAATGACCCCATTGGGAATGACACCCCCAACGTGGTTGATGTGGACTCCGTTCAAACGCAGCCAGCGGATAGTAGTCTCATTTTGAAAAAGAACAATACACAAGTTACAGAGAAAGAAGAACTGCCAGAAGATGAATTGGACGGCAGCCCCCAAGACGAAACACAATTTGCTTTTTCCAACGGAAAATCACTTCCATCGGAATCCATACGCCTGGTTAGGCAGCCCTCATCGCTCACCTACACTTTTAATGGCCAAGAACTGGTCCTTTATGGGGATTCAGGTATTTCAGGCCTTCAAGTACAAATGGGCAAAGATCAAAAAGGCAACTATTACTTAAAATATGGGGATAAATTGTTCAATCTGGCCATTTCGTCGACCATAAATCCGTTGGAAGAAGTCCAGACAAGTTACACTTTTGGGGAACTACAGGATGAGAGCATGCAAGTGAAAGTAATGCCCCTCATCGCAAATTCGCAGCCCTATTCTGGTTTTACCGTATCGGTTTCGGAGAATGCATCTATGGATAAAAATTATTTCTTCCTGGTACAGGATGGACAAAAACGGTTGGTCATAGATGCCAATATGGATATTGATTCCGTTACGGTCATTGTTGTTTCAAAAAGCGAAGGAAACTCCCACTACCTGATCTATAAAAATGAATTATATCCCCTGGACATTAACTCCACAGATGCCACCTCCCTTGAACAGATTGATTTTGTCAAGAACAACGAGACCCGTATGTTTATGGACCGCCCATCCTTTCCTATTGGTGTTTACCAAATATTTTTTTAGAAAAAATCACAAAAAAAAGATGACATCGCCGATTTGCGGTTATATACATATAGAATGTATAACCAAAACGATTAAAATGACATCCAAAAAAGTACACTCAATTCTTCTAATTGGTTTGTTCTGTGGTTTTGTAAATGCCCAAAATCCAGATGCCACAAAAAGAGGAAGCCGGGGAACGACAGCTAAGACTGCGAAACGAGTAGATCAAGTGGACCAAACTGTCCAGGAAACCAACAAAGACATTGACCAAACAGTGGAGGGCATTGACAGCACCATTGAAGGTGCCAAGGAAACCGTTGACAAAGTGGGGAGCATTTTGTTCGGCTCCAAGAAGGAAAAAAGCAAGAACACAATATTGATTTCCATAGCTACTGTTACCTATGGGGACAAAAATGTAGAAACCCTGTACCATGAACTCTCAAAGAAAAATGGAACGAAAAAAACCTCCAAAACCTTTTCGAATGGAGTTGTTACCATCCAAATTGAATCCAAACAAAATGCGGATACCATTTGGCAAGAGATACCCCAAAATGTAAGGGACCCTTTTAAGGTAACCTCCATGGGAGAAAAAAACATTGTGGTTAGACTGCCAACCGAGACTGAATAATCCGTAAATAACCCAGTTACGATATGGCTATTTCATAAATCCCAAACATATTTGACACCAAGGTCTAAAAATGTTGGTATAAAAACTTTCATATACCTATTTTTAATGCTGACTGTCGAATAGGTTCAGGTACAAGAAGATATAACACTAATTTCAACCTTAACACTTCATCACAAAATGAAAAAATTACTACTACTGATTGCCTTACTTTCCTTGGTTCCCAACCTTGCATCCGCAAGACGTATTGGAGGACTTTTTGGAAAAAGCGAACGAATCCAAAAAATTACTGATGTCGATATCAAAGGGGCCAATGGCGAAGACCTTTACCTGGCCCATAAAACAACATCCCTGTATATTTTTATGGGGGCCTACATGACGGACGATGGTTATGTTTTGGGGGTAAAAGGAAGTATCGACACCTATTATGACCTAGATGAAGAGCAGATAAAAAAATTCCAGGCCAGCGGAGCTTTACCCACCCCCCTTCCGCCCTATAAAATAGAATTCACCGAATGGCTATGGGGATATGCCCTATGGATACTGCTTGCCGTTCTGGCCATAATTTGGTTCTTCCCAAAGAATAAAGAAGCCCTTTTTGCCCAAGGATGTAAATATTACTTTGGTAAGAACACTCCGGTGAATTATCCCAAGGCCATGCGCTATTTTGAAAAATCGGCCAAAAAGGAATATGGTCCGGCCGTGTTCAACCTTGGAGTCATGCATCTCTCGGCCCAGGGTACCGAGAAGAATGTGGACAAGGCCATGGAATTGCTGAAAAAGGCCTCCAAATTGGGATATGTGGATGCCAATGTAACCCTTGGAAGCCTTTATTATAACGGAGAGGATGTTTCAAAGGATATGGCCAAGGCTGAAGCGTGGTACAAAAAGGCCTGCGATCAGGGACATGCCAACGCATGCAAAATGGTGACCCATATACAACAGGTCAGTTAATTAAAATCAACACCAAACAGTAACCAAATTCAACTACGCCGACCATCATGACACTATCACATTACCAGTGGGATCCAGAAAAAGACCTCATAGCTGAAGGTGGATTTGCCGAAGTATTCAGGGCCAAGGACCTCAATGCCGAAGGAAGGTATGTGGCCCTTAAAATTTACAAAGAAGCTGTTTCAAGAGGTACGTCTGGGAGCACCGGACAGAAAAAATACAGTTTGGAACAGGAGTTTTCCAAAATAGATGGGCTGTCACATACCCATCTTATCACCTATTATGGTCTGGAATACATCACCCATACCGATGCCATGGGCAGAAATGTCAGCTATCCTGTGTTGATCATGGAGTATGCCGGGGAAGGAACCTTGGGTCAAGCCATCCATCGAAAGCTTTCTTTAGATGAAGGAAAGAACACCATTGTGGAAGTGGCCCAAGCAGTGGATTATCTGCACAAACAGGGCATTATCCACAGAGATTTAAAACCTGGGAACGTATTGTTTTCCAAAGACCGAAAGGGGAACAAGGTTTCAAAGGTGACCGATTTTGGGATAAGTCAGGATATACTGTCCGATAAAACCATACAACAATCCATGACCGAAGGTGTGGGAACACCTCACTACATGGCTCCTGAGCAATTCTTTAAAAAGAAATTCGGGCTGAATGGGGATATAAGCGAACGTACCGATATTTGGGCACTTGGCATTATGTTCTACAAAATATTGACCGGAAAGTTACCTTTTGGGCATGACAAGAAGGATTTTGAACTCATTCGGGATGGTATCGTTGGAGAAGATCCCGATTATTCCGAGGTACCCGAAAGATTTAAGAATTGCATAAAGACTTGTTTGCAGAAAAATGCTTCGGACCGATATGCTTCCGTATCCGACTTCATCCGGGATATTAATGGAGAGAGCAATGAAAGTGGCACCGTGTTCTTGGGAGGAAATGAAACACAATTTTCCACACCGAAAGCCAAACCCAAAAAAAAGAAAAAAGTCTGGCCCGTTTTGTTGGCCACTGTCTTAATCTTGGGTGCCGGGTATGGGGGATATGCCTTTTATCGCTCCACCAAGATAAATGAGTTGTTGGCAGACGGCTGGAACCTATACAAAGAAGGAAAATTCAAAGAAGCCTATGAAGCCTATGAAAAGGCATCAGACTATGGGTCTGGGGAGGCCTTTTATTTTCTGTCAAGGTTCAACCAAAATGGTTATGGAACCGACGTTGATTATGAAAAAGGGTTTGAATATGCCGATAGGGCCATTGATGATGGATATGACCTGGCAAACTTTAACCATGGATGGGCCTATCAAAACAATCTTGGTGTGGACAGGGACACGGTCCAGGCCAAGAAATTCTATGAAAAGGCAAAGAGCAGCATTGTGGCCTTGAGTGATGACGGCAACCCAGAGGCAAACAACCTAAGGGGATTGATGCACTATTTCGGCTATGTAATGGAAAAGGACGCAAGCAAGGCAAAACTGTACTATGAAAAAGCCTCTAGCAAAGGCCACCCAGCGGCCATCGAAAACCTGGCGATCCTCAATGTGTCAGAAAAGAACTATAAGGAAGCATTTGAAGGATATGAGAAATGCACGTCCATCGGAAGGTATTCGGGATATCGGGGCATGGCCAACATGTACAGGTTCGGTCAATACGTCCCCAGGGATACCGTTAAGGCCCTGGAACAATATACAATTGCTGCCGAGAACGGTGACCTCCTGTCCCAGTTCAACTTAGGTATATTCTATAAAAATGGTGTATTGGCCAAAAAAGATCGTATAAAGTCGGTTCAGTGGTTGACCAAAGCTGCCGATAAAGGACATTTGGGGGCTCAAAATGAATTGGGCACTTTATATTTCAATGAGAAGAACTACCTAGAGGCCAAAAACTGGTTCCAATTGGCCGCTGATAAAGGAAACACCTTCGGTATGCACAATATGGGTCTTTTGTTCTATGATGGACGGGGGGTGGAAAAGGATGTGAAACTTGCCAGAGATTGGTACCAACGGGCCGCTGATAAAGGGTATGCACATTCCCAGTACATGACCGGTAAGATCCTTGAGTACGGGGAAGCGGATGGGGCCCCGAACGTATCGGAAGCGATAGTATACTATGAGCTTGCAGCAAAGCAAAATCAAAGTTCCGCCTTGTACGCTCTGGGAAGGTTGCATTATGACGGGAAAGGAAAAAAGAAAGATCTCATCAAGGCCAAGGAATTTTTTCTCCGGGCAGCGACCCAGGAAATGAGTACTGCGGACTATATGTTGGGCTACATGGCGGAAACCGGGGCAGCTGGACCGGTAGATTATCTTGAAGCCGAAAGAAAGTATCTCAAGGCAGCGACCAAAGGGCATCTCCAGGCACAAAAAAAATTGGGCGATCTTTATTACGACCTTAAGTTGGGCAAGGACAAAAAAGCAAAGGCCACACAATGGTATTTGAAAGCAGCAGAACAAGGGGACCTGCACAGCCAATATAGAGTGGCCGTGATGTATTACAATGGAAAATATTACTATGCGGCCAGAAAATGGTTCCAAATAGCGGCTGACCGAGATCATGCCAGTGCCCAAAGTTATCTCGGCTATATGCACGACAGGGGTCTGGGAGGTCCGAAAAACTTGGACAAGGCCTTTGAACTATATAAAAAGTCCGCAACAAACGGGGACAGGGTTGGCATGTACAATCTGGCCTCTTGTTACCAAAGTGGCATTGGAACGGTCAAAAACACCTATTTGGCAAAAACTTGGTACCAAAAATCCTGTGAGAAGGGGTATAAAAATGCTTGTGATGTTATCGCTAAACGGTATTGAAGAAAATGAAGATCCACCTACCAGTGTATTGTAATGAAATAGGCCTAAGGGAGTCAAACGAGGATGCCATATACCCTGGAACACCAACAGAGGATTCCCGCTTGTTCATGGTATGCGACGGTGTTGGAGGGCAGGCCAAGGGCGAAGTGGCCTCTTGTTTGGCCTGTCAAGGATTTTCCAAGTATCTCTCTGAAAATCCAGTGGAGTATATTGAAGATGAAACATATTTACCTTTGGCCCTACAAAGTGTCGAACAAAATTTGGGCACATATCTCGAAACCCATCCCGAAGCGAAGGGCATGGCCACTACCTTTACTTTTTTACTGATTTCAGATGCAGAAGAAAAGGCATTGGTCGGTTGGGTCGGAGATAGTAGGGTATACCACATACGGGATGGAGAGATCCTTTTTCAAACCAAAGACCACTCTGTGGTACAGGGAATGGTGGATATGGGGGAAATTACCGAAGAAGAGGCACAAACACATCCCAAACGGAATATTATTACTAGAGCGGTAAACGGAGTAAATTCAACAAGAGTTGACCAACATGTTATTACGGATATCAAGAAAGATGATTTTTTCTTTCTTTGTACCGATGGCATTTTGGAGCACCTTGATGAAGAAAGGATTTCTTTATGGTTCAGAGGCAAAGCATCCGTGCAGGAAATCAAATCGGAAATCATGGAAAATGCCAAAGACGATACCAAAGACAATTACTCTATGTATATCATTAGAATGGGTTAAATTCTGGAACGTGTAAAAACATCCTCCCCTTTACAATTGAAGTAGTATACTATGTCCGGCGTTTCCAATTAATGGTCATTATCTCATTTGGGGATTTCATTCAAGATGGGAAGATATAAAGAATTAAAAAGGCTTTTGAGAAATAAGGAACTCATTTGATGCCTTTAAAAAAATCCTCAAGGCTAATGTCATGAATTTTGAGAATCCTAATAAGGGTATTGATGGTAAAGTTCTCGCCTGTCTCCATACGCCAATAGTTCTTGCGTGGAAGACCATTCTCAACCGCAAAAGCTTCATAACTGGTATAACCACTTTTGATTCTAAGTTCTTTGATACGGTCAGCGATAGCTTTCCTCTCCTCTATATAATTGGCTTTCTGCATGGGCGGAAAGTTGCAGAAAACGACGGACACATATTACGTCATATATAGCGTGAAATTTTATTACATTTGTTGTTAGTTTTTAGCCATATAATGACATATAAATAGAGCTATGCCATTTCAGCCATCGGATGATTTTATAAAGTATGTGTTTTGTTCCAATATGGAAGCTAAAGACCTTTTCCAAGTTTCGATGGAAACATTGATGGAGTCAGAAAACTTAGATTTCATGGTCTTCAAAGTAGTAGATGGTAAAGTCAAAAACCTTTCCGGTTACAATGAATGGTCTGAAATCATAGAAATAGATGAGACAACCTTTGAGAAACTACATTTAAACCTTTGCCAAAAAATGGGTAGAATGGTAAGGAATAAGTTTAAGGATAGAGCTTAGACAATTCGCAGGTCCTTGAAAGCAATTCTAACCACTCCAAAAGTGTCAATGGTGATAGTGTGTTGCCTGTTTTGAGCAACCAGAAGTCCAATGCCTATCTTGAGGAAATCGCTAACCTTTGTGGCATCAAAAAGAATCTGATCACTCATTTGGCCAGGCACACTTTTCCCACTATTGTAGCGCTTTCCAATGGAGTCCATTGAGATAATAGGGCAATGCTAGGATATAAAAACCTAAGAACAACGCAACATTATGCCAAGAGTATTGATCGACAAGTGAGTGAGGATATGGCAGTTTTGAAGACAATTTTGAATAGAGAGAAAATTGAAAAAACTCAAAATTGATGAATATTATCAATGATTCATCATATGATAGTAGTCAATTCCTTTAAAAAAAGAGCTCCTTTCTTAGCCTAAAATTTCTTTCTAAGAGTCCCTTATTATTCTTATTTCCTTAACTGATATTTATTAAGATGAATTGAGTCGCATGGGTATTTGAAGAAATATTCAGGTTAATTTAGTCCAAAGAGCTTGATAGCTCTTCAAATTTTAGCTGTCTTTCAAAAACAACACCCTCTTTTTTGACCAAACTCAAATGCAGCCCCTTGCGTCCCATGATAAGGGAAAATATCCTATCTGAATTCAACTTACTCTTTCGTATTTGGTCAACAATGGATTTCCGGTCCAAACAGGATGGGGTTGGAATATCTTCTGGATGGGTATGCCATTCCCCTAAATAGATGCTTTTTCCTTTACTCTTTTTAAAGAGCCTATTCAAAAAGCGTTGGTGCAGCACACTGGCGCGCCAAAAACCATACCTACTCCGCTTATCTTCTTTGTTGGGCATAGTGACATCAATAATACTAAAATTGTTCTCATCCATGCAGTATCCCAACATAATACCCCCAGCTTCCTCCTTGGAATCGTTGTCCTGAATGTAAGCTTGCATCTTATGGAAAGATATCGGCAATATTTTAAGGTTAGTATCCCCAAGGCATATGGTCATAGTATATCATTTTTGATTAATGCAAAAGGCAATTGCGCCTTACCAAAATCGGAGAGCACCAAGCCCCTACTTAACACAAAATCCTTGTCTCCTACCCATGTATACACCTCCGATTTATCAATGCCCCTAAGAACCGCTTCTTTTATAAATGGAAACACTGCTGCCAAAAATTGAATTAGGTAAGTGGATGAATAGGGAAAGTACCCGGACTGGCAGCTTCCTTCGACCAAATAAACTGCATTCATAGAAGTATCCTCACTCGAAATCACGGAATATTTGAAATCACGGACCAAATCCCTTGCGGCTTTGGCATCTGCGGGATTTATCAACAATACCTGGCCGGAAGCCAAATAAGGTTCTACCCATAGTAGAACTGTTGGCTTGGTCAATATGCCAGATTCCAATGCTGTCAATATATATTCCTCCACCATGGTTTTTCCCACAGCTACAATATGGATATCAAAGGAGTTGATGAAATCAGGTTGAATCTGAATCACAGAGGCCACGTGTTCCCGACGTTTTTGAACTTCGTTCATTGGGTTATGATCCAATAGGAAACTGGCCAGTACGTCTACCTTGAATTCATTCACTCCGCTGAATCCTAATAGGTTTCTTTTAATGTTTTCAGCACCCAATTTTTGTGGGTCTATGAGGCCAAATTTATTGACCGGTAGATTTTTTAGAAAATAGATGAGATTGGAACCTACGCTTCCCAGACCTGTACAGAGAACGCTCGATTCTTCTTCAACAATGCCGGAGGTCCTTATGGATAGACGTTCCATGCTTAGGTTATCAAACGTTAAACGTCGAACAAGTTTTGATTTTCCCAAACCTGGTGCCGATAGGATTTCAAAATTGGAGGGCCTTCTCCGCATGCCACTTATTTTTCTCGGTAAGATCGGCAATTGTTCGTAATTCCATCCATATAACTCAACGCTGTCCACTCCACGATTTCGAAAAACCACTAATATTTCACCTAGCGATTTGGTTTTGCACAACTGCTTGAATGTCCGATATTTTTCTTGATTGTTTCTTATGTGGTCCAAAGACTCCTCGTAAGTCATCTGAAATGGAGGTACTGCTTTGGCAAACTCAATTTCAAGTACTGCCATCTCGATAGTGTTGCATTTTTTTGCTTGGGCATACGCCTCAATCTTCTTTAGGTCTTCTTCATCCGTATAGAGATAGTAGTGGTACTGCGCCAGTGATTTGCCTTGAAAGGCAACCGCCTTTATTTCCTTTGTATGATCTGATATGGAATGTAGGCCAATTGAAAAAATCTCATCTTTATCAGAGTATTTCAAATCCCAATAGGCCTTGAACTCTTTTTTGAATTCGGTTTCCTTATAACTTTTGTCATCTCCATCCTTGATAATTTTCTTGCCGCGATGCAAAATGAACTCA